>CAUQIC010000016.1:0-120574 GCA_963518055.1 uncultured Chryseobacterium sp.
AAAGATAAAAGATAAAAGATAAAAGATAAAAGATAAAAGATAAAAGATAAAAGATTAAAGATTAAAGATTAAAGATTAAAGATTAAAGATTAAAGATTAAAGATTATGTCATTAAACACCTGATTATACATCCGGATATCCACATCAATAGGGGTGGGCTTTAGCCCACCTTTCTGTTTTCAAAACGGAAGGAATGATAGGTGAAAAAATGAATAAAATTCAATTAAACAAATGGGTATCAGATAAAAAGTTAAGCCGGACTTTTGTCCGGCTTAACTCATTTGGATATTAAAACTTGTTATGAAACTAAGATCTTCCTGTTATGTTTTTGGGCCCTTTTACCCCAATGAGTAAAAGAGCGGATCTGATTTCTCAGACTAAAAACATAAAACAATATAATTAGTATAGATATTCTATAGGCTAGATTATTTTAGAATTAGTTTCTTTCTTTTCTTGCTGTCATGAAATATGATGCGAACACTACTACACACGTTGCGATTCCGATATAAGTTATCATTTTGTATTATTTTTAATTATTTGACTTTTTTTTATTAATCTTTCAATTGCAATATTACAGCTTTCAAATCACGTGCCAAAGCAAATGATTATGATGTATATCAGTGTATTACGGATGTTTGTGTCTGTTTTTGTTTGAATTTTGTTTACATAAAATTAATGTATTATTAAAAATTTATTGACATATTTATTGTTCTATATGTAAAAATTTACGAAAGTGTTAAGCGTTTAAAGACTTATATATTGGAGTTGATAAAACAAATAATAAATAATGCTTCGCATAGCATTGGTGGAAAATAGATTTTAGGAGAGTAAAATTTTAGTATGAAAGGTACTTTTGTGTTAAGAAAATTTATTTTTCCTCTGCGACTTTGATCCCGGAATTTTTGTCACGTGTCATATTTCGTGACATGGTGATGTATCCTTTTTATGACAAACTAAAGAACATCAATACGATATAATAAAACATGGAGCGCATGAAAATCAGATTTTGTAAAAAATCAATAAGTATTTAATTAAAGGTTAAAATGTTTACTTTAAGATACTTATTGGTTTTGGATGTGGGATATGTTTAATTCTCTACCGTTTCTTATTCATATAAAAAAATCTAATTACACACAGGAAGAGGATTTACCTGGGCCCAAAAATAGCTTTCTAGCCCTATGAATAGAATAGTTTTATGAAATTATAAAATTGCCTTTTTAGGAATACGGGTTCAGTTTTACTACTTTTGTGTAAAGAATAAACAATGGGACGCAGCTATATTTTTCTTGCTTTGGCAATTATCTTTGAAATTATTGCCACTACTTTTCTGAAAAAATCAGAAGAGTTTTCAAAATTATGGCCTTCTATTGTTACTGTAATAGGGTACGCCTGCGCTTTTTATTGTTTAAGCCTTACCCTTCGTCATATTCCTGTAGGTATTACTTATGCCATCTGGTCCGGAGTAGGTATCGTTTTTATAACAATGATTGGCATTATCGTTTTTAAGCAGGTACCGGACTTGCCTGCCATTATTGGAATTGCACTGATTATACTTGGCGTGATTATTATTAACGTATTTTCAAAGATGGGAACTCATTAAACAATAATATCCTGACTTATCTGAAGCCGTTTCCAATGTTGTGATTTACTTTTATATAGGAAAAATTTCCCCAATTTATATTTGAATTTTAGATAACCCCGGAACTCAATTCCGTTAAATAAAGTATAAGGAATATCAGGGTTTTCTTTAAGAGATTGCTTTATACCTCGGGTAAATACAGTAGGGCCTGTTGTGGCGTGTACATCATTAGGGTGGCAATGATTTTCTATATTATAAAGCATCAGTTCCAATGTTTTCTTCAGGAAGGGGTGATTTTTGCTAAATATAAGTGCCCATTGAACATAAAGGTTTTCATGTCTTTCTACACTGATCACGGCTTCATCTCCTTCCTGTATAAGTTTTCTCAAAGGTTTGGTTATTGCACTGTCTACATCCAGATATACACCTCCTTTTTTATAGAGAATTGCATATCTAAAGAAATCAGCTTTCGCAGCACCAATTGTTAATCTATGATAGGCGTTAATATATTGAGGGGGAAATTCCTCCGTTAAAAACTTATCTATATCACGATCGTCATAGAAAAAATAATCGTATTCCGGATTCTGCCTTTTCATATTCCAAATGTGGAATTTTGTCAGTAAAGGAAGTTTTTTTGTTTTAAACGTTTGAAATATTTGTTTAGGTATTGCCATATTCTATTTTTAATCATATCATATCACGCATTGCATGAGTCTCGAATTGTTTTCAAGATTGATTCATGTTACGGTAGATTTTCATGGAAAGAGTAATGACAGTCTATAGGTATGTTGTTTATTGTAATGAATGTTTACATGTTGATCAGAGTTTATCCGGGAGTTTTTTCTTTAGCTTGATAATCTGATTGAATATTTCGATGCAATTAAAATTTCTTTAATGATATTCCCTGATTCTTTTGATGCTACAAAACTAGACTGACCAGATTAGAAGCTCTTGTGAATAGAATTAAAATGTGATTAAAGAAATTAAAATGACATTAGAAAATTGTTAATAAAAATTAATATTTAGTGTGATTAATTAATTAAATAAATGTAAATACTAAGGAATGGTAAAAGGTGTAAATGGGTGGTTTTCTATAAATTCCTTCAGATCTACTCATAATATCTTATTGTAAAGGATGGATAAGGGATTGAAAAAAATTAAAAACAAAAATTTTATCAAAAAATATATCTAAACCGTTTTCGAGAATGAAATCTGTGTGAAAATTGGTGTTATTAACAAAATCTTCTTCAACAAATACAAACCAGAGCTCTGTAAGTCCATTATTTTTTTTAAATTCTTCCGAAGTATTGCAGTCGGGGAATGAAATATTCTTCAGGTCATAAAACAAAATACCTGTCCTGAGACCATCACGTTCTACAATATTAATAGGGTGTTGGAGGTAATTAAGAACCTTTATTTCCGAATCATAGCATTCTATAAAATGATGGAGATCAAGAAGCTGTATTACTTTTTCTTCTTGTTGAGATTCTGTCATAAAAAAACATTCTGAATTTATTTCCTGAGATAATTTTTGAAAAGCAACTAATTCCATAGACATTCATTAAACAGAGCAAAGAAAGATAGAATAAGGTCGTGTAGATTTATTTTTATACGAAACGGCCAGTATTTTATACAAAAACAAAGTGGGAAAATTGGTATAATAAAATGAAGGTTTGGTATAATATTATAGCTGAGACTTATTAGGATTGTCTATTTTTGTTTTCTATTAAGAGTCTGATCATATGCAATACAAACCATGGGGACGTAAAGATACCCTTGTAATGGATTTTCTTTTAGAGGATCGGTATAAGTTCCTAAGACACCTGGTGTTCCTTATTTTCTTTTTCTTTCTTCTTTATTGTACAAGATTTTGGCATTGGTATTCCGGATTGCATCAGTATTACGTATTGTTATTTGTGTATACAGTGCTGATTACAATGGTTTACATTAATATTTATGTCCTGGTGCCCAGGTTTTTCTTCAAAGCGCAGTATATTACTTATTTGATTGTACTTGTTCTTATGGGAATATTGGGTCTTAGTATCATTAGATATGGTTTCAGATCGATTTTTGCTGAATTTAGAGTCGAAAATATTCGCCACGGAGGTGAAAAAGGAGGTATTTATGAAGGGGTTCTCATGTGTATCCCCATCATTCTTACAACAACTACGGTAAAGCTTTTGCAGAAATGGATCAGAGATAATAAAAGAATTAATGAGCTGAGCAATCTTACCTTACAAATGGAATTGAATGAGCTGAGAAATCAAATCAATCCTCATTTCTTATTTAATATGCTGAATAATGTAAAAGCATTGATAAGAACAGATCCGGACAAAGCCTCGGTCGTTATTATAAAGCTTTCAGAATTTCTAAGATATCAGCTGTATGAAAACAGTGAAGAAAAGACTTTATTAACCTCAGAAATTGATTTTCTTTCCAATTTTTTAAATCTTGAAAAAATAAGGCGTGAAAACTTTTCTTTTGAAATCGATACGGAAGACGATAAAAGAGTTGCAAACAGTACGTTTGTTCCTCCTAATTTATTTACCACTTTTGTAGAGAATGCAGTGAAACACAGCGTTGATATCAGTGGTAAAGAATCTTATGTCAAGATATCTATAAAATTAGAAAACGAAGAGCTTAGCTTTATTTGTGTTAATTCTAGAAGTCCTCATTATTCTGTTGCCGATAAAAAAAGCAGCGGGCTAGGGCTTACAAATATCAAAAGGAGGCTGGAACTTTTGTATAATGATGAATTTGAACTGAATACTATTTCTGAAAATAAAGAATATACTGTTATATTTAAAATTTCTGTGTAATGAATTGTATTGTTATTGATGATGAGCCATTGGCAAGATTAGAGATGCGTTCTTTGATCGGTGAAACTTCAAAAATTGACGTCCTTGGTGAGTTTTCTAATGCCCCTTCAGCATTAGACTTTCTTAAAGATAATGAGGTAGACCTTATTTTTCTTGATATAGAAATGCCAATGGTAACGGGGTTGGAATTCGCAGAAATGCTTCCCAAGAAGTCTTTGATCATTTTTACTACCGCATATTCTCAGTATGCTTTAAAAAGCTATGAGTTGGAAGCGGTGGATTATTTATTGAAACCTATTGACCCACAGCGGTTAGAAAAAGCGATTGATAAAGCTGTTTTGTACACTGAACTTTTATCAAAAGATACGGTAAAAAATACGGTGGAATCAAATACAACTGATTTTTTATTTATCAAAGCAGACAGGCGTTTTTATAAAATTGCTTTTGCAGAGATTAAATTTATTGAAGGCCTGAAAGATTATGTTGTCATCCATACCAGGCAACAAAAATTGATAACAGCCATGAATCTGAAAACAATCCATCAGAAAATCTCCGGTGAGAATTTTATCAGAGTAAGTAAATCATATGTTGTTAATGCAGATTATATTGACTCATTTGATAACCATAATATATACATTGAGGAGGCGGAAATTCCTATTGGAGATGTCTATAAGCCTGAATTTTTCACAAAATACGCCGGTGGCCTTTTTGGAACTGATTAGTTATTGATAAATAAATAATGATAATGTTCTAAATTTCAATCTTGGCTTGGTTACATCAATGGGAGTGGGCTTTAGACCGCTCAAAAAAATAAAAAACCAATCCATCCGGCTTCAGCCAAAACCTGCAATAAAAAATAGAGGTAATTCCATTGTTATTCCGAAAGAATCGCAATAATACATTTTAAAAATATAAAGTTAGATTCTTACAAAATAACAAAGATTGTAAATAGGCTATTGCTTTTGTCCCACAAAACGGATTACTGATCCGGTTCCGTTATGAAACAAACCTTCTTTAAGTTCTATTTCTGTTTCTATAAGCTCTATACTATCATAATCGGGAAAGTCAGATTTGATTTCTTCTATTGAAAATAAAGATTCAAGATCTCTCGGGCCACCTACCTTTTCATTTTTTGTAACATATTCAAGATGCTTTTTACTGAAAGCTTCAAAGATGATAAATCCTCCTTTACGCAGGTATTGAGTAAGCAACTGATGGATTGACGATTTAATATCTCCGGGAAAATGAGCATAGATAAGGGCAATCACATCAAATTGCTGTTCCTGATAATTCAAAGTCGATAATTCTCCAACCTGATAGTCAATGCTTACATTATTCTGTTCTGCGAGTTGCAATGCTTTATTTTTGCCCTGGGTGCTGATATCAAAGGCTGATGATTTCCAGCCCTCTAATGCCGCGTGTACAGAGTTGCGCCCTTCACCGTCAGCAGGAAACAAGATAGAACCGGGGGTCAGTTGCTGTAATTGTTTCTTTAAATAAACATTAGGTTCTGTCCCGTAAGCAAACTGGTTATTGCTGTATCTGTCATTCCATCGGTCAAGCCATGTATTGTCTGTCATTTTTAATAGTTTTTTTATTTTATGAATGTATCAAATGTAGGATGTTTTTCCGGGGATTTACCAATGGAAAAAACTTTGGAGATCATAGATTTTTTGAATGATTGCGTATGCTTAAGAAATGTTTGAATACTATTCCATAAAACTAAAATTTGGAGTAATTTTGAAAAATGATGAATTTAAACCAGATTTTCACCAATCAACGTACAGGAAACAACCCACATACTAAAGCTTCAAGAACTGATTTTCAAAGAGATTTCGATAGAATTATCTTCTCTTCGGCATTCAGGAGGCTGCAAAATAAAACCCAGGTTTTTCCACTTCCGGGAAGTGTCTTCGTACACAATAGACTGACGCACTCCTTAGAGGTGTCATCGGTAGGTAGAAGTTTAGGAAGTATTATTGGTGAATTTATTGCTGAAGATTTCAAAAATGACCTTACAGAAGATGCAAAGAATTTTTATCTGTATAACTTAGGAAATGTAATTGCAGCAGCATGTTTATGTCATGATGTGGGAAATCCGGCATTTGGACATTCGGGAGAAGATGCTATTGCAAGTTATTTTGAAAGAAATGAAAAAGACCTGAAGGCAAAATTCAACGATAAAGAGTGGGCAGATCTGGTTAATTTCGAAGGGAATGCAAATGCAATCAGGGTTCTTGCCCAGCAGCAGCAAGGAAAAGATGCAGGAGGTATTCAGCTTACTTTCTCCACATTAGCAAGTATTGCAAAATATCCTTGTGAGGCTATTGCGAAGAAAAAAGGAATCATCCACAGAAAGAAATTTGGATTTTTCCAGAATGAAAAAGATATATTTCTTGAAATTGCCAAAGGGACGCATTTGATTTCCGAAAGCGAAGAACCCCATATATTCAAAAGACATCCGTTTGTATGGTTGGTAGAAGCTGCAGATGATATCTGTTATAATATTATTGATATGGAAGATGCTCACAGACTGGGGATCGTTTCCACTTCAGATTGTGAAAACCTTTTCTTTGAATTGGTGAAATCTGAAAGTAATGATATTAACAAGGTGAAGAATAAGCTTGCTTCCATTTCCAATAAAAATGAAAAAATCTCTTATCTGAGAGCGAAAGCGATCAATGCTTTGATTAATAAATCATTAGAAAGCTATAAACAGAACTTTGATGCAATTCTGAAAGGAAATCTTGATAAAGGCCTTTTGGATATTTATAAATCTGAAAATAATGCGCTACAGGATATAGAATCTTTCTCCATTGAAAAAATTTATAACCACAAAGCTGTTGTGGAAATTGAAAACGCAGGATACAATGTAATGTACGAATTGCTGGACCATTTTATTCCGTCCATTCTGAAACCTGAAGATGAAAGAAAATCTTATGATAAAAAGGCATTAAAACTCCTTCCAAGACAATTCCTCTATGAACAGGGAACTGATTATCAGAAAGTCCTTGGAATCATTGACTTTGTCTCAGGAATGACCGATAATTATGCTACGGATCTCTATCGAAAAATTAAAGGAATAGACATTGGAATGACCGTTTAGTTTCAAAATAAGTAGTATATTTATAGAAATCGGTAAAAATTTGATAGTGGCTTTGATCCTTTGGGATTAAAATAAATTGAAAAATTTTTAACGAAATATACATATTAACGACTTATTGTAAAAACTTAAACTATGGGGATTTATCTTGTGCCCGTTATATTTTTCGGGCTTATCATTTTATTCGCTTCTTTTTTTGTTGTTAAACAAGAAACAGCAGCGATTATAGAACGCTTTGGGAAATTTCAGGCAGTAAAACATTCAGGGCTTCATTTGAAGCTTCCGATCATTGATCAGATTGCTAAAAGGCTCAATCTGAGGATTCAGCAGCTTGATGTGATGATTGATACAAAAACATTGGATAATGTGTTTATCAAAATGAAAATCTCGGTTCAGTATCAGGTAATCAGAGGTCAAGTAGGAGATGCATATTACCGATTGGAAAATCCCGAGAATCAGATTACTTCCTTTGTCTTTGATGTTGTACGTGCAGAAGTGCCCAAGTTAAAACTGGACGATGTTTTTGTAAGAAAAGACGATGTTGCGATTGCGGTAAAAAGCGAGCTTCAGGAAGCGATGAACAGCTACGGATATGATATTATTAAAGCTTTGGTCACAGATATTGATCCTGATGAGCAGGTAAAACATGCGATGAACAGAATCAATGCAGCAGAAAGAGAAAAAACGGCTGCAGAATATGAATCTGAAGCACAGAGAATCCGTATTGTTGCCGTAGCAAAAGCTGAAGCAGAGTCGAAAAAATTACAGGGGCAGGGGATTGCAGATCAAAGAAGAGAAATTGCGAAAGGTCTTGAAGAGTCAGTACGCATGTTGAATAATGTAGATATTAACTCACATGAAGCATCGGCTCTTATTGTGGTAACGCAGCACTATGATACATTACATTCTGTAGGAGCGAGTAACCGTAGCAGTCTGGTTCTTCTTCCTAATTCACCTACAGCTGCAAGTAATATGTTGAATGACCTGGTTGTGGCTATGACAACTGCTAATACCGTGGGAGAATCTACTAAAGGAAAGTATCCGGATCCACCTCAAAAAGAAACAGGGTACTAGTAATTGAAAATTGAAAGTTGAAAGTTGAAAGTTGCGAAAATTGAAAATATAAAATGATTTCAATATTCATTATTCCAACTCATGAAATAAAAAAATCTCCTGAAATGTTCAGGAGATTTTTTATTGTTATTTCTTCGTTTTAGAAATTTGTTCTACCAATGTGTATTTTATTGAAGATGCATCTGCCGGTGGGTTGGCAATTTTTTCTGTTTTCACTTTCAAGACATATTCATATCCCGGTTCATAAGTGAATCCTTCAATTTTACTATAGAAATTCGTCCAGTTTTCAGAAGCATTTTCTTTTACCTGCATACATTTCATACGTCCCGCTCCTGCAGAACAATCTACCGTTTGTGAACCTACAATAATTGTTTTTTCGTTGGCTGCAACTGCCTCTTTTTTAACTTTAGAAACCTGCTTTACCAAGGTGTACTTTATAGAAGACCCGTCAGCAGGCGGGTTAGCGATCTTTTCTGTTTTTACTTTTAAGACATATTCATATCCTGGCTCATAAGTGAATCCTTCAATGTTTGTGTAGAAGTTCGTCCAGTTTTCAGTTGCTTTTTCCTTTACCTGCAGACATTTCATAGGTGCTACCCCTGTACAATCTGCGGTTTGTGGTCCTACGATGAATGTTTTTTCATCAGCTGAAGAAACTCCGCTAGTCGTTGTACATTGTGTCATTGCGAATAATGCTAATGCGGGTACTGTCCCTTTTAGAATTGTTGCTATACTTTTCATAAAACTTGATTTTAGCGCATACCTCGCAATTACTATGCCGAAAATTTTTCATTAATTGTCGTAGTTTTTCTATTGTTTTTTGTTTTTTTAATCATTTAATTTGAACTTCTTAATGTTTGTGACCAGAAAACATAATTCTTACAAAAAATATGGATAATCAAATTCAAGTTGAAAATTACAAGATTCAGAAACCTGAAATGTGGGCAGGAAATATCGGAGACCAGGAAATAAAAGACCGAATCAAGGACTCTGAATTTGCCAGAAAACAAATCGATGAAGGAAGAGACTATTGCTACTTTTTAGATAAAAAATACTATAGCAGCAATACGGAAAACAGCGAGTATATCTTTATGGCGTACACGCTAAACGAACCCGGAAACCTGGAAAGAGCCTCCGCTTCAGATATTATTGTTGAAGAAAATGAGGTGTATCAGATTCACAGAATCAGTGTCTTAAGAGACGGAGTGCTTATTGATAAGATTCCGGATACGAAAATTAAAGTACTGGATAGTGAAAATCAAAGTAGTGGCGGGGTTTTAAGCAGTAATAAAAAAATCAATATTAGTATAAAAGATCTTAGACTATATGATGTATTGATTTTAGAAGATACTAGAGTAAAAGAATTTACAGAACGCGATTTTCTTAGAAAGGAATTTTCAAAATATGTATGGGTAAGCCCTGATAATTATTGGGCATATGGTAGTTTTAAATTTACCTTTATCAATGAACGTGAACAGATCATTACCTATAAAAAGACCTTTTTCAGAGATGAACAGGGAAATGTTCTGGAGCCGGAAATTAATCATTTAAAGAAAGGAGAGCGTTTTGTTGTTGAAGAACATAATTATATCAATCCTGTAGATTCCGGACGTGAAATATTTCCTTATATAGATTTTGCTACAGAAAGCAATTGGCAGGATCTTTCTAATTATATTTTTCCAATGTATGATGAGGTTTTTAATAAGTCTTCGTTAAAAGATTTTGCGCCAAATCTTATTGAAAAGTTAGATGCAATTACAGATCAGGATGAAAAGCTCAGGTTTGCCATAGAATATGTTCAGAATCATATTTACTATGTCTTTAATGCTGACGAAATGAACGGACATAAGCCACAGGAGCCTTCTGTGACATATGAAAACAAGCAGGGAGACTGTAAGGCAAAATCTGTTTTATTGAAGGTTATTCTCGATTATATCGGAGTAGACTCATCTGTAGTATTGGTTAATTTTAATACTGATTATTATATTAAATATTATTTACCTTCATTGTTGAGTTTCAATCATGTTGTGGTGAAAATAAATTATAAAGCTCAGGAATACTTTATTGATGCTACGATCCGTGATGAATTCGGTTTGATTGAAAACAGAGGATTTACCTATTTTATGCACTATCTTGAAGTAAAAAAAGATCAGGAGCTTCAGGTAAGAAAAGCACATAAATTTCCATATTACTGTGTAGATGAGAAAGTAGATCTCAATGTTCAGGGGAATGTCGGAAAACTTAATCTGGTAACCACGTACAAAGGGAACCGGGCGAATGCAATGAGGCGTTATTTTAAGAATACAAATAAGAGGGAGATTATAGACAGCTGGAACAGCTTTCTTTTTTACAGCCTTAATTATTCCAATGACAGGAACGGAACTGATGTCAGAAATATATTTAAAGATGCTTCGATTGAAGTCGTAAGTGACGATAAAATGCTGAATGAAGTTAAAATTCAGTATGCTGCTACTATTGATAATCCTTATTATACAGATCCGCAGAAGACCCGTTTTCTGATGTATTTTGACCGAAATCTTGTGAAAGCAAGTGCCAGAGATTTTATGCACAAAGATTTACCGTTCTGGCATAATTTCGACAGTGAAAAGTATGAAATCAATCTCTATACAGATCAGAAAATAGATACGGAAGAAAAATATACACTTCAGGAAAGTACAATAGCTAATCCTTATTTTGATTTTAAAAGCCGCAAGAAGATTGCTAAAAACGGAGCAAGTGTATATATTGAATACAGTCCTTTAGTTAATCTTGAAATTCCACAAAATGAATTTGAACAGTTCAGGGAAGATCATCATACGATTGCGGACAGCAATTTTGGGCTTGGAATCGATATTATAGAACCCGGATTTATGAACGGTCTTAAATTCAGCTTTAAGAAAAAATTTAAATAGCATACCGGTTTAAAGTTTAAGATTTCGGCGGGCAGCAACGCTGCCCGCCGAAACTATTTTATATTCTCAATTATTGTATCTTCGTTTAAAATAAACACATTTCAACAGATTCATGATATACAAATTAGCATCTATTGCTATTCTTATAACCACTTCCTCTTTTATAAATGCCCAGCAAATTAAAAAAGAGAATATTATCGGCTTTTGGAAATTAAAAGAAGCCGGATTTTATGAAAATAAAAAGAAAATTGTTAAAGATTTTGACAACTGTCGTCTCATGAGAAATTATGCCCTACGGGAAGATGGTTTTGCTGTATATAATTATGTGGAAGGAAGTGTAGGGAATTGTAGTCCTTCGGAACCCAGACTTTCTTTCTGGCGGATTGTAGACAATAGAATTCAGTTTTATGTTGATGATAAAAATATTCTGGAAGAAGTTGTTGTGACTTTCAATAAAGATAAGACCATAACATTTTCAGACTATAAACCTGAGCTCGTTACAATGGGAGGAGATGCATTAACAGAAAAAGTAGCGAATACCATTCATTACGATATTCTGGAAAAGCAATATTAAAATACTGAAATGATGAATTATGTTACCATTACTTATCTGTTAAACCTTTTCATATATTCTGTTTATTTTTTCAGCAAGGAGGGGAGCGAGGTCAATTTTTCTAAGGTAGAGTATATGCTATCCGGAATTCTTGCCCTTTTTCTGATAGGTGCAGGATATCTGAATGCAAGAAAAAGAATGAGATACCGATCTGTTCTATGGGTCTTTTTTGTGAATCTTTTGCTGTTCGCGATGTCAGGTTTATTTGATCAGTTTGGAAATAATTTTAATCTTTTTGCCACAGGAAGCGGAGAAAGTTTCTTGTTTACCCTGGTACTCGTTGCCTATAACGGGTATTTATTTCCACTCATTTCAGGATTGGAAAAAAGTGGTTTTTCATTAGTATTGCCGGTATTGCTCTCTTTTGTTCTGCCCTCTTTAGGATATTTAATAGGAATAAAACTCTCTCAAAAAAATAAGAAGCTATCGAATAAATCAGAGTAGTCGAAGGGTGAAAGAAAAAGATCGATTCTATTTGATTTAGAAAAACAATTTTAATTGCCATGGATTCGGAATAAAACAATTCGTGAGTTCGTGGCAATTAAAATATATACTTATTGCACTTTGTGCCTTCCAATCTATAAAAATTATTCTTTTCCGGATGTATTTTGCGGTTGTGGAGGGGTTTCTCTGAACTTCTGTTTGCCGATCAGTAACTCAAGAAATAATCTGAAGTCTGAAATTAAAGACCAAATAGGGTACTTAAAAGTAGCGGGTTTATTTCTTTCAATGACTGCGTGACTGAACCAGGCAAATCCGTATCCAAAAATAGGGATATACCATAGAAATCTCTCCTTTCCGGAACTGATAACATACCAGATTACTAAAAAGACGAGTAATGTACCTATAAAGTGGAAAATCCTTGTTCCTGTTTTACTGTGTTCAGTAAGATAAAACTGATAAAACTCTTTGTATGTTTTTATTCTTTCAGACATGGTAAGCTAGTTTATTGATTCTAATGACTTTAAAGCAATAATTCTGCCGATCTTACAATGAGGATAAAAAAGCGAAAGGGCAAAACTGTAAAAAAGTAAATATTTACATTCACCTTTTCACAGCTTTGCCCTTTTATTATTTTACCGGTTAGCTTCTTAGATTAGTTATTTCTTAATTCTTTTCCCAGTTTACTATTCTTATATCCATAACAGAAGTAAATGACCATTCCAATGAGGAACCACATTCCAAACCAGAACCAGTTTTCATGGCTCATTCCGGTAAGAAGATACAAACATGAACTTAATCCAATCAATGGAATTAATGAAAGATTTTTAATGAAAGTTAATATACATAAGACCAGATTGATAAGAATAAAGAAGCAGATAGAGGCTCTGAATTCTCCTTCTTTAGGATCTGACCAGTTCATCAACGTATGGAAAAACTCAGGCTGCCAATAATAGAAAGCAATTAGCCCCCCGATGAAAATAACCGGGAAGATGATCTTACCATTTACATAAGGAAGGTGAAATCTCCCTTTGATCTTTTCTTTAGCAGGAAGAAGAAGTACCCCGGCACAAACCAGTACAAAAGCAAAAATAGTTCCGATACTTGTAAAGTCCAGGATAAATGTTTTATCTGTAAATAAAATAGGAATTCCTACTACAATTCCGGTAACGACAGTGGCATAAGAAGGTGTTTTGTATTTAGGGTGAACCTTCTGGAACCTTGCGGGCATCAGCCCGTCACGGCTCATAGCGTACCAGATTCTTGGCTGTCCCATTTGGAATACCAATAGTACCGTGGTAATAGCTACAATGGCTACAAATGAAACAACAAGTTCCATCCATGCTACATTGGCATTCGTTTTTTCAAATATAAAGGAAAGAGGGTCACCTACACCATCAAACTTTTTGTAATCTACCATTCCTGTTAGAACCAAAGTAAGGGCAATGTAAATTACTGTACATAAGACAAGAGAGATAATCATTCCCTTTGGTAATGTTTTTTGCGGATCTTTCGTTTCTTCAGAGAGTACACTCAATGCGTCAAATCCGATATATGCAAAAAATACTCCCGAAACAGCGCTCATTACCCCTGCAAAACCATTCGGCATGAAAGATGGAGTGCCTGTTGTTGGGCTTATAGGGGTCCAGTTTTCCGTGTTTACATATGCACAGCCAACCAGGATTACCAAAACAATTACCCCTAATTTTAAAATGACTAAAGAGTTGTTGAAATTTTTACTTTCCTTTACCCCTACATAACAGAGCCATGTAATCAAACCATTGATCACTAAGGCAGGAACGTCCACAATAAATTTAAGACTTCCGATAAGGGGTGCTGTGTTCCATGCATTTAATAGCTCCTTGTTTTCTGAACCATATTGAAAGGCTTTTCTTGCTTCTGTATAGCTGCAAGTAAGATAATCAGGAATATGCATGCCAAGGCGCCCTAAAAAGCTGGTAAAGTAATCTGACCAGGAAAAGGCTACATAAATATTACCGAAAGAATATTCCATGATGAGCGCCCAGCCTATAACCCAGGCAATAAGTTCTCCGAAACTTGCATACGCGTAAGTATAAGCAGAACCTGCTGTAGGAATTCTACTGGCAAACTCAGCATAGCATAAAGCGGTAAAACCACAGGCGAAGCCACAAATCAAATAGAGTAGGATGACGCCGGGACCACCTCTGAAAACGGCTTCTCCCAAACTGCTGAAACTTCCAGCTCCTATAATCGCCGCAATACCAAAAAATACAATGTCCCAAACGCCTAAGACCCTTAAAAGTCCTGTTGAAGTATCTGTATCTGAATAGATTTTTCTTCTAAAAAGTTGACTCATTCAATAACTATATTTGATTTGAAAAAAAGCAAATGTAATGATTTTTTATTTTGATGTTAACAGTCGTTAACAACATTTAGATAAAATTACATGCTCACGAATGTTTAGTCTTTATAGACCGGTATTTCCACGTAGCTGTCGTTATACCATTTTACTTCTAAAGGATCTCCTGCATCCCGTATTGTTTCATCACTTACATTTTTACCTGTTCCGTAATTAACCTGCCAGTTTTTACTTCTATTGACACCTACTAATACTATCAGTTTACTTCCTTTTTCTATTTTTTTACTCATAAACATTGAGTTCTTTATTGGGATTTGTTCCTTTTTACCAGGCTTAAGAAGTTGGCGTGTAGAATTGTCCTTTGCATAGCTTGCTCTGACTAGATGAGTGGATAATGAAAATATTTTTCCATCCGGCTGTACCTGATATAATTGGGTGCTGCTGTCAAAATCTTTTTTATTGATAGAGACATTAAATACTCCGGATAAGTTTCCGCTTAGGATAATATCTTTATCCAAAACCTCACTTTCAAAGTACATATAATTAGTTACATTTACACTGTCCTGCTTGCTTACTTTATGGTAAAGCTCTTTTGGAGCTCTGTCTTTAAAATCAATAGTCTGTGTTGTGAACGCTTCCAATTTCGGCTTGTCAAAAACTGAGACATTGTTTTTACGGTCCTGAAGATAAAATTGAAGGGTAGAAGAATGCATTTTATCAAGGGTTGAAACATGTTTCCATGTATTGGTATTCATAACCTGGAAGTTTACTTTATCCTGTAAAAGCTCCGGTTTTTTTCCATTTTTTAAAATATAATCAAACCATGAAAAGGCTAGTTCATCAATACTTATTCTGGCCACAGGGTCAATGAGATTTCCATTAGCATAATTATAGCCATAACTTTGAGCAGCCGCATGATCGTAAGGGCCAATGACTAAGTAGTGATTAGGTTTCTTATTATATTTATGATGTTCCTTATAGTAATATAATGCTCCTATCTGGTCAGCATCATAATACCCTGTAGTTGTCAGAACAGGAATATTGATTTTAGCGAAATCTTTTTTATAAGGAACCATCTTTTGCCAGTATTGGTCATAGCCCGGGTGATCCAGCCATCTTTGAAATATGGCATTGGGTTTACCGCTTATAGTGTCCAATGCTCTGAAAGATTTTCCACTTTTATACCAGGCCGTATTGACTGAGTCCCATTTTGTATAATTGTTGAAGTCCACTTCATCCGTCAGTTTATTATTGGTGACATATCGTATCCAGCGCATCATATAACTCATGAATACATTATTTTGAGCAGGATAATCTATTCCGATTCCTACAGAGACTTGCGGAACAATTGTTTTTAAAGCCGGATGTAATTTTTTGGCAGTTGCCCATTGACTGAAACCTAAATAACTTCCGCCTATCATACCTACTTTGCCATTGCTCCAGGGCTGTTTGCTTATCCAGTCTATCACTTCATAAAGATCCTGTGATTCATGTTCGAAAGGATTGTTGATATCCTCACTGTCTCTTTTTCCACGGGTATTGACAACAGCTCCCACATAATTATAAACGGCAGCTTTTTTGGCAACAGCAGCATCTATAAATTCTCCTGCATAAATGTTATTGGTAAGAATAACGGGAAGAGGAGAGGTATTCTCTTTTTTTCTGGCAATGGTAACGGTTAGTGTCGTTCCATTTTTTAAGGTGATTTTTTTTGTTTCTAGGATGAATTTTTCCTGCTCTTTTACCTTGAATAATTGCATCACCTGTGGTTTAATGCTGGCGTAGACTTTATAATTTAAATAACTTTTACATAGACTAAGGGCAGAAGCATAATCTATACTGTCTTTATCTTTTTGTTTGGAAAGAGCTGTGTTCAGTGTTTTTTTATAATCATTTACATCTCCATCCAGCCCGGGGCCTACTTTGGTGATCAATGGATCAGATAAGCTTTTATATTTTGTATTGAAAGCTGTTTGAAGGGCATTGGGAAAAGATGTTTTGTTATCCTTTTCTATTAATTTGGCCATACTGTAGATTTCAAATGCAAGAGCTTTGTTCCCAGCCATATTGTGATCTGCGTATTCGCTTCGATGGTCTGATAAAGAGGAGATAGAACTTTTGTAGTCTTTTGTCACCATCTGCAAACGGAAAAGGTTATCTAAAAAAGTTACATTGTATTTTGGCTTATTTTTAGGTGTCTGATGCTGGGCAATGACCTGTAAGGCAAGTACCGGCATTTGCTTTTCTAAAATAATGGAGTCCGTTGCCGCGGCTTTTGGGAAGTAAAACTTCTGTGCCTGAATCAGGTTTACAAAAATTAATGCTAAAAGTATCTTAAATTTCATGTAATCGTAGGTTTATGGTATGTTTTTAGCTGCTGTTGAGAAAGTGTCAGATCAAAATATGTTTTTGACAATTGATAACTCAAATTGTTTGTTTTTTTAGGGGACTAAAATAAGAAATTTTATCATGTAACAGTGAAATGATTTTCAATGTTGCTGAATCATTATTTTAAGGTTTTAAATCTACTAAAACTTGCTTAAACAATAAGTTTTTAATATTTTCGTTAACTTATTTAGACTAATTTTCTTATATAGAGAAGAATGAAATCAAAAAAAATACTTTTAGCGGCTGCTGTGATGTATTTCGGAATCTCCGAGGCTCAACAGTCCCAATATTTTACCCAGAAAGAAAATTATAGATTCAATCTAGCTGAAAATCTTTATCAGACAAAAATATACAATGCCTCTCAATACGAATATGCAAGACAATATTTCTATAATCAGAATTTGTCTCGTTCGAAAAAGGAGGCAGCGCAGTTTTTTGACAATGTGATTGGGGTTATTCTCCAGAAAAATCATGCTGAGGAAGGATTAACTGCTTTTATAAAAGAGTATCCGAACTCTGCGTATTTTGCACAGGCAAATCTTCCTTTGGCAGATTATTATCTGGCTAAAAAAGATTTTGACAAAGCATTGGAAACTTTGAAAAAAGTAAACCAATATCAGCTTTCTAAAGAGGAAAATACCCAGTATATTCTGAAATTAGGATACGCCAAATATATGACCGGCGATTCTAAAGGAGCAATTGATGCTTTAGAAGAAGCCTATAAAACGGCAGATCAATCTCAAAAAGGAGATATTGCTTATATGCTGGGACATTTGTATTACAGTAACAGACAAAACGATAAAGCTTTCCAGTATTTTGATTCTATAAAAAATCAGGATAAGTTCTCAAAATTGGTACGCCCTTACTATGTACAGTTGTACTATAATGATAAGAACTATGACCAGGCAATTTCAGAGGGAAATGCTTTGTTGAATGAAAATATATCGGAGTCATACAAAGCAGAGGTTCACAAAATCATTGGAGAAAGTTATTTCATGAAAAAGGATTATGCTTCAGCGTATCCCCATTTAAAGGATTATCTGAATGTTCAGCAGAACCCTTCTGAAAATGATTTATATGAAATGGGATTTGTGGCT
Organism: uncultured Chryseobacterium sp.; assembly: GCA_963518055.1. GTDB lineage: Bacteria > Bacteroidota > Bacteroidia > Flavobacteriales > Weeksellaceae > Chryseobacterium. The sequence goes on from CAUQIC010000016.1 coordinate 18,368, forward strand.
GCTCAGCTTAAAAAGTATGATGAGGCCGTTTCTTATTATAATCAGCTTGTCAACAGCAACTCAGCATTAGCTCAAAATGCCTACTATCAGTTAGGGAATGCTTATCTGGCCGTTGATAAAAAGCAGGAAGCTCTTTCTGCATTCCGTTCGTCTTACCAGATGGATTATGATGCGAAGGTGAAAAAACTGGCTCATGAGCAATATGCCAAGTTGAGCTATGATATTGGTAACCCGTTTGAAAGCCCGTCTGCGGTTATTCAAAGTTATATCAACGGAGATCAGAACGGTGCCAATGCTTCAGAAATGAGATCATTATTGGTAAAATCTTATTTGTATTCCGGAAACTATAAAGAGACATTGAATGCAATCGACAGATTGCAGAATTCCACTCCTGAAATAAATAAGGTAGATCAGGAAGTTTCTTATTTATTGGGAACAGAGGAATTCAATAAAGGAAATTATGATGAAGCCGAGAAATATTTCTTAAGAAGTCTTGGTTTTAATATCAATAAAGAATTTAATAGCAGAGCCCTATACTGGCTGGCACAGGTGTATTACCAAAAAGGAAATTATCCGTCTGCAATAGTTCGTTATGAGAAACTTCTTAATGAGAACTTTCCTGAAAAGCAGCAATTACCTTATGATTTGGGATATGCTTATTTTAAATCTAAAAAATTCGACCAGGCATCTACTTACTTTACGCAGTATCTGAAAGATCCAAAACCTGAATTTAAAAATGATGCAGAACTTCGTCTGGCAGATATTCATTATGCAAATAATGATCTGAATGAGGCCATTGCGATCTACGATAAAAATCAGGATGCTACAGATTATACCTTGTATCAGAAAGCAATGGCTTTAGGGTTTAAAGGGGATACACAAGCGAAAATTACCAACTTAAAAAATCTGTTATCAAAATATCCGGATTCCGAATATTATGATGATGCTCAATACGAAATTGGAACGGCTTATGCGGCTCAGGATGATTTTGCGAATTCTAATGATTATTTTGGAAAAGTGATCAAGACTTCTTCTGATAAGGATCTTATTGCTAATGCATCTATTTACAGAGCTCAGAATTATATTGATCAAAACCAGAATGATAAAGCTCTTTCTGAATTGAAGTCCTTAGGCGATCAATATAAAAATACGGCCTATGCCCAAAAAGTAGTACAGGCTGCAAAACCTATTTTTACGAAAAACGGTGATGTTTCAGGATATGAAAGCTTTGCTAGAAATATTGGAGTAAATGTGGATGCTTCTGAAATTGATGAAATCAACCTGTCTACAGGAAAACAATATTTCGCGAAGAAAGACTATAAAAATGCAATTTCTTATTACGAGAAATATCTAACGCAAAATCCAACAGGAGAAGGATTGTATCAGGCCAAGTATGAATTAGGAGAAAGTTATTATCAAACCAATAATTCAACAAAAGCTTTACTTGTGCTGCAGGAAGTGGCTGGAATTCAGAATGATTACCAGGATGATGCGCAAACTCGTTTAGCTCAGATCTTCCTTGCACAGGGCAATACTTCAGAAGCAAAAAAATACCTTGAAACGATTAAAAACTCTTCAGATATAGGTATTAAAAATTATGCAAATGTTGAGTTGATGAAGCTATATGCGAATGAGAAAAATTTCTCTGAAGCGGAGAAACTGGCGAATGCTGTTATCGGTAATTCTAAAAACTCAGCAGCAGTTATTGAAACCGCTAAAGTAATCAAAGCGAGAAGTTTGATGAATTCAGGGAAAGATAAAGATGCACAGTCTGCTTATGTCTCTCTCGAGAAATCATCCAATACTTCGGTCGCTGCAGAAGCATTATATGCAAAAGCTTATTATCAGAATAAAGGAAAAGCTTTCAAATCATCTAATGAGACAATCTTTAAGTTGGCAAACAACTATTCATCAGAAGAATATTGGGGAGCAAAAGCCTTGGTATTGATGGCGAAAAACTATATCGGTCTGAAAGATAATTATCAGGCAAGTTATACCTGCGACCAGATTATTGCCAACTATAAGGATTTCCCTGAAATTGTTGCAGAAGCTAAGGAAGTTAAAAAGCAGATTAAAAAGTAAAAATGTAGTATCTGTTCATGTAAATGTTCATTGAAGCACTTTATATGAATACACAAATACACCCAATAGTAATGAACAGAAAAATTCAATTATTATCCATATTATTTTTAGGGGTTTCGCAGTTTGCGTTTTCCCAGATCAAGGAGGAAAAGCTGGTTCTTAATAAAAAGAGAGAACCGGAGGTGAAGAAGATCGAGAAGAAGAAGACTTCTGTAGAAACCATTAAAAATTATCCGCCGGAAGAGAAATCACAGAACCCTGTGAAATATACCATCACTGATGTTCCTGCAGTTTCTGACTTCAAAACTTCAACAATCCAAGGGGAAGATGTAGCTCCGAAATTTGACGGAACTGCCCAGAATAATTACTTCCAGTTTGGAATGGGTAATTATGGTAAAATCTTATTGGATGGAAACGTTTCCAAGACCCTTGAAAACAAAATTGAAGTAGGGGGAGATGTTCATGTATTGTCTACCAGTGGTCTTAAAAATGATTATGACTGGAAATCAAAACAAACATCAGCCACTTTTGCGGCCTTCCTTAATTCTTACGGAGAAAAAGGAAAGTTTAATGTGAATGCTGAATACGGACTGAATAACTATAATTATTATGGTATTTATGCTTTACAGCCGTCTGCAGATGTTGACCTGAAACAGAATGTGAACCAGTTTAAAGTAAACGGTTATTATGATTTCTACTCCAATGAAATCTTAAATGATGTAAGGGTAAAATCATCATTCTTAAAAGATCATTTTGACGCTCAGGAAAATCAGGTTTCAATTTTGGCTAATTTTTCCAAACATGCTGTTGAACTGGGAAAATCCGGAATTAGTCTGAATGCTGATTTAGGAGTAGGATTGGATGTCGTAAAGACAGACTTTGCCATCAACGACAAAAACTCAGCAGATTTCTTCAATACTAATCTAAGCCCTAAGGTAACTTTCAAAAAAGGAGATTCTTATTTGATGTTAGGGTCTTCATTCTCTTTTCTGAATGCTAAGAATTCAAACAGGCTGCTGGATCAGATGAAAAATAACAAAACCTATTGGTTTCCACAGGCTGAATTTCAGGTGGCTGCTGCTAAGGAATTTAAATTCTACGGTGGGGTAGACGGAGGTCTGAAGCTCAATACGTATGCAGATTTACTACAGGCTAATCCATTTATCCTTTCTGACCAATATTTAACACCAACAGAGACGAAATATCATTTTTATGTAGGTTTGAGAGGTGATATCGATGAAATGTTTAAATATGACTTCTCTGCAGGATTTGGAAAGATGAAAGACATTATGTTCTTCAGAGCAAACGGGCTGTTTGATAATACTGCTGTTAACCGTTCTGCATATGATTTTGCCAATACATTCTCTGCGGTATATGATGATGGAAATGTAAGCGACATTAAAGGTAGCGTACAGTATTTCCCATTAGAAAACTTAATCATTGACGGAGATTTAAGGTTTACCAAGTATAATCTTAAGAATTACGACAATATTTATAACGTTCCATTGTTTAATGCAAGCATCGGAGCAAAATATACCATGCTTGATAAAAAATTACTGTTAGGTTTCAAAGGAATCTTTGCAAGTGACAGAACAACAAACTCTTATGCAATTGAAGGACTGGGGGCTCCCAATGTGATTTACCAATCTACGGAGAATACAAATGATAAAGTTGGTGGGTATGCTGATTTAAATCTTTCTGCAGAGTATAAAATTCACAAAAATTTCAGTATTTTCGCACTCGGAAATAATCTTCTAAGCTCAAAATACCAGACGTACAAAGGATATAAGGTCCTGGGTGCTCAGATTCTGGGAGGGGTGAAAATTACTTTCTAACACTATAAGTAATGAGTAATTGACAATATCGAAATTACACGTTGTTAATTACTCATTACTCATGAATTCGGCTGCATAGTTTAATGGATAGAACTTTGGATTTCGGCTCCAACAGTGAGGGTTCGAATCCTTCTGCGGTCACAGATTACTTTTTAATGCAAAACAACGCCAATGATTTTCATTGGCGTTGTTTTTATAAAAATTCAGCAACTCATAAAATCAATTCAAATTTCTGTACTCATTTTTGAATATAATCAACTCTTTTCCTAAATAATCTTAAAATGCTGGCAAACTCATTTTTGACAGCTTAAAACAAACAAATTTATTGGACTAATTTGAAAATTGATAAACAAAAAACATAATTAAAAAACGATCACTAACAAGTTTTTTTGTCAAGTTGGATAAAGTTCTTCGTAAGAAAATTTTCGCTAAATTTGGCGCATTGGCTTCGTAAAGAAATTTTGTGGTAAAAGCTAACCATCTAACGAAGCATGAAACGATAACCGCAAACAATTCCAAAAAGAAACATATTTTAAAATAATGAATATTGATAATCAAATATTATTTTTTTTAAGTGCTTTAGGTGTTTTTAATAGTGTTGTTTTGAGTTTTTATTTCTTATTCTTCAAGAGAAATAAAGCTATATCCGATTTATTTCTAGGACTTTTATTATTATCTTTAAGTACAAGAATCGGAAAATCTGTATTGTATAATTTTAATCCACAGTTGTCAAAAACATATTTACAAATAGGTTTGTCGGCTTGTTTTCTAATTGGTCCTCTATTATATTTTTTTGTTAAATCAATACTGCAAAAGCTTAATTATTCTTTTGCAAAATATAGTCTTATTTTTACAATTATAACCATAAGTATTTTGGGTTTTCTTTTTCCATACAAGGAAAATCCTGAGATATGGAAAGGAATAATTTATTATTCTATAAATATTCAATGGTTTATTTTTATTGTATTATCCATTTATGAGGCTAGGAAAATTTTCAGTAAGTTGATCACCAATCGCAACCAAATTAGTTATCAGGAAACTTGGATATTGTCAGTTATTTGTGGCGTTTTTGCCATTTGGCTTTCCTATTCTTTATCTAGATATACTTCATATATTTCTGGAGCTTTGACTTTTTCCTTCAGCTTTTACATTTCGTTCCTTCTGATCTATTATGCAAAAAACAAAACGTTAATTTCTGTCATTAATAAAGAAAAATACATCAACAAAATAGATGAAAAGCTAGTAAAGGAAATTCAGGAAAAAATTAATATACTTTTTAAAACAAGAAAAATCTATACAAATCCTGACCTCACTTTATCAATTTTGGCAAAAGAGTTAAATATCCGTCCCCAATTACTATCACAATTTATTAATGATAATTTGAATAAAAGTTTTACTCAATTCATCAATGAATATCGAATTGATGAAGCAAAAAGATTATTAAAAGAAAGTACTCAGTTGAAAATAGATGCTGTGGGTTTTGAATCTGGGTTTAATTCGAGCAGCACATTTTATAGCTCATTTAAAAAAATCACAGGAACTACGCCTTCAAACTACCAAAAAACATAATTTTTACTCCTAAAATATACATTCGTACTTCATTAGGATAAACTTGGAGTGATTTAAAACCTAAGCAATATATTTTTGCGGAACATTTTTAAATCATTAAAATCAAAGTTTATGAGAAAAATATTTTTCGCAATTTTATTTGTACTTCTATCAAACGGGTCATTTGCACAATCGGAACAATCTCTCATTGAGAGTTGTATTCAAAACTATATTAATGGTACATCTTACAATAGACCCGACAGTATTAGTAAGGCTTTTTATACTGAAGCCAATCTTTTTCTAAGCCGCAAAGAAAAGCCTTTATGGATTGTTCCGATTTCAGAATATGCCAGTTGGTTTCAAAAAGGAAATAACGGAGAATTTAACGGGCGTATAGGGAAAATCATCTCTATAGAATATTTTAATGATATTGCTGTTGCAAAAGCCGAAATTATTATTCCTGAAAAAAAACAAGAATTTATGGATATGTTCTTGCTAAAAAAGATTGAGGGTGAGTGGAAAATAATCAGCAAATCTGCAAGTAGTAAAGAAAGTAATAAATCCGGGAAACGAATATTATTCATTGTGTCCAATGCTCATTATTATGGAGATTCTACAATTTCAACAGGAAATAGCTTTGCGGAAATCGTAAACGCTTATGACACTTTTGTAAATTCTGGTTATACCGTTGATTTTGTAAGTCCAAAAGGGGGTAGTATTCCTTTAGCCTACATCAATACCTCGGATAGTTTGCAAAAACATTATGTATACAATCAAGACTTTATGTACGCTATCAAACATACTTTAAGTCCTAAAGAAATTGATTATAAAAATTACAAAGCGGTTCATTACATTGGAGGGGGAAGTGCGATGTATGACGTTCCTGAAAATTCAGAGATTCAACGTATTACTATGCAGGTATACGAAGATAACTACGGAATTATTTCTTCGGTATGTCACGGGACAGCAGGTATTGTTAATTTAAAAAATAAAAATGGTAAATTCTTAGTTCAAGGAAAAGTAATAAGTGGCTATCCTGATTCTTTTGAAAAACAAGATGGTGAATATTTTAAACACTTTCCATTCTTAATTCAGAAGACTGTAGAGGAAAGAGGCGGGACTTTTAAATTTTCTAAGGGAAATATATCTCACGTGGAACAAGACGGTCGAATTATTACAGGACAAAATTTTCAATCATCAAATGGTGTTGCCTTAAAAATTATTGAATTGATTGAGAAAAATAATTAGCGCAAAATTTAAAGTTTGTTTTGTAATCAATAATTAATTCTCAAAAATATTAAAATCAAATTGCTGTCATAGATTGCAAAGAAATTTAGTAAAAAACAAGACCATAATTAATCAAATTAAATATTTTGTAAAATTTATTCTAATTCATATTTTTATTGCAGACAATTTTTCGGCACAAACAAATTTAAATGCAGAAAGGAAGATTGATTCGTTATTTTCTCAATATAACTCAAAAACTGCCGGTGTTGCCGTTGGTATTGTTAAAGATGGAAAACTGATTTTTAAAAAAGGATATGGAACTGCAAATCTTGAATACAATATACCAATAACAGACTAAGGGATGTTGTGCTGACAGTAACCGCGGAAGATAAACTTACCTTCTACAAAAGTGTTCTAAAACTACACCTTCAAGGTTACAGATTGCCCCTTTTTAGGGGCTTTTTTTATTATGACTAACTTCTTTCCTTAGCTCCTGTGTGAATCCTTTTGTATGGTATTTTTGATTCGAATGATATCTTTACTATACTTGCTTCAGGCAAAGCCTTTACATACAATAGATAGAATCCCAGTGCTGAAGCTTATAAACATAATGGTGCAATTGATGATCCTGAAGAAAAAAGAGATTATATTTAGAATGTTTGATCTTTATTTTTAAACACACGGGGTAGTAGTATAACTACAATGTAAAATGTACCACAAAAAGTTAGATTTCATTAAACAGTGATCTTAGTGTTATGTATTTTGTTTGAATCAATACAAGTTTTTAAGAGATATTTTATTCAACACTACATCGCTTTTAGATAAATTTCATATACCACATTCCTCCTTTGGAAGGTTTTGTTTTTATATCTTTAAATATTCGATTAATTTAACTTTCGGATTTTTATGTATTCAACCTCCTTTTTGGAGGTTTTTGCATCCTGAGGAATTCGGTTAGCTCGAATTCACAGCATACTTTAACTTATCTTAGCCCCCTCAATTTCAAGGTTTTTTTAATTTATATTACCCCCAAACGGAATTTACAATACTATTAATTGATATGGACAATTGCATGTTAAAATAATATCCCGTAATTTTGCACCTGATTCTCATGTTTAATTGAGTTTTCATGGTTATTAGTTTTTATCCTCGGAGAAATCCGAGGATTTTGTTTTTGCCCTTCTTGTGAAACTACATGTTTGAATGTCCTATCAATTCTCAGAAAATTAACTATTTTCACTTTATTGTGAATAAAATAGTAAATACACAATCTTCTTAGTGAAAAAAAAGAATTTTTTACAAGTAAATCTTGAATTATAGATTATTTAACATAAATCACACATATTAGAATAATTTAATATAGTGTCAATCTCACATCAACCTCTTGTAACTTCCCTGATATGTGGATTTTTTTTATTAGTTCTGTAAAAAAAGACATTTTATTTATTAAATAAATATTAATAAATGTTAAAATAAAAGAAATTTAGTAGTATCGGTGAAAAAAATGAAATAAGTTTGTTGTACCAAATCAACACAAAATATTCAAAAATGAACAACAAAATTATTATCCAAAGCAGCCTTAAAACAATTATTTCAGGCTTTCTGGTTGTGCTTTCTGTCTCTTCTTGCACGAATAATGACAACATGGATGCAATACCAAACTCTACATCCGAAAATCTTGGAGCAGGACTAAAAAGGTCTAACCTTAGCGAAGCGGATTTGTTAAAAGCCGGTTGGACAATCGTTAAAGAGATTAAATCTCCTTTATTAGAAAATACAACTGCAAGCTCGCAAAAGAATGCAACAACGTCAGCAGAACAGAAGTTCAATTTAACGGCTCAACACCTAGATCAATTAGGCTATGATGTAAGCAATCCCCAGACTATTTTAGAAAAATTTATCTATAACGGTATTCGTCCGGATGGAGTTAATTTTAATTCAGGTCTTAAGGTGGGTTCTGTCTCTAGCCAACAAACAGGAGATGCTTATGTTCTTTTAGGACAGGCTACAACAAGTGTCCAAAGCAAGGATTTTCAAATGCCTGATGAAGTATATGTGTCTGATGTTGTAAATGATACTGATAAGGAGGCTACTTTTAGCAAAAAATATACATATAAACAAGGATATAAAACGACTTGGCAGCGTAAGATAAGTGGATCTCTTAAACTAGGGGCAAAAGTTTCTATCGGACTGCCTGCTGACCTTATTAAAGGTGAAGTATCAACGGAAGTAACCGTTGGTGGAGAAACTACCGATGGTACTGAGGCTTCAGCTGAAAAAACGATCGAAGATAATATTTCAGTAGTGGTTCCGGCGCGCTCAAAAGTACAAGTAGCTATTACAACGAAAATAACAAAGACAACAGTAAGTTATTCCGTTCCTATGTCAATTATGGGAAGCGCTTACGCAAATTATTATCAAAAAGTGAATGATCATTATTTCTGGGGGCATCCTGCCTCTGGTATAGATAATAGTGGAAAAGGCAATTTTGGCTTAACAAAAGGGAAATTAACATCTGAAGCTGGCGAGGCCGCAAAAATCGCAAGTGTTGAAACGAAGGTGCTCCTAAAAAAAGCTGAACCGATAAAATAATTAATCATTATGTATAAAAATAACGAACCTGATATCATATCGGGTTCGTTATTTTTTTAATTGGTTCTCTTCACTGCTGTAATTCTTCCTCTGAGCCTATAAAAATCCTTCTATATGGCTTTTTATTATAATTATTTTAAGTAAGCCAATTCATTGCCTATTTTTCTCATAAGATATATGGAATTCGGCTGAAGCAGATTTAATTTTCAATGTATAAGGGTGTAGGTACAACAAGGATCATTAATTATCCTGACGAAAGATGGGGTTGGGTAAGATTCATGTGTTGTAACTCTTTTAATAATACATGTAAATGGGGGTGGTGGACTTCTTATATGAATTGTTGCAAGATCATTTAAAAAAAAACAAATCTTTAAAGCCTGAAAATCAGTTGAAAATATTCATACTTTTTCTATTTAAGAAAATTTTAACATTGTGTCTCCCTTTTTAGGTATGAATATTGTGTATTTATATACCAAATACTTAATTATAAATATTATGAATAATTCAGATTACAACAAAGCGGAAAAAGCGGTAAACGAAACAGAAAACTCTTTAAAGGATGCTGCTAGCGAAGCAAAATGGAAAATTAGTGATTTGGCAGATAAAGCCAGAGATTATATCAGTGAAAAAAGAAATAATGATGAAGAGGCAAGTCAGGAAGATTGGCTTGAAAAGGTGAAATCCAATGTTTCTGATGCCTGGGAAGATATCAAGGATAAAGCTGATGATGCCTGGGAGAAAACAAAAGATGCTGCGGAAGACGTGAAGGCAGAATTGAGAAAGAAAACCAATTAATGAGTTCGTAATTGTGATATTAAACCAGAATCGTAAAGGTTCTGGTTTTTTTATGCTCAAAATTAAAAATATTTTATACAAAATCATACGTGTTTTTAGTTTATTTATATACTATATATTTTGTTTGCTTATCGTTTTTATATTGAATTACTGCGCTTTGTATTGAAAAGCATTTGCTCTATTATTACAGGTCTTATTTTCTATTATAAAATGTGGTATGAAATGCCTATTCATAATAGCTTAAAAATTACTGTTTTTTAAAATATTGTCAGTATTTTTGAACCTAAACTACCTATAATTAATTATTGATTTTAACTTCTATGATTTTAATCGTTGATGACAACCAAAGTAACCTGTATTCACTGCAAAAGTTGCTTGAATCTAAGGATTTCCAAGTAGACACGGCAGGGTCCGGTGAAGAAGCTCTTGGTAAAGCATTAAAAAACAACTACGCCTTAATTATTCTGGATGTCCAAATGCCTGATATGGATGGTTTTGAAGTAGCTGAAACTCTCGCAGATTATAGCAAGACAAAAGAAGTTCCTATTATATTTTTATCCGCAGTCAATACAGACAAAAAATTTATAACCCGTGGTTATGCTTCCGGTGCGAAAGATTATGTAACCAAACCGGTAGATCCTGAGATCCTTTTGCTAAAGGTCAAAACATTTTATAATCTTCAGGAGCAGAATATTGCAATGAAGAAAACGCAGCAGAATCTTGAACTGGAGGTAAAAGGAAGACGAGAATCTCAAGTCACAATGAGATCTCAGCTCGATCATTTTCATCTGATGCTGGAATCTCTTCCTCAGATAGCATTTACAGTAAAAGCTGAAGGTAATATTGATTTTGTCAACGGTAAATGGTATGAATACTCAGATTCTGACCAAAATTTTCCGGAAACCCATCCTGATGATCTGAATATTCTGGAAGAGTTTCAAAGAACAAGGAAAAGAGGAAAAGCTTTAGAATTAGAGGTGAGAATTAAAAACATTCGTTCCGAAGATTACCGTTATCATTTACTGCGTGTCACTCCCGTATATGACGAAGGCCGTATTAAAAACTGGGTAGGAACCTTTACCGATATCGACGGGCAGAAAAAGGCTGAAAAGGAAAAAGATGAATTTTTAAGTATTGCAAGTCATGAATTAAAAACTCCTTTAACCAGCATAAAAGCTTATATACAGCTTTTAGACAGAAAATTAAAGCTGGATAAAGAGAGTTCTGAAGCAGGATTTGTAGCAAAAGCACAAAACCAGATCGAAAAACTTAATACCCTGATCACAGATTTGCTGGATGTTTCCAAAATAGAAAACGGCAAATTGAAAATTAATAAAAAGGCGGTTAATCTGGAACATGTGATCAGCAATGCTATCGATACAATCCTTCAGACTCACGATGAAAATAAAGTGAAGATAGAACGCCACGGTGTTAAACCTGATATACTTATTCCGCTGGATGAGATAAGAATAGAGCAGGTGTTGATCAATTTTCTGACCAATGCCATTAAATACTCTCCAAATAATAATCAGGTTATTGTCACTACTTTTGTAGATGAGGAAGCACAGGAAGTAAGAGTGAATGTAACCGACTTTGGAATTGGGATTCCTGATTTTAAACAAGAAGCTGTATTTAAGAAATTTTACCGTGTGGAAGAATCTTCACTACAATTTCAAGGAATGGGAATCGGATTGTTTATCTGTTCCGAAATTATTAAACAACACCATGGAAGTGTAGGCGTTTCCAGTATTATAAATGAAGGTTCAACCTTTTATTTCACACTCCCTCTAAACTAATTTTTATGCCGAAAAAAATTATACGAAACCTCCAGGTCGGAATTGGCCTTTCGCTTTTGATTTTAATAGCCAGTTCGGTCGCTTCCTACTGGAGTATCCAAAATCAAATGAAGCACAGGGAAAGTCTTTCGAAAAGCAGACGTTCAGTCACAGCTGTGAAAGACGTTCTGGTGGCTTTATTAGATGCCGAAACCGGAAACAGAGGTTATCAGCTGACAGGCCGTGAAGATTTTCTTGAGCCTTACAAACGAGGCGTAAGGGAATATTCAAAAGCTCTGGTACTTACCGAGTCATTAGGAGTACAGGATGAAAATCAACAGCAACGACTTGCCGAGCTAAAAATAGCAGTGGATAAGGTGATGGATAATCTTAAAAATCTGGTTGAAAACAGACGGCGGGGGATTATCATGACCCAAGAGCAAATCATAACCGGTAAAGCCTATATGGATGAATGCCGTAAAATTGTAAAAGACTTTGTACAATATGAAGAAACCCAGGTTGAAATCAAAAATAAGGATTTAACACGTTCTTCAGATACTACCGTTCTTTTCATTATTTTTTCGGCGTTAGCAGCGGTGGTGGTGACGGCATTTTTCTATTTTAAAATGCGGGCAGACCTGATCAGAAGAGATGAATTGGAGAAGATGCTGAAGGATAAAGATCAGGAAATGACAAGACGTGTGGGCGCCATTCAAAAGATCGCCAATAGAGTAGCCAATGGAGATTACAGTGAAAAAGCAATTGATAATGCTGAAGACGATCTGGGAGATCTTGTAGAGTCATTGAACCATATGACTGAATCTCTTAAAATCTCTTTTGATAAAATAAACAAAAGCGACTGGCGTCAGAAAGGGCTTGCTCTATTGAATGAATCTCTCGTAGGAAATAAATCGGTAAAAGAAGTTTCTGACAGAGCTTTAAGCCAGCTTATTCAATACGGAAAATGTATCAACGGGTCATTGTATCTTTATGATGAAGGTCTTTTAAAGCTTAATAAAGCATTTGGTCTGGAAGCCAACATGAAAAAGGTTTTTGAGCCTGGAGAAGGAATGGTAGGACAGGCTTTTACGAATGCAAGAACAAAGGTCTATAATAATCTCCATGAAGAAGATTTTGTAGTAACCTTTGCAAGCAGTACCATTAAAATCTATGGAATTTTGCTGGTTCCTGTTTTTGCAGACGGCCATGCCATCGGAATTCTGGAATTAGGATCTACTTCCAACTTTGAGGAAGATAGAGTGAATTATTTTGAAGAATGCTGTATCAATATTGGAATCGCATTAAATGCGGCCAAAGGGAGAGAAAAAGAGCAGCAATTATTAGAAGAAACTCAGGCTCAGTCTGAAGAATTACAGGTTCAGCATTCTGAGCTTGAAAACCTGAATACGGAACTTGAAGCACAGACCCAGAAACTTCAGGCGTCAGAAGAAGAATTGAAAGTACAGCAAGAAGAGCTGATGCAGGCTAATGCCGAATTAGAGGAACGTTCAAGATTGCTGGAAGACAAAAATCATTTGATTGCTGAACGTAATAATGAAATTCAGAAGAAAGTAGAAGAGCTGGCTTTGAGTACCAAATATAAATCGGAATTCCTTGCCAATATGTCCCATGAGTTGCGTACTCCTTTGAATTCGATTCTTCTTTTATCAAGATTAATGGCTGAAAATCCGGATGAGAATCTCAATGAAGATCAAATAGAATCAGCAAAAGTGATCCAGAGCTCAGGAACCAGTCTGTTAACTCTGATTGATGAAATCCTGGATCTGGCAAAAATTGAATCGGGTAAAATGACCCTCGAATATCAGGATGTTGTCCTTGAAGAAGTGGTTAAAGATTTAAAAAGCCTTTTTAATCCTGTATTTCAGGAAAAAGCACTACAGTTTAATATTCAGATTGATGCCAATGTTCAGAACATTATAGAAAGTGATCGACTGAGAATTGATCAGGTATTGAGGAATCTGTTATCTAATGCGTTGAAATTTACCACACAGGGAAGCATCGGCTTGTATGTCAGAAAGCATGCTGATAAACCGGATTTTATTATATTTTCTGTAAAAGATACCGGAGTTGGAATTGCAGAAGATAAGCAGAGAATTATTTTTGAAGCTTTCCAGCAGGCAGACGGATCTACGAAAAGAAAATTTGGAGGTACCGGGTTAGGATTGTCCATCAGCAGGGAAATAGCAAGACTTCTTGGAGGTGAACTTGTATTAAAAAGCGAATTGAATAAAGGAAGCGAGTTCAGTTTTATCATCCCTGTACATGCGGCTACTGAAATTGTTCAGAATGAAACCGATCAGGATCTTGTAGAAATTATTCGTGAAGATGTTGAAGAAATTCAAAATATTCTTGACGATGGGCAAGCAGAATCTGTTCCGTTAAATACGTTGGAAATTCCTGAAAATGTAGCTGATGACAGAGATCATATTAAAGAAGGAGATAAAGTTATTCTGATCATAGAAGACGATATCAACTTTGCGAAAGCACTTTTGAAGTTTGCTCATTTACAAAATTATAAAGGAATCGTAGTTGTAAGGGGAGATCATGGATTATCTGCGGCACAGAAATATCATCCACATGCTATTCTTCTGGATGTGCAGCTGCCTGTAAAAGATGGATGGGAAGTGATGGATGAATTAAAATCTCATGCAGCGACAAGACATATCCCTGTTCATATGATGTCTGTATTACATCTTAAAAAAGAAAGTCTTATGAAGGGCGCTGTCGATTTTATCAATAAACCGGTAGCTCTTGATAAGATGACCGATGTATTTAGAAAAATTGAAGATGCCTTGAAAAAAGGACCTGAAAAAGTTTTAATTGTGGAGGAAAATGCTAAACACGCCAGTGCCTTATCCTATTTCCTGAGCAATTTTAATATTTCTCTTTCGGTAGTACACAATGTGGAAGATAGTGTGAAAGCATTAACGTCCGACCTCGTTGATTGTGTTATTCTGGATATTGGAAACTCAAAAGGTAATGAATATCAGGTTATTGAATCAATCAAAAGTCATGAAGGCCTTGAAAATCTTCCAATCATTATTTTCACAGGACAGAACCTCTCCAGAGAAGAAGAGTTGAAAATAAAACAATATGCAGATTCTATTGTGGTAAAAACGGCACATTCTTATCAAAGAATTTTAGATGAAGTAGGTTTATTCTTACATTTGGTGGAGGAAAAAAATAATTCTCCTGAAAATACTTCGGGCAGAGTTCTAGGCTCTCTGACAGAGGTGTTAAGTGGGAAAAAAGTACTGATTACAGATGATGATGTCCGTAATATTTTTTCCTTAACCAAGGCACTTGAAAAATATAAAGTGGAGGTAGTTGTGGCGATGGATGGTAAAGATGCTTTAAAACAAATTCAGCAGAATCCTGACCTGGATGTTATTTTAATGGATATGATGATGCCCGAAATGGATGGGTATGACACGATAAAGGAAATAAGGAAAATGCCGGCCTATAAAAGGTTACCGATTATAGCCATTACTGCAAAATCGATGATTGGGGAACGTGAAAAATGTATTACGGCAGGAGCTTCAGATTATATCTCAAAACCGGTAGATATTGATCAGTTATTATCATTGCTTCGGGTGTGGTTGTATGAAAGTTAAACAGAGAGAATTCTGATGAAAAAGAAAATTTTAATCGTGGATGATGATCCACGTAATATATTTGCATTGAAACTGACCTTAAAGGCCCGTGGATATGCTGTCGAAAGCTGTATTATGGCTCAGGAAGCATTTGAAATCCTGAAAAAGGATCCACGGTTTTCTGTAGTTTTGATGGATATGATGATGCCGGGAATAGATGGCTATGAGGCAGTTCGGGTGATAAGAAGTACTCCGGAAATAAAAGATATTCCGGTTATTGCTGTTACTGCACAGGCGATGCCTGAAGATCGCCAGAAATGCCTGGAAGCAGGAGCCAATGACTATGTATCAAAACCCATCGATGTAGATCTTTTAATAACAGCTATAGAAAAACTGTCATAAATGCTGGAACCGAGTATTATAAAAGATGAAGAAGTAGAATCTCTAATCAATGATGTTTATGAGATGTATGGCTACGACTTTTCGGGTTATAGCAGAGCCTCTTTTAAACGGAGAGTAAATAGAATCTGCCTCCTTGATCGGTTTACAAGTTTTGCGGAGCTCAGATATACTATCATGAATGATTCCGAATATCTAAAGCGTTTTGTGGAGGAAGTTACGGTAAACGTTACGGAAATGTTCCGCGATCCTTCCTTTTTTAAAGCTTTACGGGGTAAAATTTTACCACAGCTCGGAACCTATCCTTTAATCAGAATCTGGATTGCAGGATGCTCAACAGGAGAAGAAGCTTATTCAATAGCCATACTGTTGAAAGAAGCCGGTCTTTATCATAAATCGCTGATTTATGGGACTGATCTTAATCCATCTGTGCTGGAAACTGCAAGAGCAGGTGTTTTTCCTTTGCAACAGATGAAACTCTATTCTGAAAACTATATGCTGTCAGGCGGTGTAAAGGATTTCTCTGATTACTATACAGCTAATTATGATAGTGTGAAATTTGATAAAAGTTTACAGGAAAAACTTATTTTATCAACCCATAATCTTGTTTCGGACAGTTCCTTTAACAGTTTTCAGTTAATTATCTGCAGAAACGTTTTGATTTATTTTGACAGAGAGCTTCAGGAAAGAGTTTTTAAGCTTTTTGATAACAGTCTGGAAAACCTGGGATTTCTCGCTTTAGGAGCCAAGGAAACACTCAAGTTCTCTACCATTGATAAAAATTACCATCAGATTGAAGACCAGAAAATCTGGAAAAAACTGGATCACCATTAATAGGTTCCGTTATGAAGTCACAGGCAAACATAGAATTGATTATTATCGGAGGATCAGCAGGAAGTTTACAAGTCATTATTGAAATGATCAAACACTTGGATGATACCCTGGCAGCCCCTATTGTATTGGTACTTCACCGCAAGGCCCAATCCGGTAATATTTTGCAGACTTTACTGCAGCAGTTTACAAAAATACCGGTGGTGGAGATTGAGGACAAAACTGAAGTTCAGAATAATACCATATATATAGTTCCTGCGGACTATCACTTGCTGTTCGAAAATAAACAAAATATGTCACTGGACAGCTCAGAAAAAATGAATTATTCCCGTCCGTCTATTGATGTCGCATTCAGGGCTGCAACTGAGATTTATGGTCAGAATATGATCGGAATCCTCTTGTCAGGAGCCAATGCTGATGGAGTAGAAGGATTGAATTATATTAAAAAAAATAACGGAAAAGTTTGGATCCAGGATCCCGAAACAGCAGAAGTGGATTATATGCCCAGACATGCCATAGAAGAAATTGATTATGATTTAATTATAAGACCTGCTAACTTAGCAGATTATATTAATCAACTATAATAAAAAACTGAATAAAGATAATCTAAATAAGATGAGTAAAAAGAGAATTTTAATTTTTGACGATGATACTGCTATTTTAGAGGTAGTTACCATCATATTTGAAGAGAATGGTTACGATGTTAAAATCTCAGAGACATCCCATGATATCCTGGAGAAGGTAGCAGAATATCAGCCCGATGTTATTTTAATGGATAACTGGATTCCGAAAATCGGAGGAGTGGAAGCTACAAAACTTCTTAAAAGCAGTGAAGAATTCAAGCATATTCCGGTCATCTATGTAACAGCTAATAATGATATTGTTGCTCTGGCTGCAGAAGCTCAGGCGGATGATTATGTTTCAAAGCCTTTTAACCTTGATGATCTGGAAGAAATAGTAGCCAAACATATGAAAGAACAGGTGTAAAAAATGTTCGGTTTGACTTATAAATGTAAGTATCTTATAAAAATCTCTCAAAATTTTGAGGGATTTTTTTATTAATTGTCTTTGCGACTTTCTATAGCCCTCAACAGTTGCCCTTTTCCTAGATTGCCTGTGTTAATTTTTTGAATTAAAGATTGTAGTAAAAGATAGAGATCAGGATTAATCATGATTGCCTCTGAAAACGTTTTGACAAGAATTAATTTTTTTGAGACAATATTTTGAGCAATAACATACTCATTGCTGACATTGATATCAATATTCAATTCTTTCTTTATCGTTAAATTGAAGTATTCGTTAATAAGATTTTGATCTTTCATCGGATGTAACAGATCAGTTTCTACTTTATCCATACCGTTGTGTTTAGACTAAATATGTTCTAACAAATTTTATACCGTATAAAGTATTAGGTTTATTTGTAAACTTATTTATATTTTAATAGTATATTTGTATTCTATGTTGGTTCTGTGTTTTTCAATAGACATTAGTATTAATTAAAAATTTTTAAAGAATAAATGATGAATAAAGTGAATGTTTTTTGGTTCAGAAGAGATTTGAGACTGGAAGATAATATAGGGCTTTACCAGGCTCTCAATTCAGGGCTAAAGGTAGTTCCTGTTTTTATTTTCGACACAATAATACTGGATCAGTTACAGAACAAAAATGATAGAAGGGTAGATTATATTCATCGGGCTTTGCAGAATATTCATGAGGAATTACAAAAGAAGGGAAGCAGGCTATATGTGTATTATGGAAGCCCAAATGCGGTTTTTGAAAAAATGATCGGAGACTTTGATATTGATACAGTATTTTGTAACAGAGATTACGAACCGCAAGCTATACAACGAGATCTGCAGGTAGCAGATCAGCTTTCAAAACATCATATTCACTTTAAAGACTTTAAAGATCAGGTTATTTTTGAAAAAAGTGATATTTTGAAGAATGATTTTTCCCCATATACCGTTTTTACTCCTTATTCAAAAAAATGGAAGGAAAATTTGAAAAATATAGAAACGGTAACCTTAAGCCATGAATTTTTTATAAAAGATCAGGCAAATTCTGAAATCATGTCACTCAAAGAAATTGGGTTTGAAAAAACAGATATTGAATTTGTAAAGCCTGGACTGGACAAGAATATAATAGCCTCTTACGGTAAATACAGAGATTTCCCTGCTATGGATCATACTACACATCTGGGAATAGCCCTTCGCTTTGGAACAATCTCAGTGAGAAAATGTGTACAATATGCTGTGGAACATAGTGAAGTCTGGCTTAATGAGTTGATCTGGAGAGAATTTTTTATGCAGATTCTGTATCATTTTCCCAAGGTTGTAAACCATTGTTTTAAAAAGAAATATGAAAATATTGCCTGGAGAAATAATGAAAAAGAATTTAAAGCCTGGTGTGAAGGTAAAACGGGATATCCGATCGTTGATGCGGGAATGAGAGAGCTCAACAAAACAGGCTTTATGCACAATAGGGTGAGAATGGTTACAGCCAGCTTTCTTACCAAACATCTCCTTATCGACTGGCGCTGGGGAGAAGCTTATTTTGCTGAAAAGTTGTTAGACTACGACCTGGCAGCTAATAACGGAAACTGGCAGTGGGCAGCAGGTTGTGGATGTGATGCCGCACCCTATTTCAGGATATTCAACCCCTATGAACAAGCCAAAAAGTTTGATAAAGACGCCCGATACATCAACAAATGGCTTCCCGAAAATTATGAAGAAAAACCTATTGAAGAGCATACAAAAGCCAGAGAACGGGCATTGAAAGCCTATAAGGAAGCGCTGGCTGAATAAACGATTATAAATACATAATTATTAAAATAAAGAACATTGGCTAAAAAAGGAATTTTATTAATTAATCTGGGTTCACCACGATCCACTGCTGTAGAAGATGTAAAGGAATATCTTGATGAATTCCTTATGGATGA
Organism: uncultured Chryseobacterium sp.; assembly: GCA_963518055.1. Taxonomy (GTDB): domain Bacteria; phylum Bacteroidota; class Bacteroidia; order Flavobacteriales; family Weeksellaceae; genus Chryseobacterium. The sequence goes on from CAUQIC010000016.1 coordinate 38,004, forward strand.
AAAAGTGATTGATTATCGCTGGATCTTCAGGGCTCTGCTCGTACAGGGAATTATTTTGAAAACCAGACCTGCAAAATCAGCGGAAGCCTATAAAACAGTATGGACTGATGAAGGCTCTCCTTTGATTGTCATCACTAAAAAAGTTCAGCAAAAACTTCAAAAGATAGTAGATGTACCGGTAGAAATCGGAATGAGATATGCAGAACCCAGTATTGAAACAGGCATCAGAAATCTGGTAGATAAAGGCGTCTCAGAGATCGTTCTTTTTCCACTTTATCCGCAATATGCGATGAGTACTACAGAGACTGTAATTGAAAAAGCAGAAGAAGTAAGAAAGAAGAAATTTCCGGAGGTGAAGATCAGTTATATTCAGCCTTTTTATCACAGGGATCTATATACCGATTGTCTGGCAGACAGTATCAGAGAGAAACTTCCTGAAAATTTTGATGCTTTATTATTTTCATATCATGGAGTTCCCGAACGGCATATTTATAAGACAGATCCTACTAAAACCTGTAATATGAATGACTGTTGTAATAGGGAATCCAATCCCAGCCATCAGTTTTGCTATCGCCACCAATGTTTTAATACGACGGAAACAGTCATTAAAAAACTTGAGCTGCCTAAAGATAAGGTCATTGTTTCTTTTCAGTCAAGATTAGGAAAAGATAAATGGATGGAGCCGTATACGGATCATACCTTGGAAACCATTCCCTCGAAAGGGGTCAAAAATCTGGCAATTGTTTGTCCTGCATTTGTTTCCGACTGCCTTGAGACTCTTGAAGAAATATCTGTGGAGGGAAAAGAACAATTCCTGGAAGCCGGTGGCGAAAAGTTTATCTACATTCCATGTTTAAACGATGAAGACCGTTGGATTGAAGTGATCCGAACTTTATGTGAAGAACAACTTAGTCAGTTTTATCTCGTTTAAACTTTTTTAAAAGGGATTAATTTTCTCTGAACATATTTTTATTTTAATATTTTGTCTTGTAAATCAACTACTAATCATAAAAGAGGTATATTTGTAAACTATTTAATGGAAATGAATTATACACTGATTAAAGACTGTATGGAGCTGCTGGAAGAGTTTGAAACTGAAGTCCAAGCTTCTCCTGAATCCTATCCCGGAACAATCCAAGGCTTTAAAGAATGGATGTTTGACAGAGAAAATCCTGTAAAAGATGAGCCTTACTGGGAGGGAAAAGAAAATGGCAGAACCCCGGAAAGTGCGATCAATACATTGCTGGTTCATCTCAACAGATATGCAAAAACATATTCAAAATCTGCTATTTCAGATTCAGAATTTTCTACCCAGGAAGACTTTATTTATTTGATTAATCTAAAGGCTTTCGGACAGATGACTAAGATGGAACTTATTAAAAGAAATATTCACGATAAACCAGTCGGAATGCTTATCATTGCTCGTTTGCTTCGCTTAGGTTGGGTAGAACAGATGGATTCTGATATAGATAAGCGAAGTAAACTGATTCACATTTCAGAGGCAGGATTACTTGCACTGGAAAGGCAGATGACAAAGATCCGTAAAGCAACCAACATCGTGGCAGGAAATCTTACTCACAACGAAAAGATGGATCTTATCCGCATCCTAAATAAACTGGATCGTTTTCATTATCCGATTTTTTCAAGAAATATACACTCTGATGAACTTATCACAAGAGTGTATGAAGACTATGCTGATCAAGGATTTAATAATTGATATAAAGTATTTTTAACAAAATTCTGCATATCATTTGAAATAAAATAACCCCTGTTAATTCAGGGGTTTTATTTTTATAATCTTAAGCCTCGTCTTTTGGCTTGAAATCTTTACTGGCTCCTTGTCGAAGAAACGTTATTTTTCCTTGTGTTTTCTTGGCTTTTTCAAGGACTTCTAATGCCTTGGCTCTTTCATTGACTTTAGCAGCATGTGTTATGTTGCCAGACTGTTCATTTTTTTTCATAGTCAAATTTACTGATTTTTTTTATTAAAAAGTTGATCTGAATTTATCTTGAGCGATCAATATCTAATTTTGTAGTCCAATACTCAATAAATTCATTAATAGTTTCTTACATTTTTCAATATTCTATTCATCACTTATTTTTATACATTAAATTTTATACTATAATGTTTTTATTATTATTTGTGAATCGATAGAAGAACTGTTGATACAGCAGGCTTTGGTGCTATACATATTTTAGTTATTTCTATCGTATTATCGTTTTGAGCAATTTATTTTAATAGTTCAAAACCGTATTTTTTAGTGCTGTTTTTTTTAAAAACTTAATAGGATATATAGTACTTTTCCTAATACGGTTTTTTATATCAAGTCTTGATAGTTTTTGTCTATCTGAATTTTTGAAAAGTTATGGTTGACTCTGTGACTTCATTTACTTTAATCTTATGGGGTAATTTGTGTTATTTTTAAGTTGAATTGGACTATTTGTTTAAAGACGAGCATTTTAACTTTGCAAAGTAAATTTTAAAAGAACAAATTATGAAAACAATATTACGTTTAATGCCAGTCTTTTTATTGGGGATATCCTCTGTTTTGAATGCTCAATCAAATATGTCTGATACTTTTACAGTAAAAAGTAAAGAATTGGGTGGACAATTAACCAAGACATTTTATTTTAATGATTGGGGAGTAGGAGGAGAAAATATCTCTCCGGGTTTAGAGTGGTCTAATGCCCCTCAGGGGACTGAAGCTTTTGCTGTAACAATGTATGATCCTGGAGCACCTACCGGAAGTGGATGGTGGCATTGGGTATTGTTTAATATTCCCAAAGACACCCAAAGTTTAAAATTGGGGGCCGGTACTTTTATGAACCTGAATCTTCTGCCTAAAGAGAGTATTTCATCATTGAATGATTTTGGGAAATATGGTTATGGTGGACCCGTACCCATTCCCGGGAGTGGTTTTCATCCTTATATGATAACCGTTTATGCATTAAAAAGTAAGCTAAAGCTTGATAAAAATGCCAATCCTGCTTTAGTAGGATTTAATTTAAATTTGAATACAATTGCCAAAGCATCATTGGTTGCTTATGTATATGTACCTTAAATTAAGTCTACATAGAGTTTCATTTAAAGTTGGATTCAAAATGAATATCAGAAAAACTGTGTGCCCTGTGAATATTCTTCAAATACAAAATATACCTATATGAATTTTAAAAAAATAATATTTTTAGCTGTCGTTTTGATTTCAGTAGCAGCTTGTAATAAATCTAAAAATAAGCCACAACAGAATACTGCCCATCTACAGTTGGAAGAAGTATTTTCCGATGATAAACATCAGTTAACAGGGGTGGCGGTCGCGAAAGATGGGCGACTTTTTACAAACTATCCTTACTGGCTGGATGTCCATGATCATTCTGTGGTGGAAATAAAAGATGGAAAAGCTATTCCATACCCTAATGCTGAATGGAATAGTTTTAAGAAAGGAGATGACGGGCAGAATAAATTTGTCTGTGTTCAAGCTGTTGTTACAGATGATAATGGCTATTTATGGGTGGTAGATGCAGCCGGAATTGGTCTGAGTACAGTTTATCAGCATAGCAACAAAGTGGTAAAAATAAATTTAGCTACAAACCAAATAGAAAGGATTTACCGTTTTCCTGAGAATGTTGCTGGAAAGAATGTTTATATCAATGATATTCAAATCGACAATAAAAACGGATTTGCCTATATGACAAGTTCATCAAACGGTGGAATTGTTGTTTTCAATATTAAGTCCGGAGAATCAAGATTTGTTTTAGAAAATTCTCCTGTTGTAAAGTCTGATCCTGATTATCATTTTTCACCCCTGGGCAGAGAACTTAAAAAAGGAGATGGATCTGCACTAAAAGTTAATTCTGATGGTATTGCATTAACTCCGGATAAACAATGGTTATACTTTAAGCCGCTTACCGATAATCGTTTATATAAAATTAAAACAGAATTTCTGAGAGACTTTAAGATGGCTGATAATGTTCTTGATAAAAAGGTACAAGATCTAGGGAAGTTTATTACTACAGACGGAATGATTTTCGACAAAGATGGAAATCTATATTTTGGAGATTTAGAAAAGAACTCTATCGTAAAAATAACTCCGGATATGAAAATGCATACGATTATCAAAGATGATGAAAATTTAATTTGGCCGGACAGCTATAGTATTTCTGCAGACGGGTATTTATATATATCTAATTCACAAATTCAATTGATGCCGTGGTTTCATGGCGGAAAAGATAGTTTTAAAAGGCCTTTTAAAATTTTTAGAATAAAATTATAAATAATTAAGAGAGAAATGAATAGATATCATTGTAAAAAAGGAGAAAGTGATCTACTTCTAAATAGAAGCAAACAAGTTTTATTCAAATATGTTTCTCATCCTGTCACCATATGAAAAATATACTTTTAATAACATTTATTATGATAACCTCGACGTTATTTGCGCAAGATGTTCAGACTTTTACTTTAAAAGAATTACCATCAAAACCTGTGAACGAACTCCTCACACGCAGTATGATTTCAGGGCAGCAGGGTACTATAGGATATTTTGTTTATAAAAAAGGAGCTATTGTTCCTACCCATCAGCATATCAATGAGCAATATTCTCTTATTACTCAAGGCAGTGTTAAAGTTAAGATATTGAATAAGGAATACATCATAAAAGCAGGGCAGGGAATTATTATTCCTTCGAACGTTCCACATAGTTTCATGGCATTGGAAGACAATACGATAGATATTGATTTTTTTTCACCGGCTAGAAAAGACTGGATTGATGGGAATGATAATTATTTTAAATAAAAACAATAAGATTAACTTACATTAAGCATCATTTTTGTATACTATACGTGTAGGAAATTTATGATTGATATACTAGACAATGGAACATTACAAAACACTTACCGAGCTGCATCTGGGAAATAGTTGGAATACTCCCGAAAACTCACTTTTTAGTATTGTCGATTGTAATTCTATATGCAGTTTAACTCATAAAGAATTTACAGCAGATTGTTATGTAATAGCTTTCAAAAAAATAAAATCAGGGGTCTTTATGTATGGCCGTACACCTTATGATCATGATAACGGATGCTTATTCTTTACTAAACCGCGCCAGATTATTGAAATTAAAGAGGTCAAATTTGAAGAAAAAGGATATATGCTTTTTATTCATGAAGACTACTTGAATGGTAATGAATTGTTTAAGCAGATAGAAGAATATGGTTTTTTTGAGTATGATGTTATAGAAGCTCTTCATCTCTCAGCCCATGAAGAACAAATCATTTTAGATCTGCTTCATAAAATTCAGGGAGAGCATTTTAATAATTCTGATGAATACAGTCAGGAAATTATTTTGAGCTATATTTCTTCTATACTAAAAAACAGCCAGCGGTTTTATAAAAGACAATTTATGGAGAGACAGCAAGCCGCAAGTAAAACAGTGTCCAAATTTAATCATATTCTAAGAGAATATATGAACAGTGACAAATTGCAAAGCGAAGGACTGCCTAATGTGAAAAAAATAGCAGAACAATTTATTGTTTCACCACGTTATCTTAGTGATGCTCTCAAATATGAAACAGGAAAAACAGCCCTTGAACATATTCATATTTTTTTAATTTCCGAAGCAAAAAACTTATTAATACTTGGTGAAAAAGGAATTTCAGAAATTGCCTATGAGCTTGGCTTTGAAAATACTTCCTATTTCACTAGATTATTTAAAAAGCATACAGGAATGAAGCCTTTTGAATTTAAAAGACAAAGATTAAATTAGTACAATATTAATCAACTGATGTAATCTATTTTGTTTATAGTTGTCAATACTTACTTTCTAGTCTATAATCAGAATTCATTTTGAAAAATAGATACTAAAAAAACAGGAATATGAGTATTCCTGTTTTTTTAGTAATTGTCAGATTATTTATTGCTACCAGCGTAGTGTTTCCACGAAAAATGATCCATTCTCCATTAAGGAATCAAAAAATATTGGCTTGGTATCAAGCCGGTTCCAATCTCTTTGCAGTTCACAAGCCAGCTGTGTTACAGAAGATAATTGTACTCCTGCCTGTTCCATTCTACGAAGCGCTGTTTCATGAGCAACACCGGATGTGCCCCCTACGGCATCTACAATAGTATATACTTCATAACCTTCTTTTATTAAATCTAAGGCCGGGAAGCATAAACAAACTTCTGTCCATAATGCGCAGATAATCAGTTTCTTCTTGCCTAAAGCCTTTACGGCTTGCTGGAATTCTTTATCTTCCCATGAGTTTACGCTGGTTCTATCAAGCTCTTTAACATCCGGGAAAATTTCTTTAAGATGTTTGATGGTTGGTTTATTGATGCCGCTTTCTACGTTTACAGTACTGAGTATAGTAGGTATATTAAAACCTTTTGCCAGCTTTGAGACAATGACAATATTCTTTACCAATTCTTCATGATCCATAGATCGTATAGAATTCACCTGTAAAGGTTGATAGTCTATCAGGATAAGGGCGGAATTTTCCGGTGAAATCAAATGATCCGTTTTGGGATCTCTAGGGGGGGTAATACTACTCATTTTAAATTTTTATTATAATAGAATTAAAAATAATTATTCATTCATGTTAATGATCATATCTCTGATCATGAATTTGTTAAATGCTTAAGATAACCGTCTTTAATGGTTTCTTTCCAAGGCAGCTTTTTTTAATAGCTATTTATTTTTGCCTCGGATGTTAATCAAATACATCTACCTAATTTCATTTTTTATCTTACTCAAAAATACCGGTGTTATCCCTAAATATGAAGCAATATGCTGCTGAGATATTTTATCATTAAGTTCGGGATACACTTCTAAAAACTCTTTATATCTGATTCTTGCCGGTTTCGTTAATATATTAACCACTCTTTTTTGGGTTATGGATAGATGCCTCTCAACAATAATTTTAAAATATTTTTCAAGCTTAGGAACTTTTGACAAAAGCAGATCTTTTTTGGAAGATTTTATCATCAGAAGCTCACAATCATCCATAGCTTCAATATAAAAGGAAGACGGAGTTTTATTGGTAAATGATTCAATATCGCAAACCCACCAGTCTTCTACTCCGAATAGGAGGGTGCATTCTACTCCGCTTGAATTAATATAATAAATCCGTAAACATCCTTTTCTGATATAAGTCTCGAAATTACAGACGTTTCCCTGATGCAATAAGATTGTTTTTTTTGATACAAAGACATTTTCATAAGAATTAAGAAAAATGTTTTTTTCAGTTGCGTTTAAAGAAATATGTTTATTTATATTTTGAAGTACATCAGCATATATCATAATTTGTTTTTCGTATAATTGTGTTAATAACTTTAGTTATTGCGATATGAACTAAAATCTAAAAATATAGGATATACCTATAGAAAGCATTAAACTAGTTTAACTTTTATATTTTTCTTAGAAAAAATATAAGAATCTATTGAAAGACAAAATATTTGTAAAGTGGGGCATTCAAGGAAGTAAATAATACTCAAAAATCAATCGATAGTAAATAAATGCTGAGAAAAGAACCTGCTTTGTTATAAAGAGGAGGGCTAAGAATCTTTCTCTTTATATCCTCCTCAATGTAGAAAACCTTCTAAACTAAACAGCTTTTTAAATAATTGTTAAAAAGGCAGTTAATAAATATGGGGAAGTTTTTCTAGACAATAATTAGGTTTTACTTTTTGTTAAAAACATCGTCAACATTAGGCCAGTTTTTTTCTTTGCCCTGTCCGGAAGGAAAACGAATCGTTTTTCTACGGGTGAATTCTTTTAAGGTTTCAATACTGTGCTCTCTACCATATCCACTATGCTTGGCTCCGCCAAAAGGCATTCCGTGCGAACGTCTGTTATAACTATTGATAAGAACAATTCCTACATCTACTTTACGGGCGATCCTGAATGCCTTTTCATAATCTTTTGTGAAAACCCCTGTTACCAAACCATATTCTGATGAATTGTTGAGGCTGATAGCTTCTTCTTCAGTTTTAAAAGGAGTGACTGTAACAACCGCTCCAAAGATCTCATCAATAAATAATTTACTGCTTGCCGGGACATCCGTAAACAAAGTGGGACTTACAAAAAAGCCCGATTTCAACCTTTCATCAGATGGCAATTGACCTTGTGCTGCCAGAGTTAATCCTTCTTCAATACCTAAATCTATATAAGATTGTACTTTTTCCTGATGAACCGCAGTAACCATTGGACCGATCTGTGTTCCTTCTACAGAGCCATCACCTACCTTGATTGCTTTTACTTTTTCCGTTAACTTTTTAGTAAACTCGTCATAAATTCCTTCCTGAACCAATAATCTGGAAGAGGCTGTACAAGATTCTCCCTGATTATAATATCCCCCTTCAAAAGCATTGTTTACGGCCAGTTCTACATCAGCATCATCAAAAACGATAAATGCATTTTTACCACCCAGTTCTAATAATGCTGGGGTAATATTGCCTGCAGCACTTCTTAAAACAGAACGACCTGCAAGAGTTGACCCTGTAAAGCTTATTTTTCGAACCAATGGGTGCACAGTGAGAGCATTTCCGGCAACAGCTCCTTTTCCGGGAACTACATTCACAACATTCTTAGGGAATACTGTTTGTAATAATTCAACAATACGGATTGGGGTTAAGGGAGCTTGCTCGCCCGGTTTCAAAACAACAGTATTTCCTGTTGCCAACGCAGGAGCTAACTTTCCTCCGGTATGAATAGGTGGCCAGTTAAAAGGAATAATAGCAGCGACAACACCTAAAGGTTCAGAAATAATATTATCTATCAAAAGCCCCTGGTCCAGATGTTCTCCGGGAAGCTTGTCTATTAATGATCCAAAATAGCGAAACAGCCCGATCATCGCTAAAACATCTCCTCTCGACTGGGAGATGGGCTTGCCGTTTTCTTGGGTCTCGATAGCTGCAATTTCATTCAAATGTTCTTCCAATACATCTGCTGCCTTTAACATGTAACGTGAACGTTCCTCAGGTGTGGTATACCGCCATCCGGATTCATAGGCTGCATTTGCAGCATTAACTGCCGCATCAATTTCTTTTTCTCCACCTCCCTGAATAAGAGCAATGATTTCACCTGTTGCCGGATTTTCTACCGTAAACTGATCATTAGAGTCATTGGATGACCATTCATATTTTCTTAATAATTTTTCTAAGTCACTCATAATTGTATTGTTTTAGAATGTATTTTTTAATTGTTATAAGTTTTAATATTATTAAATTTAGTTGTTAGTTTTATACTGTACTGTGCAGTGTAATTTTCAAAGAAATTAATTTGACTTTTCTAGTAATCTTTTACTGGTTTTTATTTAAATATTTATTTATAAGGTTGTTTGATTATGATTAAAAGTATTCTCAATGAGTAAAATGTTTTATTTCAATATCTTATATCATTGAATTATTTAAGCCTGGCGATTGCATTAGGACTTTTCAATTGTGGACCTTGACCCAGGAGAGCTTTTACCCAATCATCATGAAACCACATTTCTGTTTTTCTACGCATCGTATGAAAGTTCCAGTAAGACTCAATTTCCACTTCTTCAATAGTTCCATCCTGTGCCAGTCCAACCCAGCTGTAACTTCTGTTTTCGTGAATAAACTTTACCCAGTAGATGTTTTCAACAGATACCCTATCTTCAGAATCTTTATATGTTCTTTCTGTTATGTCAGTTCGTATGTATGATAACTTTTCAAAATAATCGATATCTATTTCTTGTAAAACATTAATCGCTGAACTAATTGCTTCACTCTGAGAAATGCTCCCATTTCTTGGCCTCATGATGAAGTTATTGTAGCTTAACAACTGATCACTATGTTCATCAATAATAAAAGTAACATGAGATTGCCCAAGTTCAATCGGTTGTTTTTTTTGAAAACGAAGTACATGTACATTTTTTTTATTTCGTTTTCTTATCCTGTCATCAACTAAAATTATATGAATTGGAATCTTCAATAGTTTAAACCATTTCTGACATAATAATTCTGAATTTTTCATTTTGTTTTAATTTTATATTGCACAGTGCAGTGCAAATATAGATTATTTATTATTAATGAGTAAACATTTCATGTTTTTTCCAATTAAATTTTTTTAGTTTTTATATGCTCGAAAGAAAGCATTCACAGCAGAGCTTACAATTTTTTCCTGTTCTTTATCAGATATTTCTGAAGTGTCATCTATTAATCGCATCCAGAGAAATGGCTCATTAATCATCCCAAAAAATTGTTTAGCAGCTAGCTCAACATTATCTATCTTTAAAACTCCTTTGGTATTTAATTCGTTTAGATAATTGTGAACATTCAATATCATAGGACTCTTACCTTTAGCATAAAAAAGTTTAGGAAGGTCAGGGAACTGTTCACCTTCTGCAATAACAAGTCGAAGATAGTCTCTTATGTCTTGGGAATTCCAATAGTTTGCAATAGCTTGTCCAATGTATAGAAGTGTTTGAAGTGGGTCCTTATCGTTGGTGTTTACCTGATAAGGTTTTAAATTTTTCCATATCAGATTAACTACTTCTTCAAATAATTTTTCTTTGCTTTTAAATTGATTGTATATTGTTCTGCGGGCAACTTTAGCTTTGTCTGCAATCAAATCCATACTTGTATTTTTGAAACCATTATCTAAGAAAATAATTTTGGCAGCTTCAATGATTTGACTTTTTTTATTTATTCCACTCATTTTATTTTGCACTATCTGATGCAAAATAACAAAATTTAAGGATACTATAAAAGCAAAACAGTTAGATAGGGTACAGTATTTTATAGAGATTTACGATCTGAGAAAATTTTATTTCAAAAAGGAGTAAATAGCAAAATGTTTTTAGGGTTTCTATATAATAATCTATTCCTGATCATGTTGCTTTTGGAGAAATAATGATTGTTGAACAATCTCTTCAATAAATTTTGATAAAAAGAATCGGGTGATTTTGTCCCTTTTGTTCAGAAATACCCCAGATAAATCTTTATTCAATTTATTAAAGCAGAATAGATACGTTGAATTTATTGTTTCTTATGGAAATGTAGCTCTACTGATCTAATTTTCACTACTGATAATCTGTCTTCAAATGCTTTACGATAAGGCTAAAAAAATTCCCTAAATCAAATCTTATAGAAAATCTCCTTTTCCCTCTGCTTACATAGGGTAAAATTCAATTTTGCAGATTATATTTGCTTATGAGTTCCAGATTTTCAGTTCTTTTTATAACACTTTTAAATGGCTAGTTATCAGGGGATTCTTTTTAGTGGAAATTTTAAACAGTATTATTGTATTAAAAGGCTTTTTAATATAACAATTTGTGTTTCAATAGAAAAGTATATATCAGATGGAGTGTCATTTAGAAAAAATACATCTTTGCGGAAAAATTCAAGATTTTGGGTATTTGTTTGTTTTTGAAAATAATATCTGTATTGCTGCGAGTGAAAATCAGGCTGAGATTATAGAAGTTGGCATTGAAGGAGTATTTGGACTGGAGTTGAGTGTAGCTTTGAAACTTCTTATACCCGACAATATTCTAAACATCAATGAAATTAATGATTACATTTCTCATGCAGATAAAAGATTTGTAGAATATATAAAAATAAAGGAACAGAAATATTCTATCAGTATCTATAAATATGAAGGAAAAACGTTTATTGAAATTGAACGATGTAATGAGTACTGCTTAAAGTCAACAAGTCTAAATAATTACGCCAGGTTATTTGAAGAAAGTACAGATTCCTGGCAAGTGCTGACAAGCCTCATCAGAAAGGTGACTGGTTTCGACAGGGCCATGGTATATATGTTTCTTGAGGATAGCAGTGGACAAGTCATTGCGGAATCAAAAAATGAAGAATTAACTTCATTTTTGTCCTATCGCTATCCTGAATTTGATATCCCTGTCCAAGCGCGGGAGCTGTATACGAGATTTTTGTCCCGCAGTGTGGAAAATATTGACGGGGCTTTGCATAATATTTTAGGCGCTTTTCCGGACCAACTGGACTTAAGTTATTGTGGGATAAGAGCTTTATCTCCTATACATCTGGAATATCTTCGCAATGCAGGGGTTTACGCAAGTGCCAGTTTTTCAATAATCATTGAAGGAAAGCTTTGGGGCCTGGTAACATGTCAGAATATTATGCCTAAACATGTAGATCTTGAACAGAGAAGTACATGTTCTTTTTTAATACAATATGCCATCAATTTTTACCTTCTGAATTGTCAAAGAGAATTGACCGGTAATCACAAAATTTTGGGGGTTCTTGAAAGAGATTTGAAGGCCGAAATTTTGGTTAATTATGATTTTCATAATGTTGTAGAGAAATATGCTCTTCATTTAAAAGAGATTGTTCTGGCAGACGGGATTGCTGTCAGGCATAATGATAACCTTACTTTTATAGAAGATACGCCCGGAAAAATTGGGATTGAAATTATTGATACATTTCTTTCAAAAGGGGATAAGGAAATCTTGTTTTCTACCGATAAATTCGACTATAATCTATCTAAAATTCCTGATCAAATTGGCTTTCCCGGGGTCGTTAGAATTAACTTACTTCCAGGCCATCAATGGTTTTTGTATCTGTTTCGAAAAGAAAATATTGTTGAGGAAATATGGGCAGGGAAACCTGAAAAAGGGAGCTTTAAAAATAGAGGGGGCAGAAGTTTTTACCCCAGTCCAAGATCATCATTTGAAAAATGGAAACAGATGAGCAAAGGAAAATCTGCGCCCTGGAAAATAAAAGAGATAGCTTTTCTTGAAAGAATTGTCAATGTTATACAGCAGGCAATTGCACAGAGAGGAGGAGAAATATTTAATCTAAATAAAGAGCTTATACGATCAAATAATGCATTGGATACATTTGGATATACTTTAACCCATGATCTTAAGAATCCGCTAGCTATGATAAAATTATCTGCAGATATGATGATGAAGCGTGAGAAAGATAAAAATAGTATCATGTATAAGTTGGCAAATAATATTATTGACTCATCTAAACTTATGACAGAAATGATGGATAGGATTAACGAGCTGTCTCAATCTAATTATATCAATTTTGAGTTTGAAATGATTAATCCGCAAAAAATGATCATTGAAATTTTAGAAAATTGCAAGAAACAATATGGAAATGAGAAGCTTAAATTTATTCTTGGTGATACTATAACAATTCCGGCTGAAAGAACCTTGCTTTATCAGATGTTTTTAAACCTTATCGGAAATGCCGTTAAATATAGTTCCAAAAAGAAAAATCCAGTAGTGGAAATCAGAAGTTACAGAGAAAACCTTTCAGTTGTTTATGAAATCAGGGATAATGGTATTGGGATTGATTTAAGTAATGGTGCAAATATTTTTAATATTTTCAGCAGAATGCCTAATACTAAAAATTTTGAAGGCATAGGTATAGGGCTTTCTATTGTTAAAAGAATTGCCGATCGATTAGGTGCCAGAATTTTAGTTGACAGTGAAATTAACATAGGCACTCATTTTAAGATTGAATTTATGGATGTTCCTTTATAAATACTGACAAAGGTTTTAAATAAGTAATGTATATGTTTTATGGGTTTTCTTTAAAAAATATCAACCTCTGTATAAAAAGACAAAAGTCTACCCTGATAACCAAGGTAGACAAAATATATAAAAAGTTCAATTTTTATTTTGGATAGACAGTGGCAATAAATTGCTTATCTGTAGGAGATAATACCGTATTATTTCCAACGCTGAATCCATTGGTTGTAAGGTCAGAACTGATGCTGTAATGCATAATTGACTTCGTGTCATAAGCACTATATTGTGTTTGTGATGTTGAATACTTGGCAAACAGGTTGTTGTCTACCTGAGCCTGAGACCAGTAATTCGGATACCCTGCGTAATAAGCATATACTTTTGGCTTATCCCATGGAATAGCAGCCAAAGGATGTTGGTGCTCATGGATCATACCAAGTGCATGTCCGAATTCATGGATTGTTGTTCTGCTAAATTCAGCGTCACTAGTATTGTCATTAAACCACCCGAAGTTCATCGTTTCTTTATTGGAAGCAATACCAAGAGCATCTTTTCCGATATATGAATAGGAGCCGGCACCGGATGTAAATGTAACCCGAATTTGTGCAGTCCCACTGGTCACAAATTTGAAGGTAATATTTGCATATTGAGACCATTCCTGAGCATATTGCATTACTTTATTACGAACTTTTGTAGTACCTCCTGAAAGAAGTACGGTAAGAACAGTACCGTTCGCCCATTTTTTATTGGTAACAACAGCTCCTTTTGAGGCTGCTCCGGGAACGTAGCCTTCTCCGGGAAGATAAACATCTTTACACATTTGTGTTTTTTCGAAACCTGCGGGAATGTCCGATTGAGGCACGGCTTGTAATTGTGATGTTTGTTGATCTTGGGGAGCATTTTCTCCTACAGTGTCATTGGTCGTGTTACATGATACCATAGCCATTGAGATCAATGATCCCACTAAAATCTTTTTGTGTAATTCCATAATAATGTTGTTTGTATGTTGATTAATGTGTGTGTAATATAAAAATGAGTAACATGCCGTGAGAAATAATGTATCCACGTGAAATATTCATATATTCATTCGATCATTTTTGAATCTGTTTGAGAAACAATAGTAAAAGACCATATAATCCCAATAGATTATATGATGATTTTGATTGAATAAATGATTTAAAATTTCTTTAGAATTGGAGAATTAAAAATAGAGGTACACTATTTATAAATCAAAAGTAGGTCGCTAAGTTTCCAATAGCAACATAAAAATAAGTGACTTTTTCATATATAATTGTTATTTGGTTGTAGGATGTCAGTCAAACTTGATATAAATAATTAAAATCATGAATGACATTCAAATCTATTAATAAAAAATTATTTTCCCCTTTTATTTCTTTTGTAAATTAAAATTTGAGTGCTACTACATGTATACTACACGTGTTGTAACTTTCTGTTTATTAAGGTGTAAGGTTAATTATTTTGAACCTTGCTATATGTGATTTTGTGACCTTAAGAAAATGAAAAAAGAGACGATATCGTCTCTTTTTTATATAATTGTTATCTTTTTGTTGTTTTTTCTGATTATATTTAATCAATATCCTGAAATTTAAATGATTAATTTTTTGGTTTCAAAGTTAAATTATCAAGATAAACTGCCTGATGTATTCCATTCAACATAACTTTCAGTCCTAAATGGGTATCTTTTTTTAAAGAAATAGTAAATGTCTTTTTGTCCCCCGCTATTTTTGCAGGCTTGGCTATCGAAACATATGATTTGGGATCAGATGTATTGTTGATGGAGAAAAGCTCTAGTGTTGTTTCTCCTCCGTTGTCTGAAAGGTCCAGAGATAGAGTATAGGTTCCTGCCTTAATTAGTGGAGTAACCAAATACATGTTTTCTCCGGGATTGTTCATAGAATAAAATATAATTCTTTTATCACTGGCATAAAGCATTGCCTTTCCTGACTGAGCTGCCCAGCATTTATCAATGTTCTTCCAGGTATCAAAATTTTCTGTAAGTATGGATACCGCTTTGCACTGTGCATTGGCTGTTAGAAACCCTCCTAAAGTTATGATTCCTGTTAATACGATTTTTTTCATGTATTATGAGTAAATATTATGAGGTAAAAATAGGTAAAAAGGCTTGTTTTAGGAAATGTTTTTTTACTAATTTATATTTAGTCTAAATTTATTTTGTGATTTCTTAAGCTTCTAATACGGGTTGATAAGTTCTATTTGTAGTTTAAGTGTCTTTTTATTGAATTTTAGATTAAAAATAATCATATGTGGTATCTATTCAGTCTTTGTTGGCTTACAAATTGATATCATAAACTCTATTGAAATTCTTGATGACTAATGACTAAATCGGTTGTAATTATAATTTTCTTTTTAAGTGGCTTTCTCTTTTTACATGCACAGGAAAAAAAGGATTCACTCTATTACAAAATAGAAGAATTTTCGGATCAACGAAAAGTAACCAAATTCCTTCATCGTTTGATATTTCGTAGAGAGGCGGATTCAACTTCCGTTAAATCCATTACTGAAAAGCTTTCGCAAGAGACTTACAATAAGAAATATATCAGAAATATCCGCGTAGAGGCTATTGACCCTTTTGGATATGGCTCCAAAGACAATAAAGAAAAACTGAAATGGTACGACTGGTTGACAGATCACCTTCATTCTACAACAAAAAACTCTACGATTAATAATTATTTACTTTTTAAAGAAGGTGAGGAGTATAATGCTCAGAAGCTCTACGAATCTGAACGTTTACTGAGAGCAATGCCTTTTGTGAATAGAGTTAATATCAGTGTTTCCGAAGACAGCTCCAGTAAAGATTCCATTGATGTTGTCGTAAAAGTTCTTGATTCCTGGAGTTTAAAACCGAGACTCAGCTACTCAGGGAGTAAAATAGGCTTAGGGGTTACTGAAGAAAATGTATTGGGATTAGGCCATACATTTGATTTTCTTTATAGAAATGATTCAAAAGAAAGACAAAACTATCTTCTGGGAAGTTACACAACATACAATCTTTTTGGTTCTTATATTACGGCTCAGGTTTTGGGAGAACGGGATTTTTTTAAAAATGAAAGAATCAATTTCAATTTCAGAAGAGATTTTTTCTCTCCTTTAACGAAATGGGCAGGTGGTTTTACTTTCGAATATTTCAAGCGAAATGTTTTACTTCCAATTGGAACGGATACGGCATATCCTGAAGTTCAAATCAAAGTGTACAGCCAGGATTTATGGGGCGGGTATCAAATTCCTGTGTCATCTGACTCCAGTGAAAGAGTCTCTAGCAATATTGCTATAATGGGGAGATTTCAA
The DNA here is from genome assembly GCA_963518055.1 of uncultured Chryseobacterium sp. Lineage (GTDB taxonomy): Bacteria > Bacteroidota > Bacteroidia > Flavobacteriales > Weeksellaceae > Chryseobacterium. Next base: position 54,804 of record CAUQIC010000016.1, read on the forward strand.
AATTATCAGTATAAAGACAGTCCCGGAATTGATCGGTATGAATATTTTAAATCTTACAACAGTTTCCTGATGTCTGTCGGGTTTATCAATAGAAAATTCTCGGTGCAGAAAAATATTTTTCAATATGATTTGCCGGAGGATATTGCTTATGGTAATTCATTAAGTTTTACCGCCGGAGGCTTATCAAGAAGTAATGATGTAAAGCCTTATGTTGGGGTTTCTGCATCTTATGGTAAATTTACCAACTTAGGATACTTCACTTTGAAAGCTCAGTTTGGTCGCTTTTTTAATGAAGATGAGCAAAATCGGGAGTCTTTCCGTCTGGATGGAACCTATTTTACCAATCTGATGGATTGGAAATTTGCCAGAGCAAGACATTTCTTTTCTCCCACTTTAGCCCTGGGAAATCCTCAGCATAATTATTCTTATAAAGACAGAATCAATCTTACTTCTCCAGACGAATTTCCTGTTTATAATTCAGATTATATCGGAACTAAAAAATTGGTTTTAAGATATCAGCTTCAATTGTTTATTAATAAGACGTGGAAGAATTTCCATTTCAGCCCTTATTTGACAGCAGCAGTCGGTTGGTTAGGAATGCCTAATGACAAACTTCTGAACACAAAAGCAAACACAAAAATAGGAATTGGGGTTTTAATTAATAATCCATTTCTGGTTTTCAATAGGATTCAAATTTCATTCACTTATTATCCACGAGTTCCTTTTGATAATAATTCGGTTTTTGATTTTAACAGTAACCGAAATAACCTTTTACCAATCAATAATTTTGGAACAGACATTCCACATTTTGTGAATTTTGGGAACTGATATTATTAGGGTTTTATTTTTATCCCCAGACTAGCATCTTCCAAAAATCTGCATACAGGCAGCTATGAATTTTTTATTTTTCTACAGGAGACAGTCCCATATGTAAAATGGGATACTCTTTGCCTTGCCCATCCAATGCTGATCTTTTCAGAATAGTAAATCCTATGTAGGTATAAAATCCTACAGCCTGGATATTTTGCTCATTAACATCTACTTTGTTTACGGCCAAATGATCGATTCCGTAGGTAATAAGTCTTTTACCAATTCCTTTACCACGGAAATCATTGTGGATAAATAACATTTCCAGGTTTCCTTCGGCAATTCCCATAAATCCGACTAACTTATTTTTTTCTTCAAAGCCCAGAAGGCTAACATGTTCAAAATATAAGGGGATATTTTCTTTGTAATAGATGAAATCTTCTTCTTTGAGAAAGTCATGGGTATGTAATACTGCACTTTCCCATATTTTCATAAGGCAGGGGTAATCTGCTGCTTCAATCTTTCTAATCATAACCGTAAATTTAGACTGCAAAGATGAAACTTTATCGGAACTAAATACTGAATCTGGGTTAAAAAATCCGTTTTCGTATCCGGCTTAAAGCCTGAGGAGTGATCCCCAGGTAGGAAGCAACATCTTTTAATGGAATATAATTTAATGCAACTCCATATTCATTAATCATTTGTAAATAGTACTGTTCAGGAGAATATTTGATCAGGTCAATATTTCTTTTTAATAGTCTGTTTAATAAGAGAGCTGTCAAATCTCCGAAAACACTTTTTAAGCGCGGAATTGCCAGATACAATTGCTCGGCCTGTTCTTCATCAATCCTGTAGATGATACTATCAATGAGAATCTGTACGTTAAAAGTGGATTTCTCTTGTAAGGTAAAAGAGATATTTGACATAGAAAATGTTCCTGCGGTACAAAACCAAAAAGTTTGTTCCTCTCCTTTATGATTTAATGTCCAGCAGCGCGCTATTCCTTCAAAAATAAAGTAGCTGTATTTCTCTGTTTCTCCTTCCCGGATTAAAAAAGTGTTTTTTTTAATCAATATTTGTTCAAAGTATTGATCAAATAAGTCTAATTCTTCTGAGTTAAATATGTTTTCATCCATAGTAAACTCCTTAAGTAATTTTTGTAAAAGCATCTATCCCTATACCTGTTGCTTATTATATCAGACAACTTTCAGGCAAATTACAAAAGAATTTTGAAAGTTTCATGAAAATAAAAGAATGATATTTTGCAAAAAAAAGAGGGTGTCTCATTTGAGATACCCTCTTTTTAAAATATTTCCTAAAAGCCGTTCTTTATTTTTTTGTAGTAGATATATTGATAGATTTCTGACCGTTGGAATCTATAATTTCAATATTTTCAATCATTTCACTATAAATGCGGGTAGTAGGGTCTTCTATTTTATATCCTTCAATATAGACAGGACTGTCTTTCGGAAGCTTATGCTGCTCATTAAGCAGTTCGAGTGACATGCTGTCAGGATAGCCGGCATTCTTCTTTAATGTTACTTCTACTAAACCGTTATCAGCAAGATAAGCGAACTTTTTCAGTCCGGCAGGAAGATTGGCTTTAGTTTTATAGACATTTACTTTTTCAATGTTTGCTTTGTGATAATCGTCGAACATTTTAATAGTTCCCAGTACATTATTGTAAACCGCAAATTTCACATTGCTGTCTTTTTGTGCGAATAACATTCCTGATGTAAGAATTAGAAATGTATAGAGTATCTTTTTCATAATAGAATAAATATTTTAAGGTAATTGAATTATTTTTATAATGTTAAATTAATTCTTTTTTCAACATATAAAAATGATTGATAATAATGGATGTAAACTTAATCTCTGTTTTTTACTAAAACCCATCCTGTATATTTTATAGGGGTTTGCTTGCTGTTCGGTTCATTCCATCCGATGTCAAACCAATAGCTTCCTGTAGGGATCTTTTTACCTGCAATCGTTCCGTCCCATTTATATCCGGTTGTTTTATTTCCTTCATGCATTTTACTGCCATATCTGTCATAAACATTAAAAGCAAAATTAGGTTTATGGGCTAGTGCTGAATAATCCAGCACATCATTTACTCCGTCACCATTAGGGGTAATTACGTTAATTAGATTAGGAACTGTAATCTCTACATGCAAAGGTTCACAATTGTAAGAATCTTTCACATAGAAAATGTTATTTCCCCTTGGTATGTTGTTGAATACATTCTCACTCTGCCAGTTGATATTGTCCATCGAATACTGGTAAGGAGGAGTTCCTCCGATAACATTTACAGTAACTGTATTGTTTGAAATATCAATGCTGGAAATAACAGGCTGCTCAGAAGGATAAACTTTTACTGTTTGTCTGGTGGTGCATTCTCTTGTTTTAAGATCAACCCAGTACACTCCAACTCCAACATTATTGATACTTTGGGTAGTTGCTCCGGTACTCCATATGTAAGAGGTAAAGCCAGGCCCTGCATCCAATGTTGTTTTATTTTCTATACAGATAATCTTATCTTTTAATACATCCGAATATGCAGGAGGAATAACAAAAAGCGTTACTTCTGCAATTCTATAACATCCGTTGGCATTGCTTACCTTAATATAAGCTACTCCACTTGGAGCGATGTAATTACCCGGATTAAGGATTTCGTTTGTACCATTCTGTGCGTCTGTAGGGGAAGGATAGTATTGTTTTGTAACGCCGGGTTGTGCAGTAACAGAAGCTGTTGTTAAATTAAATAATCCCAAAGAAGGATTAGAAGGGGTGAAACAAGACTTTATTGTTACACCATTAACTACAGGGCTGTCAGAAACGGTCAATGTTAAAGTAACTTGTTCGCAATCTGTAAAGTCAGGATTGTTTCCACAGAATTTATATACAATTGTGTCTGTACCCGCGAAACCGAAGTTAGGAACATAGTTAATTACTCCCGCAAGGTCTACTGTAGCAGTTCCGTTTGCCGGAGGTGTTATAATGGTTACTGTACTTGGAACATAAGTTTGGGTAGAGCTGGTGAACTCAGGAACAATAGACTGATAGCCTTCGCACACGGTGATGGCTTTATTGCTCTCCTTAAGACAGGTATATACTTTGTAAACAGGTGTTGTTGCAGGAGTACATGATCCTACTGAAATGGTTACCGTATAGTTTCCTGAAGCCACCGGCGTATAAGTATTAGAATTAGCTCCGGGAATAGGATTTCCATTTAGATACCACTGATAAGTATCATAGCTGTCATCAACCCCCAAAACAAGACCGGGGATACATTCTCCCGTCTGCTTGGCAATCAGAGGAATAGAGGAGAACCCCGCAAAATAGCCTCCATATCCTGAGGTGCTGTAGCCTCCATTAATCCCGGCAGTTACAGCCTTGTTAGAAAGAACTGTTACATTTCCGGTAATAGATGCAATGGCATAAGTCACCCAGTTTGTATTTCCTGTTAGTGGAAACGGCCCTTCTGCTGCTGTAGGAGCAACCCCGTTCACGGTTACTGTAGCACCTGCCTCTGTTAAAATGTTCAACTTTACTTTGGTGCCGGCAGGTACGGTACTCGACGTTCCTGTTCCGGTTGGCATCTCGTTAATTTTTCCAATTTCGTCAATTTTTCTAGGTAGGAAACAGTTTAATGGCGGAATATAGTTAAAACCACAGGTTGCACTGCTGTTATCAACAGAAACCAATTGATATAAATAAACATTTTTTGAAGTAGTGATAAACATATTGTAATGCCCGGAAGTTCCTTGCTGAACGTAATTATCACCGGCGATTCTATAATATTCACCACTGTTGATAGTTGCAATAGGAGTGGTAGCACCATTGACAAATATTTGAGTGTTGTCTTCTGTAGCGATCACCATTCCTCCTTCCAGATCCGGATTTGAAGACCTCGTTCTAACCATAGCAAAAGTACTTCCCAGCCTTTCCGTAGGGACAGACTGATCGAGGATTGCATCGGATCCCGCTGAAGTATTGGCTCCAAAGTTTCCATTGACATTTCCGTTGGTAAGAGTAATAGGTTTATTGGAAACAATTTTGGCCCCGATAAAAGCAGATTGATTGAGTCCGTTTGTTCCGGTACCCCCAGCAAAAATAAAAGACTGCCCTTTATTAAGAATCACAGTGTGGGTGTTAGCAGGTGGGGTACCTCCAAAGAAATCCACATTACCGTTCCAGGTAGCAGTGACTGTTGTATTGTCTTCTGTTGCCAACACTCCCGCAGTAAAATTGAATCCGGTGGATGATGCTGTAGTAGGAGTTCCGGCTACATAAAATTCTTTACCGATTCCCGCTTTACCTTTGCTTGTCACAATTTCAGCATGAGTTGTGCTGCTTACCATTCTTAATGTACAATAGAAGGGCTTGCTTGCATTAACGTATAGCCCTTTTTTGATCACATTAAAAGCATCTGATGCAATATTAGTTGATATAATTGCTACCGGTACTACAAAAATTTGAGGAGCCCCTTTGCTGATTGTTACTGTACCTATTGGTGCATTATTGCTATTGATGGTAACAGTGAAAGGCGTTAGTGAATCTGTAGATAGATATAATGCCTGTGTATAGGCTGTGGAGGCATAATATGGAGCAAACCAATGGTCTGTATCCCGTTGCGCTGAAACATGGATGCCCAAGACTATAAATAATAAAGTGAGTAGAAAGTTTTTCATATATATGTAAAGTTTGTACGTTAAAAAAATAGCTGGCTATTTAATACGCTTTATTTTTAAAATTTAAAGGAACCACGATGCTTTATCGTGGTTCTTTTAAAATGTTATTCAAAGTTTTTGACCAATATCCAGCCGGTGTATTTAATAGCTGTTTTTTCTTTATTGGATTCGTTCCAGTTAATATGATACCAGTAGGTGCCGGTTGCTAATTTCTTGTCGAAATGCCTGCCGTCCCATTGGTAATTATTAAACTTATCTCCTGTGAAAACTTTGTTTCCATATCGATCATAGACCATGAATGAAAGGTTGCTCTTATATGCTAATTCACTATAGTCTATAAAATCATTTTTATTATCTCCATTTGGTGTTATAGCATTCACCAGATTAGGTATGGTTATATCTACAGAAACCGGAGTACAATTGTAGGTGTCTTTTACATAGAAAATATGTTGTCCTCTCGTAAGACCTGTAAATACATTAGAATCCTGCCAGTTTGCCGGTGAATCTACAGCATATTGGAACGGAGCTTTTCCTCCAGTTACATGAACTGTTGCTGTATTGTTCGAAATTTCAATTTCCTGAATCACAGGATCCTGAGATTTCTTTACACTTACAGGTTGTTTAACAAAGCATCCGTTATCCTCAAGGATCACCCAATAATCTCCGACAATTACATCTGTTATCGTTTGAGTAGTAGCTCCGGTACTCCATTGATAAGAAGTATATCCTGGGCCTGCATCTAAAGTTGTCTTTGCATCAATACAGATGATTTTATCCTTCAGTACTTCAGATCTTCTAGGTGGAATTACCTTAAGGGTGATTTTAACAATCGAATAACATCCGTCTGTATTGTAAACTCTCGCATATACCGCAGTATTTGAAGATGTATAAGCTGTTGCATTCTGAATCTCATTTGTGGCATTACCCGCATCCGTGAAGGTAGGGTAATACTTTTTTGTAACAGACGTTTCGTTGGTTACATTCGCTGTTGTAAGGTTAAATATTGCTTGATTTTCCGCTTGTGGAAGGAAGCATTCATTTAAAGTTGCTTCATGTACTACCGGTGAAGGGAAGAATGCCAGCGTAATTTTTGCTGTTCCTGTACAGCCTTCGCTGGTTGTTACTCTTACATAAACACTACCTGCAGCAGAGTTATAATTTGTAGGATTTGTAATTTGATTGGTATTCGCATTAAGATCTGCCATGGTAGGATAGAAGCTTTTGGTTACAGGCGCATAAGTTGTAACCGCAGCTGTTGTTAAATCAAAGAATCCTTTTCCATTATACTGACATGTTTTAATCGTAACATCCGTAAGAATAAACGGGACAACATTTAAGTTTAAAGTAATTTTCTCACAATCGACGAACTCAGGAGCATTCCCACAGAATTTATATACAATAACATCCGGGCCAATGTATCCCGTATTAGGAACATAAGTAAATACCCCGGTTGTAGGATTAGGTCCCGTAATGGTTCCGTGAGCAGGAGGAGTAATGATTGTCATTGTACTTCCTACCGGTGTCTGAGTCGAGCTGGAGAAAGTAGGAGTAATAACTTTGGATGCACAAGCATTAACCGTTGAGGTTGATTCTTTCAAACATGAGAATACTTTATAAATAGGAGTAGTCACCGGAGGACAGCTTCCCATGGTTACTTTTACAGTATAATTGCCTGCCTGAGTTGGAGTATAGGTATGAGAAGTCGCTCCCGGAATAGGAACGCCATTTAAGAACCATTGATAGGTATCGTATCCGTCATCCAGTTCCAGAATAATTCCCGGCACACATTCTCCTGTTTTTTTAGCAATGACAGGAATTGAAGAGAACCCTGCAAAATAACCGCCATATCCGGAAGTACTATATCCGCCATTAATCCCTGCAGTAACTGCCTTGTCAGAGACGATCGTTACATTGCCTGTAATTCCTTCGATGGCATAGGTTACCCAGTTTGTGTTTCCTGTCAATGAGTAAGGTCCCTGCGCTGCAGTAGGAGCAACACCATTTACCGTTACGGCAGCTCCGGCTTCCGTTAAGATATTTAACTTAATGACCATATCATTGGGAGTAGGATTGGGAAGTGGCATCTCATTAATTTTGCCGATTTCATCAATCCTTCTTGGTAGAAAACAGTTTAATGGAGGAATATAATTAAATCCGCAGGTAGCATTGCTGTTGTTAACAGCTACAAGCTGATATAAATAGACATTTTTTGAAGTGGTAACCATCATATTGGCATGTCCTGAAGTTCCTTGTACAACATAGGCGTCACCGGAAATACGATACCATTGTCCCTGGTTTAAAGTAGCAGCAGGTGTAGCAGAGCCATTTAGAAATATATCGGTATTGTCTTCAGTAGCAATAACAATACCTCCTTCCAGATCTGCAGCCGTAGATCTTGTTCGTACCATAGCGAAAGTATTTCCTAATCGTTCCACAGGCACAGACTGGTCTAAAATTCCATCAGATCCGACGCTGCTTGATGTCCCAAAGTTTCCATTAACATTTCCATTGGTAAGCGTAACAGGTTTATCAGAAACAATTCTTGCTCCAATAAAGGATCCTATATTAGCAGCAGTGGCACCATTTCCGGCAAAAATAAAAGATTCCCCTTTGTTTAAAGGAAAGGTTTGTGTGGTTCCGGTGGGTGTGCCTCCTATAAAGGTAACAGGTCCGGTCCAGGTAACGGTTACAGAGGTGTTGTTCTCTGTTGCTAGAATACCGGCTGTAAAATTATTTCCTGTACTTACAAAAGGAGAAGGAGTCGCAGCTACAAAAAATTCTTTTCCGATTCCTGCTCTTCCTTTACTGGTCACAATTTCTGCATGGGTAGTACTACTTACCATCCTCAGGGTACAATAAAAAGGCTTTGATGCATTAAGGTATAATCCTTTATTGATTACTTTGAACGCATCTGTTGGAGTTATAGCAGCTATATTGGCAACAGGAACCGTGTAAGTCTGTGGATTACCTTTACTGATGGTAACAGTTCCCAAAGCAATATTATTGCTGTATACCGTAACATCGAAAGGTGTGGTAGAATCCGTAGATAAGTACAAAGCCTGTGTATAGCTTGTTGAAGCATAATAAGGAGCTATCCAGTGTTCAGTATCTCTTTGTGCAAATAAAGAGCTGAAAGAGAGAAAAAAGGTTAATAAACTAAGTAAAATATTTTTCATGGATGATGGAATTATAGTTTCTAAAAAGATGGTTGTGTTCCACTTTATATTAACATTTATAGAAGAAATAGGGGGTGCTTATACAGTATATAGATCGTTTTTCTGTACTTGGCAACAATGAAAAGAAACCGGGAGAGATGCCCGGATCTTGCTGAAGACATGCGATATAAAAACGATCAAAAAAAGAATAAAGAGTAGAGTTTTTTATCATATATTTTAAATTAAAATTGTGCTTATTCAGGCAGTTTCAAAATACTTATCTGTTAGTAAATAGAATTACATCCGCAGAACCGGTATCATAATACCCAAAATTGAATGAGTTATGACGATGATTGGGATACTTAAATAATAATTGATGCGGTTTTATTTTTTTATGGACATCCAATAGGCAATGTCAATAAAAGTTGTAAAGCCGGTTTTATACGGATTTTTCGAATATGTTATAATCAAAAGTTAAATCAGTATATTGAATTATTTATAATGTATTTACTTACAAATCAATGATTACTTAATGAGGTTCTGAATTATTAGATTCATGATTTTTCTACAATCTGAGACATCAGTTAAGTTTATGATTTGTATTGGTATTTTTTATTTTACCATAAAATTATTGTATTTTTATATTATTATCATGATTTTTGTAAAAATAATTTAATGGGAATTTAATATTACTATACTTTTGTATAGTTTTGTTTTTGGTTTTATAGGTTATTTTTTTTGCATAATCATTACGAAATGCTGATTTTTTAAAGAAGAGAGGGTTATATCTTTCTTTATAAAAATTGAAATATTAAAAAATTTGTTTTTAAGTGTACTTTAATGGTCAGCTCATACAATAACTGGAACTGTTTTTTAGTTTAGTAAAAACAGGAAAATAAAAAATTATAGATTTATTTGTTGTGAAATAAATGTTTTATAGTTTCATGTTCTATGTTAATTGATGTTTTGCAGATGTTTTTTATTTAGTCTGCTGGCGAATATGTTTTCAGATAATCTAATAAACTTGTTGTATGTCCACTAGGGTCATGTCAAAACTATGAATAATAAAATAAATTCATTTTGTGACGATTACGAATCTGTCTTATTAGTTGCAGAAAAGGAAATTGAATCAAATAAATATTTTAATGTATTGAAGGCTATATCCGGATCTGGTTTTGGCTGTGTTTATATTGTGGATATGGAAAGTGAAAAAATAGAATTTATTTCTCAAAATCCCTTTCTTTTTTCTGGCCTGAACGCTGCTGAGGTTGAAAAAATGGGCTATACTTTTTTTCGTAAATATACCAGGACAGAAGACCTTGAAATACTGAAAAAGGTAAAGACTTCGGGTTTTAAATTCTTTGAATGTTTATCCCCGAAAGAAAAAAAAGAACATACAATTACTTACGATTTTCATCTTAAATGTGCCAGTAGTGTGGATATGCTTATCAATCATAAGATTACTCCTATAGAGCTTTGTGACAATGGTGATATTTCTAAAGTGGTATGTGTTGTTTCTTATTCCCTTAATCGAACAGCAGGAAATATTCGTGTTTTATCCAATACGTCAGATGCTTTCTGGCAGTATAATATCTCAACAGGCAAGTGGTCGGAAGAGCATAAAGTCACATTGAAAGCGAGAGAAATCGAAATTATAAGACTATACTTGCAGGGGTTAAAAATAGAAGAAATTGCTGAGCAATTGTTTGTTTCTCCAAGTACCGTAAAATTTCACAGGAGTAAAATGTTTGAGAGAATAGGGGTGAACAATATTATAGAAGCTATTTCTTACATCATCACAAATAATTTAATTTAACAAAGCTCAATAAATTCCTGATAAGGAAGGTAAGAAAGCGAAAAAGTTGCTGATGAAGGTATATAATTATAATAGTGCGTGCTTAGAAAGAATCAATGACTCCGTCTTTACACCCTTAGAAATAAAAGATCCTATACTAAAATCTTTACATGAAATTTAAAATGTGTAAGGGTTGATATTCTAATCTGGCCCATATATACTGAATATAAATTATCATAAATAAAGCCTGGAAGTTCTTCAAAAGAAATTCCAGGCTTTATTTATTTTTACTGTTCTTAAATTATTTACTTGCTATAACGTAATCGCATCAATTAAAAAAACTGATATAGAATAAAAACCTCCACCGGATTCATTAAAATATTCTGGAGAATAGACTCTGAAACGATAGAACTTGATATGAGTTTATTTGAAGGACGTATAGAAAATACTTGCGTACCTAAAGAAGCAAATACGAAAAATATTAGTTAAGATCGTAATTGGTAATAACTAACCTCAAAATAAAGTGCACATAATCCTGATCAGCATCTTTTCTGCTAAGCAATTTATTTTTGTACTCATAAGAATTCAACATTCTTGATAATCCCTGGTAGGTTTCAAAATCCTCTCCTTTAATCTTTACTCTCGTATTACCATCTCTTCTTTGAACGAGTTGATCATCTAAAGTTCTTACTTTAAATAAAGCCTCACACAATGTCATGCGGGATTTGGCAGATCCTATATATCTTTCAACTATATTAATTTTAAAAGAATCAAATATGATGGTATTAAAAACAATTTTAGAATTAGGCTCCTGAGTATTGAGCTCAAGCTTGTAGTTCATTAATTTAAATTTTGGTAAAGATAAGTTTAATTATTTCAATTACGAATATCATTTTAATAGATCATTTTCATTATAATGATTGAATTTTATCCAATTTATTGAAAATCCGTCATTGTTGAGCCTGTTGTTTGTAGATAAAACGTTGATATATAGATATTATGATTGGGGATTGAGATTGAGATTGAGAAATACTTTTTTTTAAAAATAAAATTAAAAAACGGATATTAAAAAAAAATAATAGACTTTATCAACTTATAAATGAGCCATAAGTAAAAAGATAAAGATTTTTTTACACCCTTTATTTTTTTCCTGATAAGCATTTGCGTAAATTTATTCTCTGTATAATAAAATTCATATTAATTTCAATACAATGGAGAGATATAGTTACGGGATGGTTGGCCTTGGAGTAATGGGGCGGAATCTTCTTTATAATATTGCCGATAACGGCTTTTCAATCGCAGGTTTTGACCTGGATAATGAGAAAATAAAAGAACTGGAAGAAGGAGCTACTTCAGAAATGAAGGTAAAGGGCTTAGGTTCTTTGGAAGATTTTGTATCTGTATTAGAAAGTCCAAGGAAAATTATTCTTATGGTTCCCGCAGGAAAACCTGTAGATGCAGTTCTGGAAAGTATTACACCACTTCTAAGCAAAGGTGATATCGTTATTGATGCAGGAAATTCTTATTTTGAAGATACCAATAGACGTATCGCTGATTTAGCCTCAAAAGGATTACATTTTATGGGAATGGGAGTTTCAGGAGGTGAAAAAGGAGCAAGAACAGGACCTAGTATTATGCCGGGAGGAGATTGGGAAGCATTCACTCTTCTTAAGCCAATGCTGGAATCTATTGCTGCAAAAGTAGATAATGAAGCCTGTACAGCTTATATGGGAAAAGGTTCTGCCGGAAACTATGTAAAGATGGTGCACAACGGGATCGAATATGCAATTATGCAGCTCATCAGTGAGGCCTATGATTTGCTGAAAAGAGGAGCCAAACTCAATAATGATCAACTATATGAAGTTTTCAAAGAGTGGAATAATGGTGAAATGAACTCGTTTCTTATCGAGATCACCAGAGATATTTTTCAGCAAAAAGATTCATTAACGGATCAGTATCTTGTCGATCAGATTTTAGACAAAGCAGGAGCAAAAGGAACCGGAAAATGGACCTCAGAACAAGCAATGGAAATTGGAGTTTCTATTCCAACAATTGATATTGCGGTGACTTCAAGAATTTTATCTGCATATAAAGAAGAAAGAGTTCAGGCTTCCGGATTATACCCTAAAACAGAAATTAGCACTCCGGAGAATACAGACTTATTCATCAAAGAAGTGGGAGATGCTTTATATCTGGCTACACTGATAAGCTATGCACAAGGTTTAGCCTTATTGGTGAAGGCTTCTGAAGAATATAAGTTTGAAATTCCATTAAAAGATGTAGTTAAAATTTGGAGAGGAGGTTGTATTATCCGTTCAGTTTTATTAGAAAAGTTTTATACTGCCTATACTAAAGATCCTAATCTGTCTAATATTTTGTTGGATAATGATATTGCTCTTATCGTTAAAGAGAAATTGAGTCCGCTAAGGAAAACAGCTGCATTTGCAGTGTCCAATGGAATATCAAGTTTAGGAATTCAGACTGCTTTAGGCTATTTCGATGCTTATACTACTAAAAATTTACCTATAAATTTAATTCAGGCTCAGCGTGATTATTTTGGAGCACATACTTATCAGAGAATTGATAGAGAAGGAGTTTTCCATACTTCATGGCAAAGCGCAAATCATTAAAATTTGGAAAAAATGAATGAAAATAGAATTTTGCAGCCCACTACAATAATTATTTTTGGTGCTACAGGAGATCTGGCGAAAAGAAAACTTTTTCCGGCATTTTATAATTTATATATAGACGGCAGAATGCCTAAAGGATTCAATATTATTGCCTTAGGAAGAGCCGAGAACAGTGATGAGCATTTCAGAAACTACATCAAGGAAAATATGAATAGTTTTTCGAGAAAGAAAGTGACTTCTGAAGATTGGGCAGGTTTCCAGGCTCATATTACTTACTTTCAACATCAACTCGATCAGGAAAGCTCATATAAAGAACTGTATAAGAAACTGGAAGATTTTGATGCCGTTTACGGAATGAGAGCCAACAGATTGTTTTATCTGTCTATCGGACCAAATTTCATTTCCACGATTTCGAATCACATCAAGAATACCTCATTAGCTTCTGATCCTAAAAAAGACCGTATTATTATTGAGAAACCCTTCGGACATAATAAGCAGTCTGCTGTTGAACTGAATAGCCTGCTGGCACAAACATTTGAAGAAGAGCAGATCTATCGTATTGATCATTATCTGGGAAAAGAAACGGTACAGAATATATTGGCATTTAGATTTGGAAATTCTATTTTTGAACCTCTATGGAATCATAAATATATAGAATCGGTGCAGATCACAGTAGCTGAAGAAGTAGGGGTTGAAACAAGAGGAGCTTTCTACGAACAGACAGGTGCATTGAAAGATATGATTCAAAATCATTTATTACAAATCTTATGTATGGTAGCAATGGAACCACCGGCTTCATTGAAATCAGGTGAGATCAGAGACCGTAAAGTCGATGTTTTAAAAGCCATCCGTAGAATTTCTCCGGATCAGGTTGATCACTATGCTGTAAGAGGTCAGTATGGAAAAAGTATGGTTGACGGAAAAGAAGTTAAAGGCTATCGTCAGGAAGAAGGAATTGCTGCAGATTCAAATACAGAAACATTTGCTGCTATTAAATTTTATATGGATAACGAAAGATGGAAGGATGTCCCTTTTTATGTTCGTACCGGAAAAAAAATGAAAGAAAAGCATTCTTATATTACCATTCAGTTTAAGCCGCTTCCTCATTCTACGTTTTCAGATACCCCCCATCATTTATCTGCCAACAGGTTGATTATTAACATTCAGCCTATGATGGATATCAGATTGCTGTTTATGGCCAAAAAACCGGGTATTTCAATGGATTTGAAGCCTGTAGAGATGATTTTTGATAATTTTGCTTGTCAGGAAGATACTCCCGAAGCGTATGAAACTTTGTTACAGGATGCCCTTTTAGGTGATCTTACTTTATTTATGCGTTCCGATCAGGTAGAAGAGGCCTGGGATGTCGTGACCACTATACAGGAAGCTTGGGAAAATAATAAAGACTTATCATTTCCAAACTATAAGGCAGGAAGCTGGGGACCTGAAGATAGTAATACACTTGTTGAAAGACAAGGTCATAGCTGGGTGTAAAACAATATAAATTAAAACAAAAAATGAATATTACAGTATTTGAGGACTTGGATAAACTGTATAAAGAAGCAGCGGATACCTTTGTTGATCTTTCAAAACAATCTATTCAGAAGCATAACCGTTTTGCAGTAGCATTAAGCGGAGGCTCTTCTCCCAAAGCGATTTTTAAATTGTTGGCAACCCCGGAATATGCCGGAAAAGTTGATTGGAGTAAAGTCTACTTCTTTTGGGTTGATGAACGATGGGTACCGTTGAATGATGATAAAAGCAATGCGAAAATGACTTTCGAAGCGCTGCTCAACCATGTTCCTGTGAACAAAGATCATATCTATCCAATGTATCAGGATGGAATACTTCCTGAGGATTATGCGAAAGAATATGAACAGAAAATAAAAAAAATCCTTGGAGAGGAAGGTGTTTTTGATTTTATTCTTTTAGGAATGGGGGATGACGGTCATACAGCATCATTATTTCCGGGAGAAGAGGTTTTGAATGAAAAAGAAAAATGGGTTTCTGCCTATTATCTGAAACCTCAGGAAATGTTTAGAATCACTTTAACAGCACCATTGATTAACAAAGCCGAAAATATTTTGGCAATAGCATTCGGGGAATCCAAGAAGCATGCATTAAATGAAGTCATAAACGGTGAATACAATCCTGTATTGTATCCGATGCAACTGATTGAGAAAAAAGAAGGATTCCTGTTTTTTACAGATGAAAAAGCCAGAGGCTAATATATAATAGGAATTATAAATATATTTTTATTAAAAAGCTTTCAGTTCATTCTGAAAGCTTTTTTACTTATGATAGCGTCTCTATTTTTGTCAATCAAAATTAAAAGATCAGTCGTTAAATCTTGCAAAACCTATCTTTTGTATCACTTATTAATATCTAAGCTGATTGTATTAAAATTCTTTGTCCGGGATTAATATAATTGGTACTTATAAACACAAAATAAAAACAGCATCACTAGGATTCTAATGATGCTATTACAATGAGTGTTTTTACCTTAATCACTTAAAATGTCCGAACTAACTGTGTTAAGTCAAGGGAACGTAACGCAATCAAAATTTTTTAGTTTTTCAGTTTCAATAGTGTTTATTTGTATGAATAGGTTTTTAGTTTTTGCAAATATATAAAATAAGACACTATAAAGTGTTCAATGTTGTTGAAATTTTCTTAAACTTGTACCATTGAACTTTTTACCATGGAAAGAAAATCAGCAGGAGGCAGAATCAGGAATAGGGAACTCAGTAAAAAGAAGTTTTTAGATGCGGTTGGAGAGATATTAAAAATGAGCGGACATAATGCATTAAAAGTGAATGCTATTGCCGCTACCGCAGGAGTAGATAAAAAAATGATTTATACGTATTTTGATGGAATTGATGGCTTGATCGATGAATATATTGAGTCTCAGGATTATTGGAGCCGAGTTACAGCAGAAGAGATAGAGAAGATTAAACCAAGAATAGATGACGGGGGAAAATCATTTATGAAAGATATGCTCTTATCCCAATTTGATTATGTTTATCAAAATAAAGAAGCACAAAAATTATTACTATGGCGTTTATCCGAGCCCAGAAAATCATTGAGGAAGCTTACCGATCACCAGGAAGAAAATGGAGAATATATTTTTAAACTTATGAACGGTTCTGCTTTTGGTGAAAATTCAGATGACATTCGCTCGATAATGGCGATAATGATTTCGGGGCTTTATTATCTAAACCTATATGCTGCGATGAATGGAAGTGTTTTTTGTGGAATTGATATCGATAGTCAGGAGGGACGTAACAAAATTAAGAAAGCAATCTGTTTTTTGTTAGAACAATCTTATGAAAATTTACAAAAATCAGATTAATTTTAGATTTTTTTATCTTAGGCTTTAAGACATCTATTTTGGATATATTAGAGACTCATAATTGATCTTTAGCACCGGTTATAATCTATCATTTTTTATTACAGATCCTCTTCTATAAAGGACAATCTCGTTTTTATAAAATAAAAACAGCATCATTAAAATATAATGGTGCTGTATCATGTTTAATAAATGAAAAGGTTGTTAGTTGGTGCAAATATACAAAATAAGACACTACAAAGTGTTTAAAATAAATAAAAAATTCCTTAAACTTGTAGTATTGAATTTTTAGAATGGAAAGAAAATCAGCAGCAGGCAGTATTAGAAACAAAGAACGCAGTAAAAAAAAGTTTTTAGATGCAGTTGGAAAAATTCTGAAAACACAAGGTTATACAGGATTAAAAATAAACAATATTGCTGCTACTGCGGGAGTGGACAAAAAAATGATCTATACCTATTTTGGCGGTATGGATGGTTTGATGGACGAGTATATTCGTACACAGGATTTCTGGAGTAAAATGACTCCTGAAGAAGTTGAAAATATTAAGCCGATAATAGATGATGCAGGAAAAGAATTTGCAAAAGAGTTGTTCCTCTCGCAGTTTGAGTATGTGTACCAAAATAAGGAAGCACAAAAATTACTGTTATGGCGCTTATCTGAGCCTAGAAAAGAATTAAGAAAATTAACCGATCTGCAGGAAGAAAATGGAGAACACCTTTTTAAATTATTCGCAGATTCTCATTTTAAAGAAAATGATAAGGTTTTTCGTTCAATAATGGCGATCATGGTGTCAGGACTTTATTACCTGAATATGTTCTCTTCCGTGAATGGTACTAATTTTTGTGGTGTCGATGTTGACTCCCCTGAAGGAAGAGATCAAATCAAGGAAGCTTTATCATTTCTAGTAGAACATTCCTATGATAAATTAGAGGATCCAAATAATAAAAAGCAATAAAGCATATTTGAATCATTTTTTTTAAAATAAAAACAGCCTCGTTAGATTTCTAATGAGGCTGTTTGTGTTTCGTGTTTTTACCTTAGTTGTTTGTAATCTAAATTGTTTTACACTGGGAGAACGGAATACTAAAATGCAAATCTTTTTTCAATCTAAATAGTGTTTTTAAATATATAGAAGGTTTTAGTTTATACAAATATATAAAATAAGACACTACAAAGTGTTTAAAATGTTTTAAATTTTCTTAATATTCGTTAATGTATTGATTTTTAGTATATTATTTTTTAAATTATAATCGAGAAATAATTTTTTTCATATACTTAAAAGAAAGAAATGCATTTTTCAAAAATATAAAAACAGCATCATTAGATTATAATGGTGCTGTCTACAGTAGTTTTTTACCTTAATTATTTAATCTTTGAAACTAATTATCTTAATCAAGGGTTTTAAATCGAAATTTTTTATTTTCTACCTTACAGTGTTTTAATAAAAAATGGTTATTAGTTTTGACAAATATACAAATAAGACACTTATGGGTGTCTAAAAATGTCAATTATTTTTATAAATTTATGTAATCGATTGTTTATCAGGGAGAAAAATTTCAATTAAGGAGGTTGTGAGCTTCCTGGATATTGTCTTTTTACCCTTGGGAATTGTATTTATTTATAAATTTGTCCTCCACAGATGGGTTTGAAGTGTACAAATATACACAATAAGACACTTGCCAGTGTTTAAAAATAGTAAAAAATTCCTTAAACTTGTATCATTGAATATTTATCATGGAAAGAAAATCAGCAGCAGGCAGTATTCGTAATAAAGAGCGTAGTAAAAAGAAATTTTTGGATGCCGTAGGAAAGATTCTTACAACGAAGGGATTTGCAGCGTTAAAGATAAATGATATTGCTGAGGCTGCCGGAGTAGACAAAAAAATGATCTACACTTATTTTGGCGGTATGGATGGCCTGATGGATGAATATCTTCGTACACAGGATTATTGGGTTAGGGTAACAAGTGAAGAGGTCGAAAAAATTCAGCCAAAATTAGATGATGGTGGAAGATCGTTTATAGAAGCAATGCTACTGTCACAGTTTGATTACGTTTACAATAATAAAGAAGCTCAAAAGCTATTATTATGGAGTATATCTGAGCCCCGAAAATCATTGAAAAAAATGATTGATGAGCAGGAAGAAAATGGAGAATATATTTTTAAATTAATGATGACTCCTCATTTCAAAGAAAAAATGGGAATTTACCGTTCGATCATGGCTATTATGGTGGGAGGGCTTTACTATCTGAATTTATACTCTTCTTTAAACGGGAGTGTTTTTTGTGGTATCGATATAAATAGTCCTGATGGGCGTCAAAATGTCAAGAAAGCAATATCATTTTTAATAGAACAGACTTATGATAATCTGAAATCTGAACAAGATTCCTAAGAATATTTTATGGTTTAATTTTTTCTTTGAAATTAAAAAGATGCAAAAGACATCCGAATTCTGTTTTTTTGTAATTTTTATAAAAAACATGCAGCATTTATAGATATCCGAATTAGCTATATTCATTTTCATGGATTGTAGCAGGCTATTTTTCCAATTATTTATTTCCCCGTCGTACTTCTTAAGATTTTTCCGAGATATTCAATACAGATCTCACATGAATATATATTTTCCTTATTCTTGAAAATAAACCTGAATAGTAATTTCATTAGTTTCATAGGGGATATATTTAGTTGAAACTAAATATTATTGGTTACAAATTGATATTAGCCGAGGTCGAGATTAATAATCTTAAAGCGAAATCTTATATTTGCAGTCCTAAAAACTAAAAAAATAACTATGAAGAATTTGTATAAATTATTAATAACATCTACGATAGCTGTCGCATCATTCAATACCTTACAAGCTACAGTACGGTATGTTAATATTTCAAATATTGCAGGTTCAGCACCTTATACCTCATGGGCAACTGCCGGGAACGACCTTCAGGCTGTTATTAACGAAAGTGTTGCAGGAGATGAAATTTGGATTGCATCAGGAACTTATATCCCTAATTCGCTTCCTACGGGAGCTGTAGGTACAACTTTAGGAGGAGCTACCGTTTTAAATACAAGAGATTATACTTTTTTTGTAAAAGATGGAGTTAAAATGTATGGAGGATTTTCCGGAGCTGAAACCCTATTCAATCAACGTAATCCTATGATCAATAAAACGATCCTGAGTGGTGATTTGGGTACAATAGGTTCCAAGGCTGATAACTGTTATCATGTTGTTATTGCTTCAGATGGTACCTTAGGGGTTACTATTGACGGGTTTTCCATCACCGGGGGAAATGCTGACAGTTCTTCCGGAGGTATGGAAGTGAACGGAAAAAGTATTTATCGATGGTATGGAGGCGGGATTTATGCCTGCTATGGAAAGAGTAGTATCACTAATAATATTTTCTATGACAATGAAGCAGGAAATAATGGAGCCGGATTGTATTCTATGAACAACAGCAGTATTATTATTTCTTCAAATACATTTTACAGTAATAACGCCCTTGGAGGAGGTGCTATTTACTCATATACCAATACTTCCATTACTATTTCAGATAATATCATTCGTAATAATACTGCGAGTACGGGAGGCGGACTGGCTACCTACTACAGTACCAACATAATCAGTGGAAACAAAATTTATGACAATAAAGTATGGGGAGAAGGTGGAGGAATATATGTGACAAGTGGAACAAGTACGATCAATAATAATTGGGTTCATCATAATATTACAGACCATAACGGAGGGGGTGGAATTTACCTGAACTACGGAAATAATACGATATTTAATAATGCTATTTACGAAAATAAAGCTTTTGGTGTTGGAGGAGGTATATTATTAAGCGGTAATAATATATTGACTAATAACATTATTTTTAAAAATGGAGCGAGTAGTTATGGAGGAGGAATCTATATGTCAAATGGGACTCATACCATCACTAATAATACAATATACAGCAATTCTGTGAATATAAACAGAGAAGGAGGTGGTATTTTCACCACTTCAGGTTCCGGGACACTTAAAAACAATATTTTTTGGGATAATAAAAAAGGAGGGGCAAATAATACTGTAAGTTCAGATTTTTATAACAGTAATAACTCTGCACAAGTCAATTTTTCGAATAACTTATTACAGCTTCAAAGTGCATTGTATACGATTGGAAATTTTAATTTCTTAGGATCTAATGCTCAGGGGAATCTATTTGGTCAAAATCCTGGCTTTGGTAATGTTGTAAACCCATTGGGCGCAGATGGCATACCTCTTACTGAAGATGATGGCCTGGCACTGGTTAATAATAGCATTTGTCGAGCAGCAGGAACTATTTCCGGTGCTCCTGTTACAGATTGTACTGGGGCAACCCGTACCGGAATTCCTAATTTAGGTGCCTATGAAGTAATTTTTCCTCTTGTACTTGGAGTAAGTGATACTACTACCGACAAAAATGCTTTAAAAGTTTATCCGAATCCGGCAAAAGATTATATTTATTTTTCAGAGAAAGTCTCTGATATTACAATATACACCATCGATGGTAAATATATAAATGCCTCTTTCACGAAAGGAAAAGTAAATATTTCTCATCTGTCACAAGGATTGTATATTATTACAGCAAAGGATGATAAAGGAAATATACTATCTCAAAGATTTATAAAGGAATAAAATAGAGACTTTTTAACTCTCTATCTCCAAGCATTCTAAGAACCATAGATATAAGAAATCTATGGTTTTTGGTTTATAAAGCTTTCCTTATCGTAATTTAACTGCTATTGCATCAATTTCAAAAAGCATACTCGGTAGCGCTAGCTGACTTACAGGAATTAAAGTACTTGTGGGTAAGGAGGATGGTTTCCAGACTTTCCCGGCTTCTTCAGCCCATATATCAAGCTTTTCCTGGTTGTGGTCAACAATTAAAAGAGTGATTTTCACAATATGATCATACGCCATAGAATGACTTTTTAAAACAATTTTTAAGTTTTCTAAAGTATTTTGAACCTGTGTTCTAAAGTCATTTGCTAAAGTATGATGTTCTCCGACACCACCACTTTGCCCGGATATGAAGCACATCTGAAATGGAGAATCTACTGAAATACTATGTGAAAAACCATAAGGGCTTGGGTTAAATAGTCCGGCAGGATTAATCAATTGAGGAAGGTTGGTATTTTCCATAATCTTTTTTATGATGTAAAGATGATGGATAAAAATCGGAAAAGTGTTTACATAGGTTGATGAAATTGTAATGAAATTGTTTATGTTCGCTTTTGATAAGCTTACTTCTACTGGACTAAAAATAAAAATGCTGTTCATCAAGAACAGCATTTTAGTTATTTATTCCACCAGAATACTTTCAATTCCTTTTTGTAAGGCTGTTTCCTGAATAATGGGAAGAGACATCCCTTCTGCACGCACAACAGAGATATCTGTCATTCCCATAAATCCCAGCGTTTTTTTAAGGTAAGGAACAACAAAATCATAGGCTTGTCTTTCCCCTTCAGAGTAAATTCCTCCGCTTGAAAATGCAAGATATACTTTCTTATTTTTAACCATTCCTTCAGGTCCATTTTCACCATAGCTGAATGTGTGGCCTGCTCTTGCAATGTGATCCAGCCAGGATTTTAAAGTAGAAGTTATGCTGAAATTATAGAGAGGCGCCTCGATGATGATGATATCAGCTTCGTGCAGTTCAGCGATCACAGTGTCAGAAAGCTTTACAGATTCCAATTGCTCAGCGGTGCGGTTTTCAGCCGGAGTAAAAAACGCATTGATATGTGCTTCTTCCAGATGAGGAAATAAAGGGTTGGTGAGATCCCGTTTTTTTAAAATACTTTCGGGGTACGTAGCCGTTATTTTTTCGACAATGGCATTTCCCAGTTTCTTACTTACAGAAGATTCGCCTCTTGGGCTGGAAATAATATGAAGTACTTGTTTCATTTTTTTATTTTTTAAAATTTTACATTTCAAAATTATTTATATTTACTAATAAAAAGATAGTAGTTACCAAAAGGTTAGTAGTAACATTTAGGTTAGTCACTAGAAAAATAAGTGAAATGGAAGAACAAAAAATGCTGTATTCACAGCCTCAATGCAGCACTCATCTGTCCGCTACAGAAGATGCATTATATGTCCTTGGCGGGAGATGGACGCTCAGGGTTATGATTGCTATCTTAGGGGGCCATAACCGGTTCAATGAACTGCAGCGCACCATAGATGGGATTTCTGCAAGAGTTCTATCTAATGAATTAAAGAAATTAGAAATGAATCACCTGGTAGAAAGAAGAGTTTTAGCAGATCAGAAACCTGTGCTGGTAGAGTATGTCCCCACAGCATATAGCCAGTCATTAAAAGAGGTGATTGCTGCCCTTGCAGATTGGGGAAGAAAGCATAAAAAGAAAATTACTACTTAAAATAAAACCTTATTATTTACCATAAAAGCGCAAATAATATAATAATTGTGAAATATTATGATTTTTTAAGCTTTTATGGTATCTGATAAGTTGCATCATTGCTTATTCTTTAAGTATTTTTACTAAAATTAATAATGATAAGATGGTTATAGGTGAAGATGTGTTATTTTCTCATGGAGCAGAACTGGTAGAGTATCATCAGACAGACTATGTTTTCCAGGAAGGAACCTCAGCTAAATTCTATTTACAGATCAAAAGCGGAACGGTAAAGTTAAATACTTTTCTGGAAGATGGAAAAGAATTTGTCTACGGATTTCCCTTTGATGGGCATTGTATTGGTGAAAGCTACTTGTTTACGGAGCGTAATTACGCAATTAATGCAATAGCTGTTACAGATTGTGAAATTATTAAAATTCCGAAAACTAAATTTTTACCTCTGTTATTAGAGAAACCTGCCTTAGTATTAAAACTGAATAATTATACAGCCGAAAGGCTGCATTTCAGATATATGATTTCCAGCTTCCTCGCCATATCAGATCCTATTATAAAGCTCAAAAAATTGTTTGATCACATGAAAGACTATTTCGGCTTTGAAGAAGCTTATTCTTTTCTGATTCCCTATACCAGACAGCAAATTGCAGGTTTAACAGGGCTTAGAGTGGAAACCGTTATCAGGTATATCAAAAAAATGGAAGAACAGAAAATGGTTAAGCTTGACAGTACTAAAATTTATTACTAATCTGATTTTGATAACAGCTTGGAAGCCGGAAGAAGGGCGCTAGAAGCTGTTATTAAATGAGAAACAGCTAAGAATAAAGTTTTCGACAGACTCTGTTTTTAAAACATATAAGTATTCGGGTCAGAAAATAATTTCCTCCTTTCGGCTTCCTATCTTAATTCCGGTTTTACTTTAAAATTAAAACCGGAAGAGTAGTATTCTGGTAAAGTCCTTCAGAAATACTTCTGCTGGCCAGAAAATACAGAAAGCTATGTTTCCCTGGTAATGCTATAATAAGATGAGTATCGTTAGACGCTGCAAAACTAAGAATTCCATTGAGGACATTTTCATCATAAGAATAATGAATGGTACTTGGAATTTCGGTTAAACGCTCAAAGATATAGTCTTCCAGTTCTTTCTTTTTATCAGGATTAATATCAGTGCCTTCTTTGGTATTGATGTTCAGGAATGATAAGTGTATATCCTGTTTCTGGATAATGGATTTATGATGGAAGAGCCTATCCAGTTTTTTAATGCCATTAACATCACAGGGAATCATAATATTTTTGATAGTACTGTATCTGTAGCTATTAGGTACAATTAAGGTTTTAACGGGACTTGTTCTTGCAATACTGATAATATTATCGGAAACAAAGCTCTCATTAGGAGAAGTAGAGTCATCACTCCCCAAAATAATCATTTCAATGGAAGGCTGATTTTTCAAAACTTCATTGATACTTCTGGTAAGAGCCCAGTCGCTCAGCAATCGCGATACCTTTATATCAGGTGAAATGTCTGTTATGATTTTGCTGAGCTGATCAAATAGTAATTCGGTTCTTTCCAGCAAATTGTTGACACTTTCTTCATTCACAAACGAATGCCCCTCTGCAATATGCAGGTAATCAAACTCTGACTCTCCTGCAATTTTTAAAAGGATAATGTTTTGATATTCATAATGCTTTGCCCATTCAGCTGCGACTTTTACGGCATTCTCTGTAGTAGAGGTAAAGTCAATAGGTACAAGGATTGTTCTCATTTTATTTATATTTTAAATCCTGATTATTCGAGGTTGGCGGTCATTTTCTTTACTAAAAGGAGCGCTTTGTTGATTTCGTCTTCATGAAGATCACCGGAAGCTTTCTTATAGAGTTCCAATGCCCATGGATACACTTTTTCGATAAGCTTTTTTCCTTTTGAAGTAAGAAATATCTGTTTGTTCCTTCTGTCGTTTTTATAAGCAACACGTTCTACCAGTTCCCGCTTTACAAGAGCATTGATCAAATAGGTGATGCTTGATTTATCTTTACTTACTTTTTGCGCTATTTCCTGTTGATTAATCCCGTCATTTCTGGAAAGAAGTCCGAGAATTTCAACCAGTTCAACCGAAAGATCGGGATCATACTCATTCACACAAGCCTGAATCTTTTGCCGTAAACGACTTTTCATCTCAGTCATTGCCCAACCCAGTTCCAAGGCCAATTCGGATATATTGTTTTGGTTTTCAGACATACTTGATAAATAATGATCAGTTTTGAGCAGAAGATAGAGTTTCTATCTTGGTGCTTCCTAACAAATGTACGTAAAATTAGTTTTAATTTCAACTAATTGAGTGTAAAATAGTAGTAGAGAGGTTTTTATATCTGTAAGAGGAGTGCTTGGGATTGTTGTGAACTAGTTAATCAGGCTTTTACTGAAACAGTAGGACAAGAATTGATTATTAAATTGAGGCTTATTATTATCCCAAAAATAAACGATATCAGTAAAAATTATCTTGTGATGTAATGGTAATGAATTCTTTATCAATTTTTTATTTAATATGTGTTTTGTTGAAAATATAAATGCACATGAATAAAATTTAAAAAACAGATAACATTATATTCATTTTCCTGATAAGTGTAATTCATAGTTTAGTGAAAATTTTTTAAACTAAAAAAGCACTTATGAATTACATTTATCACACAGTATTCCGGATACTTCCGGTACTTTGTCTTATGAGCCTTTTCTCATGTACATCAGATCAATCCTTGGTAGAGGAAACAACGGCAAATACAACTCAACAGATTGCGGGGAAAAACGCGTACCCCAATATAAAAGTTTTGACGTATAATACATTCTTATTAAGGGATATCAGTGTCGCTTCAACTACACAGTGGTCTCAGCAGGCTCGCGCGGAAAAATTAGGGGAAGCTTCTTTTCTTAAGAATTATGATGTTCTGCTGCTTCAGGAATGTTTTGATAATACTGCAGCCAACAAATTACGCCAGAAACTCCTTCCTTCTTTTCCGTATCAGACTCCCGTTGTAGGACAGACGAAAAACGGGTGGGACAATACCTATGGAGATTGGCGTGAAGTGATTTCCGGGGGCGTTGAAAACGGAGGGGTGATGATCGCAAGCAAATATCCCATAGAGAAAATGGATCAGTATATATTTCCGGCAGGATGTGATTTTGATGCTCTTTCTTTAAAAGGTTTTGCCTATGTCAGAATACTCAAGGACGGAAAGCGCATCCATTTTATATCTGTTCATACCCAGTCTACACAACCGTCATGTAAGGGGAAAGAGGTTGCCATCCGGGAACGGCAATTAGGTATTATGAAATCTTATATCGATGGATTGAAAATTCCAGCCGATGAAATGGTGATTTACGGAGGCGATTTTAATATCATAAAAGACAGTCCGGAATATCCTAAGATGCTCCAGACACTTAATGTCAATGCACCAATTTATAAAGGATTGTCTTCAACATGGGATACAAAGACCAATACGATGGCTTCCTATCACTATCCTTATCCTGCTAATCCACGGGAATATCTTGATTATATCTTTGTTTCTAATAATCATTTTGTACCATCTTCCTGGCAAAATATACCGTTCGATCCAGTATCTTCAACGCTGATGACTTACACCAATCTGACAGGAGATAAATATTATTGGACAGATTATTCAGACCACTATCCGGTGGAAGGAAATATATATTCAGACCAAAATACCCCCACCCAAAGTTTAAAATTCAGAAAATATGATCGTATTTCACTGAAATCGATATCTACAGGGAAATATGTAAACATGAATCTTTCAAAAACTAATGATTGGTTAACGGTTTCCTCTGTGCAGCCTGATGAGAAAACATGGTTTAATATTGTCAATACAGGAGATACAGATAATTACTTTGATTTGAAAGAAGGTTTGGTAAGAGTGGAAAGCAATGAACGTATTAATAACTTCTGGTATTGGGATTCAATAAGCAGCGGAAGCTATTATCTTTATCCGAAAAACGGAAAATCCCTGACCAATCTCAGAATTCAAATCGTAAAGAAAAAGACAGGAAACACTTCTTCCAGTATTGAAGACGGAGATATTGTGGCATTCAAAGACAAAACCTCAATAGGCAATACCTATTATCTTCAGGTGTATAATAAGTCCGGAACAGATTGGGTTTATCTGAATGGTACCAGCTTAACATCTGACGTACAGTTTGAGATAAAAATGAATAATACTTCAGCTCAAACCTATTAATATAAGATGATTAAAAAGAAAAAGCAGAGATTAGTTCTCTGCTTTTTCTTTTTTTACGGCTTGATGCATAATAAGGATGATTCCTAAGAGGATAAAAGCGATAATTAAATAACGCCAGGCCAGTTCTTTTTGTTCTGCTACAGTGCCGGTTACAGAAATGATAAAGCTCGTTACAGAAGTGATAACATAAACCAGTCCACCCATCAGTCCCCCTGCTGTCCCTGCATTTTTGGGAAAGTACAGCATACTTGTGGTGAAGAAAGAGGTAAACAGAATGCCGGAACATATGTGAATGAAAAAGGCAAAAGGAATCATGATGAAAAGACTTTCAGTAAAATAACTGGTGGCAATCAGGGTTGCAATCAGAATTAACTGCAAGATAATAGGCTGTAAAATTCTGGATTTAAAACCGAGAGACAACCTTTTCTTTCCAATAAAACCTCCGATCATCCACGAAAAACCTAATATCAAAGTACAATATCCGATGACTACAGGGGTGAAATGAAATGTATTTTCAATAATAAACGGCCCCGTAATATTGAATACCATAACAATGGAATAACTGAGTCCTAAGATTAAAATTCCCAACATGAAAATTTTGTTCTGAAGCATCATCTTATACAAACTGATATTTTCTGAAAGATCAAGTTTCTTCTTTTGTGGAAGACTTTCTCCACTAAAAAACCATTCAAAAAGGAATAGAAATCCCGCATAAAAAGCCAGAAAATAAAAATTGGCATGCCAGTTAAAAAGCTTCTCAAGATACCCGCCAAGGAAAGGAGCCAGAATCGGCCCGCAAGACCAGGTAATAGTAAAATAGCTCAGATAATGCTTTACTTTTTCCGAGTCATAAAGATCCACAAAAATAGCACGGGTAGCAACAACCAGTACAGAAACCGCCATTCCCTGAAGGATACGAAGCAGACAAATCAGTAAAATACTATTGGTCATCGTAATGAGAAGACTGCTGATGACCAACAGAAATAAAGCCAATAGCTTCGGACGATAACGGCCGATACTATCCAAAATTCCTCCTACAAAAAGCTGGGAGATTCCATAGCTTAAAAGGTAAGTGGTTAATGTAATCTGGATATCCTTTTCAGAAACAGACAATCCCCTGGCCATCGATGGGAATGAAGGTAGATAAATATCTGTGACAAACCCGGAAAGTGGGATAGACACAAAAGCCATAATGGTAATTAGTCTGATACGTTTTTCAGACGCTGCACTCAACATATTCATTCGTTTTTAACGATACAAAAATAGCATAAGAAATACGAAATTCAGTTTTAAAAGACAAAGTAAAAATTACAAAATTCAAATATTTAATGAGTGTTTTTGAATTTTAAAGGGGAGGTTTGAGCATGCTTTTTAAAGAAGTTATTAAAATGAGAAGGTTGATCAAAGCCCAGTGTATATCCGATTTCAGCAATATCCCAGTTCGTGTATTTCAGCAGGTTTTTAGACTCTTCAAACATTTTTTCTTTAATGATCTGAGTGGTGGTAAGGTTAGTAACCGATTTCACCGATGAATTCAAGTGGTTTACATGAACATTCAGATGATATGCAAAATCAGAAGGTGTTCTTAAAACCAGGGGATAGGCCGGAGAATCCAATGGAAACTGTTTATTCAGAAGCTCATCAAACAAGCGGTATAAACGGACATTAGCCGGAAGTTCATCAGGACTTACATCATCTACCCGGTTTTCAAGAGCCAGATGTAAGACAGACGCCAGATGGCTTTTAATACTGCTGCAACGGAATGGGTAAGCCGAATTGTTCATTTTGTATATCTGATCAAAATAAAGCGTGGCCAACTGAGTCTGCTCTTCAGTTAAAAAAACGACAGGCTTACTCCATTCCTTAAACAATGAGGTTTTCTTAAATAAATTAAATTCTGAATTTCCGTTAAAGAATTCCTGGTTAAAAAGGCAGAAATACCCCTCCTGAAGATCACTTTCACATTCCCATGAATAAGGAATACTTGGGGAAGGAAAAAATAAAGCAGGATGATCAATATACAATTCATGATCACCGTAATGAATAGTTCCTTTTCCTATGATAAAACTTATTTTATAATAATCACGACGGTTGTAAGGGCTTTTAAAACTACAATATTTACGCATGGAAATATTGAAATGAGATTTTCCCATTTCAAAATTTTCCGAATCAAATAGGCTGTTCTTATCCTGGCGAATGCGTTTGTAATAATCTTCAATGGTTTCCAGCTGATCACTCATGATGTAAAATTATAAAAATCAAAGATACGGAATTGTACAGAACATACAGGGCTATAGTTCTGATGCATAAAAACGATGAGTATTGATTATCTCATAATAAACGGTATATTTTCATTGCCAATTGCATTTATCTATTCTTTAATTTTTGATAATTTCCAATGTTAAAATATAGGATGGAAGCCGAAATGGACCTGCTTTAAAGTCAGCTTCAGGACTAAAACCTGATTCTTTCAAGAAGTTCAAAAGGGGATCATGAGCCAGTATATTAATCCAAATGATATCCGTGAAACTTACTGCAGATCTGCATTTCTTCCAAAGTGATTCTCTGGCTTCCTGAGAATCAAATTCCGGCAGAATTACAAAACTGATTTCTGTTGCTCTTTTTCCTTCCGGCATTCCCGGATATGTAGAACCACTCTTTATAATACTGTATCCTATAGGTTTTTGATCTGCATAGGTCATGATCAATTGATTGGAAAGATCATTCAGATCATTGATCATCTTTCTCGGATCTATTTCGTTTTTATATTTTTTGAGGTCTTCTTCGGCAACAAATTCCTTGTGCAGTGCATCAACTGAAGAATCAATAATGGTTATAAGATCAGAAATTCCCTCTTCAGAACCTACTGTAAATTTTGAAATGATATCCATGGGGCTTTTTTTTATTCAAAATTATAAGATTAATCAATTCAGAATGGATACAGTTTAGTAAAATATAATCGATACAGATGTTTATTTTGTAAATTTGTTCAGTACAGGACAGAGCATCATGATGAAATCATATAAATACGAAGTTTTTACCCATATTATTGAAGAGCAAATTCGGAATGGTATTTTACAGGCAAGGGATCGCTTGCCATCTGTTCGGGAAGTGAAACAAAAATATAAGCTGAGCACAAGCTCTGTCCAAAGCGGTTTTGAATACCTTATGATTAAAGGTTTGGTTGAAAGCAGTCCGCGTTCCGGTTACTTTGTAGCTGAAAAGGTGGAAGAAAATATTCCGGAGACCAAGATCAGGCTTCCTGCCGTGGTAAGAGATCATGTTTTTATGAAAAATATGATGCTGACTTCCAGGAGGACTTCAGAATCAACCTCTTTTAACTCTGCGGTACCGGGAGATTTGCTGATCCCTCAAAAATTGATCCTCCGTACAATGCAAGAGGTAATCCGTGAGAAGGGAGCCTCACTTCTCCGATATTATCCCTCCAATGGATTAGAAAAATTGAGAAAACAAATTTCACAACAGATAGGAATGCATGGCTGCCTATTCAATCCCGAAGAGATAATTATTACCGATGGTGCATTACAGGCATTGACGATTGCGCTGAGGTCTGTCACCCAGGCAGGAGATGTAGTGGCTGTTGACAGTCCCTGTGTATTTTCTGTTTTGGAAACCATTGCTAACCTGGACCTTAAAGTGGTTGAAATTCCCGTGCATTACCGAACTGGTTTCGATACAGAATATTTTCGAAAAATATGTGATGAAAATAATATCAGGGCACTTGTCGTAACCCCAAACTTTCATAATCCTACTGGAATTATTATGGCCGATGAAACCAAAAAAGAACTATTAGATATCGCAGAAAAGTATCAATTGTGTATTATCGAGAATGATATGTACTCTGATCTTTATTTTAATGAAACCAGACCCAACTGTATTAAAAACTTTGATAAAAAAGGAGTAGTGATGACTTATTCTTCATTTTCAAAAACATTGGCGCCGGGTATCAGGTTGGGGTGGCTTCATGCAGGGAATTTCTATTACAGGGCAGAAAGGGCAAAATTTATTCTGGGACGGTCGGTTTCCCCTATTTATCAGGAGCTGATACTTAAACTTTTACAAGGAAACAGCTATGAAAGGCATTTGCGTTCTTTTCGAAAGAAATTAAATCAGCAGGCAGTTCAAGTGTTGGATGTCCTGAGAAAATCTTTTGCAGAAGGGTCTTATTTCCATAGACCTGAAGGGGGCTATAGTATTTGGGGGCAGCTTCCGGAAAATACAGATATGGAAAAGTTTTATAAATACTGCGAAAAAGCGGGGATTCTGTTTACTCCGGGAGATACGTTTTCCTTTAGTAACCGGTACAGTCATCATTTCCGGATTGTTTTTGCAGAAAGAATTACCCCTGAGAGCTTAATGGTATTAGAAAATGCCGGTAAAATGTCCCGTACTTTTCTTTTATAAATTGAGAATGTAAATTTTGTGTATAAAAAAGGGGGTTCAACTCTCTAATTTACTGAAAAATCTCAATTTTATTTTAAAAATTAAATCGAATTTAAGAAAGGTTCATCAAATTTCATGAATTATCATATTTTTTTTCTGCACAATTAGGCTGGAATCACCATAAAACCTATATTTGCAGCCTAAATTTTTAAATAAATGAAAGAACTAATTGAAAAAATCAACGCGGAATTCGAAGCGTTCACAACTGAAGCAAACCAACAAGCGGAAAAAGGGAACAAAGCAGCTGGTACAAGAGCTCGTAAATCGGCTTTAGAACTAAGCAAACTGTTCAAAGAATTCAGAAAAGTTTCTGTAGAAGAAGCTAAAAAATAATTCACCTTTAGCCGGCTTTTGAAGCCGGTTTTTTTATGCCTGTATTTTTCATTCTGTTTTTAATGGATACCCAGGATGTTAATCATTTATAATCTTAAGCTATTACAGGCCTTAAAAGCCTTTTGATAGTAGAAATAATATTTCGATTAGAATCTTCACTTTTACTTTCTTTTTTTCAAATATTAAATTTTCCACTATACAGTATCTGTTATCTGTATAATTTGTATTTTAGAAATATCAATGACATAGAATATTATGAGACATTTTTATTTCCTGTTTACCTTGTTTTTAAACTTTTTCCCGGCACAGAATATAAAGGTGGTAGATGCGGAAAATGGAAAACCAATTCTTAACGCAAGGGTCCTTTTGGCTCATCAGATTGTCTATACCAATGAAGATGGCTTTGCACCGGTGGAACAAGGAGCCGCAGACTTTGAAATTTCAGCCTCGGGATTTCAGAAAACAAAAGTTCAGGAATTTCGTCCTCTGGTAAAACTGAAACGAGTTTATAAAAACATCGATGAAGTAAAACTAAAAAAGGTAGATCTCAGAAAACTTTTTGAAGAGGTCAGTAATAATTATAAAAAGAGATATTATAGTGAGCCTTCATTGTATGACGTTGTTTACAAAGAAAAAAGGACAGATAATAACAAAATCCATTTTTTAGTGATTGCAGAAACAAAGCTATGGAGTAAAACCAACTCATACAATCGTAACAGGTCTTTCGATAAGAACCTCCAGATGCAGCTGAATAACGTAAAATATTTTAAAAACTTAAAGTCAGACAGTATTTTTACAAAGGAAATAAAGAAGTTTTCCGACGAATATATGGGAAACTATTTTTTCAATTTTGAATTAAAAAGGGCATTGGAACATCTCAAAAACGAGGATTCAAAATATTCTGCCTGGATGATTTTCGAGGAAGGTAATGAACAGTTAGTCACATTTACCATTAAATCAGGGATGGGAATTGAAATGGAAGGAGAGCTTAAATTTAACAAAGAAGATAAAGTGATCACCTATTTTGAGATTCATTATTTACAGGACCAATATCCGATGGTCAAAAGAAAAACAGGAGAAGGAGAAGAATTTGATTATCAGCTGGGAAATGCCATACTCGTTTTTGATTTTTACAAAAATAACGGAGTATATGTCCCGGCAATGAGCAGGTTGGAAGGAAATAGATATATTGCTTACTATAAAGGAGTTAAACATGAACGAAAGTTCAGTAGAGAACTCATCTACAATACGTTTAAAAAATCTGATGAAAAAGAGCTTAGCCCTAAAATGGATTTTAATAAAGACATCTGGGACAACATTCCGGTAAAAGAAAATAAAAATAATACAATTCTACTTTCCGAAGAAGAGGAGGCTTTTATCAATAGAAGATTACCGGATTTCGGATCAAAATAGTGGATTCATTTCCTCAGAAACATACCGTCAATAAATCAATGTATTGAGAACAGAATTCTATTTTTGGGTGAAAAGCTCTTAAATCCTAGTGTTTAAAGACTTTTTTGCTTCCATTTCTTTATCATCTCCATAATTTCTTTTATCTTTAAACCAATCAATATATACTATGAAGATAAATAGATTTTTTGCAGTACCGGCTGTAGTGTTGGCTGCCCAGTTTTCTTGGGCTCAGGTAAAGGTAGACCCAAAAGAAAACCTTAATCCCATCGTGAAAAGTTTTGTGGATGAAATCAATAACAACTCTCAGCTTGAAAGTATGGCTTACGAGCTGCTGGATGGTATTGGTCCCCGACTTGTAGGCACACCGGAAATGCTGGCTGCTAATGAATGGAGTGCCGGAAAACTTCGCTCATGGGGAGTAGATGCTAACCTTCAGCAATTCGGAACATGGAAAGGATGGCAAAGAGGAACGACCCATGTAGATATGGTGTATCCGAGAACAAAATCACTTGTTGCCACTCAATTAGCATGGAGCCCCGCTACAAAAAAAGCAATTGAAGCAGAAGTTGTTGTTCTTCCTAAAGTATCTTCCAAAGCAGATTTCGATACATGGTTACCTTCCGTAAAAGGAAAGATCGTCCTTATGGCACAATATCAGAAGATTGGACGTTCTGACGAACAAATTAAAGAATTTGCAACTCCTGAACTGTATGAAAAACTTAAAGCAGAAAGAGAACAGGCAACCAAAGACTTTACTGCTTATGTAAAGAATATCGGGTATGATAATAATACCCTTCCGGAAGCTTTAGAAAAAGCAGGAGCAGCAGGCATTGCTATTTCAAACTGGACCGGAATCATGGGGGCCAATAGAATTTTTGGTGCAAAAACATCTAAGATTCCAATGATTGATATCGAGGTAGAAGATTATGGAATGCTTTACAGAATGGCAGAGAAAGGAGCTCAGCCTAAAATTAAAATTGATGCCCAATCTAAGATTCTTCCTGAAGCGAAAAACTTTAATACAATAGGAATGATTAAAGGGAAGGAAAAACCGGATGAGTATGTAATCCTTTCTGCTCACCTTGATTCATGGGATGGTGCTCAGGGAGCTACAGACAATGGAACAGGAACGCTGACAATGCTTGAAACCATGAGAATTCTTAAAAAATACTATCCTAATAACAAAAGAACGATTGTCATTGGACTTTGGGGGAGTGAAGAGCAGGGGCTTAACGGTTCAAGAGGCTTTGTAGCAGATAATCCTCAGATTATAAAAGGAACACAGGCAGCATTCAATCAGGATAATGGCACCGGACGTGTCATTAATATCAGTGGTCAGGGGTTCGTAAAAGCTTATGATTATATCGGAAAATGGCTGGATGGAGTTCCAAAGGCTGTAAAGGCTCACATTAAAACAGACTTTCCGGGAATGCCTGGAGGGGGTGGTTCTGACCATGCTTCGTTTGTTGCAGCAGGAGTACCGGGGTTCTCTTTGAGTTCTCTAAACTGGGGATATTTCGGGTATACATGGCATACAACAAAAGATACTTATGACAAGATCGTTTTTGATGAAGTGAAAAATAATGTGATCTTAACAGCTGCATTAGCCTATATGGCTTCTGAAGATCCGGAATTTACCAACCGCGAGAAAAGAGTAATGCCTAAAGACGATAAAGGAAACCCCGTACAATGGCCGGAAGCAAAAGAACCGAGAAGAAGTTCTAAAGATTATAAGTAAAAAGATAAATACTCAAGGATAAGACTATATTCTATAGGAAATAAAGGTTGCCAGATATGGCAACCTTTTTTTGTATTGATAAAAAATACGTCAAGTTTTGACGTTTCACCCAGCTACATTTGTCTCAGTAAAATTACTGCAGGAATATTTTACCATTTAATATAAATATAAACCAAAAAACAAAATTTTATGATGTACGCAAATGCTTTTTTTACATCGGGTAATAGCTATCCTAATGACGAAATTGTACAACTGGTAGATAATTATACTCACCAGGCTGTTGTATATAAAAAAATAGGAACAGCCGTTGAAGATGGGGTTATCTATCGAAAAAAGGACAATGATTTTTATGAAAGACAATGGTCTGGATATGTCAATGTATTGTGGTGGAATATTAAAGAAACAGGAATTTCAGCATCAACAGTTACAGAACGTATCAACAAAGCTCTGGCCATGGGGTATGATACATTTTTTGATGAAATGTATATTGAGATTGATGGAACGCTTTATCTTCATAATAATCAAAAAGTACTGTCAAATAATTGTAAGATAAAGCAGACAGCAGAGGACAAGGAAGTTTTTAACTGTGAGTCTAAAGAAAATATCTCTATTAAAGGTTTCAGTTTAGAAGGAAAGGGAGCTGGATATATAGAAAGCTCCAGTTCCAGAAATGTAGGTATTCTTGTTCATAATGCTAAAAACCTTATTATCGAAAAGAATATGTTTGATAATTTTACCTATGCTGCCGTTTCAGGATGGGGTGAAATCAAATATCTGACCTTTAGGTTCAATAAGGTAATTAACCTCAAATTTGACTATGTCTGGGCAACAAAAGGTGGTCAGTACAGAAAAGATAATGTAGGTATTGTAGTAGCCGGAGAAAATATTACAATTTTTAAAAATTATTTTAAAAATTCGTCACAAGGGATTTACATTGCGGAAAACTCTAATGTTGTCAGTATTTCAGATAACGATGTAGAAAACACAATTCTGGAACATGGGATGTATCTTGATTCCGGTATTTCAAATCTTACGGTAATAGGGAACAGAGTTCGGAATACACAAAAAGTAGGGATTAAACTCCAAAATAGTGATAGAACCAATTATGTAAGCAATAACGTAGTGATCTCCAATAATATTATTGAAAATACAGGTGCAGGGGGTGATGGTATCCTTATCAATAATACTACAGCTCCGGCTGTCCCTCAGCTTTATGCAAAAAATGTAGTTGTTTCCGGAAATGTAGTCAGAAACGCAGGGCAGCATGGAATCAACATCAGATTTGTAGACCTTGGGGTTATATCCAATAATGTGATCAATGATATTAAGTACTCAGGAATCTACATTGCTAATACAAAAGGAACGGAAGTCTGTCATAATAATATTAAAACAACACAGGAAAACGGTATTATGATTGAGGCTCATAATAACTTATTGTCTGTAAACTCTAATACCATTGAAAATCCCGGAATGAAAAATACGGGATTGTTAGACTTATTGAGCGGAGTTACTATTCGAGGAACGCTCAATAAAGAAATTTCTTTAAAATATAATAAGATGGTAGGGGATGGAAATGGGATGAGATACGGTGTTTTTGTAGAATTTGTAAAACTAGATCCAGATAAACCAATAAAATTGACTTTTCAGGAGACCTACGAAATTGTTGGAAATACAGTATTGAATGCTACGGATACTCCTTACAGATTCTTAAATACGGATGTAAAATTGAGACTTTTCAATAATAACTATAAAAGAGACGTGACAACACCTCCTTTTCAGGAATCATAAACATATTTTTAAAAAAGAACTATAAGGCTGTCGACTTTGACAGCCTTATTATTTTTGTCTTATTAGCAATTTGTGGCAATTATTTATGAATAGTCAATAATAAATTATATTGTTTATTGCATAGTTTTTCTTAAAGTATTTATCACAATTGTTTGAGTTAAATTTCTAATTTTGACTGAAACATACACAATGATGACAAAAATAGATTCTATTTTTATTATCTCCCTATTTCTATTGGTGAGCTCCATAAAAGCAAACATAGTTATCAGAGGAGATTCTTTATCCATACCCAAAACAACAAATTTTGTTCCTGCTGAAAAATATTCCGGCTCTAAGCCAGATGACTTTTCCTTTTTTCCGAAAATAGCAAGTGATCCTGAAAATGATAAAGAAATTGGGAAAGCGATGGGAGCATTCAATGAACTTGAAAAAAATGGAAACTTTACCAATACCATCAATCCCAATGAGCTTACAGAATTACCGATAGGCCTTACAGAAAATAAATCAAATGTAGAGTATGGTATTGTGGTCACCAAAGCAAAATTTACTCCAGAATATGCCCTGATTACTGTCTATGCAAGAGTAGTTACTCCCCAACAAGGCGCTGAAGGTGGAAAGAAAACCCTTTTTTTTGGCGCAGAAGATGTGAAATTATCTTATGGTGGGAAAATTATAGGAGAAGCAAAACTTTCTCTTCTTGGAGATATCAATATGCCCTTCAATCAAAATCAATGGATGCTTACCCTGGAAGGAGGCAGGATCAATAAGCTGAATGGAGGCAGTGTAAATGACAATACCTATGTTATTATAGATTGTGATGGGATCAAAGAGCTTTCTTTAAAAGGGAATTTGCAGATTTCAAGGAATCTGCTGGTTCCATTGGACTATAAAGGAGTTTTGTTACCGGAAACCGGAGACAAGGGACAGACCAACAGAGTTCGGAGTGATTTTACCCTTAAAGCAAGTGACTGGAATGATATTTTGGTGAAAGTGAGCATCAGTCCTTTTGCCATCACCTCACAGGTTAAGAATCAGGACAAAGGATATTTTTCTTTCTTTGTGAATAATGCCATTTTGGATCTTAGTGATGTAAGAACCGATTCAAGTGTGCAGTTTCCTCAATATTACAGTACCCATGGCTATCTGATTGGTGGATCAGAATCCTGGAGAGGCTTATATGTACAGACCTTGCATATTGGTCTTCCACAAGAATTCAAAACAGAAGATCATATTGATACCCGGGTCTCTTTTGAAGCGAATAACCTTTTAATAGATTCCTATGGCGTATCCGGAAGCTTTGCCGCCAATAATATTTTCCCGATAGAACGAGGCATTACGAATAGAGAAAATGCATGGCGATATTCTCTGGATAAAATTGGAATCGACCTTGCCGCTTCTAAAATTGTAGGAGCGAATCTGGAAGGGAAAATACAGCTTCCGGTTCAAAAAAATAATGACAGCTCTTCAAATGGCATTCCCAACTATCTGGGATACAGAGGAGCGATTACAGAAGAACAATATCTGATTTCTGTGAGCACTCTTAATGATATTAATTTTGATATCTGGAGTGCCAAAGCAACCATTGCAGCAGGTTCTTCTATTGAAATGCGCGTGAAAAATAAAGAATTTCTGCCTAAGGCAATTCTGAATGGCAGTATGACGATTGCCGCTAATTCTTCTGCAGATGATAACGATCCCGGCAGTAAAAAAGATGCCGATTTTAAAGGAATCAAATTCCAGGGTCTTACTTTACAGACCAAAGCACCCTTTGTAACGGTTCAGTATTTTGGAGTGGAAGGAGAACAAAAATTAGCAGGATTTCCCGCAAGTATCAGCAATATTGTTGTGGTGGCAGATGGGACCCAGGCGAATTTAGGGTTTAAAGTTACCGTTGGTTTACAGGAAGAACGTTTTTCGGCTACAGGTGGAATGATGATCAATGGCTTAATTGTAAGTGAAAACAACCACCAAAGTTGGAAATATGATGGATTTAACCTTACCCAGCTGGCGCTCAATAATGTTGATATTGGAATAGGGAAGATCTCCGGAAATCTTGAAATCATGCGCAAAGATCCTCTGTACGGAAATGGATTTAAGGCAAATCTTAAAGCCGAAATTACAGCATTAAGTAAAATCACAGTTGAAGTCGCTGCCGCCTTTGGATATAGTACCTTCCGGTATTGGGGATTTGAAGGATCTGTAAAAGGGCTTAATATTCAGGCAACAGCCTTGAAAATTACAGGTTTTACAGGCGGTGCATTTTATCGGATGATTCCGGACAGAGAACTGAGTATCAATCCTGCCTATCAAGAAAAAGCTTTAGTACTGAAACCGGACAATACAGTAGGTCTGGCGTTGCGGGCAGGTATTTACGGATCTATTCCAACCCGGAAAACGATTGATATTATGGCCGGATTCAGCATCTCTACCAATCCCAATGGAGGACTGGCCAATATAGGGTTTATAGGAGAAGCTGTTGTTATGGCTGATCTTACCAAGCTGGTTCCCGGGGATGCGATGGCCGGAATGCAGAAAAAATTTAAAGAAATGACAGGGAATGTCAACTTTCTCAATGACCTGAGACAGAATAAGCGGACTAATGCTTCCTTAGATACCAGAATGGTGGACCAGCAATATCCGGTGACAGAAAAGGTGGATGGCTCCATCTATGCTAAACTGGCTATGAATTATGATTTCAACAACAGTGTATTTCATGCAAGCTTAGACGTATTTATTAATATAGCCAAAGGAATTATCAAAGGAATTGGCCCTAATGGCCGTGCCGGATGGGCGGTGGTACATATCGCTCCGGATGAGTGGTATATGCACATTGGTACCCCAACGGATATGATCGGGCTTAAGGTTGGTTTTGATCGCTTCTATTTACAGTCATCCAGCTACTTTATGGTGGGAACCCGTATTCCGGGCAGTCCGCCACCACCGGTTGAGGTGGCCGAAATTCTGGGACTTAAAGTGCAGGATCTGGATTATATGAGCAATCTTAATGCTCTTGGGGATGGAAAAGGCTTTGCCTTTGGAACCCATCTTAAGTTTGATACCGGGGATATGACCGCATTGTTCCTGTATGCCCGGTTTCAGGCCGGTTTGGGTACAGACATTATGCTTAAGAACTATGGTGAAGCTAAATGTTCTAATCGCGGCGGAGATCAGATTGGGATCAACGGATGGTATGCTAACGGCCAGGCC
The DNA here is from genome assembly GCA_963518055.1 of uncultured Chryseobacterium sp. Classification (GTDB taxonomy): domain Bacteria; phylum Bacteroidota; class Bacteroidia; order Flavobacteriales; family Weeksellaceae; genus Chryseobacterium. The sequence continues at coordinate 94,800 of CAUQIC010000016.1, forward strand.
TATGTTTACTTGCAGGGCGAGCTGGGCATTAAAATCAAGCTTTGGTTTATTAAAAAGAAAATCCCCATTATTAAAGCCGGAGTAGCAGCACTTTTACAGGCCAAAGGACCTAATCCATACTGGGTAAGAGGATACCTTGGCGGCTATTACAACCTGCTTGGCGGGTTGATAAAAGGACGTTTCAGATTTAAAATGGAGTTTGGGGAAGAATGCATCCTTGAAAACGTCTCCGTGCTGGGAGGGATGAAAATCATTACCGATCTGACCCCTAAAAAAGAAGAAACCAATGTAGATGTTTTTGCCATTCCACAGGCTACTTTTGGAGTTCGTGTGAATGAACCTATCGTGATTCCTGAAGATGATGGAGATCATACTTATAAAGTGGTAGTGGATAAAATGACCATTATAGATGACCATGGGAAGGAGATTAAAGGTATTGTAGAATATGCCGGGACTAAAGATTTTGCCAACTTTATTTCCGATGATATTCTACCACCCCATAAAACCCTGAAAGCGATAGCTCAGGTAAGCTTTATGGAGAAAAAGAACGGAATGTATGAAGTGGTAATGGTCGATGGACAAAAAGCAGTAGAGATTGAAGAACGCACATTCACCACCGGTTCAGCACCGGAAGCCATTCCTTTATCCAATATCAAATATGCTTATCCGGTAGCAGAACAGGAAAATTATTATAAGGGAGAAAGTACCGATGGATATATCAAATTAAAGAGAGGGCAGGACTATCTCTTTGATGATCCGAATTGGGGCACTTCCACAATCTTTGCTGCCGATTCCCCGATGCCAAGTAATTTCTCCTATAATCCGACCGATAATATGGTGAATTTCAAAGTGCCGGATCTAGCCGGACAAAAAGAGTATACGCTGGCACTGATTGCCAAAAATAAGAGTGGGTCTAAAGGTTCTTCTGATAACGATACGGTAGAAAATACAGAGAAAACCGAAGAAAGTAATGAAGGGTCGGCAGTCTCTGTGACTACGCAAATAAAAAAGGCAAAAAGTCTTTCTAAAAACGGAGAAATTAACAGACTTTCGTATGTATTCAGAACCAGTAGATACAATACCCTTTCCGATAAGATTGCTGCCTTACACTTCAGCCCACTATGGATAAAATTAAGCTCTGATGTAGTAACCCTTCAAAATAATATGCAGGCAGACGAATATTTTGATGCCACAGAAATTTCCGGTTCAAAATATACAGATAATAAACCCTTGATAAGTCTTACAGCGGTAATGGATGATGCTTTTGCAGATCGATTTAAAGGGTTGATTTACAACCATTATCCATTGGATGAACTCACACTCACCAGGGCAGAAAATGAGGGAGACTTTGCAGGAATTCCCCCTGTAAAAGCCTTCCCTGTATTTACTTCATATCTCCAGTATTTGGGGAATGATAAAGGAAATGAGTTTTTGAAGCAGACGTTCCCATTCAGATATGATCTGTTCAGTTATTACAAATCAGACTGGTACGAGCTGGTTTCCAAAGCCGCTTCTAAATATGTGGGTGCACCGGGCACTACAAGATCAACACTGATCAATGCACTGCTTGAATCCACTTATGGAACCATTCCTGAAACAAAATATAAGGTAAAAGCGAGCTATATCTTGCCAGGCAATAAACAAGGCTCTGAAAAACAAATGAATTATGAATTTAAATAAAGACAGCAGACTTTAGCTGATCATTCCTGATAACACAAATAAGAACACAAAGATGATGCGAAGTTATTTTCAATTATACAATAGAAAACAACAATGGCTTGCTGCTTATTGTTTGAAGTGTATTGTAGTATCCCTCTTTACCGTTTTAAGCCTCATTTCTGTCAACGTAAGGGGGCAGCAGTATCCGGTAAAACTGGTACCTGTGGTCATCCCTCCTTATAGCCTGAGGCTTGGAGATTATGCTACAAGTACTGATAATAAGCTCCAGCTCCAGGTTGTAATGACTGATCTTTTGGAACCTCAACATCAGACAGGGATTAAGTTTTCGTTGGAAGCAGGGCTCAATGCCGTTCCTATTGCCCGGTCAAATGACTTCGTAGTGGGTTTAAATCCTTTCATGCTTTACCCCGGGAATACTATCACCTTAACGAATGTAGATATACGCTCCCTTTTTGAGCTGCAAAACCTGGCAGGACTCAATGCCGTGGAATATTCAAAACCTTTGGCAGATGGGGTATACCAATTCTGCTTTCAGGCGTATGATTATTATACCAGGAATACCCTTTCCGCGAAAACCTGTGCACCGGTATTTTTGGTTCAGTATGATCCTCCAATACTTACCCTCCCCCAAAATGCAGAAAAAGTTCAGGCATTAGCTCCTTATGGAAGCGGAGGCGGGATGGTATTCCAATGGATGCCAAGACAGATGGCCCCCAATTCCCGATATATTTTTACCTTAAAAGAACTTTGGGATCCGTGGCAAAGCCCTGTTTCCGGCTTCTTATCTGCACCTCCCTTATGGAAGGAAGAGACCTACGCACCTACTTTATATTACGGGATAGATAAAACCCGGCTTATCCCCGGTAAAAGATATGCCTGGCAGGTACAGGCAAAATCAGGAAACCCTGTCTTGGGAGCCAACGCTACCGATGATAATGGAGTATATAAAAACAATGGGCTGTCAGAAATATTTTACTTTGATTATGTAGAAAATTGTGCTGTTTCTACCTTGCTGATGGCCAAAAATATAGGGAAAGGAAAGGTAGAAATTCGGTGGAGCCTTGCCGGGCAGCCGGAAGGTCTGTACAATGTTCAATACAGAAAAAAAGGAAGCACTACAGAATGGGCTACCCAACAAAGCTATCAGCCTGTTGCTATTCTTACCGGCCTTGAAGATAAAACTGAATATGAATACCGAATAGGAAATCTTTGCGGACAGATGGCCACAGTAGATAATTTCAATTCAGCTCCCAATGAAAACACCGCATACAGCTATAGTGGAATTCAGCTTTTTACCACCGATGGCAGCGCCTCAAACCATAACTATCAGTGCGGGATTATGCCGGCAGTGGATATTGCTAACAGGAATCCACTACAAACTATGCTGAGTAATAATGAAGTCTTTACAGCGGGAGACTTTCCGGTTACGGTATTATCAGCAGAAGGCAGTAATGGTATTTATACAGGGATTGGATTTATTGAAGTTCCCTATTTAGCAGATACAAAACTAAAAGTTTCCTTCAATAACATTAAGCTCAATACAGACAAGAAGCTGATTGATGGGGTTATTGAAACCACTTATGATCCGAAGGAAGAAAATGTTGTAAGTGTCAATCAGATATTCAATGATTTAGGAAATCTCTTTGATGGAATTGTAAAAACCATTGATAATGCCATAAGTCATGGTGGAATGACCAAGGCAGAGTGGGAAAAACTGTACAAAGATATAGGCACCTATACCAAAGGAGGAGGAGAAACTGCTTCGGGGCTATACGGGCAGGGCCTGGCAACGAAGGAACAAAAAGAAAAGCTTGACCAGCAGAAAGAAGAAATTGATAAGCTGCTCCAAAACCTGAGCTGTGCTGTAAAAGAGGAAAAGAAGAAGGGTTCTGAGGATGGCATTGAAGATGAATGCCTCAAAAAACAAAAAGAACTAAAACAAAAAATTGAGCAGTATCATAAAGCGCTTAATGATCTTACTAAAAACGCCTGTATTTGGAATATAGAGGAGCATGAAAACTTAAAAGGTAAAACCTTCCAGTTCCAGAAAAATGTAACTGATAAAGTTCCTCATAAGTTAAAAGCAGGAGATTATCCATTATCCTTTAACAGGTTAGGGAATGTGTATTCATTCTACAGCAACGGAAAGATATTTACCTCCTGTACAGATGGTCATTTCTACAAAACCAAAGGGCAGGATTGTATAGAGAGTAACTATCAGTTTGAAAGTCCCGCTTCAGCCATTGCTGTTTCTCTGGATGAAAATGTAGAGAATAAAGTGACCATAGATGGCAGAGAAGTTATGGCTCAAAGAGACTGTTCTACGGATAGCCCAGATAAAGGTAAAGGTTTGGATAAAGGTGTTTTATTTACAAAAAATGTAGAAGGGAAATACAAAATTACCATCACAGAGAACAATGGAGAATTAACTTCTAAGTTTGAACTTACAGGGAAAGGTGATCCTAAAACAGCAAATCAAAAGCAGAACATAGAGCAGCAAGTCGAGACGTTGATGGATGAAAAGCTCAAGGAGCTTGGAGGCCTAAATAATAAAACTACCCCGTCAGTAAATACTTCTACGGAAGATGGCGGAGCATTTTATGTAAAGCAAATGAATGGCAAGGAGTGGTTGGACACCCTGGAGGACCTTGGGGTAAGTGTTTGGGAAAATGCTGCCATGCCAGAGGATTATTGGAATAAAGATAAAAATTACGATAAGTCTAATATCCATATTCCACCAACATTTGCGGGAGTTGGAGATGGTGTCATTGGAGAGGTTACAGATTATCCACAACTGATAAAGCTGGGATATGATGTTTCTACTAAGCAGGAAGTAAGAGAAGGAATTTGGAAAGCAGTAAAAAATATTAATTTAAAAAGTATTAAAAATGCTGCCACGGGAGCTCTTAAAAATAAGTGGGATGTTTACGCCAACAGCCCGGGACACATCACTTATCATGAAATGGGTAAAGATGGTGTTACAGTGGTTTCTATGGCAATGGGCGCTGGATTTTTTAAAAAAGGAACAGATGGATTGAAGGATGGAGTTGAGGATACGGGGGAGAGGTTTGCTAAGAAGCAAGGAAGTTTTTTAGTAAAAGATATAGTTAATAAAAAAGTAATAAAAACAATAAAAAAATGGGATCCTAAAATTGGAAAAATAATAGAATATCCAAAATATAATAATGTAGCTTTAGGAAAAGATATGAATGGAACATTAGAGGCATTTGGTAAAGAAGTTGGTGCAAATGTTTGGACTGATAAAACAGATAAAATATTTACAGATATGTATGTTTTGATGGAAAGTAGGAGTTTTGAACGTAATATCACGGATGTTTTAAATGAAACCATAAATAAGAATGAGGGTAAAATTTTGTTTGATATAACGGGAGTTGAAGTTGATAAAGCAATAATTGGAGGATTAGTGCATACTCCTGATTTGGTTATGAATAAAAGATTAGTAACCGAATTGGAATTACAAATGTTAATGAGAAATGAAAATTGGTTTAATAATACTATATTTCATGATGGTGGTAAGGTCTTGACGAAAGAAGAAATAATAAGAAAAGGAATTAAAATAATAAAATAATGGAGGAAATTAAAAATTTAACTGTTACAGGAATAAATCATTATTATAAATCTGAAAGAGTTGTTATTTTATTTGATGATGACACAAAATGTTTAATATTTTCTGGCTGTTCTCTGGTCTTTGATTCTGGAATAATAGGACAAAAAATAAAAATTGCAGAAGAATATAATGGTGAAATGGGATTTGTCATAGGTTTAAAATCAATTGGTTTAGACGCTGATGATTATAAATATTTTTTATTAAAAGGAGACGCTGGGCAAGAACATTATCAGAATCAGATTCGCATAGCATGTAAATCATTTCAGGTTGAGTTTATAGAAAAATAAAAATTGCATATAAAACAATATTTATATGAATTAAAGAATGTTATTTATGATTGTTTATACTCTGACCTTGAAGATTATTTTTATCAACAGGTAAATATTTTATACTTGGAAAGAAAAGTCTATATAATGCAAAGGATAATGAATGGAAAAAGATAATGGATTGGAAAAGTATTACAGAAAATTATTTGATTTACTTAGAATCCCCCTGCTGGGGCGAGCGTCTCGCTCGTGTCCATAAAAATAAAAAATGAGTAGAAAATATAAATTCCACGAAAAAGATGGTGCTTACTTTATAAGCTTTGCTACCTTATTTTGGATAGACCCTTTTACAAGGGTAAAGCGGACACTAGCATGATATTCGTGCCAGCAGATGCAAATATTGATAAGCTAATAGAAGTTGCTCAAAAGAATATTGAATAATGGGAAAGGATAAATTTATAGAATATTACCCCTCGCAGGATAAGAAAAAATTGAGTAAAATAATAGGAAATGAGATAAAAGATATTCTAAAGATATCATATGAAACATATGAGGAGTTTGTGTATGATTGGAGTGATTATAATGAATATCAAAATAAAATTTCATTTTTTAAATATTCATCTGGATCAGTTTTATTAAGATTTTCAAATGATCTAGAATATTTATTTTATTCTGCTGATGAACTAAATTCTGTTATGCTTTTATGTCAGAAAGATAGCATGAATATTAATCCTTACTATGTTTTAGATGAAGAAGTCAACTCAGATGTCAGAATGATTTTCTCTGTTAAAGACAATAGAGATTTATTATTTAACCACTTTATGAATAAAAGAATTAAAAAAATTAAAATTTTGACTAAAAATAATCTTAATTCAAAAGAAAAAAGTCTTCCGAGTGATATGGGAATAGAGTTGTTTTTTGAAAATATAAATGAAAGTTTAATATTAAATCATCATCTAGATGAAAATAAGAGTTTCACTTTTAGTATTTTAAAGGGAAATGATATAAAAGATGATAAACATATAATTGTAAAAGATGAAATAGAATAGTATATGAGATTAGTGTTTCTTTGAAATAAATCTCCTTGCTGGCACAAGCGTCTCGCTCGTGTCTATAAAAATAAAAAATGAGTAGAAAATATAAATTTTACGAAAAAGATGGTGCTTACTTTATAAGCTTTGCTACCGTATTTTGGATAGACCCTTTTACAAGGGTAAAGCGGACACTAGCAAGATACTCTTGCCAGCAGAGGCAGATATTGATAAGCTAATAGAAGTTGCTAAAAAGAATATTAAATAATTCCCGGATGTAAGTGTCTAAGTTCCCAAGGACACAAAGCTCAGGGATACAGATGAACGTATGGACGGTAGTGAAGGCGTATAGATGAGGTCTTCTAAACGATGAACAAGAAAACAAACTCAAAAAAGAATAAAACTTATACAATACAATTTAAAAACAAAATGATGAACACAAAATTTTTCGTATTCTCCGCCTTTCTGGTGGGTATTTCTGCATTTTCTCAGGAAATAAAAATAAAAAAAGGAGAACTGCTTTTAGATAATAAAGTGGTGGCTATAGTGAGTGATAGACGTGGCGTTTTCAGTTTTAACGATCTCAATGATAAACTACAATTTACCGCACAGACACGAAGTCCGGATCAGAATGAAAATGGATGGGTTGAGTTTACCGGAGAAAACGGCAATATTAGAGAAGCAAATTATGCAGATACAGGCTTTACTTTAAATCTGGGGAAATTGCTGGTTCAGAATGCCATGGCTCAGGGACTCATCACAATAGAAGGAATCAATGATACTAAAGTTAAAGAGTTTTTCAGTATCACTGACCGCTCTGTTTCTCAGGCACGAGAAAAGACTAAGACGATCTTAAAAGAACAAACGAACCAAGAAGATGCTGTAGCTAAAGACAACGGAATTGTTATAGATGATTATGGTCAAATCTGGAATAAAAATAAAGAACTTGTAGGATTTATCCGGAGAGTTAATACCGAAAACACGGCTATATCCAAAAGCTATGAGTATAGTGTATATGATAACAATAAAATACTGATTGGTAAGCTGGCGTGTACAAATAGTGACAAATACAATAATAGAGCTGGCCTGAAAATTTACACCTATGATAATAAAGCTGCAGAAATCACAGTTGAGGATAATGATTTCCAAGCACCATTATCTAAGGATAAAATGGCTGATCGCATGGTTAAAAAACTTTATACTAACGGCTATACTCTGGGAGACATGAGAGCTGCTGTGGAAGGTCTTGTCAACCGAAACAATCAGGAAGCAGAAAATAATGCAAAAGCCCAGTCTAAAAATATATATGATGTTCCCGGATATGTTATTGATAAAACAGGAGCAAAAAAAGTGGGAAATATTACCATAGAATTTGAATCTATCAAAGCAATACTGGGAAGAGAAAAAGGAATTGCTGACCTTACCCGTTACGGAGCTGTAGTGGTATTGAATAGTAATGGGAAAAATGAATCATTTAAAGCAAAAGATGGTATAAAATTTTGTGCAGGAGAACACTGCTTTATTGGGGTAGAAGGTGTAGGCATGCTTGGAGGAAGAGTATTTACTGAGATCCTTTCAGAGAACAATGGCAGTTATGTTCTTTTGGATATCAAAAATCCGCAGGATTATTATTTGAAATTAGCCAATCAACCCAAGGCGGTTTATTTAGGTGAAAAAGGAGACCTTGGAAGAAGAAAATCCGAAAAAATTAAGAAAATATTTGATGAATAAGTAGGTTGTTCGGCGTTGGATTTTTCAAAATATGATACCAAAACAAAAGAAGGCCTCACCCACATCTCGAATGATTATCAAAACAATTGTAAAAACTAATACAAATTTTATTTCCTTCTGAGTATCATTAGATTCAGCAGGACTTTATCCCTCAAATTTTATTGAAGCAACACTACATTTTTAAATAGTAGAATGCTTAATAAACATACACAAATGAATCTAAAAACACAATCTAACGTGAAAAAGCATGTATTGCTTTTCATGATGCTTTCCTGTATTTCTTTATGGGGACAGCAAAAGGATAATGATAAGCCGGTAACCCCTCACATACGGCTTAAAACAGATCCGAAAAAAGAGAGAATAGCACTGAGATGGGCTGTAGATGAACCATTGGCCTGGCAGCGGGCCAATAAAACAGGATATACGTTGAAAAGATACGTTTTGTCCAGAAACGGAAAAGTCCTTCCGCAGCCTGAAGAAAAAGACCTTGGAATTTTTAAAGCGGCTTCTGAAAGCGAATGGAAGAAAGCTGTAGAGAAAAACGATAATGCCGCCATTGTTGCCCAGTCTCTTTTTGGGGATAGCTTTGAGGTGGAAATAGGAGAAAAACAGGGAAAACTTGAAGGTGTGGTCAATAAATCGGCAGAAATAGAACAACGTTTTGCCTATGCTCTTATGGCAGCTGATCTGGATTTTGAGGTCGCAAAACTTGCCGGATGGGGGTATGTGGATACCGATGTAAAACCCAATGAAAGATACCTTTATACGGTAAGTGTAATTCAGGAAGGTCAATCAACGAATAGGCTGCCGGTGAGCGGAGAGGCGTTAGCTGCTCTTACTGCTATTCAGGAACTTCCTAAGCCACTTGACTTTATTGCCTTGTTTAAGGATCAGACAGTAACGCTCTCCTGGGAATATCTGCAGCTTCGGGAAACATATACCGCTTATTATGTGGAGAGAGCAGAAGAGGGAAGCTCATTTAAAGAATTGGGTGACCTTCCGGTGATGAATATGAACGATAATGAGGGAAAACAAACCCGGGGAATGATCTTTGTGGACTCTCTGAAGCAAAATAATACAAAATTTAGTTACCGGATTCGCGGGAAAACTATTTTTGGAGACTATGGTCCTTATTCTGATAATATTTCCGGTGCAGGTAAAAAGAGCATGGAAGCCGCTCCAAGGATTTCTGAACTTAGCATGGGGGAAGACGAAAGTATTGCTTTAGAATGGGAATTTCCTAAAGAAGCTGAAAAAGATATTTTTTCTTTTGAACTGTTATATTCCGAAACCGATGCTCAGAACACTTATAAAACCATCAAAAATAAAATTCCTGTTACCACAAGAAGTCTGGTGACCAAAAGTCTTTCACCCTCCAATTATTATAAAATACTGGTCGTTGGAAAAGGAGGAGACAGGCGTGAGTCATTTTCTGTTCTGGCACAGCCTAATGATACAACCCCTCCGGAAACACCCATAGATTTTAAAGGAAAAATAGACTCTTTGGGAATCGCTCACCTTCAATGGAAGGCTAATACAGAAAAGGATCTTGAAGGTTATCATGTTTTCAGAGGAATTCAAAAAGGTGATGAATTGGTAAGGCTTACCCCTCAGGCCATTACCGGGAATACATTTGAAGATAAAGTGACACTGGAGAACCTGAATGCTAAAGTTTATTATTACATCACAGCTACTGATAGAAGGAAAAATCAATCAAAACCTTCCATTATTCTGGAACTGGAAAAACCTGATCAGGTAAAACCACAAGCTCCTGTCTTTACAAAATACAAACTGGAAGATGATGGGAAAATAACATTGCAATGGCTGAAGAGCCATAGTGATGATGTTGTTGCCCATCAGCTATACCGTCAGGCAAAAGATTCAGAAGATAAAAGCTGGAAGATGATCTATGAAACACGAGAGATCAAACCCGAATACACCTACACAGATAAAGACGTGGAAGTGGATAAACAGTACACTTATTACATGCTTGCCATAGATAAAAGCAAACTACAGTCTGATCAATCTCTGGAAATAACACTGAGAAGCAACAGTTTTGAAGCACAGTCGATCCTTACCCATCTTTCCGGCTTAGCCAATAGAAGCAAGGCACAGATTGAACTGAACTGGAAGATGAACGGAGACGATGCAGGAGAGATCCTTGTATACCGTCAGAAAGGAAGCGGAAAACCAAGTCTCTGGGGAACTTTAACAGGAAAGCAGAACTTTTTGGAAGATCGATCCATACAGGTTGGGAATACCTATACCTATTTGCTGAAACCCATGCTAAAAAGTAACCGGGTGGCAAAAACTGAAAAAATAGCAATCGAATATTAAAAACACAACACCAATGAAAAAAATTATATTATTATTTCTTGCAATGACCCATGTCTTGCTGTGGGGGCAGGGCGGAAAGGCAGAGTACAAAGTAGAATTCAAAAATTTTGATGCAGTACTCACCCACAATATCCAAAAGAATTCCTCTAACTCACGGATTTATATTTATATGTATTATGAAGACGGCTCAAGAGACGAAATCTTTTATAAACCCTTGTTTCATGATGATGATAATAACTCTACCTATAACTTTTCTAATATCTATACCACGGCTAAAAAGCCGGTAGGGATTCGGTATAATATATTTATAAATTGGATCAAGCAAGAGTCAAATACTGAAGTTCTGGAAGGACATTATTTCAGAACAACCGATATCTGTACCCCACTGCATGTGGAAGAGCACTTTCCCAATGCGGAAAACAGTGATCACTTTAATCCCCCGTTTAACTATAATCTGAGATTTCTTCCGGTCCATACGCTGGTATCTGAAACACCTCCCGGGTCAAACCAACCCAATACCAATCTACCCTCAGATGATAAAATTAATCTATATGCCAGACAGGGTTTTGCAGCAGATCTATATCATTATCAGTATAGCCTGGATAATATTAACTGGTTGGATATCAATCCTTCTTTATCAAACCTCAATAAGCTGAGTATTTCTGCAAAAGATATCCTGGGAGACAACTATTCACAACATGTGGGACAGAATATATATATCAGGGTGGCATCATGTCTTTCCAATGGTATTTATCAGGCTGTTTCAGATCCTTTGGTATTAACTATTCTACAGTCTGCACCTCATATTATTTCCAACTCGGTAACCCCAACCAAATGTTCTGATACAACAGATGGAACCGTAACCTTGAATTTTGACCGAAAACTTAAACCCGGTGAAACTTTAAAAATTTCATTGGTTAATACAGTAACGGGAGCTGCCGTATTAACCCAGGACATTACGGGAGCGCTTCAGAATACAACTTCATATACACTTCAGAATATTCCTCCTGGAAAATATAAACTGGATTTACTGGGTGCGTACGGGCCCAATGCAACCTATACCGATGCGCCGCAGCATACCATAAAATTTGAAATCTTAAAACCGGATCCGGTTACTTTTTCAATGACTTCACAAACCAATGTATATTGCTTTCAGGGAAGCGATGGAAATATAGTACTTACAGCAGCAGGAGGCCAGAATACATTTCAATATAAAATCGTAAAAGATGACCAGCCTTATCTTGACTGGACAGATTTTAATAATGGAAACCATACTAAGGTAGAAAACCTTGCCACAGGGGTTTATAAGATAAAAGTTAGAGACTCCAATCTTTGTGTAGCCAAAGATCCCGGAAATTCCTCAGTTGAAAAAGAAATTACGGTAACCATTACCCAGCCGGCAGCAGCCATCGCTCTTCCGGATGCCGAGATAGAAATTTCACAGCCAACAGGATACGGAGCAAGTAATGGGTATATCTCGGTAAGAGTCACAGGCGGTACCCCAAATTCAGATGGATCTTATCAGTTTGAATGGAGAAAAGACAGTCCTACCGGCCCGGTCATCAATACCGGAATTACTACAGATGCCGTTAATAACCCTTTTACCATTAAGCTTGATGGGATTCCTGCGGGCAAATATTATATAACGGTAAAAGATAAAAACTATCCCGGTGCATCCAGCCAGTTGGAAAATTGTGGTATTATTTCCAGGGAATTTATCGTAGATCAGCCATTGCCGCTTATCGCTGCTATTGAAGTTGAAAAACAGATCTCGTGTAATATCGCCAATAATTATCAGTACAAAGCAGACCTCAATGGTAACGGAGTTCCGGATGAAGCTGAAGATGGGGGGGTGAAAGCGGTGGTGACAGGAGGGGTAGGAATTTATACCTACCAATGGCAGATTTTAAATAACGGACTTTTCCAAAATATTCCAGGCGCTACCCAACCCACATTGGAAAACCTGACAACAGGAACTTATAAAGTCCTTGTAAAAGATGGTAATGGCAATACAACAGATGCTCAGTATACGCTAGGATTTCCTGCCGAACTGGCTATTGCCCTTTCTGCCAATACCATTGCATGCTATAACCAAAATGGAGGAGAGGTCTCCGTAGTGGCTACAGGAGGAACCGGAGCTTATTCCTATCAATGGAATACCAATGATACAACACCTGTCGTTACCGGTGTGTCTGCGGGCAATTATTTTGTCCTGGTGAATGATTCCAAAAACTGTAAGGTAAGTGGCAGCATTCAGGTTGATGGACCGGATCAGTTGCTTATCAAAGATGTTTCGGTCATCAACCCCATCTGCTTTGGGGCAGCTAACGGAGAAATTAAAATTAATGTAACAGGAGGGAAAGCTCCCTATACTATTGTCTGGTCCAACGGAGTGTCAGGATTAAATAATACAGGAATTACCGCAGGCACTTATACCGCTACTGTTACAGATGCCAATGGATGCAGTATTTTCAAAAATTATACCCTGACCGATCCGGCAGAGCTCAAAGTAGATCTCGGACCGGATATCACTTTATGCTCCGGAGATACTCAAACTTACCATGTTGATATTCATGAAGCCGGAGCAAAGTATCAGTGGAAGGATCAAACGGGAAATATAATCGCGACTTCACCCTCTGTTACTTTGTCCACAGCAGGGACCTATACCGTATTGATCACCGATTCCAAAGGATGTACCGCAACAGATTCTGTGGTGATTAAAAACTCTATGGAAGTTCTGAATCCACAATTGATGCTTACGACCCATGCTTATGTTGAGTCTACTGTAGTGCTCGTGAATACATCTCCAACGCAACCTCAGAAAGTAGAATGGATCATTCCCGATACACCGGATATTCAGATTCTCCATAAAACAGATGATTTTTTAGAATTAAAATTCTTTAAAACAGGAGCTTACGAAATAGGACTTAAAGGGATACAGGGAGAATGTGTAAAAACATTCTATAAAAAAGTAATAGTAGAAGAAAATACATCCGGAGTGAATCTTAATCCTGTAAAAACAACCAATATAAGAGAATTTACCATTCTTCCTAATCCTAATAATGGAGTATTCAAAGTATTGGTAGGGCTGGAAAAAGAGGCCCCTGTAAATGTAAGAATAGTAGATATGGTTTCCCATGAAGTACAGCCTGCAGCTAAGCTTCCTTCATCTACCTTCTTCACCATACCATTCAATACCTCACTTCCGGCAGGAACCTATCTGATCATTTTAGAAACAGGAGATGAAGCGCTGGTGAAAAAAATGCTTGTTCAATAATTATCATGGTAAAAAAATAAACGAATGAAAACTTACAATAATCTAAACATTGTCTCCTATGTTATCATGATGGCATTGGCATTCACATTCAATGCTTGTGCTGTAGAAGAAAGTATACCCGTAAAGGCTGATTTTAGCATAAAAGTGGTCAATAATGACTATTCCGTACCTGTAAAAGTAGAGCTTGTAAACCAATCTACAGGAGCAGAAACATATGAATGGTCATTTGAAGGAGCAACTGTCACAAGCGCTACGGAAAAAAGTCCACCATCTGTTACCTATGCCAATCCCGGGATTTACAAAATAAAATTAAAAGCTTCCAATAAAGATGGAAATGTAGATACCAAAGAGATAGAAGTGAAAGCAGACGCTGCCGTGAAGGTAGATTTCGAATGGCAGATGCAGGGAAGTAATATTTCACCTGTTACTTTAAAAATGGTTAATCAATCTTTAGGAGCCACTCAATATCTTTGGGAATTTGAAGACGGAGCTCCCGCTACTTCTCATGCTGAAAATCCAGAAGTTGTATTTACGACACCGGGAGATCATGGCATTAAGCTGACTGTTTCTAACGGACTGGAAACCTACTCAATCCAGAAAACAGTGAACGTACAACCGGCAATGACCATAGATTTTAATTGGACTGTTGATCCTATTGATCATGATTATCAGGCTCCTGTTCTCCTTCATCTCCATAATGTATCGACCAATGCCACTTCCTATGAATGGAATATTGCAGGAGCGGTTCCGGGTGTTTCTACCTCTACTAATCCGGATATCAAACTTCCTACAGCAGGAACATATACCATTATTCTGAAATCTACCAATGATAAAGAAACCAAAATACTACAAAAGCAAGTCACTGTATTACCGGATACTAACTTATTATCGTTTACAGACATCAAACTGGGAATAAACAGTGCACACGCTACAATAGGATGCTTCTTTTCATCCGAATTGGGGACCGTGTTAAAGCAGGGAGAAGTCAATCAGGCCAATGGAAGCAAAATAGATTTTGCCTTTTTTGGATTAAACCCATCCTTTGCTTACAACCGTTTTATTTCACCGGATGAAGTTCAGGATAATGGATTTATGGCGATTCCCAATGCAATTCATTCTAAAATTATAAATTCACAGGAGTTGGTGGGGGTTCAGCTTTCGCCTGCAGGATTTGATGCGGTAGATTCCGGAAATGATTTTGCCTCTGTCAATATTTCAGAAACCAATGCGGGAAAGTCGCCATTCAATAATTCTGTTGTACCGAGAGTCATCCTCTTTCAGACAGCAGATGGGAGAAAAGGAGCTGTTAAAGTAAAGAATTTTGTTGCTAACGGACCCAATTCCTATATCGTGGTGGATATCAAAGTACAAAAACAACCTTAATGCTTTTTAAATGAAGAAAATGTATACAAAAAGCATTACAATAGTGCTATTGATAATGATGAGTACTCTGAGTAAAGCACAGGAAGTGGATTTGGAAAACATAGGAAAAAGAACTATCGATGAGCTCAAAAAAAAACCTTTTAAAATAAGTGGCGGTATTTCTGCAAATTCGGTTTTTTACAGTTCTAATGTCTATAGCGGAAGAGCCCCGTTTACTTATTTTTTAAATGGAAACCTTAATTTGGGGCTATACCGATGGACAATGCCTGTTTCTTACAGCTTTACCAATCAGGGAAGCCATTTAGGGTACCAGGTTCCTTTCAAATTCAACAGGGTGAGTATTGCTCCGAAATATAAATGGATCAAAGCCTATATCGGCGATGCGAATATGACGTTCTCTCCATACACCTTTAATGGGTTGCTTTTTACCGGAGCAGGCGTAGAACTTACTCCCCATATGCCTTTAAAAGTAGCGGTGATGACCGGTAGACTGAATAAGGCAGTGGAAGATGATGGCAATCACAATACAATCCCTGCGTATCGCAGAATAGGATACGGGGCCCATATAAGATGGGAAAAGGAAAAGTACAAATTGGGACTTATCGGATTTTACGCAAAAGATGATAGAGGGTCGCTGTCTGTAGCTCCGGATGCGAAAGGAGTCCTTCCACAGGAAAACCTTGTGTTGTCTATGACCGGAAGTTTTAGGATGGATAAAAACCTTGAAGTATATGGAGAATATGCCAATACGGCTTTGGTTGCAGATGTAAGAGCCATTTCTACAGGAGCTGTAAAGAAAGGAATTGCTTCAAAATTTCTAGCCTCAAATTCTTCTCTGCAAAGCTATTCAGCTTATAATGGAGGAGTAAATCTTAAGCTTACCAAAGGGATGATAGGAGTGAGGTATGAAAGAATAGATCCAGGGTACAGAACACTGGGGGCTTATTATTTTAACAATGATCTTGAAAATATTACCTTTAATGCTGCTTTTACATTATTAAAGGACAGGTTAGCTCTTTCCGGGAATATAGGAAGGCAGAGGGATAATCTGGATGGGCATAAATTCAAACAGACCAGTCGTTGGGTGGGAGCTGTCAATGCCAATTTGAAAGCTTCGGATAAGTTGATGATCACGGCCAGTTATTCCAACTTTACCATGTTTACAAATAAGCAGCTTAACCAGTTTAATACGGTCAATAACAATCCATTGCTTATCCAGCAGCCGAAAGATTCCATTGATTATAAACAGATCTCTCAAAATACCAATATCAATGTTAATTATGTCATTTCAAGTACCAAAGAAAAAGTACAAAATATTAATATCAATTATTCCCTGAATGATATGGTGAACAGAGAAAATGGAATTGTAAGGAGAGGAGGTTTATCCAGATTTCATAATGCCAATATCAATTATAGTTTAGGATTCCCTGAAAAGAAAATGAATATTGCCACGTCTTTTAATTTTACCCATATTTATGCTGCTTCTCAAAGATCAGGCATCTGGGGGCCGGCAGTAACGTTAACCAAATCTTTTCTTAAAGAAGATAAGCTCAAAACCAGTATTGGAGCATCCTATAATCATTCGGGAAGTACCACCGCAAATATTCAGGTGACCAATTTCAGGCTGGGAGCCAATTATATTCCCTGGAAAAGACACAGTTTTGATCTGAATTTTATACAGATGTTCAGAAAAACTGATCAGGCTATTGAAAATTCAGGTTTAAATGAGATGACCTGTACAGTGGGCTATCATTATAGCTTTTGATTAAAAAAACTACTGTACTTTTAGGGTAGCATAACAAAAGATCAGATCAAAAAAAATCCGGCTTACGATATAGTGAGCCGGATTGTATTTAAATATATTTTTTTAAATCAGAAAATGCTGAAATTGTCGTTTCATGTTGGGTAGCAAGTCTACCAAAACCATAGTCACAGAAGATAAATGGCAGATGGTTGGAAGCCGCAGAATCATAATCGGTCTGCGTATCTCCAATATAGACCGAATCCTCGATAGATAGCCCATTTCTTTCCATGAGAAGCTGTATATTTTCATACTTTGGTTTTTGAGTTCGTCCGTGCGATTCAAAATCTGTAAAAAGATCATTGAACCGGTAGTATTCTAAAAACGATTCAATATATCCGTCCTGACAATTGCTTACAATAAAAAGACGGTGAGTGGCTGCAAGACTCCTTAAGGTATCTTCAACACCGGGATAAAGAATGCCACCTTGGATACCTAATACCTCATTTTCCCGAGCAACCACTTCAGAAAGGAGCTCACGAATCTTTTGATCCGAAACTCCGGGAAGCATGTCCTTCAGAATATCATGAGCCAGTAAACCCATGTACTGATTCATATCTTCAGGCTTCAATTCCTGTTGTAACAGCTTGTTTTTGTTTAATACATCATTCCAGATGTTGATAATGGTTTCTCTGGAATCCCATAAGGTTCCATCCAGATCGAAAATTAAATTTTTATAATTCAAAGTGTTTCTTGTTTTAATTAATGACTTTTTTTGTGCTTGAAAACATAATATCCTTATAAAATCATGCTCAATTGCACTCTTTTTCTCGCTTCATCTACTTCTGTTACCTTCACTCTTACATGCTGATGCAGCTTTACCACTTCATTCACATCAGAGACAAAACCTTCTTTTAATTGAGAGATATGAACCAAGCCGCTTTCTTTGATTCCCAGATCTACGAAGCATCCAAAAGCCGTAATATTATTGACAATTCCGGGCAGAATCATTCCTGCTTTCAGATCTTTGATGCTTTTTACGTTAGGATCAAATTCAAATACTTTAGCGGCTTTTCTAGGATCTAATCCCGGTTTTTCAAGTTCTTTTAAAATATCCTGGATTCCCAGAATTCCGATGTCGCCGGTAATATAGCTTTCAGGCTTTATTAAGGCAATCTTTTCTTTGTTGGCAACCAGTTCATCGGTTTTAATGCCGAGATCCTTTGCCATTTTTTCTACAATTCCATACGCTTCAGGGTGTACTGCAGAATTATCCAATGGATTTTTTGAATTGCTGATTCGTACAAATGCTGCTGCCTGTTGGAATGCTTTTTCTCCAAGTCTTGGAACCTTTTTAAGCTGTTTTCTGTCTTCAAAGGCCCCATTTTCGGCACGATAATTTATAATGTTTTCTGCCATTTTCTCTCCAATTCCCGATACATAACTCAATAAGGATTTACTGGCTGTATTTAAATTGATACCTACAGAATTAACACATCTCATCACGGTAGAATCCAGTTCATTTTTCAATTGATTCTGATCTACATCATGCTGGTACTGACCCACACCAATGGATTTCGGATCAATTTTCACCAATTCTGCCAATGGATCAGAAAGCCTTCTTCCGATAGAAACAGCTCCACGAACCGTTACATCATAGGTAGGAAACTCATCCCTTGCAATTTTGCTGGCAGAATATATAGAAGCTCCTGCTTCAGAAACCACAAAAACCTGTAAAGGCTTATCAAAAGCTATTTTCTTGATGAAAAATTCAGTTTCACGGCTCGCAGTTCCGTTTCCAATGGAAATGGCCTGGATATTATAAGCGTTGACCATAGAACGGATCTTTTTCATGGCCATTCCGCTTTCATTCTGTGGAGCATGAGGGTAGAGGGTTTCATTATGAAGAAGATCTCCTTTTTCATCCAGACAAACGACTTTGCAACCACTTCTGTAACCGGGATCTATAGCCAGAATTCTTTTTTCCCCTAATGGAGGAGCTAAAAGAAGCTGACCCAGGTTTTCAGAGAAAATTTCAATCGCTTTTTTATCGGCTCTTTCTTTAGCTTCCTGAAGGGTTTCATTGGAAATAGTGGGTTCCAGAAGTCTTTTATAACTGTCTTTGATCGCTAATGCAATTTGGTCAGAGCTTTCATTATTGGATTTGATGATAGCTTTTTCAATAAAATCAATCGCTTCTTCTTTATCAATTCCTACGTTGGTCTTCACAAAACCTTCCGCTTCGGCTCTCAACATCGCCAAAAGTCGGTGAGAAGGTGTTCTGCTGAGGTTTTCCTCCCATTCGAAATACTGAGAGAATTTCTGGGCCTCTTCTTCATCCTTTTTTGCCTTTACCACTTTAGAGGTCACTACCGCCTTGCGTTGGAATAAACGACGAAGATTCTTCCGAACATACATATTTTCATTGATCCACTCGGCCATGATATCTCTTGCCCCCTGAAGAGCAGCCTCCTCAGAAGGAACTTCATCATTCAGGTATTTTGAGGCTAAAAACTGAACCTCATTATTCTTCTGACTCATAATGATCTTGGCTAAAGGTTCTAAGCCTTTCTCCTTCGCTGCATCAGACTTCGTTTTCTTACGCTTTTTAAAAGGCAGATAAAGATCTTCCAATTCCTGAATATCAAAACTTTCTTCTATTCTCTGCCGAAGTTCAGGGGTTAAAGCTCCTTGTTCTTCTATGGATTTTACAATAGATTCTTTTCTCTTGACAATCTCTTCAAACTGCTTGCTGATTTTTGAAATCTGCTCAATCTGAACTTCATCCAGATTTCCGGTTTTATCTTTACGGTAACGTGAAATAAAAGGAATCGTGCAGTCTTCTGCTAATAATTGTAAGGTATTGTTGATGCTCTTTTCAGAAATATCGAGCTGCTTTTGTATAAATTCTACGGTCGTCATTGTTCTGTTTTCGGATAGCTAAAATAGGGTTTTTAAAAAGAAAAAAGGCGAGTTGCCCCGCCTTGAATGTTTTCACAACGGAATAATCCTTATTGTGAATTGCTTTTCAAAATTATTAATACAAATATAGATGAAAAAAACTTTAACGCAATTATGGGAATCCGTAATTCGAATGATTTTTTTATTTCTATTTTTATGTAGTATCAAAAATTTAAATGATGATTAAAAATATACTTGGATTAGACTTGGGAACTAACTCTATTGGATGGGCTTTGATTGAAGTTGATGAAGATAATATACCTATTCGTATTATTGCCATGGGCTCTAGGATAATTCCTTTGTCAACAAGTGATAAAGAAGAATTTCAAAGAGGTTTATCAATTACTAAAAATCAAAGTAGAACAGTAAACCGTACTCAAAGGAAAGGTTATGATAGAAAACAATTAAGGAAAAGCGATTTAAAGAAGATTCTGAAAAAATATAATATTTTCCCATCAGAAGAATTGTTAAGACTTCCAATGCTTGATTTGTGGAAACTGAGAAGCGACGCTGCTAATCCCAATGAAAGTATTTCGGCACAGCAATTAGGACGCATTCTCTATATGCTTAATCAGAAAAGAGGATATAAGTCTGCCAGAATTGAAGCTAATTTTGATAAAAAAGATACGGATTACGTTCAGGCAGTAAAAGGGCGCTATACTCAGTTGAAAGTGAGAAAACAAACTATTGGACAATATTTTTATGAAGGGCTTTCTGCTGCTTTTTCAGATAAAAATAATCAGCAGTATTTCAGAGTCAAAGAAGAAGTTTATCCAAGAGAAGCTTATATAGAAGAATTTGACACCATTATTAATGTTCAAAAAGATACACACAGCTTTCTTACAGATAAAGTGGTTCATCAATTAAGAAATGAAATCATTTATTTTCAAAGGAAATTGAAGTCTCAGAAAGGATTAGTTAGTATTTGTGAATTTGAAGGTTTTGAGAAAACTGTTTTTGATAAGGGAAAAAACAAAAATAAAATGGTGTTTATTGGACCAAAAGTTGCCCCTAGAACATCTCCATTATTTCAGCTTTGTCGAATTTGGGAAGTTGTCAATACAATTACCTTAAAAATAAAAAATTCAGAAGGAAGCAAGTATAAATGGGGTGAAAAAATTCCGGATTTAAAAGAGAAAGAGATTTTAGCAGATTATTTATTTAAAAATGAAAGTTTAAGTTTTAATAAACTTCTCGAAATTTTAGAATTAAAAAAAGAAAATGTATATGTGAATAAACAGATCCTTAAGGGTATTAAAGGAAATGAAACATATGCAGTTCTTCACAATGTTTTAGGTAATAACGAGCTTTTGAATTTTGACGTTTCTATTATTACTTCAAATCATACGGCGATATTGGTGGATAAGAAGACAGGTGAGATCATTGAAGAAAGAGCTGGACTTGAGATTGATGCATTATTGGAGAAAGAACCATTGTATCAATTGTGGCATACCATTTATTCTTTGAAAGATTTAGATGAATGTAAAAATGCGTTAATTAAAAGGTTTGGTTTTGATGAAGATATTGCCGAAAAGCTATCTCGTGTAGATTTTAATAAACAGGCTTTCGGGAATAAATCGAATAAATCAATGAGGAAAATTCTTCCTTTTCTGATGGAAGGTTATAATTACTCTCAATCTTGTAGTTTGGCAGGTTATAATCATTCTAATTCTTTGACGAAGGAGGAAAGAGATCAGCAAATTACTTTAAACCAATTAGAACTTCTTCCTAAAAATAGTTTGAGGCAACCTATTGTTGAGAAAATTCTGAACCAGATGATTAATGTAGTTAATGCAATTCTTGAACAATACGGAAAACCATCTGAAATTAGAGTTGAACTTGCTAGAGAACTTAAGCAAAGTAAGGATGAACGAAATAATACCGATTTACAAAATTCTAAAAATAAAAAATTGAATGAAGAAATCGGCAAAAGGCTGACTGAATTAGGATTACCTGTAACCAAGCGCTATATTCAAAAATATATATTCATATTTCCATCACTTAGTAAAAATCTGAAAGATGCTCAAGTTAATAATCAATGCATTTATTGTGGTGAAACTTTTAATCTAACAGAAGCTTTGAGAGGGGATGCTTATGATGTTGATCATATTGTACCGAAAGCTTTATTATTTGATGACTCACAAACCAATAAAGTTCTGGTTCATCGAAAATGTAACTCTACAAAAACGAATCAAACTGCATATGATTATATTGCTACAAAAGGCGAAGAAGGAGTTAGGGTATATTCAGAACGGGTGGATGACTGGTTCAAAAGGGGAATTATTTCTTACAGTAAAATGCAAAGGTTGAAAGTTTCACACAAAGAATATCTTGAAAGGAAAAAACTCGGAAAAGAAACAGAAACAGATAAAAAGCTTTGGGAAAGTTTTATTGATAGGCAATTGAGAGATACTCAATATATTTCTCGCAAATCGAGGGAAATTTTGCAAAAAATATGCAATCATGTAACAACAACAGAAGGTGGAGTTACTGCAAAGCTTCGTAATTTATGGGGTTGGGATGATGTTTTGATGAATCTTCAAATGCCTAAATATAAAGAATTAGGACAAATCATTACCAAAGAATGGACAAGCGAACACGGAAAAAGAAAACATCAAAAGGAAGAAATAGAAAACTGGACAAAAAGAGACGATCATCGTCATCATGCCATTGATGCTTTGGTGATTGCCTGTACAAAACAAGGCTTTATTCAAAGAATAAATACTTTAAACTCAAGCGAGACAAAAGATTTAATGGCAAAAGAAGTTGAGGTGGCTAAAATAGAATTTAACGAAAAAACTACGCTTTTAGAAAAATATCTAAAAACCCAGCGGCCTTTTAATACACAAGAAGTAATGAAAGAAGCTGATAAGGTTTTAATTTCTTTTAAAGCAGGTAAAAAAGTAGCAACAATAACTAAATTTAAAACAACAGGAAAAAATAAAGAGACAGGTGTGATTGTTCCGAGAGGGGCTCTACACGAACAATCTGTTTACGGTAAAATAAAAGTGATTGAAAAAGATAAGCCTTTAAAATATTTGTTTGAAAATTCAGATAAAATAGTAAACCCAAGAATTAGGAATCTTGTTGAAACAAGGCTTTCAGAAAATGAAAATAATTCTAAAAAGGCTTTATCAACATTAAAGAAAAATCCAATTTTTTTTAACGAAGAAAAGAACGAGATTCTGGAAAAAGCATCTTGTTACAACGATGCAACAGTATTGAAATATAAATTACAAAGTTTAAAAGCTAGCCAGACCGATGATATTGTTGATGAAAAAGTGAAAGCTTTAGTAAAAGAAAGACTTGCTCGATTTGGAAATAAAGAAAAAGAAGCTTTCAAGGATATCCTTTGGTTTAATGAAGAAAAACAAATTCCAATTATGACGGTTCGTTTGTTAGCACGTCCCGATGCTAGTAATTTACAGACAATCAAGAAAGATAAAGATGGTAAGGATATTGGTTTTGTTTTGACTGGGAATAATCATCATATCGCCATTTATGAAGATAAAAACAATAAGCTTTTTCAGCACATTTGTACGTTTTGGCAAGCAGTAGAAAGAAAAAAATACAATATTCCTACTGTTATTAGAAATTCATCAGATGTTTGGAGCCAATTATTAAGCAAAGAACTTTCAGGATCCTTTTTAGATAAATTACCTGCCGATAAACTCAATTTAAAATTCAGTATGCAGCAAAATGAAATGTTTATTTTGGGGCTTTCGCAAGAGGAATTTGATGAAGCAATAAAAAATAATGATAAATCTTTATTGAGTAAACATTTGTATTTAGTTTGGAGTATTTCTAATAATGATTATTATTTCAGACATCATTTAGAAACGAAGAATACTGAACTGAAAAATATCCCAACAGCGAAAGACTCGAAAAGATATTTTAGATTTAAAAGTGTTGGTGCATTACTTGGAGTTAATCCAATAAAAATAAGACTGAATCATGTAGGTGAAATTACCAAGATAGGAGAATAATAATTATGATCACGCGCTCAATCTATATCGGAAATCCCGCTCATCTTAAACTTAAAGATGAACAAATGTATATTTTGGAGCCTTTCACTAAAGAAATGAAAGGTAAAGTTCCGGTAGAAGATTTGGGGTTACTGATGTTGGATCATTTCCAGATTACGATCTCGCATCAATTGATTCAGAAAATGATGGGAAACAATGTGGTAGTGGTGAGTTGTGACAGTCATCATTTACCCCACGGAATTATGCTTCCACTTTATGGGCATACTGAATATTCTGACAGAATTAAAGATCAACTAGAAGCTAGTGAACCACTCAAAAAGCAACTTTGGAAGCAAACTGTTGAATGTAAAATTGAAAACCAAAAAGAAGTTTTAAAACGCCTGGGGAATTATTATGAACCCATGACGGATTATCAGAATAATGTGAAAAGTGGTGATATTACCAATATGGAAGGTATTGCGGCACAGCATTATTGGAAATATCTTATTAGCCTGGATTTTCTGAGACAGCGTTTTGGAGATTCACCTAATCAGTTTTTCAATTTCGGATATTCGGTTCTCAGAAGTATTATTGCTAGAGCAATTGTTGAGACCGGGTTGCTTCCTGTTCTAGGAATTTTTCATAAAAATAAGTATAATCCTTATTGTCTTGCCGATGATCTTATGGAACCTTATCGCCCTTTTATTGATTTATTAGTAATGCAATGGATTGGAATTAATTCAGAAACGGAAGAATTAACTAAAGAATTTAAAGCTTTCATTTTACTAATTGCAACTAAGGATGTAAAAATAGATGATAAAACCAGACCATTGCTGGTTGCTGTAAAGACAACAGTCACATCACTGTATAAATGTTATACAGGAGAAAAACGCCTGATCTCTTATCCTGAATTGATATGAATGCCGAAAGGTTTAATGCTTACCGAATTATGTGGGTTTTAGTATTATACGATTTACCAACAGAGACTAAAGCCAATATGAAAGATGCCAACCGCTTTCGTAAGTCTTTGCTTGACGATGGCTTTACATTATTTCAGTTTTCAATGTATGTAAGACATTGTCCAAGTCGTGAAAATGCTGAGGTTCATATTAAAAGAGTGAAGTTTATGCTTCCAAAAGCAGGAAAAGTGGCTATTATGTGTATCACTGACAAGCAGTTCGGAGATATTGAAATATTCTTTGCCAGAAATAAAGAAGAGCCTCCTCCAACTTTTCAACAGCTTGAATTATTCTAAATTTTGAATCCTAAAAACAAAAACAATCTTCTGATTATCAGAAGATTGTTTTTTGAGGCTGTGACTAATCACGAAGATAATAATTTTTGAAAGCAATTCACAACGCCTAAAGACGGGATGAATTCTGGAGAGCCGCTGTGACTAATCACGAAGATAATAATTTTTGAAAGCAATTCACAACCGCTGGCCGGATCTATTGATACTTCAGCTTGCTGTGACTAATCACGAAGATAATAATTTTTGAAAGCAATTCACAACTGATTATGAGGCCGTTGATTTTTTTGCTTAGCTGTGACTAATCACGAAGATAATAATTTTTGAAAGCAATTCACAACCAGGAAGGTCGTTATGATACGCCCATTACAACTGTGACTAATCACGAAGATAATAATTTTTGAAAGCAATTCACAACAGGAAAGAGTAAGTTATCGATTTGACATAAGCTGTGACTAATCACGAAGATAATAATTTTTGAAAGCAATTCACAACTTCCATTTTGATGGCCATACCTACTATGTTG
>CAUQIC010000017.1:0-119460 GCA_963518055.1 uncultured Chryseobacterium sp.
GCACCAGATCCTAAGTCTGGCGTGGCTACCAATTACACCACATCCGCTGGTTTTTTATATTCTTAAGTTTTAAAGAGCTTGCTTCGTTTTTGTGAGTGCAAATATAGGACAATTTCCTTTACCTCCAAACTTTTCAGGGAAAAAAAATAATTTTTTTAGATTTTTTTTCCTCGGCACATATTATTACAATTGATTTTCTTACTTTTACAACGTTAATATTTACGATATGGAATTACAAGGAACGGTAAAGAAACTTTTTGATGCTCAAACATTTGCGAGCGGGTTTCAAAAAAGAGAAATGGTTATTTTGACCCAGGAACAGTATCCACAGCCGATAAACATAGAATTTTTATCTGATAAAATTAGTTTATTAGATAACCTTAAAGAAGGAGAGAACGTAAAGGTAGGAATCAACATCAGAGGTAGAGAATGGGTTTCTCCTCAGGGTGAAACTAAATACTTCAACTCCATTACAGGATGGAGAGTAGAAAAAGTATCTGATATGGCATCAGAACCTACTCAGGCAATGCCTCAGCAATCTGCATCTCCAGTTTCCAATGAGAATCCGTTTGCCGGAGATGATGATGATGATTTACCTTTTTAATTAAAGAATAAAGATCTAATATAAATCCTACTTTTGAAGTGGGATTTTTTTGATAAAATGATTCGATTAGACGAAAACGAGATTTCATTTCCTGATCCTGAGCTGTATGACGGTCATGACGGATTGATTGCTTTTGGAGGTGATCTTTCTGTAGAGCGCATTTGGTTTGCCTATCAATTAGGAATTTTCCCCTGGTATAATCCCGGAGAGGAAATTCTATGGTGGTGCCCGGATCCAAGATTTATTTTACTACCTAAAGAAATAAAGGTTTCCAAATCGATGAGGAAAATCCTGAACAGGAATGTTTTTACTTTTTCGGAGAATCAAAACTTCAGGGAGGTGATCAAAAACTGCCAGCAGGCAAACAGGAAAGGACAGAACGGAACATGGCTTTCTGATGAATTAATGGCATCTTTTATTCAACTTCATGAATATGGCCTGGCCAAAAGTATTGAGGTATGGCAGGATGAAAAACTGGTTGGGGGGTTCTACGGGTTACAAATTGGAAATGTTTTTTGTGGAGAAAGTATGTTTGCTAAAGTCAGCAATGCCTCGAAAGCAGGTTTTATCCATTTTGCAGAAACCCATAAAGACACTATAGAATTGATTGATTGTCAATCGCATACTGAACATCTGGAAAGTTTGGGCGCCAAAATGATTCCTAAAAAAGAGTTTCTAAAAATCTTACACGAAAATAATGAACGCAGATAAAGAAAAGTGGGTTCTTCTGATTGTCCTGAGTGTTATTTGGGGATCGTCATTTATTCTGATAAAAAAATCACTGGAACATTTTAACCCGTTTCAGGTAGGAGCTTTAAGAGTTCTTATAGCAGGAATTATTTTACTTCCGGTTGCTATTTCAAATTATAAACTCTTCCCCAAAAAGCATTTAAAGTGGCTTATCCTTGCTGCTTTTACCGGAAATTTCATTCCAATGTTTCTATTCCCTATTGCTGAAACCGAGATAAGCAGTAGTATTGCAGGGATTATCAATTCTATGATGCCCATTTTCGTGATTATTGTGGGAGCGTTGGTCTGGAAATTTGAAACGACTAAAAAGCAGATTGTAGGGACGTTAATAAGCTTTACCGGTGTTTGTATTCTGGCGTTTGGTGGCGGAGATAGTAATGAATTTAAAATGATTCCTATTTTATTATTACTATTGGCTACTCTATGCTATGCTATGAGTACAACAACAGTAAAATCAAAACTGATGGACGTTTCTTCCGTTGTTTTATCTTCATTTATTTTCTCATTCGTCTTATTTTTACCCTCAGTTATCGCATTAACCAGTACCGGTTTCTTTTCGGAATTTACCTTCTCAAAAGACCTGATGCTTGGATTATTGTTTGTGGGTCTTCTATCTGTTTTCGGAACCGGATTGGCAATGACCATGAACTATCGTTTATTGAAGGTCTCCTCTCCTCTTTTTGCCTCAACTGTTACCTTAATAATGCCTATCGTTGCTATTATCTGGGGAATTATAGATGGGGAAAAGCTGACTTATATGCAGTTTGTAGGGGCTGGAGTTATTATTGCAGGCCTTATATTTTTACGAACGAATCAAAAAAAGTAAAAATTCATTATAAATTAAATTGGCTCCAGTATAATTTAATTTATAACGATGAAAATCAATTATAGCGGAACGAAAGTTATTAATTTAACGAGTGCAGGTACCTATAAAACATAAAAAAATCCTGCAATGCAGGATTTTTATTTTTAATTAACTGATTTTTAATTAATTTTTCTTTTTGACTCTGGCTTTAACCTTTTTTACTTCATCTTTGATATACGGATATTTCTTCTGCATATCTTTAGCTAAAGAGGCATCAAGATCCAAAGCTTTCTGAAGTGATTCTATTCCTTTATCCTGATTTTTCAGGTTGAAAAAACAATTACTCAGCTGGTAAAACAACTCTGCTCTATAGTGCTTTTTAACAGCACTGTTTAAAATGGTTACCGCTTCTTCATATTCACCTAAAAGCATTAATACTTCAGAATACGCATACCAGTTGTAAAATCTTGACGGCTCCGCATCAACCAATTTTCGAAGGCAGGAAAGACTTTCTTCAAACTTCCCAGAATCGATGAATAGAAATGCCAATCTTTTTTGATAATCAAGGTTGTTTTCATTCAGCTGAGTTGCTTCTTTTGCAAAATGCAAAGCCTCGCTCATACCGCCCATTTCTTCGTACAGATAAGACTGTTCCATCATTGCAAGATAAAACTGAGGGTCTTCTCTCAACGATTTCTGGAATGCATTTAAAGCTAAAATCGGCTGTTTTAATGCTTTATTACACAACCCGATCTTATAAAAAGTAAATGCTTTTGTATATTCCAGTTCCAGCATTTCCTCATACGTTTCAATAGCCTTCTGATATTGTCCCAAGGCCTCGTAGCAAGCTGCTTTATTGGCATATACACCTACAGAATTTGAATTGATCGCTAACAGATAATCATACCCTTTGATCGCTTCATCATAATTTTTTCTGTTGAAATAGAATTGTCCGTACTCAAGCCAAGCGGTTTCAGAATAAGAAAATTCATCTAAATATTCATTAAGAAAGGCAATAGCCTCCTCACTCTTATTCAAATCACTAAAGCACACCATACAGTTTTCTAGTGAATACTCATCTGTAGGATCTTCTTTCAGTGCTTTTCTGTAATGTTTAAGAGCGTTAAAAGGATCTCCCAGATTCACATATTCATCTGCAATAAAGTTGTGAAGGAAATTTTCTTCCTCCCCTAATGTTAAAGCTTGTTTGCAAATTTCAATGGATCTTTTAGGATTTCCTAAACTCGAATAATACTTGGCGTAGCAAACCATAAAGTCTGTGTTTTCCATAGAAGAACCTTTGAGCTCATTGATAAGCTCTTTCGCCGTATTATACTCTTCCCATTCCAGAAGAATCTCAAGTCTTTTGATCTTGATATCTAAAGAATTGGGATGAAGCTTTAAACCATAATTAACAGCCATATCGGCGTAATTAAAGTCTCCAAGCTCCAAATAATAAACAATAATATCTTCTAATTCTTCTGTATCGAAGTAGAATTCATCATTGTTTTCCATCATTTCCTCGAACTTTTTTACAAGTTCATTTCCAAAATACTCTTCCAATAGTGTCCTCTTTGTCAGCCTGATGTTTGAAATTACTTACAAACCTCGGCAAACTTTTTAATTAATAATACATCTGAAACTGATATTCAAATATTTATGCAAAGTTGCAACTTTTTTTTGAATTTTCCATTTCATAAATTTCTATTATAAAAATAGTAAAAAAAGAAAACAGATAAAAGGATTGTGGATAAAAAAGTGGAAATTGGGGTTAAATTCTTATAACCAGTCTTTTTCCTGTTTGTATCTCTGCATTCCAGACAGCCCCGATATTTTTTATATCAACATTTTCGGTTTCTATTTTAATTTTTCCATCCATCGCTGCCCGGAACATCTCCGGAATTATTTCTGAAAATAAAAGAGCAGACTCTTTTCTCGTCCAGCTTCCAAGCCCAGATCCGGAAATATGAATATCTGTTGATCTCAGAATCTGTGAAGATAATTGAATACTATCCCCACTCATCCCGCCAATAGTAACCAGTTTTGTTGTATGGGTGAATGTTCCATTGCCTTTAAATGCTGATAAAATCATTTCAACGGACTGTCCCCAGATATAATCGATAACAATATCAATAGGGCTTTCGCTATGAATTTCTTTTATTCTTTTTTTAAAATCTTCGTCATTCAATTGCAGGGAAACCAGCTCATCAGCTCCCAGCTCACGAAGTGCCTGCAGGGATTCTTCATTTCTACCTGTAACAATAATTTTCTTAGCTCCATACACCTTCGCGATCTGCACAGCTATTCTACCTGTAATTCCTGTTGCTCCATTTACCAAGACAACATTTCCAGGTTGTATATCCGCTTTAAATTTTAATGCCATCGCTGACCCCATAACCGCATTGGGAAGGGCTGCTGCTATTGAAAAATCCAGACCTTCAGGAATACTTACCATCATTTGGGGATTTGCCACAGCTTTTTCAGCTACGGTTCCTTTTGTACTGAAAAAATACACTCTAGATCCGTCTTCAAGATGACCTGCACCATCTGAACCGATAACGGTTGGCTGATGCTCTTCATTTTCTGTGGAATAATGTTTTCCACCGGCTCTTGCTTTATCAAGGTTTTTGATAGAGGCCGCTACTACATTGACCAATACTTCGTTTTCATTTGCTATTTCCGGTTCAGGAAAGTCTGCATATTGAGGAATGCTTCCTTTTTCAAATACTACTGCTGCTTTCATTGTTTTAAATTTTTATACAAAATTATGAGATGAAGAGCCGGCCAGACGATAACATTTGTTATCAGTTTAGAGAAGTAGGAATCTAGGAGCGGGATGCTGGAAGTTATTGAAGTCTGCAAACAAATGGGAGAATTTGAAACGCTAGGTTCGCAAGTTTTTTAATTAAGCTGTTCTTTATTTTTCGCTCACAAAGGCACTTTGTTCATCAAAGATCTCGATCATCGCTGAGTGAAACGCCATTGCGAAACGTTTACTCCATCATTTCGAAAAATCTTTGCGACTCTTTGTGTTAAAGCAAATTCAACATAATCAACTTTCAATGGGATATCCTTCCGGGGAAATTTCCCACTTCCAGATTAAGAAATTTTTTCTTTCAATATTTTGCTCTTTATCCTGCTGAGATGTACCGTTGTAATCCCCAAATACGAGGCAATATAATGCTGGGGAACTCTTTTGATGATTTCAGGTTTTTGCTGAGCCAGCTGAATATACCGTTGTTGAGGAGTATCTTTTATGAATGAAAAGAAATGCTTCATATAATCGAAAACCCTTTCAAAAAGAGCATCCATAAAAAGGGTTCTTAGTTCAGGCTTTTCATATACTTCTTCAAGAAATGCTTCCACATCAGGTTTTCTGATTTTATATAAGACACAAGGCTCTATGGTTTCAAAAGACACCATACTTGGCAGTCCTTTTCTGAAACTTTCAAGTGAAGAAAACATCGTATTCTCAAGAAAGAACTGAAAAGTGACATCTTTTCCGTCATTATTGTACCAGGCTCTTACCACTCCTTTTTCAATGTAAAAGGCACTATATGACACCTCACCTTCCTGTAAAAGTAAGGTTTTGGCAGGCACTTCCATCCGTTCAAAACAGCGCGTTAATTTTCGCCATTTTTCTTTAGGGAAAGGAAATTTATTTTTAATGTTCTCAAACATTCTGATATAAAAAAAGAACGAAGCAATCTTCGTTCTTTTATTCTTATTTAAATTAAACTCTTAATTTTAGCAATCATATCATCTCCTAATTTATCTGCCTCTTCCTGAGACTTAGCTTCAGTATAGATTCTGATAATTGGTTCTGTATTGGATTTTCTAAGGTGAACCCAGTTATTTTCAAAATCGATTTTAACTCCATCAACGGTAGAAACTTCTTCGTTTTGGTATTCCTGTTCCATTTTGCTTAAAATAGCATCTACATCGATTTCCGGAGTCAGCTCAATCTTCTTTTTACCCATAAAATAGCTTGGGTAGCCTGCTCTCAATTCTGAAACGGTTTTATTTTCTTTTGCCAGGTGTGTTAAAAATAACGCCACTCCTACTAAAGAGTCTCTTCCGTAATGTAAATCAGGATAGATAATTCCTCCATTTCCTTCTCCTCCGATCACCGCATTTTTTTCTTTCATCAGAGTAACAACGTTTACTTCTCCTACTGCGCTTGCAAAATATTCTGAATGATGAGTATTGGCAACATCTCTCAATGCACGGCTTGAAGAAAGGTTGGAAATGGCTGCTCCGTTTTTATGTTTTAACAGGTAATCTGCAACGGCTACCAATGTGTATTCTTCTCCGAACATTTCTCCCTTTTCATCAATTAAAGCAAGTCTGTCAACGTCAGGATCCACAACGATTCCCAGATCAGCATTTTCTTTCTTTACCAACTCACAGATATCCCCTAAATGTTCCTTTAAAGGTTCCGGATTGTGTGGAAAATGTCCTGTTGGATCGCAATATAATTTGATGGTTTCACAACCTAATTTATCAAGTAACATAGGGATAGCAATCCCCCCTGTAGAGTTTACTGCATCCAGTACTACTTTAAATTTTTTAGATTTGATTGCTTCAGCATCCACCATTGGCAGGGCAAGAATTTGCTGAATATGAATATCAAATGCATCCTCTCTTGTTTCGTACTGGCCAAGATCATCGACTTCGGCGAAATTAAAATCTTCACTTTCTGCCAAAGCCAACACTTCTGCACCGTTTTCACCGGTGATGAATTCTCCTTTTTCGTTTAAGAGTTTAAGAGCATTCCATTGTTTTGGATTATGAGAAGCGGTAAGAATAATCCCCCCATCGGCTTTTAATTCCGGAACCATTATTTCAACAGTAGGTGTCGTAGACAAACCAAGATCAACAACATTGATCCCTAGTCCCTGTAATGTTGCAGTTACCAGAGAAGAAACCATTTGTCCTGAAATTCTTGCATCTCTACCGATCACAAGGGTCAGGTCTTTTTTATTTTTATTATTCTGAAGCCAGGTTCCAAATGCGGAGGCAAATTTTACCACATCCAGCGGTGTTAAGTTGTCATTTACTTTTCCGCCAATTGTTCCACGGATTCCTGAAATAGATTTTATTAACGACATTATGTTTTTATTTCTTTAGTGTTAGTATAATAAATTGTCCGAAACAAAGATACTTAAAAGAGTCTTAACTTATAAAATGGGAATTGTTTTTTGTATTTTATCGTAGGTCTTTTTTACCACTTTGGGTGGAGGAAAGCGATAGCCTATGTATAATAAACCATATACATTATTATTCTCTATGGTCTGATTTTTTCTTTGATCGTAGGCGGAAGCTCCAAAATTCATTTTTCCTCCGAATAAAAAACGGTCTGTATTATAACCTACATGAAGACCTCCTTCCATTCTCATGGTAAAATACTGAGCATTTTCTTTACCTCCTCCTTCGGCATTATTTCTATAGCTGGAAAACTTTCCACCAAAGCCGAGGGCAAGGTAGGGAGCAATATTTACTTTTTTACCAATAACCCAATTATAAAAATACCCCATATTTGCGCCGATTTTATATTGGTATTCTTTATTTTTTTGTTCATCCACGATATTGGAGAAAATACTAAGGTCATAATCTAGAAATGGAACCCAGCTTCCTCCACTGCTTTTTTGCCATTCTCCTTGGGTATAAATACTTCTTGCCGAGAAGTTTTTATTAAGTATGTAAGAGGTTGATCCGCCAAAACTTTGTACTCTTAAATCAGGGAACTGAATATAGGGGTCTCGCCCTTCTTTCCATCCGGGAACAAGGTCTTGCATATTTTCAAGATAAAATCCCTTTACATTTTTATAATAAAGGTTCTGAATAAATCTATTGGGGAAAAGTCTGATGCTAAAATCTGTATATGAACTATTTCCTTTCAGCTCATTGTCTCTGTTATCAGGAAAAAAACGAGGTGCAAATGATATTGTTGCACTGATGATTCTGTAATCTATGGATAGAGATACTTTTGTCTTATTATTGATAGAAAAGACCTGCCTATTTTCATCTCTATTCTCTCCTTCTGAATAAATATAGCTTTCAATATTGGTGTCTAAATTTGCACGAATCATGACCTGATCTGCATAAGATTTGATAATAGCCGTATCGATAACAGTCTGTCCTTTGCTTTGAATAGCAAATACAAGCAATAGAAAAAATACTACTTTTTGAAGGCTCAACTTGGATAATTTAATTTAAAATATGAAATTACTACATTTTTTCCAATTATCCCGTGAAATAAAGGTTAAGAACAGCCGCAGTCTTTATCGCAGCTGTTTCTTTTGGAGCTGAATTTTTTTGGAGCGAAATTCTTTTTCAAGACTTTAAACAAAGAGTAACACGCAAATGCTACAATTAATAAAATCAGTATGTATTGAAAAATAAGTGAAGCGTTCATTACTTTAAAATTTGATATACTATCATCGACACAAAATATGCCAAACCTGTCATCATGCCCAACTGCAAGCCGGTCCATTTCCAGCTTTTTGTTTCTCTATAGACTACTGCCAGTGTAGAAGCACACTGCATGGCAAATGCATAAAACAAAAGAACGGAAACTCCTGTTGCAAAACTGAATACTTTTTCGCCATTCGGTTTTACGTCCCGTCTCATTTTGTCAATTACTTTCACTTCCGGAGCATCATTTTCAAGGCTGTACAATGTGGACATTGTTCCCACAAAAACTTCTCTTGCCACGAAACTTGTAAGAATTCCCACTCCCATTTTCCAATCATATCCAAGCGGGGCAATAACAGGCTCGATTCCTTTACCCATTTTTGCCAGATATGAATGATCCAATTCAACATTAGCGGCTACAAACTCAGTGGGCTTTTGCTTAGGTCCAAAATAACTTAAGAACCAGACAATGATACTTACGACGAAAATAATCTTTCCCGCTCCGGTAATAAAGTCCCATACTTTTCCTAACACCATTTTCAAATCATATCCGAAAAGTGGTTTTTTATAGGTAGGAAGGTCCATTACCAGATAAGTTTTGCCTTTATTTTTAATAAATTGTTTAAGAATTGCTGCGGAAAACAATGCTACAAAAAAGCCCAGCAAATACATTCCCATCAGAACAAAAGCCTTATATTTTATTCCTAAAAAAGATCCTTCTGAAATAATTAGCCCGATAATGATACTGTAGACCGGAAGTCTTGCGGAACAGGTCATAAAAGGGGTTACCAGAATCGTTAGCAATCTTTCTTTAACATTTTCTATGTTTCTTGTAGAGATGACTGCAGGAATAGCACAAGCAGTCCCCGAAACAAGCGGAACGATACTTTTCCCATTCAACCCAAAAGGACGAAGAAGTCTATCCATCAGAAATACTACTCTTGCCATATATCCTGAATCTTCCAGCAGGTAAAGGAAATACAATAAAATCCCAATCTGAGGAGCAAATACTACAATTCCCCCAATCCCGGGAACAATTCCGTTTGAAATTAATGAATTAATGGGTCCTTCCGGCAGATGCTGAGCTGCAAAAGCTGTCAGCCATGAGAAAAAATCCTCAATCCAACTCATTGGATATTCTGCAAGGAAAAATACGCTTTGAAAAATAACCAGTAAAATAAGTAAAAAGACCACATATCCCCAGAATTTATGGACCAGAACCTTATCAAGCTTTTCAGTAAGCAACTCTTTAAATTGAGCTTTTTTAGAAATTACATTATCTAATATTTTATCAACATTTTGATATCTCCTAACAGTTTCCTGAACCTGTAGTCGCTTAGGAACCAAACTTTTAGCCTCTGATTCATTGAGCTGTTCCATCACAGATCCTATTCTTCCAAGATCTGTTCCCAATGAAAGGCTCATCCAGGCTCTATATTCATTGGTAAAACCTTTGTGAGCAGCTAACTTCTGAATAAAATCTCTGTGCTCATTCGGCGTTTCAAAAGAGATTTTATCTGCTTTTACAAATTCATTATTGAAAATACTTTCTTTTACCTCATCAATACCCAGGTGTTCTTTCGCATTGGTCTGGATGATTTTAATCCCCAGCGCTTCAGAAAATTGTTGGATATCAATAGTGATTCCTCTTCTTTCCGCCTGGTCAATCTGGTTAACGATTAAGATCATAGGAATTCCCAAATCCTGAATTTGCTGGAATAAAAGAAGTCCTCTTTTTAAGCTTAATGCTTCAAGAATATAAACAACTCCGGCATAGTTTTCCTGTTCGTCTATAAGGTACTTTGAGAAAATAGCTTCATCCTCTGAGCTTGGATAAACACTGTAAGAGCCCGGAAGGTCAATAACTTCTACCTCTTCATTTTTGTATATATAATTTCCTGAGTGGCTCGCTACGGTAACTCCGGCATAGTTTCCTGTTTTCTGTCTTTTATTACAAAGGGTATTAAAAACCGTTGACTTTCCAACATTAGGGTTTCCAACTAATAGGATCTGTTTTTTCTTATTTGCCTGCATTAATTCAATTCTTCAACAATGATGTAATCTCCTTCTTCCTCTCGAAGAGCAATCCGGCTTTTCTCTACTCCAAATTCCACATACATTGGCCCATTGAACGGAGCCTGATACAAAATCCTGAAAATGGTCTCCGGAAGAAGCCCCATTTCAATGATTTTATTGGGCATTTTCAGATGGTCATTATCATATCCCAATATCTTCCCCGTTTTATTTTTAGGGAATCCACTTAATTTATGTAATCCTTTCTCTTTCAAAGCCTAAATTTTAGTCCTGCAAATATACGTTATTTAAATTTAATCTAAATAACGCATCCCTCAAAAGAAATCACCCCAAATGCATTGCTGTATCTGGGGTGACTTGAAATATAATTTAGTTGATATGAATGTTTATTTTTTCTTTCTATCAGTTGCCTGATCTTTTTCTATCGGATTATCATTTGCATTAAAAAAGTCTTTAGATACTTTTTCTTGCTTCTTAAGTGCTTCACCGATTGTTGTATCAGATCCCGGCATCTTGGAATTCATCATTTCCGGTGTTATTCTCTGACGAATTTCAGCTAAAGGATCTTGTTTAAAGCTCGCATAGGCTTTCTCAAACTTTTCCTTGGTGGTAGGAGTCACTGAATTTGGCAATCCAAATCTTGCGTTAACTTTATCGGAATAAGAAAGCTCGTCGTAGTTTTCCATCTTTTTATTTCCGCTCAATTTCCATGAATAATTTTTCTCAGAATCTTCGATTTTAACAATCAGTCCCGGAAGTCCATAAAATTTGTAGGGCCCATCCTGAAATGGAATATCTGTACTAAACCAAGCCGTCCACTGTCTTCCTCCAAATTCAGTAGTTGCTTTTTGAGTATTATATTCTCCAATTTTTTCTTTTTCGGGTAAGATATTCCAGTTGAATTTAATATCATCATCATATCCGAACAAATTCATACTTACTCTATCCACATACTGTTCCTTCATACTTGGATACGCCTTAATGACTTTGTAAGAGAATTTAGGCATTCTAATCATCTTAGACATATCTTTCCAGGTTTTCGTCTTTTCCATTTGCTCAACTGCAACTTTAATAATTGAATCCTGAGCGGGAATAGTAAAATCCTGATAAATTGATTTTTTGGAAGTGATATCCAAAATCGTAACGATCTTGTCTAATTTTACAGAGTCTTTCTTAGGTTTAAAAGTCAATTCATAAAAGAATCGGTTGGCCGTTTCTTTTGTTTCCTGTGCGCTTGCAAAGGCAAAAAGAGCGATAAGAAATATTGAGAATAGCTTTCTCATTGAATCAAGTTTTCTTAATTAGTACTCATAAATATCATTTTGTTACAACTTGTTACAACTTTTTTGAAAAAATATTTTATTTGTTCCTTACCCATGCAGCTCATGAAAAAATTATGATTCTATTAAAACATTTTCAATTTTAGAAATCTTAACTTTAAGTTTCTAAAAAACAAAATATTATGGATACCTTATCTCAATTAAAATCCGAACTGGAAGGAGAATTCCGAACTACGAAAAAATTTATCGAATTGTTTCCCGAGGGAAAAAATGACTATGCTCCTCATGAAAAAAGCATGAAAATGATGCCTCTCGCTACTCACCTGGTAGAAGTTTTTGAATGGCCCAACACGATTTTGAGTACCTCTGAACTTGATTTTGCCAAGGGAGGATACCAACCTACGAAACTTTCCACCAAGGAAGACCTGCTGAAAAAGCTTGAGGAAGATTATCAGTCAGGGAAAAAAGCTATAGAAAATGCTACAGAGGAAGATTTAAATCCAAGCTGGACGATCAAAAATGATGGCCACGAACTGGCAAGCTGGAGCAAATACGGAGCTATCCGTCATGCTCTGAATCAGATTACTCATCACAGAGCCCAACTGGGAGTCTATTACAGACTTAATAATATTCCGCTACCCGGAAGTTATGGTCCTTCTGCAGACCAACAAAGCTTTTAATCTAAACCCATATATCTCAACAAAAAACCAATCCGAGTGGATTGGTTTTTATATTATTTAAAGTTGAATTTTACGGTAAACATAACCTGGCTGGGGCGGAGCTGAATTTTGGTGTATGTTGTAGATGTAGAGCTTACATCATATGTTTCAAAAACTTTTCTATTGGCAATATTCATCCATTTTATCTCAAAGTCTACTTTCTTTTTAGCCCATGAAAACTGATATGAAATGTCATAGAATGCATTATTATAACTTTGATTGATATTACTACTATTTACCTGATCCCAGTTAAATCCTATTGTGTGGTTTTCTAGCGGATAAAAATATGCTGCAAGGTTATGGTTATATCCGTTTCTCTTGGTTTTACCATTAAGTTCAGGAATTAAACTGGTGTTGGTTTGTTTTGTAACAGAAATACTTCCATTATAATCCAGACTCATCCAGCTGAAATAGGTATTATTTAATTTGAATCCATAAGACTGAGCGTTATTTTCACTTTCAAACCCTCCGTTATTTTGATAAGCGTTTGAGCGCGAAGTAGTATTATTATAGCTTACTGACGCATTTGTCTTAAATTTTGGAAAGTATTTTCCAACTTCGGCACTGTATACATTACTCACAGCATGGTTATCCTGCTCTATATAGCTTCCGATTACAAATCCCTCATTATTTCTTGTAGGGTTAGATATCAAGTTCTTTTTGCTGTCACTAAAGCGATAATTAACATTAAAAAATAAATTGTTAAGCGGGTTTCTATATTCAATTCTGGTTCCCGTAGATTTTGTATTATTTTGGGGGATCGGATTATTAGGGTTCATAACATTAATTCCATTGGGAGACTGCATAAGAAAGCCTGCATATGCCGTATTTACATCTCCAAAGTTATTGTTGATATTTCCGGTGACAGAAGCTTTCCAGAATGAAGCGAATGAATACTGAACAAAAATATTAGGTTCAAAAGTAACTTTATTTACTGATTTTGAAACATTTCTCAATGGGTCGTCCGCTTTTATATTGTTTGAATTTACTGGAAGGTTGGCAAATAACATCCATGATTCACTCTTATAATTTACCCCTAAACTTCCATAAGGTGTAGCTATAGAGTATGTAAGATCATTATTATATTCATCTCCATATCCCAGGTACTGCCCGGCCTGAAGATTTGTCAGCGTAGAATTCAGAATCGTTCTCTTAAAATTAAACCCTACTTCCGGTGTAAATGTCCATCCTTTTGCTGAAAATCCAATATTTGCAGAATGATTGGCTTCGAAAGTTTTCAATCTAAAATTTTGTCTTACCGTTTCTGCTTTATCTCCTGGTTTAAATCCCGGAATTTCCAAATATGACGCCGGTGTTACATCCAACGTCTGCCTATCTGTCTGATAGTTTATGAAAGACTTTACATTCACCATTTTCTCTTTCCATGGAATAATGGTACTCAATGAGTTCTGAAAAGATGAAGTGGGAGACTCCAAAGCCTCCTGACCATGCCTGCTAGATGTATTTGCTTTAGTACTTGTTCTATCGGCCAACGCTCGGTCTGCGTTCCAAAATTGAGAGAAGCTTGTTGTGTTTTTAAAGAATCCTTTTTTAGCATTCTTTGTAAAGATCAATTCTCCTTTTGCTTTATCTGTGTAGAAATTATTTAAAATATTTTGAATAACAGTAGATGCCCCTTCCGAAGGAGTTGCAAAATAATTAATCTGGCTATATCCTTCTCTTTGTACTGCATTATTGGTGTAGTTAGCACTGGCTTTTAATTCCCATTCTTTCTTCTTATCGATATTGGTAAGATAATTTGCCGATAAATAATGAACACTGTTCATCAAATATCTTTTGACTGGAAGATCCGGTGTACTGGCATTTTCCACATTCAACCAATTATTCTGCCCTGCATTAATCCTTCTTCCTTCCCAACTGCTTCCGAATGCAAGGATATTTCCTTCGTTTTCTACCTGCTCGCCCATATTATTGGTTTTGTAATTAACCACCCATTGGCTTTTCTGCCCGAAAAACATTGGGGTAAGCTTTACATTCCATAACCAGGGATCTCCAAAACCCGTTCCTACTTCTCCTCTTCCTGTCATAGTTACGGAGTTTTTAAGTTTAATATTGATCGCGGCCTGATCTGAAGGCACTTTATCCTGAAGAATTTTTACCGGCTGGTGATTTTCCAACACTTCTACTTTTTGTACGGCATCTTTAGGAAGTGAATTGTTGATAGTCCCATAGCCTCCTTCCATCAGGTCTTTTCCATTAACATAAAATTTATTGATTGCATTTCCCTGATAAAGAATACTTCCATCTTTACTCACTTCTATTCCCGGGATTTTCCTCATTACATCAGCCAGGGTTCTGTCATTTTTATTGTTGAATGCTTTAAGGTCATATGAAATGGTGTCACCTCTTGCGGTAATCATTTTGGTTTTCAACTGTACTTCCTTTATTTCTGTAGCTTCAGACTGCATTTTAAAATTCAGGGTTTGATCGCTGTTGCTGATTTGTTTGGTAAGAGATTTTTGATTAAATGCCTTTACTTTAAGGTCTACATTAGATTCTGCAGAAGTAAAAGTGACTTTATACTCCCCTTTAGAATTTGTAATCCCATACGCCAAAATTGCATCTTTACCCGGTTCTTCAATAGTTACACTTGCACTTGGTATTGCTATCCCATCATCATCTGTGATTTTTCCTGAAACCGTTTTCTGCGCAAAGGTCAATACCCCAAAGAAAAGTATCAGAAATAAAGAAATATTTTTTTTCATGCCTATTATTTGCTCAATTAGTTAATCATTATTGTTTTTCGTTACATTTATTAAAGATCTGTTTTAGCAGTAAAAGTTAAATCAATATCACTATAAAAATAGTTATATTTTTTTTAATTTACTCTCTTTGTTATCTAAAAGGCGATAAAAATGCTTCCAAAAAAATATAATTGCATAAAAATAAGTATAACACCTATTTAAAAGTCACAAATAAATGAAATAAAAATAAATATAACAAACACATTTTCAATAAATTAAAATAATCAAAAAAAGATAAAATATTTTTTTAAATTAAAAAAATACCTAAGTTTTTTATTTTTTTGAATTATAATTTAAAATATGTCTGGATAGATTGAAATGCATCAATTTATCTATTTGTTTTCGTTTATTTTATCTGTTTTTAGTGGAAGCAACTATTCAAAATAAAAGAATACCTTAGCATAAGAATGGATTTTTATTCATTTATATTTGTGTTTTTTACCCTGTAATCATATTATAGGGTATTTTTATTCAGCATTGGTAATAGAAAACTGAAGATTTAATCAGATTCAAAAAGACTTATGTTTTTATTTAGACTAAATCATAAAATTTGTGTTGAATCATATATTAAAAAAAAATTAAACTCTGGTTGATAAATATTTATTTAATAATTTTGTAACATAAAATTTACAAAATGGGAATAAATTTAAAGCCTATAGATGTTGTAGATGATATCTCTAAAGAGGAATTCTACGAAAAATATCTAAAGCCAAGAAGGCCCGTTGTCATCAAAAATATGGCAAAAAAATGGCCTGCTTACCAAAAATGGACGATGGAATATATGAAGGAGGTAGTAGGAAATGTGGAGGTCCCGCTATATGACAGTTCAAAAGCAGATCCCTCAGCACCCATCAATGCTTCTGCTGCAAAAATGAAATTCGGAGATTATATAGATCTTATTCAAAGAGAGCCTACTGATCTTAGGATTTTCCTTTTTGACCCAATAAAATATGCTCCGAAACTTTTGGAAGATTATATTTCTCCTAAAGAATTAATGGGAGGCTTTTTAGATAAATATCCT
The DNA here is from genome assembly GCA_963518055.1 of uncultured Chryseobacterium sp. Taxonomy (GTDB): domain Bacteria; phylum Bacteroidota; class Bacteroidia; order Flavobacteriales; family Weeksellaceae; genus Chryseobacterium. The sequence goes on from CAUQIC010000017.1 coordinate 16,396, forward strand.
AATATGTTCTTCGGAGGAAAGGGGTCGGTAACCTTCCTTCACTTCGATATTGATATGGCGCATATTTTCCATACTCACTTTAATGGAAGAAAACATATTCTCCTTTTTGACTACAAATGGAGAGAAAGGTTATATCAAATTCCTTATGCAACATATGCTTTAGAAGATTATGATATTGAAAATCCTGATTTCACAAAGTTTCCGGCACTAGATGGTGTAGAAGGTATTGAATGCTTTCTGGAGCACGGTGATACTTTATTTATGCCAACAGGATGGTGGCATTGGATGAAATACCTGGACGGAAGTTTCTCTATTTCTCTTAGAGCCTGGGATAAATCATGGGCGGTAAAGGCACATTCACTATGGAACCTTACTGTACAACGAAAATTTGATGATATTATGAAATCAAATTTCAAAGGCAGTTACATGCAATGGAAAGAAAAAATGGCCATTAAAAGAGCCGAAATCGCTCTGAAAAGAGGGATACCAAGATAATTAAATAGCGTTTCAGTTTGAAACGCTATTTTAAGTTTAATGACAGATTTTCAGCGAATTACAATACTCTATACACAGGATACTGTCTGAATGTTTTCTCTTCAAAGTATGGTGAATGTTTATACACCCAATCCAATTGTGCTGCCCCATCTTCTGCCAACTTTCTGTCGGATTTCTTGGCTGCTTCAAAAGCCTCTTTTAGATTTTTATCTTTCTTAAGTAAGTCTGCAGCGGTATCTTCAAAAATATAGGCTGAAAAATATTCTTTCTGAGCCAAAATACCATCAAAAAAGTTCCAGTTAAAGAAAGAATCTAAAGCTTCAGGCTCAAGGGTTTCTATAATATACTTTACTCCGGGCTGATCGGTAGAAACTATATAGTCTCCTGTGGTAAACCTGTTATCTTTTTTAGATGAATCTACTGTAGTCTCATAATGAAGATAATGTCCTTCATAAGGATTTTTTACGGTTTTAAAGTCTTTAATTTTATAGGATTCTACAGCAATGCTACTATCCTTCTGAATGGGCTTCATCTGAATTCCGTTTCTTTTCAATTCTTCAATGATTCTGTATTGAGACCGTGGGATTACGTAGTATTTAGGAATGGTAATATATCCTGTAGGAACTGCTGTGGTAAATAATTTTATATTCTTTGTAAAAGGTTTGTTTCTGTCATAATATAGCCTTGGTTTTCCTGAGATTTCACTGGATTTATATTTTCCTTCATATCCTTTAAAATCCATAGTCGAGTACCGGGTAGAATCTATTTTCCATCGGACTCCGTATTGTTTTCCGGCCTGATACTGCTTAAGGTTTTCTACACGAAGCTGTTTTATTTTCTTATAATCTTTGTCCAGATTCTGAAGGTTTACCAACATGTATTTGTAGGTTGCATCTACTCTTTTATCATAAGGTTTCAACATGTGGGTTTCAGGAACAGTACCTAAAGAGTTGAATAGTGTGGTATACCCAGTAGAATATCTCGGAGAATCTTCAAATGATGCAAAGCCTACTTCGGGAACATCCCCATGAATGTTGACATAAGGGGTACTTTCATAGCCTAATTTCTTCATGTCATCAAGGTTTTTAGCTTGATAGTCATTGTAAAAATACGCTCCAAGCACGTCCCCGAGACGTTCTTTAAATGTTGAGATATAGGTAAAAGTATATTGATAATCTGCCCCGTTGCTCACGTGATTATCAATAAAAACATCTGGTTTCAGCCATTGATATATTTCCTGGAAACTTCTGGCATTTTTAGTATCAGCTTTGATAAAATCTCTGTTCAGATCATAGTTTCTGGCATTTCCTCTGAATCCATATTGTTCGGGACCATTCTGATTGGCCCTTGAATGAGAGCCTCTGTTAAGCATTCCGCTGATATTATAAGCTGAAATAGACGCAATGATAAAATTTTGTGGGGTTTTGATCTTTTGGGTAGCCAAATCCCTCATCAGCATCATGGTGGCATCAATTCCGTCAGGCTCTCCCGGGTGAATTCCGTTATTGACAAAGAGAATCGCTTTATCCTTTCTCAGTTTTTCAATATCCTTCTCAGGAAAAGGATTGTAAATAACAACGTAGATAGGTTTTCCATTATCATCTTCTCCTTTTTTAAGGTATTGAATAGTATTAAAATTCATCGCCAAGTCCTGGTAATAGGTATTCATTTCATCATAGGTAACAGTCTGGTTGCCATTTCCTTTTTCAAAAGGGGTCTGAAATGTTTTTTGAGCAAAAATCAAGGATGAACTTAGGATGAGTAAAAGGTATTTCAGTTTCATTGATATTTTATTTTCCGGATTTAAAATTAGTCAATTTGGCCGGGCAAAACAGAAAAAACACAAAATCTCAATGTTGTCGTATCAAATAAAGCTTCATAGGTATTAAAAACCTATAAAGTTTGATCAGAAAAATAACGATTCATTATTTTATTTATAATGTAATCTTACCTATTCCTTCCTTTTTCGTTCGGATACAATGTCGCAAGCGGGTCGCTTTGCCAGAACTCATTGGTATTAATATCCATCATTGATAAAGCTCCGGTGAAAGCAGCCCCGGTATCCACATTCCAGATGTTGGCTTTATTTGCAGGAATTTTAATTCCAATGTCCAATGTTGGCGTATGCCCAATAAATATTTCTTTATATAAAAGCAATCTTTTAGGATAAAGTTCAGAATTCTTTGCTAATTTTTTATCCATGGCCACAGCTGTCTCCCATAGGGTTCTGTCCCAACGGTAATTGCTTGAATATACTTCTTTTTCAGGGCCGTGCATAGAAGCAAACCCAGCATGAATAAACAAACGATTGTCATCATCAATATAATAACTTTTCATCCTTTGGAAAAATTCAAGATGTGCAGCCAGTTCTTCTGGGGAATAATTTGCATAACTTTCTACCGTACTTTTACCACCATTGAAAATCCACATATCAGGGGCACTTCCGGACGCAAGCCAATCTTCAGTCCATGCATCATGATTTCCTTTTATGAAAATGCATTCCTGCTTCTCGGAAAGTTTTATTAAAAACTGAATGACTGAGGAGGATTCACTCCAGCCATCTACATAGTCACCTAGAAAAATCAATCTGTCTTTTGGGGTAAGCTCTGCTCTTTCGAGTACCTGCTGCAATGCTTTGAATCCGCCGTGAATGTCTCCTATTACTAATGTTCTGCTCATTTCATGCTTTAGTTGGTGAAAAGATAAGCCATTATCTCTAAATAATCGCTCATTTAATTCAACCCTAAGGTTTTTATTACTTTGAAATGTATTTCGGATCTACAAAGTCTGTGAGCCATACACCGTTGGCTGATTGATAGAAAGCAAGTCCGTCTTGATGCATTGTTCCGGTTCTGATGGTCAGAATTATAGGCTTACCATGTCTCATTCCAACCTTTGTAGCGGTCTCTTTATCAGTACTTAAGTGTACATGCTGACGGGTTCTTTTTTCAATTCCTTTGGTCATAATGGAAGAAATATTGGCTTCGGCGGTTCCATGATATAAAAAATCAGGAGGTTGTACAGCTTTCAGGGCTAAATCTATATCAATAGAATGTCCCTGGCTGGCTCTGATCTTTGTTTTATCTTCATTAAAGGCAAATCTCTTTTTATTATTGGTTTCTACGACCTCATCTAATTCTTCAAAGGAAAAATGCCTTCCTTTTTTTGCTGATTTTACTCTCAACTCTTCTATCTCTGCCCAACCATTTTCATCTAGCGTAAGGCCAATAATATCAGGCTGATGCCTCAAAATAAGGCTTAGAAATTTACTTATTCTTTTTGTTTCTATTTCGTTCATTGTTTTTTGTGTTTTAATTAAGCATTATAAAATTCAGGGGAAAAAGTGACTGTAAACCCTGTTGTTTTACGGATATCGTCTGCATATTGATCAAAATAATAAATCTCCGGTGATATTGAAAGTGTCAAAAATGATTTTCCGAACAGATAGATCCATAAGCAGGATTCAGCCGGCCCTCTTCCTTGCAGCATATTTTGGATTTCTATACCATTGATTTTATTCAGAGGAATCAATAAGCTTTTCTTTTGATCTGAAAAACCCAACAGACTATTTTGATTATCAATCCAGAGTATGGTATTATCCTTTATCTTATTCAGGACTTCAACGGGTGTCTCAAATGCATAGTCGGGTGAATAATGAACACGGCAATTTCCTACTTCCAACGCTTTATTGATTTCAATTCTTCCTTTATATTTCTTAAGAGGAAAATTCGAAATAACATTCTCTGGCTCATATTTTGAAAACATATTTGCTAAAATTTTCAGGAAAGATTTCATTGGTTTATTGAGTATTTATGGTCTAACTTTTCACATAGTTTTTCAATATCATCTTTTCTCACCAGTTCACCAATCCATTCCTGGGGAATATTTTCAAACCCATAATAAATTCCGGCCAATCCTCCTGTAATGGCTCCTGTTGTATCAGTATCTTCACCCAGGTTTACTGCTTTCAATACAGCTTCTGAATAGCTTTCTGAGTTTAAGAAACACCATAAGGAGGCTTCCAGACTATGGAGTACATAGCCGCTTCCTCTGATCTCATCTTCAGAATAATCTGAAATATTGTTTTTTAAAACCCTATCAAAAAGAGCAACCTCACTTAAACTAAACCACTGTTTTTCTGCATATTCCAAAGATGTCTTTTGAATATACGCATAAGCTTCTGACTTACTTTTCTCTTTTATTAACTGAATGGCAAAGATCACATAGATAAAACAAGCAAAAACAGATCTAAAATGCCCATGAGTAATCGTAGAGACTTCTTTTACTGTTTTATATATCTTTTCAAGATTGTCTTCATTTTTAAGATAGAAAGCCAGAGGAAGGATCCTCATCAAAGAACCATTCCCATTATCTTCTTCAAAAATATTTCCTGAAAATCTAGCACTTTCTCCTTTGATCAGCCTTGCAATAGCTTCCCGTGTCGTTCCTCCGATATCAAAAAGTCTTCCATGGGCAGTCCAATGGCCATATCTATTCCATTGAACAAAACTTTGTCCGATCTTTTCCAGATCATAGCCTTTTGTAAGTACCTCAGCAAGGCAAAGTGTTAAAGAACTATCATCACTCCAGGTTCCTTTGGGTTGATTATGTGAGCCAAACTCCTGCATTTCTTTTACAGGAAACCGTTTCAAATAATCTCTGTCTTTAAACTCTACAGGAACTCCAAGCGCATCCCCGATGCATACTCCAATAATTCCTGCTTTCACTTTATTTTCCATTAGGCCAGATTTACCAGTTTATCAAACAACAACTTCATTCCCTGTGTGGCCGTTTCTTTCATGACCACTGCTCTTTGACCGTATCCAAAACCTGTTTCGTTAGGATTGATAACGATTAAAAGACAATCATCTTTGATATCATGAATTAATCCGGCTGCAGGATATACCTGTAAAGAGGTTCCGATCACCAGTAAAATATCTGCTTCTTTTACCATTTCTCTGGCATCCTGATATAAAGGAACATCTTCTCCAAACCAAACGATGAAGGGTCTTAATTGAGCGCCGTCTTCAGCTTTATCTCCTATCTTGATATCGTATTTTTGCTCGTAAACCAGTCTTTTATTATTACAAGAACATGATTTAAACAATTCTCCGTGAATATGAAGAATATTAGTAGAACCTGCTCTTTCATGCAGATCATCAATATTTTGGGTAATAATCTGAACATCAAAATATTTTTCCAGCTCTGCCACTAGCTTGTGAGCTTCATTAGGTTCTACTTCATGCAGCTGACGTCTTCTCTGGTTGTAAAATTCCAAGACCAAAGACCTGTCTTTTCTCCATCCCTCCGGGCTGGCTACATCAGTTACACTATGATTTTCCCAAAGACCGTCCCCGTCTCTGAAGGTTTGTATTCCGCTTTCGGCACTGATTCCTGCACCGCTTAATATGGTTAGTTTTTTCATTGGTTTTAAATTTTTGTTTTGTACACCGTGTTTATGCCACGGATGCACGAATATAATTGATTCTAAAGAGGATGCTTATTTTTATAGGAAAGATATTACCCCTCCAAATTAAGTTTCCTGTTCAGAACTTCATCATCAAACAATAATGGTTTTTCTTCTGGAGTAACAAGATTATCTAAATCATCATTCAGAACAAACTGATATTGGTCCTGTACAAAATCAGAGATATTTTCAATTAAAATAATATCTTCTTTTGCAAAAGAATGGATATATTCATTTCTTAAACCAATTTGTATAGCTCTTCTTTCCAGTTTGTTTCCAAAAGGATCATGATCCGGATCCCACTGTAGTCTTACAGATGATTCTTTAACCTGTTCCTGCCACGCTTCTCTGGATATTCCAAGATTATTCTGGTAGCTGGAAATAATGGCATTTTCAAGATATCTCTTGAATGCATTTAACTTTAAATGTATTGCTAATACACATTCCTGCCCCTCTTTTGTTCCCCAGCCATTACGATACATCATCCAAAGGAAATTAGGTTTTATCCAGGTCATTCTTTCCAGACTAAATCCACCTCCGAAGTATTGATTTTTAACAGCAAATTCTCCGATTGCTTTTTTATATGATTGATATACTACAATTTTCTGATCATCATATTGTGCCATTATATGATAGCCTTTCTGGGGCCAATCCAATAGCTGTTCTCTATATTTTTTTACCCTAATTTTCATTGTATCTCCTCAAATGGCTTCAGCATTTCTTCTTTCTTTGTAAGCACTGCAAAAACCACTCTTTTAAATTTGTTTTTATATTTTCCCTGAAGATATTTTTTGAACAAACCTGCAATTTCTTTCGGATCATTTTTGAATACTCCACAACCCCAGGCTCCTAAGATAAGGGTTTCATTTCCCTGATGCAGCGCTAAGGCAAGCATTTTATCTGTTCGGATGTCCATTGCTCTCAATACCTCTTTTACTCTTTGAGGTTCCTGTCGTTTTACTACGCCTGCGTTCACCGCTGCTGAAGTAATAAAATTACACATTACCGGTTTGGATAATAATTGTCCTTTATCTCTCCTGAAGACAGGAACTTTGGGGCTGTAAATCATTGTATCTGTATAAAAGCAAGAGACCATACCACGATGTAATGTGTAGTAATCATTTGCCATTAATTGAGTTTCATACAATGCAGAAGTTCTTGCCAGACTTTCTTCCTGTGCTTCTGCTCCATTGATAAACCCGCCACCAGGATTTTTTGCGGATGCAAAGTTTAGACACATTATTTTTTCCTGATCTTCTTCTTCTGCTAATTCTAAAATAGCTTTTAAAGAACTACAATGCCAGGTTTCAAATTGAGTTTCAAAATGGGGTTCAGGCATTGGAGTCGTAGTGAGTTCAGCAAGCTCTTCCGGAGTATAAAGAATAGTTCCTCCCTTGCTGATTTCCAGTTCTTTGGCTATATCTATTCTTTGATTTTCTGAATTTATATAATATTTCTTGGCAAGGATATCCAAAGTATCTTTTGCCATTCCTTTATTGGTCATGATTCTTTTTTGTTTTTGGCCACGAATTTTTTAGCAAATACATCATTTAAAAAACTCATTGTAATCACACTGTCTATTGTATTCGTGCATTTGTGGCATTATGATTTAATTCTTTTTTTTCGCCACGAATGCACGAATGTTTTTTTATAATCTTAAAGATTCGTAGTGGTTATTCTTAAGGCATTCACCAGACTTTCTATTTCTGTATTTGCAGATCCTTTAAAATCGTTTCCTACAAATACTTTGATTACTTCTATGTTACCCACAATAGCCTGATTGAATACTTCCAGCTCTTCTGAAGGAACCCAGAGTTCATTATGATTTCTGGCTCCTACATTCTGTGCCGGATATTGATGGGCAACTTCCTCTGAAACATCAAAACGGGTTACAAAACCAAGATAGTTTCCAAACTCATCTCTGGTATTCCATTTCTCAGCAATTTCTGAGGCATAGTCTTCATCCAGTATCGGATAAAAGATGGGTTGCCATTCCAGTCTTGGGGGAAATTTTTTATATCCGTTCTCTATAATAAGAACCATTTCCTTCTCTCCTACCGGTCTGTATAGTCTTGTTGTTTTCATTGTGTTCATCTTAGTTTTCCTATCCAATCTCATGGGATAAAGGATATATTTTTTCTATGGTTACTAACTTTTTTATACTTCTAACTAAGTTTTAATTATCTTTTGTTTTAGTTGCTATTTATTCTATTCATAATTAAATATAATATTTATACCTCTATCTATGATAATTTTCCCAATCTAAACCTTTTAAAATCCTTTGAATAGGGAGAATAAGATCCAAAAACAGTATCAAATTTTATATCCAATTGATCAATCTTAAATTTCTCAACCGTCTGATCGAGACAGGTTATTACTAAATTCTTTTTTATTGAATTGACATACGCTCCATCCAGTTTTAAGGCATAATTCAGAAGCTTATAGTCTAAATCACCGAACCTTAGGTCTTTCTGATATTCATTAAAGATACAGGTTTCTTCTTCATTGTTTTTCAACAGCATCTCTTTTTCATTGCTCATCCAGCCATTTCCGTGACGTGTAGCATAGCTTCTTGTTACATAGTATATCTCGATGTCTTCAATATGAAGTTTCTTGCAGATCTCATACGCATTTTTGGAGGTAGTATGAGCATAGGTTACATTTGGAAAAACACCATGATCCATATCTAATAAAATCCCCTGACTGCCCTCAAAAATGAGGTTTTCAAATGAGTTCAGATAGCTATAATCATCTATTTTCCAATCTATTTTCTCAATCACTTCTAAAAAAGGATGGATCTGTCCATCAATCTGATCCTCCTCCATGAATCCGTAGTAATAAGCGATTCCTTTCAGTTTTTCTACCAACATTTCCTTTGGAGCAATAAGATCAATCGCGAATAGCTTATAAGGGCTTTCATTTCTTTTCATGGTGGCTCCTACTCCTTTTCCGCAGGTTCCATGTTCCAGATTTTTGGAACTGTTTCTGTTCTGCCAGACATCAAAAGGCGTTGTTACCTTGGCTAAAGGATGAATGTGAAGCTCTGTATTTCCGTTTTTTGCTTTTAATTCTTCTCTTTCGTTGAATAGAAATTGAGGATGAATAGTGCAATGCTCCGTAAAATAAGAAGGTAATCCCCGAAGTGCTCCGCTTGCAAAACTGGAATGAACGTGCTTTCTATCATCGATCATTACGGTATGAGCAGCCTGCTGTCCTCCTGAAAACCGGATCACTACAGACTCAGGATTTTGCTGAGCCAAAAAATCTGTAGTAATTCCTTTTCCTTCATCTCCAAAACCTAATCCTATAACTATTTGCGCCTTTTTCATGTCTGACATTTTTAAAGTTATTACCCTGCTGGCAAATTTGTATTCTAAAGCATTTGTACGTTGTCTAACCCTTCCTGACTTGGTGTTTTAAAGGTTTTATCTTTATATTTTTCGCAGATAATCCTTTTGATCACCTCCGGAATCTCTCGATGATCCTCTATGGAGATACAATTCTGTCCCAAGAGTTCTTTCCATCCTCTATCTGCTCTTACGGCCTGATCCGAATGTAAAACACTGATGTGGTATACCTCGTAGCGTTTTTTAGCTTCTTCCAACAGTTCGTAATGAGTATAGGTTTGCTGCCCTGAACCCATAATTTCCCTGATGGCAGATGCCGGAAGTACTTTCAGACAAGGCTCATCTCCTACTGTAAACAATAATCCTTTCTGATTTCTTTTTTCAAAGGCATCTGTTCTGGTGTGAAATGCTGCAAAATACCATGCTAAAAGATAGCTTTCACCGGCATTTCCTCCCCCTCCGGATTCAATATAAGTTCTGGTAAGCCACATATCCAGTTCTTCATCTCCTGATTCAAACTGCCCTACCTGAAGCGGATAGCTGTCACATTCATGATCACCTATTCCCAGGAAAAGTAGTGCCGGATCCGGAACTCCACCCTGGATAATTCCACCCATCAGCTTTGGTAAGCCTTCTCTGATAAGTTCGTGAGGAATATGTCCCATACTTCCCGTAACATCCAATCCCAGAATAATAGGAACCGAATTTGGATGCATCTCAGAATCTCTGGATTCCCTGAACGAAATTCCATGAGGAATCATTGACGGATGTGCCTGTCTTTTGGCATTCTGTGTGAAGATTTCTGCTGCAGACTTTGTTTTGTAACCTGCTTTGCTTGCTCTGTCATAACGAGCGTCTATATCGTATCTTGTACTTCCCATGACTAAAATGTTTTTCCAAATAAATATTCAAATCTCTTTTGAGTAACTTCTAACTGAATATTTAGATTTCTGATTGTTAATGATAATTCCATGTCTTTCTGAACGAATGCTTCGGGGTTAAAATCCGCGAAAGTCAAACTGTTTCTGTCCAAAGGACTGATATCAATGAGTCCTTCCTGCTCTCGCTCGAGTCTTTTTATTTTTAACTCGATGTCTTCTACCTTACGCCTGTAGATCAATTCTGAATCTTCTCCGATCGTTCGCGCACGGTCTTCTCTGATCTGATCATTATTTCTCTGTAATGATTCGACAAATCTTGGTTTTAATTCATCTTCCATAGCTGATCATTTTTTGTGTTATTATTACGCTAATTAAAAAGGGCATAACTTTGCTGCATTCCTGCATTCATTTTAACAGGAATACATTACATCAGTTCTTAAAACATATTTTAGTCCGCTTGTCAGTGTTTTTCCTTCATGTCGTAAAGGATGATAAAAGACTAATGCTGTACCCTTTTTAGGAGTTAACGTGAATAGATTTTCAAATTCCGTTTCTCCACCTTCAAAATCATCATTCAGATAGATTAAGAATGTATAGAAGCTTTTTTCTTTCTCATTTCCGATATAGCTTCCGTCACGATGCATCTTAAATTGCTGTCCTGGAGAATATTTATAAACCCGGAACATCTCATTAAAATTCAAAAGCTTGTAGTTTTCATGCTCCTTGGGAAGAAATTCAGATGCTTTTTTGAAAAGGTCTTCTGCCAGATGGTTATCGAAAATCATCAGCCTGTCATTGTTTCTGATCCCTTTGCTCATCATCTGACGTCCCCCAACATTGATTTTGGCTTCTTCAAAAGCTTTTCCTTGTGATAAGGCAATGTATTGATCACATTCGGTTTCTGTGAGAAAGTCCTCGATCAGAAATATCTGCGGATGTAGGTCTGTTTTTTCCATGATTAACATTTTGTGACTGGTTATTGTGTTTTTACCCTCTTAATTCATCCCGAACTTCCATCAAAGCAAATCCTAAAAGGTTTTCTCCGTTCCATAATAAAGGATTTTCTGCTCTCGAGTCTGTTTCCAGCATTCCGATTCCCCAAATGGCATCATAAGGACTGGCTTCTACCAGGATCTTATCGTTAGTTGATAAAAGAAAGTCCTTATATTTTTCATTTTGTGAGAACTTTAAAAGATTTCCTTGTTTTACAATTTCATATTTATGCTCATCCCAAATTTTCGGGTCAAAGTTTTTTACTTTTCTTCCTAAGGCTTTCACCTGATTAGGAGTGGCTGCCTGTAATATCTTTTCTAAGGTTTCAGCATCATTGAATAATCTTGCTTTACCGGCCATCATATAATGTTCTGCGGTTTTATAGATGATCCCGTTTTCTTCAAATTTCCCGGTAAACCACTGGCTAAAACATGACTTGGTGATTTCATCTTTTACCGTATGTCCCCAAAAAAATAAAAATTTTATCCTTTGCTTCTTTTGAAATCTGTCTTTAATATCTTGTATAGTGTATTTCATATTGTGTTATTTCTACGCAAATGTAAGGTAATATGATTTTACTAGCCAAATTTATTTGTGTTATTTTTACACTAATAAACATAAACAACTGATTATCAATTATAAAATTTAATTACTATAAAATACTAGTAACACAAATATTTTACACAAATGACATTAATCTGTTAGGTTTTGGCTAAAGCCAATAGAATTTTTGCTCATAAAAAAACGGGCTAAAGCCCGTTTCTATTGAATGTATCTATTGGATATCGTTTCCATGCAATGTATTTCAGCGTAATTCTTATTATAATTAAGAATTCCCATTGATGCTATTGGTTGTTAAAACTATTTGATTTCGAAGTAGAAACCTTGTTCTTCCAGCTCTTTATATTTCTCCTGATTGAACGTAAACAGCTTTCCTGGTCTGCCACTACCTTCTTTTTTGACGTTATTGGTTTCATTAAGCAAACCGTAGCTCATTATTTTTTTGCGGAAGTTTCTGCGGTCTATTTCCTGCCCTACAATTGTTTTGTAAAGATTTTCAAGATCTGAGAAAGGGAATTCTTCGTTGAGAAGATTAAAACCGATAGGTTGGTATTGAATTTTGGTTCGAAGCCTTTTTAAGGCCATATCAATGATATTTTTATGGTCGAAAGCTACGGATGGCAGCCCATTCACACTGAACCATTGGGCATCATCTGCATCAGAGTCTGCAAACAATTCATGATAAGAAGGGTTCACAAGGCCCAAATAAGCTACCGAAACCACTCTATTTCTTGGATCCCGGCCAACATTACCAAATGTATAGAGTTGTTCTAAAAAATCGGGCTTTATGCCTGCCTCTTCATGCAGTTCTCTTTTTACGGCATCATCCAAATTTTCATCATCCAGAACAAGCCCTCCCGGAAGTGCCCACCCTCCTTTGAAGGGTTCAATATTTCTTTTAATTAAAAGAATCTGAAGATCTTTTTTATCAAAATAGCCGAAGATAACAGCATCAACTGCTACTTTTATATCTTGTAATTTCTTTGGAACGTTCATATATTAATTTGCGTTACGAATACACAAAATTACAATTTATCATCACAATAAAAAATAATTTATAAATAATAAAAAATTTATATTTTCGGGCTCGTATTATAAACCAGCATAAAAATTACACAACTATGAAAAACTCATTCGCCGTTCTTTCGCTGTTTTTTATTTTCACTGCTTGTGAAAAAATAGATACAAGAATGGTTAATAATTCTGAGAAGGAAGCATTAGAGCCTGTCTGGAACTCTGTAGATTCCACTATGGCGGCTAAATCCTGGATGGAATTCCGAAATCCCGGAGAAATGCATAAAATACTGGGAAAATTTGAGGGCAATTGGAAAGCCGATGTCAGTACATGGGTAGAAGAGCATGGAAAAGCGATTCTTAGCAAATCTGAATGTACCAATGAAATGATTTTGGGTGGCCGATATTTAGTTACCACTTATAAGGGGAGCGTTATGGGAATACCTTTTGATGCAGTAAAAACCATGGGGTATGATAAGGCAAAGAAAAAATTTGTCAGCAGCCTGATCGACAATATGGGAACAGGATTTATGCAAACAGAGGGGGAATGGAATCCAAGTACGAAGTCAATTAATTTTAAAGGCAAAATACCGGATCCTACCCAGCCCTTTAAAGAATGGGAAGCTAGGGAGACTTATACCTTTATAGATGATAACAATCATATTGTAGAAATATTTGGCCCGGATCCTAAAACAGGCAAAGTGATAAGAACAATGGAAGTTAAATTTACCCGTAAATAATAAAAAAACAGCTTCGGATGAAGCTGTTTTTTACTTTTAGTTAGTTTCTGTTGACAGAGTGGTTGGAGTACTGTAGTTATTATTAAAGTACCCTACATTAAATTCCTGAGAGGTCCAGTTTCCTGTTTTAGAATTAAAAATGTATACCTTATGATCATATCGATCTGTAAAGAGAAAATTTCCGTTAGAAGCAGTAACATCAGGATTATTTAGATTATTGTTGTAATACGTAATATTAAATGGTTGTGATTTCCACTCCATTGTTTTAGCATTATAAACAGTTACTTTATGCTCGTATTTGTCTACAAAGGCAATATTACTTCCTGAAGGAATCGCTGAAGGAACAATACTGTTATTGGTATAACCTACATTAAATTCTTCACCTGACCATGCTCCAGTCATATAATTAAAAACATATAGTTTATGATCATATTTGTCGATAAAAAGAGCATTTCCACTAGACAATGTAACTAAAGAGGGCGTAAGATTATTATTAGAATATCCTACATTATATGGTTGAGAAGACCAGGCTCCTGTTCTGGAACTGAATACATACACTTTACTATCATATTTATCTAAAAACATAACATTCCCATTCTTTCCGGTTACTTCAGGAGTATTATTGTTGTTGGTATATCCTACATTATACTGTTGAGAAGACCAGATTCCCATTTTAGAGTTCAGTACATAGACCTTGCTGTCATATTTGTCTGTAAAGAAATAATTATTCCCTTTATTCTCAATAATATCATCCCCTATAGAAGAGTTGGGAGAAGAAATATCAATTTTAGATGCTGTCATGGCGTATGGGACACTCATTAGCTGATTGGTTCCTATACTGATATAATTAGTTCCGCCTGCAGGATCTATTTCTACTTTAATAAACTTGGAATTCACTCCCCAGTTGATCCCGGAAAACACCCCTGAAACCGGGGTCCCCTGTCCTATATTCAAATTGATTAAGCCCTTTGAATTTGTTGTTTTGGAATGTGTTTCCGTATAAAGGTTAGTTCCTGTAACAGAGTTATTTAAAATACTGATTCTCACAGATACATTCCCGTTGGCAACAGGGTTTCCAGAAGTATTAAAAGCAATTGCCTGATAGGTAAATCCTTGAGGAACCTGAGCAAAGATTATAGTTGTCGTCAAAGCGAGCAAAAAAGTATATAATTTTTTCATGATAATAGTTTATTTTTTTATGATTTTAATAGGCTTTAATCCCGAATTTTTAAAGGTAAGCAGGTACGCTCCTTTAATCAGAGAAGAAAGATCAATACGGTCAGTGTTAATTTCTTTTTGCATAACCAATTTTCCGGACAGGTCATATACAGAAACTTCCCGCGGTTTATCTTTTGAAGAAATACGAAGGGTAATATAATCTGCAGTAGGATTGGGGTAAACACTCACATTATCCTGCTTTACAATAGCCTCACTGACTCCCAGAACATTTAAAACAGTCTGATAAAGCATTCCCAGTGTTCCCGAATTCTCTTGATCTGGATCATCCGGTATTACATAAATTTCCCCTACAGTATGCATAAGATTTTCATTGGATACTCCCCCGGAATTGATTCCTCCCATAAGACTTTGGGAAGAGAAAGTGACAGATACAAGAGAACCTGTCAGAAGATAGAGTTTTTTCATGGAAATTAATTTTGAACAAATATAAATGAAAGAAAGTTATCTTTTAAAAATTTATTTTAACCTTATTTCTAGCAGTATAGAACATTATAGAAAAGAAAAAGACCGGTTATTATACCGGTCTTTTATATCATTTTCTGATTTTTAATCATTAAGCTTTAATACAGCCATGAATGCAGATTGCGGTACTTCTACCCTTCCGATCTGCTTCATTTTTTTCTTACCTTCCTTCTGCTTTTCCAATAGTTTACGCTTTCTGGAAATATCCCCTCCATAACATTTTGCCGTTACGTCTTTTCTCAAGGCTTTGATCGTTTCTCTTGCAATAACTTTCGTACCTAAAGCTGCCTGAACAGCAATGTCAAACTGCTGTCTAGGGATCAGTTCACGAAGTTTCTCACACATTCTCTTACCGATATAATAGGCATTACTATCGTGAATCAATGATGAAAGGGCATCCACCATATCACCATTGATAAGGATGTCCATTTTTACAAGTTTGGAAGCTCTGAACCCAATCGGATGATAATCGAAAGATGCATATCCTTTAGAAATCGATTTTAACCTGTCATAGAAATCAAAAACTACTTCAGCCAAAGGCATATTGAAGATTAGCTCTACTCTTTCAGAAGTTAAATAACTTTGGTTAACGATTTCCCCCCTCTTCTCAATACATAGTGTCATTACAGCTCCTACGAAATCAGATTTTGTAATGATAGAAGCCTTAATGAAAGGTTCTTCTACTCTATCCATCGTTGAAGGATCCATCATTTCAGATGGGTTATTGATCAAAATCGGAACTTCAGGTTCTTTTTTAGTATATCCAAAGTAAGAAACGTTAGGTACCGTAGTGATTACGTTCATATTGAACTCTCTGTCAAGACGCTCCTGAACGATTTCCATGTGAAGCATTCCCAGGAATCCGCAACGGAAACCAAAACCAAGTGCTGCTGAACTTTCCGGTTCAAAAACCAGAGAAGCATCATTCAATCTTAGTTTTTCTAACGAGAATCTAAGCTCTTCAAAATCCTCAGAATCAATTGGATAAATACCAGCAAATACCATTGGTTTTACTTCTTCAAACCCATCAATCGGTCCTGAAGCCGGTTTTTCAAAAGAAGTAATGGTATCTCCTACTTTTACTTCACGGGCATCTTTAATCCCTGAAACCAAATATCCTACATCTCCACACTGGATCGTTTTCTTCGGAACCTGCTTTAGCTTCAATGTACCTACTTCATCCGCTCCATATTCTTTCCCTGTTGCGAAGAATTTAATTTTTTCGTTTTTGGAGATACTTCCGTTTACCACTTTGAAATAAGCCTCAATTCCTCTGAAAGGGTTATAAACCGAGTCAAAGATCAAAGCCTGAAGTGGCCCATCAGCATTTCCAACCGGAGCAGGAATTCTCTCAACAATTTGCTCTAAAAGGTGATGTACCCCTTCTCCTGTCTTTCCTGAAACTCTTAATACGTCTTCATATTCACAACCAATCAAATTCATAATTTCATCGGTTACTTCTTCAGGATTAGCTGATGGAAGATCGATTTTATTAAGAATAGGAATGATGGTAAGATCATTCTCAAGAGCCAAATAAAGGTTACTGATGGTTTGTGCCTGAATGCTTTGTGCCGCATCTACAATAAGAAGAGCTCCTTCACAAGCAGCAATAGAACGGGAAACTTCATAAGAAAAGTCTACGTGTCCCGGTGTATCAATCAGATTTAAAATATATTGTTCTCCTTTATACTCATAATCCATTTGGATGGCGTGTGACTTAATGGTAATCCCACGTTCTTTCTCCAAATCCATATCATCCAGCGTCTGAGACTGTAGTTCTCTTTGGGTAACAGTATTTGTGTACTCCAAAAGACGGTCTGCCAAGGTACTTTTACCGTGGTCGATATGAGCGATTATGCAAAAATTTCGTATGTTTTTCATTTAAGAATCTTGTAATTTGCAAAGATAAGAAAATGCAAGAGATTTTTTCATTCTTAATTCTTTCTTTTAACTGAAACACAGATAACAATAAAAAGAAAGGCAAAATTTTCTCTCTTTTTTCCCGACATTATTTAGCTTTACCAAAGTTTTCGGGTAAAATATAATTTCCCGTAAAGGGATCAAGATAAACTTTAAGATCTGTAGTATTAGTCTTTTTATTTGATATCCCTACATCTATAACGGCACCAATTATACCTCCAATCAAACCACCTGCTGCAACTCCAACTCCAATCCCAACTCCGCCTGATGTTGATTCGGGAAAGAGTTCAGCTTTTGTTACATCAATAAAAACCCCCTCCTCATTTTTGAAAATCTCAGTATACCCAACAGGAATACTCTTGTATGCGATCCCATTAAACACAAAAGCATAAAAATTTCTTATCCCTTTTTTTTCTTCTCCTTTTACAGCCTTTGTAACAATCCCTTTATTATTGGTTTGCAAACTAAATCCAGGTTCCGGATTATGGGTAAAAAAACTATAAGAATCTTTGTAAACCCCTTCTTTTAATTCGTTTGATTTTAAAATACTGAGCTTTTCTTTTAATAAAGAAGTATAATTGGAAAGATCATTCTCTGAAAGACTAAACTCCCAAGGTGTTTTTTCATAGGATTTTTTAAATAAATCAGTAAAGATTAAAGTTACTTTTTTGGCTAAATTTTGAGCTAAATACGGCGTTGTACGTGATGAAACTGTTGCTATAGTATCTTTTCTGTACAGAAAGTGATAGCCATCTTCTTTTTTAATGAAGGTACTCGCTCTTAATTCAAGTTTCCCGATGGAATATTTCTCTTTCTTATCTTCGGAAATATTTAAACTTTCCAATAAAAGAACCATTTCATTATTCCCTCTTTCTGTATTGTACTTATAAAACCAATCTTTAATATCTTTACCGGCATCATGTTCGAAAATAATTTTCACTTCGTCTTTATGATGTATAATCATTCCGATTTCATGATTGGGTCTTTGATCTATTACGGTAAGACTTTTAATTGAATTTTTACTGTCTTTAATAGATTTTGAAAGGTCAATAGTTTCTATTTTCTGACCATATAACCATACGGAAAGCAATAAAAAGAAAAGTGTTTTTTTCATAATTTGATATTTTTTGTAAAACTAAGAATTAGTTTAAAACAAATGCTTTCGAAATTATGATTCGTCAGAAAAGTCATATTCTCCGGTTAACGGATCAATATAAATTTTTTCCAGGTCCTGTTTTTTCATTTTCTTTTGTCTTTCTCCCTGTTCTATAGCCCCCGCAATGCCTCCGATCAACCCAAACATTCCTAATGTACTGTTCGATTGTGCAGGAAAAAGATAGCCTCTGTTGGCTGTAATATAAAACCCTTGTTCATCCTTTTTCAGCTCAAGAAAGCCTGAGAAAGTCTGTTTATAGGCTTTACCTTTATCCACATAAACAAACATTTTGTAAGACGATATCTTAGTTTTTTTCCCGTTTTCTTCCTTTACTGCTTTGGTAACTTCACCTTTGCTATTCGTTTCCAAAGTATAATTTCCCGGTTCAGGAGTTTGATCAAAAAAAGAATTGTGATTCAGATAGATTCCATCTTTTAACTGATCATCCTTAAGTGCCGTAGAATTTGATTTTACATACAGATCATAATCCTTGATTTCAGTTTCTGAAACTTTCTTTTCTGAAGGATCTGTTACATAAGATTTTTTAATTAATGCTGCGTAAATAACCGGAATATTTTTAACCATTTGCTCAGAAACTTCTTTATGATTAAAAGTAAATACGGTATCTTTTTTATAAATAAACTGATACTTATCTCCCAATTTAGCAAATGTTTGGGCAGAAAAATCTATGGTTCCGCCTGTGGTTTTTTCGTTAGAAACTCCTACAGAAAGTTTTAATTTTTTTAATATCAGGACTAATTCTGCTTTTCCGCTTTCCACATTGTTCCCTTTAGCAAACCATGCATTAAAATCTATACCCGGAGTTGATGGGAAAACAACCTCTCTCATTTCTTTCTGATCTCCGAAAGGAAGAGTTCCTATCTGCTTATCTTCTCTCTGATCCATCACTCTGATCGCTTTGTAAGAGTAATCACTGTAATTCATGATATTCCCTTTCAGTTTAATCACTTCTTTTGCCTGTGAAAAAGAAATAACCGCTATACAAGTAAAAATAACCTGTAATAATTTTCTCATATTTAATTTTTTGGCAAAAGTAGAATTTTTGAGGCAAAATTAAACGGCTCTCACAAAAGATTTGTGAGAGCCGTCCAACATTAAAAAAATAAACTATTATGGGTTCTGTCTAGGCCCCAGACTGTTATTGTTTCCGTGAGGTTTTCTTTCATTCATTTTATCTCTCATCATTCCTTCGGACTGAAACAACTTCAGTACTTTTTGACAGGGTATTACCTGCTGCATTTTATCTGCATATTTCTTTCTGTTATCTAACAGTTTTTGTCCTAAG
The DNA here is from genome assembly GCA_963518055.1 of uncultured Chryseobacterium sp. GTDB lineage: Bacteria > Bacteroidota > Bacteroidia > Flavobacteriales > Weeksellaceae > Chryseobacterium. The sequence continues at coordinate 35,977 of CAUQIC010000017.1, forward strand.
TCAAAACTTTGCTGCAATTTTTCCTTTGCTTCTTCATCTGATAGCTTTTCAGGATCAGATTTCAGATCAAACTGGCTTTTTATCTGCTTCTGACTTTCAAGATATTCGTTATAAAGCTGTGTAAACTCTGCCTTATCACTTTGATCTATGTTCAGATTATCCATAATCATGTTATTTCTGAACTTTTTAAGAAGCTCCTTTCTCTCTTCGGGAGAAAGATTATTGATGACCTCCTTTCTTTGCTTGGAATCCATCTTCTTCCAGTCGTAGTCAGATCTTTGGGCATTCAGGCCAAAACCATAAATAATAAAAAACGTCAATAATATCTTTTTCATCTTCCTTTATTAATTATATAAATCCAAATAAACATCTTGAGTAGAATTACTTGCTAATTCTGCAATCTCAGAATTTGAAAATGAATCCAGATATTCATTCATTCGGGTTTCTTCTTTTTTAACAGCAGTTTTCACCGGTTTTGATGATCCTGTTGTTTTTTCTTCTACATTATTACTTTTAAGGGCATATGTAGAATTATTATTTTGATTTTCAACTATTTGATTATTATTTTCAACAGAAGTTAAATCAGATTTTAAAGTTTCGTAGGCAAGTTGACCTTCCGTTTCAGGTTCACTTTTGTTTACTGCATAGTTTGTTTTTAAATTCAACCCCTCTTCCACTGAGTTGTTATCATCAGAGTTGAAAACATAAGCAGCTCCGAAGATCAGAGCCAGAGATGCTGCGGCAGCATACATCCAATTTAGCTTAAAGACAGGTGTTTTTTGGGTCGTCTTTATATCACTCATAACGCTTCCCTGAATACTTTCAAACAAGTTATCAGGAACTGTGTAAATGTTTTTACGCTCTAATTTTTCTATGTCGAACTCTTTCATCTTTGTTTTCTCAAAAATTATCTTTCGTAATTTTCTTTAATATAGTCTTCAATTTTTTGCTTGGCATAATGATAATTGGTTTTTAATGTCCCTACAGACATATCTACAATTTTTGATATTTCTTCATAGGGTAAATCATCATAATACCGCATCATAAATACAAGTTTTTGTTTCTCCGGCAAGCTTTGAATAGCGCTTTGCAACAAAATCTGTATTTCTTCGGCGTCTTCTCCCGTATTATCAGCTACAAGATTTTGCATATGATACTCTGCATCTTCATCCGTTTTTTTCATTTTATTCATTTTGTTAACCTGCTGTAGTGCTTCGTTTGTAGCGATTCTGTACAGCCAGGTATACAACTGACTATCATTTTTGAACTGATGAAAATTCTGGTAAGCTTTAATAAAAGTTTCCTGCAAAGTATCTTGGGCAAGATCTCCGTCTATGATAATTCTTCTTATGTGCCAATACAATCTACTTTGATAGGCATCCATCAGAGCACGGACACCTTTATCCTGGGTCCGTGGATTCTGCATCAACGAAATTATTTCCGCGTCCTTAATCTTCATAGGTGCCTTTCACTGTTTTAGATTACAAAAATAACCGAAAGTTAAATTATTCAATCACTTTTTAATTTAAATATCAAAAATAATATGAGACAGTTACGCAATAAGCGTGCCTACGCAAAAGTTCGGGATAGTATGTCTCCTTCTTTTTTCAGGCTCGACTTAAAAATCTTATATTTGTTAGATGCAAACTGTAATTATAGGTTCCGGAAATGTCGCGTATCATATGGCCAAAGCGTTCAGCCGGAAAGGGATTCCTTTAGCTCAGATTTTTGGCAGGAACGAAAAAGAATTGACCAGAATTTCTGAAGAATTAGAGATTCCATTTTCTATAGATCATCTGGAAGATGCTGATCTGTATATTATCTGTGTAAGCGATAATTCTGTGGAAGAAGTCTCCAGAATTATCCATAAAAAAAACTGTTTGGTAGCCCATACTTCCGGCTCTCTTCCTAAAGAAGCATTATCCGGAGACTATAGAAAGGCCAGCTTTTATCCATTACAAACGTTTTCAAAATCAAAGGAACTGGAATATGAAAAAATTCCATTTTTTATTGAAACTGAGAATGAGGAGGATAAAAAAGTTTTATTCGAATTAGCTTCCCGAATTTCAAAAAATGTAATGGAAAGCAATCACGAAAAAAGAAAGTATATCCACCTAACAGCAGTTTTTGCCTGCAATTTTGTGAATCACCTTTTTTCAAGAGCCAAAGAAATTTCAGACGCTCAGGACATTCCTTTTGATTATTTCCTTCCATTGATTGATGAAACAGTTCAGAAAATCCATGAAATTGAACCTAAACTGGCACAAACAGGCCCGGCAGTAAGAAATGATGTAAGGGTTTTACAATTACATGAACAGTTATTAAAAGACGAAAGTCTTGCAATTTATAAAACAATGAATCATTCTATTCAAAAAATGTATGAGTTATAAAGAGAAATTAAAAGATATTAAAGCGTTTGTATTTGATGTTGACGGAGTTTTCACAGACGGAAGTGTGTATCTGATGCCTGGTGGAAATATGTGCAGGGTAATGAATGTACTGGACGGCTATGCTGTAGTTAAAGCTTTAAAAAACAACTATTTGATAGGTGTAATAACCGGTGGAAATGATGATATGGTGAAACATAGAATCAATTATCTGGGCATTCAGGATTATTATCCGAAGTCACACAATAAAATAGTTGATTTTGAAGATTTTAAAAAGAAGTATAATCTTAAAAATGAAGAAATTCTGACTATGGGAGATGATCTTCCGGATATCCATATCATGGAAAGTTCGGCCATTGCTGCTTGTCCTGAAAATGCGGTCCCGGAAGTAAAAGGAATTTCCCATTATATTTCTCCTAAACAAGGAGGAAGCGGTGCTGTACGTGATGTCATTGAGCAGGTAATGAAAGTTCAGGGAAATTGGCACGATGATAATACTCAATCTGTATAATTGCACCTATGAAATTACTTTTAGCATCACAATCACCAAGAAGAAAAGAATTGCTTTCAAGTCTTGGTTTTGAATTTGAAGTGGTAAAAATCGATTGTGAAGAACTGCTTCCGGAGCATATCAAAATTGAAGAAGCTGCAGCTTATTTATCTGAATTAAAATCGGAGACTTTCAGACCATTAACCGGAGACGAAGTTTTACTCACTGCAGACACAGTGGTAGCCATTGATCATAAAATCCTTGGAAAACCCAAAGATGCTACTGATGCTCACCGTATGCTTCGAAGTCTTTCGGGTAGAACACATCAGGTTTATACGGGAATTAGTATTAAGACAACAGATAAAACATTTACGGAAACTGATGTTGCAGATGTAACATTTGATGCGATCACCGATGAGGAAATAGAATACTATATTCAAAATTACAAGCCTTTTGATAAAGCCGGAAGCTATGGCATCCAGGAATGGTTGGGAATGGCTAAAATAAGCAAAATGACAGGCAGTTTTTATACTATTATGGGGCTTCCTACTCATTTGGTTTACAAAATATTAAAAGAAATTTCTGTAGCTTAAAAATTAGAAAGCTTCCTGACAGGTAGTAAGAAGAAATATAAATATTATTCATTATAAAATTTTATTATTTTTACAAAATCATCAAACTGCTGATAATAAAAAGCAGATTAGCCAGTTATATTTGAATAATGAAAAAGAATATTTTGTTCCTTTTAGCCATATGTCTTATCGCTTCCTGTGCTACCAAAACAAAAAAGCCGGAACAGCGATCTAAACTACTGAAAGGATTTTCCACATATTACAACACTCTATTTAATGCTAAAGATGCATTAAACAGTGAGTTTACGAATCGTGATAAAGGACATAAAGATAATTTTTATGCTCCTTATATCTCTATTCTTACCTTTGAAGAACAGCCTTTAGGAAGTGATCTGGGTCAATCTACAGCCTTTGCTGAGAATTCTATAAAAATGGGTGAAGTAGCCAACAGGCCTTCCGGAAGAGGAAATTCCGGAGCACCCAATATTCCGGGAATGCCCGGCCAGGGGAATAATGCACAGGGAGATCAGGGCGCTGCTAAAGGAGCAACTACACTGGAAATTGCAGAAGCTAAGGCTTTGAAAGCAATTAATAAATATTCTGTTACCAGAAACGGAGAGGAAAAAAACAAACAGATTTTTGATGCGTATATCATTCTCGCACAATCAAGAATTTATCAGAATAAACCTTTGGAAGCATTGGATGCGCTTAACTACGTCTTTACCCACATGAAAGATGATAAAAGACTTCCTTTAGCCAGAATATATCAGGGGGTAGCTTATGATAAAATTAAAGATTATCATAGAGCGCATGAAACTTTTGCCAAATTAAAAGGAGAGAATATCAATAAAACTTACGCAAAGTTATTAAGTATCTATTATTCTGAATCTCTGTTGGAGGCTGGCAAAAAAGATGAAGCAGCCAAAGAACTGGATGTGGCTTATGAGCTCAATTCCAACAGGAAACTTAAAAGTAGAATCGCCTATCTAAGAGGTCAGCTATTGGAAAATATGGGACAGAATGAGAAAGCTAGAGAAAGTTATACATCTGCTTATAAATATGCCAATGATTTTGAGTTTGAAGTAAAATCTCAAATTGCTATTGCCAAAACATTTAATGGAAAAGGTGACTATAACGGGGCAAAAAATTATCTTGAAGGGATCAGTAAAAAAGGAACTTATGCCTCCAGAAAAAATGAATTTTATTATGCCTTAGGCTTAATGGCCAATAAGGCAGGTAAAAAAGACGAAGCTCAACAGTTTTTCAGAAAATCTTTGTTTGAAAAAGTTTCTGATCCTCAGGTTCGTGGTTTGACTTATTATGAAATCGGGAAAAGCTATCTTGAGAAAAATGACTATATCGGTGCCGGAGCTTATTATGACTCTGCCTTGGTTGTCATGACCTATGAGCCTTCTAAAATCCTGTTGAAAGATCAGTCTGAGTACATAAAAAAAATCTCTAAGAACTACTATCTGATCAAAAAGAATGACAGTATTCTATCTTTAGCGAAAATGAATGATGCCCAAAGAACTGATTTTTTCACAAAGCATATTGCAAAGCTTAAAGTCAAGGAAGAGAAAGAAGAACTTGAAAGGAAACGAGCGGAAAGAAATAAAGGATTTGATACTGGAGATTACAGTGCTAATTCAGTTTTTGCAAAGAGTGGCAATGCCTTTGAAGATTTTGGGGTGACTACCAAAGGATTTTATTTTAGTAATACCGGAACAGTAAGCAAAGGAACCTCGTCATTTAAACAGGTTTGGGGAGAGAGAGCGCTTTCTGATAACTGGCGTTATTCAAAGAAAATGGCTTCTATTGAAGACATGAAGAATGAAGCGCTGGGTGTAACTTCTGCCCCTAATCCAAGACGTTTTGAACCGGCATTTTATATTGAGCAAATTCCAACGGATCAGGGCAAATTAGGCCAGCTAAAAAAGGATAGAGATACCGCTTCTCTTGGCCTTGGTATTATGTATCAGAATTATTTCACCAATACCCCACTCGCCACAAAAACGCTCTATGACCTTGTAGATGTTAGACCCGAAGAAAAAGTAATGCTTCAGGCATTGTATGAGATTTTTGCAATGAATTATGAGAAAAATCCTCAAGCATCTGAGCGGGCAAAACAAATTCTTTTAGCAGACTATCCGTATACTTCCTATGCTGAGTTTGCCAGAAATCCTAAGAATAATTCATTTGTAAAATCTACAGAGGATGTTGAAAGTGAATATAAAAAAGCTTACGCACTATATGAATCTGAAAAGTTTGGAGAAAGCCGACAGGTAATAGATCAGACGCTTCAAAAGTATCCGAAAGATGCACTGGTTCCTAAACTTAATTTATTGAATGCATTTAATGCCGGTAAATCCAGTGGAAAAGAGGTGATGATCTTACAGCTTGAGCAAATTGCACTCAATTATTCTAAAACGCCGGAAGGCGTAAGAGCGAAAGAAATGCTTAATTACCTGAAGAGTGACCTGAGCTTCCAGGCTACAGATAATAAAGGAAATGCGGTTCCGCAACAACCGATAATGTCTAATCAGTCTAATCAGCCTAATCAGCTCCAACAGCAGAATAACAATTCGTCACAAATGATGAATATGCCTCAACAGAATAATAATATGAACATGGATCTGAATCAGCAACAGCCAGGTAATAATCAACAACAGAAACCGAAAAAGCCAAGCAATTCTAATGCACCGGCTAAACCTCAATAAATAAAAAAGCGAAGAATGATCTTCGCTTTTTTATTTTTATATTCATTGTTTACTTTGCCATGTTAAAGAGAATCTTCCGATTTCTTTTTCTTTACTCCATGAAAATCTTTTAAATAGAACGGCTCAAAGTACGCGATATCTTCCTCTTCCCTACTCTTAATCTTTTCAAGCGTTCTCTTGATGAGATATTGTGCGGAAGGATAGACATTGTCTTTAAAATCCGCATTCGGAAGGTTTAAAATTTCCTTTGCTTTCTTTGCTCCATCCCCTACAAAAACTACTTTTTTTTCTTTAAATTCTTCAAAAGAAGTTTCATCCAGAATTTTGGCTTTGGTTTCTGACACCTCCTTCCCTGTCTTCCCGTCATAAACAGCCGTATAAACCTCCATTCTTCTTGCATCGATCAATGGCACTATAAAATCGTAGTTATGCCCTAAAAAAGGCTCTATCATGCTTTCAAGAGAATTTACCGCTAATAAGGGAACCTTTAATCCATAACAAAATCCTTTTGCAGAAGCGGCACCAATTCGTAAGCCAGTATACGAACCCGGTCCTTTTCCCAACGATACTGCTTCAATTTCTTTAAGTGAAATTCCGGCACCTTCCAGTGCCCATTCTACATAGGTATGAAGACTTTCAGATTGTTTGTAATTTTCGGAAACTTCTTCACAAAGGCACAATAGTTTTTCGTTGTCCGAGATAGCTACTGAACAGTTTTTTGAAGATGTTTCAAGATATAGAATTTTCATTTTTTTGTTTTAAGCTAAACTGCAAAATTGCGAGAGGCAATATCGCTTTAATTCTTTGCAAATTTAATCCTTTATTTTGAGACTATTTTCGATAGATTGTTCTGGGCTCAGACTGAGCACTTGGGTAGATCGTCATGTCAGCAATGGTAACGTGTTTTGGGGCATTTATACAATAGGCAATGGCATCTGCTATATCTTCGGCTTTTAAAGGCTCATATCCGGCGTATACACTGGCGGATTTCTCGCTATCTCCTTTGAATCTTACCATAGAAAAATCAGTTTCTACAGCCCCCGGCTGGATATTGGTTACTTTAATTCCAAATTCAGTAAGTTCCAGTCTCATTCCTTCTGAAATAACATCCACTGCTTTTTTCGATGCACAGTAGACAACCCCGTTTGCATAAGTCTGTCTGGCAGCTACAGAACTGATGTTAACAATTTGACCTAAATTTTTAGTTTTCATAATTGGAATGATCATTTTAGAAACATATAAAAGTCCCTTCACATTTCCATCAATCATAGAATCCCAGTCCTCTGTTTTTCCCGAAGACAGGGGATCCAGCCCATGGGCGTTCCCGGCATTATTAATCAGAACATCAATCTCTTTCCAGTTTTCCGGAAGAGAATTAACGGCAGTTTCTACTTCATTTAAATTTCTCACATCAAACAATAAACTAAATATTTCGGTATATTGAGAAAGCTCTGTTTTTAAAGATTCTAACACTTCATTTCGTCTCCCACAAATAATAATTCTGTTTCCTTGTTTAGCCAATAACTCTGCAGTAGATTTTCCGATGCCGGAAGTGGCTCCGGTGATTAATATTGTTTTCATAAGAATTAAAATTTATAATAATTTGTTATCTATATTTTCAGTTTGCATCAAATGCCTGGAAAGCATCCGGTATATGGTCAATGATGAAATTTTTCTTAGGATCAGGAAGAACGGAAATAATATCAAATCTCACTTCATTATCTCTTTTAAATTCTTCCAGATAATAATTAGCTGCAGATACAATAGACCTGATTTTTGTTTTAGTAACTGCTTCCTGAGGCAAAATAAACGCATCGGTAGATCTTGCTTTTACTTCGGTAATGATAATCAGATTATCTTTTTCAGCAATAATGTCAATTTCTGCCTTTTGGAAACGGAAGTTCCTGACGAGAACGGTATAGCCATTTTTCTGAAGATAATCAGCGGCCAGATCTTCTGCAATTTTTCCGAAGTCGTTATGATCAGCCATATTTTAAAAGGTATTTGTGTATGGGAAAGTAGGAGAGTGCTAAAACTCAATCTTCACTTTACTCTCAATTTTAACATTGACATTTCCGCCAATCAAAAGAGGTCGGTTGTCTTTGATATGACCATTCGGAAAACCAAAAACAACAGGGAATTTATACTTTGAAATTCTTTCTGAGATCAGTTTATAGGAAAATTCATCGAAGCTGGCTTCATAATCTTTATTATCTTTCTCATCACCCATATTGGTCATCCCACCAACAATAAGTCCTTTTATTTTTTTGAAAACTCCTGCCAATTCAAGACTCATGATCATTCGATCTAAGGCATAAAAATTTTCTCCGATATCTTCAATAAACAAAATTTTGTTTGTAAAGTCAAAAGAGTAGGGGGTTCCTAAAAGCGCATAAATAAGGGCTAAATTCCCGCCAATCAACTCTCCGTCCATATTGCCTTTCTTATTAAATTGATGAGATTTTAGGCTATATTTTGGCATTTTCCCTTTCAGTATGTCAAAGATAAGATCATAGCTCTCATCAGTCACTCCAAAACTTGAGGTTTTTATAGTCTGCCCATGAACAGAAGCAAAACCTTTCTTCAACAGATAGCTTTGGATTACCGTATTGTCTGAATAACCGATATACCATTTCGGATTCTCAGTAAAGTTCTTCAACTTCAGGTGCTGCACCAGATGCTGGCATCCGTAGCCGCCTCTGGAAGCCCAGATAGCACCAATTTCTTTATCATTTAAAGCCCAGTTGATATCTTTTATTCTTTCCTTTTCCGTTCCGGCATAATTGTATCCGTTTGAAAATTTGGTGTAGAGGTGCTCTCCCAGAACAGGTTCAAATCCTCTATTTTTAATCATTTTTATTCCTTTTTCCAACTGAGAGGGATCAACGGCTCCTGCTGGAGAAATAACGGCAATTTTAGCTCCCTTTTTTAAGGGTTTTGGAAAGATAATTTTTTTCATTTTGTTTTTTGATATTTTATTTCTTTTTTCTCTGCTTCTTCAAGTCTTCTGTCAAACTGGTTGAACGTTTTAAAACTTTGTAAAAAGATAAAGAAACTGAAAATAATAAGAATGACACCCACAACTCTTCTGATCTGGTTGGCCAGTTTTTGGGTGAGTTTATCGTGAAATTGTTTGGCAAGAAATATTTTAGCAAGATCAATACACAGGTAGGTTCCTATCACAATCCCGATGTATAAAATAAAACTGCTCGTGTCCGGATATTGATTCCTTACGGAAATTACCGTTACCAGCCAGAAAAGAATGACTCCAACATTTAAAAGATTAAAGAAAAAACCATTAAAAAAAGTTTTAATATAGTTCTGGCTAATGATTTTATCTTCACCGGGCATATGCATCTTGGTTTTGGTGACCAGCATCACAATTCCATACACGAAAATAAGAATGGAGGTGATCCTGTAAAACCCGGGATGTTTATCAATTAAAGTGACAATATCAGCACTGGCATAATAAGCAGCCACAATACATAGTAAATCTGCAGTGATAACTCCCAGATCCAAAGATAAGGCATGTCTCGGCCCTCTCGAAAAGCTGGTTTCTATTAACAGGAAAAAAATGGGCCCTATAAAAACCAGACTCAGCATGAATCCTAATATGACGGCAGATAGTACAAGTTCAAGCATTTAATATATTTTAAAATGAAAAAAACTTCATTTCGTTTCATACAAAGTTATACTTTATGATTTAATTATTCAATAAAGATGTCATATATCAACTTTTATTTCACCTGTTATTTTGAGATATATTTTTTTAGGAAGTAAGCTGAAAATATGGAAAGGAAAGCTATTACAGGATGGGCAAACTAATATAAGTCACTATATCGTTTTCTAAAACCTTAAAAAAATAAAGAGGTCATTCTATTTCAGAATAACCTCTTTTTGTTTATTTAATATTTCTAGTAATTAGTCGACAATCTTAAAGTCCAATTGTTTTTGGATCAGATTGGCTTTTACTACTTTAATCTCAACTTCATCTCCAAGCTGATATTTTTTACCGTGTCTGATTCCGTAGACTGCATGAGTTTTCGCATCATACATATAAGAATCATCAACTAAATCTCTTAACTTAATAAGACCTTCAGCACCGTTTTCTGGGATTTCTACCCAGAAACCGAATTCTGCAACTCCGGATATCACTCCTTTAAAAGTTTCCCCAAGGTGTTTTTCCATAAATTTCACCTGCATGAACTTGATAGAATCTCTTTCCGCGTCTGCCGCCAATCTTTCCATAGCACTGCAGTGTTTAGCTTTTTCTTCAAGCTCCGGTCTGTTTGGAGATTTTCCTCCATCCAGATAATGTTGAAGAAGGCGATGAGCAAGCAAATCCGGGTAACGACGGATAGGAGAGGTGAAGTGGGAATAATAATCAAACCCCAAACCATAATGCCCGATAGGCTCTGTAGAGTATACTGCTTTGCTCATACTTCTCATGGCAAGGGTTTCAATCATATTTTCCTCGCCTTTCCCTTTTACATCATGAAGAAGCTTATTTAAAGATTCAGCCACTTTTTTTGTATTCGCAAGATCCATCTTATATCCGAAAGTTGAAACAAAATCTCTTAACGATTCCAGTTTCGCAGGATCCGGATCATCATGCACCCTATAAATAAATGTATTATTTGTGATTTCGCCTTTTCTTGTCAATGAAACAAATTCAGACACTTTCTTATTGGCTAAAAGCATAAATTCTTCGATCAGGTGATTCGAATCTTTGCTTATTTTAAAGTAAACTCCGATCGGTTCATTATTTTCATCCAGATTAAATCTTACTTCACTTCTGTCAAAAGTAATAGCTCCTTTTCTGATACGTTCTTTACGCAGAATCTTCGCTAATTTATCTAGAACATTGATTTCTTCTACAAGATCACCCTGTCCTGTTTCTATACGTTCCTGAGCTTCCTCGTAGGTAAACCTTCTGTCAGAGTGAATGACGGTTCTTCCGAACCACTCTTTTTGTATTTCTGCCTGATCATTCAGTTCAAAAACTGCAGAAAAGGTATATTTATCTTCATTCGGACGAAGAGAACAAACATCATTACTCAATACTTCCGGTAACATTGGAACCACCCTGTCTACAAGATAAACTGAAGTAGCACGTTGATATGCCTCGTCATCCAGAATTGTACCCGGAACCACATAGTGGGATACGTCGGCAATATGAACTCCGATTTCCCAGTTTCCGTTTTCCATTTTTCTGATTGATAAAGCATCATCAAAGTCTTTAGCGTCCTTAGGGTCAATGGTGAATGTACAGATACCACGCATATCCCAACGTTTTGCCACTTCTTCATCAGTAATACTTCTATCAATTTTATCGGCATCAAGCTCAACCTCCTGTGGAAACTCATAAGGAAGGCCATATTCGGCAAGAATAGAGTGGATTTCTGTTTCGTGATCTCCCGGAGCACCCAATACCTGAACAATTTCTCCTTCAGGGTTTTTATCTCCCGGTCTCCATTCTGTCATTTTTACAACGACTTTATTGCCATCTTCAGCATTATTGAATTTCGTTTTTGGAATAAAAATATCCGTATTGATCGATTTTTTATCGCACACAACGAAGCCAAAATCTTTGTGAGCAACCTTCTGAAAAGTTCCCACAAATTCTGTTCTTTTTCTTTCTAAAACCTCCAAAACGGAGCCTTCCAATTTCTTTCCTTTATAATGATAAGTTATAATAAGTACCTTATCACCTTGAAGCGCATCTTTTACATTTTTCGCGTGAATGAAGATATCATCTTGCATACCTTCCACACTTACATAGGCATTACCACTTTGATTGAAATCGATAATTCCGGAAAGTGTTCCGGCAATTTTCAAATTCACAATATATTTGCCTTTTTCAACTTCTTTAATTTTTTCCGAAGCCTGAAGTTTATGCAATGCTTGGATCACCAGTTCTCGCTGTCTTGGGTTTTTATAATCTATCCCGTCTGCGATCTGTTTATAGTTATAAATTTTGGATGCATTCGCATTCATAAAACGGAGAATCAGTCTCCCGATTTCCATCAGTTTTAAATCATTTTTATGACTTATATATTTTCTTTTTTTTGGCATTTTAATTTTTTTAAATTGTTTTTGGGTCTCATCAAAATAAAACCCCGTTCTAAATTTTTTCTCTATATACTAATATAAAGGTAATTCAATTTTTGTTATTTAATCTGTTATACTAAACCCTCAGCAAATCCCTTTCCATTTAGTTATAACGGGAGATTTAGTTTTGTATAAATTTACTACAAATATGGAGAAGAAAAGAGAAAAACCTTTTATTAAATATCTTTCAAATCTAAGAAAGGTTCTGGAGAAAAATAGAATATAATTTCTATTGGACCCTACAAAGGTACAAATAAAAAATAAATAAGGCTTGTAATACGATTTACAAGCCTTAGTATATTTAGCAAACTGCAATTTTATCAACTCTGTTCTGGTGTCTTCCACCTTCGAAATCTGTTGAGAGAAATTTGTCTACAATTTCGATAGCCAGTTCCTTTGATATAAATCTTGCCGGCATTGAAATCATATTGGCATCATTATGTTGTCTCGCCAGTGATGCAATCTCCGGCATCCAGCAAAGAGCACATCTTATTTTCTGATGTTTGTTTGCCGTAATCTGAACTCCGTTTCCGCTTCCACAGATCAGAATTCCAAGCTCATTTTCCCCGTTTTCCACAGAGGTTGCAGCAGGGTGCACAAAGTCCGGATAATCCACACTGTTTGTGGAAAACGTTCCAAAATCCTGAACTTCAAACTTTTCTGAGAGATAGTTCTTAACAATCTCCTTATATTCATACCCTGCATGGTCCGCTGCGATAGCAATTTTTCTTTTCATAATACTTGTATTAAGCCTTTTTAGATTTTATTTCCTTACAAAGGTAAGAATAATAACAATTCGTGTTAGTAAAGCGGGGATTAATTGTGAAAAGCTATGTTAATAAGTGTGGAAAACTTTTCTCAACTTTCTATTTTTAAAGATAAATTTATTTCGTAATAGAAAACCTTTCAGGAAATTTTAACCACAACTTTCCCGATCTTTTCTTCAGCTATCCCCAGGCTTTTCCATAATAAAATAACTAATATTTGCTTTTTGGTAAAGTTATCAACAATTGTTAATAAGTGTTAAAACACTCAGGTTTACAATGATTTATATTGTGAGTTAAATATGAATTGAATAGGAGTTGAGTATTATAAACTTTAAGCTTAAAACTTATCCCCGAAACTAACAATACATAACAACAACAGCATTATTCTTTTTTTTAAAGAGATAGAATTTGTTGATTAATGAGTGATTGGGTTCGGGGAAAGTTTTTGAAAACTTTTATTTTAATCAATCTGTTGAAAAAGTTTAAAACCTTACATTTGTGATACAAAAATTTAATGAAATTGATGGAACTGGCCCCTGATGAAATTTACTCGAAAGCAAACTGAATTGAATGGCTTCGTTCCATGGGATCTCAAAAAATAAATAAATCTACATATGAAAACAATCAATGATTTTAACTTTAAAGACAAGAAGGCTCTGGTAAGAGTTGACTTTAACGTTCCACAGGATGATCAGCTTAATGTAACAGATAACACAAGAATCGTAGCAGTGAAACCTACGGTTGAGAAAATTCTTAAAGATGGAGGTTCTGTCGTTTTAATGACCCACCTTGGAAGACCGAAAGGGGAAGTTAAAGATGAATTTTCTCTTAAGCATATTGTAGGTGAGGTTTCTGAAGTTCTTGGACAAGAGGTTAAGTTTGTTGATGAATGTGTAGGTGAAAAGGCAGAAAAAGCAGCTTCAGAATTAAAACCAGGAGAAATCTTATTATTGGAAAATGTACGATTTCATAATGAAGAGGAAAAAGGTGACGAAGGATTTGCTGAGCAACTTTCAAAGTTAGGAGATGCTTATGTGAATGATGCATTCGGGACTGCTCATAGGGCTCATGCTTCTACAGCTGTTATTGCTAAGTTTTTTAATTCAACTAAATTTTTCGGTTTATTGATGGAGAAAGAATTAAAAGCGATCGATAAAGTTTTAAAAAGTGGTGAGAGACCTATTACAGCTATTCTGGGTGGATCTAAAGTATCAACTAAAATAACCATTATAGAAAATATATTACCTGCTATAGACAATTTGATTATTGGAGGTGGTATGGCATTTACATTTATTAAGGCTCTTGGTGGTAAAATTGGAAATTCTTTAGTGGAAGAAGATAAGCTTCCTTTAGCTTTAGAGATTTTAGGAAAAGCAAAAGAGCATAAAGTAAAAGTATATCTTCCTTCTGATGCGATCATTGCTGAAAGCTTTAGTAATGATGTAGAAAGAAAAGAGTCTGATATCTATGCAATTCCGGAGGGTTGGATGGGATTAGATGCAGGCCATAAGTCTAGAGATCAGTTCAATGACGTATTATTAAATTCCAGAACAATCCTTTGGAATGGTCCGATAGGAGTTTTTGAAATGTCAAATTTTTCAGGTGGAACTGTTGCTTTAGGTGAAAGCATCGCTGAAGCAACGAGACTGGGAGCATTTTCTTTAGTAGGAGGTGGTGATAGTGTTGCTTTTGTTAAACAATTTGGATATGCTGATCAGGTGAGTTATGTTTCTACAGGTGGAGGAGCAATGCTTGAAAGCCTGGAGGGACTTGAGCTTCCCGGAGTAGCTGCCATTAATAATTAATATTCTAAGACCCTAATATAAAACCTGCTAATTTTATTAGCAGGTTTTTTTATTTTTTATAGCTTAAAACCAGCTTTTTTAAGCTTATTTATTGTAATTTTTACTGTTTATTATGGACTGAAATCAGGCTTTTATTCAGCTTTTTTTGTCTCATTTAAGCCATTTTCTATTTTAATTTTATTAGTGTATATATAAATTTATTTATATTTTTTTACGATTAACATAATCTATATTGTAATTTGTGAAACATTGATATGATATGCTTTTGTTTTGTAAGTAATGGATTTGATAAAATCTAGTATAGTAGAAGTTTTTATTTCAGGTCCTTTATAAATTTTTTTTAATAGAATTTCCTTTATTTATCATGGATTTTTGCCTGTGTCTTTAGCATCATATTATTCTTTGTTATAATTAAAAGTTATAACAAAAAGTAATACATGTTCTTTTAATTTTAAGACTTATTTACCTGGATTCTATTATTAAACTTAATTTTTTTTGAAGCAATTTTATATTAAAAAAATAGTTGTGACAATATTTTTATATAGGACTTTTTATATTTTGGAATAGTGTATTTCTATACGATTTTCAATAGATTTTTAATTTTGATTTACTTTAAAATGTAAGGTTGAAAAATTAATTTATGGATTAAATTTTTTTATAGCATCTCAGAACTTTCTGGGTGATCTCTTTTTTTTGCTCAATGAAATTTTAAATTTTACTTTTGCTGTGATCTAAAATATGAATATAATTTTTTTTGAATTACTATTTTTTTCATCTTATATTTTCAAAGATTATTCCTGCTAAAATTAACTTGGTAAATAATTTATTTTTTAATTTTATAGAGTAGTGCTCGGATTTATATTTCTTATTTCATAGAGAAAATTTTTCTTTCTTAAACTCTTATATTTTACGATACATAAATTTTGAATAGATCATGTAATTTTAAAATAATTGATTTAAGGGATATTTCTCTTTTAACTGTTGATTTTTTTTGGAGTCAGAATTTTTTTATCCATATTCTGTCTTTATGAAGTAAATATTTTTTTAGTGCTTTACATTAATTGATGAAGAGGGTGGGGGAGTGAAAGATGTAAGTCTTTGATTTTAATTCTCATTTTATAAATTCTATAATCATTCGGTTTATTTATTTTAAAAATTTCCTACTGACCAAAATAAAAACTCAGGAAATTTTCCTGAGTTTTTTTATTTTTTAATGAAAATTGATGAAAATTGACCTTCGTAAACGGGTCAAAAATCGACTTTCTATCTTTTTTCGATAATGTATATCAAACTTGAAAATTCGGCCGAAAAAACAGCTTTTACATTGGAAATTGTTCCGTAGACTGTTGCTTTTAGCCAAAATAGGGGTGATTTTTTATATTTTTCGCTTAACATCGAGATATAATACGAGTCCAGTACTAAAGGCTTAATTTTTCTCATTTTCCAATCCGGGTTTTTGGAAATTAAATTTTCCATGCCGTTTTTTGAAAAATGATAGATGTGTCTTGGTACATCGTAAGCAGCCCAGTATTCTTTGTAATGTTTTGCATCATAAGAAGTAGGGTTGGGGACAGCAATAATGAGCAAGCCTTTTTCTTTTAATTTTGTATGAAAAATATGAAGCATCTCATCCTGGTTTTCGATATGCTCGAATACATGCCATAATGTAATAGCATCTAACGTTCTATCTTCAATTTTTTGAATATTATCCAGAATTGAAGCTTTCGTTATTTTATTTTCAGCAGCTTTTCTTGCATCTGCATCCGGTTCAAATCCAAAAGTTTCAAAATCATTCTCAATATATTTAACGAATTCTCCTGCGCCACATCCATAGTCCAATACTTTAGATCCTTTTTTTATTCTGTCTACTAAAATATTTTTTTTGTATTGTAGATTAAAAGACTGAAGAAATTTATATAGCTTTTCTTTCAGACTCCCGGAATCCTGATGATGGGAAATATAGTCTTCACTTTCATAGTATCTGGAAATATCAGATGGAATAGGAGAGGTCTTGAATACCCCCTTGGTTTCAGTTTCTTTTATTTCAAATATCTCCTGTGAAAGAAAATGATCTTTTATTTTCATTAAACTCGTTATCTTTTATATTTAAAAAATTAAGATATTCAAAAGCTCTTGCAAGCTTATAAATACCTTAATTTTTGTTTTAAATTTTTTAATGTTTCACGTGAAACATTATTTTTTTAACGTCCTAAATACACTAGTAAAACGTTTATATCGGCAGGAGAGACCCCGCTTATTCTACCTGCTTGTGCAATAGTCTTAGGGCGTACGTTAGACATCTTCTGTTTGGCTTCTGCAGAAAGGCTGGATAGCTTCAAATAATCAAAATCTTCCGGTATTTTAATGTTTTCCAGACGATTTAATTTCGCTACGTTTTCCTTTTCTTTTTCTATATAGCCCTTGTATTTGATATTTATTTCTGCCTGTTCTCTTACTTCATCGCTATATTGAGAAGAAACTTCTTTAACAAAATCAATTTCATCAAGCTTTTCTAATGTTATATTAGGTCTTGTAAGGATTTGTGATGCTCTGTAAGCTTGATCTACAGGATTACTTTCCATAGATTCTAAAATAGGGTTGATAACACCTGGCTTTAAAGAAGTTTCTCGAAGAAATGATTCAAGTTGCTGACTTTCAGTTATTTTAGCTTCTACTTTCTTTAATCTCTCTTCTTTTGCTAGTCCAAGATTGAAAGCTTTCTCTGTTAATCTGATGTCGGCGTTGTCTTGTCTTAAAAGAAGTCTGTATTCGGCACGTGAAGTAAACATTCTGTAAGGTTCTTCAGTTCCTTTTGTAATCAGATCATCAATTAATACTCCAATATAGGCTTCGTCTCTATTTAGGATGAAGTCTTCTTTTTCGTGAACTTTATTGTGTGCATTAATACCGGCAATTAATCCTTGGCCTGCTGCTTCTTCATATCCTGTGGTTCCATTAATCTGCCCGGCGAAATATAAATTATCAATTAATTTTGTTTCTAGGGTATGCTTCAACTGGGTAGGAGGGAAGTAGTCATATTCAATAGCGTAGCCTGGTCTGAAAACTTTTACATTCTCAAATCCTGGAATATGTTTCATTGCTTTGATCTGTACATCCTCAGGTAGAGAAGAACTAAATCCGTTTACATAAATTTCCACCGTTTTCCAACCTTCAGGTTCTACGAAAAGTTGGTGTCTGTTTCTTTCTGCAAATCGATTAATTTTATCCTCAATACTTGGACAATATCTAGGTCCTAAACTTTGAATCGTTCCGTTAAACATTGGGCTTCTATCAAAACCTTCTCTTAATATATCATGTACCGTTTCATTAGTATAAACGATATGACAGCTTAATTGCTTTGTTAGTTTTGGAGTGTCTAGGTAACTGAATTTTTGAGGATTCTCATCACCTTTTTGTTCTTCCATTTTGGAATAATCCAGGCTTCTTCCGTCAACTCTTGGTGGAGTACCGGTTTTCATTCTACCTGCTTCAAATCCTAAAGAGACTAATTGTTCTGTTATTCCAAAAGCTCTTGGTTCACCCATTCTTCCTCCGCCTAGTTGTTTATCTCCAACATGGATTAATCCGTTAAGAAAAGTTCCGTTGGTTAGAACAACTGATTTTGCTTTAATTTCAATTCCTAAAGAAGTGACAACTCCGGCCACTTTATTATTTTCAATTATAAGCTGCTTCACCATATCCTGAAAGAAATCAAGATTGGGAGTATTCTCTAATGCTAATCGCCATTCTTCAGCAAAAAGCATTCTGTCATTTTGGGTTCTTGGAGACCACATTGCGGGACCTTTTGAAAGATTCAGCATCTTAAATTGTATTGCTGATTTGTCAGCTACAATTCCGGAATATCCTCCCATTGCATCAATCTCTCTTACGATCTGTCCCTTTGCGATTCCACCCATTGCGGGGTTGCAACTCATCTGTCCGATGGTCTGCATGTTCATTGTAACCAATAGTGTTTTTGAACCCAAGTTAGCTGCTGCTGCTGCTGCTTCACAACCTGCGTGTCCGGCACCTACTACAATGACATCGTATATTTCTGAAATCATTTTTATCTCGCTTGTTAAGCTTTAAACTTTATCTTTTTTTAACCAATGTTTCACGTGAAACATTTTTGAAGAATGCACTCTAGGTAAATGTATGTTATTGCTATAATAGAGTACTTTACGTATCGGACTTTAAGTGATTATTTAATTTAAACCCTTTAGGTCACGGTATTTTGCCAGGTACAAATCTTCCATTCTTCGCATCTCTTTTTCCTCCTCTTCGGTCTTATCCTTATAGCCTGCAAGGTGTAAAATACCATGGGCTAAAACCCTTCTTAATTCTTCTTCATAATCTCTTGAAAGGGTAGAGGCATTATCAGAAATGCGCTGCAAAGATACGAAAATCTCAGCGCTAATTGTTTTACCTTTTACATAATCAAAAGTGATGATGTCGGTATAATAATCATGCTGCAAATAATCCTGATTGATCTTTAAAAGATATTCATCATCACAGAAAATATAATTGATTTCACCTAGTTTTTTTCCTTCTGAAAGAATAAGATCTTCCAGCCATTTTTTGTAATCTGTATTTACCGACTCCGGTAAATTTTCGTAAAAGAACTGTATCATTTTTTTAAAACCAGTGTCCTAATATAACACTGAATATACCTTTTTGATTGTTTTTAAGTGAGTGGCTAAAGTTGACTTTAATCTGCCCGAAAGGAGATTTGTATCCTGCCGTAACTCCTAAGGAGCTATAATTTACTTTAACTGCATCCTCGAATTTTATATCATTGGAAAGATTGGCAAAGCTAAAATTTCCGCTAACGAAATAACTTTTGTTAAATTTAAACTGGATATCATTTGAGGCAATAATCACATTATTAGTGTTAAGCTGGGCAAAATAAAAACCGCCAAAACTTCTGAAGTTAATAATATTTTGCTCAAATATCCCACCCAATCTGTACTGGTAGTATTGGGGTAGGTTTTCACCTATCGTTACTCCTCCGAATAAATTAAGACGGTAGGTAAATTGTTTACCAAGAGGAATATTTACCCTAAGATCTGCCTTTATCTGTACGATTCTTTTATCGACTTCGGACTTTAAGAGATCAATTACTTTTCCTTCAGCTGAAAAGTATACCCCTTTTGTTGGGAATTCTTTATCATCCTGAGTATCGCTCTTTAAGAATATATAGGGATTTAAAAAACGCCCGTAGCGCTTATTATCACCGTTAATTTCGGCTCTGAAGTAATCATGGCTTATTCCACCTCCAATGGCGAACTTATCCTTCCAAATAGACTGTATATAGGCTTCGTTTCTCGTCCATGCCCATTTATCTGAAACATTATTATCTACATTCTTCAGATCGAAACTCATTCCTGAAGAATAAATACCGAATCCCGGAATATATCCGTTGTCAATAAAATAATTCAGATAATATCTGAGCCTGTCACCTACAATAACGTCTACAGAAAGATTGGAATTTTTAAATAAAAGTCTCTTTGCAGAATAATTTAAAAGAAGACCTGTTTTAAAGACTTCATCATAATGTAATCCGAATTTCAAGAAATGACGGGCATCATCCTCCGTAACATAAAGCTTTAAATAATTCGCGTTATTTTCCTGAACGATATCATAGTTAATGAATTTATAATTGTTCGTGGCGACCAGCCTGTCAATCATTTTATTGACATTACCGTAGGTTTGAAGAGAGGGGAGACGTAACCCCATTTTTCCTAAAACGTAGTTTTTACCGTAAATTTTTCCTCCTTCGATAGAGATACTGTCTATTTTATAAACATTAGAATAGATAGGATTAACACGTTGTCTAAGACGGTCAAATGGACGTTTCGGAAGCTCATCCAATATTTTAGTGTATTTTAAGCCTTCTGCATAGCCGCTGTCGAGAATTTTTTTCTTATCGTCATAGCTGGTCGCAGACATTCCTTTTAAATTAGGCTTGATATTGATATCTGTGTATCTGTATTGTTTTTTTGTATCTTTTTTTATCCCGAAATCGATAACCTGATTAAGAATGGATATAATGTTATTTAAATCTTCTCTTTTTGAAAGGTCCTGGTTCAGGTCAACCCCAATTACAATATCAATCCCTTTATCTTTTAAAGGTTTTGAAGGATAGTTGACGGTCATGGCTCCATCAATATAAATGCTATCCCCAATTTTAACAGGGTCCATTAAAGAAGGGAAAGCAGAACTTGCCATGATAGACTGCACCAGATCTCCTTTCTCAAAAATCTGCATATTTCCACTTTCCAGATTGGTAGCAACACATAAGAAAGGAATAGGCATTTTTGAAAAATCATCAATATTTGAAACGTTTTTAAAAAGCTCTTTTAACAGATATACGTTTCTCTGTCCGGTACTGATGGAGGAGGGAAGTGATATTTTTCCGTTTTTTAAAGGAATGGATAGAAGATATTTGTCAACAGATTTATTGAAAAAGGTCGCTTCTTGCCTGGATTTCGGATCCATAATCAGAGAATAGAAATCGGTATCCATTACAATTTTTTCTATTTCTTTTCCTGAATATCCTGATGCATAGAGGCCACCTACGATGGCCCCCATGCTTGTTCCGGCAATATAATCTACTTTTACTCCTAATGAATCTAATACTTTAAGTACTCCGACATGCGAGAAACCTTTGGCACCACCACCGGCTAGCGATAGCCCTATTTTGGGATTTTTCGGAATCACTAAATTCTTTTTTACCTGAGAATGGATCAAAAGCAACTGGAATACGAAAAGTAAAATCAGGAGTTTTCTCATAGTTAATCTTTTATATAAATCCGTTTCACCCGAGGAGAAATGGAGGTTAAAACTTCATAGGTTATCGTTTTGCAGTAATCTGCGAATTCTTTTAAACTTGGTTTTGAGTTGAAAACAGTTACGGTATCGCCTTCCTTTACATTAGGAATGTTTTCTACATTCAACATCATCATATCCATACAGATATTTCCTACAATCGGGGCTAGTGTTTTATTGACACCAAAGCTTCCCACCTGATTTCCAATCAACCTTGGAATCCCATCTGCGTAGCCAACAGGAACCGTTGCAATCTTCGTTGGATGATCTGCTTTATATCTTCTACTGTATCCCACAGATTCTCCACTTTCAACCATTGATATTTGTGAAATTACGGTTTTAAAGCTTACTACAGACTGTAATTGTTTTTGAATTTCCGGATTGGGAGATTCTCCCAGCATTCCTATCCCGATTCTCACCATGTCATATTGATGATCAGTATAGCTTGTTATTCCGGAAGAATTCAAGATATGACGTAGAGGAGCATAACCTAACTTTTCTATCAGATAGCTGGAGCTTTTTTCAAAAATCTCAAATTGTTTTAAAGTGAAATCTTTTTCTTCAGGCATGTCTGAGGAGGATAAATGACTGAACATACTTTGTATCTTCAGATTTTTATCGCTTAAAGTCTCACTGAGCTGATCTAATTCGTGATCTTTAAAACCAAGACGGTGCATCCCTGTTTCCAGTTTGATGTGAATGGGGTACTTTTTATCATATCCTGATTTCTGTACAGCTTCATAAAATAACTCCAACACTCGGAAACTGTAAATTTCAGGTTCGAGATTATATTCAATAATTGTTTGATAGCTGTGTTGCTCAGGATTCATTACGATAATAGGTGTAGTGATTCCTTTCTTACGAAGCTCAACTCCTTCATCCACATAGGCTACTCCAAGATAATCTATATGATGATGTTGAAGGAATTCCGAAATTTCATAACTACCCAGTCCATAAGCATTGGCCTTAACCATTGCCATCATTTTGGTTCCGGATTTCAATAATGATTTGTGATAATTGATATTATGAAGAATCGCATTAAGATTAACTTCCAGTACAGTATCATGCTTTCTGAGTTCAAGAATATCTTTAAGCTTTTCGATTTCAAATTTTCTTGCTCCTTTTAACAGAATAATCTGATTTTCTAATTCCGTAAGATGTTTACTTTCAATAAGCTCTTTAGTGTCAATGAAAGTATATGTTTTAGCTTTAAATAATTCACTGAACTTTGAAATTTCATCACCAATCAGGAATACAGAATCGAAATATTGTTCGTTCACCAATTCGGAAACTTCTTCATATAATTCTTTGGAGTTAGCATTCACTCCTATGATGTCTGTTAAGACCAGAGATTTCTTAGGTTTATTATATTCGTTCAAAAACTGAAGGGCAGTCTTCAATGAATCGAGATCAAGATTAAAAGAATCGTTGATGATAATATTACCTTTATTTCCTTCGATAGCTTCAAGCCTCATTTCGACGGCCTTTAAAAGGTTGATTTTTTCGACGATCTTTTTATTTTCGATATTCAGTTCCTTAAGGACCGTAATAAGGGCCATAGCATTGGTTAATGTCGCTTCGTCTCTTTGATGAGCCGGAAAACTGATTTCTTCTCCAAAATATTCAACGATGACGTTTTCATCTTTAGAAATATTGTTTTTAATGAAGACGTTGTTTTCTATTTTTAAACCATAGGAAATTAATTTTTTCCCTGGATATAGTTTTTTTATTTTTTCATCAACCAAAGAATGGTCTCCGTTATAAATGATGACCTCAGAATCTTTAAAAAGTTTTATCTTTTCATCAATCAATTCTTCCTCAGAAGAGAAGTTGGCAGCATGGGCTGTTCCGATATGAGTCAGCAGTCCTATTTGAGGATGGAAAATATTTTCAAGTTTCTCCATTTCATGAGGATGAGAAATTCCTACTTCAAAAATTCCAAGTTTATAAGAATTGTTGATTTGAAGCAGTGACAGAGGAAGGCCAATCTGAGAATTAAAGCTCTTTGGGCTTTTTACAGTGGGGAATTCGTTCCATAAACACTGGTATAACCATTCTTTTAAAATAGTTTTACCATTGCTTCCTGTGATTCCGATAGATTGTAAATGAGAATTTTCGAAATGATACTTCGCTAGTTTTTGCAGAAACTCTACTGAATTTTCAACAATAATCCATGTTATATTTTCAAACTGTGGATACTGATGCTCGGATATAATGACATTGATTCCCCTTCCAATTGCAGATTCAATAAATTTTTCGCCGGAATTTTTATGAGTATTAATGGCAATAAATGCAGTGTTTTTTATGGAGTAAATGATCCTGCTGTCAAAAGCAATATTTTTGATCATTAAGTCTTTGTCTCCAATAATCTGGCTATTGGTGATGTCTGCAACTTGTTGTACTGTATAGTTCATTGGTGCCTTTCTGCTTTATTTATATGAAGCAAACTGCTTACGAGCAAATTTGCGAATTAGCTTATATGAATATTTTATCTCTTTTTTGAAAGTACTTCGTCAATAAAAACACGACGGCTTACCGCTTCGTAACTTTCGGTTTCTCCCAATTCTACGAGATTATTTCCCTGAGAAATTCTCATAGAATAGTTGGCAAGATTCCCTGTTCTCTTACAAATAGCATGCACTTTCGTCACATATTCTGCAGTCGCCATCAAATTGGGCATCGGTCCGAAGGGACGCCCCAAAAAATCCATGTCTAATCCG
Organism: uncultured Chryseobacterium sp.; assembly: GCA_963518055.1. GTDB lineage: Bacteria > Bacteroidota > Bacteroidia > Flavobacteriales > Weeksellaceae > Chryseobacterium. The sequence continues at coordinate 60,374 of CAUQIC010000017.1, forward strand.
GCTATAACTACTCTTACTCCGCTATTGGCCAGTTGATTGGCAATATCAACAATGCTCTCATCAAAAAACTGAGCTTCATCAATTCCTACGACATCACAGTTGGAAGCTAACAGGAGAATTTCATTCGGATTTTCTACTGCTGTACTACGAATTTTATTCTGATTATGAGAAACTACGTCCTCTTCAGAATACCGGATATCCAGTTTCGGTTTAAAAATTTCTACATTTTGTCCTGCCATTTCTGCTCTTCGTAGTCTTCTGATCAACTCCTCGGTTTTACCCGAAAACATAGAGCCACAAATCACTTCCATCCAACCACTTTGTTTGGAATGATTAATTGTATTTTCTAAAAACATTTGTTAAATTAGCCGTATATTTTTAACATCAAAAGTAAGCAATTTTAATAAGAATCTTATTATGCAGAATATCCAAGATTTAAAGGAAAAGATTTTTTTTGAATCCATGAATATCATTGATAATCTGGACAAAATAAATAACGTAGACGAATTACTTTCCAAGCAAGATCTTGTGGATGAGCTTGCTAACAGGATTTCTTTTTTGAAACTCCTGGAAAAAAATATTGAATATTTCGTGGCAGACGATCACATTCAACATCATGAAAATGTTCCTGTTTCTTTTGCATCGGGAGAGTCGGATCATCATCATGATCATCATAACGAAGTGACAGAAGAAGAAGCTATTTTTAATAATGAATTGAACGAAATTGATGAGCATGAAAATGATAATTTTATCGATGAAGCTGAAGAAGAGGCGATATTCAATAGTCAGGTAAATGAAATTGTTGAGAATGAATTTCATGAAGGAATTGTAAGTTTCGTGGAAGAAAATGAAGAAGAGAAAGCTGTTGAAAATATCCAAAAACAAAATTCTCCTTACGAGATTACAGAAGAGGAGGCTGTTTTTAATAATCAATTGAATGAAATAGAAAATGAGCCTTCGACAGAAATTAATACAAATGTTGTAAGCTTTGTGGATGAAGAAAAAATCTTGTCTGATGCACAGCCTGATTCGGATGAAGATATCAATGAAGATATGTTTAATGATGAAGTGACGGAAGAAGAAGCGATATTCAACAATCAACTGAATGAAATTGACAATGATGAAGAAATTTCTAAGCATGATAAAAGAGAAGAAGCTGATATTTTAGCTGAAAATAATGCTAAAGAAAATGGAGTCAGAGAAACAATTCCCAGTATTTTTGATACGGAAATGCTGGATGATGAAATCCTGATTGAAGAAAATGAAGAACAATTTATTTCTTCAGGTTCTTCAATAGAACAAGGAGAACTGGCAACAGAAACTTCTAATGTAGAAAATGTCCTGAGTGAGATTAAAAATGACCACTCAGAAGAAAATAAAAAGGAAGAGGGGATATTGGCAGAAGTTTATGACAGAAGAAAAATTGTAGAAATAGACAAGCCGGTTCCTGAAGAAACAGAAATACACCCTTCTGATGAAAGTTTTGAAAATTTAGACGAATACCATCAGGAGAAAAAAATAAAACTAGCTAATATCAAAGGACTTAAAGCTGTTCAGTCACTTTTCGATGATGATCCTTTGGAAAGAGAAATTCCATCAGAAAAGGAGGAGCCTGTTATAAAAGAAGATACGGGAAGTATTCTGAAATCTAATATTGCAACCAATTTTATGGAGGCAGAGAAACAGAAACCGGAGTTTAAACTGGACCTGAATGACAGAATTGCCTTCTCTAAAATGTTATTTGAAGGAAGCCAAACGGATCTCAATGACACGGTAGCTCAGCTGAACCACTTTAAAACACTGGAAGAGGCAAAAGAATATCTGAGTGATCTTTATTATGAAAGAAAGTGGAGTAATGTGGATGAATATGCCCAGAGACTTTGGATATTAGTGGAAAATAAATTCTTATAATTTTGAGCGGAATCTTATATTTTGTTCCTACACCCGTTGGGAACCTTGAAGATATGACTTTCAGGGCAGTAAATGTCCTGAAAGAAGTTGATTATATTTTATGTGAAGACACGAGAACTTCCGGAATACTTTTAAAACATTTTGAAATTTCCAAGCCTTTAAAATCTTATCATCTACACAATGAACATCAGGCCACTGAGAAAGTGGTTACAGATCTTAAAAACGGTCAGAATATCGCTATTATTACTGATGCAGGAACACCGGGAATTTCAGATCCTGGCTATCTTCTGGCAAAAGCCGGAGCCGATAATGACATAGAAATGATTTGCCTTCCGGGAGCAACTGCATTAATCCCTGCATTGGTGGTCTCAGGACTTCCGAACAATGAGTTTTTATTTGCAGGCTTTTTACCTCAGAAAAAAGGAAGGCAGACAAAGCTGAAACAACTGGCTGAAGAAAAGAAAACAATTGTTCTTTACGAAAGCCCGCATAAAATCAATACGACTTTAGAGCAAATCAAAGAATTCTTTGGAGAAGAAACGAAAGTGAGCTTAAGTAGAGAGATCTCCAAGAAATTTGAAGAAACTAAACGAGGAACAATCAATGAATTGATTGAATTCTCCAAAACCAAAACTTTAAAAGGAGAGATTGTTCTTATTGTCAATAATTCTATTTAATTTTCATTGAAAAAATTGATTTTTGTTTTGTGCTCTACTGCTTGTATGGCACAGACTAATCAGTATATGAAGGTAGTCTTGTCCAGAAAAATTGGAATGGAGGTAACTTCGTATGCTGAAGGCTATGGAACTGTATATGATCTTAATTCTAAAAAACAGGGAATTGTAGACTCGTCTGGTGTAGTAACTTTTGAATCTCCTTATAAAGGGAACATTTTACACGTTTTTAAAAACAGATTTATCATTTATTCTGAAGAAGCAGGGAATAAGAGAAAAGCTGCAATCATTGATGAAAAAGGAAATGAACTCATTCCTTTCGATGAACAGGATTTTAATACTCCATGGTGGCATAAAGAGAGAATCATTGCCTCGAGGCAGGGTAAGGAAGTCGTGTATAATTATAACGGCAGAGAGATTATTCCTTATTCTGATAAAATCCATTTTTCAGGGAAGAACAGATTTTTTGTTTTAAAAGATAAAAAATGGTTTCTCTATGATCTTGACGGAAAGCAAATTAGTAACAGAGAGTTTAAAGAAGATTACAGCTTTGAAAATGATAGAGCACTTATTCTTAACGAAGATAATCAGAGTGAAATCATCGATCAGAATGGGCAAACCCTGCATACATTTTCAAAACAGGTTTCAGATATTAATGCTTATCCTTACTTGATTACCAGAAATAAGAGTACCGGAAAATACGGACTCATCGATACAGACGAAAATATATTTGCTGAAGAAATTTTTACAGATATTACACCGGAATATTTTGGTAAAAAAGAATACCTCTATCTTAGAAAAGGGAATAAAACAGCAGTTTTCAACAAAAAAGATCAAAAACTTTACTCCACGGTTTTTAAATATGTAAGCCCTCTGTGTAATAATCTTTTCAGTATATATAATGATAAGTCTGAGAAATCCGGTATTATTGATCTACAGGGAAATATTGTTATATCTCAGGACTACGACTTTATTCATAGCTTTACCATTTCAGGGAAGGAATATATTTATCTTAAGAAAGGGAATGACGAAAAATTACTTGATAGGGATCTAAAAAATATACTAGAAGAGGGAAGTCAGATTTTAGGATTCTATCCTAACAATTTAATGATCAGAAAGCAGGAGCATTACTATACATTTTCTGTAATAGATCAGTCTATCACTGAACTTAAAGATATTAACCTGATAAAAATACAGGACACAGATTACTTTAATCCGCTTAATCAGTATTCAAAACCTCTTGTATGTAGAAATAAAGAAAACCTCTATGGAGTTCTGGATGGAAGAGGTACAGTAATTGTTCCATTCGGGTATGAAGATATTACAGCATTTGAAAATTTTGAAAACGAAATCGTTGTAAAAAAAGCGGGAAAATATGGAGTGATTAACTTCCAGAACGAACTTTTGAAAGATATTATTTACGATACTTATTTTTGGGAGAAAGAAGTTCTGAAATTAGAGAAAGACAGAAAATATGATTTGGTTTATTTCACAAGATTTAGAAATAGTTTAAGGTAAATTAAAAAAAAATCATAAAAAAGTCTTAAAAAACATATGTATTTTAATCATTTAAATGTATTGAATAACAATTTATAATATCTTTGCACACCGTTTAATTCTGGAGAAGAATTATAAATACTAAATAAGTCAGCCATCACAAGCTGAACGAGTTATAAAGAAAATAATTGTTAAGACATATGAAATTATTAGAAGGAAAAGTAGCACTAATTACCGGCGCTACAAGAGGAATTGGGAAGGGTATTGCTGAAATGTTTGCTCAACAGGGAGCAAAAGTAGCATTTACCTACGCAGGCTCTGTAGATAAAGCTAAAGAATTAGAAGCAGCTTTAAGTTCTGTAACCCAAATTAAAGGATATCAATCTGACGCATCAGATTATGATGCAGCCCAGAAATTGGTGGAAGAAGTAATGGCAGAATTCGGGAAGATTGATATTTTGGTAAACAATGCGGGGATTACGAAAGACAACCTGTTATTGAGAATGTCCAAAGATGATTGGGATAAAGTAATTAAAGTAAACTTAGATTCAGTTTTCAACCTTACAAAAGCTGTGATTAAGCCAATGATGAAAGCCAGATCAGGGTCTATCATCAATATGACTTCAGTAGTGGGGGTAAAAGGAAATGCAGGACAGGCAAATTACGCTGCATCCAAAGCAGGGGTAATTGGATTTACAAAGTCAGTTGCATTGGAACTAGGATCCAGAAATATCAGATGTAATGCTATCGCTCCGGGATTCATTGAAACAGAAATGACGGCTGTTTTAGACGAAAAAACAGTTCAGGGATGGAGAGAAGAAATTCCAATGAAGAGAGGAGGGCAGCCTGAAGATATTGCTAATGCATGTGTATTCTTTGGAAGCGAAATGTCGGCTTATATTACCGGGCAGACCTTAAACGTTGATGGGGGAATGCTTACCTAAATAATGAAAACAGTACAGAATATAGTATTATTCTTGTCGATTATAGTATGCATCGGTCTGGTTTACATGAGTTTGTTTAATGTATATCAGACCGATGATTATATATGGTCTTATTTTACCAGAAAACTAGGACTGGCAGGTAGTTTTAAAGAAACTTATACGAACTGGGGCGGAAGATATTTCGGGTACTCTATTAATATGTTTAACCCTGTTTTTTATGATCAAAACGGAATTCTTCCGAAAGTCTATCCTATTTTTTTAATCTTTTCTTTTATTGGAATCTCGGCACTTAATTGTAAAGAATATTTTGCCTATTCTACAGGAAAATCTTTACAGAAAGCGTTTATTCTTTTCTTTTTCTATACGGCTCTTCTGATAAGCATTCCGGAGCATTATTTTTGGGTTACCGGAGCCAATATTTATTTTTTACCTGTTATTCTTGCAGGATTTCTCCTTTATTTTCTGAAAAAAGAGGAAGAAACAGGAAATAAGATATGGTTGTATCTTTCAGTGTTGCTCATCATTATATTAATGGGGTCCAACGAAATATTGGCTTTGATTCTTCAAGGGCTTCTATTGGTCTTATATTATAAGAAAAGGAATATAAAGAACCTGACACTTTTGATTGTGGGAAGTGTTTTTTTGCTTCTGAGCCTACTGGCTCCGGGAAATTTTAGCAGGTTGGGAAATCCTGAAGAAGGATTTGTAAAATGGGTAAAAAGGATTGGGGCTTTTGGAGCAAATACCTTGTATATTGCATTTAAGACTTTTTTATTAGTTCCTTTGTTTATAATGATTTTCGGGGAAGAGCTTAAAAAAATAAAAGATAAAATAAGTTTCAGCGATGCTGTGATGATTGGAATGGTTTCATTTCTTCCGTTGCTTTTTACAGGGTATATCGTCAACACCATTGCAAGACAGTTTGAAAGCATTGTTTTCTATTTTTTGATGACTTTTTCTCTGATTTTATTCTTTAAATTCGAGAAAATTAAAAAATTCTGGTGGCTTTCACTGCTCATAGTTTTTACGCCTGAATTGAAAGTTTTTCCTGAAAGATATTCAAATTTTGATGTTGATTTTAATATGACGAATATAATGATGGAACTCTTAGATACTGATCTTAAAGAGTATGAAAAAGAGGTAAATGAAAGAGTAGAAATTCTTCAGTCTACTACAAAAGACTCTGTTATTGTAGACAAAATACATATAATTCCCAGGATTTTATATTTTGATGAAATGGCTTCTGTAAAAGAAGAAGAAACTTACGTGAATGACCAGCTTCAAAAATATTTTAACAAAAAATATATCAGAACAAAAGAATAAAAAAGCCTGAAAATTTTCAGGCTTTGCTTTTTTTAATCTTTAAAAATCTGATTTTCCTGTTCCTGAACCCTGATGAAAGTTGTTCTTTTGGAAAGCTCTTTAAGCTTGGATGCACCCACATAGGTACATGTGGAACGTACCCCACCCAGAATATCTTTTACCGTTTCTGAAACAGCACCTTTATAAGCCACTTTTACCGTTTTACCTTCGGAAGCGCGATATTCTGCTACTCCTCCCGAGTGTTTATCCATAGCAGTTTTGGAGCTCATCCCATAAAAAAGACGGTATTTTTTACCATTTTCTTCAATCATTTCTCCGCCACTTTCATCATGACCGGCAAACATTCCTCCGAGCATCACGAAATCTGCTCCGCCACCAAAAGCTTTGGCAACATCTCCCGGCACTTTACAACCTCCGTCAGCAATGATATGTCCACCTAAACCATGAGCTGCATCAGAGCATTCTATAATAGCAGAAAGTTGAGGATACCCGACTCCCGTTTTTACTCTCGTCGTACAAACTGAACCAGGCCCGATACCTACTTTGATGATGTCTGCCCCTACCAGAAGAAGTTCTTCCACCATTTCTCCTGTAACGACATTTCCGGCAATGATAATTTTATCCGGAAAATTAGCCCTTGCATTCTTCACAAATTGAACGAAATGCTCAGAATAACCATTGGCTACATCTATACAGAGAAATTCGATTTTTGGATGCTTTTCAATGATCTGTCTGATCTTTTCTTCATCTGCTTTTCCCGTTCCGGTACTTAAAGCGATATATTGATAGATGCTCTCAGGTTGGCTTTGAAGAAACTGACTCCATTCTTCAACAGTATAATGTTTGTGAACAGCTGTAATAATTTTATCTTTTGCCAGTTCCACAGCCATTTCAAAAGTTCCTACCGTATCCATATTTGCTGCGATAACAGGAACCCCTTTCCATTTCTTTTTAGTATGCTTAAAAGTAAACTCTCTGTCAAGATCTACTTCAGAGCGGGATTTCAAGGTGGAACGTTTAGGGCGGAACATTACATCCTTAAACCCTAATTTTATGTCATATTCTATACGCATTTTGTAATTATTTGTCAGAATAAAGGTAGTAAATAATCTGAAATGGATTATTTTTGAAGCTATGGATTTTCCTGTAACATTTCATATTTTCGGTAAAATAATTCTTGCACATCCTCTTTTTGAGGCGGTTGGAATGTTTTTAGGAATGAGGTATTATTTTTATCTGAAACGAAAGTCTAAAGAAAAACTTTCTTTCAATACATCTGCTGCTGTTCTAATAGGAGCTACAGCCGGAGCTTTGATAGGCTCTAAACTGATTGGGAATCTGGAAAATCCCTATACCTTATTTCAAGATTTCGATATTAAAAAGTTTTGGTCCAATAATACCATCGTGGGAGGGCTTGCTTTCGGCTTATTGGGAGTAGAACTTGCAAAAAAAGTGGTACACCATAAAGAAAGTACAGGAGATTTGATTGTTTTTCCTTTGATGCTTGCCATGATTATTGGAAGAATAGGGTGCTTTCTTACAGGAATATATGAAGAGACTTACGGTATTCCTACCAATTCTTTTTTGGGTATGCATTTAGGAGATCAGTATCTGAGGCATCCGGTTGCATTGTATGAAATTGGGTTTTTGGTTGTTCTTTGGATAGGATTAAAATATGTTCTGTGGCTCAAAAAATATCCGTCAGGTTTTGTTTTTCAATTATTTATGCTGAGTTATTTTACCTTCAGGTTCTTTCTGGATTTTATCAAACCAAGAGTGGAGATCGCAGGAAATCTGGGGACTATTCAACTGGTATGTATTTGTGTAATTATTTACTACATTTATACTATTAAAAATACCAAATCCCTGTATTTGAAATATTCAAGATGAAAACTATAACCATTTTAGAAGCCGGTAACCTCGCAGGTGTCGTCATTATGATCATTGGGATGATTGTCTTAGGGGCTCTTTTCATTTCCCTGGTCTTCGCTTTTATTACAAAAATAATTTACGAGTGGAAAGGAGACAGGAAATTCAGTAAAAAACAATTTATACAAACTATGCTGATAGGCCTTTTGATCTGTGGATTGATCAGTGGATATATTTGTGGTGGTGGATTTTAAAACTTTATTATGCCGATAAGAAATTATACCTATTATGATTATACAATCAGTCTTTGCCCGGAATGTCTTAAAAGGGTTGGAGCAAAGATCATTATAGAAGACGAAGCTGTTTTTATGACTAAAAGATGTCCGGATCACGGCTTCTTTAAGACAAAAATAGCTTCTGACGTACACTATTATAAAAACATAAGGAACTATAATAAAGCATCAGAAATGCCCCTTCACTTTGGAACAGATGTGGAATATGGATGTCCTTACGATTGCGGACTTTGTGTAGACCACGAGCAGCACAGCTGTCTTTCTATTGTGGAAGTGACCGACAGGTGTAATCTGACTTGTCCTACCTGTTATGCAATGTCTTCGCCTCATTATGGAAGTCATAGAAGTCTCGAAGAGATAGAAGCCATGTTTGATGTTATTGTGAAAAATGAAGGAGAACCTGATGTAGTTCAGATCAGTGGAGGAGAACCTACCATTCACCCTGAGTTTTTCAAAATTATGGATATTGCGAAGTCAAAACCCATTAAGCATCTGATGCTGAACACTAATGGGATCAGAATTGCTAATGATCCCGGATTTGCAGAACGATTGGCAACGTATGCCCCCGAATTTGAAGTATACCTTCAGTTTGATTCTTTTAAACCCGAAGTTCTGGAAGATTTCAGAGGAAAAGATCTTACCGCAGTGCGAATGAAGGCACTGGAAAAATTAAATGAACTTAATCTTTCTACAACACTTGTTATTGTTCTTCAAAAAGGAAAAAATATTGATGAAATAGGAAAGATTATTGAGTTTGCTCTGAAACAGAAATGTGTAAGGGGTATTACATTCCAACCTGTAGAAATTGCAGGGAGAAACAGAGATGATTCTGCTCATGAGAAAATTACATTAACAGAAGTAAGACAGGAAATTATTAATCAGTTCCCCTTATTAAATTCTGATGATATCATACCGGTTCCCTGTAACCCGGATGCTCTGGCTATGGGATATATGTTGAAGCTACAAGGGGAAACAATTCCTTTAACCCGATATATTAACCCTGCTGATCTTTTGAATAATGAATCCCGGAATACCATTGTGTATGAACAGGATAAAGGTCTTCACATGCAGTTACTCGATATTTTCAGTACCGGAATTTCTGTAGATAAAGTAAAACCTAAGGTTAATCAGTTATTGTGCTGTCTGCCGGAAGTATCTGCTCCTAATCTGGATTATGATAACCTGTTTAGAATTATCATTATGAACTTTATGGATGCCCATGATTTTGATGTAAGGGCAGTAAAGAAATCCTGTGTTCATATCGTGAATAAAGATCTCAAATTAATTCCTTTTGAAACCATGAATCTTTTTTACAGAGATGATAAGAAAAGCTATCTGGAAGAATTAAGAAAAGAAGATAAGGTGTTGTTCTAACTTGGAAAGAAGAATTATATAGCTGAATATCCGTGTTTTAAAGCATAAATATCTGTGCTCATCTGATAGAACCAGTGATTAATATATAAATCCATATGATACTTGTGTTTTCACAGATAATTACGCAATAACCAAAAATCTGCACAATTTGCGGGAACTAAAAAATAAAAGCGCGAAATCAAATTTCACGCTTTTTCTATCTTTAATTAAGCTGTCTTACTTAGCTTCTTTTACGTTGTCAAAAGTCATAACCTCTTCCAATGTTTTCATATATTCATACGCTGTAAGGTCAAACTTCACAGGCACAATCGAAATGTATCCGTTTGCCAGAGCAGTTTCATCAGCATCTTCAGATTCATCCATATTATTGAAGTACCCTGATAGCCAGTAATACTTTTTCCCATGTGGATTTATTCTTTCGTCGAAGCTTTCTTCCCACTTGGCATTAGCTTGCTTGCAGACTTTTACACCTTTTATTTCTTCAGCCGGAAGTTTTGGAATGTTAACATTCAGAACAATTCCTTTAGGCATTGGATTTTCAAGGGTTCTTCTTACAATATTTTGGATATATTCTTTGGCTTGAGTAAAATCTGCTTCCCAGCTGAAGTCTAATAAAGAAAATCCGATAGCCGGAATTCCTTCTACACCTGCTTCTACAGCAGCAGACATTGTCCCTGAATAGATGACGTTGATAGAAGAGTTTGCTCCGTGGTTGATCCCTGAAACAACAATATCCGGTCTTCTTTTCAGAATTTTATCAAGAGCCATTTTCACACAGTCAACCGGAGTTCCGCTACATGAGAAATCCGTTTGTGGGCCTTCTAAATTTACTTCTTCGTAGCTTAGGGTAGAATTAATGGTAATAGCATGACCTTTTCCGCTTTGAGGAGAGTCAGGTGCTACAACAACTACTTCTCCGATTTCATTCATAAAACTGACAAGATTTCTGATACCAGGAGCTGTAATTCCATCATCATTAGTAACCAGAATAAGTGGTCTTTCCATAAAATTAATTTAATTTTTTAATAAAGTACAGTGCAATTTGTCCATTTGCCGAATGGAACAAAAATAATTTTCAACACATCAAATGTAGTTAAAAATAACATGCTATAAAACAATAGATTTGTTATTAATTGATGTGAATAGGACTTTATTTTAAGCAGCAAAACAAATGGAAAGTCTCTTGATGAAAAGACTTCTGAGTTGAAAAAAAAAGAAATTAAATTTTTGATTCAAGTAAAATTAACGACAGATTAATATTCTAATCCAGCGGTTTCCTGCCTGTAATGATATTATACAATACCACAATAATAGCAATGACCAATAAAACATGAACCAAATAGCCGGTACTAATACCCGGTATAATACCTAAAATTCCTAAAAGCCATGTAACGATACAGATAACTGCAACTAACCATAATAAACTTCTCATAATGCAATATTTTTAATGTGATTTGGGTAAATTCTAACATATTTTATGCCTCTTTTGTTTAAAATCGCATTTTGTGGTATCTGTTTTTTATAATTTAAAGAAAATTAAATATTTAAGAAATAATTAAATAAATTAAAAGTTGTTTTCTGTTTTCTTTCAATGAAAGCTTTGATCATAGGGCAATATTGACATTCTGTTTTGCTATTTATGAATCTCTTTTAATAAAAATACTCAAAACTGTTCGATATTTGTAAATAAGGTATTAAATTTGATCGTTTGTAACAGTCTGGTAGTTATTGCTACTTATTACAATACCTCTTTTTAAAAAAAATAATAAATAAAGGCAGTTTATGTGGAAAAATTTCAAACTGAATAAATTTTTACTCCTAATTCCATTAACCAGTCTAATGTTTTGTTTCAACTCGCCAAAAAATGACGATGAAAAGATGCAAACAATAATGGTGAGCGTAAAAAATACACTTTCTTATCTTCATTATAGTCCAAAACCGATTAATGATGCATATTCAAAAGATGTTTATAAGCATTATTTCGAATTGGTAGACCCCGCAAAAAGATATTTCTTGCAGTCTGATATGGATGAATTTGGCAAGCATGAAACAAAGCTTGATGATTATATCAATCTTGGAGATTTAACTTTTTATAAGCTTACTATTGATAGGCTTTACCAAAGAGTGGATGAAATTGATAAAATCACTCAGGACATTTTCAGCAAACCCCTTAATCTTCAGGAAGACGAAACTCTTACTCTTGAACCGAAACTTAAAAAAGTACCTGCTAACAAACAGGAACAATATAATGAGTGGAAAAAATTCATCAAATACAATATCCTACAGGAGATTGAATCGATGAACAGTAAAGAGGAAGCTCAAAAGGTGAAGAAAGACTCTGTTCAGAAGTATAAGTTAAAAGATACAATCAAGTTTAACCCGCTTACTCAGGACGAGAAGATCAAAAAAGCCACTGATGAAGTGAAAGATCTTGTAAAAGATACATTCACGAGATTCAAAAAAAGAAAGAAAATGGACTGGTTTACAGTGTATATGAATGCATATACAGAGGTATTCGATCCTCACACCAACTATTACTCTCCAAAAGACAAAGAAGATTTTGATACCCAGTTTACGGGTAAAGTAATTGGTATTGGGGCCATCATTCAGGAGAAAAAAGGGAATCTGTTTCTTGGCGCTCTTACTATTGGTGCACCGGCCTGGAAATCTAAACAGCTTTCAGAAGGTGATAAAATTTTAAAAGTAAAATCTAAGCCAAAAGATGATGCCGTAAATGTGGTAGGAATGCTTTCTGATGAAGCGGTAAGACTCATCAGAGGTGAAAAGGGAACTCCGGTTACTTTAACCGTTCAGAAAAAAGATGGTTCTATCAAAGACGTTACAATGATCCGTGAAGAGGTAGCTATTGAAGATACATTTGCAAGAAGTATCGTCGTAAATGCTCCAAACGGGAAAAAATATGGTTTCATCAACCTGCCAAGCTTTAACGCTGATTTTGAAAATGCAAAAGGTAGAAATGCTTCTGATGACATTAAAAATGAAATTGTAAAGCTTAAGGCTCAGAATATTGAAGGAATTATTCTTGACCTTCGAAATAATGGAGGAGGATCATTAACTGAAGTAGGAGATATTATGGGGCTTTTCATGGATGCAGGCCCATATGTTCAGGTAAAAGATGGAAACGGGAAAATACAGACTTTAAAGAATAAGTATGAAGCTCCAATATGGACAGGTCCGCTTGTCATTATGCAAAATGAGCTTTCTGCTTCAGCCTCTGAAATCCTGGCAGGAGTAATGCAGGATTATGGAAGAGCAATGATTATAGGATCTCCACAGTCTTTCGGAAAAGGAACTGTTCAGACATTTGTAGATCTGAATAGATTTTTAAATACTGAAGATGACTTTGGATCTTTAAAATTAACAATCCAGAAATTCTACAGAATTACAGGAGAATCTACTCAGAGAAAAGGAATTGTTTCAGACATTCAGATGAAAGATTTCTTTACGTATGCAGAAGTAGGAGAACGTTATGATGATTACGCATTGGCCTGGGATAAAATTCCACCTACAAAATTTGAGAAGCTGAACTATTTTAACATTCAGGCTCTTGAGAAGGCAAGCGCAGCCAGAATGGCGAAAAACAGTAATTATCAGTTACTATTGGAATCTGCTCAGTGGAGAGAAAAATTGGATAAAGAAGAGAATATTACATTAAATATCAATAAGTTTAATGAATTAATGAAGCACAGAAAATCTCAGATCGAAAAGTTTAAAGCTTTGACTAAATTTGAGAACGGACTTCAGTTTATCATGTATCCTAGCGAAATCGAAAGAGAGAAGAAAGATGAAGCTTTCAAGAAGAAATCTGAAATGTGGATTAAGAATCTGAAAAAAGATCTTTACCTGCAGGAAGCAATGAACATTGTATCAGAAATGGGAGCAAAATCATAAACATACAAAAACCGCTAATGAAAATTAGCGGTTTTTTTTATGGGTAAAAATTAGGTTACTTAATTTCTACACATCCCACTCTTCCTCCTGCATTTCCCGTAGGTTGAGTATGGAAATCATCTGCAGCAGCATGCACGATAAGACCTTTTCCGATAATGTTCTTAGACTCGTCTGTACAGCCTAGACACCATTTACTTGTCTTAAACGTAAGGGTTGCATTCCCACTTTGATCAGCAACTAAATTTCCGATATCTCCCATGTGAAAATGTTCTGCTCCCCATTTCCCGTGATCATCTTTACCAGGATTCCAGTGGCCACCTGTAGAGGTTCCGTCTGCAGCAGAGCAGTCTCCTTTTTCATGAATATGTACTGCATGGATTCCAGGAGTTAGATTCGTTACATCAAGCTTCATAATTACATTGTCCCCCTGTTGGGTAAACTTTGCAGTTCCCCCTGTTTTTGTCCCGCTCTTGGCGTTTACAGCGTACGTTTTTGTTGTGCCACATGAAGCGGCTAAAAAGGCACATCCCGCCAGTAATGCTAATGTTTGTACTTTCATTTTTAAAATGATTTTAAAGTGATTTTACGATAAATTTAAAAAAGATTTTCCAAAGACTTTTATGATTCTAATCTTTTTTTGCGAAGCAACTAGGTATGGAAACTGAAAATCATAAGGTTCCGGATTTATATTTTAAAATTTTAGATGAGAGATAAATTGGTTATTTTTAACTTTTATATTTTAATTTTAAGCTTGTTGGAAGTTATATGATCATTCTACACACACTTATAAACGAAGAAAGGCATCAGGCTATTTTAGACAGATATTTGGAAAGTTTTTCTGAAAATTTCAAATCAGATATCCACAAGTACAGAAGATGGCAGGACGCCCAACTTTCATTACTAGGTAGGGTACTATTGGAATATGGCGTAAAAAAATATTTTAATATCTCTGAAGCAGAGATCTGTGCCCTATCCAATAAGAAACCTTATTTGAAAGGTAATCCGGTTTATTTTAACATCTCGCATTCCCGGGAGATGGTGGCATGTGCCATTGCTGAGTTTCCTATAGGAATTGATATTGAATTTATGGATACTGCCATAAATTATCTTGATTTTCAATTTCAAATGACTCCGGCTGAGTTTGCAGAGATTCATCAATCTGAAGATAAAATCAAAAGCTTTTTCTCTTATTGGACAAGAAAGGAAGCTGTTATAAAGGCACATGGAGATGGGATGATGATTCCATTAGATTCTTTTGAAGTTTTAGATAATGAATGTACTATTGAAGGAAAAAGATTCTTTACAAAAGAAATTTTTATAGATAAAAATTATAAAAGTTGTATGGCATCTGAGGACAAAAATATTAAAAATGAAGTTCCGATTTTTGTTCCATTACAGTTCTAAGAAACAGCAATAAAAGACAACTAATCTATAGGGTGTATTAATATCTTTGCTTATTAATAGTTTTGAATTGGAAGAATATAAAAAAAGGATTGCCAAGACCATCCAATACATAGATACAAATCTGGATGCTGATCTCTCTCTGGAAAAGATTGCAGAAATCAGTGCATATTCTCCCTATCATTTTCACAGGATATTTAAGCTGATCACGGGAGAAACCCTTCAGAGCTATATTATCAGAAAGAAAACAGAGAAAAGTGCATTTCTTCTGGCATTACGGAAAGAGATGGAAATCAAAGAAATTTACTTAGATCTTGGATTTTCAAATTCATCTGTTTTTAGTAAAACATTTAAAAAACACTACGGAATATCCCCAACTGAATTTAGGAAAACAGCCCCTGAAACATTTCACAAGATTTTACAAACACAGCGCAATAACGGACAAGTTGATACGGTTTTCAGCCAATACATTTGCAATATTGAAAACCTATTAAACTGGACTAAAATGAATTTAAAAATTGATGTCACAGAAATGCCGGAAATGAATCTGGCAGCAGTGATGAGCTTAGGAATTGCCAATGTAGAACCGTCATTCAATGTATTGATAGACTGGGCAAAAAAGAAAAATCTATTTCCACGCGAAAATGTTAAAATGCTATCCGTTTATCATGATAGCTTCAAAGTTACTCCCCCGGATAAAGTCAGGATCCATGCCTGTATGCTTTTGGATAAAAAATGGGAAGGTCCGGAAGGAGAAGTCTTTTCCGAAACTATTGAAGCTGGAAAGTTTATAATAGGAAGTGGAGAAGTGACTCTTGATAATTTTGAGCAGTGTTGGATCTCATTGTTTTTATGGATGAACGAGCATCATTATTCAATAAGAAAAACTTTCCCTTTTGAAATATACCATTCCAACTTCAAAGAACATCCGGAAGGAAAAATGATGGTGGATTTCTGTATCCCTGTTAACTAAATC
This sequence comes from uncultured Chryseobacterium sp., assembly GCA_963518055.1. Lineage (GTDB taxonomy): Bacteria > Bacteroidota > Bacteroidia > Flavobacteriales > Weeksellaceae > Chryseobacterium. The sequence continues at coordinate 76,548 of CAUQIC010000017.1, forward strand.
ATGTAGGTAAAACTTTAGATTTACCATTCGGTAACAAAAGAATGCCTTTCAGTAATAATTTTTTTACAGAAAGGCATTCTTCATATTATTTTTGACTCAGAAATTAAAACTATGAAAACTCAAGGACAAAAAATACTATTTCTGATTTTCTTTTTTGCTTTTATACTGGGGTACTCTCAGATAAGAATTTCAGGAAAAGTAACTTTTAAAAATAAAGGGGTAGGAGAGGTAAATGTTACGCTGAAAGATACTTATGATGGGGCGACTACTGATGCTCAAGGCAATTTTTCGTTTGAAACTACAGAAAAAGGGAATCATATACTGACGTTTATTCATCCTAAATATGAAGACATCGAAAAAGGTTTAGTTGTTGATAATCAGGATATTATTATGAACATTCAGCTTAAAGAGCAGATCAGTGAAATCGATGCTGTGGTGGTTTCTGCGGGCTCTATAGAGGCCAGTGATAAGAAAAGAGCAACCGCACTGCTTTCTCCCATTGATATTTATACTACTGCCGGTGCAGACGGGCAGATCTCTTCGGCCTTAACTTTTCTTCCAGGAGTACAGAAAGTGGGAGGAACGGAAGGGTTATTCATCAGGGGAGGTACAGGCACAGAGTCTAAAATTTTCATGGACGGGAGCCTTATCAACAATTATTTCTCTAATTCTATTCCCGGAATCGCAGGAAGGGATCAATTCAATACCTCTCTTTTTAAAGGGAATATTTTTTCAAGTGGTGGGTATTCGGCATTGTACGGGCAGGCTCTTTCCGGTGCATTATTGTTGGAAAGTGTTGACCTGCCGGATCAAAGCTCTTATGATGTAGGTATTTCGCCTATCTTTTTAAGTGCAGGATTTCAGAGACTTAGCAATGATAAAAGCCATTCATACGGAGCTACTTTAGGGTATTCAATGCTAAACCTGATGCAAAAGGTTTTTAACTTCAATACCAATTTTATTGATGCGCCTAAAGGATTGAATAGTGACTTTAATTTCAGAATTAAAACAAAATCCGGAGGATTTCTAAAATATTATGGGATGTACAATTCCAACAATATGGGAGTGAAAACAGAAAGTCTGGAACCCGGATACGATTTTGCTCTTATAAGGTTGAAAGGAGCCAATACCTATCATAATTTGTCATTCAGACAGAAATTTGGGCGATACCTTTTAAATGTTGGCGGCTCTTATTCATACAACAAGTCAGATCTTAATTTCTCTACCGAAACCCATGATATAGAATCCGATAGAACAAGATTACTTACAGACGGGAACTATATCAATTTTAAAGCTGTTCTGGAAAGGAAAATTAATAGAATCAGCGCATTAAGAGGAGGATTTGAACTGAATAATACAGATGAAAAGCTGAATTTTGGAGAGGTTAATAAGCATTATGAAGATCTGATTTCTGCAGCATTTTTAGAAACTGATTTAGGGTTCAGCAATGCCTTGTCGGCAAAGATTGGAATAAGGGCAGAACATTCTTCTTTTTTAAATAAAAGCAATATTGCCCCTCGTTTGGCATTAGCCTATCGTTTTGCTAAAGACTGGACATCTTCTTTTGCTTATGGTCTTTTCTATCAGAATCCCGAAAGTAAATATATTAATGGGCCTGCTCATCTGGATTTTCAGAAATCACAACATTATATTTTTCAAATCCAGAGAGCTTCAGAAGGAAGAACTTTACGTTTCGAAGCATTCTATAAAAAATATGATCAGTTGATTAAAACATTTAATGTTACCCCGGATAAAGAACAGAACCAACAAATTCAGTCTGCTATGAATAACAATGGATACGGATATGCCAAAGGACTTGAATTATTCTGGAGAGATAACAAAAAGACATTTAAAAATATAGATTACTGGATTAGCTATTCATTCCTGGATTCAAAAAGAGATTTCCTTAATTATCCCGTAAGTTTAAAACCTAGTTTTGCAGCAGAGCATACCCTGTCAGCGGTTGTAAAAAGGTTTATTCCGGAATGGAAGCTCGGTGCCAACCTTTCTTATACCTATGCTAAAGGACGCCCATATTACGACATCGTTTCTGAATTTGACAATGGAAAAGCGGTCAATTATACCAGAAATGAAGGAAGATTGAAAGATTATAATGCCTTGAATTTCAGTATTAATTATCTTCCGAATCTTGGAAAAAAAGATGCGAAAGCTTTTACGGTATTTGTCTTGAGTATTACCAATGTTTTAGGATCTAAAAATGTTTACGGATATAATTTCTCAGTAGACGGATTACGAAGCTCGGCGGTCGTTCCCCCTGTCAATACTTTTGTATTTGTAGGTGCCTTTATCAGTTTTGGAGCAGATAAAACACAAGATGCCATCAATAATAATTTATAAAATACATACCTTCGAACAACCATTTAACTCATTTTTTAAAAATAAATAATATGAAAAAATACCTTTTAAGTTTTGCTTTAGCCTTTATGAGCTTAACTGCTTTTGCTCAGGCTGATTATGAAAAAATAATGACGGAAAAAATTGCAAAAATTGAAACCTGCAAAACTCCGGAAGATTTTCAGACGCTGGCGAATGATTTTCAAAGAATAGGAAGTAAAGAAAGTTCTCAGTGGCTGCCACAATACTACGCAGCTTTTGCCTCCATCCAAAAAGGAAGAGTGATGATGAGAACAGGGAATATGATGGAGCTTGATGCCATTGCTTCGCAGGCTGAAAAATATCTGGGAATGGCGCAAAACCTTGCGGGAGCAGATAATGCTGAGATTCATTTATTGAGAAAGATGGCCTATTCCCTGCGAATGATGGTCAACCCGCAACAACGCTATATGACAGATGGCGCAAGAGCAGGGGAAGAACTTAATATTGCAGAAAAACTGGATCCGGGCAATCCAAGAATAACCCTGATTAAGGCGGAAGATACTTATTTTACTCCTGAACAGTATGGAGGAAGCAAGATCAAAGGAGTAGAACAGTTTAAGTCAGCATTAGCCAAATACAATGCTTATAAACCCAAAACAACTCTGGATCCGAACTGGGGAAAAGCAGAAGCAGAGTATTTTATCAGTTTACCGGTAGATGCTGCCAAATAATTATAAAATATCAACTTTAATCCGGATAAAAAAGCCTTCATTCAATGAAGGTTTTTTTGTACCATTCAGGGTTGAAAATCAGCCGTTCGGTAAGAAATAATTTTTGATACCTTTAATAAAAACTAATTTTGAGCTAAGAAAACGAATCATGAAGCGTAAATACACCATCATACTTCTCTGGACATCATTAGGAACGACCTTGTTCTTCTTTTTGTTTTTTAATGATCGAAAAGATCTTTATACATTTATGATAACGTTGTTGCTCTCAACAATGTATTCCTTTGTATTAGGATTTGGAAACGGGTTTATTAACGAATACCTCAATAAAAAATTCCCATGGTCTGAAGCTACAAGAACAAGAGCTATTCTGAGTATTATTTCTATTGTCATAGGGAACTTCATTCTGGTCTATTTTTGCAACTTTATGAATTATGTAGTGATTCAGAAAACAGCGACTATTAACGATTTTTTTTCCAGGAAATATGGCCTTACCAATTGGTTTATGATCAATATAGCTCTTCTTATTACCACCTTTCTTCATGCAAAAGGTTTTATGGAAGAACTTAAAAAGACGTCTCGAAAAGAAGTCGTTGAACAGAAGCTCATTGCCAAGTCAGCCAATGCACAATTTGAAAGTTTAAAAAATCAGCTTGACCCTCATTTTCTTTTCAATTCATTAAATGTTTTAAGCTCTTTGATTGATGAAAGCCCACAGCAGGCTCAAAAGTTTACTGTTTCAATGTCAAAGATTTACCGGTATGTACTTGAACAAAAAGATAAAGAACTTGTGACCGTAGAAGATGAGATAGAATTTGCAAAAACATATTGTGATCTTTTGAAAACAAGATTTGAAGACAGTGTTGATTTCAGTTTTGAAGTTAAAAAGGAAGACTATCGTGAGTATGTGGTACCGTTGTCTTTACAATTACTTTTGGAGAACTGTATCAAACATAATTTTGCAACATCATCAAAACCTTTGGTCATTAGAATATTTTCAGATGGAGATACCCTTTGTATTGAAAATAATTTACAGATAAGAGAACAGATTAAAGAAAGCTCAGGGATTGGGCTGTCCAATATTGTTCAACGGTATTCACTGCTTACGAAAAGGAATGTTTTCATTGAAAAATCTGAAGAATATTTTAAAGTAAAGCTTCCCATGTTACCGGCTAAACCCGTTGTAACCAGTGTGAAACAGGATGATGAATCTGAAGCGTATAAAAGGGCTCAGAAAAGAGTTAAGGAAATCAAAGGATTCTATACCAATCTTATTTCTTATTGTATTATTATTCCTTTTTTGGTTTTTATAAATCTCTTTACAGAAAATAATAATCATTGGTTTTGGTATCCGGCAATAGGTTGGGGGTTAGGATTAGCATTCAGGGCATTCCGGATCTTCGGATTGGGAGAATCCTGGCAGGAAAAGAAAATTAAAAAGATCATGAATCAACAAAAACACAGAAATAATGACAACATTTAACGAAGATGATATTCAATATCAGCAAGCCAAAAAGCAGGTAGAGCGTTTAAGAGCTTTTTATATGCATCTTTTTGCCTATCTCGTGGTAAATATTTTGATTGTTTTTTACAACTGTTCTCAACTTGAACCCGGTGAAACGTATTTTCAGTTTAAAAACTTTTTTACGGCAACGTTGTGGGGAATAGGATTGGTGGCACATGCTATCACTGTTTTTTTACCCAAGTCCAATTGGGTGAAGAAATGGGAAGATAGAAAAATCAGAGATCTGATGGGCAAACAGAAAGATTATACTGAAGAATAATTATTCATTATACGCCTTTTACCAATTATTATCACCAAAAACTTCTCAAAATGAAATCCTTGTCAATTCTTTTCACCGTTTCTATGGTGGCCTGGTTTCTCAGTGAAATCCTTTACAAAAACATATTAAAATCCGGTAAAGAGGATAAACAAGATAAAGATAAATCTACCCTCAATATCTTATGGCTCGCCATTCCTTTTTCTATTATGACGGCTGTTATAGCCTCTTATAATTCTAGATTTCCTATTGTTTCAGGATCATGGATCTCATACGTTGGGGAGGGGTTGATTCTTATCGGAATTATTTTCAGATATGTAATTATCAGATCTCTAGGAACGTATTTTACAGTGGATGTGACCATAAAAGAGAATCATCAAATTAAAAAAGAAGGATTTTATAAATATTTGAGACATCCTTCTTATGCCTTTTCCCTGCTGACCTCATTAGGTCTTGGTTTATATTTAAATAACTGGCTGTCATTAATTTTTGCTTTTGTCCCTCCTTTTTTAGCTTTTTCCTACAGAATTAAAGTAGAAGAGCAGACTCTGATAGAACAGTTTGGAAATGAATATATTGAATACAGAAAAAAAACAAAGAAATTGATCCCTTTTATCTATTAATTCGGTCCATTACAAGCTAAAGGATTATTATGTTGCTATGAAAGGTATGATGTTAGAAGATAAAGGGAAAAAGCAGAAATATCATGTTGGTTAGAGCTTTACGATCTATTGAGATAGATTTTTTACAACTCAGTATTCATATTCTACCATTCAGTAATATAAAATTGATTTGAGGCTATTTCCCGCCATACATTTGTCTCAACAAAAACAAACAATTCATCCTTAAAAAATTACAAAATGGAAACTTTAATCAACAAAAACGATCTGGCTTACAGAAAAGCAACAAGAAGAGTGAGAGAATTGAAAGGGTTCTACGGAAATCTTACCTCATACTGTTTGGTGATCACTTTTTTGGCAGTATTGAATATTTTGACAGCACCCGGATATTTATGGTTTTTATGGCCGATGATGGGATGGGGAATAGGGCTTGTCGCACACGGGATCAGTACTTTCGGAATCGGAAAGGACTGGGAGGAGAAAAAAATCAGACAATTGATGGATGAAGACAAAAAAAATATAAAAACGCTTTAAAGCTTTAACAATAACTTTAAAAACTTAATACAATGGACTACAATCAAGCACAACAAAGAGTACACGACTTAAAAAAATTCTACAAACATGTTTTATGGTTCGGAATTGTCGCTTTTATCATTTTCTCTGATGATATTTTTGAAAAAGGAATCTTTAATTTTTCCCTTTGGGACGGCTCAGTAATCCTGCTGGTCTGGGGAATTTTGCTAACCGTAAAGGCAGTGAAACTATTTATTTTCGATGCTGAATGGGAAAAAGAAATCATAGAAAAAGAAATGAGAAAATCAAAAGAACCTTTAAAGTTTTAAGAACCCCTTTTTTTGACTATTTTTATTTCAAAATTTTAAACTAAAAATCAGGAACTCAATGATCAGAACTGTCATTATAGAAGATGAAAAACCCGCTTCAAGGAAATTAGAGAGAATGTTGAATAACTTCCCTGAAATTGAGCTTGTTGCTAAAATAGAATCTGTAGAAGAAGGGGTGGAATGGTTCACGGAAAATGAACATCCACAACTGATTTTCTCGGATATTGTTCTGGGAGACGGGTTATCTTTTGATATATTTGAAAAGGTTCCAACCAAAGGGTTTATCATTTATACGACTGCTTTTGATCAGTATACCCTGAAAGCGTTTAAGCTGAATAGCATAGATTATCTTTTGAAACCTATCCTGGAGGAAGATCTTTCAGGAGCAGTAGAAAAATTTAAATCATTCATTCCTGCAGAAAGCACAGTTGGCTCACAGGATATCAAGCAACTGATAAAAAAAGAAAAATCTACTCTTTCCAGAGTTTTGGTGAAAATAGGTTATAACCTGAAAATTGTGCAGACCGAAGAAATCAGCTGTTTTTTCAGTGAAAATAAAATTGTTTATCTTCAAACTGAGGAGCGTACATTCCCGTCAGATTTTACACTTGATGAACTGGAGGATGTTTTAGATGCAAAGAAGTTTTTCCGTGTAAACAGACAGTTTATTGTCAATTCAGATTTTATAAAGAATATTCATACTTCCCCCTATTATAAAGTTGATCTTGAATTTCAGCCTCAGGAAGAGATTTCCGTGAGCAGAGATCGTGTGAAAGACTTTAAAGATTGGCTGGTAAGCTAAATAAACGGGAAGAATATGTTTTATAATAACTCAAATTTCCCATCTCTAAAAACCTAAAAACAATACCATGGATCTTATTTTATTACTTTTAAAATTATTTCTCAGTCTCTTTAAAGGATAATCTCTTTTATTGAATATAGAAATTACTTGCGGATGCTATAAATTGGTGGAAAGACTCCGTAATTTCTTTCTTATGTTTATAAGTCAGAGGGAAAGGAACCATATGTGAGTATTCATATGGGAAGTCTTTTATTTCAACCTCTACATCAATATTCCTGTACCCGCCTTTCAGGGTATTTAACGCTTCTGTAGGAGGAGCAACACTATCTTTTTCCAGAACATAGGCCTTTATTTGAGACTGAATCTCCTTTATTCTGTCCTCTCTTTCCTGTTGAAAATAATTATAGCGCAACATCTTTTTGAACCAGCTCTCTTCGGGATGTATATCCTCATTCTGATAATGCTTTAATCTATGATCGAACCGAAAATCTGAACTTAACAATTCAGTAAATACTGAGAGCATTTTGACGGTAGCCTGAGCATCCATAATATATTTTGAAATAGGAAACATCCGGTCAATGGTCATCCCACCGCAAAAACAGAAAACTTTAGTGTCAGTAAAAAGTTTTTCCGGATTGGCCATTTTTATAATCAGAGAAAGAAAAGAACCGATCGAATATCCAAACAGATCGAAACTTGTGTCCGGGGAAATGCTTTTTATTTTATTCGCCTTAATGTCTTTCACTACTTCAATAATATCTGAATAGGTTTGTAAACCAGACCAGAATACCCTTTGTGGATGTGCTTCAAGCCTGGAACTGATAGCCGCATTGATATAGGAAAAACTTGTATTTTCAGGATATCTTTTCTTCCTGAAATTAACTATTTGGGTCATATGATGGCGATCACTCCAGATAGGTTCTGCACGATTCATGTGAAAAGCGATAGGAAATAGGAGGACGGCTTTGTGTGTTTTTTGTGCCAATTCATAAGCCCACGGAAGATATTTATCCCATTTCTTTTCATTCAGCCCATGGAAGAAAATAATACACCCTTTGGCTGTTTCAACGTCAGCTCTTTTCAGAATATAATATTCAAATTTCTTATTGTATTCTATATCAAAATCTTTACTATCTACTGAAGGTTGATCATAGTGTAAATAAGCATTCTCATTCACCTCCATCTCTAAACAATGCTGATCGCAATCCTGGCTTGCCGAGCCGTGAAGAAGATCAGAAGCCTTAGAAACAAAAGGGACCGATTCAATCGTTACATTTAAATCTTTGATTTCCACATGCTCTTTTCCGGAATCAAAATGACTTTTCAACAGTTCATACAACTCATAATATTCCATCCTAAGATTCTTTTGTGGTTCATAAATAGAACAATTAAATTAGGGAATTATTATAGCAATACCCTGATTTTAAACAGTTAAATGTATTCTAAGCATAAAAAAAATGAGGTGAACCCCTATTCTCTGTAAACATTTTCACAAAGCTTACCTTATTTCTATCCCCCCTCAATTTTCAACTTTAAATTTTCCCTTTTTATAATTATCTGTAATCAATTCTGTTAGATTCAGTGTCTTCAAGTTGTTTTAAAATGGATTCCGGGATCTCATCGCTATCGATAGGAAAGCTGATAGAATCTGAAATGAAGTTTTTACGCTTCACTTTTTGGAAAATTTCAAACAATGCGATCGGCTCCTGATTGAAGCTGATACAAGTACTTATGAAATGGAGTTCATGAAGTTTATAGTCAGGATTTTTAAGTTTTTCCTTGATATCTTTTATTCTTGAAATGAAATGTCTTTGTCGGATAAAGGTATTGCTGTTCATGATGATAAAAACATAATCCGAATAGGCTGTTACCTTTCCAAAATATTTATGGTGATCACCACCACTTCGTTCTATAAAATATTCTCCTGTGGTTTCAGACTTATAAATTTCCATCGCAGAGCGCCAGATACGGTCTTCTTTTGCCTGCGAAGGATTCTCGGGTAGATTTCTATTGTAAGAATACCAATGGCCCGTTAAACAGTCTAAAAGAGCCGTATTTTGATTTGCGTTATTCATCTCAATTCTCAGATCATTAAAATTGAAAGATTCTGTATTGGAATTAATAAAATCAATATAATTTGAATATCCCAATACTTTGACGATCAGGCTTAATTTTGCAAGATTAGGTCTGCTTATTATACTTTTCTCATTATGCTTAAATTTCTTAAGCTTATTGATAATCAGATGTTCATAAAGATAATTTGTACCCAACAGGTCAGGATCTCTTTTTATTTGTTTCTCATTATTATCATTGATAATGAGTTCATTAAGCTCTGCACTGATATAAGACCATTCTGTTTTTGTGACATCCTCCCAATAATTTTTCTTTAAAAATTGACGGCTTAGAAAATTCATCAGTTTCTCAAGATGCAAAATATCCTCCTTTTTCATAGGTTATGTTTTTAATAAACGTAAAATTTGATAAGACTAATTTAAGATTTTTATCAAACTAAAAAAGACTTTTGAAAGATCATTATATTTTAAAATCAATGGATATTTGAGTATAAAAACAAAAGATAGAACAATGGAAACAAGAATGTCATTAAAAGATGAACCTCTTTGGAGCAGAATCCTCGGATTTTCTTTAGACGCTCCCGATGCGGATTTTCCTTTTTCGAAAAAATTGGCCAAAGAAGAAAACTGGAGCTTAGATTTTACCAGGAAAGCCATTGAAGAATATAAAAAATTTGTTTATCTCTGCTGTATTCTTCCTCATGGAGCCTCTCCGAGCAAGATCGTAGATAAAGTATGGCATATGCATTTGCTCTACACCCAAAACTATTGGGAAGACTTCTGTCCTAATATTTTAAAAAAAGCCCTCCATCATCATCCGTCAAAAGGAGGTAAGTCGGAAGGTCTTAAACATCGCGACTGGTTTTCAGAAACATTATCCGGATATAAGGAAGTTTTTCTGTCCGAAGCACCCCCAGAAATATGGTCACCTCAGGAAAAGCAATATGATCAAACCCGGTGGTGGAAGAAATTGCGCCTTGCTTCCTTTTTTACGCTGCTTTTGCTGCTTACTTCATGTCTGGGAGAAGTTATAAACACTTTAGTAAGTATTATTTTATCCATAGCGGGAATATTAGTATTTGGAATCCTTATCTCTCTATTTCAGAATCATGATCAAAATGATAAGAACTCTGGCTCCGGCTGTGGGGGAAGCAGTTGTAGTGGAGGAAGCAGTTGCGGTGGTGGATGTGGAGGCGGCTGTGGGGGTTGCGGAGGATGTGGTGGTTAAAAAATAATCCCTATGAAAAAAATAATTATTCACGCAGTGCCGGTTGTCATAAGCCTCATGTGGCTTGTTACAAAGTACCATACATGGAATCCGGTTTCATTAAAAGGGCCGGACTTTCTGAAGTTTTACTTAATTCTTATTTTGGGATTTTATACCTCGGTGTTAGTTATGAAATCACTTAGTGAAACTATTTCAACAACAACATTTTACTTTCTGATTCTCATCTTTGCTTTAGGAGGCATTAAGTTCATACGAGGAATTATTTTAGCAAAACCAATAGGCTTTTTAGTCATGATTTTAATTATAGAAGGTGTTGTAGCAGCAGTTCTTATGTCAGCTTATCGAAAGAATAAAATTAAGTAATATCTCATGAAAAAATAAACCCGAAACAAAACTGCTTCGGGCTTTATATAAGATACGGGGATTAATTATTCTCCTTCTCCTTTACTTGTTTATAACCATATTTTCTGACCATTATGGAAGTAAGAACTACCAAAATAAGGCTGATCCCAATATTGGATTGATCTGGATGCACAATCAACTGATAAAGATTGTAGCCAAAAACGGCAGATACTAAAGCAATTAAAATATTGTTGGCAATGGCATACTGGTTTCTTGTAGAAGTTTTCATAATGATATTTTTTAATTGTTATTTACCCGGTTAGTATGATAATTTAAAATACGTTACAGAAAAACTAAAAATTATTTCATTAAGAAAAACAAACCCGAAACAAAAATTGCTCCGGGCTTTATCATATCATTACATATTGATCTTAATCTTCTCTGGCTTTTCAGTACAATGAGAAGCATTGTGTCTCTCGAAATCTCTACGAAATCACACCGCTCCCGATAAGTTCTTCACCAAGATACCATGCTGCAAACTGACCTTCGGCAATGGCAGATTGGGCTTCGTCAAATTCTACATAAAATGCATCTTCGAACTGATAAATAGTAGCTTTCTGCAAAGACTGTCTATATCTGAATCTGGCCATTACTTCCATAGATTCTCCATTGGTAAGTCTCATATCTTCACGAACCCAATGAAGTTCAGAGTTGTCTATTTTCAATGCCTTTTTATAAAGTCCCGGAAAATGACTTCCTTCTCCTACAAAAATAATGTTGTTTTCCATGTCTCTGGAAACGATAAAGCAGCTTTCTTTGTGTCCGCCAATTCCTAATCCTTTGCTTTGTCCGATCGTAAAAAATTGAGCACCCTGATGCTTTCCAATTACTTTTCCGTCAGCTTTTTTATAGTTGATTTTTCTTGATAGAAATTCTAACTCTTCTTCCTTGGTAGAAAATTCAGGTGTTACTTCAGCAAATAGAGGAGAATCTTTGAAGATTTCTACAATTTCACCTTCGTTGGGTTTTAGCTGTTGTTGCAAAAACTGAGGAAGGCTAACTTTTCCGATAAAACATAATCCCTGAGAATCTTTTTTATCAGCCGTTACCAATCCCGCTTCTTTTGCGATTTCTCTTACCTGAGGCTTTGTAAGCTCTCCGATAGGGAACAACGCCTTGGATAACTGATCCTGGCTCAACTGACAAAGGAAATATGACTGGTCTTTATTATTGTCTTTACCGGCCATAAGATGAAAAATTTCTTTCCCATTTTCGTCAAAGGTTGAATTTACCCTTGCATAATGCCCTGTAGCCACTTTATCGGCACCAAGAGACATGGCTGTCTTCATAAAAACATCGAATTTTACTTCTCTGTTGCATAAAACATCGGGATTAGGTGTTCTTCCTTTCTCATATTCTGCGAACATGTAATCGACAATACGTTCCTTGTAAAGTTCGCTCATGTCTATTACCTGAAAAGGAATTCCCAGTTTTTGTGCCACCATAAGGGCATCATTGCTGTCCTCAATCCAAGGACACTCATCTTCCAGTGTTACTGAAGCATCATTCCAGTTTCTCATAAACAAAGCCACAACTTCATGACCTTGCTGTTGTAGCAAATATGCTGTAACACTAGAGTCTACACCTCCGGAGAGGCCTACTACTATTTTCATTGTATTTCAATTTTACGAAACTCTTAACGGGAGTTCTTAGTTTGATGCGGCAAAAATACAACTAAAAACATTCGTAAAAAAACCATAATTTTAAACATTGATAAAAACGATAGTAATATAGATCACCGCTATTTAACACCAATACCAATACGATGGTGACAGAATGTAACTTTAAAAAACAAAATATACATATGAAAAAGTTTATTATTCCAATGATGATGCTACTCTCAGGATCAGTTTTTTCACAAATTTCAGTGGGTACACCCGCCCAGGAAAATAATAAATGGACCTTCGGAGGAGGGATAGGTCTTGGTTTTGGAAGTAATAGCTCATTTTATCTACAGGCATCACCCAGAGTAGGTTACCGATTAACCCATGATCTTGAAGCAGGAGTGGTAGGAAGTGTTTCATGGCAAACCTCAGACTATTACAGATCTACCATGTTTGGAGTAGGTCCCTTCGCCAATTACTATATCGGAAGATCATTTTATCTGGGGGCCAATTTTCAACACTATTTTATAGATTATAGAGATAAATACTATGATTATAAATATAATAGGGAAGAGAATGCTTTATATCTTGGTGGAGGATACATGCAAAGAATAGGAAATAATTCCTTTATGCAGATTGGGCTGATGTATAATGTTCTTTACAAAGAAAGATCAAGTGTATTTTCAAGCGGATTGATTCCTAATATTGGATTTGTAGTAGGCCTTTAATGATTATATAATTTCACGGTAAATTGATTCTCGCCAATAACATGATAATTTAAAATTAATAGAGATAGGCTTCAGCCCGTCTAATAAGATATTATGATCAAATTGGCTTTAGCCAAAACCGATATTATCAGGTATTAAAAGCAAAAAGCACCAGGAAACTCCCGGTGCTTTTCTATTAAATTTAAATTATTTATGTAAGGCTAAGACGATTTCTCAGCGGCTGATGACTTCTTTGGTTTTGAAGTTTTTCCCATCAATCCATCTTTCGCTTCATTAAGGTCAAGAACTACAGTTTCTCCTTCGTTTAATTGTTTGTTCACAAGCATTTCTGCCAATAAATCTTCAATATACTTTTGGATCGCTCGTTTTAAAGGTCTTGCTCCAAAGTCTTTATCCCATCCTTTTTCAGAAATAAAGTTTTTAGCCTCTTCAGTTAATTCTACTTTATAACCTAATTTCTCAAGTCTGCCATAAAGTTTGTTCAGCTCAATATCAATGATTTTCTTGATATCATCCTGTACAAGAGAGTTGAAGATGACAATATCATCAATTCTGTTTAAGAATTCAGGTGCAAATGCTTTCTTAAGTGCATTTTCAATCGTACTTCTTGCTCTTGTATCCGAAGATGTTTTTTTGGCAGATGTTCCAAAACCTACACCATCACCGAAATCTTTAAGATCCCTTGTTCCGATGTTTGAAGTCAGGATAATGATTGTATTTCTGAAATCAATCTTTCTTCCTAAACTGTCCGTAACATGCCCTTCATCAAGAATTTGTAACAGGATATTGAATACATCCGGGTGAGCTTTTTCAATCTCATCCAAAAGAACCACTGCATAAGGTTTTCTTCTTACTGCTTCTGTCAGCTGACCCCCTTCTTCGTATCCTACGTATCCCGGAGGCGCTCCAACCAATCTTGAAACAGCGAATTTCTCCATATATTCACTCATGTCAATTCTGATAAGAGATTCATCAGATTCGAAAAGCTCTCTCGCCATTACCTTCGCTAATTCAGTCTTACCAACCCCGGTTGTACCAAGGAAAATAAAGGTGCCGATAGGACGGTTAGGATCTTTAAGTCCGGCTCTGTTTCTCTGGATAGCTTTCACTACCTTTTTCACAGCGTCTTCCTGACCGATCACTTTTCCGTTCAGTTTTTCATCCATCTGAGCTAACTTATCAAGCTCGTTCTTACCCACTTTTGTTACAGGAACACCACTCATCATAGAAACCACCTCTGCAACATTTTCTTCTGTTACGGTTTCTTTTTTCTCTTTAACATCTTTATCCCATTTTTCCTGGGCAGCGTTCAGTTCCATTTGAAGACGTTCTTCCTCATCTTTCAGCTTTCTGGCCTCAAGATAGTCCTGAGCTTTTACAGCTTTCTGTTTCAGCTCTTTGATATCCTCAATTTTTTTCTCGAAATCAATAATTTCTGTAGGAACTTTCATGTTTTTAATATAAACACGGGAACCTGCTTCGTCCATAGCATCAATAGCTTTGTCCGGTAAGAAACGATCTGTAATATATCTTGATGTCAAATTGACACAGGCCGCAATAGCTTCAGGCGTATAAATTACATTGTGATGCTCTTCATACTTATCTTTAATCTGGTTTAGGATCTGAATGGTTTCATCAATAGAAGTTGGTTCCACCATTACCTTCTGGAATCTTCTTTCTAAAGCTCCATCTTTTTCAATATACTGACGGTATTCATCAAGAGTAGTGGCCCCGATGCATTGAATTTCACCTCTTGCCAAGGCAGGTTTGAACATGTTGGATGCATCTAAACTTCCTGTAGAACTTCCTGCTCCTACGATAGTGTGAAGCTCATCAATAAATAAGATGACATCTCTGTTTTTCTCCAGCTCGGTCATGATGGCCTTCATTCTTTCTTCAAACTGACCACGGTATTTGGTACCGGCTACTAAACTAGCCAGATCTAAAGTGATCACACGTTTTCCATAAAGAACTCTTGATACCTTTTTCTGTTGAATTCTTAAAGCTAACCCTTCCGCAATAGCAGATTTACCAACTCCCGGCTCCCCGATAAGAAGCGGATTGTTTTTCTTTCTACGGGATAAGATCTGAGAAACTCTCTCAATTTCTTTTTCACGCCCGATAACAGGATCCAGTTTTCCGTCTCTTGCTAAAGACGTTAAGTCTCTACCAAAGTTGTCCAACGTTGGTGTTTTACTTTTTGCTGAGCCTAAGTTTCCTGTAGGCTTTCTCATTTGCTCAAATTCCTCTCTTTCATCATCATCATCATAAGCACTCATTTGTGGTGATTGCCCGGAATTCTTAAGCATTGTCTGGTATTCTCTTGAAACTCCTTCATAATCGATGTCGTAAGCTCCCAGAATATTTGAAGTAGGGTCCTCATATTTATAAAGAATACCTAAAAGCAGGTGAACGGTATTAATTTCATTGCTTTTATATTGTCGGCATTCTAACTCTGCACGTTTAATGGCATGATCTGCCATCTTAGTGAAAGAAATATTGGTAACCTCCTCAGAAATAGGATTAAGACTTGCTGTATTTAGAGTTTCAATTTTTCTTCTGATTTGTGTTAAATCCGCATTAAGGTTTTGAAGGATTTCTTTTGCAGAGTTTTCCGTTTTTATAATACCTAAAAGTAGATGTTCTGTATTAAGAAATTCACTTTTCAGCCTTTTAGCTTCGCTTTTGCTTTGTTTGAACACTTGGCTCAAACCTTGTGAAAACTTATAATCCATAATATATCTCATTAGAATAATGGCAACGTTGCCATTTATTCATTATCTAAATTACAAATATTTTACCAAAAATCAATTAATGACTTTATGGCAGTAAAAAATTTTATTATCTTCTTGAAAATGATTAAGTTTGTTCTCATTAAAAATTTCTCATGAGCCCTGAAATTACTACTTACGTTGGATACTCTGCCTCCATTTTTATCGTATTGAGTTTCATACTGAAAGATGTAAGAAAAATCAGAATTGTCAACATGATTGGCTGTATTTGTTTTGTTATTTATGGTATCTTCAATGGAATGCTGTGGCCGGTTATCATCCCGAACGGACTAATCTGCTTCATCCAAATCTACCATTTAATACTAGGCAAGAAAGGTTGATGAAGAAAAAAATACTTACATCAGCCTTTAGTAATCTATATACCGATCAACGGATAGAGAAAGTATGTAAAACTCTTTTTGACAGTGGCTATCCCGTAGAACTGATCGGAAATGACTGGGGGGGAAACGAGAAAATGGAACGTCCTTATCCTTTTTCCAGGATATCATTGAAATCAAAAAGTTTAAAAACAGCTTACTTTGAGTTCAACTGGAAGCTTTATCATGAACTAAAGAAAAAAGCTGACAAAAACACTATCCTTCATGCCAATGATATAGATGCTCTACTGCCAAATTATCTCATTTCCAAAAAAATGAATATCCCACTGGTTTTTGATAGCCATGAAATTTTTACGGAAATGCCGGCCATACAAAACCGGATTTCTCAAAAAATATGGCGTTTGCTGGAACAGAGTATTCTTCCCAAGATTGAACTTATGATGACCGAAAGTGAAAGCTATGCGGAATGGTTTTACGAAAAATATAAGGTAAACTCAGTTGTTGTAAGAAATATTCCTCGTAAAATTCATTTTATAACAGAGTTTCCGGAGAATAATCCTAAAATAATCCTTTACCAGGGAGCGATTAATCAATCCCGGGGAATTGAACAGGTTATTATGGCAATGCATGATATTGAAGGGGCTATATTGAAAATTGCAGGCGACGGACCGAAGAAAAAAATATATGAAGAGCTTGTCATCAAAGAGAAATTACAGGATAAAGTTATTTTTCTGGGCAAGCTAAAGCCGGAAAATCTTAGAGAAGTAACGAAAACGGCAGATATAGGGTTCAGTCTTGAGGAAAATAATGGGGTGAGCTACTATTATTCACTTCCTAATAAAGTATGTGATTATATTCAATCCCGAGTACCCCTGGTTATGATCAATTTTCCTGAAATGCAACGAATAAAAAATCAGTTTGATGTAGGGGAAATGGTAACAGATCACCAACCGTCAACTATAGGAAAAGCCATGAATAAAATGCTTGAAAAAGGGCGTCTGCATTATAAGTCTGAGCTCGATAAGGCGGCAAATGTTTTCTGTTGGGAGAATGAGGAAATGAAGATACTTCAGCTTTTTGAAAAAGCTTCTCATAAATAATCTTTACAAAATTGGTTATCTTTGCATAAAGAAATTTGATTAAAGATGACCATTAAAGAAAAACAGCAGGAAATAATTGACGAATTTGCTTTTCTAGAGGATTGGGAGCAAAAATATGAGTATATTATTGATCTTGGAAAAGAACTGAAAGGGCTGCCGGAAGACAAGAAAATTGAAGAAAATCTTATTAAAGGTTGCCAAAGCAAGGTTTGGATTGATGCTGAGTTTAAAGACGGAAAGCTTTTCTTTAATGCAGATTCTGATGGAATTTTACCCAAAGGGATTGTATCTCTTCTGGTAAGTATTTACAGTGGACATTCTACCCAGGAAATCTTAGACTCTGATTTTGAGTTTATCGGAGAAATAGGGTTGCAGGAATTCCTTTCACCATCCAGAGCCAACGGATTAATGGCGATGACCAAACAAATCAAATTTTACGCAGTTGCTTATCAATTGAAATCATAGTTGTGACCAGAATTTTAGCATATCGTTTTTCTGCATTCGGAGATGTTGCAATGACTGTGCCTGTTTTCAGAGAATTCCTGGAACAGAATCCCGGGGTGGAAATTGTCATGGTTTCCAGAAAAAACTTTGAAGCTTTATTTGAAGGAATTCCTAATATTATATTTAAAGGAATAGATGTAGATGATTATAAAGGTATCTTTGGCTTAAGAAGATTGAGTAATGAGCTTATACGTGAGTTTCATCCTGATTTAATTGCTAATCTTCATGATGTCATCAGAACTAAAATCATAGATAAGTTTTACAGAAGAAAAGGGTTAAACGTTTTCAAAATAAATAAAGGTAAAGAAGAAAAAGATCATCTTACCGATGTCTGGAACCTGGATAAAGTTCAGCTGAAAAGAACGGTTGAACGTTACGCGGATGTTTTCAGAGAAATGGGATTTCATGTAGAACTTTCACATACACTCAGACCCATCTCAGAGCATAAGTCAGGAATTGGTTTTGCCCCTTTTGCCCAACATAAAGGAAAAATGCTTCCTTTGGAGAAATCATATGAACTGGCTAGAATTTTAGCAAAAAAACATACGGTGTATTTTTTTGGAGGGGGAAAAAAAGAGAGCGAAACTCTTGGAAAATGGGAAGATCAGATTCCTAACACAAAAAGTCTTGCAGGAAAACTTAACCTGACAGAAGAGCTTAATAAGATATCAGAACTGGAGGTCATGATTTCAATGGATTCTGCCAATATGCATCTGGCAAGTCTCGTAGGAACAAGATGTGTTTCTGTATGGGGGGCTACCCATCCTTATGCAGGGTTTTTAGGATTCGGACAAAGTGAAGAGGATGTTGTTCAGGTAAAAGATCTGACCTGCCGTCCATGTTCTGTTTTTGGTGATAAAGAATGTTACAGAGGGGATTGGGCCTGTTTAGAAGAGTTTAATATCCAAAAGATCATTGATAAAATCTGATGAAATGAAGCTTTCTATATGTATCCCTGTCTATAATTTTGATGTCCGTGAATTGGTTTTTGATTTAAAAAAAGAAATTAAGACCCACGCTGTTGATGTTGAGATTATTTTGATAGATGATGCTTCAAAAGAATGTTTTAAAGAAATCAACCGGACTCTCAAAGATGAGGTTTCTCAATTTATCTTTCTTAAAGAGAATATCGGCCGCTCAAGGATTCGTAATCTTTTTCTAGATTTTTCTACAGGAGAATATCTTCTATTTCTGGATTGTGACGGTAAAATCGTAGAGGAAAATTTTTCACAAAAATACATTCAGTTTCTCCAGAAAACCCCGGATGCTAAAGTTATTTACGGGGGAAGAACAGTTCTGGAATCTCCGGATCAGGACCATTATTTAAGATGGAAATTTGCCGTAGAAAGAGAGAACCTTCCTGTAGAGCTACGTATAAAAAGACCTTATCTAAGCTTCCAGACGAATAACTTTATCATTAAAAGAGAGATATTGGAAAAAATTGGCTTTAATCCTGAGTTTCGACAATATGGATATGAAGATCTTCTTTTTGCGATGGATCTTAAATCTGAAAAGATCAAGATCAATCATATTAATAATCCAATTCTTAATAATGATCTGGAAACTAACAGTATTTATCTTGGTAAAGTGGAAGAGTCTGTAGAGAGTCTGTCCAATATGCTTAAGAATCAAGAACTACGTCCGAGACTATCTGAACTAAAGCTTGTATTGCTTTATAATAAGCTTAAGAATACACCTTTGAAAGTTATTTTTACTCTTTTGTTTGCAATGGGAGAGGGAAGTATAAAAAAAAAGCTTTCAAAAGGAAATGTAAGTCTTCGCTATCTTGATGTATATAAACTCGGACTTCTTTTCAGGAAAATGAAATAAGTAAATTGGTATATAAATAGATAAAAAATCTCTCAGATTCCTGAGAGATTTTTTTATGATCCTTGAGATATTAGTCCATTTTTATTTATAAAATGGGGCAGTCTTTTTTTGGATAATATAGCTTTAAAAATTTGTCTTTATGAAATTTTATATTATCATAAGTCTAATAATGGGGAAAAATAAGCAGATAATAAAAGGTATTTATCTATGTTTTAACGGATTGATAAAATCCGAATTAAATTTTGTTAAAATTAAATTTTTTCTATTGTCTACGTGTTTTTTTTGTATTATTTTCGCAACATAAGCACTGGAGATCAAAAAAACATCAATCACAAAAACCAACAACATTTAGTTTTTCTAAAGGTCTATATTTCCCGTTTTTTTGAAATTCTTTTAACTTTTGCACAAGTATGTGACTTAAGAAGCGGAGCTATAACTAACCATGATTTTTCAAAATATGAACTTTATCAAAGGATGGTATGTAATATATACCAAGTCCCGTTACGAAAAGAAGACTTCACAAAAATTAAGTGAACAAAACTTCAAAGTATATTTACCACTCAACACAACCATATCCCAATGGAGCGACCGTAAGAAAAAAGTGGAAAAACCCCTTTTCAGCTCTTATGTTTTTGTTTATTTAGAAACGGTAAAAGATTACCTTAAAGCCCTAACCATAGAGGGAGTTGTATTATTCATAAAATTTGGAGGAAGATTAGTGAGAGTTCTGGATGAAGAAATTAACAACATTAAGATTTTTCTTAATCAGTTTTCTCATGTTGAACTGGAAAATTCCTTAGAATTAAGAATTGGAGAAAGGAAGACCATAATGTCTGGCCCTTTTGAAAACTATGAATGCGAAATCATAAAAATGGACAACAAGCATAAAATTTGCGTCAGAATTGGTTCATTACAGCAGAGCATAGTCGCTACGGTACCATTGAATTCCTTTCATATGGATAGCTATTGCTAAAATCACCCAAACATATAGTATCAAATTTACTCTTTGAATAAAAGAGATATTATCGATATAATCATTAAACCTACAAAGAATATTGAAGGGTTAAGATTACGGTTAAATGACTTTCATATCCATCACTAACAACTTAAACAATTTAGCCATGATAAATAATATTTTAGAAAAGGTTGGCAATACTCCCTTAATAGCCCTTAGAAACCGCGAGGAAACAAATCTGAATATTTTTGCAAAACTGGAATTTTATAATCCTACCGGAAGTGTTAAAGACAGAGCGGCCTCTTATATCATCAACAGCTTATTAAATCAAGGAATTATAAATAATGAAACTACAATAATAGAATCTTCTTCAGGAAATTTTGGAATTTCACTATCTGCGTACACAAAACAAAAAGGGCTAAAATTCATTTGTGTGATTGACGATACCATTTTACCAGTCAATGAAATGATAATTAAGCTGCAGGGGGCTGAAGTCATAAAAATAACTGAACCTGATGAGTGTGGGGGTTATTTACTGAATAGAATTAGGAAAGTAGAAGAAATAATCAGGAATACCGATAATATTTACTGGATTAATCAGTACGAAAATCCCTTAAATGCCCGTGCATATTACCATTCATTAGGAAACGAAATTTGTTTAGAGACCCCTAGGCAAAAACTGGATTATTTATTTATGGGAGTAAGCTCAGGAGGAACAATTACCGGCGTTTCTCAACGCGTAAAGGAGAAACATCCCAATGCTAAAATTATTGCTGTCGATGTTGATGGATCCGTAATTTTTGGTGGAAAACCCAGAAAACGATTTATTCCGGGCATCGGCTCAAGCTTAAGACCAAAGATCTTGGACTCTGCAATGATAGATGATGTTGTTTCAGTGGATGAAAACGAAACAGTGGCCTCTTGTATTGAATTGTTGGAAAAGTATAATATATACGTAGGAGGTTCATCGGGCTCTGTTTATGCAGCAGTACATAAGTATTTCCAAATGCATACCATTGACAGGGCTGTGAATGTGATGTGCGTATTTGCTGATAAAGGGGAAAGATATATAACTACGATATATAATGCCGAATGGCAAAAAATGATAGAAGAATATAATTTAACACTGGTTTAAACATAATTAAGTCTTATAAAGAAAGTAAAAAAAGATGATATACTTAAATGACAAGAACATACAGGAGCTCAACTCAGACTGGAACAATAATGTTCAGGTAATTGCCAATGCAATAGACTGTCTAAGTTCAAACGATATGGCACAACCCATTAAGCCTTATCTACGTTATGGAAACGCTACCAACAGAATTATTGCCATGCCGGCATTTGTGGGAGGAAATATTAATAGGTCCGGTATTAAATGGATTGCAAGTTTTCCTGAAAACATAGATAAAGGAATTGCCAGAGCCCATAGCGTAATTATATTGAATAAAGCAGAAACAGGAATGCCTGTCGGGACTATCAATAGTGGGACTATTTCTGCCATCAGAACTGCTTCAGTAAGTGGTTTCATCCTGAAAGAGTTTATGAAACAAAGAAAACTCAAGGGTTTAAAAGTAGGAATCATTGGCTTTGGACCACTTGGGCAAACCCATTTAAACATGTGCAATGCATTGCTGGGTGAAAATATAGAAAGCATACTACTTTACGATATAAAAGGTATAGATAAAGACCTGATAGAAGAAGGGTTAAAAAATAAAGTAACGGTAGCTGCCAATTGGGAAGATGCCTATTCAGAGGCTGATATATTTATTACGTGTACTGTTTCCAAAGACCGCTATATAGACAAAAAGCCAAAAGCCGGCTCCCTTCATTTGAATGTTTCTCTGAGAGATTATAAACCGGAAGTATTTCCATGGTTTGGAAAAGCTGTCATTGTAGATGACTGGGATGAAATTTGCAGGGAAAATACGGATATAGAGATGTTCCATAAAACGAATGGGTTACAAAGAGAAGATGTTGTACAAATTCAAGATATTCAAAAGATGGACTACTTTGCTTCTCTGGATACCAATCAGGCTGTGATGTTTAATCCTATGGGAATGGCCATCTTTGATATTGCTATGGCAGATAACTATCTAAAGCTGGCATTAAGTAAAAAAGTAGGTGTTTTACTTGATGATTAATCGCTAAACACAAAATAATATTATAACTGTCTTTCTTAAAAAGACAGAATTACCGTAAACTCCCATTACTCTATAGCTCAAAAGAAGATATTGAGATACTATTCGAAAAGTACCCAATAAAAAATCCTGTCATATTTGCGATCAAAATTCTTCAAGCAGACCGGATTTTTATCACAAAGACCTTAAATTAATTTAAACTTAACAATATTATTCTGGTTTTCAGCGTGTTAATTTGTTTCAATTAGACTAATTAGGGAAATTTACTGAACGTTTGACATAAGCGCAAAACATGCACTTATACAATATAGAGGGCTGCTAAAATCTAAAATGTTTACATCATAAAAAGACAAGATGATTTTGCTTAGTTCTGTCTAACAATACTTCATTATTTTCATTCAAATCAGGAGAATCAAACGTATAATGTTTTTTGAAAATCATTGAGCTACAAAAGTGTCTGGGTCAGATTTTTCGATCAATTGGGAATAACTCCCGAAGTATGTATTCAATCTACTTTAATTAGGCTAATAACCAACAATAAATTAATTGGTGCTTTTAAACTTAAAGGAAAACCGATTTCTTGAAATTCACATTAAATATTAATAATAATTCTAAAAAAAACTTAATGGATAATACAGTTTTTACGATTCAAATAATAATGGGTATACTTGCCTTAATAGGTATTGCATATTCAGTAATTGCACTTATTCAAATTATTGGAAAAAAGAGAAAAAGAGAAATGTCTTTTACGAAAGTTTCCAATTATTTATTAGGTTTTATAGCGATACTACCCCTATACATATTCTTATATTTTATGCCGATTGCATTATATGATGAGAATTTTTGGAGTGTTCCGGCTCAGAATTATGAAGCGTTGAAGAATGTTATTATTCTACTGGGTGCAGAAGTTATGGTATTTTATTTTGTAACGAGAATTACCCTCTTCTTTCCACACATTAATGAATATTATAATATCCTTTCATCATTACTTTTGGTGTCCTTAATTCCGGGGGTTGCCAATGCGCTTATTGTAATGATCATCAGTTCTTTTGTAAGTGGTAAGACTGATATTAAATATTTATTGATTTTCTTCATCTTAACCACCTACTTTTATGTAGTAACGATAAGACTTAGTAAAAGAAAAACGGCTTATTTAGGATCGGTAATTGTCCAGGAGTTTAATTCTATGATACTTAAAAATATTTTTAGAATTCCGTTTCAGAAGTATGAAAAAATAGAAAGCGGAAGAATTTATACCCTTTTAAATGATGATGTAGGGGCCATATTTTATTTCTCTCAGGTTGCTATTCACATTTTTACCAACATGCTTACTGCAGTTATTATATTTATTTATCTCTTCTCATTAGATCTGGTGAATACTTTAGTACTTGTAGGTTCTATGGCATTCATATTTGTTCTTTACAGCTTTTTAGCTGCTCCTTTGAACAATGCGTTAATAGATGCGAGAGAAAAGAGAGAAAAATTTACAACTTTGGTTACAGGTTTGATAAACGGCTTTAAAGAATTGGTGTTACACCAGGTTAAGCGTACAGAATACAATAAAGATATGGAAAAAAGAAATTCCATTCTGTATAAATCACAACTGAATGCGGCCTATATAGATATCAATAAAACTCTTCTTTCAGAAATCTCCTTTACCGTTGCTGTAGGGACTACATGTTTGGTTTTTCCTATGATTTTTAAATTTGATAAGCAGTTGATCACTACTTTTGTAATAGGAACATTATTCCTTTGGGGGCCGTTCAACAATATGCTGGCAGGAATACCGGGAATAATCAATGCTAAAATAGCCTGGCAGAGAATTAAAGAATTTCTTAAAAATACAGATTCAAAAGACACCTTACTTCTTGAAAATAATAATACAGTTCATATCTCATCTGTTGAAACACTACAGGTTAAAGATGTTTGTTTCAATTATAAAAAAACCGATGAGAGCGATGAGACCATTTATGGAATAGGTCCCATTAATTTTGAAGTAGGACAGGGAGATCTGGTTTTCATAATAGGAGGTAATGGGAGCGGTAAAACAACTTTTCTAAAGATTTTGATTGGACTTTATCCACCAGATTCCGGGCATGTCTTAATTAATGGTGAAAAAATAGATTCGAAAGTCCTGGGAGAACATTTCTCAGTGATCTACAGTGATTTTTATTTATTCAAAAAGATCTACGGAATCAATACAGATCGATTAACACAAGTATACGAATGGCTTGATATGTTTGGCTTGTTAAATAAAGTGACTATCGAAGATGGAGCCTATAGTACCATTGATTTGTCTCAGGGACAGCGTAAACGATTAGCTATCTTAAAATCATATTTAGAAGATCGTCCGATCTATTTCTTCGATGAATGTGCTGCTGATCTTGATCCTGACTTTAAAGACTTCTTCTATAACGAACTCCTTGTAAAGATGAGAGAAGAAGGGAAATTATTAATCGTCATTACCCATGATGACAAGTATTTTGATGTGGCAGATAAAGTCTATAAAATGGAAATGGGTAGAATATCAGAACTCAGAGCAGAAGTCGTATCATAATTGGCTTCAATTCCCATCAATACAAAAACACTCAATTTCGATCATTTACCGCTAACCTATTATAGGTGTTATAGAAGGGCAGTCAGTTAATTTTTTGAAGCCTAAACAAACACGGGCACAATCCTCCTGTGCTTTATCATTAAAAAGATCTTATAAAACAATTTTTAATACATCACAAAAGTATTTATCATAGAATGGAAAATAATATTTTGAATACGGATCAAGTTTCCAATAAGGGAAAAACTTACAAGTTTGCTTATTGGGTTGTTAAAATATCACTCATTATTATAGGTGTTATTTCATTATATTATTTGATAATGAGAGCATTTCCTTTTCTCATTATTACGAAAGATATATATGGGCCATACTACTTTCCAAGAGCAGTTTGGATATGGCCGCATGTATTGGGAGGGATCGTCGTGATGGTGGTGGGCCCTTTTCAGTTTATTCCCACCATTCAAACTAAATATCCCCGGTCTCACCGGATGCTGGGATATATCTTTTTAATAGGTGTACTGGTTTCTTCCCTGACACTGGCATTTCTAATTACCACTTCTTCAAGCAGCCTGGTGATTGATGTAGGCCTTGGTATTGGTGGGGTTGTATGGTTGGTAACCGCGGTTTTAGCATTCATTGCCATTAAAAACAGAAAAATTGAACAACATAAAGAATGGATGATACGATGCTATATGGTAACCCTTGCATTTGTCCTTTTTAGACTGGTTATAGATATTTTATCTTCTTTAAAAGTTACCAATGAACCCGATATTGTTTCGTTGGCTAGCTGGATTAGCTGGACTGTGCCTTTATTTGCTACTGAGGTAGTTTTACAAGGCCGAAAAATCTTAGCATAAAAGGCATACTTCCTCTATGCCGTCATTATCAAATATTAGAATAGAAAATAGCTGCTTGACCTCATATTTATTCAGTGTTAAAGCATCTTTTACGGACATATTAAGATTAAAATATCTCTCGTCCGGAATGAAACCTCTGATTCATTTCTATTCTATCAAACAATACTATTTACAAAGAGTACTACCAATTAAAAATGAGTATAAGAAAATATAATAACTATTGAATTATGGGTAATAAAAATAAACCAATTGCGATTGTAGGAATAGGGTGTAGATTTCCAGGTTCGAGTTCGTCTGCTGAAAAGTTTTGGGAAATGATGCTGAATGGAACAGACACCATTGGGGATGTTCCTTTTGATAGATGGGATAGTAAAAAATATTATAGTAAAAATAGCGCCAGATCCGGAAAAATAGGATCAGAACAGGGCGGCTTTCTCACAGAAAATACATTAGATTTTGATTCTTTATTTTTTGATATGTCACCCAGAGAATCTGAATTGCTGGATCCTCAGCAACGAATGCTCATGGAAGTTGCCTATGAAGCCCTTGAAAATGCAGGAATAACATTAGAAGAGGTTAAAGGGACAAGTACAGGCGTATTTGTTGGAGGATTTATGCTTGATAATTTATTAAAACAAGCCTCATCAGATAACAAATATAACATTAACTCACATTCCATTAGTGGTGTAGCGATGACCATGTTATCAAACAGGCTGTCTTATATCTTTGATTTAAAAGGACCTTCTCTTACGATTGATACGGCATGTTCATCCTCATTGGTAGCCGCTCACTATGCATGCCAGAGTATCTGGAATGGAGAGTCGTCTATGGCGATGGTGGGCGGTGTAAATTATATGCTTTGTCCTGAAAGCACCATTCTTATGAGTAAAGGAAAATTTCTTTCATCTCATAGCCGTTGTAAAACTTTTGATATTGATGCCGCAGGGTATGTAAGAGGGGAAGGAGCCGGTATTATTATATTGAAACCTCTTGAGGAGGCGATAAAAGATAATGACAGAATTTATGCAACGATAGTGGGAACAGGAGCCAATCAGGATGGGAGAACCAATGGAATTACAGTCCCTAATCCGGAATCTCAACTGCAACTCATTCGTAAAATATACAAGGATAATTATATTGATAAAGATAAAATACACTACGTAGAAGCTCATGGTACAGGAACGGCTGTTGGAGATCCTATTGAGTTTAAAGCCCTTAACGAGGCACTTTCAGAGAATGGTGTTAGAAATTCCAAGTGTTTAGTGGGATCTGTTAAAACCAATATAGGGCATTTAGAAGCAGCCTCAGGTATAGCAGGGCTTATTAAAACAGCATTGTGTCTCAATAAAAATAAAGTACCTGCCAACTTACACTTTAAAACACCAAATCCTGCCTTAGGTTATGAGAAAAGTAACCTTAAAATCCCAACAGAGGTAGAATCATTACCGGAAAATGAAGACTCTTATGCTTCAATTAATTCTTTCGGTTTTGGAGGAACAAATGGGCATATCGTTTTAAAACAGTACCATTCAAACCCAACAGAGGTGAACTCTCAGGGATTAAAAACCAATCATTTTCTGTTTCCGGTGAGCGCAAAAAGCTTACCTGCATTGAGGACTTTGGCCACTGAATACAAAAAATGTATTGTGGAAAATGGAGATCAATTTGAGCAAATACTTAGTAATGTTATTTACAGAAGAAGTGATCACTCTGAACGTCTGACTATTTTCGGAACGTCGAAAGAGGATCTTATTGAAAAATTAGAAGCATATGAAGAAGATATACTGCTAAAAGGGGTATATCAAGGAAGTTCGTTAGGGAAAAAACCAAAACTGGTATTTGTTTATACCGGGATGGGACCTCAATGGTGGAAAATGGGTAGAGAGCTCATGGAAACAGAGCCGGTTTTTAATAAAGCGATAAAGAAATGTGATGAAGAATTCATCGAAATTGCCGGGTGGTCCATTTATGAAGAGCTTTGCAAACCTGAGGAAACTTCAAAAATGCAGGATACTAATATTGCACAACCTGCAAATTTTGTAATTCAGGTAGCACTTACCGAACTCTTAGAATATTATGGAATTACCCCGGATGCAGTTGTAGGACATAGTGCCGGAGAAGTGGCTTCCGTTTATATCTCCGGGGCCCTATCATTGAAAGATGCAATCCGAGTATGCTATCATCGAAGTAATTTTCAATACATTAAAACCCAGGGCAAAGGAACCATGTTAGCCGTTGGGCTTTCTGAATCGGAAGCAAAAGATAGCCTCGATAAGTATGAGAATGTTTCTATTGCAGCAGTGAACGGTCCAAGATCAATAACCGTATCGGGAAATGCTCAATCTCTGGAAAAGCTAAAAGAAGAGTATGATTCTATGGGGGTATTCTGCAGAGCATTGGATGTAAACGTTCCTTATCATAGCCCTATTATGAAGCTGGTAGAGGATGATATATTGGATTCTCTTAAAACCATAAAAGGATCTGACACCCATATAGATCTTTATTCTACCGTAACCGGTCGTTTAATTACCGGAGATCAGATAGATAATAAATACTGGTATGATAATATCCGTGAACCTGTATTATTTTCTAAAGCGATAGACTCAATAATACAGGATGATTACACTGTGTTTATTGAAGTAGGCCCTCATCCTGTTTTGAAGAACTCTATCCTTGAATGCGTTAAAAATAAAAAAGACTGCCATTTATTACAAACTTTAAATAAAAGAGAGGACGAGCAAATCAATTTTTATGAAAATGTTTCAAAATTATTTACCCTTGGCTATCCGATAAAATGGAACCGATGGATTGATAAACTGCCTCTTATGCCTTTGCCGACTTATCCTTGGCAAAAAGAATATCTATGGGTAGAGCCTAAAAAAAATCAAGATGATCAATCCAACGGAGGTGATGGTTTATCTTTTAAAGAAAAAGTGAGTGGTCCTTCAGATGCTTATATATATGAGCTCAATGAATTCTTTTTTCCTTTTCTGAAAGATCATATTGTACATGGTAAAGTTGTTTTTCCGGGAGCAGGCTACATCGGGATTGCCATAGACACCTATCAACATGAAATTAGGAAGAAAGGACCATTTGTGTTAGAAAATGTCAAATTTCTTCAGGTGTTGATGATTGATGAAGATGAGATTCAGAAATTACACATATCCCTGAACCCGGAAAATGGAAGCTATAGCATTCAAAGTAAGTATGGGCAAGAAGAGGCAAGCTGGACGCAGATGTCATCAGGAAAATTTGCTATGGGAAACTTTGAAAGAGAAATCCCTTTACTGAATTTAAATGAGATTACGAACCGTCTGGAAACGATGATCAGTGAAAAGGAAGTATATGAAAGATTAAGTCAGTCGAAGTTGGATTACGGTCCTCATTTCAGCTGTATAAAAGAGATAAGATCAGGGAAAGAAGAATTGCTGGCTACAATTTGTGTTCATGACGATATGGCTCCATCTACCGGAGATTACTTTATTCATCCTACTTTACTGGATGCTTGTTTTCAAACAACTATTGCCTTGGTGAGCATGGATGTTGTCCCTGTTTCGATCAGGAAAATCCATTGCTATTCACCCGTTGAAAACGAAATTTTCTGCTATTCCAAATTAAAACATATAGATGATCACAGTACAACTACAGACCTTATTATTTGTAATGAACAAGGTAAAGTTCTAATGTTGATAGAAGGCTTTAAATGTAAACAGCTTGTTAAAAATGAATTGAGATCTGATGAATTTTTACATAAAAATCTATTTGAAACAGAATGGGTGCAGGAAGAACAGGATGTTATTTACAATGAAGCTCAACAGGATTCTTTGAATTATATTTTTACAAATAGTCATTCTCCATTCTTGCCTTTAAAAGAATTATTGGTGGGATCTACAGTCATTGTAGAATCTGGAAAAGAAAATAAAGAGCTGAGTGAAAATCATTACATGATGGATTGGGAAGATAAAAGCAGCCTCAATAATATCTGTCATCCCGATGATAGGGAAGTCAATATAATCCTAATGCCTTCCATAGGTTCTAATACTAATGAAGACGGGCTCCAGATGAGTGAAAAATGCTTACACAGAATAAACCCGCTTCTGGATATTGTTAGATTTTTTTCAGAGAAGAAAGATAGAAGAATTAAATTAACAGTAATAACAAAAGGAAGTCAGATGGCAGTTGAAGGCGATGTGATTTCATCTTTAGAGGATAGTGTTTTACATGGTCTGGGAAGATTAATTGTTAATGAGATCTCTAATTGCCACGTACAATTAATTGATTTAGAAGAAGACTTATTGAGTGAGGATTCTGAAATGGATTGGGATGCCTTAGCAGGAATTATCAATAATAGAAATGCCTCTTACGAAGAGCTAGCCGTTAGAAATGGTCTTATCTATCATAAAAAAATGATTAATTGGGAAAAGGACAATAGTATGAAGTTAAAGACTGTTGATTTCCAAAAAGAGCCCCTTAAATTAAAGATTCCCGAGACACATTCGTTTGAAAATCTTCATTTCGAAAGTCTTAAACAACAAGAACCCAAATCTGATGAAATTGAGATTCTGATAGAAAATACCGTATTCAACAATATTGATTGTCTGAAACTTTCTCATAAAATTACAGATGAACTCATAGAAGGCACTTTTTCTGAAAAAAATCTGGGTTATGAATGTGCCGGAACAATTACGAAAATAGGGTCTGAAGTTACAAGGTTCAAAGTAGGAGATAAAGTATTGGCACTGGCTCCCGGTACTTTTCAGTCCTTTACCGTTACCTCAGAACATTTAGCCGTAAAATGTCCTTCCAATGTAAACATTGCAGAATCCGGAGTGATCATCAACTATATTACCGCTATTTACTGTTTGAGAGATAAGGCAGGGATAGGAAAAGATGACAGAGTCCTGATCCAGAATGCTACTACCGGAGTAGGGCTAGCGGCCATTAATTATGCTAAATATGTAGGAGCTGAGATTTTTGCTACTACTGAATCTGATGAAAACAATTCCTTTTTACGCTCATTAGGAGTTCAGCATGTTTACAATTCAGAACATTTAGATTTTGCATCTCATATAAAAGAAATAACAAACGGGAAAGGAGTTGATGTGGTATTGAGCTCTCAATCCGGAGAAAGCGCATATCAGAATTTCTCATCTCTCGCTCCTTACGGGATCTACTTAGATATTAGCAAAAAAGATATTCTGGGTAATGCCTCAATGGATATGAAATTTTTTAACCATAACCTCTCCTATATTGCCGTAAATATTGACAGAATGCTGATCGAGAAAAAGGGGAAAATAGCAGATCTGTTACAGGACTTAGGAAACTATTTAGAAACCGGACAGCTGGCATCCCTACCAACCTATATCTTTTCTGTTGATCATATGTTTGAAGCATTTAATCTCATCAAAGACAATAAGCAACTTGGCAATGTGGTCATTGATTTCTCCAATCAACCCGTTACAGTTACCAATAGACAGGAAGGGAAGGTGAGAGCAGATGGAACCTATTTAATTACAGGGGGAACAGGCGGATTAGGATTAGAAATAGGGAAATGGCTGGTAGAGAAGGGAGCAAAAAACATAGCATTACTTAGCAGAAGCGGTTTGAAAAATGCTAATACCATGTTGGAAGTTGAAAAAATGAAGAAAAAAGGAGTTAATGTTCAGGTGTACGCTGCCGACATCTCCAAACTTCATGAGCTGGAGCAGGTTTTCAACAAAATAAAAGAAGATCTGCCAGCACTTATTGGAATTTTCCATGGAGCCATGGTTTTAGATGATGGCTTTTTATTAGATATGAATGAAGAACGATTCATGAACGTGCTTAAACCAAAAGTTGACGGAGCAATGAATCTTCACCTGCTAAGCCACGAGATGGAGCTGGATCATTTTGTTTTATTCTCATCGATATCTTCCTTAATCGGGAATATTGGCCAGGCAAATTATGTGGCTGCCAATGCATTCTTAGATTCTTTTGCCCACTGGCGAAAAAGTATGCAGCTGCCTGCAACTACAATTAATCTTGGAGTCTTAAAAGAGTCAGGAGTCGTTTCCAGAAATGAAAACCTTGAAAAATTATTGGAAGGGAGCGGAATAAATGGTTTTACCAATAAAGAAGTGCTGCAAGGGATAGATTTTGTGATCACAGAAAAGCCTACACAAATTGGGTTTTTTGATTTAAACTGGAGGGTGGCTTCTAAAAGTTTTGGTAAAAGCGGATTAGCGTTATTCAGTGAAGTTGATAGACTGAATAACCATGAAGAAGTGTCTCTTAGTGAAACACAGCTCAGCAACAGAAACTCCTTATTAAGTCTGGACTCAAATGCTCAGCATGAGTTTATGGTTGGCCTCTTAAAAAAACAACTGGGGAAAATTTTGAAAATTCCGGCAGCGAGCATTAGTCCTGATAAGGGAATCAATTTATTAGGTGTAGACTCCATTCTGACAATAGAATTTATGGGAATGATAAAAGAGAGTCTTGCTGTTGAAATTGCCCCCATTGAATTGCTGACTGGACCCTCATTAAAACAATTATCAACTAAGATAATCGAAAGTTCCTTTCACATCATGAATGAAGAGTTGGTATAATCTACATGTACATAAAAAAATGCTAAATCAATTAACTATACAAGAAATATTTCGGAAGAATATTGAATCAGGTGACCAAGCAGGTATTACCCTAATAGATCGCGAAAACCGGATAGAATACATATCGTATAAAAAACTCTATATGGAGGCGAGGGGTATGTTGCACGTTTTACAACAAAAAGGGATTAAGCCTGGAGATGAATTGGTGTTCCAGTTTCTATCCAATAAAAACTTTTTAGTTACATTCTGGGCTTGCATTTTTGGGAAAATTATTCCTGTTCCTATTGTTTTTGGGGTAACGACTGATATCATGAATAAAATCATGAAAGTATGGGGAAAGCTAGAAAACCCGTACCTGATAACAGATTTGCCAACCTTAAAAGATTCATGGAAAGAATATTTAGAAAATAAGTCCGAAAATTTTGTGGATATAGATGAAAGGTTTATATCTCTTGAAGAAATCAAATATTCTAAACTGGCTGAGGTTTTACCGGGTGATCCGTCAGATATCGTTTTTATTCAGTTTTCTTCCGGGTCCACCGGTCATCCAAAAGGGATTGTTAACAGACAGGATAGTATTATCTACAATATTGGGACAATGTCTGAGCTGATAGACCTTCAGGCAACGGATTCATTTCTTGGATGGATGCCGTTAACACATGATCTGGGGCTGGTATTCTTTCACTTGCTTCCGTTGTTAAAAAATATACCACAGTTTCTGATGCCACCCATGGTGTTCTTTGCTTATCCGGATTTATGGGTAAAAAGTTTGGCCAATCATAAGATTACGGTTTCAGGATCGCCTAACTTTGGTTTTAAGCATACCATTGATAATTTGGATCCCCATGAGTTGGAAGGTTTATCCTTTAAGGATTTAAGACTTATTATTAATGGGGCAGAACCCGTATCCATCGAAGTTTGTAACGATTTTGAAAATATGCTTTCACCATACCATTTTTCTAAAGGGGTAGTAGGCCCGGCTTATGGGTTAGCAGAATCAGTATTAGGGGTATCTTTTACGCTTAAGGATAAAATAAAAACTAAAGAATATATACTCAATCGTCATACATTAAAAATTGGAGACCGCATAGAGTTTGTGGATGCTAATTCAATGAATGCAGTATCGTTCGCTAATTTAGGCCCTTATACAGGAACTGAGATCAAAATTACGGATAATAATATGCAAACACTTCCAGAGAGATCCCTGGGGATCGTTCATCTTAGAAGTAAAGCCGTGACATCAGAATTTTATAACGATGCGGAAACAACCCAAAAAATAATTTCTGAAGATGGCTGGCTGAATACAGGAGACCTTGGATTTGTCGATGATAATCACCTTATTTTAACAGGACGCGAAAAGGAAATGATTTTGATCAACGGACAAAATTATTTTCCGAATGATCTTGATGATTTAATTGGTGAGCTCCCACAGATACAGTTTCAACAAGCAGTAACCTGCAGTTTATTTGATGAAGAAAAATATCAGGACAGCATCTATGTATTTGTCGTTTATAATGACACGATCAAGGAATTTATCACTCTTGAAGAATCAATAAAAAATCACATTAGCCAAAGAACAGGCTTAACAATAGAAAAGGTGATTGCTGTCGATAAGATTCCTAAAACGACAAGTGGAAAAATACAAAGATTTGTATTGCTAAAAGACTATTTATCAGGGGGGAATAACCAATTTTTAGAAGAATTAGAAGCAGAAAAAGCTAAGTCGGGGCACCCGGAAGGAATTGAAAATAATGAAATAACGTTATCCGGTGTTTCTATTTTTTCAGATTCAGATTTAGAACAGGAGTTGCTCAAAATATGGAAAGAACTTCTCGGAGACATTTCTATAGGAGTACAGGATGATTTTTTTCAATTAGGGGGTAATTCTTTGATCTTAATCAGATTAATTTCGAGAATTCATAAATCTTTTGGAATAGAAATCAATATTCGCAAAGCTTTTGAGAACAGAACGATAAGTGCCCAACGGGAATTGATATCAAATTCTCCAAAAGTAAACTTTGACCATATCCCGCAGGCTCAGACTAATGATTTTTATCCACAATCTGACACTCAGAAAAGAATGTTTATTCTTGATCAGATGAACCCCGGAATAACAGCTTATAACGTTCCGGTCATCTTTAAAGTAGAAGGAGATATTAATATTGATTCATTTGAACATGCTTTTCAAACCATTATTGATCGGCATGAAGTTTTAAGAACCTCATTTCAGATGATAGATGGTGAGCCGATTCAGAAAATTCATCATACCGTTGATTTTAGCATAGAAAATATCTCGGATCCAACGGAAAACCTGGATCAATCCATGAAAAACTTCATAAAAAGCTTTGATTTAAATGTTCCGCCTTTAATAAGGGTAGGGCTCAAAAAAGAGCAGGATAATATTGCCTATTTGCTAATTGATATGCACCATATTGTCACTGATGGGGTTTCATATGTGAATATTATTCAGGAATTTACAGATATTGTCAATAATCAGGAACTAAAGCCTTTAAAAATTCAATATAAAGACTATGCCGTTTGGCAACAAAATGCACAAAGAGCAGAACAGCTTGAAAAATCAAAAGAGTTTTGGCTGGATCAGTTTAGGAATGGTTCTGCAATACTGAATCTCCCTACTGATTTTACCAGACCGCGGATTAATACCTTTAAAGGAGCCACTGCCACTTTTGAATTAGATGGGAAAGAATTCAGATCCTTATTGGAGATCTGTTCCACACAGAACGTGACAATGTATAATTTGCTGTTAACGTCTTTTATTGTTTTATTATCAAAACTATCCGGTCAGGAAGACGTAGTAATCGGAACATCTACCGCTGCCCGCCAACATGTAGATCTTGAAAAACTGATAGGAGTATTTATCAATACTTTAGCCATACGAAGTTACCCTGAAGGAAATCAAAACTTCTCAGATCTTCTTAACAAGGTAAAAGATAATGTTCTGCAGTGTTTAACCAATCAGGAATACTCTTATGAGAAACTGATCGAACACTTAGGGTTAAAATCAGATTTAAGCCACAATCCTCTATTCGATATTATGTTCGAATATTACAATTTTGATGTATTAGAATTTGAATCTTCAAACCTAAGGCTGACCAATGTTGAATATACTAACATTAGCTCTAAGCTTGATCTGTCACTCCGCGTCTTTGAAAAAGAAAACAGCCATATCTTTTATCTGGATTACAGAACAGATCTGTTTAAAAAAGAAACGATAGAACGTTTCATATCCTACTACAAAAACATCGTAAAAACGGTAGCAGATAATATTGATGTCAAAGTGTCTGAAATTAATATCCTACCTACTGAAGAATATAGCTTGTTAGTAGAGGATTACAATAATACAGCGTTAGAGTATGAATCAGGAACAGATTTAGTGACTTTATTTGAACAGAGAGTACAGAAACACCCAGATCGACTTGCTGTATGCTATGGAAAAGAAAAACTGACTTATGCAGACTTGAATAAACAGGCTAATAAGATCGCGAACTATTTGATTGCTGAAGGCATTGTTCCCGGTAATATTGTGGGACTTTTGTTTGAACGCTCAGTAAATATGGTAGTATGTATACTAGGTGTTCTGAAAACAGGAGCAGGATATTTACCCATAGATCCCAATCTGCCGGAGCAACGTATAAGCTATATGCTGAATCAGAGCAGATCTGCTTTTCTACTTACTCAAGACAAGTTTTTAGAAAGATTTATCGCTTACCTTCCGGCTCAGTCAGTTGACTCTTCTAGAATAGAGGCGCAAAACGGAGATAATGTATCTGTTGAAGTCCTTTCTACGGATATAGCCTATTGTATATTTACCTCAGGCTCTAGCGGAAAACCAAAAGGAGTGATGATGAATCACCGAAGTGTCATTAATCTGGTAAAAGGGTTAGAAGAAACAGTGTATAGTTCCTATGAAGATAAAGTTCTAAAAGTTGCTTTATTGGCTTCTTTTTCTTTTGATGCTTCCGTACAGCAGATTTATGGTTGTTTGTTGTTAGGACACAGCCTTTATATAATAGATGATGAAAGCCGGGGAGATGGAGTAAAGCTAAAATCCTTTTTTGAAACAGAAAGCATTGATTTATCTGACGGTACGCCCACCCATCTTCGTTTAGTGGTTGATGCTTTAGAACAAGAGGCATCATTGGGTAATCTTACATCCTGGATACTCGCAGGAGAAGCATTGCCAAAAGAATTAGTAAAGAGGTTCTATAAGTTCTTAGGTAACCGGGTACAGCTATATAATTTTTATGGTCCCACTGAAACCTGTGTTGATTCAACCTATTATAAGGTCACTCAGGATAACCTGGACAAGTATCCGTTCATTCCAATAGGAAAACCTCTTCCGAATGAAAGAGTTTATATCGTTAATCAATATGGTAAGCTGGTTCCAACAGGAGCAATAGGAGAATTATGCATTGCCGGAGATGGTCTTGCACAATATTATGTTGGAGATGAAAGAGCGAGTTCACAAAAATTCTGTATAGATTGGATTACCGGAGAAGAACGAGTATACCTTACCGGTGATATGGCAAGGTGGCTGCCGGATGGGAATTTGGAATATTGTGGAAGAGTTGACGATCAGGTTAAATTAAGAGGATATCGAATAGAACTTTCAGAAATAGAGCACCAATTAAATACTTTTAGAGAAATCAGTCATTCGGTGGTGGAATTAAAAGAATTGAATGATGAAAAATATCTGGTTGCCTATTATGAATCTTCTACAGAATATCGGGTAGCTGATCTTAGACATCATTTATCTCAGTACCTGCCGGAATATATGGTGCCATCTTATTATATGCAGCTCGAAAAATTACCGTTTAATTCTAACGGTAAAATAGATAAACAGTCTTTGCCTGATTACAAACTGCAGGTTGCAGATGAGTACATAGCTCCTGAAACTGAAACTGAAAAAAAGTTGGTTAAGATCTGGGAAGAAGTATTAAAAATTGACAGCTCTGCGATCGGGACTAACAGCAATTTCTTTGATCTTGGTGGGCAGTCTTTAAAGCTGGTTTTTCTGGCAAATAGAATTAAAGAAAAATTCAGAGTCTCTCTAAGCTTAGCACGATTGATAAATAATAAGAACCTTCAGCAGCTGGCCAAAGATATAGATACCTGTTTAGTGGAAGATTACGACGTAATCCCTAGAGCAGAGAAAAGAGATTCCTATCCTTTATCTTCTACTCAGAAGAAGTTTTATTTTCTCCATCAACTTAACAAAAATTCAACGGCATATAATCAACCTCATGCTTTTATGATCACGGGTGCTCTGGACCACAATAAAATGGCTGAAGCGTTCCGTAAAATAATAGCGCGACACGAGATTTTAAGAGTTTGTTTTAAATTAGAAAATGATTCTCCTGTACAATCTATCAGAGAATATGTTCCCTTTGAAATAGAGTTTTTCAGCGCTACTTTGCAACATGCTCCGGCAGTCATTTCAGATTTTATTCGTCCTTTTGATCTGGAGTCCGCTCCTCTTATCCGGGCTGGTTTAATTAAAATTGATGAAGAGAAACATATTCTGATTACAGACAGGCATCATATCATTTCAGATGGCGTTAGTTTAGGAATATTTATTCGGGAGGTAATATCTCTTTACAAAGGAGAAAGCCTGTCTCCTGTTCAGCTGCAATATAAAGATTATGCAGTTTGGCAGGAAAATAAAGCGTTCCAAAAAAATATAGAAAACCAAAAACAATATTGGCAGGAAGTATTTGAGACACCTGCCTCAATACTCAAATTAGCAACAGATTATGAACGCCCTTCAGTGATCACATATAATGGGACTGGGTTTGATTTTGAAATTGGAATAGAACGGTCTCAAAAACTGAATGGCCTGGCAAAATCACTGAACACTACGTTATTCTCTGTCGTTCTTGGAGCTTTCAAGATCATGCTATATAAACTAACCGATCAGAAAGATGTAATAATAGGGACTCCTGTTTCAGGGAGAAGACATACAGATCTAGAGAACATCTTAGGTGCTTTTATCAATGTTTTGCCATTGAGAAATCATATTGAACATAAGGACAGTCTCTATACATTTCTTAAAAGAATAAATCAAACTTCTATAAAGAGCTTAGAAAATCAGGATTATCCCTATGAAAAGCTGGTTGATGATCTTGATATTATGAGGGATACAAGCCGTAATCCTTTATTCGATATAATGTTTGTATATACAGATGCAGAACCTGTTGAGATGGAGTTTTCAGACCTGAAGCTCAAAGAATATCCAACTAAGGGAGATACCTCTCAAATGGATTTGATCTTGCATGTTAATGTCATCAAAGATCAGATAAACTTAAGCTTTCAGTATGCTACTGATCTTTTTCATCAGTCAACAATAGAAAAATTTACAGAATATTTCAAGGAAATAATTGATCAGCTGCATTCAGATGTAGCGATAGGTGATATTCAAATACTTTCTAAAGAAGATGCCTCTCAGATAAAAGAATTTAATAAGTCTCAGATTTCTTTCGAAGTAAAAGAAAATATTGTTGAGGTGTTTGAAAAACAGGCGCTTACATTTTCAAACGAAAATGCACTGGTATACAAAAATTCAATTTTAACCTATGACGAACTTAATCAACGAAGTAATCAGTTGGCCGCTCGCCTTAAAGAACAGGGAGTTGTAAAAGGAGATATCGTTGGTTTGATCGTAAATAGGTCTGAAGATATCGTGATAGGTATCTTAGGAATACTTAAAAGTGGGGGAGCCTATTTACCAATTGATTTTAAACTGCCTGCCAAGAGAATAGAGTATATGCTTGAAGCGAGCAATTCTAAGCTATTACTAGGACATAAAGAACATCTGGAGGCATATAAAGGCATCGTGAATGTGCAGGACATCCATGATGCTGTAATTAATGAATACAGTACAGATAATTTAAATATTGAGCGAACGGCTTCCGATCTTGCCTACTGTATTTTTACTTCTGGTTCCACAGGGACTCCCAAAGGAGTATTAATAGAAGACGGCTCTATTGTCAATCTTGCTGAAGGACTTTCAGAGACTGTCTATAAAAATCTTGAACCGGGCCTTCGTGTAGGGCTCATCGCTTCTTATTATTTTGATGCTTCATGCCAACAAATCTTTGGGGCTCTTTTAAAAGGACATTGTTTATATATATCTGAAGAAAAAGAGAGAATGGATGGAGAAGAATTATATAGGTTTTTTGAGAAAAACAGAATAGAACTGAGCGACGGTACACCTACCCATTTGGGCATGTTACTAAGGGGGCTTAAAGGGGATATAGATTTGCCGGAATTCAAAGTTTGGCTGTTAGCAGGGGAAGCCTTGTCTAAAGAATTGGTTAGAGATTTCTATAATCATTTACTTACCCATACTACTGTTTTATATAATTTATATGGACCTACCGAAACCTGCGTAGATTCTACTTTTTATAAAATAGACCCTGAACATTTTGATACCTATAATACGCTGCCTATTGGTATTCCATTACCCAACGAGAGAATCTATATTGTAGATAGTGCAGGTAATTCTGTACCACAGGGGGTCGTGGGAGAGCTTTGTATTGCCGGTGTCGGTCTTGCTCGTGGTTACCTTGGAAATACTACTGAAAATGAAAAATTTGCAACAAGCTGGATTGGTGGCGAAGATAGAGTATATCGAACTGGAGATTTAGCCTATTGGTTATCAGATGGTAATATAGCATTCAAGGGGAGAATGGATAGCCAAATTAAATTAAGAGGCTATCGTATTGAAATTGAAGAGATTGAACGCGTCCTTTTTTCCCATGAGTCTGTTATAACAGGTGCTGTTACTATACAAAATATAGGAGAAGATCATTATTTATCGGCATACTATGTTTCCAACCACTATTTGGATGGTGAGACTCTAAGAAAATACCTCAATGCCAGTCTCCCGGAATATATGGTTCCTTCTTTCTTTACCCAGTTGGATAACATGCCATTGACGGCAAACGGTAAACTAAAAAGAGAGGCATTACCAATTCCTGAGAGAGCCGTTCCTGATCAATTTGTACCGGCATCAACCGAAACACAGAAGAAGATCGTAGAGATTTGGGCAGAAGTTTTGGGAGTAGATTCAGGCTCCATAAGTATTGAACAAAGTTTTATTCAGTTAGGCGGACATTCACTTATAGCAGTTCAAATCGCAAATAAGATAAAAAGAGTCTTTAACCTGGAAATGAAACTTGTTGAACTCTTTCAAAAAGTAACGGTCATACAACAGGCCAATTTCATTGACGCAAACTTATGGATTGGTGCAGAAGAGCTAATGGAAGAAGAGCAGACAGAAATTAATATATAATCTACCTGAGTTAGTTCCCCATACAGGAAAAGCTATAGTAGTGTAGATATTCAAAAATACCACCTTATCCAAACTAAAGTCATTCAATGCAAATTAATGACGGAAACAAAAAACTAGTAACAATATTAACCGAGAAGCCAAATTAACATTAAAAAAATATTTTTAATATGGAAGAATTATTATTAAAATTAAAAGAACTTAAAATTAACCTTAAAGTTGTTGATGAAAACTTAAAGATAATTGTTCCTAAAAGTTTTGATAACCCTAATATAATTGAAGAATTAAAAGCCAATAAAGATAATCTGATTACCTATTTAAATAACAGCAAAAATCTTTATCTGGTTGACAGAAAGATACCTAAAGCTGCTGAAAAGGAAGTCTATCCGCTAACTCCGGCC
This sequence comes from uncultured Chryseobacterium sp., assembly GCA_963518055.1. Taxonomy (GTDB): domain Bacteria; phylum Bacteroidota; class Bacteroidia; order Flavobacteriales; family Weeksellaceae; genus Chryseobacterium. Next base: position 118,038 of record CAUQIC010000017.1, read on the forward strand.
CAATTTAGAATATTCCTGCTGAATCAGTTAGATAAAAATTCTTTGGCATACAATCAAACAGGCGTTTTAAAAGTCACAGGAGAATTAGATGCAGAGAAGCTTAAAAATGTTTTTGAATCCTTAATAGAAAGGCATGAATGTTTTCGTATGAGCTTTAGCTTAGATTCGGACAATAAGCCTGTACAGAAGGTTTTAACAGATATTTCCTTTACAATAGATCATATAAGCGGATCCGAAACAGAAGTTGAATCTCTTACTCAACAATTTATAAAACCTTTTGATTTAAGTGCCCCACCTTTAATCAGAGTAGGCTTGATACAAGCTTCGGAGGATACCCACTTTATTTTGATAGACATGCATCATATAGCCTCAGATGGGGTTTCTCTGCAAATATTAATGAAAGAGTTAACGCAACTGTATGAAGGTGAAAATCTAGTTCCTTTACAAACACATTATAAAGATTATGCAGAGTGGTTTTTGAGTGATCAGCATCAAAACTCAGTACAGCATCAAAAACATTTCTGGGCACAGCAGTTTGATGAAGAATATAACATAGTGGAACTGCCTTATGATTTTCCAAGACCAAAAGAAAAAACATTTAAAGGAAATGTGGCAAAATTTAAGGTGTCTAATGAGGAAAAACAAAAGCTTAATGAAATTATAAAAAATAATGATATTACTCTTTTTACAATGTTATTAGGAGTTTACGGTATACTTCTGTCAAAGCTTAGCGGCAAGACTAAACTCGTTATTGGTACATTGGTGGCCGGGAGAAAGCATCATGAATTGGAAGATATGATAGGAATGTTTGCGAACACATTGGCGTTGCCTATAAGCGTAAACCATAATTCAAGTTTTAAACTTTATGCCCAGTCATTGCACCAGAAACTGCTTAATTGTCTTGATAATGACGAATATCCTTATGAAGAATTAATAAATGATTTACGTGTAGAGAGAGATCCGGGAAGAAATCCTTTATTTGACTGCGTATTCGTATTACAGAATATCAAACAGGAGACCTTTAAAATAAAATCAGCAGATATTCAGGAATATCCATTAGAATCAACAACTTCTAAGTTTGACCTTACATTAGGAGCAAAAGAAGAGATATCAGGGATGAGTTTTGAATTAGAATATTCTACTGATCTTTTTACGAAAAATACTGTTGAAAGATTCATTAGCTATTACAAGAAGCTATTGAAAAAGATTGCTGAAAATCCAGAGGTACTTTTATCAGAGCTGTCATTACTCTCAGAAATAGAAGAATGCAATACATTAAAAATCAATGACAGGACTGATATTTCTTACCCTGAAACCTTAACCATTATTGATTTATTTGAATCTCAGGCAGCCAAGACTCCTGATGCCGTAGCTTTAGTTTATGAAGGAGACAGCATGAGCTATTCCGAGTTGGATAAGTTGT
>CAUQIC010000018.1:0-117388 GCA_963518055.1 uncultured Chryseobacterium sp.
TTTCCCTGGCATTAATAAAACTAAGGAGGGCACCGAGTTTGTCCTCCATTTTTTTGTCCGAAAATAGGGTTCTGTGGAAAGTTGAAAATGGAAAATGGAGAGTTGAAAATTAACGATGATACATCTTCATTTTTATACTACTCTTAGACTCTATATATTAAAAAATATAATCTTTCATACGGGAAGTTGCCATTTCTTTGGCATTAATAAAACTAAGGAGGGCATCGAGTTTGTCCTCCATTTTTTTGTCCGAAAACAGGGTTCTGTGGAAAGTTGAAAGTTGAAAATGGAGAATTGAAAATTACCGATAATCCATCTTCATTTTTATACTGCTCTTAGACCTTATCTACTAAAAAATATAATCTTTCATACGGGAAGTTGCCATTTCCCTGTCATTAATAAAACTAAGGAGGGCACCGAGTTTGTCCTCCATTTTTTTACCCGAAAATAGGGTTCTGTAAAAAGGTATATGAAACCGGTATTTCTTAAAGTCGGTAAACTGCCAGGAATTAAGATAAATCAAAACGAATTCTTCATTTTGCAACGTTTCCAGGACCATATTCTGATAATACTTCATCGGCAGAATCTGAAATACAAAATCATTATAAGGTAATTGGCTATAAGGAGAGATACTTTCCGGAACAATATTCAGTCCGTCCTCCTCAGTAATTTCAGTATCTCTTTTCAAACGTTTGAAGGGAAAAAGGATATTAGCATTGTCAATATTGGAAACATAATTAAACTCCACCAACTTCAATTTCTCCTGGGCAATTTTTACATCTTTTTGGCGAATTCCTCTGATCTGTTTTTCTAAAAGTTCCTGAATATTTTTTTTGGCATTTTCAATTTCCGGAAGATTTGAACCTTTATTATAAAAAGCAATTTCATGCCCTTTGGATGAAATTGCTTTTATAAGATTTTGCAGCTTTTCGACAAGGGCAACCTCAACAAAAAAACTGGCTTTAGTATCATGAATATCTAAAATTCTGAGAATCGCTTTTGTATTCTCTTCTGTAATTTTCAATCTTTCTTCATCTGTAATTGGGGGGCTATTTTTTACTTCAGCCTCTATATTTATAATGTTGAAAGTCAATAATATCATTTAAATTAAATTTTAGATAAAAATTATAACAAATTAAAAATCAAATGTTAAATAAACACTTATTTAAAGTATTACTTTATTTAATTAATTCTTAGCTAATTTTACTTTAAGATTCTTGATCATATCTTTTGTCATTTCAGAAATTCCGAAATCATAAGATAGTCCCCAGTCTTTTTTAGCTACAGAATCATCAATAGATGCCGGCCAGGAATCTGCAATTGCCTGTCTGAAGTCTGGTTTATAATCGATGGTAAAATCAGGAATTTCTTTTGTAATTTCCGCCGCCAGTTCTTTTGGTGTAAATGACATTCCTCCTAAATTATAAGAAGAGCGAACCGTCAGACTTTCTTTCGGGGCGTCCATCAATTTCAGTGTTGCATTAATAGCATCATCCATATACAACATAGGCATTCCCGTATCTTCAGAAATGAAACTTGTATATTTCCCCTGCTCTATTGCTTTGTAAAAAATCTCTACGGCATAATCAGTTGTTCCACCTCCTGCCGGAGTTTTCCAGGAAATCAATCCAGGGTATCTGATACTTCTTACATCCACTCCATATTTATCAAAATAGTATTCACACCATTTTTCGCCTGCCATTTTTGAAATCCCATAAACCGTTGTTGGATTCAGCACCACATCCTGCCCCACTTCATGTTTTGGAATTCCTTTTCCAAATACTGCAATTGAACTTGGCCAGAAAATCTTTTTAAGCAGTCCTTCTTTTGCCATTTCACAGAAATGAAGCAAAGGCTCGAGATTTAATTTCCATGCGAAAATGGGCTGCTTTTCAGAAGTCCCTGACAAAAGCGAAGCCAGATGATACACAGTAGTAATATCATAATCCTTAATCACCTGTCTCACTAATTGTGTATTAGTAACGTCCATTCTCTCATAATGCCCTGCAGAAGTAATTCCTTCCTGCCATCTGTCCAATCCAGAAGCAACAATATTGTCCGCTCCATGAATTTCAACAAGTCTATTAGTAAGTTCCGTGCCGATTTGTCCCAAGGCACCTGTAATCAGTATTCTTTCCGTATAGGATTCCATTTTTCAGATTTTTTTAGAATTGTACAAAAGTAAAAAAAACATGTCAACCATAATAAAAAAGGTGTACTTAAAAATACACCCTTGAGTTATCACCAAAAACATCTTATAGAATGGAGTTAAAAAAACCTGACTTATAGACTCATATTCAACCTTACGAATAGAAATCTACCATTCATTCCAAATTGAGAGACGTTTCTGGAATATATAAACTGATCCTGATTAGAAAGATCTATGCTGGTTATTGGTTTCCCGGAAGCATCTACAGAGGGTGTTTTTAAAGATCTGGGACCATAATTTTTATCCGGATAAATATCAAATATGTTATTAGCTCCAATAGTTAATCTAAATCCTTTTGTAAATTTATACCCTATCGAAAGATCAGTAATCACCTTAGCTGCCCATACAGGATGCTCAGTAGGAACAACTTGTCCGTTAATAAAACTACTATCTACCACTCCATCTCCATTAACATCTGTTGTATTAGGATCGGTAACTTTTCCAAAATATACATTTCTTAGAAGAATACTGAAATTATTAAATTCCACAGAATTATTCAGGGAAGCTTTAAACCTCGGAACAGCTTCTTCTAAATAGATGCGGCTGGTCTCAGAATAATACCGGTTAACTTGCCCTGCATTAATCAAAATATCTGAGCCATGAATATTCCCTACTCTATTTGTTTTAGATACTGTTAGTGCAAAATCAGAATTTAATGTAAACCTTTCTGAAGCTTTAAGCCTATGAGAAATAACTCCTTCTATACCTTTAGTCTGTGTATCAATAGCATTGGCAAAGAATGTTGCAGCGTTGGCATTAGCTTGATCAAAACCTTGTTGTAGATTATATTCCGGACTCCCTGCCGGAAATGTTCCTACCGGTCTCGAAAACTGATCCGTTAATACCACTCTGTTCTTTATTTTAATATAATATCCATCTACGGTAAAGGTCAAATTAGCTTGTGGAATTTTTGCCGTAAACCCTGCCGAAAAACTCTTTGATTCTTCTTGCTTCAATTGTGGAATCCCTAAAATCTGTGCAACATTAGAGTCATTGGAAAACGTCCCCACTTCGTAAGCCGTTCCTCCTACGAATTGAGTAGCTGTAGCATTGAAATAGATCTGCTGTAAAGAAGGCGCCCTGAAACCTGTAGAATGTGCTGCCCTGATATTAATATTATCGGTAAGCTTGTATCTTGTAGCCACTTTATAGTTAAATGTAGAGCCAAAATCCGAGTAATTCTCATACCTCAGCGCCGCACTAACCAACCAACGGTCTGTAACATCCAATTCGGTATCGAGATAAGCAGCAACAGAACTCCTCCCTTTTTTCAAAGCATTTTCGGGTCTGAATCCCGGAAAAACCTGTGCTCCTCCCGGCCTTGTCACTCCCATAAAATCAGTAGGTTTTAAAGAAGCAGGTGTATCCGGAGTCTGTATATTTCCATTAATATCATATAGCGCCCAGGAAGCCTCTTCCCCATTTTCTATTTTATATCGCTCTACTCTCACTTCTCCCCCAAAAGCCACATTAAAACCCTTCAACCAATCGAATTTGGTATCAAAATCTGCATTGATCGTATTTTGCAGGAAGCCTAAGCCACCTGCTCTGAACTCCCGCTTATCAGAGTCCAACATAGAAGCATTAGCTGTATTTTTTATTGTATAATCAAAGGTATTCTGACCGAAAGTATTGCTAATATCATAACTTATCTTTCCTACTTTACCTTTAAAACCGGCAGCAAGTGAAAGATCAATTACGTCAGAAGCAATTTCCGGAAGAAAGCCGTTGAGATATAAGGAAGTAGGCGTTCTACTCTGATTAGGCCTCCTGTAAAACCCTGCTGCATTCCCTTGTCTGTAGGAAATTCCCCCGAATACATACCCTCTTACCGATGGGGAAATATCGAATTCCGAATTCATAAAAAACTGACCGGAACCTAGCTTTGACTGCCCCACTCTCATATTAAAGTCATTTCTTTCAAGACCTCGGTAGGTTAATTCATTATTGGTAACATCCGTCTTTAAAATCGACTGCAATTCAGGAATTGTATTAGCATTTTGTATACTCGCAAGCATAGCTGAGTTAAAGTAACTTACATAGGGAGCATACTGATGAATATAATTAATGATCTGCTGAGAATTTGAAGTATTATTAATGTTTCCAAACAAAGAATTGATATTAACCCCATTTTCAAATGCTCTTTGTTCAATAGCATTATAAGCATTAAAAATATCCCCTGTTGCTGTTCCTGCTCTTCCCGTCGCCTCTCTGTTTAAAAAACTTGCCGTAAAGTTTAGGAATCCGGATGTACCAAGCTTTGTTCCATAGTTAAGATCTACCTGATACTTTCCTCCATCCCAACCACCACGATGATCATTAGCTCCTTTCGAATTAAAGCCACCCCCGGTAATGGCTGCCGTAAGATTATTCGTATTCTTTTTCATAATAACATTAATAACCCCGGCAATTGCATCTGAGCCATACTGCGCAGAAGCACCATCCCTTAAAACTTCAAGCCTTTCAATCGCAAATGCCGGAATTGCATTAAGGTCAGTTCCTACAGATCCTCTACCCGGCGAACCATTAATATTTACCAAAGCTGAAGTATGTCTTCTTTTCCCATTAAGCAGAACAAGAACCTGATCAGGCCCTAACCCTCTTAATTGTGCAGGGTCTACATGATCGGTTCCATCTGCAACGGTGGTAGAATTGGAGGTAAAAGAAGGAGCTGCATAATTTAAGATCTGATTAAGGTCCATTTGAGGACTAAGTACAGATTGCGATCCTATATTGATCACATCAACAGGTACGGGTGTATCTGTTGCTACTCTACTTTTATTTCTGGATCCTATTGTAATTTTCACTTCATCTACCGTTTTCACTTTTATAGAATCTGTTTGTGCATATGTATTGGCAGAAATAAAGAAAAGTACTCCTAAAGAAGTGATTTTTTGGTATTTTTTTGTCATTTGATTTTTTTTCAAATGTAGCTAATCATATCCTAAAAACATAAATATTATCAATTAAAAAAGACAAATACTTATGAATAAAACAAACAAAAACATTATTTACTGAATTTAAATGAATTAAATTGAAAATTTTATGATAAATAATCAAAATATAAAACAATTTACACTTTCATCATGTTAATAATTCATTTCGAATGCATTTTCAGAAAGAAATAACCTTCACTATGATTTCCGACAGTTTTGCTTCCTAATCTTTTAGAGAGTAAAAAACTATTTTATTAGAATGATTATCAGCAATAATTTACATAAAAAATCTATAATTTTGTCTTAAAGAAAATCATATGAGGAAGATATTCATTGTCTCGGTTCTACTAACCAGCGCTTTAAGCTGGGCTCAATTTACAGATTTCAATATTGTAAAGGAAGTACAGGTAAAAAATAAGGGCGTAGTAGTATCTGCCCACCCTTTAGCTAGTGAAGCAGGTGCTAAAATTCTAAGAATGGGAGGAAATGCTTATGATGCTGTCACAGCTACGCAGTATGCATTGGCCGTTGTATATCCACAAGCCGGAAATATCGGTGGTGGTGGATTTTTAGTAGGGGTTAAAAATAATGGTGAGAAATTTACACTGGATTACAGGGAAACTGCCCCTAAAAAGGCTTCCAGGGACATGTACCTCGATAAAAGCGGAAAGGCAAATACCGACCTCTCTCAAAATGGTCGACTGGCAGTAGGCATTCCAGGAAGCATTGCCGGATTCTTTGCTACCTTGAAGTACTGTAAATTACCCATGGAAAAGATTATTCAACCCGCCATTGATCTCGCAGAAAAAGGATTTGCCATTACTGATAAAGAAGCAGATATGCTCAATAGCCAGAGAGAAAAATTTCAAAAACATAACAAATCCTCTATTATTTTTGTGAAAGATACTCCCTGGAAAGCTGGAGATATTCTGGTTCAGAAAGATTTGGCAGAGACCTTAAAGCTGATTCAGAAATTGGGGGTAAAAGGTTTTTATGAAGGGGAAACGGCAGAGCTTCTGGTAGAGGAAATGAAGAGAGGAAATGGAATTATCACATTGGAAGATCTTAAAAATTATAAAGTTGCAGAAAGAAAAGCTTTAGAATTTGATTATAAAGGAAATAATGTTGTTTCTATGCCTTTACCTTCAAGCGGTGGACTTTTACTGGCTCAGATGCTTAGAATGGCAAGCTTTGAAAACCTTGAAAAATACCAGCAGAATTCCACAAAAGCGGTTCAGATTATGACTGAGGCAGAAAGAAGAGCTTTTGCAGACAGAGCAGAATACATGGGGGATCCTGATTTTATTCAGGATAAAACACCCTATCTGATCTCTGATGAGTATCTGAAAAAAAGATGGAAAAGCTTCAGCTTTGATAAAGCAACCCCCAGTGCAGAGGTTGGCAAAATTATCCCTCAACCAAAGGAATCAACACAAACTACTCATATCTCAGTGCTGGATAAAGACGGAAATGCTGCGTCTGTAACAACAACCCTTAACGGATATTACGGAAGCAAAGTACTGGTTACTGGGGCAGGATTCTTTTTAAATAATGAAATGGATGATTTTTCTATCAAACCGGGAGTTCCTAATATGTTTGGAGCGGTAGGAGGAGAAGCCAACGCCATTCAACCCAACAAAAGAATGCTTTCATCGATGACTCCCACTATTTTGCTTAAAAACGGGAAACCCTATATGGTTGTGGGAACACCGGGAGGAACTACAATTCCAACCTCAGTGTACCAATCTATCGTCAATGTGGTAGATTTTAAATTGAATGCCAATATTTCAGTGAACGCTCCTAAATTTCATCACCAATGGCTTCCTGAAACCATATCGGTAGAAAATAACTTTCCGGAAAGTACAATTGCTGAGCTTAAAAATAAAAATTACGTAATTGAAAAAGTAAAATACATCGGAAAGACAGAAATGATTGTCATAGATGACAAGGGTAATATCCATGCGGTAGCAGACGGCCGTGGAGATGATTCTGTAGCAGTAGAATAATATAGATATTTTGTCTTTAGGGATAAAACAAACAAAGGAAAAATTTCAATTCCTTCGTTAATGATAGATAAAATTTTAGCAAGTTTGTTTCGGCGGGGCTTTCAACCCCGCCGAATTTTTTCATGACTTTTGTCATATTTTTCAAAAAAATTCATAATTTCGACCTTTCAAAAACTTAAAAAGACATCTCTATTGAAAGCGAAAAAACTGTATCAGCAACTTTATTTCCAGGTTATCCTAGCTATTATCGCAGGTATTCTTTTAGGCGAATTTTATCCTGAGCTCGGAGAAAAGATGAAACCATTGGGAGACGGGTTTATCAAACTGGTAAAAATGATTATTGCTCCGGTTATCTTCATTACCCTTACGCTGGGGATTGCCCATATGACAGATCTTAAAAAAGTTGGAAGAATTGCTATAAAGGCAATGATTTACTTTTTTACTTTTTCAACATTGGCTTTGATCATTGGCTTATTAATAGGAAATTTACTACAACCCGGTCACGGTTTAAATATTGACCCTTCTACGCTTTCAGGAGATGTATCACAATATCAGGAAAGAGCCCATGAATCAACACTTACCGGCTTCATTATGAATATTATTCCTGAAACGCTGTTCAGTCCATTAGTAGGTGACAATATACTTCAGGTTCTTCTTGTGGCCATCTTAATGGGTATTGCTCTCGTTTTAACTAAAGAAAAGAGCCAAAAAGTGACTGATTTTCTTCAGGATCTATCTACTCCGATATTCAAAATTGTCCACATGTTGATGAAACTTGCGCCTATCGGTGCTTTTGGGGCAATGGCTTTTACCATAGGAAAGTATGGGCTACACTCAGTACTGAACCTTATATTTCTGGTTGCTACATTCTATATCACCTCTACTCTTTTTGTTATTATCGTTTTAGGAGCTGTAGCATGGTATAATGGATTTAACATTTTTAAATTATTATTCTACCTTAAGGAAGAACTTCTTTTAGTCTTAGGAACCAGTTCTTCAGAGTCAGCATTACCGGGAATTATGGAAAAAATGGAAAAAGCCGGATGTTCACGAGCTATTGTAGGGCTTGTCGTTCCCACCGGATATTCTTTTAATCTTGATGGAACCAATATTTACATGACACTGGCTTCCTTATTCATTGCTCAGGCTTTAAATATTCATCTTCCCCTTGAAAAACAATTGATGCTATTATTGGTCGCTATGTTAAGTTCTAAAGGAGCTGCAGGCGTTACAGGAGCCGGGTTTGTTACTTTAGCAGCAACGTTGGCCGTTGTTCCCGAAATTCCTATTGCAGGAATGACTCTGATCTTAGGAATTGATAAATTTATGAGTGAGTGCAGGGCCCTTACCAATGTGATAGGCAATTCTGTAGCTACAGTAGTGGTTGCAAACTGGGAAAAACAGCTTGACAAAGAGCAGCTCAACTACTGCCTGAACCACCCAAAGGATATTGAAAAGAAACTGGAACTCTAATCATTAAAATGACAGGTTTGAAGGGTTAAAACAAGAATCTGTTGCTTTAAATCAAAATATTCAAACTGGAAGGCTGTACTTTAACATGAATGGGTGATTCTATTTTATTAAATTCACCATCGAGATGCCAGTTTTTAGTATTTACTTTAAATGACATTTCCGAAACAGGAAGGTAGGTAACGTATTCATCATCTTTCAATCTTTTGGTAAACATTCTGAATGCAAACAGAGCCGAATACGTAAGAGGAAATTTTTTCACCAAAACCATATCCACCAATCCGTCACTTTTACTGGCTTTGGGAGCGATATAGGCATTATTCCCAAACTGACGGGTATTGGCAATATTCAGCATCAAGTATTTACCATTGTATTGTTTATATTCCTCATCAAAAAATTTCACTTTAATGGGTTTATAATTGAAAAAAGTTTTCAAAGATACTTTGATATAGTTTTTGAATCCACGGCTTGTTTTTTCAAATTCTTTAACTACTTTACCATCAAAACCAGTACCTGAAACATTGATAGAAAGTCTATCATTTACCGTAAAGGTATCTATCTTCCTTGATTTCTTTGCTTTTATTTTTTCTAAAAGTTCATCCAGATTTTTGCTGAAACGGGTTTCATTGGAAAATCCGTTTCCGGAGCCCGCCGGAAAAATTGCAAGAATTTTATCTGTATTAATAAGGCTTTTAGCCACTGTAGAAATTGTCCCATCCCCTCCTATGGCTACAAAGACATCCACTTTATCAAAATAAGTCTGAATAAATTCGGCTGTTCCTTCAATAGATTCGGAGATATAATATGACGGATTATCCACCTTTTTCTTCAGTTCATTCAAAAACGGCTGATAATTTTTTTTGGCCGAAAAAGGGTTGATAATAAAAGCTACTTTTTCCATTACCGCAAAATTAAAAAATGCTTCCTGAACTGGAAGTATTTATTTACTTAATTTTCATTCTTTCTTTAAATTCTGTACTTAGAGTCCCATCCAACTCATCCCAAGAAACAGGAATTGTAATATCACCCGCAGCAAAAGCGGCAATTTCATAAGGGCTGTAATGGAAATATAGGTTTTTATCATCAAAATAAAAGTTATCGGATACCGGAATTTTATCCACCAAGAGCATCTCCGAGTTTTTCACTTCTCCATTCTCATCCGATGTTCCACTATTGATCTTATTAATATTCTTCATCAGGATAGCCTCAATTTTGTTCTTGGGCATTGAAGTAATGTCTTTTAATTCTAACTTTTTATTATTCTTGAGGTCGAAGACTCTCTCTGAAAACCCATACTCATCATGAGCCCCGCCTATATATGAACTTCCTACATATTCAATATGCATATAGCCGTTGATATTAGATTTCAGATACATGTGAGAACTTGAATACCAGTTTTGGGCATAGGTAATATCAGAAACCCAGTCTTTATTGTCATTTTTGACAGAATTGAAATACTCTTTTTTCTGATTTTCCAGAAAACCCTGAAGTCCTGCTTTGGAAAAATCTTTAATTTTTGGATCATGAAAATAAATACTATCTAAAAGTCTCTTATCCTTTAAGCCAGGAAAAACCAAAAATTTTGAAGTAAAAGTAACGGTTAATGAATCCGTTATTTTTGTTGAATCATTTACTTTGACTGAATCTATTGCCAATTCATCAGATTTTTTAGTTTCTGTTTTTTCCGTTGCTGTTCCGGTCGGTTCATTTTTTTTACAAGCAGTAAAAGCGAAGAATGATGTTAAAGCTAAAACGGCAACTGTATTTTTCATAATTTCAATTTTTAGATATAAATACAAAAACCATTCAAAAAATGAATGGTTTTAAAAAATTACTCTTTTAAAGGTAATCATTTTTTCAAATATATCAGTTATGACTTCTTCACTAAACTAATCACCTGATTTTCACATTTTGAGGCCACCCCCCAAATTTGTTTAAATGCAGGATAATAGTCCTTAGGATAATCTGCGCTGGCAACTTTTGTGGTGGAAATAACTTCCAGTTTGTTTCCTTTGAGCTCAATCAAATAACTGTATTCAATCTCTTTATCTTCTGTAACAATCTTTTTATTCTTAGGTAATTCTTCAACGGTATAGCCTTCAGGAATTTCAAGAACTACTTTTTTCACTTTTGTAGTAGGTGCTCCAAAATCAATCATGTATTTTCTCTCTTCAGTCTGGTCAAATTCATTAGAATTTTTGCTTAAAAACAACATTGGATTAATGATTATTTTTTTCCCAACTTTATCAATCAAATTCGATGAAGAAAATTTCATGGTACTTTCGAATTCTCCGTTTTCCACAATTTTGGAGTCAATTCCCGTGAAATCTATGGAGTAATTTTCTTTGTATTGCTTTTTATATTTTTCAGGATTTTCATCGTAATCATCTTTAACCAACATTGCAAAAGCACCGGTATCTCTATCTGAATAGATTCCTGAAATACTTCCATCATCATTAATTTTTGCGTCCGCTGTAAGGAATGTATTACTTGGGCTGTTATTGGTCATCTGAATTTGTATGGCTTTATCTTTCGTCAGTAAAACTCCATACTGATTCCAGTCTCTCAATGGAAGTTCATCCAAAGAAGATTGCTTGGAAGTAGCATCAAAAATATGTAATTTACCTTCTAATTCTATCGTAGCTAAAACAAAATTCATATTTGAGACATTGGGAGACACCAAATTGATCAATCCATTACTAACGGTAGAAATAATCAACGGATCGGCTTTAATACCGGCTTCACGAAGGAGCATTACAAGAAATAGGTTAATTTCTGCTGCATTTCCAACTTTTGTTTCAAGGAGTTTTTTGATTCCATTTTCTGTATAAATTCCTCTGTCTTTATTCCATATAAATGTTTTCTGAACGTATGAGAATATTGCGTTTACTTTTTCAAGATTGGTTTTCATTTGCAAAACTTCTGCAGGCATATTTTCCCTGGCAAATTTTGTTTTTTTCAATTCTCCTCCAAAATCTTCATTTTCATACAATCTTTTACTGATTTGATCCCAAGATGATGAATATAGCTTTATTTCTTTAAAGTTTGTCGAATGCAGCTCAGCACTAATTTTGGTTCTATGATTCCTGTCGTTTCTTACAAATTTTTCTGTTTTAAAACCTTTTACATTTTCATACCCAAATCTATATGTTTTATATTGAGATCCATAAATACTTTTCTCTCGAAGATCTCTATACTTAGGTAGTAAAGCTCCGGTATAATTTACATTATAGGAAATATTTATAGGGGTATCAAAGGAATATTCTGTATACAGCGACGGAATATCTGTTTCTATTAAAACTTCAGGAATTGAATATAAAAATGGTGACACGATCTCATACTGATATTCTAATACAGATCCATTTTTCACATTGGGAAAAGCAAATTTAGTGACTGTAATATTTTTGCTTTCTTTACTTTTATATTGAGAGCTCTTTTCTACTTTTACCGGATTTACTACACCATTTTCAAGATTATATGTAAAGGCCTTGAATTTACCCAAGGATTCTTTGTCGTTAGTGTTATTACTATAAAGAGGAATTTCAAGATTCAGCCAATCTTCAGCTTTATCTTTATCATAAATTTTGATTCTGTAATAATATTTTTTGTGCAGTAGCCCTGTACTACCATCCACCATAAAATATACCGATTTATACAAAATCTCAGCAGGAGTATTTTCATCCAATAAAGATTTTGCTTTTGACAGATCTGTATCATTAAATTTAGGAGGGGTTAAAAACTCATATTTCTGTGCATTAATGAGTATTATATTGAGAGAACAAAAAACGATTCCTATTATTTTTTTCATATTTATATTTTGGTGATTAAAATTTTTGAATTATCCATGTTTATTATTTTTTTTCTAAAGCCTACATATTCATTATATTTTTCTTTTGGATAAGTACCTTTATTCACCTGAATTTTCCTCAGAACCTTTATTTCCTCACCCTTTTTCACAAAACTTAACTTATAATACCCAAATTCAGAATTAAGTGCTACATTATCGGGAGTTTCATCAATTTTATAGCCTTTTGGTATGCTGAAATCAATTTCATATTCATCTTCAAAAGACTGTCTAATCTCAAAAGGAAGGCTCCTGCTCTCATCAATTTTATAGACATTATCAGAATAGATAGGAACAGCCCTAAACAGCAAACTGTTTCCTGCATTTTTGGAAAAATTATTCGTTTTAAAGTCTATATCAAAAGTAATAACAGCTTTATCTTTGTTATTGATAAAGTTTTTCATTTCCACTTTTTCAAAGTTCAGAATACTAAACGCCCGCTTCAGGGCATCATTTCGCTCTTTTGGATTAAGACCTGCAAATACTAAATTGTAATCATATTGATTTCCTGTATAAGAAAAACTCCCTTCTCCCAAAATACTGTTATCGTCACTCAACTTTATCTTCAGGGTCTGCTTTTCTTTATTTTGCTCAGCAGAGTAGATCGGCGTATTGATCAATTCTATCCCATTTTTCTTTACAGAAAGAACATTTCTATCAGTCGTATTGTATCCTAAATGGTTAAATGCAGTCTGTTGTGAGGTATTTTCCAGCCAAATATTTCCTTTTTCTGTAGGGACCATTAAAATAGCATGATTTCCTCCCATCCTGGCAAAGTCCGGATCAAAAGAAACTGAAGAAAGACCGGAATTGATCACACAATAGTAAGACGGTATCCCTGCCTCGTCCAACAAAGTCTTCATATAATTAGTAAGCCCTTTACAGTCTCCATATCCTTTTTTATAAACTTCATCAGGTGTCATAGGCAACCATCCCCCAATTCCCAGACCTACATATATATATCTGGTTTTAGCCTGCATATATTGATAAACCTTCTTAACTCTATCTTCTACAGAACCTTGCAGTTGCAATCCAGCCACTTCAGCTTTAATCGCTGAGCTAGATACAGCAACCGGGTCTACAAGATTATTATAATACCATGCTCCGAAATCAGTCCAATTATTTAAAGTTCCCTGTTTTCCGGCAAGATTAAACTTCGCCAAAGCAAAACTTACTTTAGGCAAAATTTTAATAGGCTGCGGAATTAGCATAGCATCATCAATTGCAGGAATATTTTTATATGAATATATCTTTTCATTCCCATTATCACTTTCTGTAACTGAGGCATAATTATATTCTGAAGAATAGATTTTAGATCTAAGATTAATTCCTGAAGTATTAATGATTTTAAACTGTGCATCCTCTAAAGAAGTATTGGTAGAAGTAAATGGTACAAAATCCGGAATAAAAATAGTATTCTTATCAACACTCTCGTAAGAAAAATCAATCGTATAGGGATATTGAACAGGAGTATAAGAAAAAACCAAAATCCTGTTATCTGAATAAAATACCCCTTGAGTATTATTAGCAAAGTCGCTAAAATCTGATTTAGAAAAGCTTTTTAATTTCTTTCCAAACTCATCATAAACACTAACTTTTATATTCGAAATACTTTTTGCATTATCATAAGGAATATGTGCTATTGCTTTTTCATTACCATCTTTATTTAAAACTGTAGTAACTATATTATATTGATACTTTATGTCATCAATCTTATTTATTTGAGCAATTGTGATATCTTTCCGAATAACTACATTTGCATTTTTCTTTAAAGTTTCAGGAATTGCCGAAACAGGAAATGTTTGAGCAAAATATAAAGAAGCAGTCGATAGTGCTCCAAGAAATAATATTTTCATCATAGTTATTAAATTACGCAAAAATAGGAAAATCCTAATAACTGTTAAAATATAAATTTAAAAGACTCTTATAAACAAAAAAGACTTCATTTCTGAAGTCCTTTTTATATTTTATTTAATCATTGGGAATCCGCTTACTGTCATAATCATCACTCCCCAACCCCAATACAGGGATGAAAATAAATCCGAGGAAAAACAACAAGATAGTATATAGAGGGGTTTCCTTTGCAAAGCCTTTGGCAAGTCTATCATTAACTACCCAAAAGGCATAGATATTCACTAAAGGGATACAGAATAGAATAATCCACCATATAGGTTTCTTAACAATTTCTAAAAGGACAATAGCGTTATAAATCGGAATAAAAGCAGCCCATGCATCCTGTCTTCCTGCTTTTTGAAATATTCTATACATACAGTATCCATAGAAAATGTAGAAAAGCAAGCTCACGAACATAGATCCGATCCCTAGTCCTGCAGCCGCGGCACCAGAAGCGGCATCCATCCCGTTGTAAGGGTCTGTTTGTAAAAGAGTTATCATATTATTGTTTTTATTTGGTTAGTCCAAATATAAAAAAAGCTTCTAAATAATTAGAAGCTTTTTTTGTATTTTTTAAATATGTTTATGCATCAATTTTTGCATATTTTGCATTTTTCTCAATAAACTCTCTTCTTGGTGGAACTTCATCTCCCATCAACATTGAGAAAACACTGTCAGCCTCTACTGCATTATCAATAGTCACTTGCTTTAAAATTCTATGCTCAGGATTTAAAGTAGTTTCCCAAAGCTGTTCAGGATTCATTTCTCCAAGACCTTTATAACGTTGTACTTCAACACCTTTTCCATCCGGAGACATTTCTAATGTAAACTCTTCACGCTCTTTTTCGTTATAAGCATATACTTTTTTGTTACCTCTCTTCAATAAATATAAAGGTGGTTGAGCAATATAGATATATCCATTCTCAATAAGTTCCTTCATATATCTGAAGAAGAAGGTAAGAATCAATGTAGAGATGTGAGAACCATCGATATCCGCATCGGTCATGATTACAATTTTATGGTATCTAAGCTTAACCATATTTAATGCTTTACTATCTTCTTCTGTTCCTACAGAAACTCCAAGGGCAGTATAGATATTTCTGATCTCTTCGTTATCATATACTTTGTGAAGCATAGATTTCTCTACGTTCAAAATTTTCCCTCTTAATGGAAGAATAGCCTGGAAGTGTCTGTCACGTCCTTGTTTAGCTGTCCCACCTGCTGAATCTCCCTCTACAAGGAATATTTCAGATTCTGCCGGATCTTTGGATGAACAGTCAGATAGTTTACCCGGAAGACCAGAACCTCCCATTGGAGATTTTCTCTGAACCATTTCACGAGCTTTTTTAGCTGCCTGTCTTGCTTTAGCAGCTAAAACAACTTTTTGAACAATTATTTTAGCTTCATTAGGGTTTTCTTCCAAAAAGTTAGTAAGCATTTCCCCTACAATTTTATCTACAGCTCCTGAAACTTCAGAGTTCCCTAATTTTGTTTTGGTCTGTCCTTCAAATTGAGGTTCCATTACCTTTACAGAAACTACAGCTGTTAATCCCTCACGGAAGTCATCACCAGTAATTTCTACTTTTTCTTTTGCCGGAAGTCCTAATTCGTCAGCATATTTCTTCAAAGTTCTTGTTAAAGCTCTTCTGAAACCTGCAAGGTGAGTACCTCCTTCGTGGGTATTAATATTATTAACATAAGAGTGAAGATTTTCGTTAAAAGAAGTGTTGTAACGCATCGCCACTTCTACAGGAATATCGTCTCTTTCTCCTTCCATGAAAATAACATGTTCCATGATAGACTCACGGTTTCCATCGATGTAAGCAACAAATTCTTTTAATCCTCCTTCAGAATGAAAAATTTCTGATTTAAAAGAACCATCTTCCAGTTTCTCTCTCTCATCTGTAAGAGTAATGGTAATTCCTTTATTAAGGTAAGAAAGTTCTCTTAAACGGCTTGCCAACGTATCATAGTTATAAACTAGTTCTGTAAAAATAGTATCATCCGGTTGGAAGAACTGTTTTGTACCTCTTTTATCACTATTTCCAATCTCTTCAACCCCAGTCTGAGCTTTTCCTTTGGAATATATCTGTTGGTAAACATTTCCATCTCTGTAAACGGTAGTGATCATTTCGTTGGAAAGTGCATTCACACACGATACCCCTACTCCGTGAAGACCACCTGAAACCTTGTAAGAATCTTTATCAAACTTCCCTCCGGCTCCAATTTTTGTCATTACAACCTCAAGAGCAGATTTTTGTTCTTTTTCATGGAAGTCAACCGGAATACCTCTACCGTTATCACTAACTTCGATTCCGTTCCCTTCCTTAATAGCAACAAAGATTGTATCACAGAATCCTGCCAATGCTTCGTCGATAGAGTTATCTACTACTTCATAAACCAAATGATGGAGACCTCTTGTCCCTACATCACCAATGTACATTGAAGGACGCATACGAACGTGCTCCATTCCTTCCAATGCCTGAATACTACTAGCTGTATATTGTTTTTGACTCATATTAAATATTAAAAATCTTGCTATATGCAAAGACTTACAAATATCGTGATTTTTTTCGAGGTATGAAAGTTAAAAAGTGTCAAAAAAGCATTGTTATCAGCATAAAAAAAGAAGACTAAAATCTATCAGTATTATTAGAGTAATTTTTTCTAATTATTAGAATTTCAAAATCAATTTTTTATCATTTTTAAGAAGCCATTACTCTTGAATTAATCTGAAGTATATTTTCCTTAAAAAAGCTTATTACAGAATATAAAAAAGCAAAGTTAAAATCTATTTCTAATATTTATACTGTTGTAAATCATATTCAACATCCATAATTTATGCGTAGATTTATTTACTGAAAAGTTGATATTATGGATGATTTTATAGCAGCCCGTGCCCAAATGGCACTTTCTCTGGGCTTTCATATCATATTCTCCTGTGTTGGAATGGTGATGCCATTTTTAATGGCTTTTGCCCACTGGAAATACTTAAAAACCAATAATGAAGTATACAAAGGACTTACCAAGGCATGGAGCAAAGGAGTTGCTATTCTTTTTGCAACCGGAGCCGTTTCAGGAACCATGCTTTCTTTTGAATTAGGGCTTTTATGGCCTGGATTTATGAAACATGCAGGACCTATTTTTGGAATGCCTTTTTCATTGGAAGGAACAGCATTCTTTATTGAGGCTATCGCCATCGGATTCTTTTTGTATGGTTGGGAAAGGTTCAATAAATGGTTCCACTGGTTTTGTGGCTTTCTGGTAGGATTAAGTGGATTAGCTTCAGGAATTCTAGTAGTAGCAGCCAACGCGTGGATGAACTCCCCTGCCGGCTTTGATTATATTAATGGACAGTATATTAATATTGACCCTATTAAAGCAATGTTCAACGAGGCTTGGTTTCCGCAGGCTCTACATATGACTGTTGCTGCGTTTTGTGCAACGGGATTTGCTGTAGCCGGTGTACACGCCTTTATGATTATGCGAAAAAGAAATATTGAATTCCATACCAAAGCGTTTAGAATTGCTGTTGGTTTTGCACTTATCGGAGCCTTTGGTGCCCCATTAAGTGGTGATGTTGCAGCCAAATCAGTAGCAGAAAGACAGCCCATTAAATTAGCGGCCATGGAAGCCCATTTTGAAACAGAAAAAGGAGCCGCATTCGTCATTGGAGGAATTCCGGATGAAGAAAAAGCTGAAATTAAATATGCAATTAAAATTCCAAAGGTTCTGAGCTTTTTGGTAAGCAATGATTTTAATTCTGAAGTGAAAGGACTTAAAGATTTCCCAAGAGACGAATGGCCTCCCGTTGCAGTTGTTCATTATGCTTTTCAGATTATGATTTTCTTTGGAGTCATTATGATTTGTATTGGAGCTGTTTATCTTTATGCTTTCTTCTTTAAAAAGGAATGGCTGACAAAACACTGGTTATTAAAAACTTTTTTAATAGCAACCCCTTTTGGATATATTGCACTGGAAGCCGGGTGG
Organism: uncultured Chryseobacterium sp.; assembly: GCA_963518055.1. Taxonomy (GTDB): domain Bacteria; phylum Bacteroidota; class Bacteroidia; order Flavobacteriales; family Weeksellaceae; genus Chryseobacterium. The sequence continues at coordinate 18,349 of CAUQIC010000018.1, forward strand.
ACAGTAACAGAAGTAGGAAGACAGCCATGGATTATTTACGGAATCATGAGGACAGTTGATGCAGTAACCCCAATGCCTGGAATACAATACTCATTCTATTTCTTTACTGCGATCTTTGTATCCTTATCATTAATTCTAGTATTCCTTTTAAGAAGACAGATCCAGATGGTTCCTAAACTTTATGACCCTACAGATACCCAGTTTAACGATAAAAACAAAAAATCATGATCTACATTGTTATAGGCTTTTTGTGGCTTTCCATCTGTCTTTATATTATTCTGGGAGGTGCTGATTTCGGAGCTGGTATTGTTGAGCTTTTCACCAACAAAAAAGCACGTCATAAGACACAGGAAATTATGTATGAATCTATTGCTCCGGTATGGGAAGCTAATCATATGTGGCTGATTATTGCTATTGTGATTCTTTTTGTAGGCTTTCCTGAAATTTATACAACGATGTCTACCTATCTTCACATCCCTTTAGTTTTGATGCTTGTGGGCATTATTGCCCGAGGAACAGCCTTTACTTTCAGACATTATGATGCTGTAAAAGATAACTGGCAGGTTTTATATACTCATATCTTCTACTATGCGAGCCTTTTAACTCCTTTCTTTCTAGGATTAATCGCTGCCGCAACGGTTTCACACTCCATTAATCCTGATGCTGTAGGCTTCGTTGATCTTTATATTTTTAGCTGGCTCAACTGGTTCGGTGTTTCTGTAGGATTATTTACTGTCGCACTTTGCGCCTATCTTGCTTCTATTTTCTCATTGAGAGAAACCCGCGGTAAGGAAGAGTTATTGTTAATGATCAGAAAATCAAAACAGACAATGATCTTTGTGGTAATCACAGGAATACTTGTATTCGCTACAGCCTATATTTCAGGTATCCCTCTTTTAATGTGGGTCTTTTCAAAACCTTTGGGTATCATGGCGATTGCTTTTGCGACCATTGCTTTATTGCTTATTCTCCGTGCGCTGAACCGTCAGAAATTACTTCCTGTACGTGCGCTGGCAGGCTTTCAAATGGTGATGATTCTTGTTGCTGCAACCTATCAGCACAATCCGAATATTATTTTATTAGGAAATGGTCAACATCTATCACTTTTAGAACATATGGCACCGGAAAAAACCATTTCTGCATTGGGATGGGCTTTAATACTAGGCTCATTATTTATCCTTCCATTTTTATTTTATCTGATGGCTTCTTTCAGTAAGCTTAGAAAATAACACGATGAAAGATTATAAAGACAAAACTGAACTTATTGAAGAGATTAAAACAAGGTTCCTTCTCTACAACCAGGAATTCGATGATATTAAAGAGGAAGAAAAAGATTGGTTAAAGGCAGGGGTTGATAAAACACCAGCCCAAAATATATCCTATCAGATTGGCTGGACTCAACTGCTCCTGCAGTGGGAAGCTGATGAAAAGAAAGGAAAGGAAGTGAAAACACCTACCCCTGAATACAAATGGAATAATTTAAAAGGATTATATCAGTCTTTCTATGAGCAATATAGTTCTTATAGTCTGTCAGAACAAAGAGAGATCTTACAAAAGCAAGTCGATGAAATTATAAAATGGATTGAAAACCTTGATGACAAAACCCTGTTTGAACCTGAACAAAGAAAATGGGTAACAACACCCGCTAAATGGCCCGTATGGAAATGGATACATATCAATACAGTTGCTCCTTTTAAAAATTTTAGAATACAGCTCCGGAAATGGAAAAAAGAAAAAGGTACAGAATAACTCTGTACCTTCTATTTTTATTTCTTTATCAATTTTGTCTGGTGATCTCATTTGGCCATTGAAGAAAATAAATTCGTGATCAAAGGCTCGAAACTGTATAAAATCATCTACTTCCTTCTTTCAGCTACCCATCTATTTTTCTTAAATACCCAATCTGAATTCAGATTATTTCAGGATTTATTTTTAAAAAATTCATTAACTTTTTCTGCACATTGCCTTCCTTCTGCAATAGCCCATACGACAAGGCTTTGTCCTTTTCTGGCATCACCACAGGTGAAAATTTTATCTTGATTGGTTTTATATTCTTTATTATTCCCAATTAAATTTCCTTTGGGATCCAGATGAATATCTAAAGCTTCAACCAAGCCCTTATGCTCAACATGAGTATACCCTAGGGCAATAAAAATAATATCACACTCGAGTATAAATTCAGATCCCGGTTTCTCAGTATACAAATTCCATTTCCCTTCATCAGAATCTTTAGTCCACTCTGCCTCTACCAGCCGGATTCCCTTGAGATTTCCGTTTTCATCTTTTACAAATTCTTTTGAATTCACAGACCACATACGATCACATCCCTCTTCATGGGAGGAGGTAGTCTGCAAAAGTGCCGGATAGCTGGGCCATGGCATTGTTTCATCCCTTTCCGCGGGTTGCATAGGTTTATAATAAATCTGATAAATGACTTCTGCCCCCTGTCGATTGGAAGTTCCTATACAATCAGAACCTGTATCTCCACCTCCTATCACCACGACTTTTTTCCCCTTTGTATTAATTTCGTCTTCTTCAAAAGGAATTCCGCTTACTTTTTTATTACTCTGTTTAAGGAAGTCCATCGCGAAATAAATTCCTTTTGCATCCCGGTTGGGGATGATCAGATCTTTGGGGACGGTACTTCCTGTTGCCAATACAATGGCGTCAAAATTACGGTTCAATTCTTCTACAGCATAATTACCTCCAACGTTAATTCCTGTACAAAATTCAACACCTTCTTCTTTCATCCATTGAACCCTGCGTTCTACAATATTCTTATCCAATTTAAAATCCGGTATTCCAAATCTTAACAATCCTCCTATTTCGGAATCTCTTTCAAAAACCTTTACATGATATCCCATTTGGTTTAATTGATAGGCTGCCGCTAATCCTGCAGGTCCAGAACCTACTATAGCGACATTTTTATCATTCTTCCACTTAGGAAGCTTTGGTTGGGCGAAACCTTGTTCGAAAGCCATTTCAACAATATTCTTTTCTATTTCTTCAATAGTAACAGCCTCGTCATTAATTCCTAAAACACATGCACTTTCGCAGGGAGCAGGACAAATTCGACCGGTAAACTCAGGAAAATTATTGGTAGATATTAAAATTTTATAGGCTCTTTCCCATTGTTTTTTATAAACAGCCTCATTAAACTCAGGAATGAGGTTTCCCAGGGGGCATCCATTCTGGCAAAAAGGAACTCCGCAATCCATGCATCTTGCCGATTGGCAATTCAATTGCTGATCAGCAGGCTTTTGAATAAATTCTTTATAATCCTTCAATCTCTTTTCCACATCCAATTTAGAAGGAAGCTCCCTCTCATATAATAAAAATCCATCTACCTTACCCATTATCTAATATCATTTATCTGATTTTCAATTACTTTTTTATATTCTCTTGGATACACTTTTTTAAAATGCATACAACTTTTATCCCAATCGCTTATGATGTATTCGGCTAATACACTTCCTGTATTTTCAGAATGTTCTTTTATCAGAGTAAAGATCAATCCTTTATCATGCTCTGTAATAGATTCCAGATCCGCCATGTCAGGATTAAAATGATCATCTAAAGTTTTATTTACATCCCACACATAGGCAATCCCTCCACTCATTCCTGCTCCAAAGTTTCTTCCGACACCTCCCAGAACAATGACTTTTCCCCCGGTCATATACTCACATCCATGATCACCAATTCCTTCTACCACTGCGATAGCTCCGGAATTCCGAACTGCAAAACGTTCTCCTGCCATCCCATTGATAAATACCTTTCCGGAAGTGGCTCCGTATAAAGCAACGTTTCCAACAATACTATTTTCATTGGCATGAATAACAGCTTCTTTATCCGGAAAAACGATGAGCTGAGCCCCGGAAAGTCCTTTTCCTAAATAATCATTAGCATCTCCTTCCAAACGCATGGTAATTCCTTTATTACAAAATGCACCAAAGCTTTGCCCCGCCGTTCCTTTAAAATTAAATAGCAATGAGTTTTCAGCCATTCCCAGGGATTTATAAATTTTGGTTACTTCATGAGAAAGAATTGTCCCTACAGATCGGTCCGTATTTTTTATATCAAACCCAGCCTCCATTGCTGTATTATTTTGAAGAGCATATTGAGCCGCCTCAACCATTTTCCATGAAATAGAATGACCTAACCCAGCATCTTGTTCTTCAGATTTAATTACCGGTAAATCAGCTTCCATCTTATAAAGAATTCTGCTCAGGTCTATGCCTTGATGCTTCCAGAAGGTAACATCCGCTTTCCTTTCAAGGCATTGAGATTGGCCAACCATTTCATCGATAGTTCTGAAGCCCAAATTAGCCATGATCTCTCGAACTTCCATGGCAAGAAATCTAAAATAATTTACGAGATGCTCAGCTTTTCCTTTGAATTTTTCTCTCAATTCTTCTCGTTGAGTAGCAATTCCAACAGGACAAGTGTTTAAATGACACTTTCTCATCAGGATACAGCCTTCAACAATCAGTGCAGAAGTAGCAATCCCCCATTCTTCAGCTCCCAGCAAAGTGGCTATAACCAAATCGCGTCCCGTTTTCATCTGTCCATCAACCTGCAGAGTAACTCTTTGTCTCAATTTATTTTTAATCAAAGTCTGATGGGTTTCTGCCAATCCAAGTTCCCAAGGTAACCCGGTATGACGAATTGAGCTTAAAGGCGATGCTCCTGTACCTCCATCGTATCCTGAGATCAGAATATGATCTGCTTTGGCTTTGGCAACCCCTGAAGCAATAGTCCCCACTCCCGCTTTTGAAACTAATTTCACCGATATTCGGGCATGACGATTAGCATTTTTTAAATCAAAAATAAGCTGGGCCAGATCTTCAATAGAATAAATATCATGGTGCGGTGGTGGAGAAATCAGCCCAACACCAGGCGTCGAATGTCTCGTTTTACCAATCCATGAATCTACTTTATCTCCCGACAATTGCCCACCCTCACCGGGTTTAGCACCTTGAGCCATCTTTATTTGAATTTCATCTGCTTCTGCCAGATATCTGGCTGTCACCCCAAACCTTCCGGAAGCAACCTGCTTAATGGAAGAGCGCAAATTATCCCCATTCTCATTAAGGGTATATCTTGCTTCATCTTCTCCCCCTTCTCCTGTATTGCTTTTGGCTCCTATCCTGTTCATTGCAATAGCCAATGTAGTATGTGCCTCCCAGGAAATAGCCCCAAAAGACATCGCTCCTGTTGCGAAGCGCTTCATTATATTGTCTATGGATTCAACTTCTTCCAGAGCAATAGGCTTCCTATCATTTTTAAATTCCAACAAACCTCTCAATAAAGATACCTTACCTGTTTGCTGATTGACAAGTCTCGAATATTTTTTAAAAACATCATAGTCGTTGTTCCACGCAGACTGTTGAAGTAAGTGAATAGACTGCGGGTTAAACTGATGATACTCATTATTACTTCTCCACTGGTAAATACCGCCTGTATCGAGTAAAGAATTTTCTATATCTGTATTAAATGCGCTCTGATGCTTTACCAAAGCTTCTTTTGCAATTTCATCAAACCCAATTCCTTCAATTCTGGAAACAGCTCCTGTAAAACAGGTATTGACCACCAATTTATTCAATCCTATAATCTCAAAAATTTGCGCCCCATGATAGGATTGCAAAGTGGAAACTCCCATTTTAGAAAATATCTTTAAAAGTCCATCTCCTACCGCTTTTTTATAATTATCTCTCAACTTTACCAGGTCTTCTTCTCCTTCAAATTCCCCATCATCAAACATCTGTCTGATACTAGCCAATGCGAGATAAGGATTAATTGCCGTTGCTCCAAACCCCAATAGGGCGGCAAAGTGATGAACCTCCCAAACATCTCCAACCTCCATGACTAAACCTATCTTCCTTCGGATACCTTTTCTAATCAAATGATGATGTACTGCTGAACATGCCAATAATGAGGGAATAGAAGCATGTTGAGAATCCAACGACCGATCCGAAAGTATAATCACCTGAAACCCATCATCTACAGCATCTACAGCATATCTGCAAATCCTCTCAATTGCTTTTTTAAGTTCACCTTCTTTTCCTCTCGCATTAAAATAAGTATAAATCGTTTTAGCCTGAAACCTGCCAGTATCAACGCTTCTTAATTTTTCAAGCTGATTATTATTGATCACAGGATTTTCCAGCTTGATAGAATGGGCAAAATTTTTATCTTCTTCTAAAAGGTTTCCGTTTCCTCCGATAATGGTAGTCAAGGACATTACCAATTTTTCTCTTATAGGGTCTATTGGTGGATTCGTTACCTGAGCAAAGAGCTGTTTGAAATAAGAACTCAAATGCTGTGGCTTTTCACTCAATACAGCTAGTGGAACATCAAAACCCATTGAACCCATCGGTTCTTTACCATGTGAAGCCATTTCTTTAATCACTCCTTCCAGGTCTTCTCTGGAATACCCAAATGCCCTCTGATACTTAAAAATATCTTCTGTCTGGAGTTTATTGAACCGAATTTTAGGATCGGGTAATTCGGTGATATTAATCCTCATACTATCCAACCACTCACGATAGGGTTTTGAAGTACATATTTCTTTTTTCAGTTCATCATCACTGATAATGGTCCCCTTCTTCATATCTACGAGAAACATTTTTCCCGGCTGAAGGTGACCTCTTTTAATTATTTTTTTTGGATCTACGGACAATGCTCCTGATTCGGATGCCATAATCACTAAATCATCTGACGTGATACAATATCGTGAAGGGCGAAGCCCATTTCTATCTAAGGTGGCTCCAATAATATCACCATCAGTAAAGGAAATAGAAGCAGGCCCATCCCAAGGCTCCATCAAACAAGCATGGAACTCATAAAAATCTTTTTTGTAAGGCTCCATTTGCTCGTGTCCGTCCCATGCTTCAGGGATCAACATCATCATGGTATGAGGAAGCGAACGTCCCGAATGATACAGTAGCTCGACCATATTATCGAGATAAGAAGAATCTGATTGTCCCGGTTTTGTTAAAGGGAGAAGCATATCCATTTCCTGAGCAGTAAAAAAAGAGCTTTGGAACATTTTTTCAGAAGATCTCAACCAGTTAAGGTTTCCTCCTAAAGTGTTTATTTCTCCATTATGCGCTAAAAACCTGAAGGGTTGTGCGAGGCTCCATGTGGGTGAAGTGTTGGTGGCAAATCGGGAATGCACCATACCAAACGCTGAACGAATCTTAGGATTCGTAAGATCTTTAAAATAGTTCCGCACCTGAACACTTCTTAGTTGTCCTTTATAAATCAGTTTCTTACAGGAGAAAGAAGCCACATAAAATCCAACAGGATCATTATTTGTAATGCTGATAACCTGATGGGAAATGTAATTTTTAAAAATAAATAGCTTTCTTTCAAAATCTTTTTCGGTTTCCAGATCAAAAGAACGTTCAATAAAAAGCATTTCCATTACAGGTTCCACACTTTTTGCCAAATCTCCAAGATCAATATTACTCACCGGAACAGGCCGATATCCTAATATCTTAAGATGGAGTTTATCTGCAGATTGTGCAATAATTTCTTTACACTCTTCTCTAATAAAGCTATTCTGAGAAAAAAATAACATCCCAACCCCATAATATCCGGCTTCCGGCAAATCTATTCCAACATTGAGAGCCTCATCATACAAAAGCTCATGGGGAATCTGGATCTGTATTCCCGCACCATCGCCGGTATTGCTTTCATATCCTGTAGCCCCACGATGTTCCATGTTTTCCAACATGGTAATGGCATCACTTATAATTTTATAACTTTTAACCCCTTTGATATTGGCTACAAAGCCAACGCCGCAGGAATCAAATTCAAATTCCGGCTCATAAAGACCTTGTCTTTTTATAAAATCATTTGGATATTTTGTGTGTGTTCTATTCATTTCCATATCAAATGTAGTAAAAAGAACAATTTGAAATATTATAAATTACATTTATTTCATTAAAATATATTCAATACATAATTTAATTTAAATAAATCAAATAATAAATATGAATAATATTAATAATTAAACAAATTAACAAATATTAAATAAATTAAAAATGAAATTATTGCCTAAAAATTTCACCCATTAAAAAAAATAAAAAACCGATACAGATTAAATCTGTATCGGTTTCTATTATTTATTTTGTTAAAACTTTTATACCAGTTTCATCAAAAGAACATCATCAATCTTATCCACTTTCACCAAATTATTTTTGGTTAAAGTTTTAGAAGCTTTGTCCCACTTCTTTCCTGATAACTGACTTCTTTCTTTTACTTCTGCCAGAGTCATTGCTTCCTCCTGAGAATTAAGAATTTCAATAATCACTTTTTCATCTTCTCCCAGTTCAATCTGAGGAACCGCTTTCTCTGGTCTCATTTGAGGGAAGAATAATACTTCCTGAATAGAAGCATTGTTCGTTAAGAACATAATTAATCTGTCCATCCCAATTCCTAATCCTGAAGTTGGTGGCATACCATATTCAAGAGCTCTTAAGAAGTCCTGATCAATAAACATAGCTTCATCATCTCCTCTTTCTGAAAGAGCCATCTGAGCCTCGAAACGCTCTCTCTGATCGATTGGGTCATTAAGCTCTGAATAAGCGTTTGCAATTTCTTTACCACAAACCATTAATTCAAAACGCTCAGTTAAGCCTTCTTTACTTCTGTGTTTTTTAGTCAATGGTGACATTTCGATCGGGTAATCTGTAATGAAAGTCGGTTGAATGAAGTTTCCTTCACACTTTTCTCCGAAGATTTCATCAATTAATTTTCCTTTCCCCATCGTCTCATTAACCTCAATTCCGATAGACTTTGCAAAATCGTATAATTCTTTCTCCGTTTTTCCTGTGATATCAAAACCGGTGAATTTCAAGATAGCTTCCGTCATAGAAACTCTTGGGTAAGGTGCTTTGAAGTCTACATGATGCTCTCCAAAAGTAGCTGTTGTAGTTCCATTTACCTGAATCGCACAGAATTCTAATAATTTTTCTGTGAAATCCATCATCCAGTTGTAGTCTTTATAAGCCACATAGATTTCCATCGCCGTAAACTCAGGATTGTGCGTTCTGTCCATCCCTTCATTTCTGAAGTTTTTAGAGAACTCATATACTCCGTCAAAACCACCTACGATCAATCTTTTCAGATATAATTCGTTAGCAATTCTTAAATATAATGGAATATCTAAAGCATTATGGTGTGTGATAAAAGGCTTAGCTGCTGCTCCACCGGGAATAGACTGTAGGATTGGAGTTTCTACTTCAAAATATCCTGCATCATTGAAGAAAGTTCTCATCGCATTGAACAATTTTGTTCTCTTTACGAAAATCTCTTTCACCTGTGGATTCACTGTTAAGTCTACATAACGTTGTCTGTATCTTAGTTCAGGATCTGTAAATCCGTCGTGTACAACACCGTTTTCATCTGTTTTTGCCTGAGGAAGCGGACGTAAAGCTTTAGTAAGAAGCGTAAAGTTCTTTACTAAAACAGTCATCTCTCCTACCTGCGTTGTAAACAATTCTCCTTCAATACCGATAATATCACCGATATCTAAAAGGTGCTTGTATACTTCATTATATAATTCTTTATCATCACCGGGACAGATCTCGTCTCTGTTGAAGTATACCTGAATTTTTCCTTTAGAATCCTGCAATTCTGCAAAAGAAGCCTTTCCTTGAATTCTGCGGGACATTAGTCTACCAGCGATCTTTACCTGTTTATTTTCAGAAAAATCCTGTTTTATAGATTCTGTAGTATCTGTAATTATATACTCATCCGCAGGGAACGCATTAATCCCCATTTCAGTAAGCTTATTCAGCTTTTCTCTTCTAATGATTTCTTGTTCTGATAATTGCATTTCTTATTTTTCTAAAAGCGTACAAATTTAGGCATTTTTGAGTTGACCGTCAATTGATTTCTTTAGAAATTTTAAAATGGAGATCGTGAATAAGCAAAACTTGAGAGCTATAGAAGCTAAAGTAAAGATTAAAAGCAGACAGATATATGATGAAATAAGGTAAATTGTCAATTTTGCTTCGCTGTGAATGAATGTCTGCTCATCTATAGCCAATCCTTTCTTTTCTGTTGTGGCACAAAAGTCCAGACCAATATTCTGCTTACTTTCTGTCCCTGGGCCATGTCAATGGTTTTAAAATCTACAGCCTTTACTTTCTTTAAAAGGGTAGTTAACTTATATAAATTATCTTTTTTAGAAACCAGGCAAGTAAACCAAAGAATTTGAGAGGAATACTGAGTACTTTCATGAATCATATTGGTTATGAATGCCAATTCACCACCTTCACACCATAATTCCGACTGCTGCCCGCCAAAATTAAGCAGTGATTTCTTAGATTTTGATTGGTTCAGATTTTTTGTTTTTCTTAGATTTCCTTTTATCATAGACTCTTTTGAATCATGAAAAGGAGGATTACACATAGAAAATGTAAACCTATTGTCAGAACCTACTATATTATTGAACACATACCTTGAATCAGGCTGGTGCTGTAGATGAATGGATGATAACAAGTCCGGATTTTGATCCAAAATATGCTGAGCATTTCTTAGAGAATCTTCATTGATGTCTGTACCAAGCATCTTCCAACCATATGATTTATGGGCAATCAAAGGATAAACAAGGTTCGCCCCTACTCCAACATCCAATCCTTTTACAGAAGCTCCTGTTGGGATTTTATCCTGTTGTTCTGCTAACAAATCGGCAATATAATGGATATAGTCTGCTCGTCCTGGAATAGGTGGACAAAGATTGGTATTAGGAATATCCCAATCTTTAACATTATAAAAGTGAATAAGTAAGGCCCTGTTGAGTAATTTTACGGCCTCAGGAATACTAAAGTTAATCGTTGTTGTCCCATGAACATTCACGAAGACATAATGTTTCAGTTCCGGCACACAAGAAATAAGCTGATCAAAATTATAGGGATCACGATGTAGATTTCTTGTGTGCAGACTGGATTTTTCGGTAGACATTTACTTTTTCTGAGTTAAAATATATTCTACCATCTTTTTAGCATCTTCTTTAGATACTTGTGGATGGGCAGCCATAGGGACTCCTCCCCAAACTCCACTTCCGCCTTCAATAATTTTGGAAGCCAGCAATTCAATATCCTTTTCAGAATATTTATTTGCTATTTCCTGATATGAAGGTCCTATCATTCTCTCAGTAGCAGAGTGACATCCCGAACAGTCTAATGTTTCGATGATCTGATCTCCGGAAAGATTAGACTTTGCAGGTTCTGAAACAGTTGTAGTTTCAGAAGAAGCTGCCACTTCTGCCGTATTTTCTTTTTTAGAACAGGAAAGAGTCAGAAGACCTAATATTCCTGCCAAAAATATTTTTTTCATTATTTCTTCGCTGTAGAATCTGTTTTAGCAGCTTCAGGAGCAGGAGTTGCAGCAGCCGGAGCAGCCGGTTTAGCCGTAGAATCTGTTACTGTAGTTGCCTGAGGCTCTTCAAGCATTGTGTTGCTGTCCTGTAATGAGTGATCTACTTTCTTAGAGCAGCTAGCCAATAATAAACCTCCGATAAATGCGATTGCTAATACTTTTTTCATTTTTTTCTAATTTGATAGCAAAAATATAAAAAATAAACTTTTAAACTTATGACAAATGTTTTCTTTGAAGAATATTTTTTAGCTGAGCTTTCATTAAAAATTTCAAAAAAATAATTCAATTATTAGGGAAATTTAAATCTGGTTATTAATTTTGTATAGAGGATAATGATATCCTAGCTAATTATTAAACCTATGAACAAAAAAAAATTATTAAGTACAGCCTTATATATCGTACTTACCACCCTCACTTTGTCTTGTGACAATCCGTCTTCTAATGACCAAAAGTCTGAATACTCCGATAAGATTGAATCGGTAACTTTATTAAAAACGACAAAATCGTGGGATGGAACACAATATCCTGCCTATCCAACAGGACAACCGGAGATATCTGTGCTGAGAATTACCGTCCCTCCCAACAAAGCTCTGGATTGGCACAAACACCCCGTAATTAATGCTGCCTACGTTGAAAAAGGAGAGATTCAGGTTGAACGAAAAGAAGATGGGAAAACACAATGGATAAAACAAGGTCAAGTACTGCCGGAAATGGTAAATGCAACTCATAGAGGCAAAACCGGAGACAAAGGAGTCAGCCTTATCGTTTTCTATAGCGGATCACCGGATCTACCGATTACAGAACCGGTACACTAAAATATTTTTCACAACGATACCATGTGCATGTTATGATAAAAAATCTTTAGGAATCTAGCCTTAACATAGTTCACTGATACCTTTCTTATAAACTTGGCATTTAAAATAAGATTATATGAAAAGATAATAGTACATTTAAACATGATTTTAATCTCAAAAATTCTTTTTTTTACAAGTCATCATGGTTTTTATACTGTGATACTTCTTATTCTGTTCTTTGGATTATTATCAGCATTAACAAAAAAAGCTTGGTTTCTGGTTCCCATTATTCCTTTGGCTATTCTGAATGGATTCGGTGGCCAATTTTTAAATGCCTGGTTTTTGAATCAATACGGAGTGGAAAGTACTGCCATTATTACTTCTGACACCGAAACCAATTCTACATTGAATGATATGTACATCCACGATTATGAAGCAGTGGTCAAAAAACAAGATGGAAAGTACATTTCAACCTTCTTTTCTACAACATCTGCTACCATTTATCCTATTGAAAATACCATTAGAATTCCCCAAATGGAAATATCGTTTCCTGTAAAATATATTCCGGGATATGAAAAGAACATTGTTATTCTTTATGATGAATCTGAAGAAGGAAAAGCGGTAATTAAGTACTCGAAACTCGCTCCGGTAAACTCTGCAAGAATCAAGTATGAAGCAGACAGAACCAATAAAGTATTTATTGCGGAATACATCAAAGCCCTGGAAGATTATACAAAATCTTATGATGAGGAAAGTTATAAAATAAAGCTGGAAGAACTCAAAAAAGAACTTAAATAACTGAAATCAAATGGATTCAATAGTAAGTTTTTTAATTTTTTTGTTTTTTTTGTTTTTCGTATCAAAAAAATATCTACATTTGTCACATGTTAAAAATGAACAACAATATTTGGTGGTGGCTTTCAAACTCTTCGTCGGGTCTGAAGGTATTGTCATGTTGTTAATTGCACAGCAGAAATAATTAAACAAACAATATATAGGCTTTGACGGAAACGTTAAAGCCTTTTTTTATTCCTTAACCTTACAAAAAAACAAAACAACAGATGTTTACTGATAAAATTAAAATAAAAACCGTTTCGAAAAAAACTTTGGGAGACCTCCACACTCCTATGAATATCTACCTTAAAATCAGAGATAAATTCAGGGATACTATTCTTCTGGAAAGTTCAGACTCAAAAAGCATTGATAATAACTTTTCTTTTATTGCGGTGAATGCGATTGCAGGGATTGAAGTTAAAAATCTTAACGAATTTGAAATAAAACTCCCTACTTCCGCTCCGGTAAAACAGTTTATCATGGAGCGCAATATCACTGATATTTTTGAAGATTTTCGCAAAATTTTTGATTGTAAAAAAACAGATGATTTAATAGAGCAAACTGCCCAAAGCCTTTTTGGCTACACAAGTTTTGAAGCCGTACAGTTTTTTGAAAACATCCACCTTAAAGCACAAAGCCCGGAAGTAGAAATTCCGATTCTTCGATATAGATTATACCAATATGTAATCGCCATCAATCATTTTAATGATGAAATGTATATTATTGAAAATCAGATTGACGGTATAAAGTCTGAACTTCATCTTTTAGAAGCTCTCATCAAAAATCAGAATACTCCGGTTTATCCTTTTGAAAAAAATGGACAGGAAACATCTAACATCACCAGTGAAGAGTATATTGAATTGGTAAAGACAGCTCAAAAACATTGTATGAGAGGTGATGTATTCCAATTGGTTTTAAGCAGAAGATTTGAACAAAAATTCAAAGGTGATGAATTTAATGTGTATCGTGCTTTGAGAAATATCAATCCTTCTCCTTACCTTTTTTACTTTGATTACGGAAATTATAAATTATTCGGATCAAGTCCTGAAAGCCAGTTGATTATTAAAAATAACAAAGCTATCATCCACCCGATTGCCGGAACCTCCAAAAGAACAGGAAACCTGGAAACTGACCTTCAGGCTATTGAAGAGCTAAAAGCTGATCCTAAAGAAAACGCAGAGCATACCATGCTGGTTGATCTGGCAAGAAATGACCTTGGAAAGCTTGGGAAAAACGTTACAGTGACTAAACTCAAAGAAATCCAGCTATTCTCTCATGTCATTCATATGGTAAGTGAGGTGACTGCAGATGTAGCGGAAGACATTAACCCTCTTGAAATGGTATCTGCTACTTTCCCACAAGGGACATTAAGTGGTGCCCCTAAACACAAAGCCCTTCAGCTTATTAATCAATACGAAAAAGATTCCCGTGGATATTATGGGGGCTGTATAGGAATGATCGGATTGAACGGCACATGCAATCAAGCTATTATGATCAGAACTTTTTTAAGTAAGAACAATACGCTTTATTACCAGGCAGGAGCCGGCCTTGTAGCAAAGTCCGTTCCTGAAAATGAGCTACAGGAAGTCAATAACAAACTGAACGCACTAAAAAAAGCAGTAGAAAAAGCGGAAAAATTAGTTGAAAATTAAACATTGAAAGTGAAAAGCCTACAGGTATTAAGATAACTTATAATAAAAAGAAATGAACAACAATATAAACACTCAACAATCACATCCTAAGGTTCTCGTTTTTGACAACTATGACAGCTTTACTTATAACCTTGTCCAGATCATCGAAAGAATTCTGGATCAAAGAGTAGATGTGGTAAGAAATGATGAAATAACTTTAGAAGAGATTGGAAAATATGACAAAATAATCCTTTCTCCAGGTCCCGGAATTCCTGAAGAAGCAGGAATTTTACTAGACCTGATTAAAGAATATGCCCCAACAAAAAGTATTCTTGGAGTTTGCCTTGGGCAGCAGGCCATTGCAGAAGCTTTTGGAGGAAATTTGATCAACCTTTCTGAAATATTTCATGGTGTTGCCACAACTACCGAATTAGTAAAAGAAAACACAAAAATTTTCAGAGAATTACCCTCGGGAATTGAAGTGGGAAGATACCACAGTTGGGCTGTAAACACTGAAAATTTTCCGGAGGAACTGGAAATTACAGCTGTAGACAAAGATGGAATGATCATGGCTTTACAACATAAAACGTATGATGTGCATGGAGTACAGTTCCACCCCGAAAGTATATTAACTCCTGATGGAGAGACAATCATTAAAAATTTTCTTTTACCGTGAATACAATAAAAATCCCCACAACAATAAAAACTCCTCAAATGAAAGAAATATTGCAATACCTGTTCAATCATCATACCTTATCAAAATCAGAGGCAAAAGCTACTATGATTGAGATTGCTCAGAATAAATTCAATGATGCAGAGGTCACTGCATTCATGAGCGTTTTTTTAATGAGAAATATTACATTGAAAGAGTTGGAAGGCTTTAGAGAAGCTTTATTACAAATGGCTGTTCCAATACATATTGATTCTGATGATGCTGTTGATATTGTAGGAACTGGAGGTGACGGAAAAAATACGATCAACATATCAACACTGGCCAGTTTTGTAGTGGCCGGAGCGGGGCAAAAAGTAACAAAACACGGAAATTATGGGGCTTCTACCACTACCGGTTCTTCAAATGTACTGGAAGAGCTTGGTTACGAATTCAAAAACAGTTCAGATCAACTGAATGATGATCTTGAAAAAGCCAATATCTGTTTCCTGCATGCTCCATACTTCCATCCTGCATTGCAATCGGTTGGTTCATTAAGAAAATCTTTAGGATTAAGAACTTTCTTTAATCTTTTAGGGCCACTGGTAAATCCTGCAAAACCTCAATATTCCATGATCGGTGTATACAATCTTGAGATTGCAAGAATTTACCAATATCTCCTTCAAAAAGAAAATCGTGATTTTAGCCTTGTACACGGATTGGATGGTTATGACGAAATAAGCCTTACCCATGACACAAAGATCATCACTAAGAATGGAGAAGAGATCTACTCCGCAGAAGATCTTGGTTTCAATCCTGTGACACTCGAAGATATTAAAGCAGGAGACAGTATCCAGGAGACAGGAAAAATTTTCATGAATATCCTTGAAGGCAACGGTACCAAGCAACAAAACTCTGTGATTTTAGCCAATGCCTCTGTAGCACTCCATCATACCCATAAATTTGGGACCTATGATGACTGTCTTCTCTTAGCTCAGGAAAGTCTGGAAAGTGGAAAAGCATTAAAAAGTTTTGAACTCTTAATTCATTAAAAATTGGAGTTTAAAATTGAGAGCTAAAATTATGACTTATCTAACTTCTAATTTTTAAAAATGACTATACTAGATAAAATTATTGAAAGAAAAAAAGAAGAAATCACGGTTTCAAAATCCAAGGCTTCTGTTAATCAATTAAAAAGTACAGATTTCTTTAAAAGAGAAACTTATTCTTTAAAGCAGTCTGTTAAAAATAAAAGTGGGATTATTGCTGAATTTAAAAGACAATCTCCGTCAAAAGGAATTATCAATAACAATGTTTCCCCCTTAGAGGTGGTCTCTGCTTATGAAAATTTTGGAGCCAGCGGAATTTCTATTCTTACAGACAAAGATTTTTTCGGAGGAAACTTTGATGATATTCTGAAGGTGAGAGACCATATTCGTATTCCGATTCTGCGAAAAGATTTTATGATTGATGAATACCAATTTTATGAGGCAAAGAGTATAGGAGCAGACGTCGTTTTATTAATTGCATCGTGCCTTTCACCTAATCAGGTACAGGAATTTACAGATTTGGCTCATGAATTAAATCTGGAAGTTTTATTAGAGATCCATACGGAAGAAGAATTGAAACATTTTAATTCAAAGATTGATTTGGTAGGAATTAATAACAGAAATTTAAAAGATTTCAAAGTGAATTTACAGCATTCTGTCCAACTAAAAAACCTTCTTCCAAAGGATGTGCTTTCGGTAGCCGAAAGCGGCATTTATCATATTGAAGATTTTAATTTTTTAAAAGAAAAAGGGTTTGACGGATTCCTGATGGGAGAATATTTTATGAGAAATACAGATCCTGCAGAAGCATTTGAAGAGTTTAGCTCACAAATTTTAAAATAAACTGCAACAAAATTATATGAAAAATCAATCATCACCCGTTCATTTTACTCCTGCTCTTAAAGTTTGTGGTTTAACAAAAAAAGATCAGATTCAGGAGTTAATAGCTATGAATACTAATTTTCTTGGCTTCATTTTTTATGAAAAATCTCCACGATTCGTTCTGAATCACTTGACATTAGAGGAAATATTGATGATTGATCATCCGGGAAAAGTGGGTGTATTTGTCAATGAGGAAATTGATAAAATAGTAGAAATCGCTCAAAAATCCGGGTTAAATTTCATTCAGTTGCACGGGGATGAAACCCATGATTTTATTGTTGAGTTAAAGAAAAAATTAAGTCCTGAAACCGGAATTATCAAGGTAATAAGAATAGGTGACAGCACTGCGGAAAACAATGACAGAATAGCACGAATTTTAAGAATCTCAACTCCTGCTCTACCTGTTTCTTATTATTTATTTGATACAGACAGTAAAGCATTTGGAGGCACAGGAAAACAGTTTGACTGGGCAATATTAAATGAGTTTACTATTCCTCTGCCTTATTTCCTGAGCGGGGGTATTTCGGAAGAAAATATTGATCATATTCAATCATTAAAAAATAAACCTTTTGCCATAGACATTAATTCAAAATTTGAAATAACACCCGGTGTTAAGGATGTAGACAGAATTAAAAAATTAAAACTCCATAATACTTAGCAAAAGAAGTTAAAAAATACAACAATGATGAATTTCCACTTATTAAAGAAAACATTCTATAAAACATTATTTCCTCCAAAATTTGGAAACGAAAAAATCCAGTCGTTGTATCATTTCATTTCTCAAAATGATAATGATATAGCCAACTGGGAAATGAATGGATTACTCGCGGAGTTTATCTTGATTATTAAAAATTTTGATAAAGATGATATTGAGTTTTTCTTTGAAAAAATCAACTTATGGAATAGTTATTATTTGGTTATTATATCAGATAAATTCTTGCATAATGAAGTAAAGGCTAATATAAAATATGACATTGGAAAGGTTTATGCGAGAATTTTTCTCCATTATGAAAGTCTTGATCCTTATTATTTAGTTGATAATCTGGAAATTGCCATCGCGATGTATCAGTCTGAATTAGATTTGGAAACTGTGATTGATTTAAGTAATAAAATTAAACTACTCTATTATAAAAGATTGATTACCAAACAACAATACGATTACAATCTGACGTTTATAAATAATTTAAATCCATGAAATATCAGATAAAAAAAACAAATGAATTAGCTGAAAAAGAAATAGAACATATTCTTCAGCTGTGGGATATATCCTCTTGGAATCATATGAAATCTGCTTACTTCAAATCTTTTTTTAAAGATTCTGAGTTTCATTTCCTGATGAATTCTCAGGAAGAAATTGTGGCCATAATCCGTGTTAATTTTGATTTCAGCTTACAAATTGCCGGAAAAGAGTTTTCATTTGCAGAAGCGGTTGGTTTGGTAGCTGCCCATAAGAAAAAAGGATACGGAACACAATTGGTTGAATTCTTCAGAGAAAATGTTGCTCAAAGAAATATAGAAACCATAGGATTTTGCCATACGGAACTCCGCCCGTTTTATGAAAGGTGCAACATTGAAATTTTATATGATAAAGCCAAGGCTATCAAAGAAAATATTGATTCCGAATGGATCAATTCGGATGATGATGATATTTTGCTGTTTAATATATCAAAAGAAAGAAAAGAATTACTCAACCAATTGAGTACACAAAACAATGCTTATTTAATTATTAAAGAATAAAAAAATGAATTATAAAAACCCCGATGAAAATGGATATTATGGAGATTTTGGTGGAGCTTTCATCCCTGAGATGCTATATCCAAATGTGGAAGAACTTCAAAATAACTATCTCAAAATCATTGAATCTGAAGATTTCCAGGCTGAGTATCAAGACTTGCTAAAAAACTATGTAGGTCGAGCAACCCCATTGTATTTTGCTAAAAATTTAAGTGAAAAATATAAGACGACTATTTATTTAAAAAGAGAAGATCTTAATCATACGGGGGCACATAAAATCAATAATGCATTAGGGCAGGTTTTGCTTGCCAAACGTCTTGGAAAAACCAGAATTATTGCAGAAACCGGTGCTGGGCAACATGGGGTTGCTACCGCGACAGCCTGTGCACTGCTTGGCCTTGAGTGTATTGTTTACATGGGGGAAATTGATATTCAAAGACAGGCTCCGAATGTGGCAAGAATGAAAATGTTGGGTGCAGAAGTTATTGCGGCAACATCAGGTTCAAAAACGTTAAAAGATGCGGTGAATGAAGCATTAAGAGACTGGATTAATAATCCTGTCACAACGCATTACGTCATTGGAAGTGTAGTGGGCCCTCATCCATTTCCGGATCTTGTAGCAAGATTTCAAAGTATCATTTCTAAAGAGATCAGAGAGCAATTGAAAGAAAAGATTGGAAGAGAAACTCCTGATTATGTGATTGCTTGTGTAGGCGGGGGAAGCAATGCTGCAGGAACCTTTTATCATTTCGTAGAAGAAAAAGAGGTGAAAATTATTGCCGCTGAGGCAGGTGGACTTGGTGTTGATTCCGGAAAATCAGCAGCAACCACATTTTTAGGAACGTTAGGTGTGCTTCATGGAAGTAAAAGTCTCGTGATGCAGACTGCAGACGGGCAAGTTATTGAACCTCATTCGATCTCCGCGGGATTAGATTATCCAGGGATCGGCCCATTTCATGCGCATTTGTTTAAAGAAAAACGGGCAGAGTTTTTCAGTATTAATGATGATGAAGCATTAAAGTGTGCTTTCGAACTTACAAAACTGGAAGGAATTATCCCTGCTTTAGAAAGTTCTCATGCTTTAGCTGTTTTAGACAAAAAGAAATTCAATGAAAATGATATTGTAGTGATTTGTCTAAGCGGCCGGGGAGATAAGGATATGGAAACTTATTTAAAAAATATGTAAAAAGTCTTCCTATAAAATAACTTCAAATACGTTTCAAATAGTATCAATACAATAAAGAAATGAAAAAATTAAATATATATTTCACAGCAGGAATTCCTCAACTGGAAAACACGGCTGACATTATAAAACTAATCCAGGATTCCGGTGCCGACATGATTGAGATCGGGATGCCTTATTCTGACCCTGTAGCAGACGGACCTGTGATCCAGAAAGCGCATGAACTTGCCTTACAGAACGGAATGACTATAGAAAAGCTGTTATCTCAATTAAAAGCCATTAAAAATGAAATAAAAATTCCAATTATTCTGATGGGGTATATTAATCCCGTACTGAGTTTCGGATTTGAAAGATTCTGTGCAGCATGTTCAGAAAGTGGAGTTTCAGGATTAATTCTTCCCGATCTCCCTCCTATTGAATTTGAAAAAAATTATCAGCAGATTTTACAAAAATATAATCTTAATTTCACATTTCTGGTCACTCCGGAAACCTCAGATGAAAGAATTCAATATCTTGATTCTCTAAGTTCTGGATTTCTGTATGCCGTAAGCTCCTCTTCCACTACAGGAAAAGAAAATGCAGTGGTAAAGGATGAAAATTACCTTACCAGATTATATAAATTACCCCTTAAAAATCCTTTGATGATAGGCTTTGGAATCAAATCTAAAGAAGATTTCGAAAATGCGACGGAAAAGGCAGACGGAGGAATTATCGGAACGGCTTTCGTGAATATTTTATTACAAGATAAAGACTGGAAGAAAACGGCTATAGATTTTATCCATTCCATAAAAGCGTAAAATTCACTAAATTTGTATATCAAAAATTGAAATGAATACAAATCAAAATAAAGCAGTAGAATTTGAAGACTTAGGGATCAGAGAATATCAACCCGCCTGGGATTATCAGGAGAAACTGATGAAAGATATTATTGATACCAAGATAAAAAACAGAAACCTTCCTGCAGAACAACATATTACAACACCCAATCATCTTCTTTTGGTAGAACACCCCCATGTGTATACAATAGGGAAAAGCGGGCATGAAGAAAATATGCTTGCCGGTATTGATAAGCTGAAAGAACTGGAAGCTACGTATGTGAAAACCAATCGTGGTGGAGATATTACCTATCACGGTTTTGGACAAATTGTAGGGTATCCTGTTTTGGATCTTGAAAACTTTTTCACGGATATTCATTTATATATGAGAAATCTTGAGGAAGTGATTATCAGAACTATTGGTGAATACGGACTGAATGGAGAGCGTTCCCCTGGAGAAACAGGAGTTTGGCTGGATGTTGGAAAACCTTATGCAAGAAAGATCTGCGCCATGGGAGTAAAAGCTTCCCGATGGGTAACCTTACATGGTTTTGCTTTAAATATCAATACAGATATGCGTTATTTTGAATACATCATTCCGTGTGGCATCAAAGACAAACAGGTAACTTCTTTGAAAAGAGAACTTGAAAGAGAATTGACTCCTGAAGAAATGGAGGATATCAAAGCTAAAATCAGAAAGCATTTTGCTGACGTTTTTCAGGCAGAATTGATCTATAAATAATCTTTATAAAAAATATATGACAACCAGTTTCAGTTATTGAGACTGGTTTTTTATTTTTCGCTTTATCTACCCTATATCTTTTATTTTAAATAATTTATAATTTTCACTTAATTCATTTAGAATATAACATAAATACGCGTAAATAAATGCGTTAAAACTTGATAAATTTCATTTATTATTAAATTTTTGTAAAAAATATTTGCAGGTAATCTAATTTTTTCTACTTTTAATATCACAAAATAGTGAACTAAAATCACTAAAAAATCATTTAACCACCAAATTTATGAGAATTATGAAAAAATTTCTGTTATCCATGATGGCATTTGTGACGATCATGTCATTTAATGCCTGTGCAGATTCAAATGCCAACCAAGAAGCCAATCTAACCGCTAAAGAGTCTGCAGAAAATGTGGCAAAAGACTTTGGAAAAACTGTTCCGGTAGGAATACAGCAAGAAAATGGAAAATATAAAGTTTCATTAATGCTTACTGCCCAGCCTTTTGAGATAAAGGACACGAAGGAAAATGAGAACTTTATTTCCATGATCAGACAAGCTGTAAAGAGCGAAACTCCTGTGCATATTTTCACAAAGGCTAACACTAACGAAATTGCTAAAGTTGAAAAAGTAACGGATGAAGATGTACGTTACTTTAAATCTGTTTTTACAAAAGAAGTAAAGTCAGATGCAACAACGAGTAAATTGGCAAGTGTTATTCCTGATTTAGCTACTTTAAACAGCTTATTTACTCAAATCAAAAACCAGTCTTGCGGAGCTTCTACCGCTTCTTCTCCTTGTATTACATTCAGATATCCTGTAGACGGATGCTATGCAAGAGCTCACAAAATGAGACAAATATTAAATAATGCCGGCTATGAATGCGAAAAGCAATTCGTATATGGGAACCTGAGAGCTTCTACTGGGACTTGCTGCGTATCATGGGTATATCACGTAGCGATTCTGGTAAGCTTTAAAAATGCTTCAGGAGTGGTTGAAAAAAGAATTATAGACCCTTCATTAAATTCAACAGGACCAATCACTGATACAGCATGGAGAGCTGCTTGTACAAATTCTACGTGCGGATCAACTTCCGTTTCCTCTTTTATCAATACAGCAGGGAATGTTTACTACAGAAGTCCATCGGGATCTTTGTTGTATGATAACAATCTGGTTAATACCAATTGTACATTAACCGCCTTCTCATCTCTTTCAGGCTGTAGTGCACCTGTACCTAGTACAGCACATTGTGGATTCTAACTAACTTTTTATAGAGCTCCTGCATTTATTTATATATTGCAGGAGCTTTTTATCCTATTATAAAATTTATGATTATGAAAGTCTGGACTTATCTATTATTACTATTTACCATGATTACATCCTGTTCATCAAATTCCGAATCCCAAAAATTAACATGGTATAATAATGCTACCATCAATAATATCCTTGAAGATCCGGATAAGCCGGAAGAAGTTGTACGCGTAGCCATCGGAATAAGTGCTCAGGTTTTTTATCTTTCAAAAAAATCTTCTGATTATAAAACGTTGATGGAAAAGGTAAATCTAAGTTTTAAAAAAGGAAAGACCTACAATATTGGTGTTGAAGGCAAAACCAATATGATTAAAGAGATCAACGAGGTAAAATAATCTCTATCTATTTCAGTCTATGACCTTATGACAGAGATTCCTGCATCTACCTTTATTTCTGCTCCATGAATATAGGACGCCTCTTCTGAAGCCAGAAACAAAACTACATGGGCTATTTCTTCCGGTTCTCCCTGCCTTTTAAAAGGTATGGTAGGAATAATATCATGGACTGCGCTTTCGATCTGCTCTGTGGTTAATCCTGTATTATTAAAAATATTGGTTTTAATATGTCCCGGGCTAATTCCGTTGACACGTATCCCCCGCTCGGTAAGCTCTAGAGCGAATGTTTTAATAAAAGACTGTACGGCAGCCTTTGCAGCGGTGTATATTGAAAAATTCTCCATGGCAATGTCCGTAGCTACTGAGGTATTAAAAACAACAGTACTCCCCTTTTTCATGAACGGTAATATCTGTTGTACCGTGAAAAAAACTCCTTTGACCAGCACATTGAATAATTCATCAAATTGACCCCCATCCACATATTCGATCGGAGCAAATTTCCCATATCCTGCATTAGGAAAAAGCAGATCAATCTGTTCCGTATATTTCTTCACTTCATTTTGTAAGTTCATCAGATCACTTATGCTTCCAGCATCGGATACAATTCCATAAGCATTCTCTCCTAGTATTTCTAAGGCTTTTCTGACAGTCTCCTCACTTCTCCCTGTAATAATCACCCGCCCTCCTTCTTCAATAAATTTTTGAGCGGTAGCTAAGCCCATTCCATTGGTTCCTCCAGTAATTAAGGCTGTTTTATTCTTAAATTTTTGCATTGTTTTTAGTTTAAAAATCTGTTACAAAGATTGGAATAGCTACTTGATAAAAAAATCCGAATCATGCTGAAAAACAGCAAAAGTCAACCTGTCCGATTTGGAAATCTGATACCTTCTATTAAACAAAAGCATTCTGGGAATTTGCATCTAGAGGCATTTTTATTATTCTTTTTCTCATTTTTTAAATAATTGTTATAAATAAAATTTATCAAAATTAAATTGCACGCAATTTAATTGGCCATATATTTGCATAGTTAATTTATAACAAAACAAAATTTGTGAATAGATAACCACTCATTCGTTTAATTTAAAATAAAAATAAAATGTCATTATTAGAAGACCTTAATTGGAGACACGCTGTAAAAGCTTATGATCCAACCAAAAAAGTTTCACAGGAAGATTTAAATACCATTTTGGAAGCGACAAGACTGGCACCCACTTCATCCGGATTACAGCCTTTCCGCATCATCGTGGTAGAAAATCAGGAATTGAAAGAAAAAATGGTAGCCGGAGCATTAAACCCTGAAGTGATGAGAGATTCTTCTCATGTATTGGTTTTTGCAGCTTGGGATAGTTATTCCAATGAAAAAATTGACAAAGTTTATGACCATCATACCGATGTAAGAGATCTTCCGAGAGGACGTTTTGGAAGCTATACAGATAAAATCAAAGAAATGTATGGCGCACAGACTCCTGAACAGCATTTTGCCCATACTGCCCGCCAAACATATATTGCATTGGGAATAGCCCTTGCACAGGCAGCAGAACTTAAAATCGACAGTACTCCGGCAGAAGGATTCAGCAATAAAGTGGTTGATGAAGTATTGGGATTAAATGAATTAGGATTAAAAAGTGTAAGTCTTTTATACCTTGGATACCGTGACGAAGCCAATGACTGGCTATCTACGATGAAAAAAGTACGCGTTCCAATGGATGAATTTATCATAAAAAAGTAATACCTTCATCGAATCTTTCGTACCCAACTTATGAAAACTTCCCAAACACCCAAATTAGAAAACCAGATTTGTTTTCCTTTATATGTTATCGCTAAAGAGATTACCGGATTATATCGTCCTTTTCTCGATGAGCTTGATATTACCTACCCTCAATACCTTGTTATGATGATATTATGGGATGGTGACGGCCTTACGGTAAGTCATATTGGAGAAAAACTTTTTTTGGACAGCGGAACCTTAACTCCCCTACTCAAAAGACTGGAAGCTAAAGGCTTTATCATAAGAAAAAGAAAAAAAGAAGACGAAAGAGTAGTTGAAGTATTTTTAGCAGAACCCGGAAGGCTATTGCAAAAAAAGGCATGTGAAATTCCGGGAAAAATTCAGGAGAAACTCGATATACAACCTGAGGAACTTCTGCACCTTAAAGACACCGTATTAAAAATATTAAACAAAATAGAAAAATAATGAAAACATTATACACAACAAAAGTAACCGCAACCGGAGGAAGAAACGGACATGTTAAAAGTGAAAACGGAGTATTAGACCTTGAAGTTAAAATGCCTAAAGGTTTAGGGGGAGCAAATGACGATTTTGCCAACCCGGAAATGCTTTTTGCTGCAGGATATTCTGCATGTTTTGACAGTGCTTTGAACAGAGTGATCAGTTTATCAAAAATTAAAACCGGTGAGACTCGTGTTACTGCGCAGGTTAGCATAGGGCAACTTGAAAATGGAGGATTTGGATTAGCTGCAGAACTGGATGTTAATATCCCGGGAGTTTCTATTGAAGAAGCAGAATCACTAACGGAGAAAGCCCACCAGATTTGCCCATATTCTAATGCAACCCGAAACAATATTGAGGTTAAGTTATCAGTAACCAACAACGATTAATCCAATTTTTTTTATAATTATATTTGAAATGAGCTGTTTTTGAGATAAAACAGCTCATTTTTATCTTTAACCACAGATTTTCTCAGATGAACACAGATAAGCGTGGATATTTTAAATACAAAATTTGTGTTATATATTTGTGAGACTCATGTTTTATTAAAATGGAAATTGTTAAGGAGATAATCTGCCAAGTCTATGCAGGACAAAAACCAAAAAGTATAATGGTGAAGATTTTGTTTTAAGATACTATGAAAATAATACCTAAAATGAATTTCTATTTTACTTATCATTACTGATAAGAGTTTGGGCTATGCATTGGTGTCGTTTGTATTTTATTAAAAGCAAAGTTTTATTTTTATTATGCTTGATTAATAGCTTATTCTTTTAATCATTCAATAAAGAAATGGTATCAAATATAATTAAACGATGAAAACACTATCAACCATAATAATTTCTTTAAGCCTTTTTTTGACTCCTTACAGCAGATATTGTGCTCAGGATAAAAAGCCTTTGCAAGAGATTAACGAGTCTAAAATAACTGCGCATATTACTCAACTTATAGATGCTAAAACCTGGAATTTGTTATTCCCCAACAGAAATAATATCCAAGGAAAAAACAGCAATCACAAGGATTTTTATTCTTACCAGGCATTTATAAAAGCTGCAGCCCATTTCCCTATTTTTCTGAATGAAGGAACACCTGAAGATCAGAAGAGGGAACTCGCTGCATTTTTGGCCAATATTGCTCAGGAAACGAGTGGTGGCTGGGATGATGCACCTGAAGGGTACTATAAATGGGGGCTATATTTCATCGAAGAAAATAATAAGGGAAACGGGAATAATTATTCCGATGCTTCTAAGCTTAATTACCCTCCGACAGCAGGCCAAGCTTATTACGGTCGAGGCCCTAAACAGCTAAGCTGGAATTACAACTACGGACAATTTAGTGAAGCCTGGTTTGGTGATAAAAATATACTTTTAAAAAATCCAGGACTTCTGGCCGATAACAATGTTCTGTCTTTTGCTTCTGCCATTTGGTTTTGGACGACTCCTCAATTCCCAAAGCCTTCTTGTCATGACGTAATGATCGGGAAATGGCAGCCTACAGAAAAAGATAAACAAAGTGGAAGAATCCCTGGTTTTGGAGCTACTGTAAATATTATCAATGGTGGTATTGAATGTGGACAGCCTACCATACAATCTAAAACAAAATACCGTTATGAATACTACCGTTATTTTTGTCAATATTTTAGAGTAGCTCCTGGAGAAAACATTACCTGCAGTACTCAAAAGCCATTTGGCAATTAAGAAAAAAGTTACAGCAAAATACTGTAGCTTTTATAATATTTATGTCCCGTCCTGAAATCTATCTTTTATTCAGGTCACTTTTCTGATAGGCATCTACCTTTTTGTAAGAATCATTTTTCTCTTTTTCCTTTTTATCTGAAATCAGAATTCCAAAAAGATGGTCGATCTCATGTTGAAAAATAACAGCGGTAAACCCTTCTACAATTTCTGAATATTTTTGCCCTTTTAAATCCACATATTCCAGCTGAATCACTTTGCTTCTATAAAACTGGTCTCTGAAGTCGGGAATGGATAAATCTCCTTCCGGACCTAAATTTTGCAGATCAGATTTCCAAACAATTACCGGATTGATAAAATATTCTAAAGGAGTTCCCTCTTTATCAAATCGCTGCACCCAAATTATTTTCCTGTTGACTCCTACCTGAGGAGCGGCAATTCCTACTCCACCATCTGTGGAAAGCAATGATTCTTTCATTCTTTTTACCAAAACAGCAGTATTAGCATCTGTAGGATTTATCTCTGAGGAGAAATTCAGGAGTGTTTTATGTTGATGGGTATCTGTCGTCTGATAAATAGGTAATGCTGAATTCACATCTCCCTGGTTGATTATTGAAAGTTCATTTGAAGTGAAGTTTTGTGCATGGAACAGACCGATACAAAAGATAAATACAATGGATATTTTTTTCATATTGATTGAATGTGGTACAAAGGTAACTAATGTCATTATGTTTTGGCTAAAGCCATTGGACCTTTTATTATAAGAAAACGGGCTAAAGCCCGTTTTTATTGAATACCATTTCGTTAATTACGATGAATCTCGCGCATCAAATCTATACAATCTCTTTAATTTGCACGCCAGAATAACAGTATTACTTAAAAAGTCTTTGTCATATCACTTGGGATAATCAGATTAAAATCTGTTGGGATATAATCTTTTGAAGGAATTTTTAATTCCGGATCTTCAGATTCAAAGACAGAAATTACAGCCATTTTCAGATTCGGATTTTTCTGTTTAATATACCAATAGATCCCTCCAAACTCTTTACTGTGATAATTACCGTTGTAATGAATAAAGGTT
The DNA here is from genome assembly GCA_963518055.1 of uncultured Chryseobacterium sp. Classification (GTDB taxonomy): domain Bacteria; phylum Bacteroidota; class Bacteroidia; order Flavobacteriales; family Weeksellaceae; genus Chryseobacterium. Next base: position 46,699 of record CAUQIC010000018.1, read on the forward strand.
TTCCCAGCCTGGATATTTTTAAGGATAGATTCTGCCATGGTTGCGTCTTTTGTAGCCTGTGCAGAAATAAAATTCATCACTTTTGTTCCTTCAGCATGATCTCCCATCATTGCTTTCATTTCAGAATAGCCCGGTGTATCTAAAGTTACTTTGATAGGGAGCTGGGCAATATAGGTTTTCTCTTTATCACTAAGTTTATTCAATGATTCCAACCCTTCTTTAGCTGTTTGTGAAGCATATTTCCTTGGAATATTAGTAGCAATAAATTTCAGCTTTTTATCTTTAGCAAAATCTACCAAAGGTTTATAATCTGTTGCATAATTATTCCATAAACGAGCTGAATCTTTGAATGTCTTAGCATCAAATTTTCCGCTTAAATATTGATTCAACTGAGATTGGTTATCTCTTTCAAACATTTCAGCCCCTAAAATGAGTTGTCCGTTTTTCTTTTCAAATAAAGCTTGCGTAATTTTTAACTGAAGCCAGTGATTGATTGAACTGTTATGGTTTTCTCCAAAAAAAACAACATCATAGTCCACCAACTCCTTAACGATTTTATCTGTATTTACTTCCTTACCTTTTTTATCATACAACTGATATGCTTTAAAACTCTGTGCTTTCAATGAACAGAAAGCTGTAAGCAAAATCATTACGAGAATATTCTTCATTCTATTTACCTTTTAAATTAACCACAAAGTACACAAATACCTTTGTACAACCAGTACTATAATGGCAAATCTGCTATTTGTATTTACTTTTATCATGAAAAAGGCCGCTTTGAATTCTAAAAACAAAACGGCCTTATTCAAATCATCTAATTATTATTTTTCTAATCCTGCTACCAGATCTTTCCATTCTTGAAGCTCAGGAATTCCAGGTTTTCTTTTCCCAAAGAACTGAACGATAAAGTCTCCTTCTTTATTGAACACTTCGATAGCAGTTACTTCTCCGTCTTCAGTAGGCTTTTTAACGATCCATGCTTCTGCAATTTTCGTAACATCTAAATGCAGATTGAAATCAGGATCCATTACATTGAACCATTGTTGGTGCCAAAGGGTTTTCTTCACATTTCCTGTATGGATCTGAATAATTCCTCTGTTTCCGACAAATGCCATAATAGGGGTGTTTTTTTCAGAAGCCTCTTCCAAGACATTCACAACTTTAGCATTATCAATTTTCTGGGTAAATCCTTCAGGAGCTAATCGTAAAGCCTGGGTTCTGCTTACTCCGAATTTTCTCGTCATCATGAAGAAATCGTGAGTATCTTTCAATTCTGTCCATGCTTTTTTGAATCCTTCCACATCAATATCAGCGTCAGCTTTTTCAGCCTGCTTTGGAGCTACAGCTTCAAATGTTAAAGTTTGGTTCTGATCTTCTGCCTTGAATTTTTCAACAATAGCATCGAAAGCTTCTTCGTTGCTATTTTTAGTAAGATAGATTTTGTGAAGTGCCAGTCCGTCTTTACCGAAGAACTGAAGACTTTTTCTATCTCCTTCCACTACTGCAAAAGCAAACTTCCAATGGTTAAGGAAAATTCTAAGATCAATATCTTCTCCCACAAAAAGCTGCGCGTGAGGGCTGCTGAAATCACCATTCTGGTAGATTCCTTTTCTTTCATGAACACATTCATCATTACGGGTAAGAGCCATTACTTTTCCCAACTGCTCAGCTTCCGTAAGAATTGCCGGAAAATCCGGATTAAGTACGGTAACTCCCTCTCCTATGCTTGTTGCTAATAATTCTGCTTCACTTACTCCTAATTGTTCTGCTGCATTTCTTATTCTTATATGTGGATTTTCAGCTTTCAAAGCTTCCCATTTCTCCTTTAGATCATTAACTAATGTGCTCATTATTTACTTTTTAATGGTTAAAACTGTATAAATTCTATGTATTGTTTCGTTTCCTGTTTTGCTTTTTATATCTTCTTCTTTCTCGGAGATTTTCATCCTTTTAAAGTAGCTTTTAGAGATCAGTTGCTCCATTTCTTCATTATCATACAGAGTGAAGTCATACGCTGTAAATGGTAGTTTCTCCATAAAATCTCTTTGCCCGAATGTAAGAACGAATGTTCCATCGTCTTTTAAAACTCTATAAATCTCATTTAAAAACTCTACAGGGTTCTCCCAGAAATACACGGTGTTTACTGTAAAAATTTTATCGTAGGTTTCATTTTTAAAAGGGAGCTTTGTTCCTTCATACAACACAAAGCTTGCATTGTTTTCGAACTCCTGATTTAGTCTTTTGGCTTCTTTATGCATCGTTTCAGAAATATCAATTCCTGTATACTTCAGATCTTTAGCTAAAGCCAAAATACTTTTCAGATGTCCTGCATTTCCGTGGCCTATTTCCAGAATCTGTTCGTTATCTTCAATTGCAAGTGCTTTGATACTTTCTAATGTCATGCTGAGATTAGTGGTATTCATCATCTCACCGATTTCTCTACCTTTTTCTCCCTGAGGATTGGCAAGGTTTTGAGCAAGGATTTTGAGTTCTTCTTTTTCCATGGTTATCCAAAAATGATCATTGGGTTATTGGTAATAGGATGTTCGCAAATGGTACAAGGGAAGTTATAGGCATGGCGTATATTTTCAGCCGTAAATACTTCTTCCGGGGTTCCATAGGCAGAAACTTTCCCTGATTTCATTAATAAAATCTTATCTGCAAACTGAGCAGCAAGGTTCAAATCATGTAAAACAACTATGGCACTATTTGCTTTTTTAGTAAATTTTTTAATGATTTCTAATGCTTTATACTGATGTTTTACATCCAGATTATTCAAAGGCTCATCCAGAAAGACCAGCTTATGGGCAATATCATTTTCCAGCTGTGCCATTACTCTTGAAAGGTGTACTCGTTGTTTTTCTCCTCCTGAAAGTGTATTATATTCTCTTTCTTTGAGATGAAAAATATCTGTTTCATACATCATATTATTCATCGCTTCAAGGTCTTCCTTTCCGGGCTGAGCATCAAAATACGGATACCTTCCCATCATGACCACATCTTTTACTTCAAGCGGAATATCATTGCTGTTATGTTGTGAAAATTTTGATTTGTGTTTTGAAAGTTCTTTGATATTCCAATCCTGAATGGGTTTATCTTTAAACAGAACCTTTTGCTTTCCGGCTTTTACCTCATCAGCCAAAACGCTGAGAAGACTTGACTTTCCGGCGCCATTGGGTCCTACGATGGCTAAAAATTCACCATACTCCAAAGATACATCTACACCGTCCAGGATACGAAATTCTTTATGTTTATAATTAATCTGGTGCGCTTTGATCATTATAATGATTTTTTGAATTTAACCAAAATTGCTATAAAAATAGGTCCTCCCATTAATGCAGTCAATATACCGATAGGTAATTCTGAGGGCTCCACAATACTCCTGCTAAATGTATCTGCCGTCAATAACAAAATACTTCCGCAAACGGCTGACAACGGCAGTATAAATGCATAATTGGATTTGAATAGAAGTCTTAAAATATAGGGTACAATAAGACCTACAAAGCCAATCGTTCCTGAAAATGCTACGCAACTTCCTACCATCAAAGCTACAATAATAATGATCTGCTTCTTAAGTCTTTCCACATTGATTCCCAGGTGATGTGCATCTTTTTCTCCCAACATCATCGCATTCAAGGCCTTTCCTTTAGGTAACAGAATAATATATGCAATGATTAAAACGATACCCAAAATAATATTTTTTGTCCATGTAGCAGCGGCTAAACTTCCTAAATTCCAGAATGTCAAATCTCTAAGCTGTTCGTCTTTTGAAATATAGATTAGAAAACCTGTAATTGAAAAACCGATAGCTGTAATAGCAACTCCCGTCAGTAACATCATGACCACATTTGTCTTCCCTCCGCTTGTTGAGATCTTATAGACTAACATCATTGATAAAAAAGATCCTATAAAAGCAGAGATTCCTACCAATGAGAATTGTACAGCTTCAGGAAGATACTCTTTGAAATGTCCTCCTAAAACAATCGCAATTGCTGCCAGTAAGGTTGCTCCCGATGTCAATCCTATTAAATCTCCTGTTGCCAAAGGATTCTTGAAAAGCCCCTGGAGACTTGTTCCTGAAACCGACAACATACTTCCTATTAAAATCGCCATAATAATTCTGGCTGCCCGTACATCCCAAACTACATATTTATCACTCAATGATAATCCCGAATCTCCTGTTATTACTTTTCCTAAAACTTCAAATGCAGATTTACCATTAAAATCGTAAACTCCTGTATTAATAGACCATACTGCTATGATAGCAAGCAGTATGGTACTTATTGTCATGTAAAAGTATAATTTACTTTGTGCTTTCAACTAATAATTTGTTTAATCCTACTGCTGCTTCTCCTAGTCTTGGTCCGAAACCTGAAACTAACCCTCCATCCATTGCGATGATTTTTTTATTTTTTCCGGCATTAGTTTGGGAAACGCCCGGCATTTTAAGAGCTCCTTCGTTTCCTCCGGCTCCCTGTAATCCACTTTCAAAGAAGAACAATACATCAGGGTTTGCTTTTACCACGGCCTCTGGAGTTAATGGTTTGAAATCTTCAAATTCATTCACTGCATTTTCTCCTCCTGCAAGGTTGATAAGAGAAGCCATAGGAGTATTTTTACCTGCTACCATCAGCATATTTCCTCTGGCATAGATGAATAATACTTTCGGTTTTTTAGCGATGGGCTGAACTTGTTTCAGATCTGCATCGATTTTATCATTCAACTTCTGGTAATCTGTGTTGCCTATTGCTGTGGCTACATCAGCGATTAATTTTTTAGTTCCGTCAACGGTATACTCTTGTTTGAAAATTTCAGTTTTAATCCCTGAAGACTTGATTTTCCCCAATAATTCAGGATTAATATCTTTATCGGAAGCAAGAATCAAAGTAGGACTTACCGCCATAATCGGCTCAATTGTCATAGATCTTACATGGCCTAAATCTTTCGCAGTAGCTTTTAAAGAGGCAGGATAGGTACTGGTAACATCTGTTCCTACAATCTCTTTTTCATGACCTAAAGCACTTACGATCTCCGTAATACCTCCGTTTAATGTTATTATTTTATTATTCGTTTTAGGCTCTTCAGAAGTAGCTTCCGTTGTATTTTCTTTTGCTGTGCCTTCTGCTTTTTTGCATGAATAAACCGCTACAAGAACAGAAGCTGCAAGGATGAATTTTTTCATGATATACTATTATTTGATTATTATAAAGGTTCAAATTCAAAATTACTGTAACCTCGGTTCCCTTTTTCGTCCTTCATTTTGTTGAATCTCAATTTAAAGTAAAACCCTTCTGCATCTTTCAATACAAAAAAACGGTCAGAATAGACAAAAGGAATCGGATTGGCAGCTGTTCCTGTGGTTGTTCTCCATTTATCACCAATTGCTCTGTGATCATTAAAAACAAATTTAGCAGCGTCAACATCTTTTAGTTTAAAAGCAGTATAAGCCTGGTCAAGACTTCCGGTAACATTAACCTGATAAGCCCCTACTCCATTAAGCGTATTTGTAATGATAAAATCTGCGTAAAAATAACTTCCTGCACTATTTCCAGGACTTATAAATACTTCATTAGTAAATGTTGTAAAGGCTAAATCCCATTTTTTCTTTTTAGGTTGTATTTTTACAGGAGAGCCGGTTTTCACATTGAAAAATGCAAAATTATATTCAGTATCTTTTGTAATTATGTATTCTTTGATTCCGGTAGTATCTGCATTAATGTCTGCATAACGAATTTTATATCCGTTGGGAGCTCTTAGAATCTGAATTTTTTTCCATCCTCTTGGATCTCCGGATAATGAAACAGATCCTGCCCCAATGTTGGATGAAGAAGGTATTTCTCTTCCTAAATTAATCAGATAGATAGGATTATCTGCATCATTTTCTTTAATGGCATCTATTCCTGAGGTTTGAGTTAGGAAATTACCATCAGGATTATCGATATATTTCATGTTTCCGGCATCAAATGATCCTACTTGGGCAATATCTTTTAAATTTTGCACATCAGATTCCTTCACTTTTGTAATATCTGTAGCGTTAGGTATTTTGATCACTGTCATAGCCAAAGATCCGTTCATAATTACTCTGAACTCTTCTCCAGTATAAAAACCAAGATCCCAGTCTGTCCTCTTGTTGATATTCCTGTTTTGATAATCACTTAAATCAATCCAGACCTGGTTCGGTTCTGTAGGACCTCCTACCTCAACATTTACTTCAGATCCTGTCATTGGAGGAACGGCCACCGGATCCTCATCAGCTGAAAGACAAGATTGTGTGGCAACCATAAGAGAAAGAATAGAAAATATTTTTAAATATTTCATAATCGTAATTTATTTAAAATTGAAACATTAATCTGGCAAAATAACTTCTACCATAGTATAAATTAACCGTACCTGATGCACCGTTGTGAGCCGAGGCAGCCGTCGCACTAGAATTTAATCTTGTTACATCAAAGATATTTTTCACTCCTGCCGCTATTTCAAAATGATTATTCCAGAACGGTTGGCTGACAATGAAATCCATCATATGAAAACTGTCTATTCTTCCAAGGCGGAAACCGTTGGTTCCATCTGCTACATAAATTCTGTCCGGTCCTGTATATTTATAGTAAAGAGAGAAATTAGTATTTGTTTTTTTCAATTTGTAAGTCGCTGTAGCGCCTGCCTGTACAAGATACTGGAAGTCTGTTGGAGAAGACGAATTTAAAGTATTCATTGATACAGAGGTTCCGTTGACAGAGCCTCTCAATGATAAGGCAAACTGATCTTTTCTAAAATCAATATTAGCAGATAATAACATATTCCTATACTTATTGATATTCATATATTTATAAGTAGAAGGTTCCTTAATAATTACCATGTCTATTCTGTCACGTACATCCAGATATAATGCATCTACGTTATATGCGATCCTCCAACCAGATGTGCCTACTGTAAAATTCTGATCCCAGAAAACACCTGCGGAGAATCCTTTCTCCGGCTTCAAATCTGGATTCCCCTGTACATCATGATTAAGATTTACAAAATAGGTATACAGTTCATCATATTTCGGAAAACGGTTGGCTGATCCAACTACTGCTCTCAGGTTTGAGTTTTCAGAAGTTTTATATCTTGCAGAAAGGGAATAATTATATTGATCATTAAAATTTTCGCTCAAAGAAAGCCTTACTCCGGGTCTTAGAGACAGTTTGTCTGAAACATTCCATTCTGCCGAAAGGAAATTGGAGTACGTAAAGATTTTTCTCTTTACTGCTTCTCCAAAGAAATCTCCTGCGATCAATGCCGCATACCCATCCGTATAGTCTAATTCATAACCTAATTGGAAGTCAAAAGTTTTATTATCAAGGAAATTACTGAACATCCCTCTTGAATAAATTACATCTGTTTTATAATAAGATTTTTTTTCCTGGCTACTTTTCACAACTCTATTAGGAATGTCATAGTTATAATCGAAATATTTTCTATCCTGGTTTTGATAGGAAAAATCTCCCATATATCTGATGTGTCCTAAATTTGTTTGAATATTGAATTGGTGGATCCAACGATCTGTATTGTATTGTCTGTCTCTACTTTCATAAGCAACTCCGCCCTTTCCGTCGTTAAGAGGGTTTCTGCTTACTTCAGGGTTATAAAAATTAAACTTTTCATTAAGATAAGACAGTTTATAATAGAATGTAGTTTTATTCTTTGTATATCGGATTAAAGCAGAGGTATCAAACTGATCTTTTGGGTTCCATTCATACCCTCTTTTATTATCCTGTCCAAAATACTTATATCCTTTGCTTTCTCCTTCGTAGCCCATAAACTGATTATGGTTGAAACTGATATTAGCAAACCATTTATCATCAATATTGTAATCTACATTAAGATTCTGGATATGTCTTCCTTTTCCTCTTTTTTTAAGATCATAACCATCTCTTACCGTTTCTTCCTGAAGAGAACCTCTTACACTTATTTTTTTGTTGGTATTTTTTCTGGTGATAATATTGATCACTCCTGCGACTGCCCCGTTTCCATATTCCACTCCCATACTTCCCTTTACAATCTCAATTCTCTCTATATTGTTTAAAGATATTTTGGTTAGGTCAATATTGCTTCCTAGCCCTGTATCCCCTACTACCGGAATATTATCTATAAGAATTTTTACGTAATTGCCATCTAGCCCCATGATGTTAGCAGTAGAATTTCCTGAACGGGTATCAGGTGTTACTTGGATGTTAAGACTTTGATTTAAAACTTCTGCTACATTCGTCGCAGCCATGTTTTTAATCTGTTGAGCATCGATAACATCAACTTTATAAATGGATTTATTAATTGATTGTTGCATATACTGTCCTGTAATGACAACTTCTTCAATTTTCTTTTGATTAAGAGAATCCTTTTCTTGTGCATTCATCCATAAAGCAACGGATAATGATAGAGCGGAAAGCACTTTCTTCTTCATAAGGGGTACAAATTTTCGACAAATATAAAACTTTATTTAGAATCATTAAAAATAAATGTATATTTTTGTAGAATAATTCTAAATAAAAATAAAATTATGAGACTAAGATTACTTATTGGAGGTTTAATGCTTGCTGCATTCGGTATGAATGCTCAGGTCGCAACACTTAATGAAAATTTTAATAATTTTACAGTTGGAAATACTACATTTCCTCAATTTGGCTGGTCTGCTATTGTAGCTCCTATAACAGGAGAATTCCCTCCGGTTCCACCCAGAATGATTGTTGCGGGTGACTCGAACAGATTTATTCAATCTTATGCGGGTAATAATTCAAGTGGTTCATCTTATCTGATTACTCCACAGATTGAGGCTCCACAGGGGAATAAAACATTAACATTCGATACAACATTAGTATCCCCATCTCCCGGTCCTGGAAGTATTCAAATAGGGGTTGCTTCTAATCCTTCTGATATGTCTACATTTGTTCCCGTAGGAAGTCCAATTAATGTAGCAACTATAGGAACTGTTCAAAATGTAAGCGTTGATATTCCAGCTTCTGCAGGATCATATCTTGTATTCAAGTTTACTCCAACAGCAACCCACGTTGCCGTTCAAATTGATAATGTAGTATATAACACTACTGCTTCATTAGGGGTTAGAGACACCAAAAAATCTTCAGAAGCAGAAATCAAATTTGCTTTAAATTCTAATAATACTGCTTTAACTTTTGTAACTAAGAAAGAGCCTAAAAAAATTCAGGTATATTCTGCGGGAGGGCAAAAAGTGTCTGAAGGGAAACTAAATGGACAAAGATTTGACATCAGTAATCTTCAGACAGGCGTTTACTTCCTGATGATTGAAACAGCGGATGGTAAAACCATTCAATCAAAATTCATAAAAAAATAAACTGTCTTTAGACTGTTATTGATATAAAAATAGCCGGTAGGTCCTTTCCTATCGGCTATTTTATTGTATAGAAGCCATAACATAATGGGTAAACAAGATAAAAATCATGTTTTTATTTAGAATCATTAAAAATAATTATTTACTTTTATAGAACAATTCTAAATAAGGATTTAAAAAATAATTTATGAAAACAAAACTATTATTGGCTTCTATGCTTGCCCTGACTGTTCAACAGACGGTTATTGCGCAAACGGATGCATTGGGATACACACAGGTAAATATGTCGATGGGACAAGGATATCAGAACCGTGTATTCGTTAATCTGGCGGATGGAAATATGATTTCTCAGCCTGCCAATACCTGGGATGTGGCTTTTTACAGAAATTCAAACTTCTCAGTTGGAACTAGAATCAATGATGCTAAAGATATCGAAGTGTATACCGCTTCAACCAATTTAGCAGACTGGGATAATATCAATATCAGCAATGAAGGATCTTGGGGGGCTCCTCTTTACAATCCGGATCAGATTACTGACTGGAGCCAGGGAGCTTTTGAACAAGGGCCTGTGACTTCACCTAACCCAAATCTACCCTCTACAGGTTGGGGAGTATACAATGGGTTAACGCATCATATTGATGGAAAAGCAATTTTTGTTTTAAAGTATGCTAACGGTACTTACATGAAATTTGCCATCCAGGATGCATTTTCAGGATATACTTTTAAATATTCAAAGTGGAATGGAAGCTCATGGGATCCTACGGAGACAAGAACGATAGCTAATGGAACTGATGATTCGTTCTTTAATTATTTTTCTTTCGATACAGGGGCAAAAGTTCCGAATCTGGAACCTTCCAGAAGTGCATGGGATTTAGTATTTACCAAGTACTATACTTTCTATATGGGGGTTCAGATGTACCCACTTTCAGGAGCTATTCAAAGCCCGAATATTAAAGTAGCTTTGGTACAGCCTGAAACGCAGGAAACAGCAAGTTCTTCGGTGCCTGCCAATAGCAGTTTTTCATCCAACATTACAACGGTTGGTCACTCATGGAAAGGTATCGGAACTGTTAAGTCTGATGTCGTATATTATATTAAAAAAGGAAGCGACTATTACAGAATGTACTTCGTTACCAATGGAGGAGCTAGTACCGGAAATATGTACTTCAAGTATAAAAAAATTACGGAAACTTTAGGAATCACTGAAGTGGGTAAAAAAGCATCATTTGGAATCTATCCAAACCCAACCACTGCTGACAAAAAGGTAACTGTCCTTTTTGATATCAAAGAAAAAGCTGGTAACAAAGGGAATGTAGAGGTATATGACCTTACCGGGAAAAAGGTATATGGAGCAGAGCTTACGAACCAATCCGGTTTCTACAAACAAGACATGAACCTATCACATCTTCCATCAGGAAGTTATATGGTTAAAATTACTTACGGAGGTAATTCGGAAACGAAAAAGCTTATTGTAAAATAAAACTTTTATTTTAATACTTTCTATTTTTTCTAATAAAAAGGCGGTTTCAGAATACTGAGGCCGCCTTTTATAATTTCAGAATAAGGTATTTAATATATTTTAAATCCTTTATATACTTCTGCTGAATTTTCCATCATCTTTGAAGAATCTCTACGGAAGTCTAAAAGATGATCTTGTCCCAGGTGACTGTTATGATGCTCAACACTCGCCCACAATTCAATCAGAAAGAAAGTTCCTTTATTATCTTTATCCTCGATAAGGTCATATTGCAGGCAACCTTCCTCTTTTCTTGTTTCTTTTACAAGAGTCTGGAACAGCTCCACCGCATCCATCAGATAATTTTCATTAAACTTAAAAAGTGCAATGATATGTAAATTCATGTTCTATTATTTAATGATGTAAAAGTAAAATATTTTCAAAACCGAATATATTTTTTGGAGCTTTTATTTTTGTAAATATGTATATTTTTTAGCTCAATACTGATTTATAAATAGTTATAGAGCTCATGACAATCACCAGTAATCCGATAACAAAAAACATTTTCTTTACAGGAAGCTTTGCGGTAAGCATAGCAGAGAATGGAGCGGTGATAATTCCACCGATGAGAAGTCCCAAAATGATATTCCAATGCTGGATTCCCAGAGTAAAGAAAAAAGTAACGGCAGCTGTTATCGTCAGGATAAATTTGGCAACGGTAGAACTTCCGACAGCAAATCTTGGGGTAAAAGCATTTTTGATTAATGTACCGGTTACCAACGGACCCCAGCCACCTCCAGCAAAGGAATCGATGAAACCTCCTATCACTCCAAGTCTTGTCAGATTTGTTTTTCTCTTCAGTGCTTTGCTTTGTTTTCCTTTAAAAGCATTGGATAAAATCTGGAAACCCAGGTACAAAGTATAAAAAGCGATAATTGTCTTGGTAATTTTAGCATAATATTCTCCAAGATAAGTAAGAGATACCGCCCCTATAATGGCTCCTATAACAGCTGGAATGGCTAGTTTCTTAACCAAACTTTTACTTACATTTTTCAATTTGATATGGCTGACACTTCCGGCGGCCGTTGTAAAGCTTTCGGCGGAATGAATACTGGCACTGACAATATGCGGCGGAATATTCAAAAACATCAGTGTCGTTGTACAGATTACGCCATATCCCATTCCCATTGATCCCGCAACGATCTCTGCAAATACTCCAACAAGGAGCATCCAATAGAAAATATGATTGTCTTTAGCTAAAATATTGAAAAGCTCGTCCAGATAGCCCAATTCATACATAGAAAACCCAACAATTCCCAAAACCGCAATGGTTACAAAGAGTACATTAAGTCTTATCTGAATTTTTCTTGAAATTACCATATATTTTGTTTCAGTGCATGCTCCCACTTTAAACCTTGATTGATTCAATGAAAGCCCTACAAATATCTGATAAAATAATTATCCTACCAAAAAAGTAGACTAATAATTCAAAAAAAAGGATCAGGTCAGTCGACCAGATCCATTAAAGTTTTTTTCTCCAAAATATTGAGTGAGGCATCCCGTACTTCTATCAATACATCATGAAGCCCGCAGTGATCTTCATTGCAATCATCACATTTTTCATAAAAGTTAAGACTTACACAAGGAAGCATTGCAATGGGTCCGTTGACAAGACGAATAATCTTCGCCAATTTTACATTTTCAGGATTTTCTTTTAAAAAATACCCTCCCCCTTTTCCTTTCTTACTATCAAGGATTTCTGCTTTCTTAAGCTCAAGCAGAATATTTTCTAAAAACTTTAAAGGAATTTTTTTGTGTTCCGCAATTTCGGAAATAAGAACCGGCCCTTCATTTCTTTTTTCTACAAGATATGAAAGTGCCTTAAAAGCATATTGAGATTTTTTTGAAAGCATTACGACAAAAATAAGAAAATTGTTTCATATGTTTAAATGAAAAGGCAAAATCAAAAAAAGGCTCATCAATGAATTTGGAAATTTGTCTTTTTAAGCCTGGTCAACCTTGCCTTTTTCCTATTAAATCCCTATGTTTGTCACATGTTCAGTAAACAAGAAGCACAACAATTAAAAAAAGAATTTTGGACGGCTTTTGGAAAATCTTTTCCAAGAAAATGGATTCTGTATGATACAAAGGTCAAGGATATGGCATTTAAATTCACTGCAGATAATAAAAAAGCTGAAGTATCTCTGGATATCGAAATGAAAGACGAAATTTTCCGAAATGCCTACTATGACAAGATTTGGTCATTGGAAGATATGTTGAAGGAGGAGATTGGAGAATTCTATAAAGAGGAATTTTTTACCCTGGAAAACGGAAAAGTGATCAGCAGGATTTGGGTGGAAAAAAATGGGGTATCTGTGTTTAATAAAAACTCATGGCAGGAAATTTTTGAATTCTTTGTCGACAAAATGAATGGATTTGAACGATTTTATTACGAGTATGAGGATTTTATAAAGGATATATGAAATATTTATGAAATAAATACTGTTTCCAATGTCTCATTAAGATAAAAAAGAAACTTATATTTGCCTTACCACTTAAACTAATAGATGAAACTAAATAACATGACTAAAAATGAAAAAAGTGTACAAAAACATTTTTGGAGAAGTTATCTCCAAAAGTAATGCTGTGAAGCTAGACGAGTATCATCTGCATTATTATGAGGAAGGCTCAGGCTTCCTGAAAGAAATTGAATTCATCAATGAGGACGATGTGTATAATATCAACTATTTCCTTAGTGATGGAGAAAATGAAGAGCAAGTTCTGGAGTATCTAAAAGAAAAAACAGATTTCTTTGATATCGAGAAAAGAGAAACTGCTGACGGATTTGTTATTTCTACCAACAAATTGTATTCATTATCTGTAGACGAACTTCCCTTAATTTCCAAAACGGTTTTTAAAACAGATGATCCTGAAAATTTCATCTGCTCTCAGGTTGTTGATAATGAAACCGGAGAACCTCAGCTTGAAAAAACGGTAAAATGTTGGTATAGTACTGACGCAAATGGCGAAAAATATGCAGCTATAGAATGCAGCTACGAGGAAGATGGAAAGCTTGAATTGGCTGTTGACAAAACTTCTGATCCTGAAAATGAAGAAAACTGGTTGCATTATGATTATAATACGTTCCAGGATCTTCAAGATCATTTTGATACAGATATCAGTTACTACAAAACGGCAACATTATTGCCAAAAGAAGCTTATCAGGCATAATTCTTCTACTTTTACCAACCACCAAATCTAAAAACTATTACATGGAAGATAATCCCGTTTTTTTTGCTGACGGAAGTGATCCGAAGATGCAGGAAGCCTATCGAAAGGCACAAGAAACCTTTAAATATTTCTGGCGTGAACAATCCTGGGAATATCGAAGAATTATTCCGGGGCTTAATGTATCCTGCGTTAAAGTTGCTTTTGAAGAAAAAGACGATGAAACAGGAGATATAGAAACTGAGCACATGTGGATCAACGAGGTATTTTTTGATGGAGATGTTGTAAAAGGCTATCTTATCAACGAGCCTAATACTCTCAAGAATATACAGGTCGGCGATTATGTAGAAATTCCTCTGAATGAAATCAGTGACTGGCTTTTTGCCATCACTCCAAATGTTCAGAAACCCAAAGGTCTTTCCAGGCTATTTTCATCATCTTCAGAAGTTCTCCCAAAAGCCTATGGCGGATTTACCATTCAAAAGATGCGTTCCGATATGTCTGCAGCAGAAAGAAAAGATCATGATGAGGCATGGCAGCTTGATTTCGGGGATTTTAATGAAATTCTGGTGGCTAATCAACAGAAAGAAGAACCGGAAAATATCGTTGAACATCCGATGAGCAGGAATATGAAGGATGATTTTGTCAAATTTCTGGAACAATACCCCGATGAAGTTACTCATATTGACGAAAATGGATTGGGCCTTCTTCACAGAGAAGCGATTGCCGGAAACTTAACTACTGTTCAGGCAGCTTTAGAAGCCGGAGCCGATAAAGCTCTCTTATCCGGAAATGGGAAAACAGCTTTGGATTATGCCAAACAGCTGAAATGGAATCATATTATTCCGATTTTAGAAAACTAGTTTTATACATTATAACAAAAAATTAAAGAAGAGAAGCTCATGAGCTTCTCTTCTTTATTGTCTATCTGATCAAAGACCCGCAACAATTGAAAACTAAAGAATCATTTCAATACATAGGTTTAAAAATTCTATCTCTTTTTGCCTATATTTGTACAAAGGCACAAGTAAAAAGTCATTATGGAAAAACTAAGAAATATAAGAAAGCAGAGAGGCTACACGCAAGAATATATGTCTAAAATTATCTCAACGGATGTTTCTAATTATAGCAGAAAAGAAAGTGGAGATGTTAAGATTTATGATGATGAATGGGAAAAGTTCGCCGCGGCTCTTAATGTTTCTATTGAAGATATTAAAGAAGAAAAACCAATATCTATTATTCATAATAGCCATGATAACACTACGTTTAATGACAATGCAGGCAGCTATTTCAATCACTTCCACAGCATACCTGATTCTATTGTAGAAAATCTTCAGGATTACATAAAAGTATTGAAAGAACAGGTAGAAACATTAAAGGAGGAGAATAGAAAATTGAAATCTAAATAGAATACTACATAAAAAAAGAGAAGCTGATGAGCTTCTCTTTTTTGTTTTATCCAAATTTCTTCTTTCTTAGCCAGAAGAACAGTCCTCCGATAAGCCCAATAATAGCCAGTGGAAGCAATAAATTAAGCCACTGCCAGTTGGCTTTCTCTTCGGTAATTCTATGTCTGTCCAGAAGTCTTTCTTCGATGTTTCTATTTCTTAATTCCATCAGATTGCTGTCATCTAAAAGATAGTCTAAAGCATTTCTCAGGAACTGTTCATTTCCGAATTGTTCATTGGTTAAAAGATCAACTCCCAATGGAAGAGGCTTTCCTTTAATCACTTTGTTTCTTCCTATATCTCCGTCTGCAATAACAATCATCTTATTTTCCGGACTTTCTGCCTTGAAACCCGGGTAAGATTTTCTTTCAATTCTTGAGGCGTAGGCAGAATTAAACTTTCCTTCCAGTGCTACTGCAAAAATCTTTGGAGTACTTGGCTTTTCCATTTGCCCAAGACTGTCTACGGTTGCAATTTCTTTTAAATCCACATAATTGGGAACCTGTTTCAGCAACGTTCTTTCACTGGATTCGAAAAGGACTTTTGTTTTGATATTTTTTCTTCCTCCCAAGGTGTCGATAGAAGTTGGGAATTCAAATTTTACAGGATTGATATTTTTGGTAATCGGATTGTTATTTTCAGCAATTCCTAACGGATAATAAGGCCAAGGGAGGCTTGTATATTGAGGATTCCCTCCCACTTCTCCCGTTACCAGTCTCAATAAAGCGAATTTCTTCACATCCTTAACCAGCGCAGGATTGATTCTTATCCCATAATTGAAAAAGAAATCGGTCATATTGATATCTATTGGGAAAGGCATTACTTTCTTAGATCTTGTCAGGGTATCCATCTCAGCATTTACCGCATCAATCATCCACAGGGTTTTCCCTCCGTTCATGATGTACTGATCAAGAATTACTTTTTCATTATCGGTAAAAGCTTTTCTAGGTTTTGCAATGACTAAAGCGCTCATTTGTTTTAGCAAAGGAACATCTGCAACACTCAATTCAGTCTGGTTTTTAGGAATAATAGGACCTGCGTCATAATTTTCCATAGCAAGGTGCATGAATCCCTGGAATTCATCAGGACTGAGTTCGTCATGATTGATCAGAATCCCTATCTTTTTCTTCTTATCGCTAGCGATATTTTTAATATTCGAAACAAGATTATATTCCAACCCTTCAATAGATCTTGTCAGCTGTTGATCAGCATCAATACCTGCCTGTTGTACAACCAGAGGAATCGAAATTCCATTATCTCCATGTTTGATCACTGCATAAGGAAAAAGGGTAATCTGTGAGATCTTACCGTCTTTCACATCCGGAAGAATTGAAGGTTGCATACCCATTGCCATCAAAGTGTCCTGAGACATTTTGGTCTTAATAGGGTCGATAAATTTAAAATCAATTTTAGGGTTGATCTTTCTGAATTCTTCCAACATAAACTTCGTCTCACTCTGAAGTTGTTTAAAGCTTGCCGGAAAATCTCCTTCAAGATAAACCTCAACGGTCAAAGGTTTTTTAACAGACTCCAATACTTTTATCGTATTGTCAGAAAGGGTGTATCTTTTTTCTTTTGTTAAGTCTAATCTGATTCCAGAATACACAAGAATAATAACCAAAGGAATGATGACAAATAAGAATATTCCCAGTGGAGATTTAGCATTGATCTTCTTCATATCTCTACTTCTTTTTGTTAATAAAATGATTAGACAATACTAATGATGCACCGATGACCAAAATAAAATAGGCAACATCTTTAAAATCGATCAGTCCTCTTGTAAAGCCTAAGAAATGTTGATAGAAACCTATATTCTGAAGAATGAAATCTGCACCTCCCAAGAGTTTATAGCTCGCCAATTGTTCGATCCCAAAATACATGATAAAGCACATAAAAACACCTAACAGATATGCCATAATCTGGTTCTGCGAAAGTGAAGAGGCTAAAATTCCTACTCCAGCAAAGGCCGCAATTAAAATAATAAGGCCAATATAACTTCCGAAAGTCATCCCCAGATCAATATTTCCTGCCGGAACGCCTAATACATAAACGGTATAAAGATAGATCAATGAAGGAATCAGGCATAAGATACCTACAATCCATACAGAAAGAAATTTTCCGGCTACCAGATCTGAAACTTTCAAAGGTTGTGAGAAAAGCCAGTGTAAGGTTCCTGTCTGCTGCTCTTCCGCAAAAGTTTTCATAGAAAGTGCAGGAATAATAAACATTAACAACCAGGGAACCAAGACAAAATAGCTTTGGAGAGATGCCATTCCGATCTCAAAAATATTAGAATCGTTGTCGAAAAAGAACAAAAATAGCGTTGCGATCAAACTAAAAGCAGCGATAATCACCCATGCGCTCCAGTTTCCAAAGTAACTCCAAAGTTCTTTCTTTAAAATTGCAATCATAGTTTTTTGTACAATGGAAAAAGGACGAATGCCAAAGCTTTACATCCTGATTCACAATTATTTGTTTTTTTTATTTTTATTAACGAGTTTAACAGTCATCATAATCAGAAATACAAGAACGAAAAATCCTGCAATTAATTGCCACCAGTATTCAATTACCATAGACTTTAAAATCACCGTGAATACCACCAGAAATAAAATAAAGGTAGCGATTTCGTTGGCCTGCCTTAATTTGATATTAGGAATAGGTAAAATACTTCCGTTTAATTCTTTTAATTGAAGGACTTTCTTCCAACACCAATAATGATAGGCAGCAAGGCCAATAAGGAATGTCAGTTTCAAATGAAACCAACCCATTTTCATCAATCCGGGGTTTAAGAAAATCATAACGAGTCCGCATACTGCCATGATAACTCCGGCAGGAACGGTAATAATATTCCACAGCCTTCTGGCCATAAAGGTATACTGCTCTCTAAGAATTTTCTTTTTTTCTTCCGAAAATTCATCGGTATCTTTATAGTAAACGAAGATTCTTACCAGGTAAAAAATACCTGCAAAATAGCTTACCATAAAAATAATGTGCAGCGCTTTGATTATTGTATAAAGCATTCAGAAAAAATTAACAGCAAAGATAAGCTTATTATATAATTGTTAAAAATAATTTTCTTTTGATTAGGAAAATATAAGTAAATAGGGTTTTATATAAAAAAATAGTTCGGCTCGGGGCAGCAAAGCTGCCCGAGCCGAACCTTATATTTTCATTAGGCTAACCAATTCTATATTAAGAGATCACTCCAAGCTCTTTTCCTACTTTTTCAAAAGCAGCAATAGCTTTGTCTAAATGTTCTTTAGTATGAGCAGCAGATAGTTGTACTCTGATTCTTGCTTTTCCTTTCGGTACGACAGGATAGAAGAATCCGATAACATAAATTCCTTCATCCATCAACTTTTCAGCCATTTTCTGAGAAAGTGGAGCATCGTAAAGCATTACCGGAACAATAGCAGCATCTCCATCAGGAATATCAAAGCCTTTTGCTTTCATTTCCGTTCTGAAGTAGTCTGCATTTTCCATTACTTTATCACGCAGTGAAGTATCATCAGAAATCATATCCAATACCTTCAAAGCAGCCCCTACGATACCGGGAGCCAATGAGTTTGAGAATAAATACGGTCTTGAACGCTGTCTCAACATATCGATGATTTCTTTCTTACCGGAAGTAAAACCTCCTAAAGCACCACCAAGGGCTTTCCCTAAAGTAGAAGTAATAATATCTACTCTACCCATTACTTCATTGGCTTCGTGAGTTCCACGACCTGTTTTTCCGATAAAACCTGTTGCGTGAGAGTCGTCAACCATCACCAAAGCATCATATTTATCAGCAAGGTCACAAACACCTTTTAAATCAGCTACAATACCATCCATGGAGAAAACACCGTCTGTAACGATAATTTTGAAACGGTGATTCTTTTCAGAAGCTGCAATTAATTGCGCTTCAAGATCTGCCATATTATTGTTTTTATAACGGTATCTCGCAGCCTTACAAAGACGCACTCCATCAATGATAGAAGCATGATTCAACTCGTCTGAAATAATAGCATCCTCTTCTGTAAATAAAGGCTCAAATACGCCTCCGTTCGCATCAAAAGCAGCCGCATAAAGAATGGTGTCTTCAAGACCTAAAAAGTCTGCAATCTTTTTCTCTAATTCCTTATGAATATCCTGTGTTCCACAGATAAAACGTACAGATGACATTCCGTATCCATGAGACTGAATCATATCCTGAGATGCTTTCATTACCTCCGGATTGTTGGATAACCCCAGATAATTATTAGCACAGAAGTTTAAAAGCTTTTTTCCGTTCGCTTCAATTTCTGCACTCTGCTGAGAAGTGATGATTCTTTCTCTTTTGTAAAGTCCGTCATTCTCAATATTTTGAAGTTCATTCTGTAAATGTTGAAGATATTTTTCAGAGATCATTTTTAGTAATTTTTTAGATGTGCTAATTTACTAAAAAGGCAGTAAAATAAAACCTTTTATAAGCTTAATTCTAAAAATTAGGTTTAATATTCAGTTTTAACATTATTAGTCTACAAATTTAGTAGGATAATATTTATATTTGTTTAAAATTTGTGAACATGAGATTAGAGCCGATACAAAAAGCAAAAGGAATGAGTTCAAAAACTTTCACCGACAAATACATGAAGCCCAGACATCCGATTATTCTTGAAGACTTTGTCAATTCTGAAAGCCCGGCCTTTAAGAAATGGAATTATGCTTACTTCAAAGAAATAGCCGGAAATCACAAGGTCAATATTTATGGGAGTGAACTTGAGTCTATTGACAGGGTTGCAAGTGACCCCATTGACCAGACCACATTTTCTGAATATTTGGATGAAATTACCTCTGCCCCTACCGAACACAGACTATTTTTATTTAATTTACTCAATATCAAACCTGAACTTAAGAAAGATGTCATCTATAATGATCTTACGGATGGTAAAATTTTAAAATGGCTTCCTTTTATGTTCTTTGGTGGTCAGGGTTCTATCACCAGGAACCATATTGATATAGATATGTCACATGTTTTCATGACTCAATTTCAGGGAATTAAAAGGGTTTGGCTTTTCCCCTGGGAACAGTCTGATCTTATGTATAAGCTCCCTTATAATTTCCATAGTTTGCCTAATATTAAAAATCCTGATTACCGCGAGTTCCCGGCTCTACTCTATTTAAATGGTTATGAAGCGGTTTTGCAACCCGGTGAAACACTGTATATACCTTCCGGATGGTGGCATTATATACAATATGAGACTGAGGGGTATTCGGTTTCTGTGAGAGCACTTCCAACCGCTCTTATTGAAAAATGGCGGGGTTTTAAAAATCTTGTCATTACAAAAAACTTTGATACGATAATGCGGCGTCTTTTTAAAGAAAAATGGTTCCAACATAAAATAAAAATTGCTAAATATCGAGGAACAAGGGCTGCCAGAAAACAAAGAAGCTTTCAAATCTGAAAGCTTCTTTATTTTTTATTGTTTTATAAATTTAATATTCTGTTCTTTAATAGTAAAAACATACGCCCCGGGAACAAGTTCTGAGATCCCAATTGTTTTTCCGGGTTGATAAGTTGCTTTTCTTACCAGTTTCCCATCTAAAGCGTGAATAGAGAACTCCGTTGCTTTGGTTACCCCTTTCAGATATAATTCATTCTTTGCAGGATTAGGATATAAGGCAAATTCTTCTTTATCGACCGAAGAAACACTTAACGTATTATCCTGGGTAACCGTAGAATTTTTTTCTAGAATCTGATATTCATAATTAAACTGAACACTGGCAATTGGAAAAGATACTGTTTCCACAAAGTTCTGGTTATTCGTATTATTATTCAATACCAAATAAGCAGTTTCTCCTCCTGTTCCGTTTACCTTGATCGGTAAAGGCATTTCAAAAAAGCTTACAGATGACATGCTCTGTGTTTGAGCAACATTCAACAGGATCTGATTTCCGGTTTGTTTCCATTTGATCTTATAGGTAGGATATCCCTCTCCATAGACCCAGTCATTAAAAAACTCAGTAAAATCTTTTCCTGTAGACTGAAGTAAAGAAGCATTAAAATCAGAGGTTCGAACGTAGTTATACGCTAAAGCCGGCCTTGCATGATAATCTTTGAGAGCCTGATAAAAAGCAGCATCACCTAAAATCCATTTTAACATTCTTAACGCATATCCTCCTTTAGCATAACTGAGTCTGCTGTCAAATATTCTGTTTACACTGGAAAGGCTTCCATCGGGAACATATACACTACCTCCGGTACTACTTGTAATATAACTGATCTGACCGGATAGATAATTCATAAACTCCGGGTTTGTCATGATTAATTTTTCATTCGCTACGTGCTCTCCAAAAGTGGCAAAACCTTCATTAAGCCAGATATCATTCCAGGCACCACAGGTTACCTTGTCTCCAAACCATTGATGAGCCAGCTCATGAGCAATAATTCCTTTACCCCAGCTTGCCATAGAGGACATGGTCTGATGCTCCATTCCTCCTCCATTGATGTACTCCATATGTCCGTATTTTTCATCACGGAAAGGGTATGTTCCAAAGTAATTTTCAAAAGTATTCATGATCTGTTTAGTCCATTGAATATTTGACACGATGGTAGCATTATTATTGGTTGATGGAAAAATATAATTCACAAATGGAAACGGAGGGTTTCCAATCGTATCATTCAGCTTCACAAAATTGGTAATGGCTAATGCTATCAGATACGCAGGTGTTGGATACATCGTTCTCCAGAAAGTCAGTTTCTGACCGTTCTGAATAGTTTCTGACATTAATTTTCCATTGGCTGCAACACTATATTGCTGTGGCGTTGTTATTTTGAAATCAAATTTTTCAATTTTATCATTCAGGCTTTGTTTGGTTGGAAACCAGTCTTGAGCACCATAAGGTTCGCTTAAAGTGGAAATAATAGGATTTCCTCCTTGGCTTCCTGTCAGAAAAGCAGCATAGGTTGGAGAGGGTATTCCTGAATACTGAATCGTCAGTGAATCTAAGGTATTAGCAGGAATAGCCGTTGGAAAATTAATTTTAATTTCTTTTGTAGCAAGTTGTTGAAAGGTAAGATTAGCTCCATGATATTGCACCTGTGAAACAGTCAGTGTGTTATTAAGATCAAAATAAATATTTCCTATAGACTGATTAGGTTTAAAATGTGAGGTTACCGATCCTGAAATGGTATTAACGGCAGGATCTAGTGTTACATCCATCCTCTGATACTGTAAATCATAAGTAAGAGTATTAGGATTGACATTTCCGGCAGCCATTTTATTGGCAAAGGACTTCATTTCCTTTCCAACAAGGCCTTTCATCTCAATATTAGGGTTCTTTTCTTGCCCATAAAACTGCTGAGAGATCAATACTCCCAGCATCAGGAGGTACAATTTTTTCATTTTTAAATTATTCTAATTCAAATATAAAAAAAAACCTTTTAATCAATAATTAAAAGGTTGCTATAATATATAAATGAAAATATTTCTAAAGATTAAGTGCTGGTTCAAGAATTTTTTCCATTCTTTTCTTCACCATATCTACAGATCCTGCATAGTTATTCACCATTAAAGAAAAAACCAGGGTCTTTCCGGAGTTGGTTTTAAGATAACCGGCTAAAGTCTTTACTTTATTTAAAGTTCCCGTTTTAGCAAAAATCTGTCCGTTTCCTTCGCTATTGAACATTCTCTTTAAAGTTCCGGACTGGCCACCTACCGGAAGAGAAGTCAGATAAGATTTATAATACTTCTCGTTCATTAAAGAAGTTAAAAACTTCACCTGAGAAATCGGAGTTACATTATTACTTCTTGAAAGCCCACTTCCATCTATGTAATTCAATCCATCCATATCAAAACCTGCATCCCTTAAATGTCCGGTTACGACTATTCTTCCTGATTCTGAAGTAAGATCTCCCAACTTCTGAAATCCTACCGTTTTTAAGAGTGCCTCCGCTAATGAATTATCACTGTGCTGATTGGTATAGTATATAATATCACCTAAAGTTGGGGATTTATATGCCGAAATCATTTTTCTGCTTTCAGGAGATGCATCAGTCATTTTCGGACTTACTTTTCCGGTAACAGGAATTCCGCTTTTTACCAATGTTGTTCTGAAAGAATTGGCAAGGTAAGCCGGAGCATCAGGAAGTTTTGTAGTTAAAACGCCTTCTCCGTCATACTTTTCAGCATATACCATTTGGTGAGCGTAAGGCGAAACATAGAAAAATTTCTTTTCCGGGCTGAAACCTCCTTTTTTTACAATCAGTTTTTCATTAGCCGGATTGATAGAATGAGTTGTTCCTGCAGGCAAATAGTAATTATTGTTCTCTAGCCATACAACATTTTCCGGAAGCATTGAAATATTGCCTTTGAAAAGCGCTGTCTGAATAATAATATCACCATTAACCTTCCTGATTCCTTCGCGAGAAAGTCCGCCTACGAAGTCTGAAATAATATCTCTGTAAGACCAAGCCCCTGCTTTATTGGTTCCCAAAGACGGGTCACCACTTCCTACGATATAAAGATTTCCATTTAAAGTTCCGTTTTCATCCACAGTTCCTGAATATTCAAGTTGGGTCATCCATCGAAAGTTTTCTCCCAATAAATTCATTGCTGTTTCTGTAGTAAGCAGCTTCGTAGTAGAAGCCGGAACCAACGGAGTATTTTCATTATAAGAAGAAATTACTTTCTTCGTTTTCGGGTCGTACACAACGAATCCCCAGCTTGCATTTTTCAGCACAGGATCCGCCATCATTGTGTTTACATTAATGTCTACAAGTTCTTTAGCCGACAAGACAGCTCTCTCCGCTACCGAGCTAACGGGTGAAGGGAGGTTTAAACTGCTTTTCTGACTGTCATAATTTTGAGAATAAAGAACGGTAGAAACGGTAGATTGAGCCAGGAAAAGACCAGAAGCCAACACCGCCGCACTTGAAATATATTTTCTGAAATTTACCATCTATCCTTTTTTTGTTCTATAGTTTGAGCCTATAAAAAATGATAAGTTAAATCATTCAATTAAAGAGCCAAACACTTAATCAACGTCCAAAAGTAGAAATTATTGTCATACAACGGGCCATTGCCACGTTATAAAAGAGTGTAAAATTTGTTAAAATTTGTTAAAAATCCACGAAAACGTCTTTTTTAATGCTTTGATAAGCAGTAATTTCCTCAAACTCTTTCAAACTTATCAATACCATCTTCTTAAACTTTTCGTAGTTTTTCCCACGGGGTAATTTAAGTAAAATCTGGAATTGGTATAAATTATTTAATCTTGCAATTTGACCTCTTTCGGGTCCCAAAATGCAATCTTCAGGGAGGTATTTTCTTAGGATAGAGCCTAAGAATTGAGAAGCCCGGTCTACTTTATCTTCTTTTCGATGCTTCAATTCAATCATAATCAGCTTGGTAAAAGGCGGATAATGAAATTTTTGACGCTCTGTAAGGATATATTTATAAATTTTCGCAGGATTATTCATCTTGATCAGCTGAAATACAGAATGTTCAGGATTATAGGTCTGAATGAGAATTCTTCCTTTCCCGGAAACTCTTCCCGCCCTTCCGGAAACCTGTGTAATCAACTGATAGGCTCTTTCTTCAGCTCGGAAGTCCTGTACATATAATAAGGAATCAGCTTTAGGAATAGTTACCAGCTCAATATGGTTAAAATCAAGTCCTTTAGAAATCATCTGTGTTCCTACAATAATATCGGTTTCTCCTTCTTCAATCTTTTCATATAGTTTTTCGTAGGCAAATTTCTTACGCATAGAATCGACATCCATCCTGTCTACTTCATTCTCAGGAAACAATTTAGATACTTCTTCATGAATCTGCTCTACTCCCACTCCTCTTTCATTCAGATTCTCAGAATTACATTTCGGACAGGTCTTCGGCTTTGAAGCTCTCTGACCGCAGTAGTGGCATTTCATTTCATTGGCTGCTTTATGGTATGTCATGACCACATCACAATTGGAGCAATAGTTGACATAGCCACAGCTTTCACATTCTATTACATTCGCATACCCACGACGGTTATGAAGAACTATAGCCTGATTTTTTTCGTCTACCGTTTTCTTAATTTCTTCAATCAATCGTAAAGAAAAATTTCCGGAAACTTTTTTAGAATCCTGTGCTTCTTTGAAATTGATCAGTTCATATTCCGGCAGATTGACATTCCCGAATCTTTCATCCAGGAAAATATATTTCATTTTATCTTTTCTGGCCCGATAATAACTCTCCACAGAAGGGGTTGCCGATCCTAAAATCACGCCTGCTTCATAACAACTTCCCAAAACCAAAGCTGCATCTTTCGCATTAAAATAAGGAGTAGCTTCTCTTGGCTTGTACGCTGAGTCATGCTCTTCGTCTACCACAATCAATCCTAAATTCTGGTAGGGTAAAAACAAAGCGTTCCTGGTTCCGATGAGAATCCGGATATCATTCTGCTTAATCCTACGCCATACCTCTACTCTTTCAAAATCAGTCAGTTTCTGATGATAGAAACCAAGTTGTCTGCCGTATTTTTTTTCTAATCGCTGGGTAATTTGTTTTGTTAAAGATATTTCAGGAAGCAAAAACAGAACATTTTTTCCTTCTTTGATACATTCTTCAATTTTTTCTAAATAGATGTGAGTTTTTCCTGACGAAGTCACTCCATGGAGCAATACATTTTTTCCTTCTTCAAAAGCTTCATCAATTTCGGATTTAGCTCTTTTCTGTTCCTCAGAAAGCTCTTCAAGCTCTTCTATTTCTCCTTCATAGCTCTCAATCCTGTCTTTCTGCATGTAATACTCCTCAACAAAGCCTTTATCTGCCAATGCTTTGAAATGAGAACTTCCAAAATAACCGTCTTCAAAAAGGTCAGCTTTTTTAATGTGAAGTTCAGGATCTTCCGTCTGCTTCTCAAGAATAAGGAGAAAAAGATCTTTTTGCTTTGGGGCTTTATTTAATTTTAAAAGAATCTCCGTAAGATTCTGGTTTCCGAGAATATTATCATTTATTTTTACATAAGCTACTTCTTTAGCTTTATATTTTTCAGCAATTTTCTCATCAATCTCAATATATTGCAGATCAATCAGAGAATTGATGGTTTTAATGATATCTTTTTTAGGAATAAAAGCTTCAATATCTGTCAGGTTAATCAGTTGTCGTACCTCCAATGCCTGAATGAGATACATTTCGTTCACATCCAGATTTTCAAAGTCAACCGTAACTCCCGGTTTTAATTTTAAATAGGTCTCACTTTCCAGCTTTAAAGAAGAAGGAAAAGCAAAGCGATAAATTTCACCCAACCCACACAAGTAATAGTCTGAAAGCCAATTCCAGAAATTGATTTGTTCTTCCGGAAGGATAGGCTTATCATCCAAAAGGCTGATGACCTCTTTCGCTACAAAATTTTCCGGGGTATTATCATGAAGTTCAAAAACGATTCCTGTATAAATCTTTTTGCCTCCAAAAGGGACCAGAACACGCATTCCCGGTTGGATGTCGGGTATGAGCTCTTCCGGAACTTTATAGGTAAAAGATCCTTTTAAATTTAGTGGTAAAACAATTTGAGCGTACTGCAAGGGAAATATTTATCAACTGTAAAATTAAATTTTTCTTTAGAGAACTGCAACTTTTGAAGGTCTTTTAATGGTTTGAAGATCTATGAATGTCTGCTTTAAAACCGCCTCATCAAATCTCCGATTTAATATCCAATCGGCAGAGCAGAATAGTAAGTACTTTGATTATAGTAGTAATCAATGCAACTAGGTATTTGATATTTCATTCTATATAAAACTGATCTCCTGAAAATCATTTAAAAGAAAAATTCAGTAATCTCATACCAAAATGCAGAGGTAAAAAATCCGACAATAATACTTACGCCGATAATAAGATTGGTCAGTTTGGTATTCAGCCTGAATTGTTCTGCGATGATGCTAGAGGTTACTAAGGTAGGCATCGCTGCTTCGAATATTGTAATCTTGGCAACATCTCCTTTGATTCCTACCAACAATGCCAATCCTAAAACGATTGCCGGAGCTAAAATTAATTTATAAAGCATTGAAGCAGACATTTGCGGGATTAATTTTCTCCAGCCGTTAAATTTCAACTGCAGCCCTACTGAAAACAAAGCTAAAGGACTTACCGTAGCGGCAAGTTTGTCAAAAAAAGGTTCTGCGGCTGTAAAATCTATAAACTGTGATAGTACCAATGCTGAAATACAACCAATTAAAGGAGGAAATGTAACCAATCGTTTCAAAATAAATACAGCGCTTACTTTCCCGGATCTACTCCCTCCTTTCACGGCAGCAATAATCCCCAATGTGGAAAGGGCAAAAAACATGGTTTGATCGCAGATAATGGCAATACTTAAAAGACCTTCGCCGTAAAAAGCACTAACCAAAGGAAACCCTATGAATGAAGTATTACTATAACCACTTGCGAGTTCTAAGGTACTGCGTGAACGCCTTGAATACCCCTTGCTCTTACTATAAAACATCACATAAAAGAAACAGAAAACAGAAACCAAAAAGGTAGCTATAATCGGGAAAAGCATTTCCGTCGTCCAATGTACTTTGGGTAAGTATTTAAATGAAACAGCGGGTAGAGCAAGATAAAGAATCCACGTATTGATCCCTTTGTGGGCATCGGGATGGATAGATTTTGTTGCTTTGAATACCATTCCTGCAATAATGCATACTACAATCAAAACAAAATTCACCATAATCGTAAAGAAATATGAGGCAAATTTACGGCTGATTTTTGAGTTGGAAAGGTAAAATCTGTCTTTTTTTTGAGTTTCAATTCAATGGATGGAAAAAATAATTTTCAGTCCTTTAGTCTATTTTTTTAATCCAGGTAACCTAATCAAATATACTTTACTATTGTACCTACATATAGTATCCCAAAGATTAGATTCAATCTTTCGCCGTTTCCCAAAGGCTCATTACCTCAACTTTTTCCAAAGGTTTTGAAAGAGTAATTCTCTTTGAAGTCTTAGGAAGGAGGTCAAAAAAGTTATCACTGAAATGCGTATCTCCGATCAGATAAACATCTTTTGCCAAAACATCTGTTGATATTTCAATTTCAGTCGGAGATATATTTTTGATTGTAATGTTTGGTTTTGAAAGTTGGAGATCTTTCGGTCTCTTAAAGAAGAACAGCTTCTCGTGTTGTAATGAATTACCCGCAACGTGAACCTTCAATAAAGTTGATGATAAATCAAAATTATAAAAATTTTCTTTTTTAATTTCCAGATGCTTTTCACTTGAATTAGCCAACAAACGATCTGTAGCCCCTGCGCTCCAAAGCACTTTTCCTTTGAAATCAATAAATTCCACCTTTGAACTGATCTCTTTATTTTCAAGCAAATCATTGATAAAATAAATATCGTAAGCTTCCGCAGTTTCAGAAACAGAAATTAGCACAGGCTCAAAACTCCTCTTGGCTTCGTAATGGAATGCCTTCCAATTTCCAAGATAATCAATAGACGACCATGAAACAACCGGCCAGCAATCATTCAACTGCCAATACAAAGTTCCCATATTATAGGGTCTTGCCCGACGATGAGCCTCAATCGCAATCTGCATTCCTCTCGCCTGCAACAATTGGGAAACATAATTGTATTGGATAAAATCTGTCGGAATTTTGTAATCCCGTTTCATGTATTCATTAATAATCTCCCAGCCTCTTCCATGCTTTTCATGCGCTTGAATCGTCGGGTTCTGTACATTCAAATCCTGAACAGCGGAAAACATTGACTTTGTAGTTTCTAATGAGGGCATTCCCTGGAAACCATATTCAGACATAAAACGTCCTACCTTTTCATTATAGATTTCAAAAGGCTGTTCTCCCCACCAAACTCCCCAATAATGAGAATCTCCTTCTGTAAGACTTTCTTTGTGCCCCCACCCGATAGATGGCGAACTTGGCCAATAGATATTTTTGTCGCGTGTAAGGTTTTCTTTCAATGCATTTGGAATTACTTCATGAAAAAGCTTTTTATAATCTTTCCAAACCTGTAATGAATCGTTTTTTGAATATTTAAACTGCTTTTGGTATCCCCAATTGACAATAGCTTCTTCAATCTCATTATTCCCACACCATAAAGCTATTGACGGATGGTTCTGAAGTCTGTTAACCTGATCTTTCACCTCTTCTTTTACATTATGAAGAAAGTCTTCGTCTGCCGGATAGAAACTTCCTGCAAACATGAAATCCTGCCAAACCAAAATCCCGTTTTCATCACAAGCCTTATAAAATTCCTCATATTCATAGATACCACCACCCCATATACGGATCATATTCATATGGGCTTCTTTTGAATCTTTAATCAACTTTTGATACTTTTCTTTGGTGATTCTCGGTGAAAAGCTATCTGCAGGTATCCAATTTGTACCTTTGATATACAATGGATTTCCGTTCACTTTAAAATAAAAGGATTTTCCTTTTCCATCTTTTTCCTGCACCAGCTCTACGGTTCTTAAACCAATTTTCATTGTTTTATCAGAAAGAATGTCGGCCTTCTGCTGTAGGGAAACTTTTATATCATATAAATAAGGAGCTCCCCAACCGTTAGGCTGCCATAGCATAGGGTTTTGAATATTAAAGGGAATATCTATCTGATTTTGTCCTCTTTTTAATTGAACTGTATTAATTTTGTTATTGATACT
The DNA here is from genome assembly GCA_963518055.1 of uncultured Chryseobacterium sp. GTDB lineage: Bacteria > Bacteroidota > Bacteroidia > Flavobacteriales > Weeksellaceae > Chryseobacterium. Next base: position 76,794 of record CAUQIC010000018.1, read on the forward strand.
AATTGTATACTTTCCTCCTCTATCAGCAAGTATGGTTGTTTGAATACTTAAATCAGCATTTTTATCGGATATCCTTTTTTGCTCAATTTTTATGTTTTCAAGGATTGCATTGTTCCAAAACTCAAGCTTTATATCTTTCCATATTCCTGATGTTACCATCCTTGGTCCCCAATCCCACCCAAACTGATACTGAGCTTTTCTGACAACACTTCTTGGGGATTCAGGCAGGGTAAAAGGGATTTTTTTAGCCAGCTCTTTTCCGGTATTTACAGCTGACTTAAATTTGATTTGTAACAGGTTCTCTCCTGTTTTAAGTTCCTTTTTCACCGGAATCTGCCATTTCCTGAACATATTATCCGTTTTCTTGAGCAGCTTTCCATTAAGATAAATCTCCGAAAATGTATCCAGCCCGTAAAAAACCAGATCTATATTATTATTCTTTATTTCCTGTGGAGATATATTGAAGGTAGTCTGATAGTCCCAATCTTCATTTTCTATCCATTGTACTTTCTTTTCATTCTCGTCTTTGAAAGGATCCTGAATAATTTTGTTATTTATTAAATCCAAATGGACTGTCCCGGGGATTTTTGCAGGTAACCAGTTTTTATCTTTTGAGTTTTTGAATTGCCAGTTTTCGGATGATAAAGTTCTCTCAGAAAACTGAGCAAGAATAAAGTTCTGAATGAAAAGGAAAATAAAAAGGATCGTTTTATTCATTAATGAGTTTGTTTACAATTCTGTGGATTCCGTGCTTAATAAGTTCACTATTAAAATTAATAAGTAAGCCTAATTTTATATTGGATTGTTTTAAATACGTTAATACTTGTGAATAAAAAATAGGATGTAACTCCAATACTGACTTCACTTCTATAATAACTTTTTTTTCAACAATTAAATCAATTTTATATGCATTTTCTATCATTATTTCCTTATAGTTTAATGATAAAGGAATTTGTTGTTTTACTTCAAATCCCTGCATTTTAAGCTCATAGGCTAAAGCTGTTTCATATGCATTTTCTAATAATCCAACTCCTAAGTTTCTATGTACTTCGATAGCTGCACCTATTATTTTATAGGATAATTCATTTTCTGTCATTTGTGTGTGTTTATTTTCTTAACGCAAAGCTTTTATTTACTCTATGCTTTATTTTTAAGGGAGCTAAGAATTAATCAATTTTCAATTGATTGGATGAAGCTTAAATTTCCCAATGTAGCTTCATAAGTGGCTTTGCCATACCTTGCTTTGCTTTCTTAAAAATATAACAGGTACTTAGTAAAAACTTTGCATTTAATTAATTCTGTTATTATTTACTCTTCAAAAAATCATCTCTTAAAGTAATCCAACCTTCAAGTTTCTATGTACTTCGATAGCTGCACCTATTATTTTATAGGATAATTCATTTTCTGTCATTTGTGTGTGTTTATTTTCTTAACGCAAAGCTTTTATTTACTCTATGCTTTATTTTTAAGGGAGCTAAGAATTAATCAATTTTCAATTGATTGGATGAAGCTTAAATTTCCCAATGTAGCTTCATAAGTGGCTTTGCCATACCTTGCTTTGCTTTCTTAAAAATATAACAGGTACTTAGTAAAAACTTTGCATTTAATTAATTCTGTTATTATTTACTCTTCAAAGCGACCACTTCACCTGCGTTGGCAAATGCTCCACCATCGGTAATGGCTGAAGAATGAAAATAGCCGGCTTTAGTCAGCTCTCTGATTTCTTCAATATTGGAAGAGCGAAGTCCCCCTCCTACTAAAATTTCGATTCTTCCATCAGAGAGTTCAACCAGTTTTTTCAGATTTTCTTTTCCTTCTGAAACATTAGGTTTTTGGCCTGAGGTAAGTATGGTTTTAAAACCGCATTCAATGACTTCTCCCAACGTATTTTCAAGATTTGTTGCTCTATCAAAGGCTCTGTGAAAGGTACAGGGAAGTGGTGCAGCCAATTCAACCAATACTTTATTCTGCTCCTTGTCAACTTCATCATTTTCATTCAGAATACCGAAGACAAAACCATCTACTTTTAATGATTTCAGATGAATCAGATCCTGTTTCATCTGTTCAAACTCTTCATCTGAATAGGTAAAATCGCCTCCTCTGGGACGAATCATTACAAAAATCGGGATATTGATTTTATCCCTAAGTTCTTTGGTCACTTTAAAATCGGGCGTTGTTCCTCCTTCACTTAAACCATCACATAATTCTATTCGGTCTGCTCCGTTTTCAAAGGCAATGAGTGCTGATTCCGGATTAAAACATGCTATTTCTATTTTTGACATTTTTCTATACAAATTATTTAATTCAACTTAGGTTCTTTCTGCCACACATCTGCAATCAGAAAGGAGTTATGGTCTTTTATTACACTCACCGTAATCGGGTATTCAGCTTTAAGTTTTTTATCTGAAAGGATCACCTCAAATAAAAAGTCGTGTTGCCCTTCTGCAAGTATTTTGCAGCTTGAAACTTTAATTTCTTCCCAATCCTGGCCGGTTATTAAAAATCCATAGCCCACCCCTGCTTTCTGAACATCAAACTTCTTTCTCCATTTATCCTGAAACTCCCTTTCAGTAAGACTTCCATCGATATCCATATCCACATTGGTGGCATCTGTTTTATATTCGAAATAATCTTTGGTGGTCATTTTTTGCATTATTTTATCCTGAGCCACAAGATCGGCTTTAAAATAATCTTCGATACTTTTTACTAACCATTTCCGAGCTTCTTCAGCTTCATTGGCCTGAGGTTCTGCCTTATGAATCATCTCATTTTTCACCTGAGGTTCATTTGGCGTGGTTGTCTCCTTCTTTTCTTCCTTACATGCAATGATTAACAACAAGGAAGCGATCATCGTTCTTTTCATATTTTGTTTGATCTGAGTTTTTGATGGCATATTGTAAACGAGCCAAGGCCCATTTCTAGTGAATTTTCATACTCTCTTAATTTAAAGAAAACATTTTATTTTAAAGCAAATTCAGGGGTTTCAAGGCGATTTCCTTTTTGATCGTACACTGCAAAATTAAATCCGTCCTGAATGCAATAAGCTCCATATTCTCCTTTCTTGTTGATGGCAATGAACCCTACCTGAATATCTTTTAAATTCTTATTTCTTCTCTGATTTATTTTTACAATCCTTTCTACTGCTTCTTTACAAGCTTCCTGAGGATTTCTGCCTTGTCTCATCAATTCTACCACCAGATGAGTTCCCACTGTTCTTATAACTTCTTCTCCATGACCCGTTGCAGTGGCAGCTCCTACCTCATTATCTACAAATAGTCCGGCACCAATAATCGGTGAATCTCCTACCCGGCCATGCATTTTGAATGCCATTCCGCTTGTGGTACAGGCACCGGAAAGATTTCCCTGGGCATCCAGTGCAATCATCCCTATGGTGTCATGATTTTCTATATTGGCAATGGGTTTATATTGGCTTGTTTTCAACCATTCCTTCCATTCTTTTTCTGATTCAGCGGTGAGAAGGTTTTCTTTTTTAAAACCTTGTGAAAGGGCAAACTGCAAAGCTCCATCTCCTACCAGCATTACATGAGGTGTTTTTTCCATTACAGCTCTTGCTACAGAGATCGGATTTTTGACATGTTCAAGACATGCTACGGAACCGATATTATAATTATCATCCATGATACAGGCATCCAGCGTGACTCTTCCATCTCTGTCCGGACGACCGCCATAACCGACACTTCTTTCTTTAGCGTCTAATTCTACCAATCGAACTCCTTTTTCAACTGCATCTAAAGCTTTCCCTCCTTTTCCAAGGATAGTCCAAGCCTCTTCATTAGCTTTTAATCCAAAGTTCCAGGTAGACAGAACAATCGGTTTATTTACAATTTTATTGTTTTCCGGCAATTCTTTAGCCAATACGTCTAAAGGGTTTACCGCAATTGCTGCAGTTGCGATCCCTAATTTTTTAATAAAACTTCTTCGGTTATTGTTCATGGTATCTTGAAATTATATAATACCTAGCAAATATCTTAAAAAAAAATCATGAAATCCTCAATACTACCTTATTAAGGCTTATATAATTTTTATTTATCTTTACAAGTGTAATGGATACGTTTAAAATTTTCAGGAATATTGTTTTCTTTCAGGAATTATCTGATGAAGAAATTAATATCCTGATCAATATCAGTACTCCAAAACTTCTTCATAAGAAAGAAGTACTAGCGGCAGCCGGACAACCTTTTCATCAATTATTTATCCTTTCGAGTGGCTTATTACGATTTTTCTTTGATGATGAAAATGGGGTTGAAACCAACCTTTTTTTACCTTCAGAAAAAGAAGCCACTATTATGGAAAGCCCACAGTCCTATTCGGATAGTAATGAAAAACAATATACAATAGAGGCTGTTATTGAAAGTCAGATTTTTCTTTTTAATAAGGCAGAATTTGAGGAAGTGGCTTTTCAACACAGAGGAATTTATAATATGTATCTGAAGTCTTTTAAGCAGATCATCGGTTTTCTAAAACTCCGTACTGAACAATTTTGTTCTGCCTCTCCACATTCACGATATGAAGAATTTTTGGAGGCCCGTCCTTTTACTTCCCAGAATGCGAACAGAAAGTATATTGCTAATTTTTTAGGCATTACCCCTAATTCCCTTTCGAGGATGACAGCACGCGTTCATAAAAAAAGGAACGAAAGAAAAAAATAACTTAGGAATATTTTTCCCCACTTTATTCAGTCTACTTTTGCTTACTCAAATACGAATAATCAGAATGAGAAAAATATCACCTATAAAACAGTATAGTATTGAATAATCTTTAATCTTACCTAAGATTCAAAGTGACCGGCCGGATATGCATTAATGGTAAGGTTGCAACCTTGTTTTACACCTAAGTTCATTATTACCTTAACAATTATTTATGCAAAGAATATCCTTACTTCTCTGCCTGGTATTATCATGCAATTTTATGCAGGCATCAACAGGCAATATGGAAGACAATATAGCGAATGTCGCTTCATGGCTGATTTTATTTATTCTACCTCTTGCGGGAATCTACCTTTTTTGGAAAGTTCACATTTATCCGGAAAAAGTAGCTGAAAAAAAGAATCATCCTCAATTGAAAGCTATAAAAAGCATGTGCCTCCTTTCCCTTGTTTTCGGAGGACTTTTATGGCCGGTCGCTTTAATCTGGGCCAACTATGATTATGATCATCAACAAAAAGAGACAGAGTCTACTGAAGAAACCCCTGAAACAATAGAAAATTAACACTTATGCTGGAATTACTCATCGCAATATATGCCGGAATTTGCTGGCTACTTATCAAAAAATTAAAACTTATTCCATGGACATTTACCACTCAGGTAGTTGTTTATTCTCTTCCTATTTTTGGTTCTATAGCATTAATATTAAGCCTTAATTATTACTGTCCTATTACCTCGGATGTTAAGGTTGGAAATAGAAGTGTAGATATTACCACCCAAGTTCTGGGAAAGGTAAAAAAAGTATATGTAAAGACCAATCAGGAGGTGAAAAAAGGAGACACTCTATTTGTATTGGACAGAGAGCCTTATCAACAGGAAATTAAATCTTTGGAAGCTAAACTCAGTAATATGAAGGCTACTGTAAACTCCTACGAAACAGACATCTCTGCTTCCAAAAAAAACATTGCCGGTTTACAGTCGCAACTGGATTTGGCTCATAAAAGAGTTGCCCAATATCAGGAATTGGTTGAGGCCGGAGCAGCTAACAAGTTTGACTTAGAACAAGCGATGACCAACGTTAATGATCTGCAATCCCGTATTAGCGCTGCTCAATCACAACAGCAGTCTTTAGAAACCAAGTCTAATGCGTCGTATGGGGGAGAAAATTCATCCGTGTCTGAGATTCAGGCAAAACTGGATCAGGCAAAATGGAACCTTTCTCAAACCGTTGTGTTGGCTCCTACAGACGGTATCATTCCTAATGTTCAGTTGAACGAAGGTGCAATTATGGCTCCTTTCAAATCTGCATTTGTTTTAATTCAAAAGCAACAATCTGTTATCGGATTCTTTGCTCAGAACGAATTGGAAACAGTGAAGAAAGGAGATGAAGTAGAGCTGGCCCTTAAGACTGAACCCGGAAAGGTTGTAAAAGCAAGACTTGAATTTGTCATTGACGCTACCAGTCAAGGGATTATGAATAACGCAGGTGGAATGTTGGGTGGAAACGGATCAACTGCCGGACTTCCCGATACAGCCAGGCAACTTCCTGAAACGGATGGAAAACTTATTGCCAAATTTGTATTGGAAGATAGCCAGAAACAGCTTACTGTTGGGGCAAGAGGAACAGCTGTTATTTATTCGGATTATATCAAGCCTCTTCATCTTATCCGAAAAGTAATGGTTCGTGTTAACAGTAAAATTAACTTCCTGATCCCTAAGCTTCATTAAAATGTATAAAAAATTAATTACACTGGCTCTGCTTTCCATAAGTCTAAGTTCCTGTATTGGCTATAAAGAACCTACTAAAGAAAATATACAACAGCTTAAAGAAAGCAGTGAAATATCAAAACATCTTACCATCCCTGATGAATGGATATTTGACAGAAATGCAAATGCCAGATCATTGTCATACGACTGGGTTACGGATCTTAAAACGCCCCAATTAGATGCATTGATTCATGAAGGAATGGTATATAATTCAGATATTATTATCGCAAAGGAAAAGCTTAATCAGATTGAATTAGCCATGGAAGTTGCAGGAAGCAACCTCTATCCAAGCGTCAGTGCTGTTGCCAATACCTCTAATAATTTGATTAGTGACAGCCAAATCCGACGCCTTGCTTTGAAAGCTAATTGGGAAATAGACCTCTGGGGAAAAAACAAGTCAGCACAAATGGCTGCTACCAGTGATTATTTTTCGACTCAATATCAGAACACACTGCTTCATCAGTCTATAGCTGCAATGATTGCGAAAGCCTATTACCTGAATATCGCGGGAAACATTCAGGAAGATAAAATCGAAAACTATATTCAGAAAACAAAAGATCTGGAAAAGTTATATCTCATTCAGAAAAAGATCGGAACGGCAAATGCATTGGATGTTTCCAATATTTCATCAGAAATCATTTCCCTGGAAGGCTATCTGGAGAAGATTAAAAATGCCAATATCCAATCCAGAAGATCTCTTGAACTGCTTGTTGGAAAATATCCTGAAGGGAAATTGGCTACACAGAATTTTTTTAATCCTGTAAAAAATGATATTCCTCTATCTTTTCCTTTACCACTCTTGGAAAACAGGTCAGATATACAGGTGTGTCATTTTCAAATAGAAAAAGCTTTTTATGAAGTGCAGGAAGCTCAAGCAGCAAGACTTCCTTCTTTATATATAAATTCTTCTCTGGGAACAGCAAGTAGTAATGTGGAATCTATTAACGCTATATTTTCCAATCCTTTACTTCGTATAGGAAGTGGGTTGGTTTCTCCATTATTCAACAATGGAAAACTGAAAAAAAATGTAGAAATAAAAAATTCCCGCCAAAAACAGGTTATTGAAGAATATTCAAAGGCTGTTTTGAATGCCTTGAATGAAGTAGAATCATCATCCGCTAACCTACATTCTATTGAGAAACAACTTAGGTATAGTCGGAAAGCTATAGGTGAACTGAATAATAACATTAACCTGACTCAAAAACAAGTAAAAGTAGGGGTAAGTAATAGTTTTATTTTGATCCGAAAACAAAGAGATCTTCTTAAAAATGAAATGAACCTCATCAATCTGGAACTTCAGGACAGAATGGAACGTATCAACCTTTATATGGCTTTAGGAGCTCAAGACTTCATTTTTTCATAATTTTATACAAAAAGACTGCAGATCATTTCTACAGTCTTTTATTATTTTATGTGAATCTCTAGTGAGGTAATCTATCTCTTAAATACCCATACACCCAGGTTCCGGATACTGCACTCAAAAGGGTAACGGATACAGCCAAAGCTCCTGTACCAATCTGAGCAAAAAGAGGCCCGGGACAAGCTCCTGTCATAGCCCAACCAAAGCCAAAAATCAGTCCGCCATAGATTTGACCTTTGTTGAATTTTTTAGAAACCAGTGTAACAGGTTCTCCACTCATCGTTTTAAGATTAAATTTTTTAATCAGCCCCACTGAAATCATTCCCACCAAGACAGCGCTTCCAATAATGCCGTACATATGGAAGGATTGTAAACGAAACATCTCCTGTATTCTGAACCAACTGATCACCTCTGCTTTCACAAATATAATTCCAAATATAACCCCTGCAGCGAGGTACTTCAGGTTATGATACCATTTATTCTGCAGTCTATTCTCATTCACATCAAATTCGTCCTGATGATGAATATTTTGTCCATGTTCTTTTATCATTGATTTAATACCGTTAAAATTATACTTAAAGAGAAAGAATAATGGGCAAAATAAAGTTAGCCATTACAAATCCTCCTATCATAAAACAAATGGTAGCCACCAAAGATGGCCATTGTAAATTGGAAAGCCCCATAATGGCGTGCCCACTGGTACATCCCCCTGCATACCTTGTTCCGAAACCTACCAAAAATCCGCCTACCACCATGATAACAAATCCTCTCAGGCTTAATAGACTTTCAAAATTCATCAACTGTACGGGAACGAGATTGGTATAATCGGTAATTCCATAACCAGCCAATTCTGTTTTTAAATCGGGATTAACAGTAACCTCAGAAGGATTGACCATAAAATGGGCTGTAATCATTCCCCCAAAGAAGATTCCCAGCACAAAAAATAAATTCCAGGCTTCTTTTTTCCAGTCATATTTAAAAAAATCAATATTGGCAGGGATACAAGCAGCACAAGCGTGCCGCAATGTTGAACTGATTCCAAAGGATTTGTTTCCCATAAGCAGCAAAGCGGGAACTGTAAGTCCTATTAACGGGCCTGCAATATACCACGGCCATGGTTCTTTTATAATTTCCAACATATCTTTTTAATCTATTTTATTTTAAAATTTTAGTCTGACATACAAAATCACTTTTCAGAATACCCGTGGAAGCAATAGCCTTAAATCCACCTTCAATTTCTGTAAAATTCCTGTGACCTCTCGCCTGAAGTATGCTTGCTGCCATTGTGCTTCTGTAGCCACTCCCACAGTACATATAAAAATGTTCTTCAGGGCTTATTGTATGAATCCATTCATTGATATAGGCTAAAGGTTTACTATACGCATCATGAACATGTTCTGCATTGTATTCACTTTCCCGTCTTATATCTATCACTTGTACTTCTTTTCCCTCTATTTCTTTTTCAAACTGTAGGGCAGAAATACGATTGATTGAATCGATTTCTCTACCATTTTCTTTCCATACCTCGAAACCATCTTTTAAAAAGCCTAAAATATGATCGAAACCTACTCTACTCAGCCGGGTAACAGCTTCTTCCTCATCCCCTTTTTCGGTTATTAAAAGAATGGGCTGATTCACGTCTCTAATCAAAGCACCTACCCAAGGGGCAAAATCACCATCCAATCCTATATTGACTGATTGGGGAATAAAACCTTTGGCAAATGTACTGTTGTTTCTCACATCCAGAATCAGACTTCCTGAAATATCTGCCACTTCTACAAACTCTTTAAGGCTAAGAGCATGTAAGCTTTCTGACAATACCTCATCAAAGCTCCGATACCCCTTTCTATTCATCTTTACATTCATTCCAAAATAAGCAGGTGGAGGCAGAAGTCCATCTGTCACTTCTTTAATAAATCTTTCTTTTGAATTCTGGTTAAGCGCGTAGTTCGTTTTCTTTTGATTTCCCAGAGTATCAAATGTTTCTTTCTGCATATTCTTTCCACAGGCAGAACCGGCTCCATGGGCCGGATACACTATTATATCGTCATGCAAAGGCAAAATTTTCTCATATAGACTATGATACAGTAAGCCGGCCAGCTCTTCCTGTGAAATATTTCCTGTTTTCTGAGCAAGATCCGGGCGGCCTACATCGCCTAGAAATAGCGTATCTCCACTAAACAAGGCTTTTTCAACTCCCTTCTCATCCATCAAGAGATAGCAAGAACTTTCCAATGTATGCCCAGGTGTATGAAGAACTTTAATTTTACTATTTCCGATTGTAAATATCTGATGATCTTCAGCAATTATTGCTTCAAATTCTGTATTGGCTGTCGGTCCATAGACAATTGGAGCTCCTGTTTTTTTGCTTAAATCAATATGTCCACTGACAAAATCTGCATGAAAGTGAGTTTCAAAAATATACTTTAGCCTCACTCCGTCTTTTTGTAATTTTTCGATATATGGGGCTGTTTCACGTAAAGGATCAATAATGACCGCTTCTCCCGCTGAAGTAATATAGTACGCTCCCTGAGCCAAACATCCTGTATAAATCTGTTCTATTTTCATTGTATCTCTCTTTTGATGTTATTCTTTGATACAAATTTCCTATTTATCCTATTCTCCCACAGCTACTTTTGTTACATAAGGCTTTAAAATTAATCTAATCTCATTCGCTTTGTAACTTTTCCATTTATACATCCGATTCATTGTATATTAAACTTTATACCATGATCAGAATTTAACCAACCAAGGAGACACCTTTCTGGTGTATGAATTCCTTGATGCAGAGAAGAAAGCTCTGCGGAGGAGTTAGTAAACTATTTTTTCAATGTATTTGTTAATCTAAAGTACTTAACAAATTTCTTTAGCAATAATATATATTCCCATTATTAAAATAAACCATCCAAATATCGGTTTTAATTTTTTTCCGTCCATTTTCTTCGATAATTGGGAGCCCATCAAAATTCCTATTATAGCAATAGCCGTAATAGATATCAGGAGGTGCCAATCTATTTTTGTGGTACTGATAGAGGAAAAGAAACCGATCAGAGAATTTAGAGAGATGATTACCAATGATGTCCCTATTGCCATTTTCATAGGAACTTTCAGCAGATTAACCAAAGCCGGGATAATCATAAAACCGCCTCCTGCTCCTACTAAACCTGTTAAAGTACCAACTATAGCCCCTTCTCTTATCGCCGGTAAAGTTTTATTTCTGTCTGAATTATTCTCTAAAGTTTCTGCAGGCAACTGAACTTTGATCATTTTATAGGATGCAAGAATCATTAAGCCCGCAAAAATCAACAGTAAAAACATATTCCTTGTTATCATAAAATCTTTTATCCTTATGATTTCATCAGGTATTAAGGGCAAAAGATATATTCTTGTCAGAAAAAGTGAAATAATGGAAGGGATTCCAAATATGAAGACTACTTTAAAATTAACCAATCCTTTTTTAAAATAGGAAAAAGACCCCACTATGCTACTCACCCCCACGATAAAAAGGGAATATTCTGTTGCCAGTAAGACATCTATCCCAAAGAGATAAACCAGAACAGGAACAGTGAGGATACTTCCACCACCCCCAATTAATCCGAGAGAAATACCTATTAAAACTGATGCTGTATATCCTAAAATTTCCATTGTCTTATTCTAATTATTCTATTGCAAAAATGGAATTGTTTAAGGAAAACTACCGCTACTTTTGTTACATAACGTAAAATTTAAAAGAAAATCATGTTGGATGTAAAAAGGCAAAATTGCTTAGCACCTGGTTCGCAATGGCAATTTACCTCATCTGCGACCTCTCTGGATAGAGGAATGCAATTACCTTTTAATAAATTGAGAATTTCATTATTGGTTGAGAGTTTTTAGAAGAACTATTTTATTTCTCCCCAGCTTCAATATTCCTTCTTCTTCAAGTTGCTTGAGAAGTCTGGATACGACTACCCTTGCAGTTCCCAATTCATTGGCAAGTTGCTCATGCGTTGTTTGAATAATATCTGATCCCGTGAGTTCTGACTTCTTATGAAGGAGGTTCAGTAATCTTTCATCAACCTTTTTAAAAGCTATTGCATTGATGATATCCAAAAGTTCTTCGAATCGTTTATGATAAAGTCTGAAAATATAATCTAACCATTCCGGATGCTCTTTGATAAATAAAGAAACTTTATCTACGGGCAGGAAAAGGATCTCTGCATCTTCTTCTACCTCAGCTTTTACAATACTTTTTTCATTGTGCATACCCCCGAGGAAAGACATAATACAGCTTTCACCTGCCTTGATGTAATATAGTAATATTTCTCTTCCGTCTTCCTCTGTCCTTATTACTTTGATCATGCCTTTCATTACAATAGGAATAGAGCGAATTGAAGCATTTTCATCTAAAATAATATCGCCTTCACTGTAACTTTTAGTTGTTCCGTATTGATATAATTTCTCAACAAGATCCGGTGAGGAAGAAAATTCTGAAGACAATATATTACCCTGCATACTTGTAAAATTCTTTCGGCTAATTTACGCCAATTTCATCTACAAAAAGCCATGCTTTAGAATCAGCTCCTGGATTTCCGGGAGGAATTACTCCTGCATTTTCAATAATTATTTTAAAGTATCTTGAGTTTTGTTTTCCTATATTCAACTGTATTTTTCCTTTAGCATTTTGAATTTCCTCTTTTCCGATCTCTTTGATCATTTTGAAATTCTTATTGTCATCGGAAGTAAAAATCTTTGCTGATTTTGCAAGATGGATCCAGCTTCCTTTATTTTCAAGGGTATTAAAATAGACGTTCGAAAAATCTGTTTTTTGTCCGAAATCTATTGTTGCCACCACATCTTTTCCATTAAAGCCCAGCCATGTTTTACCCAATTGTCTTGAATTACCAATAATTCCGTCTACTAAAGTTGAAGCACCTCCGAATGAATAATTTTCACTAGGTTGGTTTTCGAGACTTATTTTTTTTCCGGTCGTTTTTGAAATAGTAAATTGTTGTGAAGAGATCGAGCTTTTCAACTGACCATTTTCAAAATAAGCTGATTTAACAGTCATAGATTGAGGAACTGAAATTGACCCTTCATATTTTTTTGAATTGATTGTCGGATCTGTTCCATCTAAGGTATATCTGATTCCTTTTGAATCCTGTGAAGTTGATAGTTCATAGGTAATTCCATCATGAGCAGGAACAACTTTTCCGGATATATTATAAATACTTTTGGCATAGTTCACTCCCATCTTATCCAATACTTTAAATTGACTGATTACACGGTTTTCAAAGTCTTTATAATTTTTAGGATCTGAAGTACCCCATCCTACTTCCGAAAGCGCCATCAATCTTGGAAAGATCATATATTGAACTTGTTTAAAATTATCAATATATTCTGTCCAAAGATTAGCCTGTACTCCCATGATATATTTTGCCTGCTCAGCGGTTAATTCGGAAGGAATAGGATCATAGGAGTACACTTTATCCAACGGAGTAAAGCCTCCAAAAGCATTAGGTTCGGATTGAGGATCTCCCTGATAGTGATCAAAGTAGCAATATGCTCCCGGGGTCATTACAGCAAAATGCTTTGATTTTGCCGCTTCAATACCTCCGTTTACTCCCGTCCAGCTCATCACTGCTGCATTGGGAGCTAATCCTCCTTCTAAAATTTCATCCCAGCCGATAATTTTTCGCCCTTTACTGTTTACATATTTTTCAATTCTATGGATAAAATAGCTCTGCAAGCCATGTTCATCCTTCAAATTATTTTTCTTTATTAATTCCTGACAATGAGCACATTCTTTCCATCTTGTTTTTGGGCATTCATCACCGCCAATATGGATATACTGAGAGGGGAAAAGTTGAATAACTTCGCTTAAAACATTCTCCAGAAATGTGAATGTCTCATCTTTAGGACAGAATACATCATCAAAAACACCCCATTTTGTAGCCGCTTCAAAAGGGCCTTTGGTACATGCCAGTTCCGGATAAGCAGATAAAGCTGCTAAAGCATGTCCGGGCATTTCTATTTCTGGAACAATGGTAATATGCCTTTCCTGAGCATATTTTACCACATCTTTGATCTGTTCCTGAGTATAAAAATAGGGCCCATAAGGTTTTCCGTCAAACGTATTATCTGCATAAGCCCCTATCATAGATTCTTTACGCTTTGAACCTATTTGTGTCAGTTTAGGATATTTTTTAATTTCAATCCTCCATCCCTGATCATCTGTTAAATGCCAATGGAAAGTGTTTAGTTTGTACATGGCCAGATAATCAATATACTGCTTCACCTCATCTACTGTGAAAAAGTGACGGCAAACATCCAGATGCATTCCTCTCCATGCGAACTTCGGTTGATCTTCGATCTTCATTGCCGGAATCTTCTTAACATCTTTATATTGGTCAAAAATCTGAATCAATGTCTGAAGAGCCAGAAAACGTCCCTGATCTGTGTAAGATTGAATAACAATACCTCTCGATGAGATTTCAATTGCATATTTTTCTTTTTTTTGTTCTTCACTCAGAGGTACAGCAGAGGGTGGAAACAATGCGTCCACCAAATGTAACTTTTCCTTTTTACCATATATCGGTGTAAAAAACTTTCCAAAATATTTTTTGAAATACTCTCTTTCCTTTTTAGAAAGATTTTCGTCTAATACAAAGTTTTCAGGTATTGTAAACTCCCCTTTAGAAAATTCAATTTTTTGAGGGTAAGGAATTAAATTCAATTTATTTTGAGCAAAAATTACAGTTGAAACTAGCATGAAGAGTGCAAAAAAAGTCCGTATCATTGGATGAGGTTAAGGTTTTAGCTAAGATAATTATTTTCTAAAAATTATTGACTCATTTTTATTAATTAATCCATATTTCGAGAAATAACGGCCCAATATTCCTGAAAAAATCATGAATTAATAATGGTTGTACAACTATTATACTGAACTTCATATTTAAAAATACCATTAAAAAAATTTGTGGTTTATTTTTTGCTAAGTGTAAGCGACTACAACGAATAAAGATTTAAATTTGTAAAAAAATACGATGAAAAAAAGCATTTTATTAGCAGCCGGTTTATTATTTTCAATTTCAACACAAGCACAACTCCTGGACATTTTAAAGTCTACGGTTAAAAGTAAGACAGGTGTTGATCTAGATAATCCTGTCAAAGCAAAAGCTACAACAACAGGCACAACTACTGCTACTACCCCTACTAACAGCTCCGGGACTTCTTCTACCAATAGCCCTGTAAATCTTGGTAACCTTACTTCAACGCAGATTTCATCAGGATTAAAAGAAGCCTTAAACCTCGGAGTAACCGATGGTGTTAAGAAACTAGCTCTTACAGACGGATTTTTTAAGAATGAAGCGGTAAAGATCCTAATGCCTGAGAAATTAAGAAAAATCGATACGACATTACGTTCTCTAGGAATGGGAAGCCTTGCGGATGAAGGGGTAAAACTTCTCAACAGAGCTGCGGAAGATGCAGTTACTGAGGCTGCTCCTATCTTTACCACTGCTATCACATCAATGACAATTACCGATGCTAAAAACATTTTATTAGGTACTGATAACGCCGCGACAAATTATTTACAAACTAAAACTCAAAGTCAGTTATTCACAGCATTTCAGCCAAAAGTAAAAGCTTCACTAGGGAAAGTAGGTGCTGATACCGTTTGGAAAAATCTGATTTCAAAATATAATACTTTTACCGGACAGGCTGTAACAACTGATCTTAATGAATATGTTACCACAGAAACTATTAACGGAGTATTCAAAATGGTTGCTCAGAAAGAAAGCGGAATCAGAAATACACCGGCCATGAGAACTACAAATATTTTGCAGAAGGTTTTTGGAGCTCAGGATGGGAAATAAAAATTAGATTGATATAACTAAACATACCTATAAAAAGCTGTTTCATTGATGAAACAGCTTTTTGTTTGGCTTTGATTTCTTTTGTCTTGAAACAAAAGAAACAAAAATTCAAGACCGGGATCTCTCCGCTAAAAATAAGTTCTATTCTCTAAAAATTCTAAACTTGTGCGGTAGCCATGTGTATTGATTATCAAATTTCTCATCCGCACTTCAAACAATAGAATTTTCTTAACGCTCACAGAAATTATTTTCTTAACGCTACGAGCTCCTATGTCATAAAACAATGACATACCGGGGATGGAAGCATTTATTTAAATCATTCGAAGAAAAATAAAAAAGAATACAAGTACGTGTTAATACAGTTTTTTAAGTCTTATCTTCTTTTGTCTTGAAACAAAAGAAACAAAAATTCAAGACCGGGATCTCTCCGCTAAAAATAAGTTCTATTCTCTAAAAATTCTAAACTTGTGCGGTAGCCATGTGTATTGATTATCAAATTTCTCATCCGCACTTCAAACAATAGAATTTTCTTAACGCTCACAGAAATTATTTTCTTAACGCTACGAGCTCCTATGTCATAAAACAATGACATACCGGGGATGGAAGCATTTATTTAAATCATTCGAAGAAAAATAAAAAAGAATACAAGTACGTGTTAATACAGTTTTTTAAGTCTTGATTTCTTTTGTCTTGAAACAAAAGAAACAAAAATTCAAGACCGGTATCTCTCCGCTAAAAATAAGTTCTGTTCTCTAAAAATTCTAAACTTGTGCGGTAGCCATGTGTATTGATTATCAAATTTCTCATCCGCACTTCAAACAATAGAATTTTCTTAACGCTCACAGAAATTATTTTCTTAACGCTACGAGCTCCTATGTCATAAAACAATGACATACCGGGGATGGAAGCATTTATTTAAATCATTCGAAGAAAAATAAAAAAGAATACAAGTACGTGTTAATACAGTTTTTTAAGTCTTGATTTCTTTTGTCTTGAAACAAAAGAAACAAAAATTCAAGACCTGGATCTCTTCGCTAAAAATAAATTCTGTTCTCTAAAAATTCTAACCTTGTGCGGTAGCTCACTAAAACAGCATGTTATTTTGCCAACAATTCAAGAATAATAAAAGAATTCGTGAATTCATGCCCATAAAAAAACCTTGCGGCTGGCAAGGTTTGTATTGTATTTAGAATTGCATTTCAGGAATCTCACCTTCAATAATTAAGTCGGCTTCTGTAGCATTGACAATATGTTCTACTGAAACGCCAGGTGCTCTTTCAACCAATTTAAATCCTTGCGGAGTAACATCTAAAACGGCTAATTCAGTCACTACTCTTTTCACACAGTTCACGCCTGTAAGTGGAAGTGTACATTTTTTAAGAATTTTACTCTCACCTGCTTTGTTTACGTGCATCATTGCAACGATAATATTTTCAGCCGAAGCCACCAAGTCCATGGCTCCTCCCATTCCTTTTACCATTTTTCCGGGAATCTTCCAGTTGGCAATATCTCCGTTTTCTGAAACTTCCATCGCTCCAAGAATGGTAAGGTCAACTTTCTGACCACGGATCATCCCGAAACTAAAGGCAGAATCGAAGAATGATCCTCCATCTAAAATAGTAATTGTTTGTTTTCCGGCATTGATGACATCTGCATCTTCTTCGCCCTCGAAAGGGAAAGGTCCCATTCCCAAAACCCCATTTTCACTCTGGAATTCTACGGAAATACCTTCAGGAACATAGTTGGCAACCAAAGTGGGAATTCCAATTCCCAGGTTTACATAATAACGATCTTTTAGTTCTTTTGAAATTCTTTTGGCAATTTGTTCTTTTGTAAGCATAATAAAAACTTAGACTGCAATTTAATTATTTTCATCTGAATACAAAAGGGCTTTGTTACCTTCAATAATTAACACTGTTAGTTAAAATAATATCTGTAATTTTGCAACATTATTTATTAGAATGAAAATACTTTTAAGATACCTCAAACCTTACCAATTATTGATCTTTATTTCTCTGTTATTGGCCACTATTAATCAGGTATTTTCCCTATTTGCGCCAGCAATTACTGGGAATATTCTTGATCAGTTGGTCACTCATCCGAATTTTTTTGACAAAGAGAAACATTTAGCCAGAAGTCTGAATGAATATTTATATGGAAATGGTATTTATCACGGAGCTTTTTATTTTCTGGGACTGCTTATTGGAACGGCTATGGTCAGTAGAATTGCCAAAGCTTTTCAGGATTATGTTGTGAGTGTTATTACTCAAAAGTTTGGAGCAAGAATATTTACAGACGGTCTTCAGCATTCAATGGCGCTCCCTTATCAGGAATTTGAAGATCAGAGAAGTGGCGAGACCTTATCTATTTTAACGAAAGTAAGAGAAGATTCTGTAAAGTTTATCACCAACTTCATCAATATTTTCTTTGGGATTTTAGTCAGTATTATTTTCGTATCTGTATATGCCATCCGCCTGCACTGGTCGATCATGCCGGTTTATATTTGTGGGGTTTTTCTGATTGCCTTTATTACTAATTTACTGAGCAAAAGGATCAAAGTTATTCAGAAAAATATTGTGACTGAAACTACAGCTTTAGCAGGAAGTACTACGGAAAGCTTAAGAAATATTGAAATTGTTAAAAGTTTAGGATTAACGAAACAGGAGGTTCTCCGTTTAAATAATAATACGTATAAGATTCTAGGTCTTGAATTGAGAAAGGTTAAAAGCATTCGTTCTTTAAGCTTTATTCAGGGAACTATGGTCAACTTTCTTCAACAGCTGATTACCCTGACTTTATTATTATTAATTTTTAAGAATGTGGTAACTCCGGGACAGTACCTTTCTTTGATGTTTTATGGTTTTTTCATTTTTGGGCCTATGCAGGAAATTGGAAATATCATTATATCTTACCGTGAGGCTCAGGCTTCTCTCAATAATTTTGATAATTTGATGAAAAAAGAGGTGGAAGAAAAGCCGCTTCAGCCTAAACAAATTGGAGCTATTGAAGAGCTGGAGTTTAAACATGTTTCGTTCAAACATCAATCGGCTCAATATAAAGCTCTCAATAACATTTCTTTCGATGTTAAAAATGGAGAAACCATTGCTTTTGTCGGTCCGAGTGGTTCAGGTAAGAGTACATTGGTAAAATTACTGGTGGGACTTTACAGACCTCAGGAAGGAAATATTTTCTACAATAAAGTGAATGGAAAAGAATTTGATTTTGATGAACTAAGAAATCAAATTGGTTTTGTTACACAAGATACTCAGCTCTTTGCCGGAACGATAAAAGAAAACCTCCTTTTTGTTAACCCAAAGGCTACTGAAGCAGAACTGGCAACTGCCTTACAAAAATCCAGCTGCACAGCACTTCTGGAAAGAGCTGAAAAAGGAATTGAAACCGTTATTGGAGAAGGTGGATTGAAGTTGAGCGGTGGAGAAAAGCAAAGAATTGCCATTGCAAGAGCTCTTTTAAGAAAACCCCATTTATTGATTTTTGACGAAGCTACCTCAGCCTTGGATAGTCTTACTGAAGAGGAAATAACAACTACCATAAAAGACATTTCAAAAGAAAGAGAACAAATTACCGTTCTTATCGCCCATCGATTAAGTACCATTATGCATGCAGATAAAATTTATGTATTGGAGCGTGGGCAAGTCATAGAAACAGGATCTCACGATAATTTAATTGCAGAAAAAGGATTATACTACGCCATGTGGCGACAACAAATCGGAGAAAGGAAAACACTTAATATGCAAGCATAAACAAAGCGCTGAATTAGTATTCAGCGCTTTGTTTTTATATTATTTCTTAGAAAGTTATTCTTTGGTTCTCACCGTTCTCTGCTCAATTCTTTTTTCAAATTTTTCTCCCTGAAAAATTCTCTGAATCATGATTCCCGGAATATGAATTTCGTTTGGATCTAATTCTCCCGGTTCTACCAATTCTTCTACTTCAGCAATCGTAATTTTTGCAGCACCTGCCATAGGATGGTTAAAGTTCCTCGCAGATCCTTTGAAGATAAGATTTCCTGCGTAATCTCCTTTCCAGGCTTTTACGATAGAAAAATCAGCATCAAAAGCATGTTCTAAAATATGAGGTTTTCCTTTGAAGTCTTTTACTTCTTTTCCTTCTGCAATTTCAGTTCCGTAACCTGCGGGTGTATAAAAAGCTGGAATTCCCGCTTGAGCTGCTCTGCATTTTTCAGCTAGAGTTCCCTGTGGAGTCAGCTCAACATCCAATTCACCTGAAAGCATTTGCCTTTCAAATTCAGCATTTTCTCCTACATATGAAGAGATCATTTTCTTAATTTGTCTTTTATGAAGCAGTAATCCTAATCCGAAATCATCCACCCCTGCATTGTTTGAAATACAAGTAAGGTCTTTCACATTACTTTCTACCAAGGCATTAATTGAATTTTCAGGAATACCACAAAGTCCAAATCCCCCAAGCATCAATGTCATTCCATCTTTAATTCCCCCAATGGCCTCTTTTGCATTTTTTACTCTTTTATCTATCATGAAATATTAGATTTTTCTGTTGGCTAAATTTAATAAATTTTCTCGTATATCCGATGATTGGAAATCGCAGTGAGTTCTTCATCTTTCAAAATATCATTTTAGGGTATTTAAAATTTTAGCTATCAAACGCTTACAACCACAACCGAACAAGTCTGTTCATTTTTTCCATATTTCTCATTAAAATGACTTATATTTGGAGCCACAAATCCTAAAATGCTGCATATTTTACAGTCTTAGGATATTATTTATGTAAACACACCTTCAATGCAAAATTATTTCACGCCTATAGGCTTCGCTTTATTTCTTTGACCTCTATGGCTAAAATTTCCAATACAAAATCATATTCATAACAACACAAGCATTAAAAATTAATAAAAACATGAAAAAAACACTTACAACCGCTTTACTGGCTTTAGTACTCAGCATCAGCGTATATGGACAGGAAAAGACTTATTTCGATGAAAACTGGGAAAAGACGAGTCAGGATAAGATGGAATATTACCGGGAAACGTCTGCTAAAGGTAAGCTTACTCTTATTAAAGATTATTACAAAAACGGAACTCTTCAGATGGAGGGTCTTGCTTCAGACATAACACCCAGCAATGAAGCATTTGAGGGAAAGGTAACATGGTATACTCCTGAGGGTAAGACAATGAGCACAACCACATATTCTAATGGTAAGCAGGTTGGACCTTCCCAATCTTATGATGTCAACGGTAAATTAATAGAAGATGTTGTCTACAAAGCTGATGGCTCTTTCAATGGAAAATCTTTTAGTTATAAAGATCCTGAAAATGAATATTATTACAATAGTATTACTGTATATGAAAATTCGGTACCATCAAAAACGATTGTTTATGATGAGGATATTAAAGGGATTCGTTATGAAACAATCATGGGCAAAGATAGTGGCTATGAAACCAAATACTATGATGAAAAAGGTAAATATATCGGCAGTACAACCTCTGCATCAGACAGTGAAAATACTCTGGTAGATTATTACTATAATCCGATGAGGATTTCTAAAATCGAAAAATATAAGATTGATGGCAGCATAAAAGAGAGCGTACTTTATTCTAAAAACGGAAAAATTCTGCAGGAGCAGAAAAGAAATAAAAAGGACGGTTACAAAACTACCTATGATGAAGCCGGTAAAAAGATAGCACATCTTACGTATCAATATGATAAAGACAATGATGTATTTAAGCCAATAGATGGTGAAGATTATCAGTTCAGCTATGATTACAGCTCTATTTCTTCGGTAGATATTTATAAAAACGGAGAAGCCACACTTAATAAAATATTTGACGAAAACGGGAAGCTTTTAAGTGAAGTATTCTTAAAGGATGGCTCTACTCAGGAAATTAAATATTATTCGCCTGAAGGAAAATTAAAATCAACATTAACGTATAAAGATGGTCTTCCTTTTAATGGTATTGCGTATGATGGTGTGAGTGAAAGACACTTTAAAGAAGGTGTTTTAGTACATTCAAAGGCATATTCTGAGGAAGGAAAGTTGAAATCTGAAAAGAAATTGAATTCTAAACAGGACGCTTTTGATGCAACAATTTATGATGGAAGAGGTGGTATTTTGTATACTTTTAATCAACCTGTAGGTGAAGAAGGAGCTGATGATTACAGTTTTACAGCGCAAGTCGTGCAGTATGTAAAAGGAAAACCCGCCAACAAAGCTTCTATAAAAGGGGGCATTCTTCAAAGCGGAAAAATTAAATTAAAAACAGTCAATGGCTCAAAAGATATTGAGCGTAACGGGAAATGGATCATGTTAAAAGTTTATAATGCAGACGGAAAGCTCATTCAGGACACAAAGCTTCTTGGAGATACCGGTAATGATGTATTCTTTGATGAAAATCAAACTTACATTCTGGAAGAGCATTTACACAGTGATTTTGAATAACACACAATCATTCTCTTATCATAAAAGCAACTTTACAAAATGAAGTTGCTTTTTTAAAGGCTTAAAAATCTAGTATCTTACTTTTATCCTGCATAATCATTAATAAGCATTTGAACCATTAAGGTTTTTAAGGTGTGAAAATAAGTTAAGAAAAATAGCTAAAGCTATTTGTTTAGATACGTCTTGCATTCATCTTGGATGAAACTTAACTTTTCTTACTATACTTATTTTCCTTAAGGCTTTAAAATCTTTCTTTTTTTAAGCGCAAAGTTTTAATTTACGGTACGATTTATTTTTAAGGGAGCTAAGAGGAATTAATTAGCATTGATTTGATGAAGCAGGATTTTATCTCTCGCGGATTTTGCAGACGTTTCTGAAAATCTGTAGGATCTGTAGGAAAAAGTAAAAGGCTGTCATTTCTGACAGCCTTTTACTTTTGTTATTGTATAAGCTTAGTTATTGAATAATCAATTTTAAAGTAAATAGTTTTCTAGCGTGAACTTTTACAAAGTAAACTCCTTTCGGAAGATTTTCATTCACTAAAGAGAACCGTTGGTTATTGATATTTTTGGATTCATACAGTAAGTCTCCTGTGGCCGATACCAATTCGATTTTTTCAATCGGATAATCACTTTTGATAAACGTTGGCTCGCCCGGTTTTGTAGGGTTAGGATACAGAATTACATTTTTCTCTGTACTTTTCGTGTCTTCTACTCCTAAAGATCCTGAACTCACCTGGAATTGTACTCTATTTGAAACTTCTGTATAAGAATCGTTGGTAAACATCACCATATAATAGTTTCCTGGCGTAGTAGGTATCGCTGTTCCCTGAATCGTTTTTGTCCCCTGTGTTACTCCATCAAAGTAAGTATAAGAAACAAAGTTATCATCGGGAGTTTGGATATTCTGTGGATAGATTCCTAACCAGTCTTTGATAATCCCCGGAGAATCCGTCCATGAAGCGGTAATATTTTCTCCTAACGTATAAACAGGCTTATTCGTCCATAACTCGGTAACAATATCTCCTACTTTGAAAAATACCTTGTTTCCGATTCCGTTGTACCCGTCTTCTAGCAAATATTGAGCGTAATAGTACCCTTTTGGAAGTCCTGTGAAATTAAGCGTTCCGGATGCTGTTGTTACATAGCTCCATTTGATAGAAGCGGTAGATCCCGGAGTCTGCCCCATTTTATAAATTCCGATCCAGTCTTTCTGAAGGCTCGGAGCATTGCTGAAATTTATCGTTACCGTTCCTCCAACAGGATAGGTATCTGCAGTAGCCTGTAATTGTACATTAGGTCCTACATAGAAATTTTTTCTTGGCGTAATTTCCGTATACCCGTTGTTGGCAAAGAATCCAGCAAAATACTGTCCTTTATTGGCGAGTCCATTATTAAATGTAACGGTACCTGCTGTTTGTGCATTGGTATAAATAAATCCCTGGGAAGTCGTTGAAGCGCTTGGGGTTTGTCCTTTTTTATAGATCCCTACCCAGTCTTGCTGATTCCCCGGTCCCCCGGTAAAAGTAGCTATTATTGGCTCATTTTGAGCATATTCAGCTTTATCTAAGGTAAATGTAGGATTGGAAACTACGCTTCCGGTAATCTCAAATTGCTTTACATCACTCCAGTCACTCCATTCTAAGTTTCTGTCTCTGTAACGAACTTTTGCATAATATATCCCATTGGTAATTGAATTATTAGGTAAAGCTACTTTTGTAATATCAACACCGGCATTTAAATTCTTAGCGACATCAGGGTTTCCGTTTCCATCTTTTCCGAACCAGTTTTCAAAATCACGGTAAACTTCTTTTTCAATAACAGAAAAATCAGGAGCCTTGCTGATCAGAAACTGTGTTGTATTTAATAGTTCGCCGTTGGATGATGAAAATGTGCTTCCGTTTAGTGTCAGAGGCAGTGTTGTCGTCCCCGAAAATGTATTGGTAATAGAAGGTTTTACCGGTTTTGGCTGATTTTTATATCTGTGGAAAGAATCTACCAGAACATTATTTTTCTTGGTATATTTTCCTCCAATAGAATAACATTCTATATCTACTTTTCCTGTTGGAATATCTACCTCTACAATCTGATATGTCCAATCCGTCAATGTTTTCTGAACATCATCAAAATCCTGTTCATTAGACATTCCCCAATACTGATCCCAAGCCGTTCCACCGGAAATAATCTGATAATTCGGTGTATTTTTCAGCTGTCCTCTGTGATACAAGTGATGGTGAGCTCCCACATGCATTAAATATTTATCGGACGTCACTAAAAGAGGTACAGCATTATTTCTTACCCATGTGGATATATCTCCAACATACTGTTCTGCCTGATAAGGTCTATGACTTAAAGAAATAATCCAGTCTACTGTGGAATCATTATTTGCTGCATCCAATATCTGTTGAAGCCAAGTTTGTTGTGCCGTACCGGTATGCTCAGAACTTAAACTGATAAACAATACATTTCCTGCCTGTTGTGCGTAATAATTTTCATTTCCGGAACTGATATTTTTATATTTAATTTCATCGATATAAAAATGAGCATAATAAGAATTCATTCCTAAAGTTCCATATGTTTCGTGATTTCCAACCGTCGTCTGAATAGGAAGATAGGGAGATAATTTAATGTTCTTTTTAAAATGAACATTTTCATAATGATCCAACGTTCCTACATCTACCTGATCACCTACCATAAAAGTAAGTGCAATATTATCAGATGGATCTGTGTTGTCACCAAACTTCTCTTTCAGCTTTTTATAAGCATTCAACGTAAGAGTATCATACCTCGGCTCTGCTTTGATCTGATTATCTCCCATGATCAGGAAGCGAATCTTTCCATTAGCTGTCACAGCCTGTCCCGGCTGCGGAAGAGTTCTGAAATTATATACTGCAGACTCACTCGTTCCCGTTTTTATTTTATAATAATACTTTGTGTTAGGCTGCAGATTGGTAATCTTTGCCGTGTGATAATAGTAGTTATTATTGTAACCGGTATCTGAAAAGATATTGGTAGTTCCGGTTACCGTGACGCTCAGGTTCGTTGGAGAATTTCCATAAATCACGGTGGTTTCGTTATCAGAAGATGTTTTCCAATTGACGATCATAGAATTTGGGGTAGGGTTTTGTAAATAGGGAAACAAAACCTGCCCGAATGTCATCTGGACCGCGAAACAAAAAAAGAAGAAATAATGTTTCATAAATATATTAATTTAAATAATGTGTAGTGTTGTATAATTTGTAAATCAGTGATTTAAAAAATCTTTACTTAATTTTTTATTTCGGGCAAAAGTAGACTACGTATTTAAACTCTATTTGATGATAACTTAAAGAAACCGTTAACATTTTAACAAAATCAGAATGAAAAAATTATAGTTTTTACTACATTAATTATTTGGTGTATTCAAAAACTATTTTGTACATTTGCAACCTGTTATTCAACCTCTGACGAAAAACGTGTAAGTTGCTTAGCTTTAACATTTTATTTTATTAATAATGGATTTATTAAAGTACGTACAAGATAAGTACATCGCTAAAAAAGAATTCCCTGAATTCAAAGCAGGTGATACAATTACTGTGTATTACGAAATTAAAGAAGGACAAAAGACTAGAACTCAGTTCTTCAAAGGAACAGTTATTCAACTAAGAGGTACTGGTTCTACAAAAACTTTCACTATCAGAAAAATGAGTGGTGATGTAGGTGTAGAAAGAGTATTCCCTATCAACTTACCTGCTCTTCAAAAAATTGAAGTTGACAGAAGAGGTAGAGTTAGAAGAGCTAGAATTTACTACTTCAGAGACCTTAGAGGTAAAAAAGCAAGAATCAAAGACGCTGCTTACAAGAAGAAATAATTCAGACAACAATAAATGCAAAAGGAAGTTGTTTACCACGTGTAGACAGCTTCTTTTTTTATGATGCCCAATCATCGATACCCGTTCATAGGAGTTTGAGATGAGAACACTCCTGAAAGGTTTTAGAAATTCGTCAGGGTTATATCTGTATTTTATCATCCTGAAAAAATACAACTTTGCATTATTCCTTATAAGGATTTCCTTTTCCGGTTTCTATAAATTGTTTCAGACTTCCGAGAAATTGCACCCAACCATTAGAACATATATCATAGCATTCAATATTCGGATTCAGACCGATGTGAGTAACTTTAATCAAGGAAATATCATCCTCTTGCTCTATTTCCCAGACTATTGTTGTTCCAACCCATTCCGTTTGGTTTTTTAATTCCGGAAGGGCGATTAATGAGTCTTCTACCGACCATATTATTGTAGAGCCCACAATTAATTCCTTTACCAGCATTGTTTTGTGAATATTGTTTCCAAATCTTATTGTGAAGAGGTCATCAACACGCAAAGATGAACCTTCAAACATTTCAGTCCACCAAAGAGGAATTTCGCGGGTCAAAGCATTATATACTTTATTCACCGGAGCCATTGCCTCAATTGTATGAGTGTAATTCTCTATGCTGCTTTTATTCATGGTTTTCATATTGTATTGTATTTCGTAATACAATTTTACACAAATAACTCAGTATCAGACTTTTCATAAGACAAGAAATTCTGTTGTAACATCAAAAGAAGGATCTAATCATTTCTTTAATAAAATATTATAGTAGTTTCACTCATTTTTCATCAGATATTGTAAAGGAGTAGATCCTGTCTGTTTTTTAAAAAACTCGATAAAAGCACTGTCTGAAGAAAACTCTAAAATAAAGGAGACCTCTCCTATTGAATTTCCTTCTACCAATAATTCAATAGATCTTTGAAGACGCCATTGCTGCCTCCATTCCTGATAAGGCAATCCTGTTTCTTTCTTAAAAATGCGACTGATTGTTTTCTCAACAGCTTTTGTTTTTTCAGCAAGGTCTTTTAACTTAGGTGGCATACACAACCGTTGTGTCCACTCTTCTACCATTTTCTTAAAACGTCTGTCTTTTGGCATCGTAAGGTCAAGTTTTTCCTCAGGAGCGTCTTTCATCTCGTTCCAGAATACTTTTAAAATATTTTCATGATGGCTGTCGGGAGTTAACCACTCCCAGAAACAAATTCTTTCAATCAACTCTTTCAGCAATGGATTTACATGTAACACCTTAAGGCTGGGACTCATATATTTCTTTGCATCATCTGTATCAAAATAAATCGATCTGTATGCTACAATATTTCGGAAATTCACCCTGTGAATTTCGTTAGCCGGGATCCAGAGCATTCTGAATGGCGGCAAAACAAACTGTTTGTCTGAGGTAGTAACAGTCATACATCCTGAGGGTGCGTACAGGAGCTGAGCTTTAGTTGTATGAAGATGAAATCCGGAGTCATGCATAACCATATCGGATGCAATCCCTATAACCTTTTCTTTTATAGAATCTGCATCAAACTCCTCATCTTGTCTCAGTATCGCCATGTCCTGTTTTTGATATTTTTTGTTTTTATATCATTATAAATATACATTGAGTTTTTGGAAACTTTGCAGAAAAAAAATGAAAAAGACAAATCCTCTCTGGTTGTTGACCTTGCTCGTAATGCTTCCTCAATTTGTGGAAACCATTTATAGCCCGGTTCTGCCCATGGTACAGAAGCATTTTGGAGTGAAAGAAGAATCAGCAACACTGACTATAAGTTTATACTTCATTGCATTTGCTATAGGAGTTGCATTCTGGGGCATACAATGTGACAGGATCGGAAGAAAAAAATCTTTGCAATTCGGGCTTATCACTTATGGTATCGGAGCATTTGCCGCCACTTTAGCTACTCATTTTCCCCTACTACTCATTGCGAGAATAATATCCGCATTTGGGATCTCTGTGGGTTCAATTGTGACCCAAACTATCTTGAGGGATACCTACAACAAAGAAAACATCAGCAAAGTATTTTCCTGGATTGGGATAGGATTATCCATCAGCCCTATTATTGGGATGCTAACAGGCTCCATTCTGGTTTCTTCTACAGGATATCAGGGTATTTTTATCATCCTTTGTCTGATAGCTGTACTCTTTTATAGTCTTTCAATAAAAGGAATATCTGAAACCATCCATTCTAGAAAAGAATTCAATATCCGGATCTTAGTTGATTTATTAAAACGAATGCTGAAAGACCATAAAATCATCAGGTGCTGCCTGTTGGTGATGAGCTTTAATGTTCTTCTATTTTCTTATTATTCACTGGCACCTTTTATTTTTAAAGCACAGCAATATTCATCGTATGCTTTTGGATACAGCAGTATTATCCTTGCTGCAGGTACGTTTGTTGGGGCACAACTTAACAGGTATTTGTTGGGCAGAAATATTAAACCTAAAACATTAGTCGATATGAGCACATTAGGTACATTTATCGCTTCTGTTTTGGTCTGGATCCTAACCGATCAAGGACTTTACTTTTTAATTCCGTATTTTTTTATTGTAATGGCGTTCAGTATTGCTATTCCTAATTTATTGAGTACTGTTTTGATAGAATATAAAAATGAGACAGGAAGTGCCGGAGCTTTACTTGGGCTAATCTACTACATCATGATCGGATTGGGATTAGTGAGCATAGGATTTATCCAAAACCTGGGAATCTCCTGTATCCTCTTTTCCGGAATCGGAGTTTTTGCCTTGCTATTATTTAAACAGAGAAAGTGTTAGAATAGGATAAGATTGCTAAAAAGAGAATTATATCTGAAACATTAAGATTAATAAAGAGATGAAAAATAGTAAAGTTCAATCGGGGTAGATTTTAAAGCTTCCGGCTTTCACTATTTTCTTACTTACTTTAAAAAACTTAATGTTTCAAATGATTTATTTTACAAAATCATATAAGGCCTTAAAAAATTGAGGATAGACTTCTATATGAGGCAAATGTCCCACATTTTCAATTTCAACAAGTTTGGATCCGGGAATCTGCTGTTGCGTTTTCTTTCCCAACTCCTGATATTGCCCCATTTTGGGTTGAAGTTCTTTAGGTGCTCTATCCTTTCCTATTGCCGTTCGGTCTCTTGTTCCGATGATAAGTAAAGTTGGAATCTTAATATTTTTAAATTCATAGCATACAGGTTGATTATAAATCATATCTGTTGTCAACGCAGCATCCCATGCCACCTGTGGATAATCTTTATGCAATGTCCAGCCGGCGATAAGATCCAGCCAGGGCTGATATTCTTCTTTCCATTTATTGTCATAATAGAATTTCAGCTGATAATTTTTATACGTTTCAGCTGTATTTTTGAGTTCCAACTGATACGCCTGATCAATGGTCTGATACGAAGCAAATGTTTTATAATCTTCAAGACCAATAGGATTCTCCAGAATTAATTGCTGAACTCTTTCAGGATAAAGTAAAGTAAATCGCGTTGCTACCATTCCTCCCATAGAATGTCCCAAAATAATAGTTTTTTCGATTTGCAGTTGATCCAGAATTGCCTTTGTATTTTCTGCCAGCTGAGAAAAAGAAAATTGATAGTTATGAGGTTTGGAAGACTTTCCAAATCCTATCTGATCAGGAATAACAACCCTAAATCCTTTCGCTGCCAGATCTTTTGCTGTTCTTTCCCAATACGCGCCATTAAAATTCTTTCCATGAAGAAGCATGATGGTTTTCCCGTTACTTTTTTGTGGCTTCACATCCATGTAAGCCATTTTTAAGTCATTATCCTGAGATTTAAAATGAATATACTGTACCTCGAAAGGGTATTGGTATTCTGAAAGTACAGCATCTAAAGGTTTTATCTGCGCCGACATCAACCCTACTCCTGTGACAAACATCATAGCTGTCATTACATTCCTGAAATATTTCATGAAAATTTATTTTAGATGAATAAAATTAAAAAAACCGCTCCAAAAGGAACGGCTTTCATCTATTATTTTTATTTAAATATTATTTTTTTAAGATAATTCTGCCAATGGAACTTCTTTTTCTTTTTTAGAAGGTAAATTCATTAACACAATAGCAAAAAGAATCAGAACAATTCCTACCCATTGTATTAAAAATACTTTTTCCCCCAGTAAAACAAAAGCCATGGTTACGGAAACCGGAAGTTCCAGAGAAGAAACAATACTTCCTAATCCCAATCCTGCATTCGGAAAACCGATGTTGAATAAGATAGGAGGAATAATTGTTCCAAATAAAGCCAAAACAGCCCCGTATGTCCAGAATATAGAATAATTAAAAGGATGAATATGTTCTGTATTTTCTGTAAAGTTTAGATACAAGGATTTTAAGCCATCAGAATACATAGGCCCTATCTGAGCAAAGAATAGGAATGCGAAAATCACGATAGAACCTCCTACCAACATAATAATACTCTTCCTAAACACAGGTAAATGAGTCGCTAAGGTATTTGAAGTAAACATTGTCAATGTATATGAACCTGCTGCCATCAACCCCCAGAAGACACCGTGCCAGTCTAATTCTATTTCCATATTAATAAGATTAGTAGCCAACACTGTTCCTAACAATACGATAATCACAGAGACTACCTTTCTTGCATTGGGTAATTTTTTCGCTAAAATACTTTCTACAACTACGCTAAACCATACTGACTGCATCAGCAAAACAATGGCAATGGAAACATTGATGTATTGAACTGCTATATAATAAAACAAACTTGTTCCTCCTAATGAAGTTCCTGCCAGTATCAGCATTCTGACTTCTTTAGAGCTTGGTGATGACAGCTTCTGCTTTGAGGTAATGGTCTGGATAAAGTTCAGGATCAAAAGCCCTGTTAAACCTAATACAAATTGGGAGGTAGTTACTTCTGAAGTTGTGAAACCATCATGGTAAGCCATTTTCACAAAAGTGGCCAACATACCATATATACTAGCTCCAATCCCTACAAATAAAACACCTTTCAGTATATTTTTCTTCTTCATAATTTTTTTTACAGCCTGCAAAGTTACGACATATAAATTAAAATAGCCTGCATCGTTACTGTGATAGATAAATAAAATCGCCACAAGTAAGCTTGTGGCGATTTGTAAATATGATAGATTAAGTCTATTATTTTTTAATCAATACTTTTGAAGTACTTTCAAATCCTAGCCCTTTCACTTTCACCATATAAGTGCCATTTACCAGGCTACTTGTTGAGATTGCTTTTTTAGCATCCGGAGAAATTTTATCTTCAGAAGAGACTAATTTACCTGTCATGTCATATAGTTCTACGCTTACTTTTCCAAGAGTATTGCTTGGGAAGTTAATAAAAAACTCATCTTTAGCAGGATTAGGATAGATAGAAATCTTATTCTCTTTAGTAGATTTCACTTCACTTGTTGCCAATGTATTACATTCTGCCGGCACGGTAAAGTCCTGTACCTGATCGTTGATATTTGTTTTAGATCCTGCTGAAGCGTTTACTCCTAGCCCTCTTTTTGCGAAAACACTCCAAATCATACATCTGTCCTGACCTTGTGTTGTTGCCATTTCTGCTGCTAATATCCCGTTTCTTCCATCAATAAATGTAGGGTTACAACCTTGTAGTTTTAGAGCATCCGTTACTAACTGTAACACTCTGCTGCTACCATTGGTTGTATTCGCTAATACATCTGAAGAGTATCCATACTTTTCAACATATTTCCAATGAAGATCCCATAACATCGTTGCCCATACAAAGCCGATAGAGTGAACATCAAGAGATAAGCCTCCACTTGCGTTGGTATACACCATTCCGTTTGTATTTCCGTAAGTAAAATTATTAATGGCAAAATCAGGTGAATATTTAGCAGGTCTTATTCCTAGTCCAGTTGTAGGTTGTCCTACCACATAAGTTCCCATTCCTCTAGGCACAGAAGCATTATCTCCAGGCTTATTGGTTACCATTAAAGCAAAGAAATCGGACCATCCCTCACCCATTTGCTCATAACTTACATTGGCATTTAAACAACTTGCTCCTGTTCCTGTTAATCTGTTAGAGATACCATGCCCATATTCATGGGTAATAATCCCATTATCAAAACTTCCATCAGGAGTCATCCCTGAAGACGGATCATTCTTTAAGGTAACATTAACTGTTGTACCGGCAGTAAGTAAGCCTTTCATATAATCACCCTCTGCTTTTGTAATGAGTACAGTAGGAATTGTAACGGTAGGATCAACTCCCGTCATATTATTCAAGGTATTGCCATTGGCATCATTGTTATAAATAATTGTTGCCAGAGCACCGGCATCCTGAAGGTTTTTAGTTTTAATAACAAATGAGCATGTTCCTCTTTCCACTAATCCAATCTTCTCTGTTAATGATCCTGCCGGTAATGCGGTACATCCATCAGAAACCGAAGACAACTGTACATTTCCGGTAACACCTGTCGCATTCAACGGGCTGCCAAAATCTGCAGTTCCTACTGCCGGTTCTCTTGGAATAGCTGCAGTGGGTGCATTATAATAAAATTTTCGGACTATCGGACTCCACAAGTACATTTGCATTCTTGGTTTGCTACCATCAGCAGGGCTTGAGAAATTTGCATTATCGGTACCTCCTCCATCTTGTGCTTCAGCATTTACATAGTCATTACCTACCCCTCCCAATCCAAAATTATTTTGCTGAAAGTTTCGTGCTGTCTCTGTAAATCCAAACTTATAAAAAATATCGTGTACTTTATTATTGATATAGAACAGATTAGTAATAGCTGCATTTAAATTATTTGCAGGGGTTCCATTAATGCTAAAAGGAAAATCAAAACTTCTATTGGCACCTCCTTCTGCAAAAGTCCCGGGAGCATTTGTATTGGCCCTGTCATCGTATGCAAATACGTTATTACCTCTTGTATTGGTATAATGATTTGTTCCGTCAGAATGCCATCCTTCAGGAGAAGAAGTAGGCAACCATGGATTCGTTACAATTGATCTTGAACCAAAGGTTGCAGATTCAATAGGCAACGGGAATACATTATAAGAAGCATTATCCGGTAACAATACATTCGATTGAATTTTCATATTCACAGGCCCTACGAAATCATGATGAGTAATTCCGGATTCATCGTGAGAATAAGCATCATGGCGAAAATTACAAGAAAGATTAAGATCAGCTTTGCTTATAATTTCTCCATTTTTTGCATTGATCAAAATATCCCAATAGCTAGGTGATTTCGGATCCTGAAATGAAAACTGATATGCTAACTTTAAACTACCCTTATCTTCCGCATACACCAATCTCTGTTTTGCCACACGTGCATTTTCAGGCTCAGCATCGGAATACCCAAGAAGCTGATAGGATGTAAGTTCTGCTCTCCCTATATTTTCAGCAATTCTCGACAATGCATCTTTTGGCATCAATGAAGCATTACCCGGAGTAGATTCAGTATAGTCTTTTACAAAGTTATCTGTATAGTATACAACTTTATTATCTTTAATTAATGCCGTTCCCACAGAGCTATAGACAGGCAACCCATTATAGGTCTGTAAAACCTTCACAACATTTCCATTCAATGATTTTGATGGATCTACATTATCAACAATAAAATTATTAAGATCAGATTTTTTATATTCCCGTATTTTATTTTGAGAAATATAATCTTTAATCAACATTTCATTATCCTGTCCGAACAAAAACGCCGGAAATACAGAAAATACTGCAAATAGAATAGGTAGAGTTTTATTTTTCATATCCATTATTAAAGTCGCTAATCTACAAATAATTCATAAGCAAAAGTTAATATTTTTAACATAAACTTAAACACATTGAGATATTAATTAAAAATAAAAGTAAAAACACAGTATTTTATTTCTCTATCTGGTGATTATATATTTAACTCTATCCTCTGCATAGCTTATTAAACCAGTGATTAAAGCTATCCTTGATTATATTTTTCTGAAGGAAAAATCATTCATAAAAAAAACTGCCCATTCGAGCAGTTTGTAATTTTAATTATTTTTTAATAATTTTTTCTGAATAATTTTCATGATTATCTGTCTTTAAAGTAACAATGTAAACTCCTTCTTTTCGAGAACTTAGATCTATATCTATTATTTTTTCACTGCGTAATACCTTATTATAAACCGTATTTCCGACTAGATCTCTAATTTCCAATCTTCCTGATTTAACTTCTTTGCTCAAAATTACTTTAAACAATCCATTGGTAGGGTTTGGGGTTAACTTAAAAACCTTTTCTTCCACTGAAGATTTTGCCATTGGAGAAGCTGGGCAGTCTAAATCAATATCATAGTCAAAAAACGGATATTTGTTCCAGCTGTATGTAACAGCTCCATTAGAGGAAACCATTGTCAGTCTAAACTTATGTGGCCCTGTTGATCCTGCGTTCAATGCAGCAGCAAAACTAGTATGCGCAAAATTAAAAGTGAAAGAATTACCAGGTCCAAACACTATAGGATAAGGAGATACAGGATACACTTCACCAGTCTGTAAATTAACCAATTCCAACTTTAGTTCCTGCAAAGTAGTTCCTGCCTCAAGATGATAATTCCCAGCAAGGCCAGAAGTAGCATATATACATGCTCCTGGCTCATAAAGAAAATCTACACTCCTGTCAAGAGAGCTACATATAGACGTCGCCAAATCCTTCCAATACTCTATTTCACCAGTTACCATATCAAATCCGTTAGTTCTATTAAAATAAGATCTCAGACCCACAGTAGGATCTCCATTAACCGCTTCAAATTGTCCTCCATATAGCCCATTAGGACCTGCAATAGATGCCGCAGCCTTAATAGCATCATTGTCTACACTCGCGTGAATTACTGTAAATCTTATTGCTCTATTCAATTTAAAATCCATTGCATTTGCAAATGCTCCATAGGAACCATAGTTTGAGGCAAAAGCAGGATCTACAAGAAAGGAACTAAGACTACCAGAAGCTCTTTCTGCGTCAGTAAATACAACAACTTTTGCCTCATTTTTTATATTCAATGTTTTTTGAGGACTTATAATATCAGGATTTGGAATTCCATCTATTGCATCTCCTACTAGTCCTACAGATTGTTGGAAATAATCTCCAAAATCCAACCGGCGTTCAAAATTCTGTGCTGTAAAAAAATCATCAGTAAAATCAGATTCAATATAAATTAAAGGCTTATATACTCCTGTATCATTATCAAACACACCGGTTCCATACTGAACGACAGCTACCCTGTTTTTTGAATTACAAGCCAAAAGCTGCTCTATCAACTTAATAGCACCACGTCTCATTGTAAGGTAATCCTGTTTATTCATAGAACCTCCATTATCCAACATGAAGATGTAATCTTTTTGCGCTTTAAGAGTACCCAATGACATCAGGAATGTCATCAAGAAAAATAAGAATGTTTTTTTCATGGTTAAAGTTTTGTTTTAGTTTATAAAAATATAACTTTATCACAATAAAATGAAATATTTAAATATAAAACATATAAATAGTTGAAATAATTCATAAAACAACAATATAGTAAGTTTGAGAAATGTGCTCATTTACTCATCGTTCATATTATACAACCAACAGCCAACATTAGAATGATCATTTCCCTAGCCCGATAGCAACGGTAACCCCACAGCAAGAGTTCGAAGTATACGGATTTAGATGCTAGATGAAATGGCACGAGGAGTATGAGTGGATAGCGGGAAAAAGCTCCTGAAAATTAAGCATAAAAAAAGCCGCTCAAACGAGCGGCTCCTTATGTATCAATGGTTCAAAGATTATTTACCTTCTTCCATTTTTCTTTTCAACTCTGCTAATGCATCGATGTCTCCAAGAGTAGATCTTTCTTCGTTGTTTGAAGAAGAAGATACGTTTCTAGAAGAAGATTCTTTAACGTTTTTCTTTTCTTCGTCTCTGAAGATACCTGTGTGAGAAACTACAACTCTCTTGAATTCTTTGTTGAATTCAATTACTTTGAATTGAGCATCTTCACCTTTCTTGATTTTAGATCCATCTTCTTTCTCTAATAATCTTGAAGGACAGAAAGCTTCAACCTCAGCATCTTCGAATTGTACAGAAGCTCCTTTATCGTGAACTTCTACCGCTTTACCAGCGTGGATAGTTCCTTCAGCATATTTAGTTTCGAATTTATCCCATGGGTTCTCAGTCAATTGCTTGTGACCTAGAGATAATCTTCTAGCTTGGATATCTAGTTCAAGAACTACAACATCTAATTTATCACCTACTGCACAGAACTCAGATGGGTGCTTGATTTTCTTAGTCCAAGAAAGATCAGAGATGTAGATTAATCCGTCGATACCTTCTTCTAACTCTACGAATACACCAAAGTTAGTGAAGTTTCTTACAGTTCCTACATGCTGAGATCCTACCGGATACTTAGCTTCGATGTTCTCCCATGGATCTTTAGATAATTGCTTGATACCAAGAGAAATTTTTCTTTCTTCTCTATCTAAAGTTAATACTTCAGCTTCAACTTCATCACCTACTTTTACGAAATCTCCAGCAGATCTTAAGTGAGTAGACCAAGACATTTCAGAAACGTGGATTAATCCTTCAACACCTGGAGCGATTTCTACGAATGCACCATAGTCAGCAAGAACTACTACTTTTCCTTTTACTTTATCTCCAACTTTCATGTCAGCAGAAAGAGCATCCCAAGGATGAGCTTCTAATTGCTTCATACCTAATTGGATTCTTGTTTTCTCGTCATCGAAATCAAGGATTACAACTTTTACAGTCTGTCCGTCCTCAAGGATTTCAGATGGGTGGTTCACTCTAGACCAAGAAAGGTCTGTAATGTGGATCAATCCATCAACACCTCCTAAGTCAATGAATACACCGTAAGAAGTGATGTTCTTAACAGTACCTTCAAGAACCTGACCTTTTTCAAGTTGAGCGATGATTTCTTTTTTCTGACCTTCGATATCTGCTTCGATCAATGCTTTGTGAGATACAACTACGTTTTTGAACTCAGGGTTGATTTTCACAACTTTGAACTCCATAGTTTTTCCTACGAACTGATCGTAATCTTTAATTGGCTTAACGTCAATTTGAGAACCTGGTAAGAATGCTTCGATTCCGTGAACGTCAACGATCATACCACCTTTAGTTCTAGATTTAACAAAACCGTTAACGATTTCTCCAGTTTCGTGAAGTTCGTTTACTTTATCCCAAGCTTTAAGCGTTCTCGCTTTTCTGTGAGATAATTGTAATTGACCAGTTTTGTCTTCTCTCTTGTCAACCATTACTTCTACCTCGTCACCTACTTTAAGGCCTTGGTTGTAACGGAATTCGTTAAGAGAAATAACACCTTCAGATTTGAAGTTGATGTCTACGATAGCTTCTTTGTCAGTTAATCTTACAACTCTACCAACTAAAACATCGTTATCGTTTAGGCTGTTAAGAGATCCGTTATAGATTTCTTCTAAATCGCTTTTTTCTTTTCTCGCATCTGCATCAAGACCTGATTCGAAAGAATCCCAATCAAATTGTTCTGGTGCTACGTTTTGGTTTAAAATAACCTCTGCTGAATTTGTCTCTTTTGACATTTTCTAATAAAAATTTGTATTCCTTCTTTTTTAACGGTTTGAATAAATGCGGATTAAAAAATACGGAAGTAATTAATTGTAAGTATTTTACTCTTCAAACCTTTTCGCCACAAAAGTGGGTGCAAAGATAGGAATTTTATTTGAAATAAGCAATAGGTTTTCTTTTACAAATATACCTTCCAAACAACTGATTACCAATACAGATCTGCTAAGAGGACAAGTACAATCTGATATCAGACACCGGACATCAGACATCAGATTGTAAGCTCTTGCCATATTACATTTTCAAATTATGAAGAACCTTATTCCTTATATCTTATAATCCTCCTTCGGCCAATGTGAATTTTTCCATCAATCATTTAACATATCAATACTTTACCCATCAAAAATACAACTCTAATAAAAACTATATCATGACAAAATATTTCCTTTTAATTTTAATCAGCCTGTCCACTTATCTGTCTACCATGAAAGCCTGTACTATTTTCTCCTGCGCCAGAGGGGGTGAAGTATTTGCAGCAGCTAATGAAGATGATATGACACCCTTTACTAAAGTTTGGTATAACCCAGCCACCAAAGACCGCTATGCTTCAGTTTGTTTTGGCGCTCCGGATATGCAGGTAGCGGCAGCCATGAATGAGTATGGATTATTCTTTGATTATGCCGCAGCCAACTATGACCTCAGCAAGCTCGCTCTCTCCAACCCTTACCCTGGAGATCTCATGTGGGAAGTATTGGGAAAATGCAAAACTGTAAAAGAAGCAATTCCTATCTTAAAAAAATATGATTATACATCCTCTTCTCAAGTCCTCTTAGCAGATAAAGAAGGGAATTCTATTTTGATCAATCCCAAAGGAATTATTGAAAAAACCGGGGATTTCCAAGTCAATTCAAACTGCAATATGATCAACGGAAAGTTATCTTGCAGAAGACCCGAAATTGCCAATGAAATGCTTTCCGGTTCGACAGAAAACAACGTAGAATTTCTAAAGAAAATTCTGGATAAAACACATCAGGAAGGAGAACTCAACACTTTATACTCTACAATTTATGATCTAAAAAAGGGGGTTATTTACGTATATCTTTTTCACGATTATAATACAGTGTATACTATTGATCTGAAATCCGAATTAAAGAAAGGATATAGAATAGAGAATCTTGCAGATCATTTCCCTACTTCGTTTGCCTATGAAAATTTCTCAAAAAACCATTCTTTGTATCTTAAAGAATCTATTCTTCAGGAAATGAAAGATAAAGGTATTGATACAACTATTGGTCGTTATATTGTAGAAAGTGAGAAGCTATCACCCAAAAATGAAAAATTAAATGCAGCCTTATTAGAAGCAGCCTTACAACTCATTAAATATTCATGGAACGAACATAATAATGGCAGCGCGTGGGACTATTGGTTCAGTAAACCTGACGGATATACTATAAAAAAGTATAAAGATAACAGATTGGCCTCTGCCGAAAAACTTTTAACCTATTTATCTGCTCACGAAAATAAAGATCCCAAGCTACGGAATTTCATGTACGAAATGTCAGGTTTTATAAATCTTGTACAGGGAAAGACTGAAATAGGGAAAAAATTTTACGTCCAATCAATCAGTAATCCCAATGAAGCTTATCCAGTAACTTTGACGAGAGGAAATGAAATAATGAAGCGACTAAACAAATAGAATATTTCATTTAACCGTTCCTTTATTCTAACTTTGCAGCATGGAATTAGAATCAATTTATCAAAAACTGCAGATTCAGGATATGAATCAGATGCAGAAATCTACATATAAAGCTACAGAAAACAAGCAGGATGTTGTTTTGCTCTCTCCTACGGGTTCGGGAAAAACACTGGCCTTTTTATTTCCTGTTCTTAGAAATCTGAAAAAAGATGCTACAGGAATTCAGGCGTTAATTTTGGTTCCTGCAAGAGAATTAGCATTACAAATCGAACAGGTTTTCAAATCAATGGGAACAGATTTTAAAGTTTCTGTATGCTATGGAGGTCATGATAAAAAAATTGAGGTTAACAATTTGATTGAAGCTCCGGCTGTATTAATCGGAACTCCGGGAAGAGTTGTTTATCACCTGAGAAATAACAATTTTGATCCAAAAACAATTCAGACTTTAGTGTTGGATGAATTTGATAAGGCTTTAGAACTGGGCTTCCATGAAGATATGGAATTTATCTCTAATTCTTTGAAAGGTCTTTCGCAACGAATTTTAACCTCTGCAACAGCGATGGATGAAATTCCGAAATTCACAGGCTTAAAAAATGAAAAACTTGTTGATTTTCTGAAATTAAGCGAAGTAAAACCAGATATTCAACTGAGAAAGGTAATGACTATTTCTGAAGAAAAACTGGATACTTTATTTAACCTGATCTGTAAAATCGGAAATAAAAGGACATTAATCTTTTGCAACCACCGTGAAGCCGTGGACAGAATCTCCGAACTTTTACGTGAAAAAGGAATCGACAGAGAAACTTTCCATGGCGGAATGGAACAGGATGAAAGGGAGCGTGCCTTATTGAAATTCAGAAATGATTCTGCAAGAATACTGATTACAACTGATTTGGCTTCAAGAGGACTGGATGTACCGGAAGTGGAATCTATTGTTCATTATCAATTACCTCCTAAAGAAGATGCTTTTATTCATAGAAACGGGCGTACTGCCAGAATGAATGCAAAAGGGTTTGCTTATCTTATTATGACTGCGGAAGAAAACTTCCCGTTCATTAAAAATAATACTCCGGAAGAAAGTGTTGCCGGGTTCGATAAAGTTCCACAAAAAACACCTTTCCAGACTATCTATATCAGTGCCGGGAAAAAAGATAAAGTCAACAAGGTCGACATCGTAGGATACCTGATTAAAAAAGGAGAACTTCAAAAAGAAGACGTAGGTATTATCGAAGTAAAAGATACCACATCATATGTGGCTGTTGCCAGAAATAAAGTGAATGCTGTTTTAAGAAAACTCCAGAACGAAAAACTGAAAGGTAAAAAGGTAAAAATGGAGATTGCTTATTAAGCCAATGCATAGAATGCTGTTTTACAGTATAAGAATTGCCACGAATACCTTTAGATTTGCAAAAGGATTTAGTAATAAATTAGATAAT
>CAUQIC010000019.1:0-117384 GCA_963518055.1 uncultured Chryseobacterium sp.
ATTGATAATTGATAATTGATAATTGATAATTGATAATTGATAATTGATAATTGATAATTGATTAAATAAATTTTATGCGTGGGGTTCCCTCCGATGTTGGAGTTGAACAGCTCTTCTCGTTTTTACAACTTATATTTTCAGGGTTCACCGTTTCATTTGTCCGGTTGAACCCTTTTTCTATTCTTTAGGGCCTGCAGAGTATCTACTTTTGAATCAAATTAAAAGATATGATACTAAAAAATTTAATTACAGCAGGGGCTTTTACCTCATTATTATTTGCAGCTTTTGCATTTGCACATACCAATAGCGCCACCAAAACTCAAACTGACTCTAGTACAGGAGCTCAAGGTTTTACCGTACTTGAATTATTCACTTCAGAAGGTTGTTCCAGCTGCCCGCCGGCAGATGATCTGATAGGGGAAATTGAAAAAAAATACAGCAACGAACCTGTCTATATTCTCTCCTACCATGTGGATTACTGGAACCGCCTAGGATGGAAAGACAGATTCAGCACAGTTGAAAATTCAAAAAGGCAGCAAGAATATAGCAGAATCTTAAGATCACAAATTTACACCCCTCAATTGGTAGTGAACGGGCAAGCAGAGTTGGTAGGTTCTGACAGAAATTCTATTGAAACAGCAATTGAGAAAGCATTATCAGATTCGAAAAATTTGAAAATAGATCTTAACGCTAAGGTTTTCAAAAACCAGGCTACCATCACCTATGCTACCCCTTCAGCCGATCCTAAAAATGTTCTTCTGATCAATTTGGTTGAAAAGCATGCTTCTACTCACGTCGGTAAAGGCGAAAATGAAGGCCGCCATTTGCAACATTGGCAAATCGTTCATCAACAAAACTCCATTTCTTTAAATAAAGAAAGTAAGGGAACAACGACTTTCAAACTTCCTGAAGATTTCTCTCCTGCTCAATGGGAAGTTGTTGCTTTTATTCAAAATCCCAACACCGGAAAAGTCTTTGGGTCTTCTAAAATTAATTTCAATTAATATTTTTTACATCAATATTCAACAATAACACTTTAAATACTACAACAATGAAAACAAAAACAACAAAAATCATCTACTGGGCAGGAACTATCTTTATGTCATTATGGTTTGGCACAAGTGGTTTTTTTGAACTTACAAAAAACCCCATAGTATGGGATATTACCCAACAACTTGGATATCCTCCACATTTCATTTACATCCTTGGAGTTTTTAAAATAGCCGGAGTTTTTGTCCTTCTTCTTCCTAACAGATTATTAAGAGTAAAAGAATGGGTTTTTGCAGGCATGTTTTTCGATGTAATTTTTGCTTTCTTTTCTAAAATTGCAGTTCTGGGGTTCGCTTCAACAATTGATGCTGTTATTGCATTTTCAGTTCTTTCCTTGACATATATGATGTACAGGAAGTTACATACAGCTGAATTTATTTTTGGAGAAGTATAGTGAGACAGGTTTACTCACATCAGATTTATTATTAATGCTACGATTGCACGAATTATTTTATATCAATTCGTGCATTTGCAGCTCATAAATTATGGGGGATTATAAAATAGGTTTTGGCTAAAGCCCAATGATGTGATTTCATCATAAAAGCGGACTAAAGTCCGCTCCTATTGATATTTTAATAATGATTTTCTAATTCATAAAGCTTTCCGGAATCCATTCAAAAGCAGTATCTTTTTTCTTTGTAAAACCTAGGCCCGGCCATGGAAGATGAGATGTAAATGCTCTGGTCTTGGTATCAACCAATTGTTGAAGAAGCTTTTTTCTTGAAGCCGTAGCAATATCCAGATCTGTATCTCCTGAGAATCCCCAATCAGGATGTTGAAATAGAATAACATCAGAATGAATCAAATCTCCGATATATAGTAATTTTTCATTTCCTGAAGAGATTGTAGTGACCGTTAAACCGGGAGTATGTCCCGGGGCCAGCTGAAAACTAAAATGATTATACAATGGTGTATTCAAATCATAGAACTTTAGTTTAGGCTGGATTATTTTCAAAATATTTTGAAGGGCTGGGATAATATAATTAAGAGCTTCCGGCTTAGTTTTCAAAGCGCTGTTGTTAAAATCTTTAAGAGAAGCATTCATCCAAAAATCATATTCTGTTTTTGAAATAAAAATTGTTGCATTGGGAAAAACAAGATTATTCTGTTTATCTACTACCCCACCTATGTGATCCGGATGAGCATGAGAAATAAAGACATCCGTGATATCATTCGGTGAAAACCCAGCCTTCTGAAGACTTCTTAATAAAAATCCTGTTCTTTCGTCAGCAAATATTCCCATTCCGGTATCTAATAAAATCAGCTTATTTTGAGTTTTAACCAACAGAATGTTCACTGCCAGATCAATATAATCTTCAGGTCGGAAATTATCTTTAAGAATCGCTTTCAATTGAGAGGTATTTCCTCTAGGAGCAAATGAATTGAGATCAGCTTCATGGATATATCCGTCCGTAAGAATAAATAAATCCAACTCGCCGAGTTTAATTCTTTTAACTCCTGAAAGATCTTCGTCCGTTTTTTCAGATATCGTTTTTGCTTCCGCAAATACATTGGAGAAAGGAATCATACTCAATGTTCCTGCCAGCAAGCTATTTTTTAATAGTTCTCTTCTGTTCATATTTTTGTTTATGATTTTTAGTTTTTATCACGTTTTATTTTTAGTAAGACTGTACATATAATAACTGAAAACAGAGTTCCTGTCATTCATTCAGGAACTCTGTTTCTTCTATAGTCTCTAGTTGTTTACTAATTTCATTGACCCTTCACTGTATCTTTCTCCTACATTAGGATATTTTTTCAGAATGGAATCTATAGTATCCAAATCTGATTGTGAAAGATCAATATTGACTGCTGCAATATTTTCTTCCAGGTATTTGATTCGTTTTGTTCCCGGAATAGGAATTACATCATCTCCCTGATTGAGTACCCAGGCTAGAGCCAGCTGAGTTCCTTTCACTCCTTTAGAAGCAGCAAGATCATTGATTTCCTTAGCCAGTTTTGTATTGTTATCTAAGTATTCCTGCTGATAACGGGGTAATGATTTTCTGAAATCATCATCTCCAAAATTTTGAACTTCATTGATATTGGCAAAGAGTCCTCTTGCTAATGGAGAGTAAGGAACTAAAGAAATACCCAGTTCTCTGATCGTTGGCAGAATTTCGTTTTCAACATCTTTGGTAAGAATAGAATACTCTGACTGTAAGGCAGAAATAGGATGAATTGCATTGGCCTTTCTGATTGATTCCGGGGAAGCTTCAGACAATCCGATATATTTTACTTTTCCTGCTTTTACCAGCTCAGCCATAGCCCCTACTGTTTCTTCTACGGGAATATTTGGATCTACCCTGTGCGCATAATAAAGATCAATAGTATCTATTTTTAATCTCTGAAGACTCAGATCTACGGCTTGTTTAATCCATTCGGGAGAACCGTCAAAATAAGTTCCTTCCGCTGCACTGTGGCCGGCTTTACCATCTTTAAATCTAAACCCAAACTTTGTGGCAATAAAGATTTTATCTCTGTTGGGACCCAAAACTTTAGAAATCAGTTTTTCATTTTCTCCATTGGCATACATATCTGCCGTATCCCAAAAATTAACGCCTAAATCTAATGCTTTGTGTAAAGTATTGATACTTTCCTGTTCATCTGCAGGACCATAAGCAAAGCTCATTCCCATACACCCTAAACCAATAGCAGACAGCTGCTCTCCTGTGTTTCCTAATTTTCTAAATTTCATGATGATTGTTGATTTGATTTTACATGACAAAATTATGACAAGGAGTGATCACTGATGGTATAGAATTCAAACTAAGAATTATAAAATTCAAACAAGGTTCATTCTTAAAGCATTTGGAGTAATTCCTGTCTGTTTTTTAAAATAGTTGGTAAAATAAGCAGGTTCTTCAAAGCCCAGTCCATAGGCAATTTCTGCAATATTCCAATCCGTATGTTTTAGCAAAGCATTGGCTT
This sequence comes from uncultured Chryseobacterium sp., assembly GCA_963518055.1. GTDB lineage: Bacteria > Bacteroidota > Bacteroidia > Flavobacteriales > Weeksellaceae > Chryseobacterium. The sequence continues at coordinate 3,982 of CAUQIC010000019.1, forward strand.
CCTGAATAATCCTTCCCGTAATCTGCTGGCTGGTGGTTTTTCCTGTAATTTCTTTTACCGAACGGTTTAAGGAGTTTACATGAATGGAAAGACTCTGAGCATAATCGTTAGGGGTCTTTAGCTTTAAAAAAGCTTCGGGGCTGTCGATGGGAAACTGTCTCTCCAGCAACTCCATAAATAGAGAAGCCACTCTTTGAGAAGCATTCTGATAAGGTTCAAAACTTTCCGCCGGATGCATTCTTATTGTTTCATGAATCATCAGATAGAGATAGGCTCTAAGCATATCATACTTATGAACATAATCGGAGCTGATTTCCAACATCATTTTTTTATAAATATCAGAAAGAATCCCCTGCTGTTCTTCTTCCACAAAGAAAACCGGTGTACCGCCAATTTTGAAAAGCGGAGAATCCTGAAGGTTTCCCAAACGGCTTCCATTCTGTAAAAACTGCTCTGTAAAAAGACAGAACCACCCCTTCTGATCATCATCTTCTGCCTCCCAGGAATAAGGAATAATAGGATTGGAAAACATTAAGGCAGGACGATCAACATACATCCACTTGTCTGCATAATGAAGCTTTCCCTTTCCTATAATCAGGGAAATTTTATAATAATCTCTCCTGCTATATGGGGTCAATGGGGAACAATACTCTCTTGAAAACACGTTAAAATGTCCCAAATTATTCGGGCCCAGACACTGCGGGCCTAAAGTAAAAGAATTACGATCGTAAAAACCTTTTAATGATTCATTGGATTCCATATCTCAAAGTTATAAAATTCAAACAAATTAGAACTCGGAATATGCATTTATTTGTGATTGAAAATTAACGTCTATCTGCACTTAGAAATAAAACTGCCCGAAGAATAAAAGCTTTTCGTGATTAGGTCTTAATTTTCGGATGCAAGCAATTGCCAAGAATGGTTAGTTTATAATCATTGTATTGAATCTATGTTTTAATTTAATTCTATGGGATTGTTATCATGGATCTTACTTTCTTGTATTTGCATATCCAAATCTTTTAGAAATCTTTGCTTTTCTTCACTGTTTCGAAAAATGATATCTCCCGTAAAAGCTTTTTTTCTATATCTTTCCAAAGGACTTTCTTTAGAAATATTCTCGTATTCTTTCAAACTAGTTTGCTTTGCCTCTTTATAAGTATTGTCATTTAAAATAGTATAATTAGACTTTTGTTTTTGAACAGACATAATTTCAAATGAATGTGTTTTTGTTTTATCATAAATTGTTAAAATCAATCCAGGTAGACCAAAGAATTTATAGGGTCCTTCCTGAAATGGGATTTCTGTTGTAAACCAAGATATCCATTCTCTTCCACCAAAATTCGCTGTCGCTTTCTGGGCATTATATTCTCCGATCTTTTGTTTGTCAGGTAATATTTTCCAGTTTATTTTCCTTTCATCTTTAACTTTTAAAACAGGATTAGGCATATGATTAGGGGTATAAAAATATATCATATCATTGCTCTTTTCTATTACATATCTTATTTTCATTGATTGATCAGGAAATGACATAATCCCTTTCTTTGACTGAGCGGCCATAGCAGAATCGGATATTATATGTTTCAGTCCTGTGAAAACAGATTGTTTCTCTTTCTCATTATAGTCTAAAACTACAATTTCATCGGAAATCACATCTTTTTTCAATGTGTCCGTCACAAAATGATAGTGATAGGTAAATCTAATGCCTTGGGAAAAACAGATATAAGGTAAGAAAAAGCAAAAAAGCAGGATATTTTTCATATTTTCAAAATAAAAAAGAGTTACCTTCTAAAGTAACTCCTTGATTTATTAACATTTTTGCAATGTTGTGCCTCTATCAACACACACCAAATCATTTGAGTCGCCATACACTCCTGTGCTACAACCATTAGAACCACAGCAACACCATTTACCCGGTTCTGCCATTCTGCCACCAGCTACATTTTTCAAGTCATTTCTCGAATTTTTTTTAAGATTTTTCATTATGTATTTTTTTAAAATTGTGATGTAAATATACACACTGTTTTTTATTCACCAAAAAGTGAATACAAATTTACTAAAACTTTAAAATAATGAATAGTATAAGCAATATGATCGTTTGTTTTTACTTTATATTTTTAAATTTATCTCTGTTTTTATATAATGGCTGGGTTCCTTTTACTCATATTTTTTTAGGCACTTACTACTAAATAGCCCCTTATTATTGTCAAATTAGTTTTGCATCAAGATTATAGTCAAAATAAAAAAGGTCGACAAAAGCCGACCTCTTACAATTGAATATATAGTTCATAATGATTTAATCCCAATCACCATCGTGGCCATGCCCATGGTTTTTATACTGCTTTTTATTGTATTTTTCCTGATTTTTATAATACTTATCTTGTTGTTTACGGTATCTTTTATAGTCTTTTTTATTGACATTATACACAATAACAGGATTTTGGCCTCTGTAGTATCTTTTTTTGAATTGTAAATATTTTTCTCTTCCCAGAATTCTTTCCAGCTCTGAATATCGATCATTTCTCCATCTTCCCGGTTCTACCACATATACTCTGTTCCAGGTGTCATAGTCACGATATCTGCTATTCAGAGCATTAATCTGATTGGCTTGTGTTGTAGAAAGCAGAAGATCTGCTACCACAGTTTGCCAGTTGACATCCGAAATACTCCTTCTATATTCATTATAATAATCTGACTGAGCATAACTCAAACTGAAAGTCCCAATCAAAAATGCTGTTAATAATAACTTTTTCATTTCATTCCACTTTTAAATTAAACACCATGACATGGACAATTAGAATGCCAATTATTGATCACAATTGCTAATGTTTGTTAAAAAAAATCATAAACAACTGATTATCTTTAATAATATTTTCTACAATCTAGTAAAATCAATAGAAATTAATTAGCATAGATATAATTATTGAAGTTTTTGTTTATTCTATTAAACGGCTATTTATAGTGAAAAACAAACAGCATCCATTGATCCTTTAATAATATCTCTTAATGTTTATAAAATTCGTTAAGATTCCCGGAAATTATTATTTCATATGATTAAAATTCGTAAATTTAAAGAAGAGAATGCTTTTAGACCATTCTCTGAACCACCTTTTAATTAACCAAATCTCAATACTTATGGAAAATATAAAATTTCAAGTATCTCCATATCAAGATGAATTGCAGTTACTTATTGATGAAAAAAAAGCAGGCTATATGTCCATAAAAATTGATGGAAGACTGCTGATAGTGTATTATACCAAACTGGATGAAGAACGTGAAGGAAAAGGCTATGCTAAATTGTTACTGGATGAATTGGTACGTTATGCCGAGGAAAAAGATCTGCTTGTAGATCCTGAATGTGATTTCGTACGACAACAATTTGAAAACCATCCCGCAAGATATAAAGACATCTGGCACGCATAATCAGGCTTCCCACCAGACTTCAAACTGTTGATCAGGTAGGTTAAGGTCAACCATCTCTCCAATCATCGGACTAAGGACATGCAGCCCTTTTTCTTTGCCAAAATTTGTTATCTTTTGTAAAGGCTCATTCCATGGGTGAAGAGCGAGTGCAAATTTGGAAGAATGAACAGGAATAATAGTTTTTGCCTTAAGATCTATACCTGCCTGGATGACTTCTTCCGGCAGGGTATGAATATATCTCCAGGCCTCTCCGTATTGCCCGTTTTCAAGAATTGCGTAATCGAAGGGGCCAAATTCCTCTCCAATCTTCTTAAAATGTGAATCATATCCGCTGTCTCCTCCTAAAAATATTTTTTTGTCCGGTGTTTCCAGTACATAAGATGTCCAGAGTGTATCATTTTGTTTCAGTCTTCTTCCTGAAAAATGCCTTGCCGGAGTAAAAGTAATTTTCAGGTGATTCTTTAATTCCACGACTGCTCCCCATTCTTCTTCGATAAGCTGATCTTCAGAATATCCCCATCTTTCAAAATGAGCGCCTACTCCAAGTGGAACAATGACTTTTCCCGTTCGGTTTTTAATTGATTTTACCGTTGGATAATCCAGATGATCAAAATGATCATGACTAATTACCAAATAATCAAGATCCGGAATATCATCAGGTTTAAAAATATCTGAACCTTTGAATGCTTTATTGAAATATTTAAAAGGAGAGCCATATGAACTCAAAACAGGATCAACCAGAAAGGAAACTCCATTTATCTGTAGATAATAGGACGAATGTCCCATCCAAATGAAAACATCTGTCTTTTTATCAATATTCCTTATATTCGTGTGTATTGAAGGGATGGCTTTCAATGGTTTTAATAACGGATCTTTTTTGCCTAAAAAGAAATCATAGGTAACTTTTGACATTTTATACCCTTCAACAAGGGATGGTGTATGACTCATATTCTGAAACTTTTTGTCTCTATAAAGTTTCGACTGCATGATACGCTGCAATCTCCTTCCTTTTGGAACAGCACCAAACACCTTCATATTGATTACTATAAAGAAAGTAAACGTAAGAACAACTATTGTTGTAATAACCCAATAAATCATTTTGTCATAAAATAAGCATCAAATGTATTGACTTTTACTTTTAAATGAAAATAAGAAGTATTTGACTGCAGTTTTTTAACTAACTTTAGCAAGTTTTTCGGAAAATTTATCACTCTTTTAAGTGGTCATTAACTTTAATCTCTTTATTTTAGCAGCTTAAAAAACTCAAAAGTACATTGAAAAATTATTTGGTCATATTTCTTCTTGTTATGCTTTCATCATGTGCATCTATTAAAAAACATAATGAACAGCGGGCTTCTTGCATTCCCCCGGAGCAACTTAAAGAGGATATAGACTACGCTTATTTAAAATTACAACAAATGCACCCGCACTTGTATTGGTACATTCCCAAGAAGGAATTGGAACATAAATTTGACAGCCTCAAACAAACCATCAATGAACCATTAACTCCTCTTCAGTTTTATTTTAAGCTACAGCCTGTAATTGCCAGTATTCGTGAAGGGCATCTTTCATTGAGAACTCCCAGAAAGAAATTTACTAAAAAGGAAATCAAAAAATTAGAACATAAAACAGGATTGTTTAGTCGTTTTGAGTATTATATAATGGATGACCATATGTATATTACTCAAAACAAAGATTCTATTGAAAATATTCAACCGGGAACTGAGATTTTATCGATTAACCATGTTCCGGTCTCCAATTATATTAAAAAATACCGAAACCTCATCAGCAGTGATGGGTATAATACAACCTTCCAGCCTTATTTTTTAAAGGATTTGTTCTTTAATTATTATACCGCAGAGCATGGTCTTTCAGATAAAGCAATCATCGAAACTCTTTATAACGGTGAGAAGCAAACCTTTACCCTAAGAAGAGACATCAAGTCGGATACTGATCTTGAAAAGGACAAGGAAATGAAAAAAAGATCAGCGGAAAAGAAAATGAACGATTATGTGGCTTCTACCAATTCTTATAATAGAAGTTTTAAATTTCTGGATAAAGACAGTACGGTTGCCTATATAAAGGTAAAAAGCTTTTCGAGAGAATATTCCGATGAGTTTTACAAAAAGACATTTTCAAAGATTAAAAATGCAAAATCTGCCTATTTGATCATCGACGTCCGTAATAACTATGGAGGTTCGCTTTATGAAATCAATAACCTCTATTCTTATCTTGCGAGTGAACCTTTCACCCTGATAAAGCCATCTCAGGTTACTTCCAGAGATATACCTTTGAGAACAAATTATTTTAGAAAAAGTGGTGCGTTGGAGTTTGCTTTTAAAAGTATTGCCTACCCGAGCTATTTCTTTGCACAAGCTTTCAGTACGTATAAGAAAGACGGCAAGGTATTTTACAGAATGAGGGCGGATAAACCTTCCAAGCCCAATAAAGAGGCATTTCAGGGAAAGGTGTTTGTATTGATTAACGGAGGAAGCTTTTCAGCCTCTTCGATCATTACTGCCAAGCTTAAAAATGATAAAAGGGCAACACTTGTCGGAGAAGAAACAGGAGGCGCCAATGATGGAACGGTAGCCGGATTTTATTCTTATCAGAAACTTCCCAACTCCGAAATAAGATTTCCTATCGGGTTGCTTCTTGTACAACCTAACATTGATTTTTCCGATTCTAAAAAGGGAGTCATGCCGGATGTTGTCGTGAAAGAAAGCATGCAGGACATTATTGAGAAAAAAGACCCTCAACTGGATTGGATCAGAAATGAAATTGCAAGAGAAAAAGAAAATAAAAATTAATAGTTTAGAATTCGGCGGTCTTTTTCCCCCTCAAATATTCTTTAGATAAGTATACAAGATCTTATTTTATAATTTACTTATTCTATTCTGCTATTCTTAATAGCTTCAAAACTCTTATCTATAAGCAATAAAAAACCCGACAGAAAATACTGTCAGGCCTCTCATCGTGTTTTTTTAAGTTGTCCTTAAATACTATTTTCTCAAGACAGCATTTTGACCGAAATAATTTTAACCGTTTTTATAATAGCGTCAAGCATAATGACTATATTCAGATTAATTTCACAGTTAGTAGAAAAAAAACGATAATGTTACACTTTTTGAAAAAAAAAGTTAGAGAGCTAAAAGACAACTTACAAGGAAATGTCTTTCCTGCCGCCTATTTACAAGAAATTTTTAATTCCATAGTTTTATGATCTATGTTTTTAAATATTTAATTAAAGTTCTGCTGCTAAAGGAAAATCAATTTCCAGATGGGTAAGATTGTGCAGGTAGTTGCTAATGATTTTATCACCTATTACAATGATCACATCAATCATATTGGCTTCGTTATAACCCGCACCAAAAAAGGATTCCAAAGTTTCAGCAGCTATTTTCCCTTTGTTATTTACAACGGCTGCTGTAAATTTTGCCAAAGCATCTAACTTCTCATCAAACGATGCTTTACCGCTTCTGATTTCTAAAATCTGCTCATCAGTAAATCCATTCATTTTACCTAATACAGTGTGTGCTGACTGGCAATAGCGACAACCATTTATTTGGCTTGTCACCAAATTAATCACTTCTCTTTCTTTCGCTCTTAAAGTACTTTTACGATTTTGAAAAGCCAGGTAATCGCCAAGTGCTGTTTCATTTTTACCAAAATAAGCGTAAAGATTAGGAACAAAACCAAGACCTTTTTGTAGATTATCGAAAATAGCCTGGTTATTGGCTGAAACTTCTGATCTTACAGGAACATTAAATTGTGTATTCATCTTACTTTTGAATTTAAGTTTTGTATCAAAATTGATAGTACAAAAATGCAACGAACACAAGCTTTGTTCCAATGAAGTATCTTAGGAAAAACCGTTGAAGTAGTTCAACTATTTTTTCTGACTTTGTTATTTCTGATTTTGGATAGAAATTCTGTTGTCATCCCCAGGTAAGAAGCCAGTACATATTGAGGTAAGCGCTGAACGATATGTGGATATTTAATAAGAAAATCATCGTATCGTTCTTCGGCAGAAAGGGTAAGGTTCGCAATCATTCTGCGTTGTTGAGACGCAAGTCCACGCTCTGCCATATTTCTAAAGATGGTTTCAAACTTATGATTTGCCTTTTTAAGTTCCTGCTCTTTCTCAAACGAAATACGGAGGATGATGCTATCTTCAAGAGCAACTACAAACATGGTTGCCGGTTGCTGATAAATGTAACTGTTATAGTCTGTAATCCACCAGTCTTCAACAGCAAAAGAAATAGTATGATCACTTCCTCTGTCACCAACAACATAGGCCCGAAAAGCACCTTGCACAATAAAGTGCCTATATTGTGCAGTAAAATCAGGTTGAACTATAAATTGTCGCTTTTTAATTTTCGTTTCAACAAATGCATCAACAAATTCCTGGACTTCACTTTCTGTCAAGTTCCCGGCACGTTGAATATATTCAGAAAGTTTCTGTTGTGCGTCCATATTATCTCATTGCTGTTACTTTATTCAAACGTATCTGGTTCTGATAAGACTATCTGCCAAAAAAGAACATGTTATACGGATAGCCTTTTCTTCACTCCGCAATATATACTAAAGTCTAGTTTAACCTATCTAAAGTCCTCATTAAGGTCGTCATATCGATAAGATCCAGTTTAGCACCAACAAAAATGATGATGAAAAGAACGAGTGTCAGAAATAAGACCATAAAAATATACACTGATACAAACCATATAACAGTATTCAGAATATTTCCTTTGATACCGAGTTTATTCATAAAAAACTTCTGAGAGTGCTCAAACCAGGTTTTTCTTTTTTCTTTTTGAGGTTTTATTTCAATGCCATTAAGTTCATCTATCAACTGCACAACGTTGTCAATATACCTTCCATACATATAATAAATCCAATACCTTATGACAAAACAAACCAACAAAATGGTAATCAGAAGACTGACGCCAAAAATACCCAGATTATATTCCACATCAAAATGAAAATTAATATTGATAAGGCATAGAAGAAAGGCAAGAGGAATATAGGAGATATAATATGAAATATAAATTTCTTTTGATATCAACAGTTGAGTTTTAAGGTTAAAAAGATCATAATTGGTATTAATACTATTTTTTTGAATCAGTTTGTAAAGCTTCAGAAAGCGGGAATAAAAATAACCAATAAAAGCAACGGTCAGAATGGTCACAAATACGGCTATTGTTTTAATATTAGAATCTTTAGAAGCAAACGGAAAACTGGTTAGAAGCAGTGGCAATGTAACAACCATGAGCCAAAATTCAGTCTTCATATTGATTTTTAGCATCTGTAATGGTGAATGTATTTCACGTTGTTTATCCAAAGATATTTCAGGTGAATTCTGGCCGGTATCTTTATTCCAGAGTTCTTTAAAATTCTCTAATTTCATCCTTTGTCTAATTTGAATCTTTAGTTTGTTTTGCAATAATCTCTTTAAGCTTGGTTTTGGCCCTTTTTAATTTTACCCTGGCATTGACTTCGGAAATCCCCAGCTGATGGGCTATTTCTTTTCCCGGAAAATCTTCAAGAAAGAAGAATATCAAGGCTTTGTCAATGGGGCTTAATTGATGAATGGCTTCATACATAAGCTTCATATTTACATCATCAGTATCATTGTAGGATTCTTGCTGGGAACTCAACCCGTCAATATTCTGATTCTGTATAAAACTACGCTTTTTTTCGCTTCTCAAAAAAACAATCGCAGTATTGAGCGCAGTTCTGTATAACCATGTTGAGAAATCACTTCTCTTTTGAAAACCACCATATGATTTCCAAGCCTGGTAAATAATCTCCTGATAGAGATCATTTTGGTCGTCTTTATTATCCATATACATTTTAGAGATTTTAAAAATAACACCTTTGTGTTTTTCAATTTTCTCTAAAAATTCTTTTTCCAGTGAAGACATGGTTTTATACACTAATCCTTCAGTAATGCTTGCTAAAAGCATCACCATATAACACAAAACACTAAAATTCCAGCCATTAAGTTAAAAAATCCTTAAAAAACTTCATTGCTTTTTAAGGACTTTTATTTTATGTTAAATGTAGTGTGAGGTCAGATTAGAAAATATAATCAGTGCTTAAAAAGTTGGAATCATGTTCTCTCACGATGTTATTTAATAATATTTTATTCGAATCCGTTAGTTTTGCAGCCACCAAAGATCTGATAGAAAAAGAACGGAGGGCATCAAAAACAGAAAGTGTTCCTTCTGCACTGTCTTTTCTTCCGGTAAACGGAAAAACATCCGGTCCGCGCTGTGCCTGACAGTTGATATTAACACGGCTTACAAGATTGACAAAAGGATCGATCAATTTTGCGACTTCCTGTGGATCTTCACTGAAAATACTGACCTGCATCCCATGGGAAGCATTCACCTGGTATTCTATCGGCTCCTCAATGTCTTCAAACGGAACAACAGGAATGACAGGTCCAAACTGTTCTTCATGATATAATTTCATATCACTATTGACAGGATATACCACCGCAGGAAAAACAAATGATTCTTCTGTATAGCCGCCGTCTTTATTTAGAACTGCTGCTCCTTTGATCAGGGCATCATCAATACATTCTTTTAAGTAAGGAGGTTTATTTACTTCAGGAAGTGGGGTTACTTTAACGTCTTTCTCCCATGGCAGTCCCGGTTTCAGAGCAGAAACGGCTTCACTTAGCTTGGCCGTAAATTCTGCCGCAATTTCTTTTTGAACAAAGATCAGTTTTAATGCTGTACAACGTTGCCCATTGAAGGAAAGAGCTCCCAGAATACATTCACTCACTGCAACATCCAAATTGGCATTTTTGGTTACGATAGCTGCATTTTTAGCATCCAGACTTAGAATTGCTCTCAAGCGGTTCACCTTAGGATGTAGTTTTTTCAGGCCATTGGCCACTTTACTGGAACCGATAAAGGCTAATACATTCACCTTTCCACTTTCCATAATCGGGGTAATAATTTCAGAGCCTTTTCCATACAGAGTGTTGACAGTCCCTTTCGGAAAAGCTTCTTTAAATGCATTTAACAAAGGATAGTGTGCCAATACGCCATGTTTTGGAAGTTTAAATAAAATGGTATTTCCCATAATTAAAGCGGGAATCAAAGTGGTAAAAATTTCATTTAAGGGGTAGTTGAACGGCCCCATGCTCAGAACGACTCCTAAAGGGGCTCTTCTGATCTGTGCTATCGTTCCTTCTGCCTGTTGAAAACGGGAAGATTCCCGATCCAAGTCTTTTAAAGCATCTATGGTTTGATTGATATAATCTACAGTACGGTCAAATTCTTTTGTTGAATCAGCGAGTGTTTTTCCTATCTCCCACATCAATAATTTGATGATCAGATCACGCTGCTGGATCATCAGATACACAAACTTCTGCATGCATTTAATTCTTCCCTCTACCGACATGGTAGGCCATTCACCCAGACCATTATCATAAGCTTTTACACAAGCTTCAAGAACTTCCATTGCTTCTGAAGGACCAATATTGGGTATACTTCCCAACAATTTTCTTTCCAGTCCGTTTTCAGTAGGGATACAAACCGGTGAATAGATATTTTGTGTTTCCCCTCTCCACTCTACCAACTCACCATTCAGGAGATAAACTTTCTGATGGATTTCGGGAACTTTATATTCTTCGGGGATGTCATTTTCACTTTTAAAAATATCATGAAGTGAAAAGCTGTTTACTGAGCTCATATTTATATTTTTTAATAATTTGAATAAATTTTGAAGAATAAAGTTAGATGTAAAAATTGATTTTAAGAATAGTGCTTCAATAGATTTGCTCTATTTGCAAGCTATTTGAATGAAAATTAACCCAACCAACTGAAAAAAACGATAATTTTGGTAAAAATAAATTTTCAATGTTTTCAAAAATAGTTTTCAGTACGTTATTTCTCTTCTCAGCACTTAGTTTCGCCCAAAAGTCTAAAGCGATCAATACCGTTTTATTAAAAGGAACGCCTGTTCGTACCTATTCCAAATTACCGGATGTAAACAAACCTGCCCCAAAATTCACCCTTACAGATGTGAATATGAATGATCAGAGCTTAGATGCTTATAAAGGGAGATATGTGATCCTGAATATTTTTCCAAGTGTTGATACAGGGGTTTGTTCAGCATCTGTCCATCATTTCAATGAGGAGGCAGGAAATCTTCCCAATACCGTAGTTCTTTGTATTTCTAAAGATTTACCTTTCGCTCAAAAAAGATTTTGCGGGGCTGAAGGAATAGATCACGTGGTGATGCTTTCTGACTTCCGTTCCGATTTCGGATGGAATTATGGAGTGGAAATGGTAGAGTCTTCTATGAAAGGGCTGCTCAGCAGAGCTGTTGTAGTGATTGACCCTTCGGGAACCATTATTTACGAAGAGCAGGTACCGGATATTTCTCAGGAACCTAACTATGCTGCGGCTATTGCTGCTGTGAAACAATAAATAAGCTTTAATACAGTTGCCAATAAAAGATTTTAGATACTATTGGGAAGTTGTTGGAATTCGCAAAAGTACAAAGATTTTATCTGCGATGAAATTCTACACTGCTTTATTATTGCCACGGATACACGAATAAAAGTATTAGTGCATCCGTGGCAGCAATAAAACACTTAATAGAAATCTTTGATTTTCTAGCGCCTTAAAAGCAGTGTGCTATTTAAAAACATTTACATATTGGCGAATTCCAACAATTAAACATCAATGCGCGAATAAAATGCTGTAAAAAATGTTTTACTATTGATAATACCCTTCAAAATTTAAAACCATCCCTTTAAAATTGATGATTAAGAAAATCTCAGGATAGTATAAGATTGTTTTTATTGAGTAATATTTGCATATTTGTAGAAAATACGGTCATGCAAAAAGAAAAACTACGCAACGCAAGAAAAAGAAAAGATATCACACAACAACAAGTTGCTGATATCCTTGCAACAGATGTATCCAACTATAGCAGAAAAGAAAGCGGAGATGTAGCCATAAGAAGGGAAGAATGGGAAAAGATTGCCCGTTTTCTGGAAGTATCTGTTGAAGATATCTATGAAGAAGAGGAAGCTAAAACCATCAATAATTTTGACAATATTACTTCAAGTACTGGTTTTGGTAATTTCAGCATAAGTGGAAACTATTATTGTAATGTCCCTGAGTTCCTTTTGGAAAGCCAAAGAGAATTGATAGAGATTCTGAAAAACGAAAACCAAAGATTGCAGGAAGAGCTAAAAGCGCTTAAGAGTAAATCATAAAATCCTACCCTACATAGTGGGATTTCTATTCAGAAGAATTTAAGCCACCATTATTCTGTTTTTTATCTTTAGTATTAAAGTGTAAGAATTACCGTGGGATTTGATACAAGATAAAAATAAAGCTATATAAAAACTTAAGAAAAAACCTGCCTCACAGCAGGTTTTATTATGTTTAGGGATATCATTATTCCGAAGCCTTTGCAAGATGAAAATATCTCGGGTCCGGATATTGAAATTCAAAATTCAGTTCTGAAATCAATTTTTCCGGCGAAATAATCCGCCCTTCGGTTGTACGCTCTCCAGAATAAGGTAAATCTTTCTGAGCATTGATGATCTCTTCTTTATTAGGATGAATAGGTGCCACTACGTTATACACCTTAGAATGCGATTCATTTTCCAGCATTTTTTTAACGACTGAACAGATATCAGCATAATGAATATGATTAACCAGTAAGTCTAAATTTGAAATATTATAGTTCTTTAAAAGTCGCTGGTCGCCCATCAATCCTGCGAGTCTCAAAATATTAACCTTAGGGAAGCTTGCTTTTATTGCACTTTCACTCGGTACGTCATCCGCAGCGCGGTCATCTTCTGTAAATTTCTGATCAACATTAGGGTATACTCCTGTAGAGCTCGTCAAATAAAGCTGGCCTTTATAATCACCAAGAAATGTGAGCAGATTCTGAGCTCTCTCCTCCAGTGGAATTTCAGCACCTCTTATCCCTGCAAAAGGAACAGTAATAATCACCGCATCAAGCTCTGGGGCAATCTCCCATTCTTTCATTGTTTTGGATATTTCATCATCAAAACTGACCTGCGTAACATGATATCCTTTATCCGATAAATCCTTTATTTTTGATTCTGAGGTAGTGGTTGCAAAAATCTCATATTGCCCGGATAATTGATCTGCAATATGACCGCCTAACCAGCCACAACCTATGATTCCAATTTTTTTCATCCTTCAATGTATTAATTTATTTAGTGAAAAACAACTTATTCTGCATGATAATCATCTATGTTGCAATGAATTCAGGGTGTTCTTATTTTTTACTTTCGATAAGAATCACCCCATGCTCTCCTAATTTTCCATACATTTTTTTGGCTCCTTCTCCGGAAAGCACTTTAATACTTTTGACCTGATCAGGATCTATCTTTTTCATTTTATCTTCGGAGATCTTCTTGTTGTCCAGCAATATTATGGGTTGTGTAGATTCTATATCTTCTTTCGTAGGCATTCCGAGCCACATTGTCTTGTTTAAAGTTTTATTAATCACTTCTACTCCATTTATTCCTTTTTTAAAATCAACTTTCTTTACTTCTTCATCTTTTAATTCCTGTCCGTTTACCGTGGCAAAAACACCACTCGCTGCAAATAGTCCTAAAGCGAGTTTAGCCGTTAACGAAAAATTCAAATTTCTGCCAAGCTGATCATCTCTAAATCTTCCGCATATATTTTCACCCGAAGTAAGATGGTTAGTTAATTCTTCATCCGAAGAGTCCGTAAAGTCATGAATTGTTTTAGCGCAAACCTGACAAAATTTCCCTTGTTCATCAAGAGTCATACTATTCCAGTTTTCATGACAAGGTTTTGGTATAATAATTTTCATGGTATATTTTTTTAATAATTAAGATGTTATAAAAAGTAAAAAGGTTGGAAATATTTCAAAATTTTATTTAAGCAATAACAAAATTTTCTTTCTGAAAACAAAGACAATTAAACATGAGAAAATAAAAGCAAAAACAGATAGCAATATTTCAAGCAAATGAAATCTTCTGATAGGTTCTGTCTGAAATTTCACTTCATTTTTCACCTTTCTTTCTATATAACGGGTAACCGGCACTGAGTATAATGCCATTCTTTCTTTTAAAATAGGATTATCAAAACCATATTCTTTTGCCAACTCATAATTTTCCATAGCATCTTCTTTATCCCCATACAGATATGAAACATTTCCCAAGTCAAATAAAAGCTGAGCTACTATTTTATCCTTTGGTTTCACAAAAGTTATCCTCTCATTCAATTGATAATAGATCTGCTCTCTAAGAGTATTTAATTGCTTTTTATCTAAAATCGATGTCGGTGCTTTTTCTTTTCCAAAATCATGGTTGATTAAAAAGTGAGAACTTATATATTGATCTCCTTTCATCTTCGCTTTTAAAATATTGACATGAATCCATTCTGAACCAAAATGAGAGTCCGGCATAATCTTCACCGCTTTCTCAATCCAATATAAAGCTTTTTCATTGTTTCCGATAAGCTCATAAGCAGTCCCGATATTGGAAGCTGTAGAATATCTGTCAGGTTCTGTATTTTCAATATTTTTATAAAGATTAATAGCTTCCTGATACCTTCCCAGAAGAATCAATATCAAGCCTTTATCTGACAGGTAGTTTATGTTTTTAGTATCACGATAGCCTTTTTCAAGGGATAAAAGAACATCATGTAATTGCTGATTTCCTCCAAACTGATGTCCGTGAGGGATAAGACCATCATAATCTTGATAAAGAGTCGTTCCGTCTTCAAGTTTTAAAAAATCTCCGTTTAAACAGCCGGAAGCATGAATCGATGCTATCCCGAAAATAAAGCCGAAAATATATTTTCTCATACTACAGTCAGTTGTGTCTTTAGTTATTGTTTTAAGGTTAAAAATAGAAAAAACTTTGCTATTTCTGATAACAAAGTTCTTTAAATATAGTAGAAAAAGGCCTAATTAGGGCCTAATCAATACCTTCCCATCTTTCAAAATCAAATACTTTTGCCCCGTTTCCTCCGACGTTTTCTGTACGTCTTTATCATCAAATAACTGAGGAATATAACATTTCTCATGGGCAAACAGCCCATAGTGAATAGGCACCATATATTTCGCATGTAATAAATGTGCAGCAGCAAAAGCTTCTTTTAGGTTGAGGGATGCCGGAACAGGGCTATATTCCAGTCCAATGATCTCAAAATTGACAACAACTCCGTTTACCGGTAAAAAGGCGTAATCAATGTTTGGGTTTTCTTTTCCAAGCTTCCAGAATTGGTTATGCCAGATGGTATCACCCCCATGAAAAATTTTCGATTTTGTATCTTCAATAATCCATGAAGATTGTATTTCTCCAACTCCATCCATTGCAAAAACGGGCTTAAAAGTGATATTATTTTCGGTAAATGTTTCATTTAGATCCAATACAACCATTTCAACATCATCTATATATTTCCTGACTAAAGTCTCCAGCCCGGAATAAACAATGAGCTTCCCTCCTTTCTTCAGGCATTTTTTAATGACCCCTTTATCAAAGTGATCCAGATGCAAATGCGTAAATACAATATAATCTGCCTGTATTTGACCGGAAAACTCAATCAAGTTCTCAACCGCGTCGCCTAAGACCGGTTTGTAATAAGAGAAATCTTCCACTGCATCTATTAAAATAATTTTGTTTTGAGAAGTAAGCTTTAGCCCTGCCCAGTTTAATTTTTGTATTTCCATGTTTTCTTTTTTAACAAAGGAAAAAACTTATGGAAAGCCAAACAATAAACAAAAGTTAATTAAGTAAGGCGAGAAGGAAGAAGTTATTTATTTTAGATAGTTTTTTTGAATTTATGAAAAATAATTTATTACAACCTTGGTAATTTTAGATCTCTAATCTTTAAGTAATCCTTTTTCTGATTCTGCTTAAAGAAATAGGAGTTATCCCAATGTAAGATGCAAGGTATTTTAAAGGAATATTCTGAATATAATGAGGTTTATTGGCTAATAAATATTCATAAAGATCCTGAGGGGTATTTTTCAGTAAAAGCATTTCACGCTTCATTGCGGCATTCAGTTTTCTACTCAGGTAATAGTTTTGTACAAAACGACATTCAGGGTTCACCGTGAACATTTCCTTGACCTCATCTAGGCTAATTTCCCATGCTAAACCACTGCTTAAAGCCTGATAAATACCTTCAGAGCCTTCGTCTCCAACAGTAAAAATATCACCCGGGAAATAAAATTCTGCACAGACCTCTGTGTCAATATCTGAGCTACTATTGATATAATATTTACGGACAAGCCCATCTTCAACAAGATAGGCTTTATGGTCCGAGAATATATTTTTCTTTGAAAACTCAACCTCAGCAAATTTCTCCCATACGGGATCACAATCCTCTACATTGAGGTGTGAAAACAGTTTTTTGTTAATACTTGCCAATGCTGAATTGTTTATATTTTACAGTAAATTTTCATCTACAAGGTTAGGAAGAGTTACCTTTAAGTTAGGTTCAACTTCCATGGCTCTTTTAATGGCGAAAATCGCTCCTTCATTTCTGGCCCAGCTTCTTCTTGAAATACCATTATTAACATCCCAGAACAGCATAGATTTTAGCCTTCTGTCGGCATCTGCACTTCCATCCAGCAACATTCCGAAACCACCATTGATTACTTCTCCCCAGCCTACTCCACCTCCATTGTGGATAGATACCCATGTTGCTCCACGGAAGCTGTCTCCAATCACATTATGAATAGCCATGTCCGCTGTAAACCTTGACCCATCATAGATATTGGACGTTTCTCTGTATGGCGAATCTGTTCCTGATACATCATGATGATCTCTACCCAGTACTACAGGTCCGATTTCTCCATTTTTGATGGCATTATTAAAAGCTTCAGCAATTTTCATTCTTCCTTCAGCGTCAGCATAAAGAATTCTTGCCTGTGAGCCCACCACCAATCTATTTTCCTGAGCCCCTTTGATCCACTGGATATTGTCCTTCATCTGCTGTTGGATCTCTTCCGGAGAATTTTTGATCATTTCTTCCAATACAGCACAAGCAATAGCATCTGTTTTCTGTAAATCTTCAGGGTTTCCGCTCGTACATACCCAACGGAAAGGTCCAAATCCATAATCAAAACACATAGGCCCCATAATATCCTGAACATAACTTGGATATCTGAATTCTCTGCCCAACGTAGGATTTTCTACCATTACATCAGCTCCTGCTCTTGAAGCTTCCAGTAAGAAAGCATTTCCATAGTCAAAGAAATAGGTTCCTTTCTGTGTGTGTTTATTGATTGCTGCAGCGTGTCTTCTCAACGTTTCCTGTACTTTTTCTTTAAATAATTCAGGGTTTTCAGCCATCATCTTGTTGGATTCCTCAAAGCTTTGTCCGGCCGGATAATAACCACCTGCCCAAGGATTATGAAGGGAAGTCTGATCTGAACCGATATCAATTCTTACATCTTCCTGATCAAATTTTTCCCAAACTTCAACAATATTGCCAAGATAAGCCAGAGAAACGGTTTCTTTATTTTCCTGGGCTGCTCTTACTCTTTTTACCAATTCATCGAGATTTTCATGGATTTCATTCACCCATTTCTGATCGTGACGGATCTTTGTAATTTTAGGATTTACTTCAGCACATACCGTAACACAACCTGCTATATTACCTGCTTTTGGCTGAGCACCACTCATCCCTCCTAATCCTGAAGTTACGAAAAGACCTCCTTGTGGTTCTTTATTGATCTTTCTGAAAGCGTTCAGTACTGTAATTGTAGTTCCGTGAACAATTCCTTGCGGGCCGATATACATATAACTTCCTGCCGTCATCTGACCATATTGCGTTACGCCAAGAGCATTGAATTTTTCCCAATCATCCGGTTTTGAATAATTCGGGATCATCATTCCGTTGGTAACCACAACTCTTGGAGCATCTTTATGTGAAGGAAATAATCCCATCGGATGCCCGGAATACATCACCAACGTTTGCTCATCATTCATTTCAGACAAATATCTCATCGTCAACAGATATTGAGCCCAATTAGAGAATACGGCTCCGTTTCCGCCATACGTAATCAACTCATGAGGATGCTGTGCTACAGCATAATCCAGGTTATTCTGAATCATCAGCATAATAGCTTTTGCCTGCTCAGACTTACCGGGATAATCGGCGATAGGCCTCGCTTTCATTTCATAATCCGGACGAAAACGATACATATAGATTCTACCGTAGTCTTCCAGTTCCTGCTTAAATTCAGGAATCAATTCTGCGTGAAACTGAGGATCAAAATAACGTAGTGCATTCTTTAATGCCAACTTTTTCTCTTCCTCTCCTAAAATTTCCTTACGCTTTGGAGCATGGTTGATATTCGCTTCATATGGTTTCGCCTGTGGCAGCTGAGTAGGAATTCCCTGTTGGATTTGTTCTTGAAATGTCATATAGCTATATAAAGTTCTATGTTTAAACAATTTTTTTACGTTTTAAAGATATTCAAATTATAAAATATAGGCAACAAAACAAGGGAAAAGCTTGATGGTAAGGAGACAAAAGACTAAAAAAACGAAAATATAAAAGGTAAAAGCTTTGATTGGCTAAAATAATTACAATGAGTTTAACTTTAAAACGATATTTGCCTCTCCCATGATGAGGCTAGTATTTCAAAATAAAAACCTCACTGAATTTCAGCAAGGTTAATCGTATTGTATTATTCAGATATCAGGTTAAAACATCATCGTTTTCCTCTTCATGATCATCATCATTATCACTTAAGCTCCAGTAATTGTTTTCTTCATCTTCTTCTCCTATCTCTTCCATTTCGTCGTCATCTTCAGCTCCCGGAATATCGAGACCCTTATCAATTTTATCATCATCCAGGTCCTCGTCCAGAATCGGATTTCCATCTCCATCCAATGGAATATGTTTTTCTCTTTTGAATATATCTTCGTTGGGATTATAATCCATTTGTTCTAATCTCCTGTTTTGCTCATTAATATTTTTCTCTGGTACCATAATATTGAGATTTTGATTTATAGAGAAAGAACAAAAATAATTCCAAGTTATTATAAATTTTGAGAATAAACTTCAGGATTAGCACAATATGGCATTTTTTCGCCTTTGGAAAAAGCGACAATATTTTCTGCGGCCAGTCTTGCCATTCCGTTTCTGGCTTCAATGGTTGCCGAGCCAATATGTGGGAGTACACAAACGGTGGAAAGTTCTAAAAGGCTATTGTCTTCAGACATCGGTTCCGGATTGGTAACATCCAGACCGGCACCCCAGATTTGCTGTGAGACCAATGCTTCATATAAATCTTTTTCATTTTGAAAACCTCCTCTGGCTGTATTGATAAAAATAGCATTAGATTTCATTTTTTCAAATACAGAATGATTGAAAAGGTTTTTTTGTTCAGGAGTAAAGCTTGCATGAACACTCAATACATCCGAATTTGTAATTAAATCATCAAAAGAGACATAAGTTGCTCCAAGCTCTTTTTCGGCGTCTTCATTGCGGTGACGATTATGATAGATAATGTTCATATCGAAAGCCTTTTGAGATTTTTTAGCCATTTCAAAACCGATTCTTCCTAACCCGAAAACTCCCAGTGTTTTTCCATAAAGTTCTTGTCCCAAAGCATGCAAAGGATCAAATCTATTCCAATCTCCTTCTTTCACTTTCTGAAAATTATAACTTGCTCTCCTTGCCACAGACTGCATCAGCAGAAAAGCAACATCTGAAGTCGCTTTACTCAAAACATCCGGTGTATTGCCTATCGGAATATCTTTACGGGTAGCTTCCTGAGTATCAACATGATCAAAACCCACCGAATAAAGAGCAATTGCTTTGACATTAGGACATGCTTCAAAAAATTCTTTATCATATTTAAAATCCCCTCCTACATTTAAAATAGTGTCTGTACTTTTACAATACCCCAGCCATTCTTCATGAGAAAGTGTTTCATTTTTCGGAAATATTATTTCCAGGCCTTCTTCTTTCAGTATTTTAATTCCAATTTCAGGAATCCTTTTATTTACAAAAACTTTCATTATTTCATTAATTGATTTAAATAAAAAAACCTTACTCTTTCAAAAGTAAGGTTCTAACTTTAATATTAAAAATTATTTCTTTTCATCTTAGTGTTTTTTATGGTTATCCCAAGCCTCTGAAGCCATCTCTTGCATTTCTTCCCAGACTTCCTTGGTTGACTTCTGGGCATGACTCATAAAGCCTTGTTTCGTTGCTTCCTGATTCTTTCTTTTCATCTCACTGAGGTAATCTTTCACCTGCTTAGAGTACCCTTCTACGCCATATCCAGGATTATTATGTAAATTTTTCTGAACATTACTGAAATCGTGTGACGACTTGAATCTATTCGTATCCATAATAATAAGATTTTAAATGATTTTGTCTAAAACTAGTCCAATTTTCATTCCGAAACCGGTATAAAAAATATTAAAAAAGATAAAATTTATTAATACAGAATATACAAAAGTTGTATTTCCTCTACACCTTAAAGCACTTAACTTAAGTGTATAGACTTTTGTGATTTTTTGTAGTAAAATATAATCCGTAAAAAATTATTGATTGGTATTTCCCAACATTGGAACAAATTTATAGGCTCCAAACTCTTCTTTTTCAAATTCTGTGGGTCCTATTTTGGTAAATCTAAATAATACCTGTTCATCTGTAGGGCCTAATGGAATAACCATTTTTCCTCCTATATTCAATTGTTTCAACAATTCTGTCGGTAGCGTAGAAGCACCACAAGTCACAATAATTTTATCGAAAGGAGCAAATGTAGGAAGCCCTGCGAAACCGTCTCCAAAGCTTTGGAATTTTGGAAATAAATGCATTTCCCTCAATTTCTTTTTAGAGAAATCAAAAAGGTCCTTTTGTCTTTCCACTGTATAGACATGGGCTTTCATTGCCAGTAAAACTGCCGTCTGATAGCCACAGCCGGTTCCAATTTCAAGCACTTTTTCTCCTGCTTTTACCTGTAATAATTCTGACTGTTCTGCCACCGTAGAGGGGTGAGAAATAGTCTGGTGTGCCAAAATCGGGAATGCCCGATCCTCATAAGCAAAATCTTCAAAAATACTTTCGATGAAAAGGTGCCTCGGAACTTCACTCATTGCCCGAAGTACATTTTCATCCGAAATTCCAATTCTCTGTCGAAGATATTCAACTAAAATCTTTCTTTTTCCTTTATGTACAAACGAATCCTGCATTTGACAAAAGTAATAAATTAGATTTTAGATTTCGGAGATTACCCAAAAGAATTATCCACAAAAAACGTATTTCTGCCTTCTACAATCTAACTTCTTTCTTATCTTTACAAAAATTTAATACAGCTATGTTAAAAGCAGGTTTGGTAGGTGCCGGACACTTGGGAAAAATACATTTAAAACTTCTTAATCAATCAGATAGATATGAGTTTGTAGGTTTCCACGATAAAGATGTTGAAAACGGAAAGAAATTAGAAGCCGAATTCGGATATAAATATTTTGAGAATTTTGATGAATTGCTGAGCCAGATTGATATGTTGGACATTGTGACTCCCACAATCTATCATTACGACTATGCTTTAAAAGCAATAGAGAAAGGGCTTCATTTTTTCATTGAAAAACCGGTTACCCAGACTCTTGAGCAGGCAGAAGAAATTTTACGACGATGTCAGGAAAATGGAATCAAGGCGCAGGTGGGCCATGTTGAAAGATATAACCCGGCTTTTATTGCCACTAAAGAATACATACAGAACCCGATGTTTATTGAGATTCACAGGCTTGCAGAATTCAATCCCCGTGGAACGGATGTTTCTGTAGTACTGGATCTTATGATCCATGATCTGGATATTTTATTAAGTATGGCAAAATCTAAAGTTAAAAATATCCATGCCAGTGGAGTTTGCGTAGTAAGTAAAACACCTGATATTGCTAATGCCAGAATAGAATTTGAAAACGGATGTGTTGCCAATCTTACGACTTCCAGAATCTCGATGAAGGCCATGAGAAAAAGCAGATTCTTCCAGAAAGATGCTTATATCTCCGTTGATTTCCTTGAGAAAAAAGCAGAAGTTATCAGAATGAAAGATGCTCCCGAAAACCCTACTCCATTTGATATGATTATTGAAAATGCCGAAGGGGAAAAAAATCAAATTTTGTTTGAATATCCTAATATTCAGCCTAACAATGCTATTCTAGATGAATTAAACTCTTTTGCTGATGCGATTACAGATGATAAGAATGTAGAAGTTTCTCTTGAAGATGGAACTGAAGCATTGAAAGTAGCATTGGAAATCGTAAAACTGATCAGCTAAAATGAATATACAGCCTGTTATTCTTATTGTAACGGCTATTAGCATTCTATCTTGTAGTCAAAAGAAAAATGGCTACGAGGTAGATTGTAATTATCAAAAAAGGCAGGCACAAAACGATTTCAATTATAAAAATTATACCTGGACCATTTTTTCAGGTCTGGGTTATGATTATCTTGATGAAGAAGAATTCACAATACTTCTGAGTCAGAATCATATTAAAAACAAAAAAATTTCCAGGACTTGCCTCATCTCTCCTAATGATAAATATGAAAATTGTGGAGAAATGGAGATGAACAGACTTATTGAAAAAGAGTTTGGCAATTCTTTCATTGATTCTTTACATTATATTGCCAAGCAGAACTTTGTTAAAAAAAATCCCGAAGAGGTTTTCTCCTACGAACAATGCGATCAGAACTCACGATATCCTCATTCTACTATGGATAATCAATTTGATAAAATGCGAAGCGATTACCTTTCAAAGTATCCTACTCCTCCAAAATATATCCGCAAAAACGAAACATATTATTCTTATACTTCTGCTATGTTTATTCTTACAAAAGACGGAAAAGTTAAAGATTTATCAGTAGAAAGCTCTCTGCAAAACAAAAAAAACAATATATTTGAAAAACAATTCAATAAACAATTGAAAGATTTTGTTTTACATACCCAATGGATTCCTGCCAAAATAAGTGGTCTGAACGTAGATTCTTATTATGACGTTACGATTCATTATAATTAAATTCTAAAAATCCTTATAATCTAAAATCAAAAACTACTATGAAAAGAGCCATTTTATTATCCGCTTTATTATTGTCTCAATTTGGGACATCACAATTATTAAAGACATCCGGACAAAAAATCATTAATGATAAAGGTGAGAATATTCAATTGAGAGGGCTTGGATTAGGAGGCTGGATGCTTCAGGAAGGATATATGTTGAAAACAGCCGATTTTGCAGGCCCACAATATAAAATTAAAGAGAAGATTGCAGAGCTGATTGGGGAAGATGGAATGAATAAATTTTATAAAGCCTATTTAAAGAATGGCATTACTAAGCAGGACATTGACTTTTTGGCAAAAGCGGGATTCAACTCGATACGACTTCCGATGCACTATAATCTTTACACCCTTCCTATTGAAAAAGAGCCTGTAAAAGGCAAAGATACCTGGCTTGAAGAAGGTTTTACAATGACTGATGACCTTTTAAAATGGTGTAAAGACAACAAAATCTACCTGATTCTAGACCTTCATGCAGCACCGGGAGGTCAAGGAAATGACGCCAATATTTCTGACAATGATAAATCTAAACCTTCTCTATGGGAAAATGAAGAAAACCAAAGAAAGACCGTTGCTCTCTGGAAAAAATTGGCAGATCGCTATAAGAATGAACCTTGGATTGGAGGTTATGATATTATTAATGAGCCAAATATCAATTTTACAGGAAAAAACCCAAATGGGACAGATGAAATGTCTAATGCACCGCTCTGGAAATTACAAAAAGACATCACTACTGCCATTCGAGAGATAGATCAAAAGCATATTATTTTTATTGAAGGAAATGGTTGGGGTAATAATTATAATGGCTTACTACCAATTTGGGACAACAATATGGCATTCAGCTTCCATAAATACTGGAACTATAATGATGATAAAACGATTCAATTTGCATTGGATTTAAGGGAAAAGCACAATATGCCGATCTGGTTGGGAGAAACGGGTGAAAACTCCAATGTTTGGTTTACAGAACTGATTCAGCTGTTGGATAAACATAATATCGGATATGCTTTCTGGCCGATGAAAAAAATTGATAATATTGCCGGAATTGCCAATGTAAAAACCACTCCTGAATATGAAAAGTTATTAAACTATTGGAAAAACGGAGGTGAAAGACCATCAAAAGAATCTGCTGAGAAAGCGCTGATGCAAATAGCAGACAACTATAAATTTAATAATGTAGAAGTTAAAAATGATGTTATCGATGCGATGTTCAGACAAGTTAATGACAATACGACAAAACCTTTTAAAAATCATCAGATTCCGGGAAGAGTATTTGCATCAGATTATGATTTGGGAAGAATAGGCTCCGCTTATCTGGATCATGATTTTATTAATCTTTGGGTAAGTGATCCTGCCAAAAGATCAGAATGGAATTCCGGACAACAAATGAGAAACGACGGGGTGGATATATATAAATGTAATGATAAAATCACCAATCAATACTATATAGGTAAAACCGAATCCGGTGAATGGCTTCAATATACTATCAATGCTAAAACAGGCAAAAATTACACTTTTGATATCAGGTACTCTGCCCAGAAAGATTCCAACATAAGAATTGAAACGGCTTCCGGAAAAGCTTTAGCTACCGCAACGTTAAGCTCCACTGGAGGGAATGACAACTGGAAAACCATTTCTATTAAAAATATCTCTCTTCAGAAAGGTGAAAATAAAATCAGAGTAGTTTTTGAAAATGATGGGGCAAACCTGAATTATTTTGAAGTAAGGTAACAAGAAATATCTTAAATTGCATATCCCTTTTAGCTGCTAAAAGGGATTTCTTTTTAACCTTATTATTATGAAAAAAATTGCATTTCTATTTCTAATGACTTCAGCATTCGCTGCGGCCCAACACAAAACTTTAGATCAAAAAATCAGTGCTGTTATTAAAGATAAAAAAGCGACAGTAGCCGTTTCCGTTCTCGGATTTGAAAATAATTTCACTTACGATAAAAACGGAGATAAAAAACTTCCTATGTTAAGTGTTTTCAAATTCCATCTGGCATGTGCCGTGCTGAATCTGGCAGATAGGGGAAAGCTTTCTACTGATCAGAAGATTCTGATCAAAAAAGAAGATTTGCTTGAAAATACCTGGTCTCCGTTACGCGAGAAATACCCTAACGGAAATATTGAACTTTCTTTAGGGGAAATTATTGACTATACTGTTTCTAAAAGTGATAATAATACTTGTGACCTTCTTTTGAGGCTCATAGGCGGTCCGCAAACGGTACAGCATTTTATGAATTCCAGAGGGGTAAAAGACTTGCAGATCAAATACAATGAAAATGATATGCATAAAGACTGGAAAACTCAGTATGGAAATTACAGCACGACCCATTCTGCTGTGGATTTATTGAAAAAATTCTACGATGAAAAAATAATTTCAAAAAAATCTACTGATTTCTTAATGCAGATTATGTTGGGCACCACAACGGGAACCAATAAAATTGTGGCTCAATTACCCAAAGGCACACCGGTCGCCCACAAAACGGGTTCTTCAGGAAAATATGAAAAGAACCTTACCGTAGCAGAAAATGATATGGGAATCATTACACTACCCAACGGAAAGCATTATGCAATCGCTGTATTTGTGAACAATTCAACGGAGTCTGATGAAGTCAATACCAAGATGGTTGCTGATATTTCTAAGATCGTTTGGGATAATTTTAATAAGTAAAATATTAAGCTTAATTTTAGCACAGGGAATTGAGTAGGTACTCAATCAAATTCATGAGCATGAAAAAAGTAGTATTAGCGGTAGCTTTGTTTTCTTTCACATTCTTTTATTCACAAAAGAATCAAAACTATTTAGTAATCTCCTATGGGAGTTCGTGCTGCGGACCTCCAACCGAAAAGCCTGTCATTAGCTATTTGAAAGATTTTAAGAAAAAAAATCATTTAAAAAGTATGGAAGTTTTACAACAAAGCGGCTTAGGTAGAGAAGGAGAATTCAAATTATATGTAGGGACTGATTTTCTTACGGATAATCAAAAAAGACGACTTGTACGAGGGCTTACAGCCGCAGTATCCAACCAAAATAACAGCAGGAAGCAAAAAAGTGACGGAACTGTTTTTTTTGATTCTACTACTGTTGTTCATCAACAGGATCTAATGAATGCAAACAATTTAACTATCTATAAAAAATAAAGGAAAAATGATCAAAAACATTGTAGTTATCGGAGCGGGAACTATGGGGAACGGTATTGCACATACGTTCGCACAAAGCGGTTTTAAAGTAAACCTGGTAGATGTATCTCAGGAAGCTTTGGATAGAGGCTTAAAAACCATAACAACCAATCTAGACAGAATAATTGCAAAGGGGAACCTTACTGAAGAGCAAAAAGCTGAAACATTAGGAAATATCAGCACTTTCACAGCGCTTAATGATGCTGCAGGAACTGCTGACCTTATTGTAGAAGCAGCGACTGAGAACCTTGATCTTAAGCTGAAAATCTTCGGACAAATGGACGAATTGGCTCCGGCCGGTTGTATTCTTGCGACCAATACCTCTTCTATCTCTATTACTAAAATTGCAGCAGCTACAAAAAGAGCAGATAAAGTAATCGGAATGCACTTTATGAATCCGGTTCCTATCATGAAACTGGTAGAAATTATCAAAGGATATTCTACTTCTAAAGAAACTTTTGATGCGGTTTACGAAATGAGTAAAACATTAGGAAAAGTCCCTGTAGAAGTGAATGATTATCCAGGTTTTGTAGCCAACAGGATCTTAATGCCTATGATCAACGAGTCTATTGAAACACTTTATAATGGTGTAGCAGGTGTAGAAGAGATTGATACGGTAATGAAACTCGGTATGGCTCACCCGATGGGGCCACTTCAGTTGGCGGATTTTATAGGTCTTGATGTATGCCTTGCTATCCTGAACGTGATGTATGATGGTTTCAAAAATCCTAAGTATGCTCCAAATCCATTGCTTGTCAATATGGTAACAGCGGGAAAACTGGGTGTAAAATCAGGAGAAGGGTTTTATGATTATTCCGAAAGCAAAAAAGCTGAAAAAGTTTCAAAAATGTTTTTGAAATAATTTTAAGTCAATAATTTTATTTATCTTTGAGCAAGTTAAAACATTAAAAAAATGAAATTACCAAAGTTTTTATTAGCAGATAATTCGGAATTTCCAGAAGATTTATTCGTAGTTCACACAGAATATCCAAGATTTATCTTAAACGTTGAGGAAGAAGAAGTTGAGTGGTTAGATGATCTTGAGGGTGACGATGAAGAAACTATGGCAGACGAAGCTACGAAAGTGGTAGAAGCAGCATTCAAATGGTGCGATGAAGAGCTGGCTAAGTACGATGAAGAAGAGGAAGATTAATAAATAACACTCTAAAACATAAAAAGGAACTCAATTGAGTTCCTTTTGTTTTTTCTTTATTCTGCTTTATTAAATTTCAATAATAAAAGATTGTCTTTATATAATTCTAAGGTATTTCCGGAAATTACATATTTGTTTGCTTTTCCCATCATATCCATAAAAGTCTGCTCTACTCCGATATTATTACACATCATTTTTGTAGATCCCATTTGCCCTGCAGAAAAATCTCCTGTAGACGGATCTATTTTAGCGGTTCCAAAATAGTTATTACAACCGGCATTACCCGTGATCTTTTCTCCTTCAATATTCAATGTAGGAATTTTACCTTTTACATTGTCAGCTAATGTCCATTTTGTGTTAGCCAGCGCGGGCTGAGCTTTTCCTACTTTAGACGCAGACGGGCTTGTCATTGATCCACATGATGCCAAAACTGCTGCTGCACATATACTTAAAAAAAGATTTTTCATTTTTTTCTTTTTGAATTCACCCAAATTTACGGAAATATTATTATTTAAACGGATTGCAATGAATTTTATTATTCTTTAACACCTGATAATTTGTATATTTTTTTATCAGAATTTTAAATAAAAAGAATCCTTCATAAATAGTCATAAAGGGATAATTACTTTCCAGCCATAGGAAAGCCTATTCAGAATTTTAGCCAATATTTAAGAGCCTTAAACGGTATTTTTAAATAAAAAAACGGACTTTTTCAAGTCCGTTTTTTATATATTCTGTAATCTTTACATTAAGATCTTAATTCTGCATTAAATTCTTTTTGGAAAGATTTAATCAGAGAATCCATTACTTCTGAGATTTCCTTTTCTTCCAGCGTTTTCTCTTCATTTAGCAGTTCAAAGCTCATTGCATAAGACTTCTTACCTTCAGGTAGATTCTTACCTTCGTAAACATCAAATAAGTTAATGTTCTTAATAAACGGAGATTTATTCTTCTTCGCTGTTTGATATAGCTCCTGATAGTTTACGTTTTTATCAATCAATAAAGCAAGATCTCTTCTGATTTTATTGAATTTTGGAATATCTTTAAACTTCAGTTCATTCTTTATACGCAGTTCCTGAGCAAATTCAAGTTCAATTTCAGCATAGAAACACTCCTGATCAATATCAAATTCTTTCAGCAATGCAGGAGTAACTTTCCCGATCCTTACCAAAGCTTTTCCGTCCGCTTCATATACTAAAGCATCAGAGAATCTTTCGTCTGATAATGCTACTTCTTTATAATCAATAGCAAGTCTTTCTAATAAGACTTTTACATATGCTTTAAGGTTGTAAAAGCTTACCGCTGATTTAGGCTGCAACCAATTTTCAGCCACATCTCTTCCGGAAACAAGAAGTGCCAGTTGTTTTCTTTCTTCATATTTATCTCTTTTGTGATAAATTTTTCCGAATTCAAAGAACTTAATATCCTGATTCTTTCTGTTGATATTATAAACAGTGTTCTGAAGAAGTCCTTCCAATAAAGACTTTCTCATGAATGCCAAATCGTTGCTTAAAGGATTCAACAATTTCACCGCATCTGTCTCGTCTTTTACGGAAGTCAATGAGTTATTCATCACTTCATTGAAGCCAAGGCTCTGTAAAGTTCTTGCCCAGCTGTTTTCCAATTCATCCTGATCATTAGCACTTAATTTTACAGGGGTGAAAGAAATTTTTTGCGGAGCATCAATTTTATTGTAACCGTAGATCCTTAAAATCTCTTCAATAACATCAATTTCTCTCGTTACATCTGCTCTGTAAGCAGGTACAGAGATTTCAAAACCATTAGGAATTTCATTTAAAACCTGAATTTCTAATGCTTTTAATATTTCTTTTACTTTCTCTCTGTGAATTTTTGTTCCCAAAATCTGTTCAATTTTAGAGAATCTAAGAATCACATAGCTGTCTTCTATTTTCTTAGGATATTCTTCCAACAAGTCTCCTACCAGCTTTCCTTCAGCAATTTCCTGAATTAATTTGATCGCATGGGTAATCGCTGTTCTCGTAAGATTTGGATCTACTCCTCTTTCAAATCTGAAAGATGCATCAGTATTCAAACTGTGTGCTTTAGCTCCTTTTCTCACTGCAATCGGGTTGAAGTAAGCACTTTCAAGGAATATTGTTTTTGTAGTATCCGAAACTCCCGAACTTTCACCTCCAAAAACACCGGCAATACACATCGGGGTATCTTTACCATCTTTGATCATGATTTCAGAACCGTTCAGCGTTCTCTCCACTCCATCCAGGGTTGTGAATTTTGTTCCAGGTTTTACCACTCCTACTTTTACTTTTTTGTCTGCAATTTTGTCTGCATCAAATGCGTGAAGCGGTTGTCCGTATCCGTGAAGAATATAGTTCGTAATATCTACAACATTGTTAATAGGGCTTAATCCGATAGCTTTCAATCTGTCTTTTAACCACGTTGGAGACTCTGCAACCTTTACATCTTCAATCACGGCACCGATATACCTTGGTGCTAATTCTGCGTCTTCAATTTCAAGAGTAAAATCGTTAGACCCTTCATTGTTTAAAACTTCAGAAGCTACTTTATTAAACTGCGATTTCAACTGGTTGGTTGAAAGATAAGCATGTAAATCTCTGGCAACACCATAATGAGACATGGCATCTGTTCTGTTGGGTGTTAAGCCTATTTCAAAAACCTCATCATTCGTCAATTCAAAATAGTCGGCAAAGTTCTTTCCTACCTCATATTTAGTTTCATCTAAAACCATGATTCCTCCGTGATCTTCACTAAGACCAAGTTCGTCTTCTGCACAAATCATTCCCTGAGAAACTTCCCCTCTGATCTTCGCTTCCTTAATTTCAAAAAAGTTCCCGGTTTTGTCATAGATTTTAGTTCCGACAACTGCTACAGGTACTGTTTGCCCTGCTTCAACATTAGGAGCTCCACAAACAATGTTCAGTATTTTTCCGTTTCCTACGTCTACGGTTGTCTTCTTCAGTTTATCAGCATTCGGATGTTTTTCACAGGTTAATACTTTCCCTACAACAATACCTTCCAGACTGCCTTTTACACTTTCAAATTTATCTATCCCTTCAACCTCAAGACCTATGTCTGTAAGAAATTCACCGATTCTTTCAGTTTTCAATTCCGTTTTTACAAAGTCCTTCAGCCAGTTGTTTGATATTTTCATCTGATAATTTTATTTTTTCTAAAGCCAGATGCTACCTATGGGGTTTTATCTGATATATTTTCAAAAAATTTATTTGAATTTTGCACGATTATATTCGTACCATTTTAAGCGTACAAATGTCGTGTTTTTTTAAGAAATACAGAAATTTAGAACCAACTTTAAGAGAATAAATTTTCATTAATTCTACTTTCATAAGTCAAACAAATGAATCCTGATTGTATCTAAAGATTCCTAATGCTTTTAATGATAAAAATACAAATCAATGGACCGGTTTAACGGCTCTCTTCAAACTGTCGGAAAACAAGACCAGCCCCCCTGCCATCATAATGATATCTTTCAACACCAAACGTCCCGCTCCTGACAGGTAAGGAAATCCATACTGAGGGGTAGCATAATCTCCTCCAAGGCTAGGAACATATACCTCCGGGGTGGTTATAAGAAACGATAAGGTAACGAATGACATCAAAAATGTTAAGGCCCCTCCTAAAGCTCCTATTTTCGGAAACCAGATACCCAGTAAAACTAAAATACCAATCCCTATAATCACGATACCCAAACCATATGCAAATATATACGTCCTATTTTCCTTATGCCATTCTATATTTTCCTTTACGACTTTTCCTTCGGGATTTTTATAAAGTGTATATTCTGAAACCAGTTTGTGGTCTTCATTAAAAATTTTATTCCCTGCATTCTTGTAGAAAAAACTCATGAAAGGGCTGTTGGCTACAAACGGAACGATACCATCTGCTTCATATTGAAATGCTTTAAGCCCTCCAATCCAGGCCATAACGATGAATATCGAAATTCTCAGGAAATTAAAAAAATAAGTATCCAGTTTTAATAATCTGTTGTATAATCTATTGTTTTGCATATGATTTATTTTCCAACAAATGTATTCACATGCCTGAATCCTTACCATAGATATTTGAGGCTATTACATGGACATTTTTGCCACCACGGAAATCCCCACCTTTTCTCTGTAATTTTTGGGTGAGCATCCTACTGATTTTTTGAAATATCGGCTAAAATAGAATTCATCACTAAAACCAAGTTCAGCAGCAATTTCTTTCACTGACCGATAGGTTAAATGCAATAATTTTTTAGCTTCCAGAATCAACCTTTCATTAATAAGTTGAGTGGGAGTTTTTACAAATTCTTTTTTAACAACTTTGCTTAATGTATTATTTGTAATACTCAACTTGTTACTGTAAAATGAAAGCTCTTTCTCTTCTCTAAAATAGACCTCTAAAAGCTTTTGAAATTCTGCAGCATTTTTATTGGGAAGCTTATCTTTAGAAGCCGGAATTTTCTCCAGGCTGCTTTTCTGCTTACTGCCTATAGCAAGAATAAGCTGTATATAGGTTTTAATGATTGATTCTGAAAACTGATGTTTTTCTGAATGTTCATTTTTTATATGGTTAAAAAGTTCGAGAATATATCCATAGTTCTCTTTGGTCAATTCTATAGCGGGATTTAAATAAATATTATTGAAAAGAAGACCGTTACAGGCAACTTCTTCTTTATGATATTCTATACAATAATAATCACCATGAAACTGAAGGACATCGATATTTCCATCGGATGCTGACGCCAGTTTCAACTTTTGATAAGGGGAAAGAAATAAAATCTGATTTCCTTTGTAGCTATAATTGATATGGTCTACAGAAAAGATACCGTTGCCTTTCCAAACAATAACAGCATAGTTTTCTGTAATAAATTCTGAGGGAAAATCTGCTGTATGATATGATTGTATTGTTACTTCCATAATAAGAGTTGTCCTGTAATACAAATAACGTTATTATTTTACTTACATTCTGCATTGTTTTTTTAACACTATTTTGTAATAAGCAACATTCTTAAATTCATTTTGGAGGAGGCTTATCCTACCTTAAAACCTATATTTTCTTAAGGTTCAACATCTTTAATAGAACATATATCCGGAAACAAAAAAAGCCGGATTACTCCAGCTTTTTTCTATTTGTTTTTACGATTACAATCCGATTACCGGCATTGAAAGCATTAAGATATTTTCATTTTCTTCAAGACCGTCAAGAGGTTCAATGATCCCCGGTCTGTTTGGCTGAGACATTTTCATTGTGATATCGTCAGAGCCTAGAATCGTTAACATTTCAGTTAAGAATTTTGAGCTGAATCCGATATTGATATCTTCTCCGTTATAATCACAAGGAATCTGCATATCTGCTTTGTTTGCATATTCAGTGTCTTCTGCATGAAGGTGAAGAATATTTCCTGAAAGCTTAAATCTCACCTGATTGGTAGATTTATTAGACATGATAGATGCTCTTTTGATTGCTCCTAACAAAAGGTTTCTGTTAATCGTCAATACATTTGGATTTTCCTTTGGAATTACCGCTGTATAGTTCGGATATTTACCATCAATCAGTCTACAGATCCAAATATGTTTATCAAAAGTAAACTTAGCCATATTCTCATTGAAGTCGATTTTCACTTCTTCATTAGAACTTGCCAGAATATTTTTGAAAATGTTCAAAGGTTTTTTAGGCATGATGAATTCCATTGGTTCGGCATTCATCAGATCTGCTCTTTTATAGACTACTAATCTGTGAGAGTCTGTAGAAACGAAGTTGGTTTCATTTTCTCCAAACTGAAACAGAACCCCTGTCATTACCGGGCGAAGAGAGTCGTTACTTGTAGCAAAAAGTGTATTGGTAAGCGCTTCAGACAATACTCCCGCCGGCATCACAACGCTTTGAGAAGCATCAAATTCCGGCAATTCAGGATAGTCATCAGCATTATCTAATGCCACTGCGAAATTGTCTTTTTCATCCAAAATCTCAAGCTGACTTCCAGTCCCTTCCGCATTGTCCTTTACAACAAATGTAAGAGGCTGTTCACCATATGTCTTGATAAAATCCTGAAAAATTTTAGCAGGAACAGCAAATTTACCTGAGTCATCAGACTTTACTTCCAGAGAAGTGACAAGAGTCGTCTCGCCGTCAGATGCTGTAATGGTAACATTATTTCCGTCTAGTTCAAAAAGATAGTTTTCTAAAATCGGTCTCGATTGAGAGCTTGATATTACGCCACTTACAGTTTGCAAAGCCTTCTGCAGTTCACCACTTGAAATAATAAATTTCATAGATTTAAAAATAAGTTTCTACAAATATAATAAATAGATATAACAAAGAAAAAAATAATCTCTAGTAGTTTTTAACAAACATCATTAATCTGTTTTAATACTTGATATTACGCATCCTGTTCCAAAGTCATTTGGTCTTACATCAAAGATATCGGCTGTATAATAGTTTCCGATCCCTTTTTAGTCTATATTCTCTTTCAAATATAACAGATAAACACTGACAATCAAAATACAAAGTTTATCTTTGCTAAAAATAAAAAATTATGCGAAAACCTCCTATTCATAAAAGTTTTCTGAATGCTTTTCGGGGAGTTTTTTCCATGATCAAAACAGAAAGAAACTTTCAAATTGAAGTACTGGCCCTTTTGATTAATTTATTTTTAATTTTTTATTTAAACCTTTCCGGGATTGATGCTGCTTTGATTCTTTTGGTTTCTTTTGCCGTTTTGAGTGCCGAAATTTTTAATACAGCCATTGAAAAGATCTGTGATATCATTCAGCCTGATTTTGATAAAAGAATTGGCTTTATTAAGGATGCAGCTGCCGGAGCAGTTATCCTAATGGCTATTGCTTCAGTCGTTGTGGGGATTCTTGTGTATTGGAAATATATCTTTGGTTAAGCTCTCTAATTTGATATTCCTACCAGAGAGAAAAATCTTATATTTTCAATTCAAAGTCTGGGAAGACATAAGACTGTTTTCAATTTATTTTACCGCAATGAAAATATCCACTTCTGCATCGGATGGATTTTGAGCCTTTTCACCATATGTTTCAAAATCTGCCGTAAATACTCTTCCCAAGTCCATTTCCCATATTTTTAACCATTCATTGATCACTAAATCCTTGGCAAGATCTCCTTTTGTGGTAAATTTTACGTAATCTCCACCTTCAAAAGATTTTCCCACTAAACCTTCAGGAATATGATCAAGGTTTTCTACTCTACATCCAAGTATTGTTGTGTATGGTTTGGTATGATCTTTTTCATAATCAGTGTAGATGGAATATATCGTATCATCTATTTTACCAGGAATCCTGCTGATAATATTTTCTCCCATCAGTTTTTCCCATAATGCAGGGATATCTTTTGCAGCCTGGTTATTTTCATTGGTTGTTCTCACTGAGATCCCTATGATCATAAACGGTTCTACTTTTACGTTCTTCATATTCTATTATTTTTTTCTGAAACAAAGATAAAGGCAGGTTGTGACAACTGTTTGTCAGGAGCGTTTTTATGTTTTGGCTACAATATAAAACGGGCTTTAGCCCGTTTCTATTGATGTTGATATTGTTTCTCAAAAATGTATTGTAAAGCTTTTTCTTTTAAAGATGAATTTTGTTCAATACAATACATTCAGTCGATTGTATTTCCCACATAAATAAATCCTTTTTTATGGGATGCAAAAATGGTTTCGATTCTTTTATAATCATCAACTTCATAGTCATCTGCCTGAAGGATTTCCTCTTCTGTAACTTCAAAAAGCACACCTTCTACCTTATCCAGATCATTTCCTGAAAATCTTAGTACAGGATGGAATTTCTGTCCGCTTTTCCGAAGGACTTCAGGATCTGTAATCTCCACCTTATCAAGTTTATATCCGGTGAGTGTATCTTTCTCACCTTGTAAAATCCGCCCGAAGGTTTCGAGTTGTACCTGCTCTTTTTGCAGGGTTCCATAAGAAAATAAATACGGCATTATAAATATTTTTCAATAATTGGTATTGCGATTTCAGCCATCATTCCATAGCCTTTTTCATTCGGGTGAACTCCGTCAGCAGAAAGTAAAATTTCTTTGTCTTCCAAAAATGCGGAATAGAAATCAATATACAGCAGCGAATGATCAGCCGCTATATTTTTAATCATTTGATTATAGACAACAACTTCATCGTTCGTTCTTAATTTTCCTGATCCTACTACTACTCCATCTATTTTTCTGGAGATTGGGAGAATGCTGACCAAATAAATAGCGTTGGAAAATTCTTTCGCATGCTGAATGGCTGTTTCAATGTTATTTTTAAAGATTTCAGGACTTACGATATAATCTCCGTCTTTGATAGCAAGATCGTTCGCTCCATAGGCAAGAAAAACAAGATTTCCGTCAGGAGAATTTCTGGCGCTCAATTCATGAGGCATTCTTTTTATCAACCCTTCTGTAGTTTCGCCTCCGATTCCCAGATTGAAAAGGATTAATTCATCTCCGTTTCCTTCGTGAAACTTTTGAAGAGCGTATCTTTTGAGGATATCTACCCAACCTCCAAATACCCCATCATATTCCCCATAGGTAATACTGTCTCCAAAAAACAGCCCGTACATTATTTTCTTCATTCAATGAATTCTTTTATTTAGTGATTTTTGTATGATATTAAGACTTTTCAAATATATTTCAAAGTAAAATAAAATCTGCTAAATCCGGTTAATCTGTAGGAGATATTTTAATCCAAAATTATCTTGAAAGAATTGATAATTTGAAAAATTCATTCACTACTCATCAATCCAATATCAGGCTAATATTAGGGTGTGATTTAATAATTTCTTCCAGGATATCAAACAATGTCTGTCCTTTTCCTTCTACCAAATCATTTAGCTTTTGTTGAATCAGTTCTATATTGAAAGGTTTTCCCTGTCTGATTTTATTTTCGTAAAATTCCTGCGTTGCTTTGAATCCTAAATCTTCTTTCGATTTTTCTGATTCTTTCCAAAGGATTTCAACCTCTTCCTGGTTTTCAATGACTCCGAAACCTCCGTATAGAATATCATCAAAGCCATCTAAGGTTCCTACTTTCCAATCAGTGTCTTTCATTAAGACACTGGAAATTTCTTCATAGAAACCGGGTAAAGACGAAAAATGACCGCCATTGATGACGATCATTTTTCTTTTATTGTTATTTGAAGTATTCAACACCGTTTTTGAATATATTATGATAATTCGCGGTTGGTATATTCTTCATGAGGCCTTCGGCAAAACGTTCCGGATGTCCCATCCTTCCGTATATCTTTCCACACGGGCTGGTTACCCCTTCAATTCCGAATAATGAATTATTAGGATTAAATGGCATTCCATGTGCAATATTTCCATCAAAATCGATATACTGGGTAGCAATCTGCCCGTTTTCATATAGCTTCTTAATTTCTTCTTCTGAAGCCATGAAACGTCCTTCTCCATGAGAAATAGGAATCGTAAATACCTGATCTTTCATTCCTTTTAACCAAGGGCTTTCGTCATTCACTACTTTTACACTTACCATCTGAGAGATATGTCTTCTGATGGCATTGTGAGCCAATGTTGGAGAGTTTTCATCCAGATCTTTGATTCTTCCGTAAGGTAACAATCCTGATTTCACTAACGCCTGGAAACCATTACAGATTCCAATGATCATCCCGTCTCTGTCCAATAATTCATGAACAGCATTTTTCATTTTCTCGTTTTTCAAAACATTGACAATGAATTTTGCAGAGCCATCAGGTTCATCTCCAGCAGAGAATCCTCCTGAGAATGCCAGAATCTGGGATGTTCTGATTTCTTCCACCCATGCGTCGATACTTTCGTCAAGCAATTGGTGATTGATGTTGATCAGAGGTAAACTACTTACTACAGCACCTTCTTTCTGGAATGCGTTTAATGTATCATACTCACAGTTGGTTCCCGGGAACACAGGAGCAAATACCTTCGGTTGAGCGATTCCGTGCTTTTTAATGATAATATTTCTTGGGTTGATTGAGTTTGATTTCTCATCAATTTCAACCGTAAGTTTCTCTTTTTCTACAGTAGGGAAGAGATTTTCAAATGTACCTGTATATGCGGCTTCGAGATCCGTGATACGGGTTTCAAGATGGTTGATCTTTAAAGTTCCTGAATCTTTTACTTCTCCGATTAACTGTAGAGATTTGTTGTTTAGCTCTTCTTTGGTTTCAATAAGTAAGCTACCAATATTTTTAGCTAACAATATATTTTCGTCTGCACTGATCTCTGCTCCTAATCTGTTTCCGAAGCTCATTTTTGCTAAAGCTACAGCAACACCTCCTTCTTTAATGGTCTTTACAGAAACAATTTTTCCGGCTTTAATATTTTCGAAAATAAATTCAAAAGCTTCTTTTAAAGCTTCGTAGTTCGGAAGACCATTTTCCTGTGGGATATGGTTGAATATATATAATTTGTTTCCTGCCTTTTTCAATTCAGGAGAAACAATATTCTCTTTGTCTCCATTAGCACAAGCAAAAGAAATCAACGTTGGTGGCACATTCAGATCCTGATAGGTTCCACTCATAGAATCTTTACCTCCAATTGCTGCCAGGCCAAGTTTGATCTGAGCGTCATAAGCTCCTAATAATGAAGCTAAAGGTTTACCCCATTTTTCAGGAGCCTGCCCTAATTTTTCAAAATACTCCTGTAGGCTTAATCTGATATTTTTGTAATCACCTCCCATTGCAACAATCTTCGCCACACTTTCTACTACGGCATAAGAAGCTCCCAATAATGAGTTTTGCTTTGAAATTCCGGCATCAAATCCCCAACTTGCCAGAGAAACGGTTCTAATATCTTTTGCTCCTAAGATTGGCAGTGTCTGAACACTTCCCTCCATCAACGTTTGCTGATATTTTCCTCCTAAAGGCATGGCTACTGTAGTTCCTCCTACTGAAGAATCAAACATTTCCAGTAACCCTTTCTGAGAAGCTACATTTTTATCTTTTAAAATATTCAGGAAGTTTTCTTCCGTGAATGATTTGGTTTCTTCTTTTACTTCTTCAAGGTGATTAATCTTTACCCCCTGAGATTTTGAACATCCGTTGGTATCAAGGAATGCTCTTGAAAGATCAACAATTTTGTCACCTTTCCAAAACATCTGCATTCTTCCAGAATCTGTCACTTTTGCCACTTCTACAGCAACAATATTTTCAGCTTCACAGAATTTGATAAACTTTTCTTTGTCTTTCGGATCTACAACAACCGCCATTCTTTCCTGAGATTCAGAAATTGCCAGTTCAGTTCCGTTTAATCCTTCATATTTTAAGGGAAGTACATCAAGATTTACTTCAAGGGAGTCAGCAATCTCACCAATCGCAACAGAAACACCTCCAGCGCCGAAGTCATTTGATTTTTTAATCAACTTCGTCACTTCAGGATTTCTGAACAATCTCTGGATTTTACGTTCTTCCACGGCATTTCCTTTCTGAACTTCAGAACTCATCGTGTGGATAGAGGTTTCATCCTGTTCTTTTGAACTTCCGCTTGCACCACCAACTCCGTCACGACCTGTTGCTCCTCCTAAGATAATGATTGAGTCACCATTTGCAGGTTTCTCACGTCTTACCCAATCTACAGGAACAGCTCCGGTAACGAAACCAACTTCCATTCTTTTGGCCTTGTACCCTTCATCATAAATCTCAGAAACCATAGTCGTCGCCAGACCAATCTGGTTACCATAAGAAGAATATCCGTTGGCAGCCTGTTTTGTAATGGTTTTTTGAGGAAGTTTTCCCGGTAAAGTTTGATCTACAGATTCCAAAACATCAGCTGCTCCTGTTAACCTCATCGCCTGGAAAACGAAAGATCTTCCTGATAATGGGTCTCTAATTGCTCCTCCTAAACAGGTTGATGCTCCTCCGAAAGGCTCAATTTCTGTAGGGTGATTGTGTGTTTCGTTTTTAAATAATAAGTACCAAGGTTCTTTTTTACCATCGTATTCCGCTTCAATCTGAATTGTACAAGCATTGATCTCATCAGAAATCACCAGGTTATCCAAATTGCCTGTTTTATGGAAATATTTACCACATACTGTTGCCAAATCCATCAAAGAGATTGGCTTCAGTTCACGGCCTAAGAATTTTCTTTTTTCAATATAGTCATTGAAAATAGTCTCTAATGTATGTTTGAACTGACCTTCAAACTGAATATCTGACAATTCTGTTTCAAAGGTAGTGTGACGACAGTGGTCGCTCCAGTACGTGTCTAAAACTTTTAATTCAGTTTCCGTAGGATTTCTTTGCTCTGTTTTAAAATATTCCTGAATAAATTTTAAGTCATCCAGTCCTAATGCAAAGCCATGGTTATCAAAGAAAAGTTCAAGTTCAGCATCATTGAAATTGATGAAATTTTCGTGGATGATCACTTTTGACGGCACTTCATCTGCAGGAATATCTAAGATGGAAAGATCTTTTTGCTGAGATTCTACTTTATTGATCAGCAGGTCTTTGATTTTAACCAAATCAGCTTCAGAAACTCCTTCAAATTCAATCAGTTTACCACTTCTTACTTTTGATTTTTCATTCTCTGTTAAAAGTGCGATACACTGTTGTGCAGAATCTGCTCTCTGATCGTACTGACCAGGTAAAAACTCCATGGCAAAATGGATGTTTTTGGCAGGGTTTTCTGTATGCAGGATATCAGTAACAGGGTCTACAAAAGTATTATTCACTACTTTTTCAAATTCACCGTCATTCAAATTGAAAATGTCATACACATTGTAGACTTTTACAGTTTGAATTCCCGGAACAACCGCTTTTACTTCATCAAAAATTTTTGGACTTTCAACATCGAAAATTCCTCTTTTTTCTACGAAAATTCTTTTGTTTTTAGACATTAGATGCCAGATTTTTTAATATTAGATTTATTTCTATTTTTTACTTTTTGTAAGTATGAATACCTTTATCCGGGTAGACAAACTCAATATATTATCTTCTGTATGCGAAGCATTTTCAGGAGTTATTACCCGACTGCTCTTACTGAGTACAAATTTAAAAGAATATGTCTTGTCTTTTCAATTTTAACTCCCCGAATTTTCAATTTTATCCTATTAT
Organism: uncultured Chryseobacterium sp.; assembly: GCA_963518055.1. Taxonomy (GTDB): domain Bacteria; phylum Bacteroidota; class Bacteroidia; order Flavobacteriales; family Weeksellaceae; genus Chryseobacterium. The sequence goes on from CAUQIC010000019.1 coordinate 44,884, forward strand.
TTCACAAATTTATTCGGATTGTCGGGGTGTTCCTTTTGATATTCTTCGGCTGACTCTATTTCATTTTTCAGCCATTTTTCAAAAGAGATCTTCCCTTCATCATAATCCATTCCGTATTTTTCCTTTCCATCTTCTGATACCACAAAATTAAAACGTTCGGAAATACCATTATATTTATTGATAGAATAAGTATTCACCTGATAATATGGAAAATTGGCTTTTGGTCTTTCAACAATTTCAAAAAGCAATTTCTTTTCATTATCAGACAATTTATTATAAATATTCACATAGTAAAGTTCCGAAAGCATCTTATTTTGTTTCTCAAAAAACTGAAGAATGCTTTTCTCTTTCTCATTATATTGGAATGGATAGGGATAATGTTTTCCCTGAATCTGTACATCCTTATCCGTGTACTTCATGATAGGCTGAACGATTTCTCCTCGGGTATTGATAACGCCCCATATTCCGCCCACAATTGCTTTGTGCTCATCGTCTGTTTTTTCCCAGTCACAACCGTCACAAAAGGATGCATATCCATAATTGAAAGGGGAGACGAAATCATGTTGAGCTTCTATTACGATCTTTCCGTTACGGTCTGCAAAACCAACTTTTCCATTATTAACCAATCTTCTTAGGCCTTCAGAAAAATAGTCTGCTCCATTATCGTAAAAGAATGGTCTATACAGAAAATTTCCTTTTTTATCGTAAACATATCCCCAGGCGTTTTTCTCTTTGGCTTCTCCTTTTTTAAAACCGTCAAAGTATATGGTTTCTTCATTGATTGGCTCTCCGTCTTCAAGGTTGGAATATACTCTGAATTCAGCAGGAATAATAATTTTTCCATTTTGATCCTTTACTCCTACCAAAGAGTCTTTCGACTTGAAATACTGCAGCACTTCTTTCTTCTGAGAAAAAGAAAGTACGGGCATCATTACAATGAATAAAAAAGTTTTTTTCATGGTGAGGGCAAAATAAAAAATGCAGCCCAAAAGGCTGCACGTGTTTTATACTTTAAGATCAGCTTGCAATCCTATTAAATCTTTATTCTGATCCAGAATCGGCTGTACTTCATTTTTGATGAATTCTTCCGTCTGAATCGGAGCAAATCCGATAAAGTTTTTAGGGTCTAAGACTTCTTTTAATTTTGATTTATCCAGCTTTAAAGAATCATCGTTTAGGATTCTTTCGATAAGATCGTTTTCTTTACCTTCTACTTTTACTTTCTTGGAAGCTTCCATAGAATGAACTCTGATTACCTCGTGAATTTCCTGGCGGTCACCACCGGCTTTCACTTCTTCCATGATGATATATTCTGTTGCCATGAAAGGAAGCTCTTCTTCGATGTGCTTGTTGATTCTGTTCGGATATACAACAATTCCGTTCATGATATTACTCCAGATCAATAAGATGGCATCTACCGCAAGAAATGCCTGAGGAATAGTCAATCTCTTATTGGCAGAATCGTCTAATGTTCTTTCAAACCATTGTGTAGAAGCTACCATTGCTGAGCTGGTTGTCAAAGACATTACATATTTTGCCAATGCTCCGATTCTTTCACTTCTCATCGGGTTACGCTTGTATGCCATCGCCGATGAACCGATTTGGTTTTTCTCGAATGGTTCTTCAATTTCCTTAAGATTTTGAAGTAAACGTAAATCATTGGTGAATTTATGTGCAGATTGAGCAATATTTCCTAATAATGCCACAACTTTAGCATCGATTTTTCTGTCATAGGTCTGCCCGGAAACCCCGAAAACTTTTTCAAAACCGAATCTTTTTGAAAGTTCTTTATCTAAGTGTTTTACTTTAGAATAATCTCCGTTGAAAAGTTCAAGGAAACTTGCTGCAGTTCCTGTGGTTCCTTTTACTCCTCTGAAACGCAATGTTTCCAAGAAGAAATCAAGCTCTTCAATGTCAAGAACCAAACTTTGTAACCAAAGGGTAGCTCTTTTTCCAACTGTTGTCAACTGAGCAGGCTGGAAGTGGGTAAAACCTAACGTCGGAAGATCTTTATATTGAATGGCAAAGTCTGATAAGCCCTTCATCACGTTCACTAACTTTTTCTTTAAGATTAAAAGTCCGTCACGGATTTGAATTAAGTCTGTGTTATCTCCTACAAAAGCTGAAGTAGCTCCTAAGTGAATAATTCCTTTTGCTGAAGGGGCAACGTCACCATAGGTATGAACGTGTGCCATTACATCATGACGGAATTTCTTTTCGTATTCTGCTGCTTTATCATAATCGATATTTTCAGCATTCGCTTTCAATTCTGCAATCTGCTCGTCTGTAATTTCAAGACCAAGGTCTTTTTCAATTTCAGCTAAAGCGATCCAAAGCTTTCTCCAGGTACGAAATTTGTTATTATGTGAGAAATTAAACAACATTTCTTCACTGGAATAGCGCTCTTCCAATGGATTTTTGTAGGAATTCATTCGTTCTTTTACTTTTTAGATGTACAAAAATACGGTTTTTCGGTGAGAGATGAAAATACTGTTTTACTGATTTTTAAACCAAATTGTGATTGGTTTGTTGATATTTTCATTTATCCTTTTGCTTTGAGGCAAGAGGATTTAAAAATCCAAGACCGAAAATTATCTTCTAAAAGTTTAAATTGATTCATTAAACTCTCAAACTATCGGTTATTATTTGATTCTACATTCACTCCATGCTCAGATATAAGTTGTAAATACATAAAATCGGCTATCCCATTTCTGAAATAGCCTGCTTTTTTTTAAGATTATTTTAATATATCAGATTAATCAAACAAGTCCGCAATCTGATCCTACGGGAATACATTTTTTCACAAATGAACACCAGAAGTATCCCGGTAAACACATGGGGATACCTCCCTGAACTGTTTTCAATTCTCTTTTTGAAAGTTTTTTTAGATTTTTCATAGTACTATTTTTTTTGGTTTTCCTACTCTATAAGCTTTTCGGATTTCGCTTTAATTTGTTAAAACCAAGATACATATTTTTCACATAAAAAATATACAACTCGCTCATTTTATATAATTTACAACTCACTTTAGAGATCACACTGATTATTTAGGTTACGCCATACCCTTAAAATATTGTTACAAGCAATTATTTAACCCTATATAATAAAAAAGACTACCCTTCCGAGTAGCCTTTGATCTTTAAAAATGCAATTTTATTGATAAATTACAACGTCGTCTTTTTTAATTTGGTAACCCGTCTTTTTGTAAGGAACTAACACATAGGTTTCTTTAATGTGGCTTCCACTTTTCCAAACTTTATCCTTTCCCTCTCTCTCAAGGATGATACTTTTTGCCATTCCATCCGGAATAAATATTTCTGCCTGTTTCATATTTTTGCTGAAAATAACGGCTGTCATTGTAGTTGAGCTTTTATCTGCCCCAACTTCTTTTAATTTAATTTTCTGTTCGAAAACCCTTACACAATTATTTCTAATTTGCGAATAGGTATACCCTGCAGAGCCTTTACAGCCATGAACATCTCTATCGCCTCCCAAAACCGGAGCTTTTTGTTGAGCAAAAGCTAAAGAACTTAGGAACATCGCGCTGAATAAAATTGGTTTTTTCATATTTAAATTATTAATGTTTTCAGTGTGGTAAAAGTAATTTCTAAAATAAAGATATTAATTTCATTTTTAGTTACAAAAACCGTTATTCTTTACCTTATCTATTTTTCCTTTTTATGGATAGATTTTAGAACATTCTATCTCATGCAGGGTATAAAATATTCATTTGCCGTTGCGAAAAAGTCTCCCGTCATTACCATTAGAAATTGGTATTATTTCCAGAACTGGTATATACATTCAGCAAAAAAGGCCATTCTTGCGAATGGCCTCTCATTTTTTGTAGTTTTATTTTATTGATAAATTACTACGTTATCCTTTTTAAGCTGGAATCCACTTTTCTTGAAAGGAACCAAAACATACCCGTCTTTTTTCCAAGCTTTGGCTTTTCCCGGTCTTGTAAGAATTATGCTTCCTCCTTCAACATCTTTCACAAAAACTTCAGCTTTTTTCATGTCTTTGCTGAAAATAACTGCAGCCATATAGTCTCCATTGGTGGCAACTTCTTTTAATTTAATCTTTTGTTCAAAAGTTCTTACACAGTCTTTTTTAATCTGTGAATAGGTATATCCGGCCGAACCGATGCATCCATGTGCATCTTTATCACCACCCAATACAGGTGTTTTTTGAGCGAATACCAAAGTACCAAGGAACATTGTGCTAAGTAAAATTATTTTTTTCATGTTGTCTCGTATTATTTTAATAACTGCGAAATCTATTATATAAAATCATGCCAAAAAAACATAAAACACCTTTCTGTGAATAACTTTCGTTTAATTTTTACTTTGTCCAGTTGATTTTTGAATGCTTAACTTCATCAGAGCTTGTACCCATCATAATATCAAACTCACCTGATTCCCAATCATATTTTAAGTCTCCATTATAGAATTTAAGGTTTTCAGGAGTGATATCAAAGGTTACTTTCTTAGATTCTCCTTTTTTCAAAAATATTTTCTGGAATCCTTTCAATTCTTTTACTGGTCTTGTAATACTACCAACCATATCCCGAATATACAACTGCACGATTTCAGCTCCGTCATAGTTACCACTGTTGGTCAACGTTACAGATGCCTGAATCGTTTGATTTCCTTTTGGATTGGAATTGGAAATATTAATATCAGAATAATTGAATTTTGTATAACTTAATCCATAACCAAAAGCATAAAGAGGAGTATTACACTCATCCATATAATTAGAACGGAATCTCTGGTACTCACATTTATCAACGAGCTTCTGATCTAGTGGGCGGCCTGTATTTTTTGCATTATAATAAATAGGAACCTGTCCCAGACTTCTTGGGAAAGTCATTGGAAGTTTCCCTGATGGATTAACTTTTCCAAAAAGGACATCAGCAAGAGCATTTCCGGCTTCAGAACCCGGGAACCACGCATTCAAAATGGCATCAGGAGTATCTTTTACATTTGTTAAAGCTAAAGGGCGTCCTGTGAAAAGCACCATTGCAATCGGTTTTCCGGTCTTTTTAAGCTCGTTTAACAAATCAACCTGTGACTGAGGAATGGTAATTTCGCTTCTTGATGAAGATTCTCCGCTCATTTCTGCCGATTCTCCGATTGCCAGAACGATAACATCTGCTTTATTTGCAATATCAACGGCTTCTTTTAATAATTCCTCTTTTGAACGATTATCTCTATCGGTCTTTTTACCATGAGCTGCATAGATTTCTTCTAATTTTGCATCGTAATCAATATTGGATCCTTTAGCAGAAAGGAACTTAACTTCTTTCCCGTAATTTGCCTGAAGTCCCTGCATCAAATTAACAGAAATTGCATGTTTAGTAGCTACACTCCAGGTTCCTGCCATGTTCATCGAATTATTAACCAATGGCCCGATTACAGCAACTGTCCCTGATTTTTTTAAAGGCAATACCTGGTTTTCATTTTTCATCAAAACCATTGATTGTGCTGCCGCATTTCTTGCGATATTACGGTTTTCCATATTGTAAACCTCTTTGGCCGCTAATTTTGCATCTCCATGTTTGTATGGATTATCAAATAAACCTAAATCGTATTTTGCTTCAAGAATTCTTTTTGCTGCTGTATCGATTTCAGCCTGGGTAACTTTTCCTTCTGCCAAAGATTTTTTTAATGTTGTCAAAAAACCTTCTCCTACCATGTCCATATCCACACCTGCTTTTAAAGCTAAAGCGGATACCTGCTGAAGATCTCCCATTCCGTGGTCAACCATTTCATTGATCCCTGTATAATCGGTTACAACAAAACCTTTAAATTTCCATTGATTCCTCAACACTTCTGTCTGAAGCCATCTGTTCCCTGTTGCAGGTACTCCGTCTACTTCATTAAAAGAAGCCATAACAGAAGCTACACCGGCATCCACTGCGGCTTTGTAAGGTGGAAAATATTCGTTGAACATTCTTACATGACTCATGTCAACAGTATTATAATCTCTTCCTGATTCACCTGCTCCATATAAAGCAAAATGTTTTACACAAGCCAATATATTGGTTCCGTTGGCCAAGTCTTTCCCCTGATAACCGTACACCATATTTTTGGCAATTTCACTTCCCAGATAAGGATCCTCTCCTGAACCTTCGGAAACTCTTCCCCACCTCGGTTCGCGGGAGATATCTACCATTGGTGAAAATGTCCAGTTAATCCCATCAGAAGCAGCTTCTTTTGCAGCGACTTTAGCGGACTGCTGTACCAGATTCATATCCCAAGAAGCAGCCAGCCCCAAAGGAATTGGGAAGGTAGTTTCATACCCGTGAATGACATCCATTCCGAAAATCATCGGAATTTTTAAACGGCTTTTTTCAACGGCCACTTTCTGAACGGCTTTGATTTTGTCTGCTCCTTTTATATTGAACAATCCACCTACCAATCCCTGCTCTACTTTCTTTCCAATATCTGAACTCTGAGCCATTCCGGTAGTAAAGTCTCCGGAAGTGGGCAGATTGAGCTGACCGATCTTCTCGTCTAATGTCATTTTAGATAAAAGGTTATCTACAAAAGCTTTCTTTTTTGCCTGATATTGGGCTGTCTGATAAGACTGTACGGGTTTATCTACCATCTCCTGTGCCGAAAATACCGGCGAAAGAGCTAAGGCAGCGAGTACGATTAGTTTTCTCATAAATCTAACTTCTTATTGTTCTATTTTAATTAACGCAAAAGCGTCATTTTTTCTGATTTTTATCTCATTGACCTATCTATTATTGTCTCTAAAAAGGACAATATTCAAAAATAGGAAATTTATTCTACATTCTTCATCAATCTCAAGACTTTATAGCTATGATTGATAGATACTTGCCAGGAGAGTTCTATTATTTTCCGATCCCCTCTTCTTTCTGCTTTTATATTTATTTCTTCTTCGAAAGCATCCATTCATAGAGCTTAGGATCAGAATAGGTGGAATCCCAGGAGTTATGGTTATCATTTGGGAAAATAGTCAATTCTGCGGTAGGATTAATCGGATGAAGTTTCTGATAAAATTTAAAAGCATTTTCCGGTAACACGATATCATCCATTCCGCCATGAAATATCTTCATATTCAAATTTTTATATTGCTGAATATTGGCGGTCATCATTTGGTCTGTAGGTGCGCAAACCGAGGCTACTGCCGCAAACATTTCCGGATGTTCCATAGCTAATTTCAACGTCCCCCAACCTCCCATAGAGAGTCCGGTAAGGTAAATTCTGGAGGCATCAATTTTATATTTTTTCTGAATTTCTTTAATCAAATTATAAACAGTGACTGTATCCCACCATGTATCTGCAGGGCATTGAGGAGCAAGAATTGCTACCGGTTCTTTGATCAAATCTTTATACGTAAAAGGACTATGTGCTTTTACCATTTCCAGATTATTTCCTCTTTCTCCTGAGCCATGAAGGAATACGATCAAAGGAACATTCCCTTTGGTTTTTTGAGGATAGTCCAGAATATAGGACATCTTTTCTGTCCGTTTAATTTCTTTGTTAAGCTCTCCTTTTATTTCTTGTGCACTCAATGGTAATGAGAGGGATAAAAATAAAAAAGGAATGTAGTGTAATTTGAATTTCATATTATGCTTGTTTTGGCTAACACCCTTGGATTTGGTTTTTTCAATCAGATGAGCGAAGTCCGTTTCTATTGAATTTATGTTTCACAGAATACACAGATTAAAATTTATTTTATAAGGATTTTTAAATGGCCACGAATTCACGAATCTTTTTATTCGTGAATCCGTGGCTCATAAAATTTACTTTATTCCATATTTTGCAGATTGGAAACTTAATTTTTTCAGTCCTTGCTTAATTTCCGGAGCATTCATAAATAGCTTCCAAAGAAATCCTGACCTGTAATTTTCAATCATTGGAGCAATTGTTCCCTGATCAATGGCCAGATACCTTGGAGTAAACCAATTGTTGTAATTGATTGAAGTTGCATCATAAGGACCTGCAGACCCAATAAATTCAGGTTTTTGGGTATACATGAATCGTAAGAAATCCATAGATTCTTTAGGAGTGTAAGGAAAACTACTCAGCGCTGCGGTAGGGGTTATCACCCCGTTGTCATTTGTTGGCATATGGGCTGTATATCCAGTGCTTCCGTCCTTATTTCTGGTGTATCCTGCGGTAAGTCCCCAATAATTTTTACCGTATCCTTTCCATTGTTTAGGATTTTCAACACAATATTTATAATCGATAAGAGCTTGGTTCTTATTGACATCAAAATAATTTTTTACCAGTTTATCAGATAATCCTGTCGGATCAAGACCAATGTAAGAATATTGTCCCCAAAACAAAGGTCCACCATATTCTTCGGCATAATTGTGCTTTACATAGAGAGGCAATCCGTATTTTGTTTTATCGGTGAGATAAGTTCCGTTTCTTGTCCATCCTTTATAATAGGTTTCATCATCAATAGGATAAGTGGGTGAAGAGGCAGCCATGATGTAGGTAATCAGACATTCATTATACCCTTCAAGTGGAAAATTCATTTCCCACTGATATTCCGGAGACCAATGCCAATACAATACTTTTTCTCCTCCTTTTGTATACCAGTTCCATTGAATATCTTTTAAAAGCATATCACATTTCGATGCCAGAAACTGCTCATCTTTATTTCCATTTTTAAAATACTCACGAACCATCAGTATTCCTGAAGCAAGGAATGCCGTCTCCACAAGATCACCTCCGTTATCTTTTTTACCAAAAGGAACCGTTTTGCCGGTTTCCCCATTGATCCAATGTGACCATGCTCCTTTATAGCGGTCTGCTTTTGCGAGAAAACTCATCATGTGTGATAATCTTCTCACAGCTTCTTCTCTTGGAACAAACCCTCTATCGACCCCCACAAGGATAGTTGCAAGGCCAAATCCTGAGCCCCCGGTAGTGATTACATGTTTATCATTATCCGGGTAAACATCATCTTCATGATAACGTTCCCTTCCCATTAAAGAATTCGGTTCTGCATAATCCCAAAAATATTTTAAAGCATCTTTCTGTACTTTGTCCATTAATTGTTCGTCGGTAATAGAGCTTTTAATGGTTTTATTTTGAGAAGTTTCATGGTTCGCCAGTTGGTTATTTTTACAAGAATAAGTAAAAAACAAAGAGGTTACGGCAATTGAAAGTACAATCCTTTTCATGAGTGATATTGTTTACGAGGTGATAAAGTAAGAGGAGAATTTTCACTCTCCTCTCAACTTATGACTTATTTTAATAACCAGGGTTTTGCTGTGACAAACCTCCGGCTTCCATAATGAAATCTTGAGGAAGAGGGAATAATTCATGGGTTCCCACCTTAAATACTTTTCCTCCATCAGCAGCCATAGCTGCTGCGGCCTGACCTGTTCTCACAAGATCAAACCATCTGTCGTGTTCAAATGCAAGCTCCAATCTTCTTTCTTTCCAGATGGCAGTTCTTACATCTGCTTGTGAACTTGCTGTAGTATCTCCAATTCCTGCTCTTTGTCTTACCAAATTCAGGAAAGGAATAGCAGCAGAGGTTTGCCCTAGCTCATTCATTGCTTCAGCCTTCATTAATAAAACTTCAGCATATCTCAAATAACGGATATTTACATCTGTTGAAGGCTGGTCTCTATAATTTGATGAATACGCTTTGTAATTGTAGAATTTATTATCTGTATTAGGACCTACATAATATCCATCATATAAAGTCATATCTCTATGAATAATTGTAGCATCTCTCCTTGTATCTGTTGCTGAATAAGCATCATACAACCCTTGTGTAGGAGTTGCAAATCCCCAACCCCAACCAGTAGTACCTCTGGCACCTTGTACCTGGCTGTATTGCTGAATTGCTCTTCCTGCAGTTCCACCACTTCCATTAATTTCAAATACAGATTCTGCATTATTTTCTCCTGAAACTTTATAAATATCCTGAAAGTTTGGAGTTAATGAGTATCCTGTAACTTTATTACATTCATCTACTGCGAGTTGCCATTTCTTCTGATAAAGATAAACTTTTGCCAAAAGAGCATGAGCAGCACCCACTGAAGCCCTACCTACATTATTTCCTGTATATGCTGATTTTTCAGGAAGCATTTCAATAGCATCCTTAAGATCTTTTTCTATAAAAGCATAAATATCTTCTTTCGGTTTTCTTGTAAGAGACATTAGTTTATCAGCCTCAACTCCTGTTACTGAAACATGATCTACCAGAGGCACTCCTCCAAAAGATTTAACTAAAGTAAAGTACATAAATGCTCTTAAAAATTTAGCTTCACCAGCCAATCTTTTACGTAATTCAGGATCTGCCTTATCTAACATAGGGAGATATTTCAATGCCTGATTACATCTATTAATCCCCTGATAATTAGAAGCAAACAATTCTTTAAATGATGGAGTTGCCGCAGTAAAACTTAAGGCATCCAAGATATCTTTATCTGAACCGGAATCACTTGCACTAGAGCCTTTATCAGCATCATCTGAAACGATAGATGTTACACCAATCCAGGCGAATGTACTCATGTTCCAATCCAAAAATTTTGCATATACAGCTGTAACTAAACTATTTGCTCCTTCATCATTATTATATATTTGACCAAGTGCTGATTCGGGAATTGCTTCCGTAGGTGACACGTCAATAAAGTCATTACTACAACTTTGGCTTACAGCTCCCAAGATTAGGAATGCAGCTGCTATTATATATTTTTTATTCATTTTTTAAAAGTTTAGATTAACACCAAATACAAAAGATCTCAATGCAGGATAAGCATCTAGTTCTATCCCTGCTCGTTTATATGGATCTCCTTCTGTTGTGGTATCGGTAGGATTATATCCTGATAATTCAGAAGAGTATCCAGAATATTTCTGGAACACAAAAGGGTTAATTGCACTTACATAAAATTTAATTGATTTCATGTAATCAGTTACATTCTTAAATGTATACCCTACCGAAATATTATTGATTCTGAAGTAATCACCGTCTTCCAGGTAAAATGTTGATGCAACCGGAATGTTTGCAGGATTTACAGGGTTCGCGGCATTCGTATTGGTAGGTGTCCAGAAATTATTTGCTACAGAAGCCTCCACATTCTCACCTCCGTTTCTTTGTGCCTTTTTACCGTTATACACTTTAAAGCCAAAAGCTCCGTAACCATTAAGTGCAAAATCCCAGTTTTTGTAAGACATAGAGATGTTTACCCCTAATGTTGATTTTGGAATATAAGAATCAAAAAAACGTTTATCCTTAGCATCAATAACTCCATCACCATTTAAATCTTTAAACTTCAAATTACCTTTTCCATCATAGCCGTCTGCTTCGTAAAGATAAAAGCTACCCAAAGCATATCCAACAGCTGAAGCATTGAATATTTTTGTATCTATTCCGTTCCCTAAGTTACCTCCTACTATTTGAGAAACCGGTTTAGAAGTATCCATGCTGGCAAGCGTGTTTTTATTGTATGAGTAGTTGGCACCAATTGAATAAGAAAAATCCTGTCCTATTTTATCTGCCCAGTTTAAGCTTGCTTCAAACCCTTTATTCACGACACTTCCCATATGGGAATAATTTAACTCAGAAATTCCTGTCGCCATATAAGGTACCACTCCAAGAATAAGGTTTTTTGTCTTTCTGTTATAGATATCAAAAGTACCTGTTAATCTGTTATTCAATACCCCAAAATCTAATCCTAAAGAAGATTCTTCTGTAACCTCCCATCCTAAATCCGGATCATAGCCTTTGTTCACTGTAACTCCATTACTTACCGGAGAGCTACCAAATCCGTAATTATAAGTAGACCCAAGCGAAAGTGGCAAGTAATTCAGAGGCACATTTTGATTACCAATTTTACCCCATCCTCCTCTCAATTTCAATAGATTAAAGAAACCATCTTGCATAAAGTCTTCCTGTGAGATTATCCAACCGGCACCAAACGAAGGGAAAGTCCCCCATCTGTTTCCTGAAGCAAATTGAGAAGAGCCATCTCTTCTGATTGTTCCACTTAATAAGTATCGGTTCATGAATTTATACTGAAGCCTTCCAAAATAAGAAATAGTTGTATTTCTGTTTCCTTTTATTGATTCAAGGGCTTTTGTATCATTATCACTGAAGAGGTTACCATAATAATCTACCCCGCTAAGGTTCCAATAGTCTTGCGCAACAGGAACATTTTTTCTGTTGATAATTAATGTTTCAAGACCACTCTTTACAGAAGCCTCTGTACCTACTACCAATTCGATATCATGTTCTCCAACTTTTTTAGTATAGGTTAAATAATTATTAAGCAACCAGTTAGAGTAGTTCTGGCTTTTATTTGTTAATCTCGTCAATGGAGAGGTAGATGAATATTGACTTTCTGTTCTCATCGGATCACTATCCAACCAGAAAGACCTTGAATCTACGAAATTATAGGATTTATAATTACCGTATTCTCCACTAAACTGAGAGGTAAACTTTAAATCTTTAAAAATGTCTATATCTAATTTTAAACCACCTTGTAATAGGAAATTTTTTGACCTCTGATCGTCATAAGCAAGTTTCATTAAAGGATTTCCCACATCATTAAATCGTCCTCCTACGTAGCTGATATCACCCGTACTTTTATCAAAAATAGGCTGTCCATATCTTCCGTTGGGATAATATACGGGAACTAATGAAGATTGTTTATAGGCACTTGTAAAGGCACTAAATGATTTAGGAGTATCATTTGTAAAAGTAGCGCTCAAAGTCTGAGATAATCTGATCCCTTTGGTAATTTTAAACTCATTATTAGTTCTAATGGTAGTCCTGTTATAATTTGTTCCTTTGAGAATAGATTGTTCGTCATAATTTCCTAAGCTTAAAAAGTATTTGGCAACTTCAGAAGATCCGGAAATTGAGATATTATGCTGATTGTAAATACCTGTTCTCGTAATTTCTTTAAACCAGTCTGTATTGTAGGGTTGATTAGGATTTAAATAATCACTTTTACTCCCAGCATTATTATAGTTTGCAAATTCTGTAGCATTTGCCATCTTGATTGTTTTCAGTGGACTTCTGAATCCAACTAAACCATCATAAGAAACGCTTAATTTCCCTCTTCCCGATTTTGTCGTAATAATAATAACTCCATTGGCTGCTCTATTTCCATAGATTGCTAAAGCAGCAGCGTCTTTCAGCACATCATAGGTAAGGATGTCATTTGAATTAATATTATTAATGTTATCAGTAAACATTCCATCAACAACATATAACGGTGTTCTTCCTCCTAATACAGTACCAAGACCTCTGATCATAACTGTTGGTGTAGAACCGGGGGCATCTGATGCAATCACCTGCACCCCTGCTGCTTTACCCTGAATGGCTTGCGAAGCATTCAATACCTTAGTTCTGGTGACTTCTTCTGCGCTGATGGAGCTGATAGATGTGGTATTGTCAACTTTCTTACGACTCCCGTATCCGATCATGACCACTTCGTCAATTTTCTGAACTTTGGCAGAGTCTGATGTAACCTGCGCATCCACGTTCATGCCAAAATACAATACGGCGATGAGACAAGAATACTTTAAATTACTTTGTTTCATATAGTTTCAATTTTATTCGTACAATCAAATTCGGTTAATATCTACATTTGAGGTAAATTAATCTCTCAAAAAAAGACATTAGCCAAAAATATAAAAAATATTGAACCTTGTTAAAATATCTTAAAAATTTAAAAACAATAACATTCTAATACACAAAACAAGGTGAAAAATTAAATTTTATGAATATATATTTAAAATAATTATGAATTTATAGATATATTACTAACCACAAAAGAACGTTTAGAATGAAAAAAATCCCCAAATCTCTTCTCTGCACTTAATATTTTGTTAAATAGAGAATAGTCTTTACCTTTGGTGCAGTTTTTGAAAAAAAGCAATAAAAAGATCAATGAAAAAATATATCGTTGCAGCCGCTCTTATGATAGGAACCGGTGCAGTTATTACAACTACAGTACAGTCTTGTACGACTCTGGCGACTTCCGACATGGGGCTTTCTATTATTAAAAGGATGCTGCTTAACGGTATTGATAAAGGAATGGGCGTTTATACAAGTAAAGAAGCTTTCTTACAAAACAACATGGTAGACAAAGCTCTTCCAAAGCAGCTGAGAGACATCAATTCGATGCTGGAAAAGATAGCGCCATCCTTGGTAGCCAAAGAGAGAGATTTTATCGCACAGGCAGCAGCCTATACCGTCAATACTTCAAGGCCAATTCTGCAAGGGGCAGTTAACAGCTTAAATGCACAGGATGTAACAAGAATTATTCAGGGAACAACTGCTACTCAGATTTTGAAAGAGAAAACATCCCAACAGCTTATTGCCGCTATCGCTCCAAAAGTTGATGAAAAACTCAACGAATACGGAATCGTAAAAACGATTAATACGGCTTTATCGGGAAGCAACTTTCTGGGAAGTCTTTTGGGAGGAAACACAAATACGGTAAACGCAGGAGGATTAAGCCAATTGGCTTCTGAACAATTAGTTGACGGACTATTCAATATTATCGAAGACTATGAACACCAGAACTCTAAGTCTCTGTTGGGACCATTTGGAAAATAGGAAAAATTTCGCTATATTTATATTATATTATTAATTGCAGATGGATATATTACAAGGAAATCAACACGCAAGTCCTGAAGATTTTTATAAATCTTTAAGTGAAAAACTAGAAGATCACCACGATTTTCCAGAGGATTATTTATTCAAATTTATTATTCCTACAGATCAGACAAAACTTACTGAAATTTACAGAGTTTTTGATGGTATTAAGTTTACATTAGGAAATCGCGAGAGCAAAAATGGAAAATACACAGCATGTAACATCAATGCATTTGTTTTAGATGCTAATCAGGTTGTGACTATTTATAAAGAAGTAGCCAAAATAGAAGGCGTTATTCTATTGTAAAAATTATAAGATCTTATTGGGTGTCTTTTGTTTAAAACTACGAATTCACGAATAATCAATAAGTAGGTCTGTGGCCTTAAAAATCAAATAAAAAAGAGATGATCTTAGTCGATCATCTCTTTTTTAATTTTATAAGCTTATAAGTGAAAACCACAAATAATGATTTCGTTCATTCTGGTATTTGCAGTTTACTTTTCAATAAAGAACTTTACATTTTCAATAGGTCTTCCGAGCATTGCTACGGAGCCTTTTACAATGATTGGTCTCTGAATAAGTGAAGGATTTTCAGATAAAATTTTAATCCATTCTTCTTCGGAATGATTCTTATCTGCATAATTTTCAATATATAATTTATCAGTCTTACGAATGATATGAAAAACACTTTGATTAAGTTTTTTCAGAACTGTTTTAATTTCAAGCACACTTAATGGATCCTCAATAATATTGATGATCTCAAAAGCCACTCCGTTTTCGTCAAGATACTCTAATACAGCATTTGATTTTGAACAGTTTCCGTTATGTAAAACTTTCACTAACATTTTTAATTATTTAAAAATTAAATTTGTACACTCAAATTTAGCAAGAAATTAATTTATCTTATCTTAATTTACTGATAAATCTTTGTTAAAACAAACCGTGTAATTCTGCTTCAATTTTTTCAAGAATAAGTCCAAAATCTTCCGGTTTCTCCACAAAATCCAAATCATCAACTTCAATGATCAAAAGTTTTCCTTCTGTATAATTGGAGATCCATTTTTCATATTTCTGATTCAGTTTTGAAAGATATTCAATACTGATAGATGCTTCATATTCACGCCCTCTTTTATAGATTTTCTTTACAAGATTAGGCACATCCGATTTTAAATAAATCAAAAGATCCGGTGCAGAGACAAAAGATTTCATCAGATCAAAAACCGATGAATAATTATTAAAATCTCTGTCAGAAAGAAGGTTCATATCATTTAGGTTTTCTGCAAAAATATGTGCATCTTCATAAATGGTACGATCCTGAATAATATTTTTACCGCTTTCTCTGATCTCTTTTACCTGACGGAATCTACTTCCCAGGAAATATACCTGCAGAGCAAAGCTCCATTTGCTCATATCTGAATAAAAGTCTTCCAGATAAGGATTATGATCTACGTCCTCAAATTGCGCATCCCATCCGTAATGTTTGGAAAGCATTGTGGTTAAAGTTGTTTTTCCTGCCCCAATGTTTCCTGTAACAGCAATATGCATATTCTTTTCCTTGTATTTACTGATTATTTGATCAATTTTTCAACAGCTTCAGTCTGAACTTCAGAAACATTTTCAATCAATTTTTCTAATGTATTCTCTGAAGATCGTTCTTTCACCTCTGCCTCAATTACCTTTCCTTCAACTTTTTCATCCGATTTTTCGGTAGATTGTTGTGGAATTTCCGATTGAGGCGCCGGTTCATTCGGCTGTTTGTGTTTCTTTACTTTTTCAAGGCTGTAAAGATAGAGTTTGTTCCCGTTGATTTCAAAATAAGAGAGGATGTTTTTATCCACAATTTGTGCATCCTGATCTTCAAAAATAGTTGTCATCCCTTTTTCAGGAACATACTTTAGAATAGAGTTATTGGCGATTACGAGAATCGCGTCGTTTTCTCTCCTGAACCTTTTCCCATTATTTACCGGAGCTTCAAAGAGTTTTTCAAATTTAAGACTATAGACTCTGATATGGTTTCTTGTCAAAATATACACCTTATTTTCATAGACCAAAAGATCCATTAAGTCTTCAAAACTGATATCAAAGGGATAGGAATTGATGGTAGTATCATTTCTGAAGTTATATTGTATCAGACGTTTTGTACTATCGTCTAAGAGCCACAATTGCTGCAAATCTTCTGCATAAGCCATTCTGATAAAGCCAAATTTTTGTTTAAAATCAATTCTTTGGATTTCATTCATATTTTGGTCTATAAACTTCATCTCCTGAGCATTTTCAGAGAATAAAGGAACATTCAAAGGATTTTGTACAGTCTGAACTTTATAAGGAACTGTAAGCATCATTTTTCCGATCTGTTTACCCAGAGAGTCATACTTGGTAAAGCTGAAATCTTTATTCTTATAGATATACAGATTTCCATAGTCATCGGCAAGCATATCTTTAGCTTCCTTTAGTTTAAGGGTATCTAAAGGAAGTACTTTCTGCGCTGCAGATAAGCAGAAAATGAAAACAAATATTAAATTTATTAATCTCAAATTGTATTTTGTTACGTAATAATTCTCACAGATCGGAACATTGGCAATTTACATACTTTTATTTAAAATAAAAGGAAATTATCTTCCCGATCATTTAAATTCAATCTCATAAATTTTCGCCCAGTTTTTTCCTGTCACTAACATATTTTCGCCTTTAAAAGCGATTCCATTCAGAACGTTTTCGCTATTTCCCTGGTCATTTTCCCTGGTCAATTTTGAGAAATCAAACCTTCCCACAGCTTCGCCGGTTATAGGATTAATTTTTAAAATAACAGGTTTATGCCACACATTTGAATACACAAATCCGTTGTGGTACTCCAGTTCATTAAGATTGTCATAAGTTTCGGTATTTCCTGCCACGGCAAGAGTTTTTATTATTTTTGACGGATCATTTACATCTAAAAAATAAAGATTTTTTGAACCATCAGTAGCCACCAGATTTTTCCCGTCATAAGTCAGCCCCCAGCCTTCTCCAATACCATTTGGCAAGGGAAATTTTGAGATTTCTTTCAATGTTTTTTTATCGTAAATAAAGCCTATTTTATTCCGATAAGTTAATTGGTAAATTTTATCTCCCACAACAGTACAACCTTCAGAAAAAATATCAGCAGATTGTTTCTTTGTGATCTCCGGAACTGCTGAGCCTAAGGTATATTTTATAAGCTGAGAAGCATTCTCCATCCCATCGCTCTCATAAACAGTATTCCCTTCAATCAGAAAACCTTCAATGAAATTTTGGGGATTATGAGGATAATCTGCTATAATTTTATAGGAAATATTCTTCTCAGGAGTTTTTGTAAAGACATTGATGGTTGCGTCCTGACTCAGCACTTCCCCACTTTTGGTTTTAATGGTAAAAACAACTTTGTTGTCACCAAGCGTAAAAAATTTGGGATCAATAATTAAGTTGGAACTCTCTTTATCTCCAAAACTGATGGTAATGGCTTCTGCATGATCCGTCACTTCTTTTGGAAGATCAAGTTTATCGCCAAAATGATATCCTTTAGTTTCTCTGGAATTATTATAATCTGCTAATGAATCCAACATTTTCTCACTGTTATTACAAGATACCAACAAAAGAGCTGTAGTAAAAACTAATATAATGTTTCGCTGTATAGAGTTCTTAATCATTCTTCAAAAATACTAAAAATTAGTGCTTGTATAGAAAAATAGCGTTCCCTGGGAACGCTATTTTTTATCTGTAAATTGTGGTTACAATTATTTTATTTGAACTTCATAAATCTTTGGCCAGTTCTTTCCTGTCACCAACATATTGTCTCCTTTAAAGGCAATTCCGTTCAGAACATCATCACTTCCTTTGGTATTTTGTTTTGCAATTTCCGTGAAGTCAAATGTCCCTACCACTTCTCCGTTAGCCGGATTAATTTTCAGGATAATCGGTTTCTGCCAAACATTAGCATAAATAAATCCGTTGTGATATTCCAATTCGTTCAATTGGTCGTACGCCTGAGAACTTCCTGCAACAGCAATATACTTGATTAGTTTTGAAGGATCATTAACATCCAGAAAATACAACAATTTGCTTCCATCGGAGGCAATCAGGTTCTTTCCGTCATAGGTTAATCCCCAACCTTCTCCCAATACATTCGGATAAGCAAATTCTGAAAGGAGTTTTAATGAGCTTTTATCATAGATATATCCTTTTTTACTCTGCCATGTCAGCTGGTAAACTTTATCACCAACAATCGTACTTCCTTCGGAGAAATCTTCCGGAGCCTGCTTCGTAGAAGCCAAAGGTGTTGTTGTGCCTAATGTATATTTTAAGATCTGTGAAGAGCCGTTCTGACCATCACTTTCATAAATGGTATTCCCCTCTATCTCAAAACCCTGTACAAAGTTTTTAGGATCGTGCGGATATTCTGCAACAATCTTATAGGCAATATTTTTTTCGGGATTTTTTGCAAATACATTGATAGTGGCATCCTGATTCAATACTTCTCCACCTTTAGTTTTGATATTGAACGTTACCGCGTTATCTCCTAATGTAAAAAATTTGGGGTCGATTGTTAAATCTGTAGTTTCTTTATCTCCGAAACTGATGGTTACACTTTCTGCATTCTCCGTTACCTCTTTGGGAAGTTGAAGTTTATCCCCGAAATGATATCCTTTTGCTTCCATTGAATTATTATAAGTATTCAATGTATTAAGAATCTCTTTATCCTTATTACAAGATGCCAGTAATAAAATCGCCGCGAAACCTGCTATTATATTTTTTTTCATTGACTTTCTAAATATTTCCCCAAAAATAGCAAATTTTATTCCGTATTACCAATATTATCCACGGGTTCACCAAATTGTAGTATATATCGGTTGTTGTCATAGATTGCAAAGTCTCACATTCCTCATTCAAATGTTTCGATTTCATAACGAATTTCGGCCTTTACTTTAAGATCTTCCCATCATTCATCTCCTTTATCTACATTAAAATAAAATGGTCCGGTAAAACCGATGGCCAAGGGATTTTCACATTCGTTAGGTAACGCAAGCATGACATACCCCTCATCTTTTAGGAGAGAGCCCCAGTGCTATTTATTATTTTCAGTTAATAATTCAAACCCAAGAATATGAGTATAAAATTCTAAGGTTTCATCAAGATTTTCAGTCTAAAACAGAGGGCGAAATTCAGTAAACCTACTTATGATTTTTATGGTTCAAAGGTCTCTTTTTGAATCTTCATATTGATTGAGACCCAGGTTTCATCATCAATTTTCACTTCATTCCTTACCTCCGGATCAATTGTAAAGCCTACTTTTTTATAGCATTCAATAGCTCCGGTATTCCAGTCGTATACGTTGAGCTCTGCCGTTTCTTTATCAAAATGCTCAAAACCATATTTCAGGAGCTCCTGCATTACTGTCTTTCCAAAGCCTTTTCCGCGGTTGTTTTCATCCCAGATCAGAATCCTTCCCAACAGAAAGGTTTTCTCTTTTAAAAATATTTGAGCATGCCCGATTGTATTTTGGTTGCCTCCCTCAACAATTTTAAACAAAATCCTGTTTTCATCGGATAAATCACCGCTAATCTGATCCTCTGTTAAAGGAAAACTGTACATAGGTCCGGCAAACTGAAGCAACGCTCTTTGATCCTTTATGTTTGAAATCAATGCTGATGCGTCCTGAATATGAAAAGGTTGTAATGCTATCATTCTTTTATTTTTCTAAATATCCTTTTAAACTTTGCCCTACAATTGAATTCCAGCCCCCGGTAAAATTTTCTCTTGAAAAACCTTCGCCCAAGTCTTTAAAATTTTCAATTTCTTCATGGATCAACTTTATTAAAGTGCCACCATCTTCAGGCTGCAGCTCCCATATAACGATTGTTTTTTGATCTGAAAAATCAGGATAAGACCAGGTATGTTTCAATTTTTGATTAGGAATAATTTCCATGATTTCACCCTGATGATGGTATTTGTTCTCTCCTCCCGGTTCAAAGAAATTAAAAACTTTTCCTGTTTCCAGTTCAAAATCCTGAATATCGAAATACCAGGACTTCATTTCGTCTTTATCAGTCAGTGCTTTCCAGACTTTTTCAGCTGGGGCATCTATCTTATATTGAACAATGATGGGTGTGTTCATATTATTAAGTTTTTAATACAAAAATGAGTTTTATTTTATCACAAAAGTCACAAAAGAATCTTAGCACTTAAGTTATTTTTAAATTAATATTCTTCCTGTTGAAAAGAGCACGTATATGTTGAAAGTCCGTAGATTTTCACTTTGTGAGCTTACGCAAGTTACCTTTAATTTTAGACTTAGCTGAATCCTTTTGTGACCTTTGGCTTCTTCGAAAATTTAATTTATTATTTACAAAATTTCAAATATATTATCTGTGAGAGAATCCGGTGATTTTGGCTTCATCAAAATCGAGCTGCATTTCAATCGTCCTCATCACATGGTCATCAAATATTTTTTCCCTTTTCATTCGATGCAGTTCGTTTCGTTGTGCCTGGATAATCTGGCGCAATACATCTTTATTTTCATTGATTGCTGTCACATAATCTCCGGTAGAAGCCATACACTGAACTTTGTCTGTCATTAACATCATTTCATTTTCTAGTTTATGTTTCTGGTGACGTACCAGACTATTTCTTTCTGCCAGTTCAGAGAAATCATTATCGAGTTTATGTAAAGCTGTTTCTTTCAACTTGCGCATCAGAATAACCTCCTGTTTTTCTTCAGGTAATTCACTTCCCGCATCATTTATCTTCAACCATTTCAAAATTGGAGACAGCAACAACCCCTGGCCAACCAAAGTGATCAATATGATGACGAAGGTTACGAATAAGATAATATTACGATGTGGAAATGCCTCTCCATTTGGCAAAAATGCAGGGATTGATAATGCTGCGGCCAATGAAACGACTCCTCTCATCGCTGCAAAACTGATGATAAAAGGTTCCCTCCAATCCGGTTTAGGGACTTTCAATCTCAATTCTTTTGAACATATTCTTGGAAAATACATCAAAGCATAGCTATATAATATTCTTGTTCCAATAATAGCTCCACCGATCACTATACTGTAAAAAACACCTTCTGAAATAGTGTAATCTTTCATTGCCCCTACCACCACAGGCAGTTCAAGGCCAATCAGGATAAAGATGATCGTATTCATCAGAAAGATTAAAACACTCCAGACATTCCCGGATTGAATTCTTGAGGTATGGCTCAGATAGCAATGTGAATTATAAGACATCAGTAATCCTCCTGCCACGACAGCCAATACTCCGGAAAAATGAAAATGCTCAGCTCCAACATACATGATGTAAGGAACAATAAGAGTAATCACGGTATCTATATTCGAATTGGAAGGGATGATTTTCAATAAGGCTCCAAAAAGAAAACCTATTGCCACTCCGACTGCCACTCCTCCGATTGCCATGGTAAAGAAGTCCTGAATGGCATCTCTCCAGATAAATTGTCCCGAAATTACAGCTGCTAACGCAAATTTGAATACAATTAAACTCGATGCATCATTGATAAGACTTTCTCCTTCGAGAATACTGGTGATCTTTTTAGGGATTTTCATATGTTTTAAAACAGAGGTCGCTGCAACAGCATCAGGTGGAGAATTTACTCCTCCCAAAAGGAATCCCATTGCTACGGTCAATCCGGGAATAATAGAGGATGAAAGATAAGCGACCACAATGGAAGTTAAAAATACCAAACCAAACGCCATGGAAAAAATCTGTTTCCGCCATTTATGAAAATCCTGCCAGGAGGTAAACCAGGCTGCTTCGAACAAAATTGGGGGTAAGAAAATAAGAAAAACAAGATCCGGTTCTATCTCAATGGTTGGGATTCCCGGAACAAAGCTTATTAAAAGACCTGCAATCACAAGAAAAATCGGATATGCAACTCTTAATTTCTGCCCGATCATCACTAATATCATCACAGACAGCAGTACTGCAATGGATATTATAACATAGCTGTGAATCATTTTTATGTAGTTTTTTTAAGTATTATTTTTTATAATCAAGGAAGTAAGTCACCTTGTTCATTTGTTGTAAACCTGATAGGCCTGCTAATTAAAGAACAATATTATTCTTTGGAGTAATAGCTGGCGGAAGATCAGCTTCATCCAGCATATCCCTCATATCAATTTCAATCGTGCGGCTTATCTGTGTAATCGGAACATCGTTAGGGCTTCCTTCAAAAGGGTTTACTGAGGCTTCTCCTACACTGTCCAGAGTGTGAAAACACCAGGTTACTAATAATGAAAAAGGGACATTAAACCACAAAGTCCAACCTTCAAGTGCTGTTCCATCTCCTAATCTATCAAGTTCTTTGATCATTCCAAAGGGTACGAAAAGAATAAACAGCAATAAAAGATAGGTTGTAATTGAAGAGAAGTTTCTAGGATAAGGAAAGTTTTTTATTCTTTCTGCTTTTCCCTGATCATCGGTAAACTTTACCAGTTGTTGATTGATTTGCGTCCATTGAAAGTCATTGATTTCTCCAGATGTATAAGCATCGGACAATTCTTTACTTTGGTTCGCCATAAGTTGAGTCGCTCTATTTTTTTTGCTTAAGATATATTGGAGTTCATCTTCGGAAAGATATTTTTTCAATTCTTCATCCAGTTTTGTAAGTCTTTCCGGAATATCATATTTTTTTGAATATTCATCAAACTGAGCTGTTCCCATATTCTCCCAGGCTCTAGGTTCCCTAAGCTGGAATCGAAGCGCTGTAAGCCATGCATAATGACGCAGAAACATTTCTTTTACTTTTACGGGATTAGTGCCTACTAAAGAATCTCTCAAAATATATCCGAAACTCCGGCTGTCATTAATGATTGCCCCATAAATTTGTCTGGCTTCCCAAAGCCTGCTGTAACTGGCGTTATTTTTAAATCCTACAATGAAAGCAACTGCTGTTCCCAGAATAGCGATCGGTTGCCATGGAATAGAGAGAAATTTCCATCCTAAAAAATACAATATCGTGGGTATGGCTGAGAATATTGTTAAAACGTAAATACTGCGCCTCGTCCATTTCATGAACTCACGGGCTCCAAATCTTTTTCCTGAATGCATATGTGTGTGTTTATTTTTGTTATGATTAGTATCGTTAGCTTATAAAATAGCTGTTTTCAATTTCATTTCAGGCATTCAGCAAAAATGGCTATCTTTAATTTTTAGTAAATGGAATATTGTTATAAAAACCAATCTGAATCTGTCCTCTGTTTTTGTTTTCCTGAAGCTGATTCATATACCCCGCTTCAATTCTCATATTTTTATTAATGACATATCCTAAAGCTCCATATACTCTGTTTCTATCAAAGACAGGACTGTTGAAATGCAGGAAAATCTCATTATACACTGAAGCATACAAAGCTTTCGGGACCATTTCTTTTTGAGTAATCGGAATAGTCAATCCCAACATATAGCGGAATCTCATTCTAAAATCATCTTCCAGAAAACGCTCTTCCAATCGATAACGATGCTGTAGATTAAAACGTCCGAATTTCTGTTTTGTGATAAACTGCTGGAAAATCCGGTGTTCAATATTTTCTTTTTTTTCTCCTTTTACATAAGGCTGGCTCAGAATGAAACCGTATCCTAATAAGACATTATTATTATTTTCTGTAAGGTCATATCCTATCCCTGTACGGATTAAAAGCTGCTCCAGATCTCCAACTGCATCAAAATTTCTGTATTGGATTTCATTATGCAAGTTTAATTTCTTACTGATCTTATTATTTCCAAAATACATATACCACGCCCCCAGATCACTCTTCTGGGCAAATGCAGATATCGATCCTAAGCTCACTAATGTAAGAGCCAACTTCGTAAAAACCTTTCTCATGTTTATCAATTACTATTATCTATCGTTTTTAACAAAATTAATATTTTAAATCAATAATCACAAACAAATATTGATGAAGGTAATAAAGGGCTTTGGAACTAAGTCATTTTAAATCTGATGTTTTTACTTATTTTACTCCGAAATCTGTTCGACCAGTATTGTCTTGTTGTTTTCATTAAAATAAGTACATTTCATTGTGTTCAAATCCATTTTCCAGCCTTTTACTCCACTTTCTGCACAGTCATTACAGAATGTTGTGTAATCTGTTCCTCCTTGCTGGTGAAGTTTTAGTCTTGTTTTGAAATAATCAGGGTTTAAATGCCCCGATATCTTTAGAGGGCTGTATTTGCTTCCGGTTTCCACGGATTTATTTTCTGGATCAAAATATACTGTATTTCCATCAGAAACATAGGTTATATAGTGGGAGACTCCTAATCGCTTTACATCCTGCACATATTGAGGGAAATCGGCTCCACTTTTCACTTTTTGATGTTCAGCTTTAATAGCTTCGATTGTAAATTTCATCTTTTATGTTTTTAATCAAATCAATAGGTATTTGGTTCCTATAATTCATTCAAATTTATAATTTTTTTAAAATTAAACAATAAAAAACCGACAGTGTAACTGCCGGTATATGTTTGATTGAAGATTCCTCTTATGGATGTTGTTGCATTTTTGAAGGATCATCATAGTTCACCATCCAATTGATTCCAAACTTATCCGTAAACATTCCAAAATAAGCTCCCCAGAATGTATCAGCCATTGGCATGGTAACCTGTCCGCCTTCAGAGAGCCCATTAAAAAGCTGGCCGGCTTCTTCTTTAGATTCTGCATTGACAGAAATAGAAAAATTGTTTCCCGCTTTAAAATGAGAAGCCCATTCACCCCCTGTATCACTTCCCATAAGCATTGTTTCTTTGGAAATCGGAAGGGTAACGTGCATGATTTTATTTTTATCTTCTTCCGGGGTTTCTTTACCTTCCATGGGAGGCATTTCTCCGAAAGTTCCGATATAAGGGTATTCTCCTCCAAAAACTGATTTATAGAAGTCAAATGCTTCTCTGCAGTTTCCATTAAATGTTAAATAAACGTTTACTGATGCCATGATTGTTTTTTATGAGTTAAGTTTTATTTTGTTATCGATGCTGATCTATCAGAATCATATTTCCATCCGGATCTTTCAGATAGATATGTTCGGGACCTGAAGTAGTTTCATCAGCTTCCTTGTCAATCTCCACTCCACTTTCTTTTAAACGTTTCTGAATTTCACGTACATCTTCAAAAGATTCAAGGTTCTGTGCATTTTCATCCCATCCCGGGTTGAAGGTTAGCATATTTCCGTCAAACATAGCCTGAAATAAACCTATTATGGTACTTCCATTCTTCATGATCAGATAATTGCTTTCCATACCTCCTCCCATTGGAGAAAAACCTAATTTTTCATAAAATTCTTTAGATTTCTGAAGGTCTTTTACACTTAAGCTTAATGAGAATACTCCTAGTTTCATATATAGTTTTTAAAGGTTAAGGCGAAGATCATGATCTAGCCTTTTAAAAGTTTGGGGATTTACTGATTTTTCAGGTTAGTTTTAAAATCCAGGGTTCCGTCATAACTTTTCCAATCTCCCGTAAGCTCAATATACTGTCCTTCAATTTTTTCAGTTTTTCTGTTCCATTTGAAATTGTATACAAACTTACCTTTTAAAATTCCGGAATGCTTGCCTTTATTTTCTTCTGCCATTTCATATTCCCCGAATATCGTTCCTTGCCTCTTAGAATCTTTATATTTTGCTATGGTAATTTTACCTTCAAATTTTGCATAATTATTATCTACCAGAGAATAGCCGGAAACAAAGTATTCCTGATCGTTCTTTTTATTCTGTTCAGAAGTATTGATTTTAAGCTTCAGTTCCTGGCCTTTTTTTCCGATAGTTCCTACATAAGGTTTACTCCCGTTCAGCCAGACACTGGAGATATCCGGCATTTGACTTTGACCAAAAACAAAATTGGCAACGAAAAGGAAGGCTAATAAAAGTTTTTTCATAAGTGTTATTTTTTAAACGCCAAACTGTGATAAATGGTGGTTCAGATGTTTGGCAAACATATTATTCCATTCTTGTGCATTTAATTTTCCAAAAGAGAAAGATTCTTTTCCATCGAAAGCATCTGCTCCCAATTGTTGAGTTTTTTGAATAAAACCAATCAATCTTGTTTTTTCTTCATGAAAATTCTTTCTTCCAGTAACCAAAAACTGAGGGGATGTTGGGGAATCTCTTGGATATGCTTTTTCACCTACTACTTTAGATTTTACAAAGTTCTTTAAGATGAATTTTGCAATCGCTCCCGGTTTCTTATGTTTTTCCGGCTCATAAACCATCTCATAGGTTATGCTGCAATGTGCCAACATTTGATCAACAGTCATTTTCCCCCATAATCCGTGGGTATCTTCTACAAGTTTGTTGATTCTATCGATATAGTTCTGAGCATCTTTTGCTTCAAATACGTTTTCCATATTCTTTCTATTTTACTACAGACAAATATATCAGTTTTTTTGTTTGATTGTATTCTTGATGAAAAAAGAAAAGGAAAAGGGGTCAAACCGAAAAGTATTTATAGAGGGTTATCAATTACCGGTCAGCAACCGCCAACACATTTCACTTCTTATCTTTATAAAATCTATTCAATATCTTCCTGAGAAGTATGATCAACCGGGATTTCCTGTGGAGCAGCTTTTTTGAATATAAACCATAGCTTAACCTTTAAAGCAATCCATCCTATAATTGCGTAAACAACTAAAAGAATACTCAGATGTTCCAGATAAGGGAAAGTAAGCTCTACAGATCCTTTTTGTATTAATAAGATTTTAAAAGCCTGTAAAAAAGGAGTTAACGGAATAATATTGGCAATAAACTGCACAAAAGCGGGCATGGCACTTAAAGGCCATGTAAAACCACTGATAATAAAAGCGGGTGAAGCGATGACCATCAAAATCTGAGTGGCCTTCAAAGCATCCGGAATTAATATGCTTATAAACACGCCCAGGAATGAGACTGAGCCTACAAAAACAGCAGTAAGTAGTATAAAATTGAGTATTCCTTCCGGCATCGGAACCCTGAAAATCATATGCATAAAGTAATAAATACCTACGATAAGAATAGAAAATACCCAGATAGGAATAACTTTAATAAGCATTGTCGGAAATGCCCATCTCTTCATCTTAAGATATTCTTTTACAAAAGATCCTCTTTCAAATTCTGCAGCAAAACTAACCGCCATGGCCAACAGGATAACCTGTTGAAGTACTACCGCGAGCATTGCAGGCCACATAAAGATAAGGTAATTTCCGGTGGTATTGAAAAGGGTGATATAATTGGCTTTAAAAGGCTCATATTGTGTAGCAGCTCTTGCTGCCGGCATTCCTGCTTTTTGTAATGCTTTGATGGAAGCTCCTGCTGAAAAAGTTCCAATGGTAAGCTGAAGGGCTTTGGAAGCAAAATTAGCTGTCAAAACATTTCCCGTGTTAATATAAACATTGAGTTCAGGGTATTTTTTCTGAAGCATATCTCCTTCAAAGCGGGAGGGTATAATAACAACGGCTGCTGCTTCATGTCTTATCACCTCATCTTTAATGCTTAGAGGTTCCTGAAGGTATTTAATAATTTTAATGCTTTTATTATCATCCAGCATTTCCGTGAGTTGATTGGACAATGGGGTATTATCTCTATCAACAACCAGTACCGGAGTGTTTTCAACTTTTCCGCTTTTGTAAACAAACCCAAGCAGGGTTGCATAGAAAACAGGGGCCACAAAGAAAACTGTTCTTAGGGTCGAATTGCCAATAAAAAGCTTGAATTCACGGGCCAAAAGGCGGAAAAATTCTTTCATCTGTCTATTTTTATTTCAGGATGACGTTTGCATTGACTAAAATACCTTTAGCCTTATTCATATCTTTAGGTTTTACTTTGATTTCATAGATCGCATCCTGTAGCTGATAATCAGGATATGCTGTGGTAATATCCGCATATTTTGTGAGCTGTTTGATATACACAATGTTTCCTGTCAGCTCTTCTTTATTGTAAACCACCTGCATATTGACCTCCTGCCCTTTCTTATATTTTGAAATAGCACTTTCCGGAATGGTAAACCTGAAATAGGTACTTTCCGGAATATATCCGTTGAATAGAGCAAAACCTGCTGTCGCCAGTTCACCCGGATTTAAGCTGATGGTTTCTATTTCCATATTATTGGTAGCGATTATATATCTTTCAGAATAGGCTACATTGGCTTCCTGTAACGCTCCTTTAGCCTGAGAAGCCTGTCCTGCAGCCATTTCTACTTTTTCAAAACGGGTTCCTCTTTTCACATCATCCAGTTCTGCTACAACCGCATCATACTGTGCCTTAGCACCTTGAAGCTTTGCATAAATTTCATCATGTGCCTGTGGTGACATAAGGCTGTCACGAAACATATTATTGGCTCTTTTGTATGATTTTTGTGCAAAATCATATTGTTCTTTCAGTCCTTTATATTTTGCCTGCAGTTGTCTCAACTGATCAGCTGTAGCTCCGTTTTTAGCCATTTGCTCCTGGGCACTCGCTGCACTTACAGCCCCTTGTGCCTGAGCAATTTTTGCAGAAACTTCAGGGACATCAAGTTGAGCAAGGGTATCTCCCTTTTTCACGGTCTGACCTTCAGAAACATATATTTTCAAAATTCGCCCGGTTACTTTAGGAGCAAAAGAAATAACATCCTTTTTCGTTTTCCCTTCCGGTTCCTTTATTTTTTCATTCTTTTGACCGCAACTTCCTAACAACAGCAGTGTAGTGAAGAGTATAGATATATTTTTATGCATCATTTTAATTTTTAAGGGATTAAATAAAATTTGGTGATATCCAGCTCCTGGGTAGATCTCATCAGTTCTATTCCCGCTCTTCTCTGGTTGAAAATTGCATTCTGATATTCAAGTTCGGCTGCTTCCAGATCATTTTCAGCATCGATAAGCTGTGATGATTTGCTCATTCCATATCTGAATTCTTTTTCAGCCTGTATGAGTGCCGTTTTAGCGAGTTCTTTTTCCTTCGCTTTTAATGTAATCTGTGCAGATGCAATATCATAATTAGTCTGGTTGTTGGCCAGATTCAGTGTCAATTTTTTCAACGCGTCTTCTTTCTGATTCTGCAGCACTTCTTTTCCCACTTTAGCTGTTTCTTCCGCATGTTTGCCTTCTTTTCCGTCAAAAATTTCCCATTTAAAACCCACTCCGGCAGTAATTAGCGGAAATACGTTAATATTATTGGGACTCCAATCCAACTTTCTTCCTTCATAGCCTAGTAATGGAACGGCCGGGACTACATTTTCTGAGCTTTTTATTCTGTTTCCGTACAACCCAATATAATAAGCAGAAGCCATCAGCTGTACTTTAGGAATCATCCAGGTTCTCTCTGCTTTTATTTTATAATCTGCAGCAACAATCCCATGCTCAAGCGCACGAACTTCAGCTCTTTGCTCTATTCCTTTCTCTGCGGTCAGCAAATCTACGGGAGATAAAACCGGATCTATCATTCTGAGACGCTCTCTGTTGATACCTGTTAAAATATAAAGCTGGGTGAGAAGGAGTTCTTTCTTCCCTTCGTATTCGACTAATTTAGCATTTAAGGTAGCTTGAGCCAATTCGATCTTCTTGTGATCGTAAGGGGTAATCAGACCATAGCCTAAAGCTTTATCTGCTGTTTTTTTGTTAATATCCAGTCTTTTTTCACTTTCATCCAGCACTTTTTTAGACTGGTGGATCAAAGCCAATTGATCGTAAGCCTTAGAAATACTGGCCACCACTTCATCTTTAGTTTTTTCAAGAAGAATGTCTTCAGATCTTTTCTTTTCCTCGACTGCTTTTTTCAGGTATTTAACTTTACCACCTGAATATAGGAGCATTTTGGCATCTGCCTTGGCAACACCTGAAAATCCTGATACATTAAAATTATTATTAAAAGTTCCTTCCGGAATATTGATGAAAGGAGCGAGATTAATTTCCGGCGACGTCAGCCTTGCTGTTCCGTTGAGATAGCCTACTTTACCGCTTACTTCCAGCGTGGGAAGAAAAATATCTTTCAGCTTGTGTTCATCAAGATCAGTAAGTTTATTTTGGGTAATCTGCATTTTGAGATTAGAATCCCGAACCATCGCACTATCTAAAAGTTCTTTAAAATCCGGCGCAGACTGTGCCCAGCCAAAAGCAGGAAAAGCTAAGAAACCAAACGTAAAAATCAATAAATTGTTTTTCATGGTTTATGTTTATAACAAATATAATGCAAAAAATGTTAAATTCATTAAAGATAATTCTACAAACTAGTGAATTTAAAATAAGTTTAAAATACGTTTAAGTATAATCTCCTATTGCTCAGAGAAAGACCCCAACTGTTTAGTTTTAATTTAAACTTTGTTTTATTATGATTTTTTTGATTTATTGTTTGTAAATTATATTTATCTCTATAATTAAAAAGCAAATACTATAAGAGAACGTCCAACTTTCTATAATATAAAACAAACGAAAACTCCCCACATCGCTGTGAGGAGTTTTCTGTTTATAATAAGCTTGCAAATCTACTTTTGAGTGGCTTTTTTCATGGTGTTATCAGGTCTTAAAACTCTGTAACGAACTTCCATGTCTTTAGGTACGTAAAATACCAATGGTAGTTTACTGTTATATCTCACAATTTCCGGCTTAATGGTTACAAACTTTTTAGTTAGTTTTTTATCCATACATCCCATCAATGTTCCTGCTGCTTCCCCATTGGATTCTACTTCATAATAGTTATATCCCCATCCTTGAAGGTCCTGACTTTTCATTTCTCCCATCAGGAAGTAGTTGTTGCAGTCTAACATTTTTTCAGCACCTGCAAAAACTTCCACTTTTAAGTCATTTTCGTTTTTTGCAACAGGAAGCTGGATATATACTTGTTTGTATCCATCTTTAGCTTTTGGGAACATTTCAATCTGTAGTTTTTCAAACTTTTCCACTTTCTTTTGTGCGAAAGCACTTACTCCAGCCATCAATACCAATCCAGTCATTAAAGTTTTTGAAAATTTCATTTTATTTGGTTTTAAATTTTACGTATTTCCTAATAGCCAAAAATCATTCCAAAATCTGGATTAAGGTTCCTTTTGTGTGCGAATTCATCTGTGGAGCATAGTAGTTTTGCATTGTGGTAATGCCATTTGAGAACTTTCCAGACGCATTAGCAACTACATCATATTCAAACACATATTTCCCTTTTGGCATATATTGAATATAAAAATTAGTTGAGGCATCTTTAGTAGATTGATAATATCCTAAATTATTTTTCCACTGGTATCCTGACAGTGTATTAAGAGGTTCAAATCCTGCAGCACGCATGTCTTTAATATGGATAAACTCCATAGGTCTGTCTGTATTCAATATCATTCTTACTGTTACCTTATCTCCTACCTTTAATGGCGTTCCAACTGATATTTTCTGAAGTTCTTCTCCATTTACCGTTTTTATCTTTTTGTAAAGTTCTTTGGTTACAGAGATGTAATTTTCAGAAGATTTGATTTTATCCAGATCTTCGTAATATTGCCAGAATAAGCCTCCTTGAACAATGCCCGGACCTGGCTTGGTAACAGTAACTGTTCCTAAATTCTTATCTACCACATCAGTTTTTACCGTAGATTTCACATATCCCGTTGCCTGAGTCTGAGGAGCTAATTCTTTTCCGCCCCAAACAATGGTGGCCTTATCACTTTCTGCACCTGTCCAGGATTTCCCTGAATTCAGGATCGTAAAGATAACTTCTGAAGTCCCTCTTGAACTGCCCCATGAGTTCACTTCTTTCTGAGTCACCAACCAGATTTTCAAATCTTCAATAAAGTTTTGATCATTGGGCTTAAGCGTATTGAAAGCTTCCAATGCTCCTGCGTGATTAACCACTTTTGAGCTGAACCAGCCCCAGTCGTTCAGGTTCTGCTTCCAGTACACTCCTTGTGTTTTGGTATCTGTAGATGTTTCTTTAAGATAAGTCATCAGTTTATCCGAAATATCTTTCAAACCATAATCATTCATCAACAAAGCCGCACGGTGAAGTCCGAAGAAGGTAAAATCTGTAATCTTTGCCGTTTTTGCTTTTTGTTTTACTGCAGATTTTAAAGCAGCTCCTTTACCTTTTAACGGGTATTGCTTTTCCCAGTAATTTCGGGTATCCAGATAATCAAGTACCCAATTATTCCAGATATTTTTATCTTGGGCACTCCAGTATTTATTAATCTCGTTATCTACATATTGAATCAGCTTAGTAACCAATTCTTTTTGTTCTGAACTTTGATAATCTTTTACATTATCTTTTAGCCAGACGTTTATTTTTCCAAGATTTTTAAGGATATATAATGAAGTTCCGTAAGAACTCGGATAGCCTGCATACCATGAGAATCCACCGTCTGGATTTTGTAATTTTTTGAAGTCATCCCAATCCTGATTGATTGAATTTCTCATCGTATTGGTATCAAACAATAATGCCAATTTCTGCATTTGTTCGTCTTCATTTTTACTTTCCAGCACCCAAGGTGTTTCTTCCAGTAAGAGTTGCTTCAGTTCCTGATTCTTTTCAAGATTTGAATGTAATAGTCCTTTGTTCTGATATTCTTCAAAAACAGTTTTCATTTTTGGATTGGCTTTAAATATCTCAGAAGCGACTACATCTGCAAACCATTTATTGAAAATTACATCTGCAGAGCTGTTCTGATCATTTTTCAAGCTTGGAAGAGCAAACATAATTTCCCAGATCGGATTGGTTGTCAATTCCAGCGTATTGGATACGTTTGAGGCAGTTGTGGATGTATTATTTTTAAGATTATCCAGCACAAAGGTTTTGGTCTCGCCTTCTTTTACAAAAACCGGAACGGCATCAGTGACCAACATTCTGTTTGGCAATATGGCTACCGCCTGTTGCTCCCCGTCAGAATAAGCACCTGCTTTTGCCACTACTTTTAAAATAATAGAAGAAACATTATTCGGAACTTTCAACTTCCATGTTAAAGCTCCGTTTCCGTTTTCAGTTAAATTGAAATTTTGTGTTGCCGAAGTCAATCCGAATTTTGAGGAAATATCTTCATTGGTAAACGCATCAAGGATCTTAAGCTCTGCTGAACCATTCAGTTTTTTATCCGTAAGGTTGGATAGTTTTGATTGTAAATTCAATTCGTCTCCTTCTCTTAAGAATCTTGGATAGTTTGGAGTTACAGAGAATTCTTTCTGAGTTACCACTTGTTTTTCCAGGGTTGCTGCTCTCGCATCTTTTGTATGAGCAAGGAACATCAGCTTCCATTTCGTCAATGCTTCAGGAGAAGTAAACTCAAAATTCACATTACCTTCTGCATCTGTTTTCAGATCAGGATAGAAGAATGCTGTTTCGTTCAGATTCTGACGTACAGGAACTTTTTCAAGGTCTTCTTTTTGCTCGGCCTTATTATCTAAAGCGCCATCTGCATCAGCTTTCTCTGAAATAGCCATAGCTTCTTGTGCTACGTCTGCTTTTCTCATCATAACAGTACTTTTTGCCCTTGCCATTGGTGCTGACGGCGGACCAGAATAAGCTGGCATTTTCACCCCAACCTGAACTCCCGCCGCATTTCCTGCTAAGGACGAATAATACAATTCTCCATCAAACCAATTGAAATTTGGCACATTCACATAGTTTCCATTGATATATTTTATTCTTTTCTGATAACTCTTTTGTACCAAATAGTTTCTTAATGCATAGGAGCTAACTATATTAAATGGTACATAAAGTTTATTCCAGCTGTAATTATTGGCTGCAAACTGATCCAGTGACATATCATACATATTGGCTAATACCTCAGCATTGATTTTTTCTTTATCACTTCCGGTTACTTTTACCACCCATTTTTCTTTTGAATTCGGTTCCAGCTTATCTCTGAATGTTACGGTTTCAATTTTTAAAGGCTGTTCCGTATCTTTTATCTTCAAGGTAACGGATTCTGTATTGACATCATTAAATGCCACAATCTGGAACTGAACATTCAGCTGAGATACATTTTTATCTTTTGGAACATCAATCGTATATTCTAACACTCCTTTTTTCAACTGATAGACTTCCGTAACGGTCTTTCCTAAACCGTTCTGTACAAAAACATTTACTAAAGCATCCGGAATTGCCGAATAGACATACATTTTCACTTTTTCGCCTCTTGATGCCTCATCTTTAGAAGCAATAACCGTCAGGAATGTTTTCTGTGAAGGTTTCAAAGAATTTTTATCCCAAACACTGAAATATTGGGAAGATTTGATGGTATCTTTTCCTTCGATATTGAAAAGCTCCAATTGATAATCTCCGGCTTCCAGTTTTCCAAGATCTAAATCCGTAGAAGGTTGCTGTTGTCTTTCTGCCATCACTTTTTCTGTTTTCCAGTTTTTGATATCATCATTTTTGTCGAACATATCATGGGGAAACTTACTGATGAATTCTGCTTTTGAATATTGAGGAAGATTCTGAACTTCAGATTTAAAATTATCTCTGAAAATTCTATCGGGAGCAGTAAGTTTTGATAGCTTAACCCGGTAAGATTTCTTCAGATCCTGCTCGTTGTAATTCTTCGTTTCAACTTTTAATTTTACATTTTCATCGCTGAACGTATTTTTAATATCGTCAGCTTTAATATAATGAGAAACCGAGGCTACTTTTAGCTGGGTATTCCCGGACTGTGTTTCTCCATTAATATCTGTAACAGAAGCGTTGATCTCATAATTATCAATCTGTATTCCTTCGAGTTTTTCATCTTTTTTAAGATCAAGACGGATCACAAACTCTCCCTTTTCATTGGTTTTAACTTCTCCTAAGATTGAATTTTCATTGTCATTTCCTTGTGGATACCACCAGAAATACCTCCATCTGATATTGTGTTTCTTGATCTCATAATTCACGGTGGTATTGCTTAATGCTACACCAGAAAACATCATAGCTTTCCCTTTCAGTTCAATAGTCTGACCATATTTGTATTCATCTTTTACAGGATCAAAGGTTACTTCAAACTTAGGTCTTTTGTACTCCTCTACTCTGATATCTTTGTCTCCGCTATTTCCATCCGTTCTTAAATAAAAGACACCGTTGAGTTTTCCTTTGGGCAAAATAAAACTTCCATGGTAAGATCCGAATTCGTTGGTAGTAAAATCTTGTGAAGATACTTCCTGATTGTTGGCATCCAACAGCGTTATCTTTTGTTTTAACCCTGAAAATACAGACTCTATTTCTTTATCTATTTTGGTATTGATAACTTTGAAATACACTGTTTGTCCCGGGCGATAGATTCCTCTGTCCGTAAAAATTTGGACTACATTACGGGATTCTTTATTCGGATTATAATCTTGGACAGATCCATTGGTTCCATACACCTGCATGATTTGGAAATCATTAGTTTTAGGCTGTTGAATAAGGAAAGTTCTGTAATATTCATCATTTTTTCCGGAAGGAAATTTAAAAACTCCTTTTTCATTGGTTTTACCCTCTAGTTTATTGAGTGTCTTATTGGATACAAACTCATAGAACGTAATGTTTTCATTGGGTACCAGCTTTCCGTTTTCACTATTAACTAATTTCAGTTCATCCGAAAGGGGATTTCGGTCTGTCTTAGACTGATAAACGATTTTATTTCCGGAAACCAAAATATAAAAATTCTGTCTGGAATCATTGTCTTTCGGATTTGCCCCAGCAACTGCATATTCAACAACATAAATACCTGCCGGAAGCGGTTTTATTTCCAATGAAGTTTTATGAACCTGATAATCTTTTGGATCAGCAAGCTGGTAAGTTTCTGTTCTTACCAAAGTCTTTTTTACATTTCCATAGGTATTTCCGTATGAATTCTGTACATATTGAATGAATGAGAGATAGTCTGATTTCACTTCATAAATCTTCAGAGAGAAATCAACTACATTTTTATATTCAGCAATAAAGTGAATGGGCAGATTACTTTGAGTCTGTTGTTCATATTTAATATTCAGTAAAGGATTAATAATCTGATCCTCTCTATTTTTGATATTTTCGATGAAAGGTGATTTTGGATATTGACTTTTCGCCTGTGCAGCGATAGAAATTGCTTCTTTATCTTTCTTTTTGGCAACAAATTCATTCATGATATCTTCCATGATAAGGACCTTATAATCACCTTCCACATTAGTTTTTAAAAGGGTCTGAAGTTGTTCAAGCTTATCTTTACATTGATTAAAATTACAGTTATCAACCAATTTTTCTTTCATAAAGTACAACTTGGGATTCCCATTATTCTGAGCGACTAACTCATCAAAAATAGCATTGATGGAAGTATGGTTGTCTGCAAGTTCATTTTTAGTAAACAGATTATTTTCTGAAAGGAAATTTACTTTCTTCAATGCGTACCAATCGAATAACGAAGGAAAATAAGTGATGTCCTTTGTATCTGAAAAAATATCTTTGTATTTAGCCAAAGAAACTTTTTTCATTTCTTGTTTTTGCTGGTCAAGTTCTTGATAATTTTTAATCAGGCGATTTTTAAAATCAAGCTTAGTCCAGGTTTCTATCTGGGAAACATCCTGAGAATTAATATTGGTTCTTCCATTGATTTTCCAGGAATTCTGATTGTAATAATCCATGAAAAAACTATTTAATAAAACATCATATACTAATCTCTCTTCACCTTTTAGCTTAGCTTTTGCTTCCTGAAGTTTACTAAAAAACTTTGAGGCAGCATCATTCTGATCATCATCTACAGTTTGGTTGACAATACTGAACTCTGCTTTTAAAGAGCGGATCAGCTGAAGGGCATTGTTTTCTTTCATTGCTTGGTTTTGTATATCTAAAATTATCGGAAGATTAGATTTGTAAGCTCCTTTTGTGGTGTTTTCAGCAATCTTCTTCCATTGGTCATCATATTTTTTTTGAGCAAAGACCATTGAAAAGCTTAGCATTACAAGCAAAAGCATAAAAATCTTGGAAAATATTTTCATAAATATTAATTTTGGTAAATGAACATCTTAAAAATACTGAAAAAAACCATCATAGACAGCCAAATTTATGTCTCTTTAATGGGAACTCTTTTTGCAGTATTTTTTATGAAGGAGCAAAACACATTCCGTTTCCCGACTGTACTGCTTATTTTTATTACTTATTTCAGCGGTTACCTTTACACTAAATATCAATACACCAGACATTTTTTTAAGATTTTGGTTTTAAATGGGATTGCCGGAATCGTCTGTGCGTTTTTAATCATTCATAATCACAATGAAATAAGACTTTTAAAATGGTTCGTTATTGTGGTGCTTGGACTGTTGTACAATAGTTTCTTCCTTGATGTTTATATCCGTAAAATACCCCTTCTGAAAGTTTTTTATGTAGGCTTGGTATGGGCTTTGGTCAATTGCTGGCTTACCCTTCCGGAATTCAGTCTGTCTATTTTTCTAATCAGCTTTTTCTTTATTACCGCATTGGTACTTCCTTTTGATATCCGTGATATGAATAGCGATACGGTAAAGACATTTCCTATGCTAATAGGGATTCAGAACACCAAATACATCGCCTACATTCTTGTTTTTATAAGCAGTATACTTGGCATTTTATATCTTAAGCCTATCTATGGCTTATCTTTTTTTCTTTCAAGTATTATCACTTATATTTTTATTTATTTCGCTGAAAATAAAAGAGATGACGCTTACTTTTCATTTGGAGTGGAAACTTGTTCTGCACTTCCTTTTTTATTTTTACTAATAATGGAGTATTTTTGACGAATGATTATCAAGAAGCTCTCTCTTTACAATTTCAAAAATCATTCAGAAAAAAAGTTTGAATTTTCTCCGCAGATCAACTGTTTTGTAGGAAATAACGGGGCAGGAAAAACCAATATTCTGGATGCTCTGCATTATTTATCAGTAGGAAAAAGCTTTCTGAATAACACCGATTTGAATAACATCAGAAAGGAGGAAGATTTTTTTACCATTGATGCTGAAATTCAAAATGAAGACAGTGAAGATATCATTAGAATTACTCAGCCCAAGGAAGCCAAAAAGGTGATTAAGAAAAACGATAAAAGCTATGACAGACTTGCTGACCATATTGGTTATCTTCCCAGTGTAATGATTTCACCGTATGATTCGAATTTAATTTCGGATTCCGGAGAAAGCAGGCGTAAGTTTCTGGATGCCATGATTTCCCAAACGGATTCTGAGTATCTTTTTGATCTGATCCAATATCAGAAGACGATCCAACAGAGAAATGCCTTATTGAAGTATTTTGCCAAAAACAGAACCTGGGACAAGGATTCTTTAGAAATCTATGATGACCCTATTACAAGATACGGAACAAAAATCTTTAAAAAGAGAAAGGAGTTTGTAGAGCAATTAAATCCAATCGTTCAAAATTTCTATCAGATTATTTCCGGTGGTAAAGAAACTGTATCGGTTATTTACGAATCTCATTTATTGGAAAATTCTTTTGAAGAGCTTTTAAAAGAAAGTATTGAAAGAGACCGTATGCTTACTTACACCTCCAAAGGAATCCATAAAGATGACCTTCTTTTTGAGATGGATCATATTCTCATCAAAAAAATAGGCTCACAAGGTCAGCAGAAGTCTTTCCTTATCTCTTTAAAACTAGCGCAAATGAGCCTGATTAAAGAGCTCACCAAGAAGACTCCCATTCTATTGCTTGACGATATTTTTGATAAGCTTGATGATACCAGAGTTTCCCAATTGATTGAACTGGTCAACAAAGAAAGTTTCGGACAAATCTTCATTACAGATACCCACAGAGAACGCACAGAAAGTGTCGTTAAGAAAATCAATGAGGAAAGCATAATTTTTGATATATAGAGGGTGCCGGTTTCAGAATACGAGGATGTAATGTGAAATGTAAAGGGTGAAATAACAGATAAAACATAACTTATAAATAGTGCTTTTTCTTATTTATTTTCCCTTTTTCAATATCCAAATATTTCTTATGCATTCGAAACCCTAAAAAATGGATAAAAAACAGATGGAATCAAAATAAATGATAAAAAAATTAAACTATTTCTTATAAACTACTTTAAATCGTATATTATACCCCATCAAAGCGAACCACACATCCCGAACCCTGCAATACAGCTATGAAGAAGAAAAAACGTGAATACCAATCCTCTGAACTTGTAAAATCTTTTGCCAGAATCTATGGTTTTGAAGGTAAGCTTGTGGCATTTGATATCAAAGACTTTCTTGAGGACTATCTAGATGAGAGTCTTTTTAATGAAATCAGAAGTGTAAATATAGAAAAAGGGTGTGTTATTATTAAGATTGATTCTCCGTTGTTAAAAAATGATTTTAAAATGCGTAAAAGCTTTTATCTGAAGAAATTTCAGGATAAGTTTGGTGCAGAAAAATTCCATGATTTGCAAATCATATAACCTTATATTAATGCTTCAATAAGGTATTTTTCGAATCTATTATCTTTTCGATTTGATCAGAATACAAATGATGTGTTCTGATCGATATTATTTTAATATTTTTGTATTATTCTGTTCACTAATCCATAATACTCATGATCGAAGCCTTACATCTTAATATTTCGCGTCATATTTCAAGTTCTCAAACGGATATTACGGAGTTTTGCAATTTATTTAGTTCAAAAACCCTCAAAAAAAAGGAGTTTTTACTGAAGGAGGGGGAGATATGTAGATTTGAAGCTTTTGTTACCAAAGGTCTTTTCAAGGTATATCATATTGATACCAAAGGCACAGAACAGATTCTCTATTTTGGAATGGAAGACTGGTGGCTTACAGATATTGACAGTTTTACCAGTCAGAGTCCTTCCCAGCTTTTTATAGAAGCCATTGAGGAGAGCGAGGTTCTTATTATTTCAAAAAAGGATAAAGATTTTGCCTATGAAAATTTTCCCTTTGTTGAAAAACTTTTCCGAATCATGACCCAAAAGACCCACACTGCTTTACAACGCAGGATGATTGACAACCTTAGCAAAACTGCCGACCAGCGTTACCTGGATTTCATTGAAAAATACCCATCCCTTAACCAAAGACTCACGAATTTACAGGTAGCTGCCTATCTTGGGATCAGCCACGAATTTTTAAGTAAAATAAGAAGAAAAACAACCAAAGGAAAGCAATAACGACTCTGCTTTTCCGTACTTTAATGCAGCTTGATCATCACCACCAATAATAGTAAGCTTAGGAAATTTCATCTTATCTCTTCAAACTTTCAATCTCTTACTTTACCTACGGCTCAAATTACGTTATTTTCATTTATTGAACTTGTTCAATGTTTAGCAGAATCAACAGCCGTAATTTTGTACCATACATTAACAAGAAGATGAAATCATTAGTAAAAACAACAGTATTAACATTCATAACATTATTTAATATGTCACAAGCACAAAATTTCAAAAAATTAGAGGCAGGAAAATTTACATTAGATGTTTACAACGCTTCAGAAAACAGTTTCGGGGTAGCTTCTGTCATCGTTTCCGGTCAAAAGGATGCCGTTTTGGTAGATGCGCAGTTTACGTTAGCAGATGCAGAAACCGTGGCTCAGAAAATTAAAGATTCAGGGAAGAATTTAAAGGCAGTTTATGTTTCCCATAATGATCCCGATTTTTATTTCGGATTGGAGGTTTTCAAAAGATATTTTCCGGGAGTTACCGCTTATGCAACCCCTAAAGTGGTAGAGGAAATAGCGAAAACAGCACAAAAGAAACTTGATGTTTGGGGTGGTCAGTTAGGATCAGCAGTAACCAGCAATGTCGTATTACCCCAAGTATTGAAAGGAAACAGCATTGAACTGGAAGGTGAAAAACTGGAAGTGATAGGTTTAGAGGAATTCCCTGCAAGAACATTTGTTTATATTCCTTCTGCAAAAGCTGTGGTAGGTGGTATCAATGTATTCGGAAACACCTTCAACCTTTGGATGGCTGATGCACAAACAACTGAATCCCGTGCTCAGTGGATCAAAGTATTGGATACAATTGCCTCATTACATCCTTCAATTGTTATTCCTGCCCATGGAAAGTCAACTGATGCTGCAGATTTAACTTCTGTGAAACACACGAAAGAATATATTCAGTTTTATGAAGAAGCTTTAAAAACGAATACAACGTCTGAAGCTTTGGTAAAGGCTATTAAAACTAAATATCCTCACCTTACTTTTGAAACAGCCCTTCAGCTTGGAGCAAAAGTGAATACCGGAGAGATGAAGTGGTAATCTGAACCGTATGAAACCAATCATTTACAGTCTGATGGCCGTACTTCTGCTATCAGGCTGTTCAATAAAAAACAATACAACAATGACCAATTTAGAAATTGTAAAAAGCACCTACGAAGGAAAAACATCTGAAGAAAACGGAAAGGCACTTGCAAGACACGTTGCAGAGGATGTTCAATGGACAGAAGCCAAAGGGTTTCCTTATGCAGGAACCTATATTGGCCTGGAAGAAATTACCAAAAACGTTTTCAGCCGTTTAGGAAGCGAATGGATTGATTATAAGTTTACCCCTGAAAATTATGTTGCTGATGGTGATAAAGTAGTGGCCTTTGGAACGTATACAGGAACCTACAAAAAAACACAGAAACCTTTTTCCGCACGTGTTGCCCATATCTGGCACCTGAGAGACGGAAAAATTATAAAATTTGAACAATTCGTAGACAGCAAAACAGTCGTGGATGCGATGCTATAAATGGGATTAATAATGTCAAGGAACTAAAAATCACGGTAAAGTATTAAAAAGCATTTGAACCATTAAGATTTTTAAGAGGAGAAGAAAAGTTAAGAGATTAGCTAAAGCTATCGATTAAGCTGTATTCTAAACAGATCACCTGTCATCTTCATTTTTTTTAGTGGTTTAAATTCATTCTCTTTTTCCGGAAGAGAATGAGTGATTCGAATGTTTTTATTTTATGAATCTCATAATAAGCATTTTAAGTTTGGTCATACTAAGCTCAGAGCCTTTAAAAAAAATGAAAATTATATATATCATGGATCCCTTATGCGGATGGTGCTATGGGAATTCCGACAACATGTTAAAACTATACGACCAATACAAAAACGATTTGGATTTTGAAATTCTTTCCGGTGGAATGTGGACTGGCTCTAACGTTCGGAAACAATCACCGCAGATGGTTAATTTCTTTCTTAAACATGATGAAGCTGTAGCAGAGCGCACAGGAATAACATTTGGTGAAGGTTATTTCGAACTCCTGAAGCAAGAAATTCTATTAGACAGTGAAATTCCATCCAGAGCAATGGTTTCAGTGAAAACAATTGCTTCTGAGCAAGCTATTCCTTTTATGGCAGCTGTTCAGAAAGCAAGATATTATTGGGGAAAAGACCTCAATCTGGACATTACTTATCTTGAGATTTGTGAAAACTTGGGTATTTATCCAGAGCAATTCTTAGCAGCTTTCCATTCTGAAGAAATGAAACAGGCTACTTTACAAAATTTTAATGAAGCAGCACAATACGCACAATCTTTTCCAACGATGTTGCTTGAAAAAGATGGGAGATATGCCATTATTGAACAGGGTTATGCTTTTTTTACCGAATTACAAAAGCGTATTGAACTTCTAAAAAATAAAGTTGGTTAACCTGGAAAATTTCGGTCAGGTTTTTTATTCCTGATACGGATAGAGAAAGATAAGCCTATGGCTTTCAAATTGTATAAAAACAATAGAATACTTCAAGGATAATTGATATA
Source organism: uncultured Chryseobacterium sp. (assembly GCA_963518055.1). Taxonomy (GTDB): domain Bacteria; phylum Bacteroidota; class Bacteroidia; order Flavobacteriales; family Weeksellaceae; genus Chryseobacterium. The sequence continues at coordinate 88,082 of CAUQIC010000019.1, forward strand.
TTTATACTTTATAAATAAAATCAAATTACCATGAAAAAAGTACTTACACAAAAGAAAGTATCAAGAGAGAATTTAAAAAAAATCCAAGGGGCAGGACAAATGATATGTTGTGCAGTAGTCTGCTCAGATCCCACAGTATGTGCTGTTTGGACACAATTACCAGCAAAATGCCCCGAATCAGCTGATTGCGTATAATCGTCCACGCCATATATAAGAAAGCTACCATTTGGTAGCTTTCTTATTTCCTTATTAATGTTCTTCTGATTTTTCCGACTTATTAGAAATCGTACTACTCATCAGATCATCTGCTTGTTTATCAAGACCTGAGCTTAACGGTAAGAAGAACTTTAATGGATGTTTCACAAAATATCTGAAAATTTCTTTATAGATTTCACTAACCTGTCCAAAATTCATTTTTCTTGATCTAAAGGCAAGAAACATAGACAGACTGAAACTTATCAGGAAGTTAAAGAATCCGATTAAGAAAACGGTTATAAAGGAAATCCAGAATGTGTATGAATCTACTGAGAAATCTTTTCCATACAGTCCTAAAGCAAAGTTTCCGGCAGCAAAGGTAATGTGTCTGATATCGAGATCTAGTCCAAAGAATAAACCTACCGGTGCTGTCGCCCCAAGGAAAACCCCAAACCAAAAATTGGAAACTATTCCCGGCCAGTTTTTAGCATAATATTTAGAGAGTCCTTTTGCAAACTTCTTCCCAAAGAAATTTCTGATTGAAAGATTTTTGGCAATCCTTTCCGGAATCTGATAGAACACGGAATTGTTTCCGATATTTCCTGAGATAATTCCTGAAATGAATAAATAGAAACCTGCAATACTGGCATGCAGGATAGCTTTTGATTTAAACGGATCAAGATCTTTTAATAATTTATCGGATCTGTCTACCGCAAGGTTTTGAGAGAAAAATACATCGAGTCCGTAAATAATGGCTAATGCAATAGGAAAAGCAAGCAATACGTTTCCTACAAAGGCAATAAATTGACTTCGGAAAAGCTTTGATACAAGATGAGCGAACTCAGTGTTATGTCTTTTGCTATTCCCTTCCTCTGATAAAACTTTGGTCATCGTAGCAGCCGTCATAGCCGGTTGTTTTGTTGCCAATGTAAACCCCATCAGATAAATCATCACAAATCCCATCGCATAATTCATAGAATATAAAAATGCATGAGAAAAATCGCTTCCCGGAATATATCCGTACAACATTTTCAGTACACAAAGTGCTCCTACAATAATTCCTCCTCCACTCGCTTTATAGAACATCGTCATATATTCCTTACGGGTAGAAGTTATATAATGAGTTCCTGTTTCTGCAGTATGGTTGGTAATAAGATGGGAGATCAATCGGGTGCTGTCATTGATAAGATCTGCAATATTGTTTTTATGAGACTTATAGTTCAAAATATTAAAAACCAATTGTTTAGACTTAATCAAAACATCTTCATCAGTATCAATAACCAACAATTGAACGATCTCATAAATTCTTTCCGTCTGCTGACGAATCTTCAACAAAGATTGATTAATCTTCCCGGAAATACCATATTTAGCAGAATTCTTAAATGCTATATTAACAAACTCCTGGCATTGTTCCGCATAAATTTTAATCTGCTTATATCTGCTATCCTTAGAATGCAACTGTAGTTCCGGATCTTTGGTAAGGTCTTCAGCCAAAGTCTCCAACTCATTCTGAAGTGCCAAAAACGGATTATCAAGATTTCGGTATTGAGGAGCCATTCTTACGACTTCCACTTCCATCGCCATTCCCGTCACCCTCCAAGAAAGAATATTCATGGAGAAAATAAGTTCTTTTTTGACATTCGGCCTGGTAATAAAATCAGAAGCACCCAGAATGGTTAAAAACTCATTAATCTCATTTTCGGGAAGATTATGCAAGTAAGTCAGATCCTTCTTCGGTCTCATGCTCACGTTGTCGATCATGTACCATATGGTCTTTTCATTTTCAACGGGAGGAAGAACCTTATTCAGGATTCTTTTTTTAAGTTCCGGGAAGAAGGCATTTTCAGAAAGGATATTGGCTTCTGTCAAAGACAGGTTGAAGGGCCTTCCTTTAAAGATATTGTGGATATAATGTTTAAAATTTTCAGCAAAATTCGGATTACTTCTGAGGAAATTGAGCACATCTGTAAAATCTGCTCTTTTTACACTCTCCAAAAACTCTGCAAATGGCTCCAAAGAAAGAGTTTCATTCTTAAAAGAAAAGTATTTTTTAAGAACTGACTCAAAATTTGTGCTGGAATTAAAGAATTTCATTAGTACAAAGATACTATTTCAAACTCACATTCCTCATCTGTCTCATGATCCAATTGTGTTTCTTTCTTAAATAAGGGGATGGATTTTTAGGATCATACTTCTTTGGATTGGGCAATACAGCGGCAATCCATGCTGCATCTGAAGCGCTTAAGTCTTTGGATGATTTTCCAAAATAATACTGAGCGGCAGCTTCTACCCCGAATACTCCCTGTCCCATTTCAATGGAATTCAGGTATCTTTCAAGAATAATATCTTTACTCCATACTTTTTCAATAATAAAAGTGTAGACGGCTTCCAATCCTTTTCTCAACCAGCTTCTTCCCTGCCAAAGAAAAATATTTTTTGCCGTCTGCTGGGAAATTGTACTTCCCCCTCTTATTTTTTTTCCTTGTTCATTATGCTTCATCGCTTTTTCAATGGCGGTATAATCGAATCCGTTATGGTCAAAAAATTTCTGATCTTCAGAGGCAATAACCGCCTTCTTCACATTGTTTCCCATTTCATCATAGGAAATATAGTCCCGGTGAAGCTTTCCGTATTCAAAAAGGCCCCCTATCTGTGTAATGGTAATCGGAGGATTAAAAAATCTTCCCCAGATAATAAATACAACATTCAACACAAGAATGATAAAGATAAGCTGTTTAATTTTTTTCCACATAACTTTAAAAAAGGAAAAGCAAAAATAAGCAAATAGTCTGTTACTGCAATTCTTTCATATAAGTCAACTGATAATTTGGCAAAAGTTCAGGATGAAAGATTTTAATATAGTCTTTAAGGACAAGATCAGCCCTTACTGCACCACTTTCAAAAAAGTCATTTGCTTTCTGTTTTTCTTTCCCTGCCATCGTATAAATCTTTCCCGTATTGAATACATTCAGTTTTCCATAAAGGCCATTCATTTTCAGCATTTCTTGTTTAGAAGTATGACTTCCTGCATTCACCCAGTATTGTACACCATCTGTCTTTGCATATACTTCCTCAAAGCCCATTGTCAAAGCTTTTTCATCCTTATTCTCTTTCATGATATACGAAGCATTGGCATCCGCAATATAATGGGCTACAGAAGTATTTCCCCCGGGAAGATACCAAACATCACCATACATTTCATTGGCTAAAACAACAGGTTTTTCTTTAGCTTTTAAAGCCAATTGTTTCAATTCATTATAGTTTTTCTCAATCTCCTGATATTTCGTTTCCGCTTCTTTTTCTTTTCCTAAAAACTCTCCAAAAAGCTTGATATAAGCCGTCTTTTCCAAAGGCTGCTGTTCCATATACTCATCCAGAAAAACCACCTGAATTCCATTATTTTTCAACAACTCGTAGGTATTATCAAAACTGGCAATATGATTGGTAAAAATAGCATCCGGCTTCAGGGAAATAATTTTCTCTACATCATATTTCTGGTCACTTCCTACATTCTGAATTTTTCCTTCCTTCAACAGGTTCTGAATTTTTTCTGAATAAATATATTCGGGGCTTGAAACTCCAATGATCAAATTTTCAGCGCCAAGCTCCGAAATATAGCCTGCCATACTTGCATTTAAAAGAATAATTTTCTTAAACGGAAGCTGATTCTGTTTAAAATTATATGTAAAATTTCCCGATTTGAGCGCCAGATTTCCACCCTGTTCCTGATATTGGGTACGATTTGAGATATTTGTCCAATCTGAGGACGAAATTTTTGATTCTCTTTTACAGGCAATTAGCGAAAATACCGTAAATAAAAGTAAAATTTTCTGTTTCATTCTCCAAAGAACGGAAAAAAGTGGTATATTTGCAACCGTTAAACAACAAGATAACAAACGGCCTCGTGGCGCAACTGAATAGCGCATCTGATTACGGCTCAGAAGGTTACAGGTTTGAATCCTGTCGAGGTCACCAATAGCTATATAGCGCCAACTAAAGACAGTTGGCGCTATTTTTTTATGCTATAAAAACTACAGATAGAAAAGATATAAAGTTATTATCTCCTAAATTTTCACATAAGCCTCGAAAGCATAAGGTGATACAGACATATAAAACATCCTTTCATCTCTGTCATAGAGAAAATTAAAGTGGGAATATTCGTTTGAAGCTAGCCTCAAAAATAAAAATAGATGAGTTTTCAAAAAAAGCTTGTTCGCTCTTTATCTCTAAGAAAACCTTGCAATGTAAAATGTAAATGGTTGTTGTTGGACAAGCAACAAGCAAATTTATTAAGATAACTCATTTCATTTTATTAACATATTTTAAATATATACTTAGCTTGGGCAAATTATATTCGTATCTTAAAGTATCTAGGTTTTTCATGCCCTCTATTGGATATGACCCTAGTTTTTTGTATCAGCATTAAATTTTAGCTGTGTGCCAAATTTTTGTGGCTTCTTTTCATTCATTAAATGTCTATCTATTAGATAAGCTTTATTATTTAAAGAAAAGGACTTTGATTTTGAAACATATTCCAGTATTTCTTTTCTAAAATTAATTTCCATATCACTATGTTGAGCAAAATAAAAAATACTTTTGCTTGCTGAACAATCACAATCACCTTCAAGTATTGTATTTAAAGTATGTTTTTTTATTAAAGATTTTACAAATTCCCTGTTTATTGAATCTTGCTTAATAGTTAAACGACCTATACTATCTAGTTTTTGAGGATTATTATTGTATTTATCAAACAATCTTCTATACATTTGATCATCTTCATAAATTTTATTCCAATTAATTTGACTTAATTCAGTGTTTATATTGCATTTGTTATAGAGATTGTAGTAATTTATTAATTCTATGGTTCCTAAATCACATTTATTTATTTTATTATATTTTTTTTATAAGTTCTTTGGTTAATAAAACATTCCTTTTTTCTTTTGATTTTGTTAGATATTTTAAAATGATAGCTTTTTTAGAATTATTATATAAATGAAATAATGGAATTAAATTTTTATGGGTATAGTTTGAAAGAGTTTTACTATCAGATAATATATTTAAACTATCTGCCTTTTGCATTTCATTCACCAAATTTAATTTTGTATTACTTGTTTTTAAACAAGAGGTTAGCAATAAGAATAAAGCCACACAAATAATATTATTTTTCATCATTAACTGATAATTTTAGAGCTTTCAACAAAGTTTTTCGGTTTATATACAGAATCTATTAATTGTACTTCAGAATCGGAAAGTTATGTTTTATAGGTAAGGTATTTTAGAAGAGAGGAACAGTGAATATTTCTGGGATACTATTCCTTTTGTAGTATTTTTGTCATATCATCTGATGAATTGTAAAATTATAAAATTATTTTTATTAACCATTTCTCTCTACAAGCCTTATATTCGCTTTAAGCCAACTGGTTCTGATACCCGCTAAATCTCATATCTATTAATAATTTTTATTTCAATTGTTTATTTTTAGAATATTAATCATTAAATCGAGTTAAAATATTATAAATATTAACTATTTTTGAAAAAAACTATTACATGAAAACCATTTTACTCATTTTGCCTGTAATTTTTTTTCAAAGTGTGGCGGCACAGACGCTCAGTTTTGAACATGATACAGGCGGAAATCAAAAAATCAGGAAATATTGTGCGGCATGTTCTCCGTACAGTAAAGTTGCCCAACAGGAGTTGATCACAGTGGAGAAATCCGTCCCCGCACAGGACCAAATCAAACTGTACCCGAATCCTACCAAAGATAAAGTTAATCTGGTATGGAGTGCGGAATTGGGAGACAAAATCGAAAAAATAGATTATGTGGCTTACAATTTCACCCAGATCAGATCGCTACCTTTTAACAAAAGAGAAGGTAAAGTAGTTCTGGATCTCTCCGACCAGCCGATAGGAATGTATGTTGTTGTTTTCTATCTGAACAATGGGGAAAAGCTGATCTACAAAGTACTAAGACATTAATCCTATAACTTAAAAGTACTAAAAACATTAACCATATAACTTAAATTACTGTATAATGAGAAAAAAACTCTCACTATTTGTTGTGCTTTTAATAGGCATGGCAAACCTTGTGAATGCTCAGGGTATAGGACAGACTGCGGGGGCTTTTTCCGTATCCTTAAGTGGAGGAGCCAGCTATTCTATTCCTATTAAAAATTTACCCGGGATAAAAGATGTAGCACCTAGTATTTCCTTAGATTATTCCAGTCAGGCTGGAAACGGTATAGCTGGATGGGGATGGAACATCAGTGGTCTCTCTTCAATTGTAAGGACAGCATCGAGCAGGTTCCATGATGGAGAAATAGATCCGGTAGATCTGGATGAAAAAGACAGGTTTGTCATGGATGGGCAGAAGCTGATTCTGAAATCGGGAACATACGGTGGAAATGCCGAATACCAGCTTGAAAACTATTCCAATGTAAAAGTGGTTTCTGTTGCTTCTTCAGATCCGTATACTCCATCTTACTTTTTGGTCTATCATCCTAATGGCTCTGTAGCCAAGTATGCCTGGGACTACGGTTCGGATGTATTCAACTACAGAATGGTTTCTATGGAGGATGCACAGCATAATACGGTCAGCTTTATATATTCTGTAGGATACATTGAAGCTATAGATTATGGCGGCAATTCTTCTGTGGGAACTCCCAATATCAACAAAATAAAGTTTTCTTACAACAATGCGGCACGTACTGAAAACACCCAGTTCTATGGGGGAATGTCTAAAAATATTTCGAGAAAACTTGATAAGATAGAAGTACTGGCCAATAATCAGCTTTTCCGTAAATATCAGCTGGAATACAATACTACATCACTGAATTATGACCGTCTTATAAAAATTCAGGAATATAACGGCAACAACGAATCTATTGCACCGGTAACTTTTGAATATGATACAACGGATAATGGAATCACAAATAATTCCAAAACAATAACCAATGTTTCTCCGGCTTTTGATAACGGTAGCTGGCAGTATGTTTCCGGGTACTTTGATCATGATGGTGCTTTGGATTTTATGACGTATCCGAATTCGAAGGATAAGCTTTACCGGTTTAACTCCAGCCAGCTGATGAATTCTACTTCGAATGTAGCAGGGGGAATGATCAATGTTCCTAAGTTCTCAGATATTTTCACTTCTAAACTGGTACTTAGCAATAATAAATTTTATAATCTTGATGCTATTACCACGGTTTCAGACGGTCTGTTGACCACGGATCAAGAAACTATTAAACTGAATAATTATATTTCAAATGCTTCCTACAGTTCTTTGGATCTGGCATTTAGCAATACCTTTATTTTTCCTGCAGCTTACAACCAGAGATGCTATCCTATAAAGGGAGATGATGTGTATTATTCAAGAATTCCTAAAAGATATATTAGCGGGGATTTTAATGGAGATGGAATTACAGATGTTCTTGCTCTATCTCTTCCTTATACGGTATATTATCCTACAATATGCAGTGGTGGGCCTTCAGGACCAGTTACAGATCCTAACCCTTTTCCGGGAGAAACTATTCCTACGCAGTGCTGTCAGGAAAGCTACACAATACCCGGATCCAGTGCTTATCTGCTTAAACTTAACGCCACTGATACTTCAGATCAGCAGCCAATTAGTATTGGATATACCGATGTGATCACTTCTGCATCAAGATTATATGTCGCTGATTTTGATGGGGATGGAAAATCTGATCTGTATGTGATCAACAGCGGAAAAATGTATGTCTTTACGGTAGAGAATAATGTCTTTAAGCTGGTTCATGAAACCACAGACAGCTATTTAAACAGTAACTTAAATTCGGATTTACCAGTTTTCGTAGCAGATTTTAATGGGGACGGCAAAACGGATGTTGTTGTTCCAAGAGGAAATGCCAATACTACATGGTTTTTCTTTACGGCGAATGGAAAGCATTTTAACGGATCTGCAAAAGATATCGGTATGAACTATTACAAACCTCAGGTGATCAATACATGTTATCCTGATGGTTCGGGTGGTAATTTATGCGGGTATATGCTTCAGCAGTATTTTTATACCTTCGCGGATATTAATGGTGATGGAAAAGCAGATGCTTTCTACCACGATATTCTTACACCATATAACTATCCACAGGGAGGGCAGGCTTATAATTATCCTTACCTGCATTATGGAGATAATTATTCTATCAGGGATAAAGGAGGGATAAGATATAATATAGGAAGCGATGCTTTCGGATTGCCTAATTTTTCAGGATATATTGACGGATGGCAAAATAATTTCACTTATGGAGGAGCAATCAACAAAGGAACCCCAATTTTCCTAAGCAATTCAAGTGTTACCAACCAAAATCTGGACTATGCCTTTTTTGGCGGAGATAAAATCAAATATGTTTCTTTCAAAAAAGATAACCGTATTGATACATCTCTGAAAAGAATTAAGGAAAATGGTATTACAACTACCATCACCTACAGTCCTCTTATTGATAATGGCAGCGGTATTTATACGGCGGATAATGAAGAAGTATATCCTTTTGCGAATATTAATATTTCACCATCTACACAGATTGTAAGTAAAGTTACCAGAAGCGCCAATGGCGAAGAAAAAATCCAGGATTATAAGTACAAAGGAGCGGTAACCAATCTGGATGGTTTAGGTTTCCTTGGATACAAAGGGGTAGCTACTTCTTCAGTTTACGGTGGTGATATCACGAAAAAACTATGGACAATAACAAAACAGTCACCTCAAAAAAGAAGTGCAAATGTTGAATCTTATCTTCTGAATGATTTTGTTGATTTTAATTCACCATCCAATTTTATCACAAAAAGCACAAAAGTTTATAACACCTCTTTATTGCCTAATAAAGTATTTGTCAATCTGGTTTCACAGACTGCAAAAATTGACAATTTAACAGGAGTTACCAAAACTACTTTTTATGATATCTATGACAGCTTCAACAACCTTAACAAGCTGAGAGAAGTTGCTCCTGACGGAGAAAAAGTAACACTCTTTGAGTTTGATAATAATCAGGTAGGGAGTGCTAATCAGTATTATATAGGAAGACCTACTAAAAAAAGCGAAACCCAGACACTGGGAAGTGAGTCTTATTATACTGAACAGGTCTTTGTATACACCAACAGCCTTTTGAGCCAGGTAAAGAAAAAAGGAAACAATACAGATTATGTTACTGAAGATTACGAATATGATGCATTCGGAAATGTTAATAAAAAAACTTTAACAGCATTGGGAATGGTACCGAGAATAGAAAAAACTCAGTACGACTCTTCCGGAAGATTTGTAACAAAACTTACCAATACAATTGGCTTTGAAGATAACATGACCTATGATACGAACTTTGGTCTGCTGCTTTCTAAAACCAATCATCTTAACCAGGCAATCACCTATTCATATGATGGCTGGCAGAAAAAAATCAAAGAAACAGATTTCTATAATAAAGAAACCAAATATTTCTATGACTGGATTACTTCCGGTGAATTTATAAACGGGATCAAGCTGAGAACAGAAGCACCTACAGGAGCTGTAAAAGAAACTTTTGCAGATATCTGGGGAAGAAACCGTGTGGAAAGTGAATTGAATATCAATGACAAATGGATCAATGTAAAAACAGAGTATGATATATTGGACAGAGCATACAAAGTAAGTGAACCGTACTTCTCAATATCTTCTCCTACGAAATGGACATCCACGGAAGTAGATGATTATGGCAGAGTAAAAAAAGTAACACTTCCTACCGGTAAAACGGTTTCTTCAACATACAGCGGCCTGTCAGTAACAGTTACCGAAGGGCAGAAAACGCAGTCCATTACAAGTGATGCTTGGGGGAATAAAGTTAAAATGGTAGATAACGGCGGTGAAATTAACTATACTTATTTCGCTAATGGCAATGTAAAGTCAGCTAATTACGGCGGACACATTGTTTCAACAGAGCAGGACGGATGGGGAAGAAAAACCAAGCTTACAGATCCATCTGTAGACGGTGATCGTACCTATACCTATGATGCTATTGGGCAGCTTACCAAAGAAGAAGATTCTAAAGGTAAAACAACATACGTTTATGACCAGTACGGAAGAACTATTTCTAAAAAGATTCTGGGAGACAATACAGACATTAGCATTGATTATGCTTATAAGCCTAACGGATTACTGGAATCAGAAATCGGAATGGCGAACGGTATGCCTAATTCATTCACCTATGAATATGATGACTATTTCAGAACCAAGACAAAAGAAGAGAGCTTGGGGAATATCATTGTCACAAAAAAATATACATATGACACTTTTGGAAGAATAGGAACCGAATTTACAGAAACCAAATCAGGGAGCGCTGTAAGTTTTGTGAATATTGAGAAACTGTATGCTTCATGCGGAATTCTGGATAAGATCAAAGACATCACTTCAGGTGTGATTATCTGGAAAAAGAATCAGATTAATGAGAAAGGGCAAATTCTGAGTGCTACATTAGGAAATGGAGTACAGATCAATAACTCGTATGATTCCAATTATTATTTGTCGAGTATTAATCATATGAATGCCAATAATGTTGCTGTTCTGGATAATACCTACAATTTTAATGCAATGCTGGGAACATTGACCTCAAGATCCAATAACTCAATTCAACCGGGAGGTTGGAATGAAACCTTTGAATATGACAATTTGCAGCGATTGGTGTCATGGACGGATCCTTCAGGAACCCAGACTCAGAGCTATGACAACTATGGAAGAATCAACAACAGCAGTATTGTTGGTGATTATAAATATGACTCAGCAAGCAGATACCGTAAGAAAGGAATCAATTTAAATCCAATTGGAGATTCTTATTACAGTGTAAATCAACTTCAGGAGATAGAATATAATGCGAACAGGCTACCGATGAATATTTCACACGAGGGAATTAAAAAAATGGTATTTGATTATAATATCCATGAAAACAGGTCGTCGGCAATGTCAGGCTACGAACCGGGTTTCTTGATCTATACAAAACATAAATATTACTCTGATGATAAAAGTGTTGAAGCTTACAATTTCAACCTCACAGGAAGACCTAACGGGACTTTCGTTAATAAAAAGATTATCACTTATATAGGTGGGGATGCCTATTCGGCTCCCGCAATGCAGATTCAGGAGTTTACGGTTTCCGGATTCTTTAAAAAGAACATATACTATCTGCATAGAGATTTTCAAGGATCATTACTTGCGATTACGGATGAGAATGGAAATGTACAAGAAAGGAGACATTTTGATGCATGGGGTAATTTAGTTAAGTTAACCAGTCAGGCCGGAGCTCCTATCAGTTCCAGAAACATGCTTACTGAAAGAGGCTATACCGGACATGAACATTTATTTGAAGTTGGGCTTATTCATATGAATGCAAGGCTTTATGATCCTAAATTACATACATTCTTATCTACGGATAATTATATTCAGGATCCGCTAAATACGCAAAGCTACAACAGATATGGGTACGTTTTAAATAATCCGTTAATGTATACCGATCCGAGTGGAGAGTTTGCCTTTATCCCTATTCTGATAGGAATGGCATATGGTGCGCTTGTAAGTGCAGCCATTGCTGTGGTAACTTATTCTATTCCTGCTTTATTAAATGGTTCCTGGAATCTGAAAGGGCTCGGAACTTCTGTGTTATATGGTGCCATTTCCGGGGCTATTACCGGAGGTATAGGTGCCGCCGCCTCCCAGATGGCAGGATCTTTCTGGCAGAGCGCTACGATGAATATGCTGACAAGCGTTGCGTCTCAGGTAGGCACCGGAGTAGCTATGGGAGACAGTATTGGCTGGGGAACTATTGCTGCAGGTGTTGTAAGCGGTTATATGGGAGCTAAAATGAGCGAATGGCAGGCAATTGATGGAAACTGGTTGGCTAATGCAACAGGAGAACTTGTTTATAATGCCGGTAAAGGTGCTATATTAGGAGGTGTATCCGGTACAGTGGCTGCAGCCTTAAGCGGAAAAGATATGGGAGAAGGCATGAAAAGGGGAATGATTAACGGCGCTTACGGTTCCGCTTCTCAGAGTTTTGCAATGACCGTTACCTTTGGGGCTACATTTATTCCAGATAAAACGAAACTTGAACAAGTGGAAAAAATGTCTAAAAAAACGGGTGTTTCATCAGAAGGAGTAAGATGGAGAAAAGGAGGACTTTATCAGGTTTTACAGCCTCTTTGGACAAGTGGTGGTGGTAAGCGAGAAGTGACATGGGGAAATAATGTCGCCGTATTCAACAGTACAAATTCAGATACTTACGGGCATGAGTTCGGGCATATCATTCAGGTTAGAACCCAAGGCTGGTCAGTTATGCAGGGGAATGGGATCTGGGATCAGGTAGTTATAGGACAGGACAGCTATACTACACCGGGAACTAATGAATATGGAGCCGAAAAAGCCCTTCAAAATGTAGGAGGATGTACTATTTTTGCTAAGGATGGTAATTGCTATAAACTTAAATAAAAGTAAAAATGAAAATAATATTTAAAATCAGCGCATTTCTGCTTGTCTGCTTATCATTATGTTCATGTCCCGGTGGAAATTTTAATAAATATTTTCCAGTGGGATCAGACAGGAAAAACAACTCAGAATATGATAAGATTGTGAATAATTCCGACACCATTCAGGTAAAGGTCGGGATTGTGGATAATTTTACCGATGATAAGAAAATTTACCTAATCGTGAAATTTAAAGAGCCGAAAAACGCTGGTTTTAATATTATTTCAACACAGTACGGAATACTTGATCCGGATCAGGAAAATCAGCAGGTATTCAAAACTGAAATAAAATCTTATAAAAAAAAGGATACAGTAATTCTATCAAAAGACCGGCAGAAATACTATTTTACCCGCTAGTATAATAAACAACTCAAAAAAAAGAATAGGCAAATGCCTATTCTTTTTTTTGATTAAAAATCAGCTCATCTATTTCAACCCATGACTCTGTTAAATAGATCTTAATGCAGAACCTCTGGCATTGATAAAAAGCAGCGACTTTAATAAAAATTTTTCATAGATCATATATCAAGCTTTTCATATTTTTATAACATAGATTTAAAAATGAATAAAATTATATCTACCCTTGTCATTTTTTTAAAGATATTTTTAAGTGAAGTCTCTATTCTAAGTTTCTTACAAAGAAGGTGAATTTCTACCGTCTTTATTTTTTAATGAATTTTATGGTCTCAAGACCTTGGCCAGTCTTCACTCTAACTAAATAAGAAGCCGGGCTAAGAGATGACAAATTAATTTCCGCTTCTAAGCTGTTTATTTGTTGTTTTATAACAGTCTGTCCTAAAAAGTTAAGCACTTCAACACTTAAAATGGGTTGTGGAGATATCAGGGACAGCTTGTTTGTAGCAGGATTAGGAAATAATTTAAAATTCGTTGCCTTTTCCACTGAGGATACATTTAAAAAAGTAGAACAAATAGTTCCGGTATTGATCATACTATTGCCCACCCAGTTAGAGGAGTTTCCGTTTAAAGCAAAACCGTTAAGAGCGCCATTATAATTATTTCCACTGCTGTCTTGCAAGGTTGTTACGGACGCATTATTCGCATTCGCGATGCCCTGATTAAATTTATAATATGCAATTAATCCTGCTTCCGGGCCAGGCAGCTCACAGTTCATAGTATTTGTTATTTCACCCAAAGATAAAGCCCTATTCCAAATTCTTACTTCATCCATAGTTCCTGTAAAGCTGTTTGCAGCATCATTAAAAGCGCCTAATCTAACCCTATTTCCCGCATCAACCGGCTCAACGTCCGTATTCGTAGATCTTAATTGTCCATCTTTGTATAATTTCAGTGTAGTAGTAGCAGCATCATAAGTTACTGCAACGTGATGCCAGGTATTAATAGACAATGGAGCACTGTCTTCTACAGCATACCAATCGCCGTTATGCCCCGCAGACAGTTTACCGGAACTATTGGGTATCCAGAAAGCGTGCAGTCCATCAGAATCACCGCCAGAGATAATATTATTTTGGCTATTTAAGCTTTTCACATAAATCCACGCTTCTTTGGTGTAAGATATGGGCAAAATGTTTCCACAGCTTACATAATCATCTGCTCCATCAAAATCTAGAGCCGCTCCCTGTTGGGAGAATCCAATCTGAAAAATTAGAAGAAAATAGGCAACCCAAATTTTTTGAAAATTTAAGTTGAATGGCATTAAAAGTATTTTACGTTTCATAATAATAATTTTATTAATTAAGTCACAAAATTGTATTATTCTTCCGGAGATTCATACAAGGGTAAACCCTTGAATTGAAGATTATATAATTTTCAATATTAGAAATTGATACATTTGTAGAAAAATAAATATATGCCTACGATTAAGAAAATCATATTCTTATTCATTACTTTTTTCACATTATCATGTAGAGAAAAAAAGGAAAATTTTTATTTTGAAAAAGGAGCCCCACCTAAAGAAGAACCTACAAAAGTTTGGTTAAGAAAAAATGAAAACTATAACGCAGATAAAGAACATTACCTGAAAGTTTTTTTGGACTGCTATCAAAGTAAAATTGCTAAAAGTGATTATTCGAACGCTTCCAAAATTCTGGATTTGGTAACTACAAAATATGTTTATTTTTATGATTTTGACCCTCGTCTTACCAAAGTTGTAAAAGAATTTGATGAAAGATATAGGAATGAATTACCACCCATCAAAACAATTTACATTGATAGTTATTATGGTAATTTAGAATTTGACAGAGACCATCTCAACAAGGCTAAGGATTATTTTTTAAAAATTACAGCTTTAGAGCCCAATGATTATAGAAGCTGTTACAAAATAGCCCGTGCTTATTATGATTTATCTTATACTTATTTTGTTTTGGGGGATTTAAAAAACAGCATAGAAGCGAATGAAAAATCAAGAAACTATTCCATAAGAATCAGAGATCAGGAAAGTATAGCTTCTGTAGAGTCGAATTATGTCAATATTTACAAAGCAAATGGTTCTTTTCAAAAGGCCGTCGCAAGTGCAGATGAAGTGATCAAGGTATCTAAAGAAATCGGGAACACTTATGATTATTTTATGGGCAAATATAACAAATGTTCTGTGTATGCTTTCTTTAATAAGCATCCGTTGAAAAATAAATACATCCACGAAACTTACAAAGAATATATAGCCAGCAAATATGATAATGATGTCCTTCTGCTCTGTATTTCTGATTACGAAATAGAAGCTTTAATTGAAGAAAATAAATTAAACGATGCCAAAATAGTTTTGGACAGAATAAAGCCTGTTGCAGAAAAAAACACCTCTCAAAATTGGCAAAAGGATTATCAGGCGACATTAGCTTTATACCAGATCAATAGAGATGTAAAAACGTGTAACACAAAATATATAGAAAATTCACTGCCCAATTTGCTTGAACATAAAAACTATGAAAGGGCTAACCTATTTTATACTGTTTTATTAGAAAAAGCAATTCAAAGCAAAAATCTGGACCAGGTTGTGTTTTATAATAATGAAGTTTACCGCACAAAGGACAGCTTATCGAGCGTAAAAAGTAAGCTGGTCAATTTAGAACTCACAGCAAAATATGAAACTAAAGAAAAAGAGCAGGAAATTAAACTCCAACAAGAAACCATTATCAATAAAAACGCGGTTATTGTGGCTTTAATACTTGTTTTTATTGCGTTGTTATTAGCAATTATTATTTATTATTTAAGACAAAAACAAAAAAAATTGTCTTTAGAAAAAGAACGATCATTGCTGTTTACTAAAAACCTTCTGGATAAAACCGAGGAAGAACGCAAAAGAATTGCGTCTGATCTCCATGATAGCGTGAGTCATGAGCTATTATCGCTTAAGCATTCGTTTGAGGTAAGCCAACTTCAATTAAACGAAAAAGTAGACAGCATTATTAATGACATCAGAGCTATCAGCAGAAATTTACATCCCGTTCTTTTCGAAAAAATAGGACTCAAAGCCAGTTTAGAACAATTCATAGAACGTATCCAAAATACCCATCTTTTTATGATCTCATCCGAAATCAATTATCAAGATGGTCTTACGACTGAGAAAGAATTACAAATCTATAGAATTGTACAGGAAGCTGTTTCAAATATTATAAAATACGCAGATGCTATCGCCGCAAAAATAATTTTAACTGAAAACAAAGATGCCGTTATTTTAGAAATTATTGATAATGGGAAAGGTTTTAATGTAAAGGAAACCTTGGAAAAGAAAGATGCTTTTGGTTTACACAATATTATAGAAAGAAGCAAAGCAATTGGTGGACAAGCTCATATCACCTCAAGTGATAAAGGCACAAAAATAGTGATACAAATAAAAAAATAATACAATGAAAATTCTAGTTGCAGACGATCATCCTTTAACCCTGAATGGAACCGTTTCTTACCTTACCAATTTAGGATATAACGTAGTGAGTGCTTGTTCTAATGGAACTGCAGCACTTAATTACATTCAGATTTATTTGCCGGATGTAGCTGTTTTAGATTTAAATATGCCGGGGTTGGACGGATTGGAGGTGGCAAAAAAAGTAATGGAAAATAAATGGCGCACTAAAGTTATCATCCTTACCATGCACAATGAAATTGGAGTTCTGAACAAAGCAAAAGAATTTGAAGTAGACGGTTATATTTTAAAAGAAAAAGCAGCTCCTGATTTAGAAAAATGCATGAAAGAAATTGCTTTAGGAAAGAAATATTATTCCGGAGCTTTACTTCAAAATTACACGATAGAACACACCGATGACCTCGGTAAACTCAACCTATTAACACTTTCTGAAAGAAAAATAATAGAATTAATAGCTGCTCAAAAAACCAGTAAGCAAATTGCAGAACTTCTTTTCCTGTCTGAAAAAACAGTAGAAGGACACCGTACCAGAATTATAGAAAAATTGGGCATTCCAAAAGAGAAAAATGCATTACTGATTTGGGCAATTCAGAACTATAAAAAATCCTTGTAACCTTACATAATTATTTAAAATAAAAGAAAACTTCAATCTTTTGCCAATACCTTCCTTGTTATTTTTGGGTAATCTTTAGGTATTTCCTAATCTATTTATAGCTCTTAAAAGATCAATTCCTTTTCCTAAAACCGGTTTGAAGATATCTCCCTTTTCCTTCAAGCGATCTGGCATATTCTGAATAGTAAAATCGGTAGGATGGAGTCCTTTTTTTACTTCATCCCATTCTAATGGTGTGGAAACAGGAGCCTCGAGTTTTGGGCGTATGCTGTATACACTTGCCAATGTCTGCGCTCTCCTGTTCTGTAAATAATCCAGATAAATTTTATTTTTATCTCTTTTTTGTAGATTTCTTTCCAGTGTAGTAAGCTCCGGAAGCTCCTGATAAACCAATTGCATAAGCACATGTCCAAAATCTTTCACCTGATCATACCCATACTTCGCACCCATAGGAATATACACATGGATACCAGAGCTTCCTGATGTTTTAGGATAACCCACAATTCCGGCATTATCCAGAATTTCTTTAACAGCCAATGCCGTTTCAATTACATCTTCAAACGTGTTTTTTTCGGAAGGATCAAGGTCAAGTACTAAATAATCAGGGAAATCTACCTTGGGTATATGACTTGTCCAGATATTCAGTTCGATACATCCTAAATTATTCAGGTATGCCAAAGTTTCTTTATTATTACAAATGATATAGTGGATATATTTATCATTACTTTCGGAAAATATTTTTTGCAAATTCACCCAGTCAGGAGTATGTTTATCAGCATCTTTCTGATAAAAGCTCAGTCCTTCAATCCCGTTGGGAAAACGGTTGAGGGATTGCGGACGGTGTCTCAAATGGGGTAGAATATATTGGGAAATACTCTGATAATAGTCTATCACCTCCCCTTTTGTGATTCCTTCTGCGGGAAAATATACCTTATTCTGATGGGTAAGCGTAACCTGCTGTTTTCCAATTTTTTTGACTTGATCCGGGGGACTTACTTTTTTTACGATTGTTTTAGTTTTCATTTTTGGGTGCTTTTGAAGTGAATCCGTGTCAAATTTCACATTTTCATGATCAATATCTTCTCTTAACCTTAAAAAAACCGGATGTCGGTAGATGTGGTCTTTTGTAAATTCTGTATATTTTATCTCAGCCACTAACTCAGGCTTAAGCCATGTTGCTTTGGAATTAGTTTTGGGAGTTATTTTAAATGCGGATTTTTCCAGCTTCAAGGGTTGCAATTTCTTGTAAATCTCTTTAAGACTGCGATCTGTAAATCCGGTTCCTGTATGTCCGCAAAATACAAGTTCACCGTTCAGGTATTTTCCTAAAATAAGGGATCCCAACTGTTTTCTTGAACCTTTGGGTGCAGTATAACCACAGATCAATGCTTCATCACTCTTATGGATCTTTATTTTCAACCATTCAGAGCTTCTGGTATTTTCTTTATATTCACTGTCTGCTTTTTTTGCAATAATTCCTTCCAATCCCAATTTTTTGGCCGCCTGAAAGAAATCTTTTCCATTTTGAAGAATATGGTCGTGATACCTGATAATATCATTTTCAATCAGAGCTTCTTTTAGTAGTTCTTTTCGCTGCAGGTAAGAAAGATTTTCCGTGGAATGTCCGTTCAACCATAGTAAATCAAACACCTGATAGATCAGAACCAGATCGGTATTTTGTTCCGCTATTCTCTGCAGCCATTGAAAGTTAGGCTTTCCTTTATCATCATATGCTACTATTTCACCATCCACAACCATTTCATGCTCTTGCGTTTTGAAGGTATCAACAATTTTTTTAAATGATTTGGAAAAATCCAGTCCGTTTCTGGAATACAGTCGGATTTCATCATTTCTGGTATCTGCAATTGCTCTATATCCATCCCATTTTATTTCAAAAGCCCAATCTTTATCGTCAAATGGTTTTTCGCTTGTTTTACAGAGCATAGGTTTGATAAAATCAGAAAGCTTTTTTTCTCCGGAAAGTGCCGGAACGTAATTTTTATAGTGTTTTAAGCTTTCGGCGGTATGATTTTTTTTTTTACTGCTTTTCTCCTGGAGATACGCTGTAACTTTCGAGTTTGTTGAAGTATGTTCTTCGGCATCATAAGCTTCTGCAATAGCATAACGGTCTTTATGCTTGATGAGAAGCCACGCATTTTCCTCTGTAGAATTTTTAATTTTTACCAGCGCAAACTCTCCTTTTAGTTTTTTACCGTGCAAAATAAACTTAAGAGATTGCTTATGCAGTTCCGAACGCATGATCAGGTCATCACTTTTCCCTTCTATTTTTTCCAAAGGCTCGTAGGTTCCTTCGTCCCATATTTCAACTTCGCCAGCACCATAGTTTCCTTTGGGAATATTTCCTTCGAATGTCCGGTATTCATAAGGATGATCTTCCACCATCATGGCCAGCCTTTTATCTGCAGGATTAAGGGATGGCCCTTTCGGAATAGCCCAGCTTTTAAGAACTCCTTCCATTTCCAGCCGAAAATCGTAATGCAGATGTGTTGCTGCATGACGTTGAATCACAAATCTCAATTTTACTTTACTTTCTTTTTCTTTGCCCTCCGGCTCAGAAGTAGCCTTAAAGTCTCTCTTTTTATGATATTCTTCTAATGGCATATCAAACAATTTAAAGTTTTAATGAAAAATAATTAATAGACCAGTCATTTTTATCCTACTTTTCTCTTTCCTGACTCAAGACTGGCTTTCAGCATAGCCATAAGATCAGTTGCCTTTCCGACAGGCTCTTTTGTGTCTTTAACTTTTGTCGTTTTACCTTTTGCTTTCTGTTTGATAATCTTCAAAAGGTTTTCGTTATAAGTATCTCTGTACTTTGAAGGGTCGAAAGTCTCGGCTAAAGATTTAATTAATGTTTCCGCCATTTTCAACTCTTCTGTTTTGGGAAGTTTTCCTGAAGGGATTTTCAGATCTTCATACTTTCTCATTTCTTCCGGGTACCGCATTCGGTTTACCATAAGAATTTCATCTTGATAAGGACGAATCATGCAAAGAATTTCTCGTTCTCGCAAAATAAAAGAACCTATTCCTCCCATTTTTGTTTTCATTAAGGCTTTCAGCAGTAATTTATAAGCAGCTTCTCCATTTTTTTGAGGTTCTAAAAAATATGGGGTTTCAAAAAGAGCAGGATCCACTTCTTCTTCTTTTACAAACTGTAAAATGTTGAGAATTTTTGATTTTTCAGGACTTACCGCTTGAAAATCCTCATCTTCCAATACAATGTATTTGTCTTCTACTTTATAACCTTTTACGATATTTTCCCAGGCTACTTCTTTATTTGTATTTTCATTCACCCTCTTATATTTGATATTGCTGAGATCTTTTTTGTCCAGCATATCCAGATCTAATGTACTCGATTCACTGGCCGAGTACAGCTTGATCGGTATATTTACCAATCCAAAGCCTATGGCTCCATTCCAGATTGCTCTCATATTTTTTATTTTTAGCGGTTAGAGTACAAAACCTTTTCCAAATTGACAGAAATAGTATTTATTTGGATATTTTTTATATTATTTAACCTTTTACTTTTCAATCTGTTAGAAATCCAACAACCCGTTTGCAAGTGTTTTCCACTCAATTTTTGAAACACCGACCATTCCCCCGGCGGCAATCAACAGGTTTCTGGCTTTGTCCAGAAACTTAGCATCCATATTGGGGGTTTCATTTCTCCCGTATATTCCTGCCTGAATAAAATCTCTTCCTTTAAAAACTCCAAATGTGGAGCTAGCCTCATCAGAATAAAAATGTATGATATGTTCTGATTTTTTATCTTTAGGATTTTTTGAAGGTCTACAAGTTAGCATCACAAAATCAAGCCACACACTGTCTGTTTGCCCTTCAGACAAATCCACAATTTGAACCCAGTCAAAACCTTTATCTTCTAAAGTTCCCGGGCCCGGAATATCTATCCTGATATAATCGCCAATTAATGGGAATCTATTCACCATTTTCCCTTCCGACTCGAAAAGTTTAAAATCTGCAAACTCATCCCCGCAATAGCTTTTCCAATTGTTAATCGACAAAAGCCTTTCTCTGAGTATACTAAAAGCTTTCTCCGTAGGCTCAGAATGTACATACTTTCTTTTAGACTCTGTGTCATGGTAACTTCCTTTCTTCTGAATGGGAACACCAAAAATTTCTTTAGGTTTCATTATTATCATTTTTGAAGGCTAAAAAGTTGTGATATTAATCTAAAACGAAAACATTAGAATAATACCGATGTAGTATACAGCTATTGATTAAAACACCATAGTATTTCTTTATTGAGTTTAAAAATAGATAAAGGCTGTAGAGAAATTTATGATTGTAATCATAAGCTCTTGCTCTAAGTTTATATTACAAAATGAATAAAAAACATTTTAAGGATTTCTTATCTAGAGATTTACATACACTATCCATTTACAATTTCCCCGCCATTAGGATGTAAAACCTGACCACTAATAAAGCAAGAATCTTCGCAAGCCAAAAACAGAAAACAGGGGGCAATTTCATTAGGCATCCCTGCTCGTTTCATAGGTGAATCGCTTCCGAACTCAGCATTTTTTTTAGGTTTAAATGAGGAAGCAATTAGTGGAGTCCAAACCGGCCCGGGTGCCACAGCATTTACTTTAATGCCTTTTTCGATAAGATTGGCAGATAAACTTCGGGTGAATGAAATGATCGCCCCTTTCGTTGCGGAATAATCGATTAATTTCGGACTTCCTCTATACGCAGTAACCGAAGAAGTGTTGATGATACTTGCTCCTTTTTTAAGATACGGCATTGCATATTTTGTAATCCAGAAATAGGAAAAGAAATTATTTTGAAAAGTTTTTAGCAACTGTTCTGTAGTAATTTCCCCAATAGCTTCGGCTTCCCAATGAAGTCCTGCATTATTGACAATAATATCAATTCTTTCATGGATTTTGATAGAGGTTTGAATTACTTTTTTACAATGACTTTCTTTTCCCAAATCGCCTTTTATCAGAGTACATGTTCTGGAAAATGCTTCCACTTCTTTTTGAGTCTGTTTGGCATCTTTTGTTTCACTCAGGTAAGCTATAATAATATCAGCTCCTTCTTTTGCAAATAATAAAGCGACCGCCTTTCCTATTCCGCTGTCTCCTCCAGTAATTAATGCTACTTTATTTTTTAATTTTCCTTCTTGAGGATACTTCAATGGAGCAGTTTCCGGAATCGGGCACATTTTTGTTTCAGATCCTGGTCGATTTTGTTTCTGTAAGGGTCGAATCTTTTTTTTAGGTACTTTTTCCATTTTTTCTCTTTTTTAAAGAGCTGCAAATAATATGCTATTTTCAATGAGAATATTTAGCCATTTTTTACCTTAAAATAGAATTATTAATAACTCAATTTTATTTCCTTCTTTTTATATCTACGATCTTACGTTACAATAAATGAACTCCGTACTTCTTTTTATTTGGTTTAAAGCAAACAATTTATCTACAAAAATAATTGAAGATCCGGTCGTGAAGATCACTTAATGAGACCAATTCCAATAACAAAAAAAATCCCGGATTAACCGGGATTTTAACGTTTGATATTCAAACTTATTTAATCTCTACAGGCACTGAGATTTTATCCCAGTCCATGGTGAATCCATTATTATTTATTTTATAAACCAAAGCTTCTTGTGTTGCCGGTAAAGCCTTTGTTTTTACATCCACACGTAAAGCATCTTTTGCTTCTTCGTATTTATAAGCGCCCCATTGTTTTGGTTCTTTGTTAAAAATGGCCGTCCAGGTTCCGGATTCTTTAGGAATTAAGAAAAAGCTATATTTACCTGCAGGCAGCTTTTTACCCTGAACCGTAATATCTTTATCAGTTTCGAAAGTAGTGGCTTCATTAGCTCCTGCACGCCACACTTTATTATAAGCTTCTAAACCACCCCAGATGGTACGACCTTTAACAGAAGGACTGCTATAGGCTATTGTAATGTTTGCCTCTTTAATTTTTCCTGTAGCAGTGGCCGGTGGACTGGCAGATTTTTTAGTATCCTGTGCAAAGGCATTCACTGAAAGCATCGTTGCAGCAAAAAGTACGGTAACAGATTTAATCATTGTTTTCATAATATTTTTATTTGTTTGTTTTTCTTATTATTTGTTTACGAATTTACTGCTTTCGGCTTATAAAACAATAACCCAATTGCCGAAAATATAATGACTGCTGCCGCCCCAATAACATTAAGCCAAAGGAAAGAAACAACATCAAACTGATAAACGGCAATAACCGTAATTTCTGATACAATGGCCGCAATAAATACATTCGGGCCATTGATTTTTTTATAGTAAAAAGCGACCAGAAAAATTCCCAATATCGGACCGTAGAAAAGTGATCCTAATACATTAACTGCTTCAATAAGGGAACCCATTTGAGTGGCAAACATGGCTACACCGATTGAGAAAATACCCCAGGCTAAAGTATGCAGGCGGCTATACTTCAATTCGGTTTTTTCATCAGGAATTTCTTTTGTAAACAGTAAATGAACATCTTTTAATGAGCAGGCAGCAAGGGAATTCAACGCGGCCGAAATTGAACCCCAGCTGGCCAGAAAAATAACGGCAAACAATAAACCGATCATCCCTACAGGCAAAGTATTTTTCACGAAATACAGGAAAATGTAATTCGTATCTGTTTTCTCCGCATTATAGTTTGATTTGTTGATGGCTTCCTCTACCCTTCCGTGCAGTGCTTTTACCTGGGTTTGTGTATTTTTAAAATCCTGAATTGTTTTTGTGAGCTGTGGAGAATTGTTTTCTTTCAGCTTTAAAATATCTTTCGATTCTGCATTAAATTTTGCTTGTAAATCCTGATGCTCTTTTTCAAAAACCGCAGCCTGTTCAGGTTTTGTTTCCTTTAAATATTGATAAGAACGTTCATTAAAATAAATAGGAGCCGGTTTTAGAGAAAAGAATGCGAAAAGCAAGGCACCAATCAGGAGAATTGCAAATTGCATTGGAATTTTAACCAATCCGTTCAATAGGAGGCCCATTTTTGCATTAGTAGTATCTTTCGCAGTAATATACCTCCCCACCTGGCTCTGATCGGTCCCGAAGTATGAAAGTGCCAGAAAAAAACCACCAATCAGTCCGCTCCAGATATTGTATTTATCTTTCCAATCAAATTCCGTGGTGATGACATTGAGTTTTCCGGATTTCCCCGCCAAATACAGTGCATCATTAAACCCAATTCCATTCGGCATATTCTGAATAAGCAGATAGCCTGCAAAAGCCATGGTTCCGAGAATAATAAGAAATTGCAATTTTTGGGTGTGAGCGATCGCTTTTGCCCCCCCGATATAAGTATAAATCAACAGAATACCACCTGTCAAAACATTGGTTAAGTAAATATTCCAGTTTAAAACGCTTGATAAGATGATACTCGGAGCATAAATACTGATTCCCGTGGATAAACCTCTGGAAAAAAGAAAAAGCAGTGACGTGAGGACCCTTGTTTTTTTATCAAAACGGTTTTCCAGGTATTCATAAGCGGTATAAACATTTAAGCGTTGAAAAATCGGGATGAAAGTAATACAGATCACAATCATCGCCAAAGGCAAACCGAAATAATACTGCACGAAACGCATCCCGTCTGTATAAGCCTGACCCGGTGCCGACAGAAATGTAATGGCACTTGCCTGCGTGGCCATAATCCCTATCAATACAATGTACCAGGGCATTTTATTATCTGCTTTAAGGTATGATTCGTTGCTTTTTTGGCCACGGCCGATGAATACGCCATATACCACCACCGCAACAAGTGTAAAAATGAGAACTGTCCAATCTATATTACTCATGCCCAGAATTTAGTAAAACAATAATAAAATACGATCTGCAATACTAATGCAACGGCTAATAGTATGTACCAGGTATTCCAATTTTTAAGTGGCTTGTTCATTCGTTTTTTTGTGCAGATAAAAAGTTAAAAAATAAACGTGCAGCGCCCACATTTCCTACAGGCAACTGTCTGAAAAATGCCAACGGGGTATAAATAAAATTACCCTTCCCATATTTAGCATATAAAGTAGATCCCTGCAGTGGTTCTTCCTCTGTATCGTGCATCTCAAAAAGCGGTTCATACGCGGCATCCCATTGAGCAGGGAAATAAGCACCACGCTCCTGGATCCAGCCTTTAAAATCATTCTTCGTAATTTTGTTCGGAAAGTTCAGTAATTTATGATTGGGGTTTAAAAACGTAACCTCAGCATTTTCTTCGGTAACACGCTTGTTGGCAATACTGAAATTATACATTCCCAATTGGTCAACGGTTGTATCCTGATTGGTGTTATACTGCATGACCAAATTCCCTCCGGTTTTTACATAAGACCATAGAAAAGGCATCCAGCGAGCCAGTTTTTTCTCTGTATTATTGGCACGAACCCCCATTACAATGGCATCATATTGCGATAGCTTATTTTGACTGCCGATTTCACCGGATTCATCTATTTTACCGTAAAAATCCTCATCTTTCAAAACATCGACCTGAATACCTGCAATGCGTAGGAAGTCAGGAATGAAATCGCCAGCACCTTGTATGTAGCCCACTTTTTTCACCTTCGCCTGAATATCGCCTTTCATGACGACAGTAGTGGCAGGTGCAAAATATTGTAAAGAAGGTAAATGTGGATATTGAATTAATACTTGCTTTTTATTGTAAGTTACTCCCTCTGCAACGTAATTGGCATCCAATTGCAAACGATCCGAAGGTATGGAGGCAAGCTTGGTTTTTGGAATCACATAATCGACAGTAAAGTCTTTCCCATTGAACGAACTTAGGTCGGCTCCGCCTAATCGTTCCCCGTTATACAGTAGGTTTACTTTGCCCTTATTGAACTTCTTGTCGGAATTCACTTTAAAATTTAAACTTAGATGTAAATCCTCATTTTCTTTCGCCCAATACAGGGGTTGTGTAAATTTCAGTTCCAATGCAGGAACAATACGCAAGGCTTCCACTACATCCCCACGCACCGGATCTAATTTCTTGAAAGATAAAGGAAGTTTAACCTGAAATTTTTCCGAACCTATTTTTAAATTAACCAAAACATTCAGTGGTGATTCTGCCTCAGGCAAACCGATCAAAGTATCATTCGGAACCGAGAAAGTAGCTGCGTCCTTGGCTGGTTTTGCCAACCAGTAAGGTTCTGTAAGTGCCGCATCAGCAGGAATCTGAATGTCATGCTGAATGGTGATTAAAGAATCTTTTGACAGTTTTCTGTTGAAGCTTTCTGATTGAGTTAACCACTTTACATTTTCTACAACAACAGGATCTGAAGCTCTTGAAATCAAATTTAATCTGAAATTGTAATGATCTCCGGCCACCGCTTCAGCCTGATTGGTAACCACCTCGCCCATCAATCCGGCACAGCTTACAATGATATGGTCAAGAGATTTAATTTTATCTCTTTTCAGCTCTCCATCCTGTAGCGCCGTCACTTTTTTTCGCAAAGCCAGCAAAGCAGGTAAGCTAAGTTCGGGGTTATTGAAATTGAAAGCCGAAATAATTTTATCTAATGATTGATCAATATCAGCATTTCCTTTTGAAGTCCAGGTTTTAGCTAGTCCGTCAAAAAGGTTTGTTTTTGCAGGTTCACCAGCAAAGTGGGCAAAATACTCAGTTCTGATCCCTGCTACAGACTGTGTTCCTGCACCCTGGCTTTTATGTAAGCTTCTGCTTAATCCTGCCAATTCACCATAGCCCATGCCTAGTTGTGCGTCATATTGTCCAACGGTAACTTTCAGTTGATTTTCAGCGGTTGTATTGACCCCACCAAAGCGGAAAGTATTCCACAATACGCGTTTGGGTTGCCATACATTAACATATTTTAATTGATCCGGGAAAGCCGTTTTATCGCCTGCCAGCTTAAAAGCTTTCTCTGCAACTACCGCCGAAGCTGCATGTTGCCCATGGCCTGCCGCCGCAGTAGGAGGAAAACGACAAATGATAACATCAGGACGGAATTTACGGATTACCCAAACTACATCGGCTGTAATGCTGTCTGCATCCCATTGTTTAAAGGTATCGGTAGTATTTTTAGAAAAACCGAAATCAATCGCCCGCGTAAAAAATTGTTGGGCACCATCTAACTTTCTTGCTTCTAAAAGCTCATGCGTTCTGATTAATCCTAATGCAGCCCCCTGCTCTGTTCCTAATAAATTCTGACCACCATCCCCTCTGGTTAAAGACAGATAGCCTGTTTCTACATTTTGATCGTTGATTAACCAGGAGAGTAATCCCGT
This sequence comes from uncultured Chryseobacterium sp., assembly GCA_963518055.1. Classification (GTDB taxonomy): domain Bacteria; phylum Bacteroidota; class Bacteroidia; order Flavobacteriales; family Weeksellaceae; genus Chryseobacterium. Next base: position 115,482 of record CAUQIC010000019.1, read on the forward strand.
ATTTTCATCATCGGGATGAGCTGCAAGGTATAAAACTTTAGGCAGCTGTTTAAGGGTTTTGAGATCGCGGTAAATTTCAGATGACTTGGAGGGCCGGACCTGTTGGGCCGAACAAAAAACCGTATATAATCCAAGGATAAATACAGTGCTTACTTTTTTGAACATTTAATTTTACTTTGCAGAGCAAATATAAGTAAATCATCTTTCTTTCAAACTTAAAAGAATCAGACTGTGAATTTCACAAAAAAACCTTTATTTTTTTTATTAAACCACAAATTTTAACAGGTTTTTATTCTCCCAGATTTTATGAGTCACTAATGCACGAATAATATAGGCATTCGTGAATTCGTGGCAGAATCTTATTTTCCACAGATTTCGCAGATTTACATAGATTTTTATTCTCGCAGATTATGCAGATTGAGCAGATTTCTTAAAGGTTTAATAGCCACGGATGCACGAATAATATAGGCATTCGTGAATTCGTGGCAGAATCTTATTTTCCACAGATTTCGCAGGTTTTTATTCTCGCAGATTAAGCAGATCGAGCAGATTTCTGAAAGATTTTATGAGCCACTAATGCACAAATAATAAAGTCATTCGTGCATTAGTGGCCAAAAAAGCATAATTAAGTATCTCTCCATGAAAAAATCTTTGATTTTTAAAAAACTTCTGTAAACTTCCTATGCGTAAAGCTTGTCACTTAAAATAACTAAAGTGTTCAAAATCTTTTGTGACTTTTGTGGTTAAGTTTAATCACTTATTTTTTTCTAATTGCATTCCGAGTAAGATAGAGATAATTAAACATGCAAAATGTGGCTACAGCCCCGAAAGTATGCCATAAAAAGTGGGTTCCGAAACTCAACCCTTCGGATTTATCAACGATGCGGAAAGTAAGGGCAAGAGCAAAAGACAATAAAGCAAAGCCTACCCATTTGCCGGCTTTCCATTGGGTATAAATTAAATAACTTACTACCGAAAAAAGCACAAACGAAGCCATAATTGCATAATTTATGTTGATGAAGAGAGAAGGGTTATCTATCAACATCCAATTTCTTAACCCCAACATAAGGATCAGATAGACAAGAACCATTACAACAGCATAGTACCATTTCATGCTCTGAGCTAAAAAATAAAAGCCGGCAGACAGACACAGCAGCATAATGGGCATCCAATCCATCATGATAAATACCGGCCATTGCCTGAATGAATGGTAAACCGTTCCCCCTATGGCACCAATATATAATAAAACCAAGCAGTAGGTTAAAAAGGGATATTTTTTAAAACTACCCTTCATTTTAAGGGTCCAAAAAATGGCTATGGCTAAGAATAAGAGAGCGGTTATTGCATTCAATGGCTCAGGGAACAACTGAGTCATGTCTGTTTCTTTGTATAACATGCCTCCATCCGGAGGTATTAGGTTTATTGGCATTGTCTTTTTTTATATTATACTGATAGGTATGCTTTAGACTGCAAAATACAAACACAAGCCATTTCCTAAACATTCGTAAACATAGCATTATATGTCTTCTAAATATAGAAAAATTATAGCATTATATACATGGATGTGCCCGACTGTATTTTACAAAAATGTTAATTCTACTTCTCATACCCATAAACCGGATGGATTATAAAACAAATATTGCTCAATAGATCATCATTGAGATTGTTTTTGATTATATAGATAGACGCAAAGCTTTTATCTAAAAACTGTTCATTTCAGGGGGCAAAGAACAGAATCAACAAAGTTGATTCGATGAAGCTGTCGTTCTAGCCGTACGCTTAATCAGCAACGAAGTTGCAGTGCTTTGCCCCCTATAATAAAAAGGTCGAATCACTTTTACTTTGCGTTTATCTTTTCCTTAAAATATTTACCTGGATCTACTCGATTATATTTTATAAAAAT
>CAUQIC010000020.1:0-93388 GCA_963518055.1 uncultured Chryseobacterium sp.
TAATTCACGAATAAGAAAGGCATTTGTGCTTAGGGGCTAATACAATTTTCCATTAGCCTCTGTGCAAATCTGAGAATACTTATTTTTCTTTGGATGCAAGCCTTTTTCTGATGGTGCTTACAAATTCTTTGGAAACCCCCAGGTAAGAAGCTATATAATATTGTGCTACTCTTTGCGGTATGGAAGGATAGACTTTTATAAATTCAAGATAACGATCTGATGCTGATTTTGAAATTGTATTGACCAAACGCTTCTGAAGGGTTGCCAGATTTCTCTGTACCAGCATTCTGAAAACCCTTTCAAATTTGGGAATTTCCTTTAAGAGTTTTTCTTTTGTGGTAGGATTCAACATATAGATCTCTGAATCTTCCAATGTTTCTATGAATACATTGGAAGGCTTTTGCTCCTGAAAGGATGCGATATCACTAATCCACCAGTCTTCAATAGCAAATAAAAGGGTCACTTCGGAACCATTATCGTCAAGACAATACATTCTTACACATCCTTTATGAATATATCCTTCAAACTGACAGATTTCCCCTTCTCTTAATAAAATGGTTTTCTTAGGAAATGACTGACACACCAATAAATCAGTAAAAAATTTTTCCTCTTCCGGAGTAGTTTTGATGAATCGGCCAATGTTTTTAATGATATTTTCAAACATAAATTAAAGTTTACCCCCGCAAATTAGGAAAAAGACTGTAAACTTCATTCTTCAAAAGTCCACTTCCTCCTCCATAATGGTCGATCACTTTAATATCTTTGTCCAGAGAACTACAAAATATTTTGATATCCCGCTCAAAATCATCTTCTAAACCGGAACTTAAAAGAACAATATCCACCGTGTTTTCTTTTAAATATTCGTAACAGAAATTTTCATCACTCTGTATTTCTGCGGTCCAACCTTCATTATTTTCGATCAACCTTTTTAAAACATCGAGAATTTCCTGATTCTTTCCAATCACTAAAAAATGTAATGTATTCATAAGAGATTAAGTTTAAGGTTTAAGAATAGAGATAAAGTTTTGGGATATTGATCATTTTCAACTCTCAATTTTCAACTCTCTACAAGTGTTTATTTCCGGTAATTTTCAATTCATTCAAGTCCAATTGGGATTCTGCTTTTCTGATCTCATCATCACTGAATAGCTTTTCTCTTTTCATCTTAAATAATTCTTTTCTCTGCAAGGCAAAAATATCAAGCATAATTTGATGATATTCTTTCATATCATGCTGCCTATTAGTACACATTTCCAAGGAAGACAGATGATTTTGGTGAAGATGAATGTCATTTTCCAATGTCTTTTTAAGATTTCCAACAAGATTATTAGTTTCCAAGCTTTCACCGTATTCTTTATCCAGTTTATTTAGAGCCAGCTTATCGAGTCTCATCTGAATTCCGGCTTGTTGTTCATGAGAAGGAAGTATATGATCAATTTCTTCAATTCTGGTTAATTTAATAATCAAAGGAAGTGTTAATCCCTGAAAAACCAAGGTTACAAAAATGACCACAAAAGTGATAAAAATAATCAGGTTTCGCATGGGAAATTCTGATTGCGAGTTCATCATTACCGGAATAGACAATGCTGTTGCCAGAGAAACGACACCTCTCATTCCTGCCCAGCCGATAATCAAAGGATTCTTCCATCCCGGACTAGCATCAAGACGGGCTTTTTCACTCAACCATCTGGGAATATGGGCTACTGGGTAGATCCATAACAGACGAACTACGATTACGATAAGGCTTATAATTAATCCATATTCAATTCCTTTCATTAAGGATGTTTCGCCTAAACCATTGATAATATCAGGAAGCTCAAGACCTATTAAGACAAAAACCAAGGCGTTCATCACAAAAATAAGGGTATTCCACACTCCTGTCATATTGATTCTCGTAGTTCCTGTTTTAAACATTTCATGGGCTCGGAAAGACATAAATAACCCTCCGCTTACTACGGCCATTACCCCTGAAAAATGAAAATGTTCTGCTGAAAGAAACAAAATATAGGGGGTCATTACAGTTAGTGCGGCATCAATAGCCGGACTTGTAGGTAAAAACCGATGAATGGCATAGAAAATATGAGCTCCCACAATCCCTACGACAATTCCCATTCCAGCTACCAGAAAAAACTGTCCTGTAGCTTCCTGCATAGAGAAAGCTCCGGTTATTACAGCTGCTAAGGCAAACCGAAATACAATCAGTGAAGAAGCATCATTAATAAGACTTTCTCCTTCTAAAATGGCAATGGTCCGTTTAGGGACTTTCAATCCTTTTAACACTGTTGTCGCTGCTACAGCATCCGGAGGGGAAACAATCCCACCCAACAAGAATCCTAAAGCCAGCGTAAATCCCGGTATTAAAGCCTGTGAAGTGTAGGCAACGACTAAAGAGGTTAAAAATACCAACCCGAAAGCCAGCAAGCTAATAGGACGCTTCCATTTCCAGAAGTCATTCCACGAAGTATACCATGCTGCCTCATATAATAAAGGTGGCAAAAAGATCATAAATATAATTTCCGGGTCCAGTTTTAAAACAGGAACTCCAGGAATAAAGCTAATCCCCAATCCTGCTAGTACTAAAAAAATAGGATAGGCAATTTTGATCCTTTGTGCCAGCATAACAAGCATCATGACAATGAGCAGAAGCCCCAGAATAAGAAGGAATTTTTCGTGCATGGTTTTTGAGAGTTGAAAATTGAGAGTTGAAAGTTGAAAATGATGAATTGGTGTTTAATAAATATCTTTTATCTTTTATCTTTTATCTTTTATCTTTTATCTTTTAAATATAAATAAATAACGACGTTCTTTCTCTTTTCTCCAGATTTTTGGTTCTATGTCCTTTTCCTTCAGTGTCTTCTACCAGCAAAATCTCTCCGGTTTGAAATTTTCTTTTTATTCCAAGGGATGTTTCAATTTCTACTCCACCGTCTAAAAGAGCGATATACTGCTTTTGCGGAGCACAATGAAAATCATAATCATAGTCTGCAGAAACTTTTCGGAATTGTAATTTTTTAACATCTAATGCTTCAGAAAGAAAACCAATCTCTCCTTGATTGATGAGCGGAATCTCAATATCTTCAAAGTGAGAATCTCCTTTTTCATTACTGTAAATACGTGTGATATTCATTTTTTATTAAACTTATAATCAATTTGAAGAACCTCCCTGATTTCAAATTCATAGTAAATAAAATCACAAAAGCCACAACAGGTTGTTTATTTTTAATTACACTCTTTTGTGGCTTTTGTCACTAAAATATTACTTGAAAACAATTGAATTAGCCAGTTCCATTTCTTCCTCATTGATGGAATGTCCAAAATTTGCATATACTTTTTCGGTAACATCAGCATTCATCTCCCTCAAAATATTGGCCGTTGCATATACTCTTTCTACAGGAACATGAAAATCAGGATTGCTGGTTCCTAAAAAGACAGGTGTTCCCGCAAAGTCCCCTTTATAGTTTTCACGATTGATTTTATCACCGATAACACCACCAATAATGGCTACGGCACCCCCAAATTTTTGAGCATTTCTGGTTAGAAATTCCAGGGTAAGACAGGCACCTTGGGAAAATCCAAAAAAGTAAATATTTTCAGATTTAATTCCTGCATCTAAAGCCGCCTTTACTGTTTCTCCTACAATTTCAATGGCTGATGACAACCACGGTTCATTCTGATCCACGGGTGCCATAAATGAATAAGGATACCAGGTATGGTTCAGAGCCTGCGGGGCTAATAGTGCATACTCTTTCACATTCAAATGTTGAGACAAGCTCAAAATATCCTGCGCACTTCCTCCACGTCCGTGTATCATAATTAAAGCTTTTTTAGCTTGCTTCAATGGGATACCCGCTGTTTTTATATTTAAAGTATGGCTCATAATATTCCTATCTGAATTTTTCTGTTGGATAATTGATTTTTGGAAGAACTTCAGTCAAATGTTGTCTTTGTTCTTCAAATTGCTGAGGTAACTGCAGATCTTCACCAAGAAATGCCTGTTCTTCATCAACATCGAATCCCGGGCCTGAGGTAGCAATTTCAAACAATATACCTCCGGGTTCTTTAAAATATACCGAGGTAAAATATTTGCGATCTTTTACTCCAGTATGCTGCAACCCATAAGCATTTAATTTCTCTATCATTTCAAGCTGTGACTGGGCATCAGGAGTTGCAAAGGCTACATGATGTACGGTTCCTCTTCCGGCTAATCCTTTTAGTGCATTAGGAGCACTTAACAGATCAACATATTTTCCGGGAAGGTTTTCTGTTCCTAATCTTAATCGATCAGGACTTTCTGAAATGACTTTGTGATCCATCTGAGTTGTCAACAAAGCCGCTGTTCTTTCATAACCGTCTAACCATATTTCCACATGATGAATTCCTTTAAGAGCATAATCTTTAGGGATATATCCGTTGTAATACCCTTTTCGCTCATCTTGACTATTAAAAACCAGCTCAAGACCTAACCCGTCAAAATCTTCAAGATAAATAAAAACTTCACCCGAAAATCTCTGTTGTGGTTGTTTATAAAGAATATTAAACTGATCCAGACGGTTCATCCAGTAATCGATTGCATCAATTGAAACTGAAAAAGCTGTTGTATTCAACATTCCTTTACCATGTCGGCCGTTAATGAGATCCTTACCGTAGGGAAAAGTAGTCATAATGGTTCCCGGAGTTCCCAATTCATCTCCGAAATAAAAGTGATATACTTCGGAATAATCAAAATTAACCGTTTTTTTCACCAAACGAAGCCCTAATACCCCTGTATAAAAATCTATATTCTCCTGTGCATTTCCGGTAATAGCCGTAACATGATGCAATCCTGTAATAAGTTTCATAATTTTTTAAATTGATAATTGATAGCTGCTCATTGAAAATCATGAGCCGCCATGATGATAACTAGCTTATAAGTATAAGTTGAATCGCAAATTAATGCAACCACTTCTCAGCATAGTGCAATCCCGTTCTTAACTACTTTTACTCCTTTTGCTCTCTACAATTCTTCCTTCATCCATACATCGTTATATTCTTCAGGATGACGTTTAAACTGCATATGCACATAAGGACATAACGGTACTATTTTCAGATCATTTTCACGAGCATAGGAAACCAGCCTTTCTAATAAAATTTTAGCAAAGCCTCTTCCTTCATATTCAGGATTAACTTCAGTATGATATACTGTCAGCTTTTTACCGATTACTGAAATATCCATTTTTCCTACTTTATGGTCATCTGTGAAAAGTTGAATTTCTCCTTTTCTTCCTTCTAAAACGATTTCTGTTCTTTCCATTTTATCTTTTATTATAATTTAGTATTAATATTATTTTTAACACAAAGTTTATTTTCTATGGCACGTTCCCCAATTCTTTGTCATTAAAATTATTAATTCAAAGTTACTTTCTTTCTAAGAGTTCCTGAATGATCTATGATAAGTTCGGAAGCACCCCTTCTATTTTTTCACGCATTCCTTCATATTGTGCAGGAAGTTTAAGATTTGTACCCAATTCATTCAGGGGCTCATCTACTGTAAATCCAGGATTATCAGTGGCAATTTCAAACAAGACACCGCCCGGCTCACGGAAATATAATGAATAGAAATAATCTCTGTTGATCTTCGGAGTAATACTTAGCCCCGCAGATAATGCTTTTTCACGGTATTCCATCAAAACATTGTCATCCTTTACTCTGAAGGCAATATGATGATTGGTCCCCGCTGCATTTCTTCCGGCAGGAATTTTATCATTTTCAATAATATCGATGACATTAGCAGTATCAATAGCATCTGTTGTCAATCTGTATCTTTCTCCCTCTTGTTTCTGTAGACCGTATCCCAGGATATCAGTAAGCACTTTAATAGTAGGATCTGCTTTTCTCAACGTTAGAGTTACATTGTGAAACCCTTTTAATGCCTGTTCATCTTTAATATCATCCGTAGTCCATACTTTTCTGTTATCATCACCGGATGGCTCTATGAATTGTAACTGAAGACCATCAGGATCCTTAAAGGAGATCAGTTTTTCTCCAAAGATTTCACCTTCTTCTACCTTAACGTTGAAACTTTTCAAACGATCCTTCCAGAAATCAAGGCTTCCTTTTGGCACTGCATATCCTATGTGAGTGGCCATACCACTTCCATTGTTTCCCTGTCCTATTCCTTCCCACGGAAAGAAGGTGAGAATGGTTCCCGGAGTTCCGTTTTCATTTCCAAAATAAAAATGATAGGTTCCCGGATCATCAAAGTTTACGGTTTTCTTTACAAGTCTTACTCCTAATATCTGAGTATAAAAATCTAAATTTCTTTTGGCATTATCTGCAATAGCCGTGATATGATGCAGGCCTAATATTCTATTGTTCATCTCTTTAATTTTAACGCTAAATTACAAACACAGAATATCCCGGGCATTTAACTAGTTTAATAAATGACAAGTATCTTGAATTTTATGCAATTCTTAAAAAATCAATATTATTTTACTTATTCAACAAAAGCATTTAAGCAACAATTCAATAAATAATGAATTAAAAAGCATAAAAACTCTATTTTAAACTAAATAAATCAGAAAAAAAACAAATAGTAAATAATTGATTATCAATAAATAAACCCAATTAACAATAAATTAATATTTAAATTCCCTACTTTTTTAGTGGACTAATAGAAATTATATTATATATTTGCACCGTATTCAAGAAAAAAAATAAAATGAAGGCAGAATTAAAAAATAATTCAATTAAGAAACATAGCATCAAAAAAATGATGATGGCTACGTGTATGCCTATGCATCGAGAATACTGTGGGTGACCTTACTTTTTATATGACATATTTTAAAGGCCCTACCAAGTTGTAGGGCCTTTTTTATTGAAAACACAAACACAACAACATTAAAAAAATAAAAATGAGCAATTCTAAAAACAAATGGCTGGTTCCATTGGCATTTACAAATATCTATGTAATATGGGGGATTACGTTTTTAGCTATTTCATTTGGCTTGAAAGGTTTCCCGCCGTTTATTCTTTCGGGGTTGAGATTTCTGGTAGCAGGAATTTTGATGATTGGCTATCTCTTGTCTAAAGGAGAAAAAGCGAACTCTTTGATCAACTGGAAGAAAAATGCTATCACAGGAGTCCTTATTCTTACTGGGGGAACGGGGCTTGTAGCCTGGGGAGAACAATATGTAACAGCTCCTGAAGCTGCAATTTCAATTGCTACAGGGCCCTTCTGGTTCATAGCGATCGACAGAAAAAACTGGAAATATTATTTTTCAGATAAATTTATTCCGATAGGATTGCTCATTGGATTTGTAGGATTAGTATTCTTTTTAAAAGGAAGTGTACATTCCAATACAACTCATGCCATGTTTAACGGCAATCTCCGTATCACTGCATTTGTAGTATTAGGACTAAGTTCCATCGCCTGGGTTTTGGGATCTTTATATTCTAAAAAAAATCCGGCTTCCCAATCAACATTCATGAATATTGCTCAACAACTCATAGTAGCAGGTGTAGCAGCTTTTATCATTGCTTTTTTAAGAAGAGAGTGGGTCGGCTTTTCGGTTTCAGCCATCCCATTATCGGCATGGCTGGGCGTTCTGTTTTTAATTTTCTTTGGATCGATAGTCGCTTATTTGTCGTACATTTGGCTCTTGTCCGTGAAACCCGCAGCCCTTGTAAGCACCCATACCTATATAAATCCTATTGTAACAGTGATTGCAGGCTGGGTTGTTGCCCATCAAAGCATCAATGGAGGCCAGCTATATGGTTTGGCAATCATATTGCTGGGAGTATTGCTGACGAATGTCACGAAATACTTTAAACTTTCAAAACGGTCAAAAGTTAAATTAAGAAGAGTAAGAAGATTTTTTAATAGGACGAATAAGCGATATCAACCTATTTAAATATACAAAGTATCAGAATGATAGAAATCAAAAATATATCAAAAACTTTTCATCAGAAGAAGCAGTCTTTTAAGGCATTGGATCAGGTGAGTCTCAATATAGAGAAAGGGGATATTGTTGGAATCATCGGGTTTTCCGGTGCAGGGAAAAGTACCCTGATCCGTACCGTAAATCTATTGGAAAGACCGGATGAAGGACAGATCATTATCAATGGAAAAGATTTTACCCGATTAAGTTCAAAGCAACTGGCTGAAGAACGCAAAAAAATAGGAATGATCTTTCAGCATTTTAATCTGTTGTCTTCGAGAACTGTTTTTGATAATGTAGCTCTTCCTTTAGAGCTGGATCATCTCAGTAAAGATCAAATCAATAAAAAAGTCAACGAACTGTTGAAGATCGTTGGCCTTGAAAATAAAGCCCAAGATTATCCGAAGAGCCTTTCTGGAGGTCAGAAACAAAGGGTTGCCATTGCACGAGCATTAGCCAATGACCCTCACCTTCTGCTTTGTGATGAAGCAACCAGCGCTCTGGATCCGGTGACAACTAAGTCTATTCTGCAGCTTTTAAGAGATATTAACCAAAGGCTGGGAATCACCATACTTTTGATCACCCACGAGATGGAGGTTATCAAAGCGGTTTGTAACCACGTTGCGGTTATAGATCATGGAAAATTATTAAAAAAAGGAACTTTAAGTGAGATTATTTCGGAGAAAGAAAATCCGGTAATCCGACAATTTATAAATTCAGATGACATGACCCTGCCACAGGAACTCAATAGCAGACTACAGAAAGAACCGAAGGAAGGTTTATTTCCACTAGTCGAAATCGAACTCAATGAAAATATCAGTGTTGAACAAATTCTTTCAACGCTATACAACCAATATAAAATCCCTTATAAACTTTTGAAGGCTGATGTAGAATACTTCGGAAATTCCAATTTTGGAAAACTGCTGTTGCAACTTCAGGGAGAAGAAGAAGAAAACCAACAGGCGATCTATTATTTTAATCAAAATAAAATTCAAAATACAGTAAAAGGATATGCTTAGTGATACGGTAATTGCCCTTTTGGCAAAAGGAACCTGGGAAACGGTTTACATGACATTTTTATCCGGATTTTTTGGATTTGTTTTAGGCCTTCCGGTCGGTATTTTTCTATTTTTAACAAGGAAAGACCAGTTGTTGGAAAATACATTTTATCATAGAATATTGTCTATTATGGTGAATATTTTCCGTGCCATTCCTTTTATTATTTTAATTGTATGGATGATTCCTTTCACAAGAGTTTTAGCAGGGACTTCCATTGGAGTCAATGCAGCTTTAGTACCATTAAGTGTGGGAGCAGCTCCTTTTATTGCAAGATTGGTGGAAAACAGCCTTATTGAAGTTCCTCACGGTTTGATAGAAACAGCAAGAGCTTTAGGGGCTTCTCCTTTTCAAATTATTAAAAAAGTATTGCTTCCTGAAGCCTTACCTTCATTAATTAATAATGCAACCATTACCTTGATTACTTTGGTTGGATATTCTGCGATGGGAGGTGCAGTAGGTGCCGGCGGATTAGGGCAGGTTGGATATCAATATGGTTATATCGGCTATGATATTGTCATTATGAATACGGTATTGATATTACTTGTTCTTTTAGTATTTATTATACAATTTTCCGGAGATAAGCTATCGAAGCATTTTGATCACAGATAACCTGATTGATCTTTTCTCTTTTTAAAATTCCTTCTTTATAACATTGAAATAAAAATGAAAAAAATAAAAATCTTAGGATTATTGGCCGCCGGAGTTCTTCTTTTCAGCGCTTGCTCAGGAAGAAAGGATGATCCGAATTTTATCAGGGTAGGAATCACCTACGGCCCGGAGCAGGAAATTGCTGAGGTAGCTAAAAAAGTGGCTAAGGAAAAATACAACCTTGATGTTGAGCTGATTCCTTTTAATGATTATGTAGTGCCCAACGAAGCTTTGACCAATGGTGATATTGATGCCAATGCCTTCCAGCACGTTCCCTATCTTACGGAACAATCAAAACAAAGGGGCTATAATCTGGCAGTTGTGGGTAATACCTTTGTTTATCCTATCATTGCCTATTCTAAAAAGATTAACAATATCAATCAATTGCAAAATGGGAGCACCATTGTTATTCCCAATGATCCAACAAACGGAGGACGTTCTCTACTTTTATTGCAGAAAAGTGGTTTATTAAAATTAAAAGATGGTGTGGGATTACTTCCTAAAGTTACGGATATCATCGAAAATCCAAAGCAACTGAATATTATGGAAATAGAAGGAGCCCAGATTCCAAGAGTTCTGGATGATAGAGATGTTGTAGTAGGAATCATCAATAATAACTTTGCAGCCCAAGCCGGATTAGATTCTGAAAAACAAGGAATTCTTAAAGAAGACAAAGACTCTCCTTATGTGAATGTAGTGGTTGCCAGACAAGACAATAAAAACAGTCAGAAGGTAAAGAATTTTGTCAAAGCTTATGAATCTGATGAGGTTGAAAAGAAAGCAAAAGAGATTTTTAAAGGAGGAGCAGTGAAAGGTTGGTAACATGAACTGAGTTGGAGGCTGTCAGAGTAGATGAGCTTACCTGATCCCATCTCACCTAGTTACACAAATTACTGTATGTAAAATATTCTTTTATTTTTCACTCCCTTATTTTAATACAAAACTGCCAGCTATTGCAGAGGCAGTTTTTTTATCGGCAAATTTTTATTTTCTCATTTTGAGATAATAAAGAAAATTTTCTTTATTTTTGTTTTCAATCAAAATAAAAAGGCATTATGTTAAAGAAAACCGCCATTGTAAGTTTATTCACCCTTATTTCTGTTTCTTATATGGCTCAGAACACTACTCTACCCGTTTATTTAGATGAATCAAAGCCTGTGGAACAACGTATTCAGGATGCACTTTCCAGAATGACTCTGGAAGAAAAAGTAGCCATGTTGCATGCACAGTCGAAGTTTAGCTCGCCGGGAGTTCCAAGATTAGGAATTCCGGAATTCTGGACAACAGACGGCCCTCATGGGGTACGTCCTGAAGTAATGTGGGATGAATGGGATCAGGCCGGATGGACCAATGACTCTATTATTGCCTACCCTGCCCTCACTGCCTTATCTGCGACATGGAATAAAAAAATGTCCTGGAATTATGGTAAAGCCCTCGGCGAAGAAGCACGTTATAGAAAAAAAGATATCCTTCTCGGACCGGGAGTCAATATTTACAGAACTCCGCTCAACGGAAGAAACTTTGAGTATATGGGAGAAGATCCTTACCTGACTTCAAAAATGGTGGTTCCGTACATTAAGGGAGTACAATCCAATGGTGTAGCCACTTCGGTAAAACATTTTGCTTTGAACAATCAGGAAATGTTTCGACATACCAGTAATGTAAATGTAGACGACAGAACACTCTACGAAATTTATCTGCCACCATTTAAAGCTGCGGTAACAGAAGGAGATTCATGGACTATCATGGGAGCCTATGATATGTACAAAGGCCAATATGCAAGCCAAAATCAATATCTGCTAAACGATATTTTAAAAAAAGAATGGAACTATAAAGGTGTAGTGGTATCCGACTGGGGAGCCGTAAGCAATACAGAGCAGGCCATTCACAACGGATTAGATCTTGAATTCGGAACATGGACCAACGGACTTTCCGCAGGAACAAAAAATGCTTATGACAACTACTTTCTGGCAAAACCTTACCTGGATCTTATTAAATCAGGAAAAGTAGGAACTACCGAACTTGACGACAAAGTAACAAGGCTACTTCGCCTTGCCTATAAAACGACTATGAACCGAAATAAACCTTTCGGAAATATTGCTTCTGAAGAGCATAAAGCAGTGGCTAAAGAAATTGGAGCAGAAGGAATTGTTTTGTTAAAAAATGATCGAAACGTTCTCCCGATTGATCTTAGTAAAGCTAAGAAAATAGCTGTTATTGGAGAAAATGCTATTAAGATTATGACCGTTGGTGGTGGTTCATCATCATTAAAAGTAAAATATGAAACCCTGCCGTTAGACGGAATTAAAACAAGATTTGGGAAACAAGCTGACGTACAGTATGCAAGAGGTTATGTAGGAGATATCGGCGGAGAATACAATGGGGTAAAATCCGGACAGGATCTGAAAGATACCCGCTCTGAAGCAGAATTACTGAACGAAGCTGTAGAACTGGCAAAAAAATCAGACTACGTTATTTTTGTAGGTGGATTAAATAAATCCGATTTCCAGGATAGTGAAGGCAATGACCGAAAAAGCTATGGCTTGCCTTATAATCAGGATCATGTGATCTCTGCTTTAGCTAAAGCAAACAAAAATCTTGCTGTTATTTTAGTCACAGGAAATGCTGTAGCAATGCCATGGATTAAAGAAGTACCAACCATTGTCCAATCATGGTATCTAGGGTCTGAAGCCGGAAATTCTATTGCCTCCATCTTAGCAGGTGATTCTAATCCGTCAGGAAAACTTCCCTTTACGTTCCCTGTTAAACTTGAAGATAATTCGGCGCACCAACTTGGAGAATATCCGGGACAGAAAGATGAGTTGGCAGCAGGAAAAGGAAAAGACCAGAAAAACCCTATTAATATAACTTATAATGAAGGAATTTTTGTGGGCTATCGTTGGCATGACACAAAAAACATTAAGCCTTTATTCAGCTTCGGTCATGGATTAAGCTATACCACTTTTGAATTTGGGAAAGCAAAGGTAGATAAAACCACTATGTCACAGGACGGTAAAATCACATTTACAGTAAGTGTTAAAAACACAGGTAAAAGAGCGGGAGCGGAAGTTGCTCAACTTTATATCAGTGATTTAAAATCATCTGTTCCCCGTCCTGCCAAAGAGTTGAAGGGCTTTGAAAAAATATTTTTAAATCCGGGCGAACAGAAGGAAGTAACATTTACTATTGATAAAACGGCATTAAGCTATTTTGATACCGGTAAACATGACTGGGTAGCTGAACCAGGAGATTTTGAAGCACTGATTGGTAATGCTTCAGATGCTATAAAAACGAAAGTAAAATTTACTTTACAATAAGATTTTATAATTGAAAATTGAGAGTTGAAAGTTGAAAGTTGAGAATGTATTCAATATGTTCGATACCTTCCGATTTTTTTATAAAGATATAAGACAGATTCCCGATTGGGGATCTGTTTTTCTTTTATTGGTACTTGATCGTTTTATTCTGTTGATATTGTTCTCACGCAGATTTCTTTAAGATTTTATGAGCCACTAATGCACGAATGATAAAGGTATTCGGGAATTCGTGGCTGATAATTTCACAGATGTGTACAGAGAATTTTACTCTCGCAGATAAGGCAGATTGAGCAGATTTTTTAGGTACAAAAATTTGTGGGATATATAGGAACTTTTTTTATTTTTTTGGCCACTAATGCACGAATAATAAAGGTATTTGTGAATTTGTGGCAGAAAATTTCGCAGATACATACAGAGGATTTTACTCTCGCAGATAAGGCAGATTGAGCAGTTTTTTTTAGACAAAAAGATTTGTGGGATATATAGGAACTTTTTTTATTTTTTTGGCCACTAATGCACAAATAATAAAGGTATTCCGGAATTCGTGGCCAAAAGATATTTCTCAACAGATACAAAAAAAGCGGACTCCCAGAGGAGATCCGCTCACACATTTAACAAACTGAATATTATTTTCCGCCTCCGGAATTTTTCTCTACATCCGTTTTGGTATTTTCTTTTACCTTCTGATTTCCGAAACGTTTTACAAAGGTCAGAGAAACTCCATACCAATCCCATTTCGAATATTCTCTGAATGTTCCGTCAGGGCTATACGTCGTATTGTCTGCATAAGGTCTTTTAAAGATATTCATCAGCTGCATACTCAGCTCCATCTGGGTTTTAGGGAATATCTTAGTGACTGAAATATTGTGAAACACGTTGGTGTTATTGGCATATGAATTCCCGTTATTTTGGTTGGCAATTTCCATCCATGCACTCACGTTAATATTCTTGTTGAAAAGATTGGTGTATGATACATTGGCTGAACCTCCCCAGTAACTGATATAATTTTTACCTCCCAATTGATTCCTTTCATTAAAATCTTTATTATCAATGTAATACCATCCAAACCCAAGATTCACATTCAGTTTATTTTTCAGAAAATTCTGATTGGTATTAGCAAAAAGGTAATATTTCTGAACTTTACCATCGAAATTCCCCGGTAATGAAACCGTTCTTCCATTTTCTGTCGCATAGGTTGTCCAGTAATCCTGATTGGTGTACATGTATCGTGCGGAGATAAAGTATTTTTTCAAAATTCCAAACTTCAGGTAGAGTCTGTCATTCGGATTAGGATTCAAATATAAATTCCCTCTGGAATAAGTTCCGTTGATATCAGGAACCAGAAATGGATTAAATTCCGAATACCATGGTCTCCAGATACTTCTGTTGTATGTAAGACTTACATCATATTTGTCTGAAAAACTATATTTCAACAATAAATTAGGAAGAAATGTTCCGTATGAATCTTTTCTGTCTGTTCCGGCAACCTCCTGATTCACTTTTAAATCAATATACTCATATCGGAGACCTATTCTGGCTTCCAGTTTTTTGAAAAAAGTCTTACTATAATTAACATATAAGGAACTAATATTATCTTTATAATGAAATCTGTCATTTCTGGCAAGGTTATAATATTCTGAATTAGGATCACTTATACTTACCCCATACAGACTGTTGGGAATTACATGATTATTAAGCTCCGTCTTCCCTCCCATTTCAAGAGTACCCCCTGATTTTCCTAATGGTTGGGTATAGTCTACTTTCAGATAATAATTACGCATCTGATTATTGCTGATAACTCCTAATTCCTGAGTTTTTGAGATACCCACTTTATTGATCAAATTATCATTATCATTCCCTGTATAATTTGTTCCGGCATTGATATCTAAAATTCTGTTTTTTTCTTTATCATAGTATTTATAGAAAATATTGGTACCCAAAGTACGGCTGAACCCCCACGTATTCTGGGTTTGATTGAAAGAATCAGTAAGTACACCGTTCATAGATTCCGTCCCGCTGGATTCTCCAAAAGAAAGGTTTCGGTTTTGAAAATACTCCAGAACAAGCCCGATATTATTCTTATCATTGATCTCATATTCTGAGGTAGAGGAAAGAGAAGGGCTTTCATTTCTCATCTCTGATTCTAGGCTGAGCTTGGAAACTCTGTTATTTTCGTATCGTGTATTTAAAATTTCATTCTTTTGCACATAATCACCATTGTTGTAGCTTCCGATAAAAGTCTGGGTGAACTTTTTCTTATGGTAATTAAGATTAAAATTGGTGTATTGTGAGTTCTTGGTACTTTGTCTGTTATTCAATGATATACTTCCTTTCATTCCTTCATCATCTCTTTTTTTGAGAACAATATTGATGACAGATCCTGAAGTTTCATATCGGGAGGAAGGACTGGTAATTACTTCAATTTTCATCAGGTTATCAGCCGGAATGGTCTTAAGATATTCTTTCAATTCTTTTCCTGTAAAAACTGATTTTCTATCATTTATATACACTGTAACAGTCTGACCTTCTGCTTTTACATCATCATTATTATCGATGCTTACCAAGGGTGTCATTCTAAGAACATCCCAGGTTGTATTTCCCGCTAAAATAGAACTGTTGGATACATTAAAAACAGTTCTGTCTACTTTAGATTCTACCGTTGGTTTTCTGGCTACAATGGTAACTCCTTCAATTTCTTTTGCATTCGCCTTTACAGTATCCTTCACAGCCTGGGTCTGGGCGAAAGCCAAACTACCCGTTAAAACCGCTATTGGAAATAAAATTACTTTCATGTGAGATTATAGTTTATTCTATCTATAAGACCATCATCTCATGGTTTTTGTTACATCAAAAAACAAAAAAAATAAAATAAATACTTAATTTCCAACCATATAACAATAAATAATTTTAAAAATAAATCAACAATAAAACAAAAAGACCAACAATACTTCAATAAAATAAATCCGTAAAAATTTCCTTGTCGCCAAATTATCAAAAATTCACAATTTATCAATAATTTAAAAATTCACTATAAAAACTAACGCTACTTTTTAAATTTCTTTCATATTCATAAAAAAATGCCCGGATCTCACCCGGGCACCTAGCAATAGCAAATTTACAAGGATTAAAAAATATGCTAGTTTATCTTTTCAAAATAATGAATAACCCCTACTTCCTCCTGATGAATCTCTTCTTCATTACAATCAAAATCCTGCTTTCTGCTGTTTTCAAGAAAAGAGTTAGTGTACAAAGCGTAGGAAGGCTTTTCTGCGAGTCCGTTTTTCAGGAGTTGATGAGCTTCCACTATTGTTTTTCCATATAATTTTCTGAAGTTGCCAATATTATATTGAGAAAATGTTCCGTAATGAACAATAAATTTCAACGACAAGTCAATCGTTGTACTTAGACTTTTACTGAGTTCTTCAATTTTTCTGTTGAATGCATTTCTCATTTTTCGGAGTATTCCTGAAATATTTTGATAAGAAGGCTGCTCATCATAGCGATAGAACAAAATAGCATCCCCTTCAATCTCTGATATTTCAAAATACCGCTCGTTCACATCAATCAATGTAGATAGTAGTTCTCTTACAATATATTCTCCTGTGTACAATTTTGTATTGAACACAAATTCGGTAAATCCGCTGAAATCCGGAATAAGAATAATACCCTCCTGTATATTTGTCTTCATAGTAGTATAGATTAAAAACCTGCTGCATCATAATAGACGAAGCAGGTTCCATTTTACTTTATTGCCATCCGCCACCTACAGAGCGATAAAGAGCAGTGATTGCATTCAATCTTTGAGCTTTCAGCGAGGCAAGATCCAATTCAGCCTGAAGCTTATTGGTTTGCGCGATAATGACTTCAACATACGTCGCTGAATTATACTTAAATAACATATCGGCTTTCTTTACCGCTTCTCCCGATTTCACAGCTAAGCCTTCTGCTATCTTTTGCTGCTCTTCAAGCTTCTTAATTTGTACCAAAGCATCAGAGACCTCTCCTACAGCTTTCAAAACTGATTGTTTGAAAGTTATTTCAGCCTGATCAGCCAACACTTTAGATTGCTCATATTGCGTTTTCAACTGCTTACCATTCAAAATAGGCTGTGCAATTGCTCCGGCTGCCATCCCAAAAAGGGATCCCGGAATACTAAACCAATGGCTTATCTGAAAAGCGTTCACACCACCCTGAGCGGTAATATTTAATGAAGGATACATACTCATTTTCGCCACATGAATCGCAGCTGCACTTTTTCTTACCGCAAGCTCTGCAGTTTTTATATCCGGTCTGTAGCTCAGCAATTCAGAAGGAACACCTGCCGAAATATTATCAGGAGATTGCACCGTATTCAGACTTGCACTTCTTTCAATCTTTTCAGGCATGGAACCTGTCAACAGGCTCAAAGCATTTTCCTGCATCAAAACAGAACTTTCAATAGCAGGAATAGATTTTAAAATCTGATCTTTTACAATCTCCTGCTGTTGCACAGCCAAAGCTGTTATTAATCCCAACTCCTGTTGTTTAGTCAGAAATTTAAGGGTATTATCAGCGTAGGCAAGATTTGATTTTGTAATATCCAACTGAGTATCCAGCATCAGGAGATTGTAATATCCCTGCACAACGGTAGCTACTAATTGAGTTTTTACCGCTTTTGCCGCTTCCTGAGTTTTAAGATATTCGGCTAAGGCCTGCTCTTTTCTTCCTTTGATCTTTCCCCAGATATCCGCTTCCCAGGAAAGATTGAAAGAAGCTGTATAATCTTCCATATACCTTTTCCCCATGAATTGCCCTGCCATCATTCCATTCATGCTATTATCTGAAGGACGGCTGATATTTGCATTAGCAGCAGCACTGATTGTTGGAACATTCCCCCATTTACTTTGGTTATAGGCTAATGATGCGAATTCTATTTGTTTTAAAGCGATTAAAAGATCATTATTCTGAATCATTGCTTTATCAATCAATCCAACCAAAACAGGATCTTTGAAGAAATCCCTGTAACTGATCTTAGCAATATTTTCATTGTGTTCAACAGCAATACTATCGGTCCTGAAAGCTTCAGGCATCTTCACCGAAGGCTGTTCATATTTCCGGACTCCACAAGAAACTACGATCCCTGGGATAAATGCTATATATGCTATATTTTTAATTTTCATTTTTACAATCATTTGAATTAATATTCCCAGTCAGCATCTGTTATCACTTTCCCATTGATTTTCTCATGCAAAGCCTGAAACACTACAAAAAGAACAGGAACCACAAAGATCCCTAAGATCGTTCCGAAAAGCATTCCTGAAATAGCAGCATACCCAATAGAATGGTTACCCAGCGCTGAAGGTCCTACGACAAATATCAAAGGAAGTAATCCGGTAATAAATGCCAGAGAGGTCATTAAGATAGGACGCAAACGGGCTTTTGCCCCTTCAACGGCAGAAGCGATGAGGCTCTTGCCCGCTCTACGTCTCTGTATCGCAAATTCCACAATCAGAATACCGTTCTTTGCCAAAAGCCCAATCAACATGACCAAAGCAATCTGAACGTAAATATTATTGGAAAGTTCAGCAAACGTAATTCCTACAAAAACGCCTGACAAACCAACCGGAATAGCAATCAATACTGCAAATGGAAGAATATAGCTTTCATATTGTGCAGACAACAGGAAGAAGACAAACACAATACACAACCCAAAAATCATTACCGATTGCGAGCTTGATCCGGCTTCTTCACGGCTCATCCCCTTATAATCATAAGTATACCCCGGAGGTAATACCTGCTTGCTTACCTCATCAATAGCAGCCATCGCCTGACCTGTACTGTAACCGGGAGCTGCCATTACGGTTAAATTGGATGAATTGAAAAGATTGAAACGATCTACTACTTCAGCTCCCGTAACCTGCTTCAGACTTACCAACGTGTTGATAGGAACCATCTGTCCCAAATTATTTTTAACAAAAATCCCATTCAGTGATTCTTTATCTTCTCTTGTTTCCGGAGTGGATTGAACCAATACTCTGTAATATTTTCCAAACCTGTTGAAGTCTGAAGCCTGAATACTTCCATAATACCCCTGCATTACTCCTAAGACATCAGAAACATTCACCCCTAGCTGAGCAGCCTTCACCTCATCAACCAAGACTTCAAACTGAGGATATGTAACATCGAAAGTTGTGAATGCTACTGCTACTTCAGGCCTTTGCATCAAAGCTCCCATCATTCCGTAAGAAATATTCCCCAGATTCTGAAGCTCACCGTTTGTACGATCCTGAAGCACTAGCTCCATACCACTTGTATTTCCGAAACCATCCACTGTGGGAGTATTAATCACCAGGAAATTGGCTCTTTTATCTTTAGAAAGCATTCCTTGCGTCTGGCCAATAATGTCATTGATATTATTGACAGCCCCTCTTTCACCTCCTTTTTTTAGTTTAACAAAAATAGAGGCAGCAGAAGATGACATAGAGCCACTGAACAGGTTCAACCCGTCCACGGAAATCACCTTATCAACAGCAGGATTCTTCATCAGAAGATCTTCTGTATCTGAAACCACTTTAGAGGTTCTGTCTTTGGAAGCTCCGGGAGCCAGATTTGCTGTGACAATGATAAAACTCTGATCTTCATCAGGAATAAATCCTTTAGGCGTCGTCATAGACATGTAAGCGAATAATCCACCGAATGCTACAATCAGGATAAAAGCCACCCATTTTCTTTTGAGCAGAAATAATATAGCTTTTCCATAACGGAATGTCAGTTTATTAAAGCTCGCATTAAAACCGGCAAAAAAGCGGTCTTTGAAATTCATTTTTTCATGACCTCCACTATGATTTTGTTTTAAAAATAATGCACATAAAGCAGGGCTTAACGTTAATGCGTTTACCGCGGAAATAACAATAGCAATGGCCAACGTCAAAGCAAACTGCTGATAAAATAATCCTGTAGAACCGCTCATAAAAGCAACCGGAACGAATACTGCAGACATAATCAGGGTAATGGAAACGATCGCTCCTGTAATTTCGCTCATGGCAGACATGGTAGCCGCTCTTGGATTTAATTTTTTATGTTCCATCTTGGCATGAACTGCTTCCACCACTACAATCGCATCGTCCACCACAATACCAATAGCGAGCACCAGGGCAAACAATGTCAGAATATTGATTGAGAATCCAAAAAGTTTCATAAAGAAGAATGTCCCTACAATAGACACCGGAACTGCAATCGCAGGAATCAGAGTCGAACGGAAATCCTGCAAGAAGATGTATACCACAATGAATACAAGAATAAAGGCTTCTATCAAAGTATGAATCACCTGCTCTATCGACTGATCTAAAGCTTCTTTCGTCGCATATGGTATCTCATAATCCATTCCGGCCGGGAAAGATTTCTCCAGTTCCTTCATTCTTTCCTGAAGCGCAATCTGAACTTCATTAGCATTTGAGCCTGCCATTTGAAAAATAGCCATTGTTACAGAAGCTTTCTTATTATAATTGGAAGAAACGGTATAGCTATAAGCTCCAAACTCTACTTTAGCAACATCTTTAAGCTTTAAAACAGAACCATTGCTCAACGCCTTAATGGTAATATTTTCATATTGTTCAGGTTCGGTAAATTTTCCTTTGTAGCGCAGCACATATTCCATCACCTCTTTACTTCTCTCCCCGAATCTTCCGGGTGCTGCTTCAAGGTTTTGACTCTGGATGGCACGGGATACATCTGAAGGAGTAAGGTTATAGGATGTCAGCTTATTGGGATCCAACCAGATACGCATGGAGTAATCTTTATTTCCATATACCATGGCATCTCCTACCCCTTTTACCCTTTTAAGTTCGGGTACAATATTGATTTTCGCATAGTTTTCCAGGAAAAGGTCATTCATAGAACCATCTTTACTGGTCAAAGAAACCATAGCAATCATACTATTCTGTCTCTTCAGCGTTGTAATCCCTGCCTGAATAACCTCTGCCGGCATTTGATTGGTAACCTGAGCAACTCTGTTTTGTACATTAATTGCTGCCTGATCGGGATCCGTTCCCAGTTTAAAAATAACGGTAATGTTTAAGGTACCGTCATTACTCGCCGTAGAGGTAATATAATCCATATTTTCTACTCCATTGATGGCATTTTCCAATGGCGGAGCCACAGATCTGGCAATCGTTTCAGCATTTGCACCCGGATATACTGCTGTTACCATTACTGTAGGCGGTGCAATATCCGGAAATTTTGTAATCGGCAGGCTTACCATACCGACAACCCCCAGGATAACAAGCAATACGGAGATAACCGTTGCCAGTACGGGTCTTTTTATAATTTTCTTTAACATGATTTTTTCTTAGGATTTTTTCTGTTGAGCATTTTTCTTTTGTGCCACTACAGGAGTTCCGGGCTGCAATCTGTCGAAACCGCTGGTAATATATTCATCACCTGCTTTAAGCCCATTGGATACAATAAAATGATCTCCGGCTTTACCATTCACCTCCACCGGTAACATGGTTGCCTTACCCTCTTTAATAGTAAATACAAAAACCTTATCCTGAATTGTTCTGGTAGAAGCAATCGGAAGCAAAATAACATTGCTGTAGAATTGTTTTAATACAATTTTCCCCGTATTCCCACTTCTTAAAAGGCTTTTAGGATTGTTAAACTTTGCACGTAGGGTAATAGAGCCCGTCGTTTTATTGAATTGACCTTCCACCGCATCAATTTTACCAGCTTCCGCATATTTTTCACCTCCGGAAAGCAACAAAGAGACGGCTGGCGTATTTTTAATCACCTCATCAATACTTCCTCCTACATATTGTTTTTGAAAATTATTAAAATCATTTTCACTCAAACTGAAATAGGTATATACCTGATGAATATCTGATAGTAAAGTAATTGCTTCCTGATTACCCGGCGTCATCAAACTTCCCAAACGGTAGTTGAATCTTCCGATAAATCCACTTACCGGAGCTTTAATCGTAGAAAAATTAAGATTTATTTTTGCAGATTCAATAGAAGATATCGACTGACTTACCGCTCCTCTTGCTCCGTTGTAAGCTGCTTCAGCTTCTTTAACCTGAATTTCTGAAACCATTTTATTTCTGAACAGTTCCTTCTTTCTGTCCAGATCAATTTTAGAAGTAGAGAGAGTAGCCTGTGCAGTAATCAAAGCAGCCTGTGCACTTTTCAATTGCTCACGAAAGACCTGATCTTCTATTTTGAACAAAGGCTGACCTGCTCTTACATAGTCTCCTTCATCTACAAAAATTTTGCTTAAATATCCTGTTACCTGAGGCCTGATTTCCACATTGGAAACACCCTCAATAGACGCGGCATATTCTCTGGAAACAGAAGCATCTCCCTGTTTCACTGTAGCTACGGGAAGTTCAGGTGCTTGCTGTTGATAAGACTGATTTGGGTTATTTTTCCTACACCCCACCAAAGCGATAAGTGAGAGGAAAAGTAGGGTTGATTTTTGAATAAAAAATCTTTGCATAACAATATTCCTTTTAAATTTACCGCACAAAATTCGAACGAAAAAAATTGAATAGGATTATTCAAAGAACCTCTTATTTTGTCAAAAAGACTCCTTATTTTAAAAAACATGAGAAATATCACTTATAAATAATATAAATAAGATATTTTAATATTTTAAATCAAAAAAAATGTTTATTTTATCAAAAAGACATCTAAAAACACAACTTATTGACAATCAATACAGATCATCCTTTCTGTATTCCAAAGGAGATCTACCCGTATGTTTTTTAAAAAATTTACTGAAAGACGCCTGATCAGAGAACTTTAATTGCCCCGCCACATCATTAATGTTTAAACTGGAGTTTCTCAACAATAATCTCGCCTCTACAGCCAGTACCTGATGAATAATATCCCGTGGAGATTTAAACATGGTTTTATTGATGACCTTTGTGAGATACTTACGGCTGATAAATAATTTATCTGCGTAAAACTGAACGTTATGCTCTTCTTTAAAATACTCCTGAACAAGTATAAAGAAGCTGGTCGTAAGCTCATCTTCTCTATGCGTAACCAAATGAGGCCTTTCTATTTTTTTGAAATAATTATCAATCTCGTAAATGACCAACGAAAAGTGGTGCCAGATCATTTCATTAAAATAATAATTGTCTTTCTCTTTATTATTTAATGCTTTCAACTCATCGAGATGGAAATTCATTCTTCTATACAAATCCGGTTGTTCCGGGATAATATGAGTAGGATCTGCAGACAAACTCTTCAATACGTTGTTTGATTTATAATTAAATCCTGCCTGAGAAATAAAATCCAGGGAAAAAAATATGTATTTAGAATTATAATCATCTGAAATTTGATTAACCCAGAAAGTTTCCGAAATTGGACAGAAAACGATATCTCCTTTAGACACCTCATAACTTTTATCATCCAATCTAAAACTTACACTCCCTTTTTGCACCATAAAAATACAGAAATAGCCGGATCGATAAGGAATATTGGGTTTTATAATATAATTCTCCTTGTCAATTTCCATTACAACAAATTCTTTGATTCTAAGATCAAATTCTACCTGCTGTAATACTTCATCAAAAGCCAACTGTGAAACAAAATCAGTTTGTTTAGGAGATTTTTTAGCCATTAAAAGGGATTATTAGAGTACGAAGTTAATAAAAAAGACAAAAGCGAAACCGAGAGAAGCCAATAAGGGAATCATCCCCTTTACCTACACCTCAATAATCAACTCTTTCTGATATCCATTATATTTTTCATCAATGTATCCGTGAGGGTTACAAATGATTTCAGTCTCACCTATTTTATAACGACACGGAGTATGAATATGCCCATGAATCCAATATAAAGGATGATATTCAGTAATCATATCTTCTAAATTGGAAGCATAGGCAGAGGTAAGCGGATCTTCTTTATATATTTCAGGAACAGACTGAATACTAGGTGCATGATGGGTAACCACAATATTCTTACACCCTCTTGAATCTTCAAGACTTTCTTTTAGCCATAGTTTTGAAAACTGATGAATCTTAAAAGTATCGATCGTTCTCATTTTTGAATAAGAGGGATCACGTCTGATCATTTTATAATCATTCATTTTAGGTTGGCAAAGCATTCCGTACCGCATCGGATTTCCGAATATGGAGAAATCAGTCCATAATGTTGCTCCGTGAAAACGAATCCCATCAATATCTGCAAAAGAGTTTTCAAGGACAAAAATAGTTGACCCGCGGGCAGCTTCTTTAATTTTATGAAGTGTTTTTGGGTAAGCGCCTTTATAATATTCATGATTCCCCAAGACATAAACAACCGGGAGATCAGGTATTTTGGTCTTAATCCATTCAATTCCCTTTGTTCCAAGATTAATATCTCCGGCCAAAACAACCACATCTGCATTGTCAAAATATAACTCAGTCCTTCCAAATTCCTGATGAAGATCACTGATGATTTGCATTTTCATGATGCAAAAGTAGTATAGAAACAGATCAATCACAAAAAAAGAACCGACACCTAAGCACCGATTCTTTCGTCATATAGTTTGTGTAATTTTAAGGTCGCTTATGATGAAACTACTATTTCAGCTTGTTTCATTTTTAAGCTTTTCAATATAAAATATAATAACATTCCGAGTGCCAGAAGAGCATAACCTATTAAGATGATCAGATTCAGGCTTCCTACCGCAAGTTCCGAAGGAAAAACCTGACTCATTAAAGTCATAAATGATAATCCAATTCCTGCTCCCAGAAAGTAACTTGTAGAACTCAAACTTGATGCCAATCCGTAATTTGACGGCTCAACATCCTGAATTCCCATCACGGAAAGAGCGGTAAAACAGAATGTCATGCCCACTCCTGAAATACAGGCTGCACCTAATAATGCCACTGTTAATGGATGTCCCGTAAAAACTGACACTAATAGCAACACTCCACCTGTCAACATAAATAGCCATCCGAAAACTCCCATTTGAGAAGAGCTTAATCTTTTTGATATTTGGGGCAGAATAAATTTAGCAGTTAATGCAGACACCACACTGAAGGGAACAAGCATCAACCCTGCAGAAGCTGCACTATATCCCATATCTTTCTGCAGCATGAGGGAGATAAGAAACAAAAACCCTATAAAGAACGCCCCTAATGTAAAGAAGGTTGCATTAGAAATGACAAGCGATCTGTGTTTAAATAGCTTTAGGTCAAACAAGGGTTCAGCCACAGACTTCAATCGACGGAAAACCACAACCAACAGCAACACTGCCAGTACCAACGAGCCTATTACCAACAAAGGTTGTTCTTTAATATGAATCAGTTCATGTGTTCCGTAGGTAAGACTTAAAAGACCTAGTATCAGCAATATTCCGGAAACAATATCTGTTTTTTGAGCGGATTCATTTTTCTCATCTGCCGGCAGGTAATAGTAAGACAATATCAGCGTTATAAAAAGGATAGGAACATTGATAAGGAAAACCCAGTGCCAGCTCAAGTATGTACTGATAATTCCACCAACGGAAAGTCCGCTTCCTGAACCAATCGCCGCAAAAGAACTGAAAATACCTATTGCACGATTTCTCTCCTGTTCTTCTCTAAACGTATTCGTCACAATAGATAGAGCTGCCGGCATAACGAATGCCGCACCCAACCCTTGCAAAGCACGAAATATCGCCAATGTATTGAAATTTTCAGAAAGACCCGCTCCCAAAGAAGTCAGCATAAAAATAAGACCTCCCAGTAAAAATATTTTTTTTCTACCCATCTGATCAGAAAGTTTTCCACCAATAATCAGAAAACCACCAAAAAATAATACATAAAGGGTTTGTAACCACTGAACGGTCTCTGCTCCGATATGAAACTGTTGCTGAATAGAAGGAATTGTTAAATTAATAATGGCAATATCCAAAGCCTCTACAAAAGTTCCTATCGATGCTAAAATTAATATTAAATTTTTCCTTGTACTCATATATTCAAATTTCCTGCAAAATTAGAATTAACAGAACATATTTAAAAATTTAATCTTAAATTTGGAACAATATTTATTCATAAAGATAAATAAAAGAACAATACAACTATTTACTTAGATCATAACCTATAAAAACAGAACAAATGGCATCAGAAAACTACACCCTGGATGAAAAAGACATCTCTATCCTAAGGCTTCTTCAAAAAGATGCTAAGATGAGTGTTCGTGATATCTCAGCAAGGATCAACTTAAGCCCTACCCCCACCCATGAGCGCATCAAGCGTATGGAGAAATCCGGAGTCATTAAAGAATACACAGCCGTAGTAGATCGCAAAAAGGTCAATAAAGGAATGATGGTCATTTGTATGATTGCTTTGAATGTACACAATAAAAAAACTGCCGGAAAATTTATTGAAGAAGTCAGCAGACTGAAAGAGGTTGTTGAGTTCTACAACATCAGCGGGGATTTTGATTTTATGCTAAAGATCCTTGCTCCCAATATGGATGAATTCCATGAGTTTTTTATCAATAAGCTTTCTGAAATTGAAGGAATTGGGCAGACAAAAAGTATTTTTGTCATGAATAGTATTAAAGAAGTTACTCAAATTATTTAAAAGTATCATTTTATTTTTCATGAACTCAAAAATCAACTTTTTAAAAGACTATTGGAGTATTATGTATTTTTTATTACTTTAGTCGTATTGATTTGCCAACTTATTGACAAATTTTATTAAACGCTAGAAAAGATGATGAGCTTTACATTTATTAATTCAGGCAACTCCCCTCAGTTGTCCGGATTAGATTACGAAACCCTTCACATAAAAAATCAAAAATTTGTGCGGCACAAGGTCTTTTACCATTTTCTTAAGCCACAGCAACAGATTTCTGAAAAAATGATCATTTCAGAATAAGACTTAGATGTAAATGATTCTAAAATCAAAAAAATAATGAGCTGCATCCATAAACCCAGTTCAAAAAAACACAAAATACTTTTACTCCTCTCTATTATAATTTCTTTTTGCAGCTGCAGTAAAAAGGCAGATATTAATGAAATCAATAACGCCTTATTAACAAAAAACGAAAAGTTAAGATTACAAGGGAAAGACACTGAACTTATTGTTCTTAATAACAAAGTCATTAAGCAGTCAAAAGAAATCGGATACCAAAAAGGGGAAGCATTAGGCTACATCAACCTGGCTAATATGTATGCCACCATGGGAAAATACAAAATTAGTTACAATTATCTGAAATCGGCCGGCAATATCATCAATCAACTTAATGACAATTTTCTCTACGCCAAGCTGTATCATGAATATGGACAGATTAATTATGTAACAGGATTAACCAACACGGCTTTAAGCTATAATGCCAAAGCACTTTATTACGGAAAGAAATTGAATGAAAAAGGCTGGCTCTTGGGGAATATGTATATGCACAGAGCCGACTTCATAGGATCAACAAATCAGGATTCAGCTCTGATCTATTATCATAAAGGTTTTAATATTGATCCATCGGCATCCAATTCTTCTCTTATTGGCAATTATCATCTGAGGCAGACCAAAAATATAGATTCAGCCACTTTTTACACAAGCAAAGCTCTCACATTACTTAAAAAGTCAGAATACGGAACCGTAAGACAGGGTGTTGTATATTCTTTCTACGCGGATCTTCTTTTCGAGAAAAAAGAATATAAAAAGGCTCTGGAATTTTACACGAAAGCTGCTGAGATTTTAGTAAAAACAAAAAGAATCAACAAACTACCGGATCTTTATACACAGATTGCTCATACCTACCAAAAGCTCGGCAACAAAAAGATGGAGAATGAATACTCCTCCAAAGCCGAACAACTCAACAAAACTTTGGAAAAGTCCGGCACGGAAGCAATAGATATTTCGCTCACTGAAGCTATCGAGCAAAAAAACGACGACGACATTAATCTCATTTTTATTTCTATCGGAACTTTTGTTCTGATTTCAGGTGTTTCTATTTTCCTATATATTAGAAAAAGAAAAGGAAATACCACTCTACAAAAGTCCGGAACAGAGGAATCATCCATAAAAGAAAAAATATCAAAAGAAGATTTCAACGAATTATTAGAATTAGCCAAAACCAATGACGTTAAGTTCATCAAAAAATTTGAAGAAATTAACCCTAATTTATTCAAAAGCATTTTAGATATTAATCCACAGCTTACCAAATCAGAATTATCTTTATGTGCAATGATCTGGCTTGGCTTTTCTTCAAAAGACATCGCAGACTATACTTTCATTCAACATAGATCCGTACAAACCAAAAAGGGCCGGCTGAGGAAGAAACTGGGGATACCATCAGAAATAGATCTTTATAGTTTTTTCACTTCTTTATAATCGTCAATTTAGATACAATTCAATACATTCTGCTCCATAGCGGGATGCATCAGTCATAACAAAAACACTATAATTAATATCACTATAATTATATCTTTCTAAGAAAATATTTCTCCAAAATCACCCCTATTATCTCTTAATAAGAAAATATAAATTTTACATACAAAATATTATTTCTTATTAAAAAACGTCTATTTATTCCTTTTACAAAGTTTATAGATTCAAAATATTTCACATTTCCTCTCAACGAATCTTTCTTTTAAACACAAAAAAACAAGATACACAATCAATTAAAAATCAATTAATTACAATAAATGAAGTACCTACGGTGTAGCTATGTCGTATGTGCTTTTTTGGAAATTCGTACCGTTATTAGATATGTTTGCCATGTGAAAAATTTAAACCTTTACAAAAAAATAAACACAGCCAAACAAATAAATTTTTATACTAATCTTTAACTAAATAAAATAATATTATCAATCTCCCCCTCTCTATAAAAAACAAATAAAAGAGCATTAGAAACACAAATGATGAAAAACTGAGAGGGGTCAGATTAAATTTTAAACTAAACAAATAATATCAATAAAACACAAGCGAAAAAGAAGGCCTAATTAACACAATTCATATGATGAAATATTTCTAAAGCCAGCATGACAAAGCTTAAAACACCATTTAATTATCGTCATAAAAGCTAGAATATTACAACGTACATTATTTGTTTACACACGCGAGATTACATTTTCACCTTTTGTAATCTCGTGTTTTTTATGGAGAGTACCTCACCTAAAATTTAAAGCTTATCTTCCTTTTCTGCGAGCATAACAAGAGAGCCAAAAGTCATCTTTAGCTATCCTATCCCTATATAATATAAAAAAGCAGCTATACATTTCTATACAGCTGCTCACTTATTTTTACTCCGGTATACACCCGAAAATTAACTAGTCATTTATTATTTCCAATAATTCCAGACTGTGCCATCAAATATAGCCAGCGTTTTACTGGTTGTATCATAGCAAATCATACCCGGGTAAGGGTTTTTCACATTAACATGCGGTGTCGCTACTTTAGGAAGGATCATTGCTTTATCCTGGGATTCTAATACCAAAACACCATCAGCAGTACTGGTAGATGTACCCATAATAACTCCTTTCCCTAACTCAGCAGAATTATTGACCACAATAACACTTGAACTCCCTGCATCGGATAAAGGTTTCCAGGTATCATTTTCATATACTTTTACCATATTATCAGTTACATCAAAGACAAATGTTCCATTCTCCAATGCTCCCGTAGGCAGCCCGGAAGTGGCGGGAAGAATTAATCCTTTGGTATTACCGGATACATTATCAAAATCTAATACAGTACTGTTACCATCTACCGCTTGCTTACCTATGGCTACCTGACCGAAGAACAAATTGAAAGCCATTAAGGACCATACAATGCTTATATTTTTTATATTTTTCATAATTTGAATTTTTTGGCATTAATCATTACAACTTCTTTGGACACACTTCCATTCAGTACCATTATAAAGCTTAACACATTTATCCTGAATATCATACAGAAGCATTCCTTCTTTTGGATCAGTAATAGCATCTCCCGGTTGTGGTGTTTGACTTACATGTTGAACCCTTGTAATCACAAATCCTTTATCTTTTGATTCCAGCGCCATGAAACCATTGGGAATGTTTTCAGGCCAGCTATTGCTTTTCTGCTGTACCGTAATTCCGAATTTGGTAAAACCATCAGGTGTGCCTGCTGTCGCGGGTTTTGTACAAAATCCGTCCAGTTCATCAATAATCACCGGTGCATTACCACAATTTGTTTTATCATCTGATAATCCTTGAGGCCATAAAGTAGGACATGTTGTATGGGTTGCATTAGGACCACAAAAACTTGACCCTCCTGCACCAAGACCGGTAACAGACCCCATAGCAATGGCTATAATTTGACTATCATTACTAATAATAGACCCAGGCCCTCCTCCACTGACATCTGCTTTTGCAATACAATATGCTTTCCCATTGACGGGACCAACATAATTAACAGATGGATAAGTTGTAGATTGTTGTGTAAATGTTCCACATATTTCCACGACACTTCCTGCATCCATTTCCATCGTAGAACTTGTTCCGGGAAACGCTCCCATAAAAGTAGGATCCCCCTGCGAAACAGATCCGGTAAGGGACAGATATGATTTTTTCCCCAGTTTGATTTTAGAATTCACCCTAGACCCAAACGTTCCTATAATAATAGAACCGGTTGACCTAACACTTGCACCATCTCTAATATCCAATTCTCCATTCACCTGAACATCAACAGATTTCAATTGTCCGGATTGAATAATAAGTGTTGCACCATTAGGAATACTAATACTAGTTCCTACTGTAAGATCCCCACTAAGGCAATAGGTATTGCCAGCCAAGATCGGCTGCCCTGTATAAGGAATGCATTGCGCATTCACTACCCCATAAAAGACAACCATTAATAAGAAAAACAATTTCTTATTAACATTGAAAAAATTTAAACTATTCATATGATTTTACAACTATTTAACACTTTATTCGTATTTTAATGTTAAAAAAATAACATTTCAATACTGCTGACCGCCTAACAAACAATTAACATACCAAACTTATATTTAATAATTAATTAACAATATAAATTCATGCCAAAATTCACTTTTTATTGAATAATAAAACAAGCAGTAAATAACACACAATCAACTAAACAACAGGCACTTAATCTAAAAACAACAGAGTTTATTTTCAAAATCCAAAATTAAACAGTAGTTTAATCAATATAACTAGGAATAGAAAGGGTAAGAATCGTTTTTTACCATTTCTGTATCCAATGCATAATGAATTCAAGAGTTTTTTAAAATTTTGTTTAGCTTAATGATATTATATGATCGTATGGACGCAACAATCGGTATTTTTAATCTTTCTTCCCTCTTCATTATTTTATCCATATGATTTAGGATTGGTATATAAATCGTAAATTTGCATCATGAATAACGATACCATATGTGCGCTGGCTACAGCCAATGGAATAGGTGCTTTAGGCATTATCAGAGTTTCAGGAGACGATGCTTTACCTGTAGTTCAGAAAAGCTTTCCGGCAAAAAAGTTGGAAAAACAAAAATCCCATACGATTCATTATGGATATTTCATGGATGGCGAAGAGGCCATTGATGAAGTGATGCTTTCTATTTTCCTTGCTCCAAAAAGTTTTACTACAGAAAACTCTGTAGAAATTGCTTTTCATGGTTCACCACATATCGGAAAACGTATTCTTGAAACGCTGATTAAAAACGGTGCGAGAATGGCCAAAGCCGGAGAGTTTACCCTTCGTGCTTTCATTAATGGCAGAATTGACCTTTCTCAGGCTGAGGCAATTGCTGATGTTATAGCTTCTGAAAATGAAGCTTCAAGAAAAGTTGCTATCAATCAGCTTAAAGGGGGAATCACCAATGAGATATCGATATTACGTACTGATCTCCTGAACTTTGTTTCCTTAATTGAACTGGAGCTGGATTTTGCAGAAGAAGATGTAGAATTTGCAGACAGAACAGCCCTAAGTGGACTTTTGGATAAAATTGATTTAAAATTAAATTCTCTTATCGAAAGCTTCCAGTACGGAAATGCCATCAAAAACGGAACGGCTGTTGCCATCATTGGAAAACCTAATGCAGGTAAATCTACCCTACTCAACTCTCTATTGAAGGAAGAAAGGGCTATTGTAAGTAATATTGCAGGAACTACAAGAGATACGATTGAGGAAATATTACACATTAAAGGTCACGCTTTCAGGCTTATAGATACTGCGGGACTTCGAGATACAGTGGATGAAATTGAAGCTATAGGAGTAAAAAAAGCTAAAGAAAAGGTAGAGAATGCTAATATTTTAGTTTATCTAGCTGATGCCGCTACAGCAGACTACACTGAGGATATTGAAATGATTCAGTCTTTGCTAAGAGAGGATTTAAAGTTAATTATCTGTGCTACAAAAATTGACGAAGTCACTCCTACAAAATACGAAACGGTAGAAGATATTTTCAGAAATGCTATTGCTCACGAATTTGATTTCATCAAAATATCAGCAGTCGAAAATCAAAATATTCAGGATTTGAAAAATGAACTATCATCATATGTTGAGCAATTAAAATCTGAAGAAAATAATGTAGTCATTACGAATCAACGTCACTTTGAAGCCCTTAAAAAATCTTTAGATGCCGTAGATAAAGTAAAAGAAGCGATTTCTATTCAAATCTCAACAGAATTACTTGCTTATGAGTTAAGGAATGCCCTGGAACATCTTGGTGAGATTTCAGGAGAGGTAACGAATGATGAGGTGCTGGGGAATATTTTTTCTAAGTTTTGTATCGGGAAATAAGAAATCTCTATAAATCCTTATAAACACTGCATTTAATCAATGTTTTATAAAAACGTTGAGTGACATTTAATAACATTAATTACCCATATTTTTGTTACTAATCGTGACACTGCGTTGCAAAATCGCACTACTTTTTTGAATTTTATAACACTCGGAGAGATTATCAGTGGTAAGTACTGCTAAAAAATTCTACAGAATAAAAGTTTCTGATGGAACAATTTCTAGATATAACAAGTACAATTATATGGACACTAATAAATATGGAAAATTTCCGTGCCCTTGTTGCGGATATTATACTCTTAAATATAAAGCTGATAATACATTTCAAATATGTTCGGTTTGTTATTGGGAAGATGATGGTGTTCAACTTCACGATATCGACTATAATGGCGGAGCAAATACTGTAAGTTTAAGAGAAGCAAAAATTAATTTTGAAAAATTCGGAGTAATAGAAAGGCAATTTATAGAATTTGTTCGACCTCCTCTACAAGATGAAAAAAAATAATATTAGAATAGAAGAAGTCGGAGATATTAATTCAGAATATCCTTACTTAGAAGTTTTCTTTAATGAAGATGTATCTCCTTTTTTAGAGATAGCCATTTATAATAAAGAATTATCATTTAAATTCTATACTCTTGAAAAAGATATTGTATTAAGTTATGAAGAATGGACACATATCCAAAAGACAGCTAATGATTTTCTGCCACAAGTTTTAAAGGATGAAGATGATTATAATAATTATTACTAATGACAAACTACAATATAATATAAGTGGCAAAGAGAAAAAGAAGGGTTTAATCTGGAGGAGAAGAAAATGAACTTGTCTCACAACTAAAAGATGTGGGTTGAGAATCTTCTATATCAAAACCATTCTCAGACAGGAGGCTGAGAAAAAAGATAAAAAAGGCCGTTTTCACTAGTTGTGAGACGGCCTCATTTTATAATCTGACTCTTATCTTCCTAATCT
Source organism: uncultured Chryseobacterium sp. (assembly GCA_963518055.1). Taxonomy (GTDB): domain Bacteria; phylum Bacteroidota; class Bacteroidia; order Flavobacteriales; family Weeksellaceae; genus Chryseobacterium. Next base: position 33,594 of record CAUQIC010000020.1, read on the forward strand.
TAAACTTGTTATTAGCACAAATAAATTTTGAAAAAAAATTTCGATTGCCTTTATTTTCGTTTGAATCCTCCTATTCAGAACACCCCCACGAATTTCGAGGAGGAATCATACCTTGCCAGTAAGAATAGAACAAAATTTTTTCGCAGACAGTAATACAATCAAGGTTATAGCTGAGCCATTTCCCCCAATAATGAGCCTTCACTAAATTTTTTGTACGTTCCGATGTAAATCCTAAAATTATCTAAACTATTATTTAACTCTGTCATAATCGATATTTAACAACATAAAGTCCGTACTAATTCTTTATAAAGAAAACAGAAGTATGTAGCTTTTAATTGAGAAACAGATCATTCTACTTTCCAAATACCCTTTACTTTATAAAGAGACACAAAGTATAACATTAAAAAACTGATGTTCTCCAATTTTAAAAATAAAATTAGTATCAGGCTTCCAACAACGAAAAATCTTCGTAGAATCCTTTTAAAACCCGTTTAACAAAATTATGGAGAATCAACAGAAGAACTCATCAATGATGTTTACTAATCATGATATTACTTTTCTGTAAACCTGCATAAACAGGAAGTAGTACACTTTCTGTATCGGAAAGTAATCTTTGTTATCAGGTATTTTTAAGTCGAATTCCCATTATTTGCATGAAAATACGCCGTATGCTTATTCACTTTTAATTGCTTATATTTTTCTATGTTTTACATTATTGTATACCTTTAGGAAGTTTACCATTTAACGAATGAATGATAGCAATACAAAACGACTTTCACGGCTGACGGCAACCCTAACCCAGCTACAAACGAAACGACTTCTGACCGCAACACAGCTTGCAGAAAAATTTTCGGTAAGTATCCGTACCATTTACAGGGACATCAGAGCTTTAGAACAAGCTGGTGTTCCCATTATTACGGAAGAAGGCAAAGGATATACGCTTATGGAAGGCTATAGAATTCCACCTATAATGTTTACCGAAGCGCAAGCCAATGCATTAATTATTGCAGAACAATTGGTTCTAAAAAATAAGGACACATCATTTATTAAAGATTACATCGAAGCTATTGATAAAGTAAAAGCAGTCTTGAGATACAACATACAAGACAAAGCAAATTTACTTTCTGAGCGAACACGATTTGACCAAAACATTAACCGGGAGCGGAACAGTAACAATTTATCGGACCTGCAATTTGCTTTAACCAATTTTAGACTCACCAAAATTGAATACATCAATGAACAAAACAAGACGACAACCCGGCACATTGAACCGTTTGCTTTACTAAGCACTGAAAATTGGTTATTGATTGCTTACTGCCGTCTAAGAAAAGAATTTCGCTTCTTCCGTTTAGATAGAATAAGAAAAATGGAAGTGCTTCCCGATCAATTTGAACCCCATCAAATGACCTTACAAGAGTATTTTGATAGATTTCACTAATCTTTTTTACACCCCTGACATAAAGCTGTCATCACTCCACTTTAGTTTTGCATTAAGTTTAACAGATAAACCGAAATTAAAATGGAAAAAAGAACAATTGACCCTTGGAAATAGGGAGAACAAACAAATTCAGCACAGGCAGTAGAAGTAAAAAATGTTGCAGGAACACTTTACTGTTCAGGACAGGTAGCTATCGATGATAATGGGGTACCAAGCAGTGCAGATATGCGTTCACAGCTTATCCAAACCATTCAAAACCTTGAGCATTTAATCAACGAAGCAGGCTACGAATGCAAAAATATTGTAAGACTGAATGTGTATACCACCTCAACACAAGATTTTTTCACCACCTGTATGGATGTTTATGCACCCTTCATCCAAAAGTATGGTATCAAACAAGCCACTACATTGCTTGAAGTTAAAGGACTTTTTGCTACTTTAACTATAGAATTGGAAGCAACAGTTGTACAATAACAACCTAAGTTTTATGCGGCAAACCCTACAGCCTGAAGAGTGGTTAGATAAAAATCATCTTTACAACTAGCTGTAGGGCTTGTCTTTTAATTGAAAAGGCAAAAAAAACAATCACCTGAAGCAAAGGGATAGTAAATTTTCACATATAGAAATGATGTTATTTACTAGCTCAAAATCGTCTGACGCGGAGCTGCAAAACTTAAAATAAAAAAATCCTAACTTTCGTTAAGATTTTTAAGAAAAGAAACATCTAATCTTATAGTATTGTAGGGTTTACATTATTTTTTAATCAGCTCTACTCTGCGGTTTTGTTCTTTACCTTTTTCAGAATTATTATTTGCAATCGGGTTTTTGCTTCCTAAGCCATCTGCCGAAAGTCTTGATTTATCTATACCGGCAGCTACTATAGCATTCAATACTGCTGTAGCACGGTCTTTTGACAGTTGTATATTATGCGTATCATTACCAACATTATCCGTATATCCGTTAATAGCGAGTTTTAAATTGTTATCATTTTTCAAAACTTTTGTTATTTCATCTACAGCCGTTTTACCATCAGGCTTTAAGCTCGCTTTGTCCGTATCAAAATTAATATGTAATACCGCCTTGCCTGCTGCATCTAACGCTTTTTTTATATCATCAGATTTTATTATCGAAATAGTTTGTTCAAATGGCGATTTCTGCACAATTTGTATTTGTCCAACCCCAGTATTTCCGGATATCTGAATATAAATATCGTCTCCATTTGGCCTTCTTATTACATAGGCTTTTACGGGTTCATTCCAATAATCTATAGAGCCTTCTTCTCCGAAATAGGTGGCTTGTGTTTTTATTCTGTCAAGCTCTTGCTGTGAAACTTTAGCATCAAATATTTTTACGCCTCCTAATTTTGTAATGGCATCATCATAGCTTTTCAAGAAATAGGTAAGCGACCATTCTTCCTTATTATTTTTATCATTTTCCAGATATGTTTTCCAAACTTTTCCTTCTATTGGCATCATCACGCCGTTAAGCGGAACAAACAACATATCATAACTTCTTTGTATCGGCTTGTTTTGGAATGCCAATCCTTTGGGCAAATTGAAAAAAGGAAAATCACCTACTTCAGCAGTAGAAACCGGCACGGAGTTGATATCAAAATTGCTTGTTTCCCCGGAAGGCTTTTCTGTAGTTATGTTATTTCCTATTGTGATCGTATCATGTGAAGAATCCTTTTTTTGTTCTGTCTTCTTGTTACAAGCAGCAAGCAAAGCACCTATTGATAGAATAATCAGTATTTTTTTCATATTAATACATTTAATTTTTTTAATCTAAAAAATTCTTTTAAATAGTGAGAGATCAAACAGCATGGTCCCCTTCTTCATTCAATATATATATCTATTTTAAAATCGTTTGGTATATTTTTTTTGCGGCACTAACTTACAAATAAAATGTGAATGGTAAACCTTTATATTCAATGATAAACCTAATCTGATTATTATTTTTATACACTTAAATAGAAAGAAATAACCAAAATTCAAAGTATACTATTGATCATACTTTGTCGAAAAATAAGATTTTATATAGTCTTCTGTTTGAACTCACAGGCATTTAAAATATATAATTCACTCCTCTAAGTTCATTCTTTCTTGTACATCAAAATGATGATATTTTGTGAAAAACAACTATATTTACCAATCGCAATAGTACTTTTTGCATACCTCCCCAAGCAGATGGAATCTACTCTTTATATCGGAGGTAAACGATGTAAAACAAAATTGTTGAAAATAAAAATTACGTATGAAAAAGATTTTAATTATTGTACTTAGTACAGTTTTAGGAAGTTCCCTTTTTGCTCAAAAAATAAACAGAGGGCAGAATTTATCCTTTGAAAAGCGGTATTATTCTTCAAATGGAGATTATTATCTGGTTTTTCAAAATGACGGAAATTTGGTATTGTATAATGAAAGGAGTTCTCCTCTTTGGTCATCTAATACAGAAGGAAGAGGAAACAAGGCTATTTTTCAGCCTGATGGAAACCTGGTGGTTTACGACAGAGCAAACAGACCTGTTTTCAGTGCAGATACCTATGATAAAAATGCAGAGAAACTTATTGTTCAGGATGATGGAAATCTTGTAATTTACGGAAGTCGCGATAATGCACTCTGGGCATCAAAAAGTAGTGCAGGAAGTCATTCAGCTAATAATAATACAGGAATTATTTATAAAGATAAAAGTTTTGGTAAGGAAAAAAAGCTTTATTCTGAAAACGGACAATATTACGTGGTTTTTCAAAATGACGGAAACTTAGTATTGTATAATTATAGAGATTCTCCAATATGGGCTTCCAATACTGAGGGAAGAGGCAGCAGAGCTATCTTTCAGCCCGATGGAAATTTAGTAGTTTATGACAGAGGAAACAGGCCTGTTTTTAGCGCAGATACTTATAATAAAGGGGTAGACAGACTTGTGGTACAGAATGACGGAAACCTTGTGATTTATGGAAGTTCAAATAATGTACTTTGGGCATCGAAAAGCAGTGAAGGAAGTAAATCAGGAACACAATCTACAGGAACAATGTATAAAGATAAAAGCTTTAGTAAGGAAAAAAAGCTTTATTCCGAAAATGGACAAAACTATTTGGTTTTCCAAGAGGATGGAAACTTAGTCCTGTATAATGGAAGAAATTCTCCGGTCTGGGCTTCTAACACAGAAGGGCGAGGAACCAGAGCTGCATTTCAGGCCGATGGAAACCTGGTCGTGTATGACAGAATAAATAAACCAATTTTTAGCGCGGATACCTACAATAAAAATTCTGATAAACTCGTTGTCCAGAATGACGGAAATCTTGTAATTTACAATACTTCAAATGTTGCTATTTGGGCAGCAAAAAGATAAAGATGAGAAAGTTAATCTTATGGTAAGACTTCATCAATTTTATTTCGACCCGATATAGAATCATTGATCATCTTAATCAATAAACCCCCTTTTAAATTTTGAATTTAAAAGGGGGTTTTGATGGAACGATCCAATACTTCTTTGTTCGTTTGATCAAATGAATTATCTAAGAAATGGTGTGTCAAAAAAAGGATTTCCAACTGATTTGCTATCTGCCTGAAAGTCACTGTTTCACCGCATATATAGACAACCTGATTTTTTATTGCAGGCTTATGGAATAATACCTCAAGAAACCATCTAACAGATTAAAAGCAATCTGTATTCGCCATCATTTTCAACAGGGGCTCTATGTACACATGGCAATACTTTTTGTTCCGGATAATCTACTGACAAACGCCAAAGATGCCCTACTCCTAAGTTGATGGGTTGGGCATTGGGTTTGGGCTGATAATGCAGATCGAAAAAGTACTCCTTTAGAAAATCTCCAAATTCTTCATCAGGGCCATCGTGTAATTTTTTAAGTTTTTCACGAATTTCCGGAATTGAGATTTTTTGTTCAGCCTGATCATTGGGCAGGATGTCACTTGCAGTACCATGGTAAGTACATAGAAAAGTATCTGTTGCTATAGGTGACCGATCGACATGATATGAATACACATCGGTAGAAATAAAATCCAGTTCTTCATCCCGTTCATAAGACTTCAACAAATTAAGAGAAGGTGATGCTCCATAATCAGCTAATGCCTGTATATCATTTAAGATAATTTCTCTGGCCATATTTCCTTTTTCTGACAATTGCAGATTTAAAAGATCATCAACAGAGACTTCTGTAATATTATCTTCCAATTGAAGTTGAGATACAATTTCTTTAAAATCTCCAATTAAATTTCTGTGCCAGCAAATGGCATTTCTATCTCCTTGGAAGCTAGTATTGACAAGTTCAGAGAAAGTAGAAACCACTCCTATTTGGTGGTGATCGGAAAATCTATTGTTCATATGTTGGAATAGCCAATTTAATTGCTTAATTCTTTGCAAAAATAAGGAATAGCTTAATACACTTCCAATAAAGATCAAAATAACAAAGCAAGCCTCTGCTTCAATACTTTTTCCTTTTTCTCAATTAATAACAGGTATTGTTTTTTCGCCTATTATTTTTTAACTTGCATAGTATAACAACTACTCTGTCAATATCTTTCATATTGTCAGTTTCATTGAGTTTATTTAATATGATTGGCCTGTAATTTTTATTATATCTGTTTTCGATATAATTTGATTAGAAAAATGAATGTTATTTAATAGGGATAGAAACTGACAACTCAATTTCTCACCTTGTTAAAGATATAATTATTGATCAGAATAATTAAGAGCTAGATCATTATCCGTTTTCACTTTATCACTTTTCACCGCTTAGTTTTTTATTAACTATAACCTCTCAGAGGTATACTATTTTTTATTCATCAAACTTTAAATCTCTTTTTATGAAAAAAAACAAAATGTTCTTTCATGAGAAATCATTTCTGATGAAAGAAATTACAGTGTTCAAAAGTAATAGTTTACTTAGTGCAGACTTTTATTTTAAATTGAAAAAGCTATTAGTCGCTGCAATGATTGTTTTATTTGCAACGACTTCAGTTTTAGCGCAAAATGTGGGATATATGGATGATCAATCTTCCATTACTGTAAAAGCAGAGCTTGCCCCACCACCATTACCTGATTACGTTCAACCTCTATGCCCCGGTGATGGTTATCTTTGGACTCCCGGATATTGGGCATGGGCTTCCAGTGGATATTATTGGGTTCCGGGTGTATGGGTTTTACCTCCTGCTATAGACTTACTTTGGACTCCCGGGTATTGGGCATTCTATGATGGTTTCTATGGATGGCATCCGGGATATTGGGGGTCACGAATAGGATATTATGGTGGAATTAATTATGGCTTCGGATATTTCGGAAATGGTTTTTATGGTGGAAGATGGGATAAGGGGCATTTTATGTATAACAGCTCTGTCTGGCGGGTGGATAAAAGCATACACAACACCTATATCGACAAGGTAAATATTGTTAACAATACCAATCGTGCCAGTTTTAATGGAGAAAAAGGAGTTGCCTATCGTCCTAATAAAGATGAAATGGATGGTATGCGTAACAACCGCATTTCTGCAAGTAAAGAACAAATTGATCATGAAAGGGTTATGGGAAATAATATGGGGCAGTTTCGCAATAATAATGCAGGGCCGGCGATCCACAGCATGAATTTTCCCGGAGGTCAGGGATTTGATGAACGAGGAAGAGAAATGAAAATGGGAGGAATGAGAGGAGAAGGAAGAGGAAGAAGGTAATCAATCTAAAAAGAGCGCCATTTCTCCTTCAGTATATTCAAAATAGAAAAACCGTCATAATCTTAGGATAAGACGGTTTTTATTTTCTTCATTCTTAATTTATCCGCCACTCCTTTAGTATATAGAGTTTCATCAGACCAGATATAAACATCTTTAGGGTATTTTACTTTATGATTATCATTTGTCATCAGAGAAAATAAAAAGGTAAATCAAAATATGCTATCCTATTCATTTTTTCCCCCTACCGGAATTGCTTCGGTTTATTTTTCTGAGAAGCCTCTTGTACTATTTCATCAATACGTTTCTTTCTTGTCTCCGGCCGTTTAGCCAATACAATCCATTGTAACAGCATTTTTCTTATTGACTTACTGAGGCTTAGAAAATAATCTTTTGAACCATCATGGTTTTCAAATGCTTCTTCTAAATCTTCAGGAATGGTCAACTCTTCAACGCTATCTAGTATCTCCCATGAACCATTTTTCTTTGCCAGATCAATAGTTTCATACCCTGCCTGTGTCATGAGCTTATTACTGATCAGCCTTTCTACTTTTTCTTTATTGATTTTTGACCAGGTACTCCTGGGTTTACGTCGGCTAAACAGCTGCATAAAAGAATATTCATCAATGGTTTTTCTTGTACTGTCTATCCAGCCAAAACAAAGTGCTTCATCCACCAGATCACTCCAATCTACGGTAGGCAGCTTAGATTTTCTGGTATTGCAGACAACCCACACCGATTGTTCCGTATGATGATTCTCTTCCAGCCATTTTCTCCATTCAGTGCTTGCATTTAAATATACTTTTTGTCTCTCTTCTGCTTTCATTAGAAATTATTTTTGAGTTTCCAATATTTCCAAATAGTGTTTATTGGTATTTATTTCCAATGTAAATTTAAAAATGAATATTGACAACTGCCTGTCAGTATATTAAAAAATATCTTTAATCTAAACTTCTTGTCTTTTAAAGCGATATATCATACTGAAATTTCATATATACCACCAAAATTTTATCCCTATACATAAGAATTTATATGTAATATTGTGAATATAAACTCATAACGATGAAAAGAACCTTCATTTGTTTCTTTCTTACGATCTATTCCCTTCTTTACCAAGCTCAAACAGGTCAGCAACAGACTTCATCGGATACTGTGCAGCATAAGGAAATACCACAAAAAGATGTTGTAGATATTCTTCACCGGATACTTCACAAGAAAAACAATGGAGATACCATAAGAGCCGGAAAAAAATTCAACTGGTCTCTTATACCGGCTGCAGGATATACTTTACAGACAGGGTTTGCCGGTGTTGTAAGTGGTAACATCGGTTTTTATCAGCAAGACTCTAAAGATCAGAAGATTTCTAATATTACGACAAGCTATACCTATTCTCAGTACAAACAGACTATTTTCCCTTTATATGCCAATATTTGGACAAAAGGGAACACAATTAATATTATCAGTGATTTTAAATACCTCAACTACCCTTCTGAAATCTATGGGTTAGGAGGAAAAAGAATTTCCATAGAAGCCAATTCCAATACCGCTTATACAGTCAATTTTAAATACATAAAACTTCACCAGTCAATCATGTTTAAGGTCTTAAAAGATTTTTATCTGGGGGGAGGAATTTACTATGATCAGTTCTGGAATATCAAAGTAACCGATTCTTTGGGAACAAGAATCAGCCACCTTCTTTCGCGGGATCTGAAAACCTCTGAAAGAGCTTCCGGATTAGCTCTAAAAGCTTTATATGACAATAGAATCAATCAGATTACTCCACAAAATGGCGAATATTTAAGTATTACCTATCGTCCTAATTTTACTTTTATGGGAAGCCAGACCAACTGGTCTTCGCTGCAAATAGATGCCAGAAAGTACATTAAGTTTCCTGCAAATTCGGAAAATGTTCTTGCTTTTTGGGGCTTTGCATGGTTAAATACCAGTAAAACAGCTCCTCCCTATCTAATGCTTCCCAGTACAGGCTGGGATGACCAGAATAATACAGGACGAGGATATATACAAAGTAGATTCCGTGGGAGAAATATGTATTACTATGAAAATGAATATCGTTTCGGAATCACCAGAAACGGATTATTGGGAGGGGTTATTTTTGCCAATGTTCAGTCTTTTTCTGCAGACCTTTCAGAGGAATACAAAAAGCTTCTCTTCGGATATGGAGTGGGATTACGCATCAAACTAAATAAGCATAGCAATACAAACCTATGCATTGATTATGGTTTTGGCCAAAACAATTCCCATGGCTTTTTTGCGAATATCGGAGAAGTATTTTAGCTTTTTTTATCCCCTTTACTTTTGCATTATATTTTGTATTAAAAATCTTTTAGAACAAAGAGGAGAACAATTGTCAGGATTTAAATATAACAGTCTAAAGAAAAGGTTCTGTCAAACTTTTTTTATCCTGAGTCTTTGATGGAACGGATATTGTAAAGAAGAATTGCTCACAGAAGATGAAATATTTTATCTTTGTTTTTTGAGATTTATCGTAACATTTTATTTGAAGATTTTCTTTATGAAAAAAAATAGCGTTTTATTTTCCGCAAAAGGAATTGTCCTTGCCGCTTTTCTTTCCTTAAACACCATGACTTATGCCCAGAAAACGGCAGAAGTCACCTCAGTTTCGGAAAAAACTTTAAACAGTATTCTGGAAAAAAACAGAGCTTATTATGCTCAAGGTAAAGTTGCTGATTATATTCCTGAGCTGGGGAAAATGGATGCTAAAGCCATCGCTTTTTCAGTAGTGGATAAAAACGGTAAAGTGTATAATACCGGGGATGTGAGTAAGAAATTCACTATGCAAAGTATCTCTAAAATTATTGCATTAATGATCGCCGTTACTGAAAAAGGAGAAGAAAACATCTTTGATAAAATGGGTTATTTCGGGACTGATAAGCCTTTTAATCACTTTGCCAACCTTGAAACTACGGGAAAGCCTCTTAATCCCATGATGAATGCGGGCGCCATCCTTACTACTTCTTTAATTTCCGGAGACGGAGAAAAACCTTTTTTGAAGGTACTTGATATGGTAAGGTATATTACTAAAAATTCAAGTATTGATTATAGTAAATCTGTTTATGAATCTGAAAAAGCAACCGGACATCGTAACCGCGGAATGTTTTATATTATGAAAAACAGTGGTCTGATCTCAGGAAATGAGGATCAGCTGGATAATTACTTCAGACAATGTTCGATTGAAGTGACTGCTGAAGATTTAGCAAAAATCGGTTATTTCTTCGCCAATCAATGTGTCCGTTTCGATGGAGATACCACTTATAAAAATGCGGAGGTTGCTAAGTTAATAGAATCTCAAATGCTTACTGCAGGAATGTATGAGTTCAGTGGAGAATATTCGAGAACCGTAGGATTACCCAGCAAATCAGGTGTAGGTGGTGGAATCACGGTAAGTGTTCCCGGAAAAATGGGTATTGGAGTCTTCAGTCCTTCTTTAGATCAGCATGGAAATTCATTGGCAGGCTATCATATGATTTTAGATATAGCAAAACAATATGGCCTAAGCCTATTTTAAAATATCGGAACATGGAAAACAAAAGCAATTCATCTGAAACAAATAGAAACCATCCTGCCTATCATAATAAAAACGCGGAACCCTTTTATCATATTATTATGGAAGGGCTTGGTACGGAAGTAGACAGTGGACATTTTTGGGATGCAGTGGCAGAAGATGCTGTTTTTGAATTCCTGTATCATATTCCCGGATTTACTCAAAAATTTGAAGGAAGAAAAGCCTATATGGACTGGTTTGGCAACTATTCCAATATTCTTGAGTCTGCGGACAACTTACGGGTATACAAGTCCACAGAAGGTAATGTTACTATATTAGAATATGAAGTTCACGGAATTGTCCCTTCAACAGGTAAAGCCTATGACAACCGTTTTTGTTCTATTATTACCATAAAAGACAGAAAAATTGTCAACTGGCGCGATTATATGGATTCGTTGGCAGTTATGCTGGCTGTTTCTGCTGATTAAGTTTAATTTTCAATATTAATATTCATTGAAAAAACATCCGGCCATCCCTTCACATCATAATCAGCTCAATGGCTCCGGAGTACAATGGATGCCTCTCTCCGTATTTCATGAAAAACAGGCTGAAATTCACAGGGATGACCATTATATGTTTATTCTGCAAAAGAAAGGCGAATTTATCCTGAAAACCGACTTTAATACACTGGAAATGACGGGCGCATCTATAGCTTTTGTCGCCCCCGGACAGGTTCATCAATATATCTATCAGAAAGGCAATGAGGGCTGGTTTCTGTTTGTTGAAGCAGGAGTCGTTTCTGAGACCTTTCGGGACATTCTGGATATGTATCAATGGATTCGTCAATCGATGAGTGTTGAAGAGAATGATGTTATTTTTGACCTTCCGCCGATCCTTGAAAAAATAAAAAAAGATAATATACCATACCGTTCTTCTGTTGAGCGCGCTACTGTAGAATCAGTTATTGGAATTATTGTGTCAAAGATTATAGAGTCTCCGACTTCAGGAAACCAAAATAGCGGGCAAAAATATTCGATCACAAAACAATTCAAAAAGCTTATCTCAGAAAACTTTAAAAAGAATAAACAGGTTCAGCAATACGCAGAACTTCTTTCTATTACTCCTCTTTATCTTAATGAGGCGGTAAAAGAAGTGACAGGCTACCCTGCCAGCTTTTGGATACAGCAAAAAATTCTGCTGGAAGCCCGCCGTCTGTTATTGTATACAACAATGGATGTAAAAAGGATTGCCTTTGATCTGGGATATGAGGATCCTATTTATTTTTCACGTTTTTTTAAAAAAGGAACAGGAATGACAGCCTTAGAATTCAGATCAGAAAACCAAGATTTGTCTCATCATGACCATTAAATGAATATCGGAATTCCTCGTATCTCATTATAATTTTGTGCCATCAATCATAAAAAACAAATAAAAGGATTGGTGCCTTATTATTATGATACAAGAATATAAAAACAAGCGAATTGCCATTATTGGTGCAGGATTAGGAGGACTATGTCTTGCACAGGGACTCAAAAAAAACGGAATAAGCTGTCAAATATTTGAAAAAGATCCCGCACTCAATACTCGTACTCAGGGATACAGAATAAGAATCAATGAGTCTGGTAGAAATGCATTAGAGTACTGTTTGCCCCAAGATTTATACAATCTCTTTCTTGAAACATGTGCAGCAAGCTACAGGGGAATGAATGTTTTAACCACTTCCCTTGAAATTTCAAAAAATGAGTTAGTAGAATCATGGAGTGACGGCGTCAAAGAAATGCCGGATTTGAAGCCCAACCGATTGACATTACGGGAAATATTGTTTCAGGGATTGCAGGAAAATATCCAGTTTGGAAAAGAGCTGATACGTTGGGATGAGTTAGAAAATAAAAAAGCTGAACTTTCATTTTCTGATGGAAGCACCTACATCGCTGATCTTGTAATCGCTGCTGACGGTGTACATTCTAAAATCGGAACGGAGTATTGCAAAGATCAAAAAATCAATACCGGAAATATTACAATTTACGGAAGAACTTTCTCCACTGCAGAAAACCGGAAAAAGATTTCTTTGGAATTGCAAAAAGGGACTTCCGTTATTATTAACGACCGTTTTTCCTTGATTGTTGATTCTATGAAGTTTGATTTTTCAAAACAAAATCAAGCCTGGGATTCGCTAAGCCCTGTTTCTGATTATTTCTATTGGGCTTTTATTGGAAATCCGGAAGCATTTGGATTTTCTGTAGAAGATTTTTATCAGCTTCCGCCGGAAAAAATTTATTCCGGTATTCAGGAAGTAACCTCAGATTGGCATCCTCAGCTTAAAGCATTATTTGAGCATGCTGATCAGAAATCAATATCCGTTACTCCTATCCGATCTTCTTTACCCAAAGAACGCTGGAAATCCGGAACTATTACCGCTTTAGGAGATGCTGTTCATACGATGAGCCCGGCCGGCGGTGTAGGAGCCAACACAGCATTTATGGACGCTGAACTGCTTACAGGAAATATCAGCAAAGCTTTTTTAAATAAGACCAACCCTTTAACAGCAATAGCTGATTATGAGGAGAAAATGAGAGTATACAGCAACAAAGCTGTTGAAATCTCCTTACAGGGCGGAGAAATTCTGCATGGAACAAATGATAAAATATAATTTTAAAAAAAATAAAAACACACTGATAAACAAGCACATAACAACTACACCTATCCTTAGAAACCAATTATCCATGAATAATTTTTTCAAAAAAATATTATCTTCGCAACTTATTCGTAAAACGTGATGATATGAAAAAAATGATATTTCTGGCTTCGGCCGTTCTTGTACTCAATTCTTGTGTAGTGTCTACTGCTGCAAAAGTAGTAAAGGGAGCGGTAAATGTAAGCTACAAAGCGGTAAAAGGAACTGTAAACGGGATCAGCTGGGCGGTAAGCAAAGCAAAAGGAAAAATAGATGAAGACCGCTTAGACGGAACCTGGAAAGTAGTGGGGGTATACCGTGGTTCTTTTGAGGATTTTTCTAAAGATCAGAATCCGGACGGTTCATTCACTTCTGATTGTACCGATAGCTTTGACCAGATTATTTTTAAGGCTAAAAAATCAAAGTTCAAGCCTGTACATTGCAGTTCTGAAAAGGAGGACTGGGTGAAATACTCATTAGAATTTGGAAAAAACCCGGCTACTAAAGAGAAAGAAAATTATATTGAATACAATTCCAACAACTACATTTCAGTCGTTGATGTCAATAGTAAAACGATGGTTCTTGAAGGAAATTTAATGCCTAAGCTTGCATTTTCCGGAGCTAAACTTTATCTTTTAGAAAAGGTAAAATAACGAAACGGAGTACTATTTCAAGTACTCCGTTCTTTTTTATCATTAATAACCTATTCGCAGATTATAACCACCCAATTCTATTTCAAATATTGTTCTGCAATAAAATATCCTCCTCCAATTACCAGTAAAGGCAATGCAGCAGAAAGTAGAATCAAAGGCCAAGCGAAAATTCTGAAATACGTATATAACTCTACTCTGGAAGGGTCCTTTGGATCATATATGATCGTTTCAGTATCTCCTACCGACCAACTTGGTGGGTTGCTTCCTTCAGCCAGCTCATAGGTATATTCACTATTATCTCTTGTATGATACGTAAAAACAGGCAGGTACACTTCTCCATCTGAATCTGTAACCCGTAAAGAAGTCACTGTTCCTGTTACTTTTTCTGCTCTTTTTAAAAATGACAGGGTATTTTTAAAGCTAAAGCACGCCATGATGAGCAGCCCTACTCCTGCTCCAAACATTACATAATATTGCCACATGATCTTGTTTTTAATAATCTTGATTATTAACTGGTTCTTAAATACTGAATTAATTGTAGATTCAATTGTATTCTTATAATTTTTACTGTTCCAAGATACAAAGATTTACAACATCTCATCACAAAACGCTACATAACAAATACTTATAATTCAAAAGATATAAATTATGTTTTATTTCTTAGCAATCTATCAGTTATCATTATAAAAACAATGGATAAAGAATGAGAGCTTTCTTTTACATATTCACTGTTATGTTTATGGGAGATATATTAAGTAACTGAGCTTATTGTCTTCAAAGCTCATCACATCTCCCTTTATTTTCTCCTATTATTCTCACTTTTAAGTCAGATGTACTTTCAATTAAAATTTCACTCACTAGGGAATTCCCTTATTTTTTAAAATTCAGTCTTTTCCCTTAATGAAAATTTATTTCGATTGATGAAATTTGTATCAGACAAAAGAGATCAACAATCTCATACTGAAGATTCAACAAAAAAAAGAAAGTATTGAATTAAAAGGAAATCTTAAAAAAAAGATGTTTGAAAATTTAAAATAATAATAACCATTTAAAACCAATCTATGGCAGATACAGTAAACAACCAGACTACAGACGCAGTGACGCAGACGAATGTTACCGTGCTTGGTGAATCTCCCGCACAGGCTATGAGTATGCTCTACCAGATGGCGACCCATGCCAGTGGAATTTCCATTCAGAATTCGGTGACCAATCAGCAGAACTTGAATCAACTCAATCCTGCGATTGTTGCAGATGCCATTAAAATTTTAAAAGGATAATCTAAACCCTTACGATTATGAATGAGCATAACAGTCAAACCCAACAATCCCAGGCAGTAGATGCTACCACTCCGGCGGAGAAAGCTGTAGCATTTGTAAATAATGAGGTATTGGCACCCCCAAAAGCATCCCCAATGACCGGAGTAGCAAAAGTAATGATCGAACAGTCTACGGGAATGATGGTTCAGGATCTGCAGTCTTTTTTAAAAGGATTTGAGCAGGTGGGCCTTATTGCATTAAGTAGATTGGCCAACAATTTACTGACGTATGGTTCTCCTGTAGGTCCAGCTCCCGGCGCTAAAGACACAGAAGTACATAAAGCTGAATTTATACAGGCAGATGGATCAGGACAGAGTAACGAAATGATGAAAGACTTATTTAAAATGGTGAGTGATTATGCAGAGGTAAAGGCCAAAATTTCCAACACCATCTACAATGCCAATACTCTTCCCCCTTTAAACGGAATATCCGCTTCTCCCCCTCACACGGATGTTTCTTCAGAGGCTGAAGATTCTGAAAAAAAAAACAGGTAAATCCGGAAATAGAGGAAACTTTCTCAGAAAAAGAAGAAATGAAAAAAAGCTTTATTACGGCTGATCGTGAGGGGAAATTTGTATTGAAGTCAGTAAAACTGACACAGCCACTCGTAAAACCAGAAATTAAAGAAGCAGTAATTCCTTCAGGGCTATCTGAAGTTACATCAGAAAAGAAACTTATAATAACCCAACTCATAGACAAACTTAAAAAAAAATAAGAGATGAATTATTCTACAGTAAACAAACCCGCTAAAATTTTAAATTTACAGAGCTTAAGCGATTTAAATGAACAGCTTTATCTGATCAAGAATCCAGATACTGATTATCTGGATACCAAAAGCACAGATGCAAAGAAAACCGACAATAATGCAGAGCGCGTTGTGTTTAATCTTCAGACATCAGACATCAATATACAACCTTCAGTAAGGTTAGTAAACTGTACCAGGGGAAGTAAGAAATTCAATCATTTTCAATCTTTTGTAATAGAGCCTAAGGATAAATCAACCGGAATAGCTGTCATCATGATCAAATTGGATGACCCGAAAGCCTTTTATTGCAATGTAAGAATATTACCTCTTACTACTTTAAATGATATTGCGCTTCCGGAAATTGACTCAAAACCTCTTACCATCAATCTTGAAAGATCAAAATGTGTTTTAAAAACAGATATTACCATTACACCATCCAATACAGGGGAAGCAATGTACTCAGTGCATGATGTAGATGTTTCTGATATTGCTGATCTTATCAGCCAGGCCGAGATGGTAGAATTAAAGAGAGAACTGGAGTTTCAGGCTTCTAAGCTGATTGCTCATTATTTTCAGGAAATTTTAAGTATTGTAGTGAACGAAAACTCCATAAACAGTAATAAACCCATTGTAATTTCTGATGATTACATTCTGACCCTCCCCCCTAATCAATTAAAAGAAATACTTTCAGCCAATACCATTTCAGCATGTATTGTTTTAGAAGTTATAGGATATAGTGTAATCCGGGAGCTAAATCCGGACTGGAGGGCTGCTTCCGCATTCATCAGCTATATATTGTAATGGCTCTCCATTTATTTTTTAACCACATAAAAACAATAGTATGCGCAGAAGAATTCCCAAAAAGACTCCTGTTCCACAACCTCCTGTCCCGGTAACAGAGGAACAGAATAAGCCGGCAATCATTGAAGAAGAGGTTATGCCTTTTGTATTGCGGCATGAAGATGAAATCGTTAATTATATCAAGGAAAAAGCCATAAAGGAAACCATGAAATCATTGGCCCCTTTACTGGAAAAACTGGAAGAAGCTGTTAAACAGCAGGAAGCCGTTCAAACGCCTGATCCAACACCGGCACCGATTACTACTGTCATGAATTATGAAGAACAGCTGAAACAGCTACAGGAAGCATCCAGTGCAAAGGTAAAAGAGAAAGAAATAAAAATTATGGATCGAATGAATAAGCTGAATACAAGGCTTGGCAATATCCGCATATAGTAACATCAAAAACTAATATATATTATGAACGAAATTAATACAATAGTGACAGGAATGTCTGCTGCTATACCTCATGCCATTTCAACACAGGTCAGTGCACATTCTACAGGCCTTATGCAAATCAACTCTGCTTTAAACCAGCAAAGAGACTCCATGATGGGAATAACCAATTATGTGATGGGAGTAAAAAAAATGAGTTCCGGAAAGTTGAGATACAGAGAGTTGGAAGCTCTTAAAAAGGGACGATCTTAATCCGGCTTTTCAATATTACGGATGCGGTTTATTTTCGCTGTAAAGAGAAAACCCGGTGCCCTCAACATATACAATCAGGTCAACGTTTAATTTTAGCACCGGTTTTTAGTTGTTGCCAGTAGTGTACAGAAGCAATTACTCAGAATCCATTTTTCCAGCCCAAAGGAATCCGACACTGTCGGCACACCTACAGCAGAAATATATTTTTAAGACAGATATTAAAAATAAGAACCGCATCCTTTTTACTAAAAATATGCTTTAAACTCGCTCAGATTTTACAGATAATGGTATCAGCCATTGTATTAAGAGCCATCCTTCAGATCTAATCATCAATTTATAGTCTAAACCAATGCTTTTGAAACCTATTCATCTGCAGAATCTGTTGTGAGTTTAAAAAATAAATATAAAACTAGTTTACCTCAATAATTTATTAACCGAGATCAGATCTCACCAAAAAACAATTACAACTATGGCAACAGTCAACGAACAAATCACAGACGCAGTAACACAGTCTAACGTAAAAGTAGTAGCCGAGTCTCCTGCGATGGCGTTGAGCAACGTGTATCAATCTGCTGCACATTCAACAGGAATTATGTTTGAAAATGCAGTCAATACACAAAACCAACAGAATATTTTAGGCCAGGCAGCCACTACACAGGGAATCCTACAGATCTATAGCCTGGATACCGTAGCAGATGCAGTCTCTATGGCAAAAATCCTAAAGCCTTAATTTTTAATCTTTTTTATAAAAAAGGATAACCCCCAACCGGATAATCCGGTTGTTTTTAACCTAATAAACAATAATCATTATGCCAGTAAACGGACAAATCACAGACGCAGTAACACAGTCGAATGTAAAAGTAGTAGCAGAATCTCCTGCCATGGCTTTAAGTAATGTGTATCAATCTGCTGCACATTCTACAGGAATCATGTTTGAAAATGCGATTAATGCACAAAACCAGCATAACATCCTTACTCAAGCCGCAACCACACAAGGGGTAACCCAAATCTACAGCAAAGACACCATCGCTGATGCTATTTCTATTGCTAGAATTCTTAACCCCTAATCCATTTTTGCAAACCGCAGAATACAACAATTTTATCAACCGGCAATCCGGTCATTTTAACCTTAAATAAACAATAATCATTATGCCAGTAAACGAACAGATCACAGATGCCGTAACACAATCAAACGTAAAAGTAGTATCAGAGTCTCCCGCAATGGCGTTGAGCAACGTGTATCAATCTGCTGCACATTCTACAGGAATTATGTTTGAAAATGCAGTGAATGCACAAAATCAACAAAATATTTTGACTCAGGCTGCAACGACACAAGGTATCTCCCAAATTTATAGCCTGGATACCATTGCAGATGCAGTTTCTATCGCTAAAATCCTTAATCCGTAATTCAATTTTAAGAATATCAAACTAACAGTCTCCGAACAACCGGAAAATCCGGTTGTTTTAAATCCAAATAAAAATTAATTATTATGCCACCATTAACAAACACCGCAGCAACAACAGTCAACGAACAAATCACAGATGCAGTAACGCAATCGAACGTAAAAGTAGTAGCAGAGTCTCCTGCAGTAGCCCTAAGTAACGTGTATCAAACAGCAGCACATTCCACAGGAATTATGTTTGAAAACGCGGTAAATTCACAGAACCAGCAAAACGTAGTTACTCAGGCAGCTACAACCCAAGGTATCTCTCAAATCTACAGTCTGGATACCATAGCAGATGCCGTTTCTATGGCTAAAATCCTTAATCCGTAATTTATTTTTGCAAACAGCAAAAGACCATTATCCGAACAACCGGAAAATCCGGTTGTTTTTAAAACCAAATAAAAAATAATTATTATGGCAGCAACAACAGTTAACGAACAAATAACAGACGCAGTAACACAATCCAATGTAAAAGTAGTGGGAGAATCTCCCGCCATGGCATTAAGTAATGTATATCAATCCGCAGCCCACTCTACAGGGATTATGTTTGAGAATGCTGTGAATGCACAGAACCAACAAAACATTTTGGGTCAGGCAGCGACTACGCAAGGTGTTTTACAGATCTACAGTCTGGATACTATTGCCGATGCAGTTTCTATCGCGAAGGTATTAAATCCTTAATTATATTGTGTTTTTTTAGATTTCTTGTTATCAGGGAGCACATTAATGTACTCCCTGATTCTTTATATCTATCTATCAAATAATACAATTTCATCGGCATCAATAATTTTATTTTGTACTGCATAAATCACCAATCCTGCCATATTCTTCACCCCTGTTTTAATCATCAGATTGGTTTTATGGGTTTCTACTGTTTTAGGAGAAATAAACAGAGAGTCTGCAATTTCTTTGGTACTTAACTGCTGACAAACCAACCGTAAAACATCAATTTCCCTTTCAGTAAGTTCATTTCTAGAAAATGAATGAAACTCAGGGAGTTTATTGGAAAGCTGGCTTCTCATGACATCTATCTGTTCATTGGAAAGATAATGACCGGTATGATAAACGGTTTTGATGACAGCCAACAATTCCTCTAATTCAATTTCTTTCGGTAAAAAAGCATGAGCCCCCACTTTCAGCATTTGCCCCATAAAAGACCGACGGTAGAAACTTGACAGTACAATAATTTTTGTTTCTATTTCTTTTTGTGATAAAGCAGACATGACTTCAAGACCGTCGCCATTTGCCATCCTTAGATCCAGAATGAGAATATCCAAGGATGTGGCATCCTCTTCATTCAAAAAATGATGGCCGCCTGTTGATGTCAGGACAACCTGATAATCACCATTATTTTCAATATAATTTTTCAAAAGCTGTACAAATAGCAGATCATCATCTACAATACCTATTTTAATTTTTGGATGTTCCATGTTTATTTTTTTATTGTATTGCCATGCAGGCTATAAATTTTGTTCCCTTTTCAGGTTGTGTTTTGAGTTTATAAATTACTTTAATTTTTTGTGCTCTTGACTGAATATTTCTCAGCCCTATTCCCCCCGAGTGATTGCTTATAATAAAACCCCGTCCATTATCTTCTATGGTAAGGGCCAGATAGTTTAAGGATATCCTCAGGGAAACATCTACTCTAGTTGCTTCAGCATGCTTCAGAATATTGGTGATCAGTTCCTGTACGATTCTGAAAAGATTCAGCTTTACAGGATTACTGATCGGCATCTCTACAGTGATATGACGAAATATAATATCTATATTTTTATTAATCTGGTCAAGATAATCTGCTATTAGGTCTGTCAGGTCAATTTCACTAAGATCAGGAGGGGTAAGGTTATGAGACAATTCACGAATGAGTTGCATAGATTTTTTTAAATCACGATTAAGCTCTTCCGAATCTTTGTCTTTGATATTTAACCTAATGAGGTTCAATTGTGAAATAATATTATCATGAAGCTCTTCTGCCAATCGCTCCCTGTCTTGTTCTTGTAAAAGCAAGATATCATCCCTGCACTCCTTTTGGGCATTCCGAAATAATCGTATGACTTTCTGTTTATTTTTTTTTACACTTTTTAAATAATTAATAACCAATAGTGTAATTAATAGCGTTGTTAAAAAAAATAGTCCAATACCGATCCATATCCATACTACTATCTGGTCCTGATTCCCCCAACGCCACATCCCAGATTAATAAAAGCAAGGTAAAAAGATAATAATAAAACGCCTCTAAAAAGCCAGATAGGAGCCACCCAATCCAGATGATTATTGATTAAAAAATTAAATGCAGTGGATATCAGGCATTCAACAGAAAAGAATAAAAAGACAATACTGTTTACAATTAAAAGTTTTTTTGCCGTTCTACCCTCTTTGATAATTTTCATGAAATAAGAAGCAGCATACATACAAATGATAATACTGGTAATGACATTAGAATAAAAAGTAACTAATGTGCTGCTTTGCACATATAAAATATTACCCATTAATACTAACCCTG
Source organism: uncultured Chryseobacterium sp. (assembly GCA_963518055.1). Classification (GTDB taxonomy): domain Bacteria; phylum Bacteroidota; class Bacteroidia; order Flavobacteriales; family Weeksellaceae; genus Chryseobacterium. The sequence goes on from CAUQIC010000020.1 coordinate 55,064, forward strand.
CATAACAATAGACCATCCATCTGATCTCCCGGGAGAGTTGAATATAATAGTTGTTGTAAATCACCGTAAGAATAATCAAACCAAAAAATTGGCTTAATGCATAATTATAGGTATTTAGTGCGTTTAATTTAAACAACCGCTCAATTAAATCAGTCAGCTCCAACATCAATTCTCCTGAGAGAAGCACAATCACAGGAAACTTGGTTTTTATCCCTTCTTTTATCAAAAGAATCAACCCTGTCAATAAGACCAGATTAATGAGTATCTGTAAATACAGGGATAAATAATTATACGAAAACACCGGTGCTTTGCTTCAATAGTTGATAATCATTGAGATTATCGAAAGTAAATGGAGGTCTTGGCGTAGAATAGTTCTCGGCCGTTTCGCTCATATGATTAATTGCTAAATTTTTTACAGTAATAATTTCGATATGATAAAGAAAATCCGAAGCCCTTTTTTCTATATTATCTGTAAGCCCAAAGAATGAAACACAAGTTTCACTACCTGTAATTTTCATTTTTTCGTAATCTGAAAATGGGATGGAAATCAATTGAAAAAAATCCTCTGATTTCTGAGCCTGTAACCAGGATTCTCCAAACATATTCCATCTGAAACTTCGATTAACAGCCGATTCAGATGTAATGGAAGGCGGGTTTAATTCAATATCATTACTACTTTCAATCTTTGCTTCTGCAAACTCACGACGAAATTCTTTAATAAGAATAGTATTAAAATTTCCCTCTTTATCACATTTGGAATCGATAAGAAAAAACTTCAATTGTTCATCATGAATCCCTACATAGGCGTGAATTTCTCCGTAATCCTTCCCTTCAAGATTCTTTCCCCACTGTTCAATTTCTTGTCCTGAAACACTGAAATGAGTACCTTGATTTAAATAATTTAAAATTTCTGCTCCATTCGCATCATTTTCATTTTTATAAGAATCGATAAGATTTTTCCATTTTCTGATGGCTTCAAAGATATTTTCGGTAGTCATGATAATAGATATTTGTGAATGATAATTATTTTATGTGTTGAAATTTACAAAAAAAATGTCCTTATTTTCATTTTTAAATCACTTTTAAGTGGAAAATAAAATATAATTGAATAAAAATTAATATTCTTTCTAATCTTTATCAAATTACATCAGAAACAGCACGTATCTTTGCCTGAAAAAATAATTACATTTAAATATATTAAGCCATGATTCCACTTCACGACCTCCTTTTTTTTATGGTAGCAGCCCTGATTTTAGCCATCAGCCCCGGGCCTAATATGATTTATTTAATTTCAAAATCTATTACACAAGGAAAAAAGTCGGGATTTATTTCCTTAACGGGAGTCATTTGTGGTTTTATGTTTCATATCATTATGGTATCTTTTGGGCTCACAGCCGTATTGCTCGCCGTTCCAATGGCTTATACAATACTTAAGACAGCAGGAACCATTTATCTTTTATATTTAGCTTATCAGGCTATTAAACCCAGAAGTAAAAATATTTTTGAAGTTGATCAGAACGGTACTTATGACAGCTCTAAAAAGCTGTTCACTGTCGGATTTTTAACCAATGTTCTTAACCCGAAAGTTGCGGTTTTCTATTTATCATTTTTTCCTCTATTCATCAAGCCGGGATACGGATCAGTTCTGGCTCAGAGCTTAGAACTTGGAGTCGTACAAGTAATGCTCAGTTTCAGTATTAACTTCTTAATAGTCCTTATGGCGGCAAAAGTAGCTGTATTTTTTACTAATAATCCGGCATGGGTAAAGGTGCAGAAATGGTTTATGGCTAGTGTACTTACCTATCTTGCAATAAAAATGGCTTTTTCAAAAGCAAAGTAATCAAGAATACAGACCTCAGCGTTAAAGATATATTGTAGCTTTGTAAAATCAGTTTTTAGCAAAATGAAGACAATTCCTACCTACGATTTAAAAGATGTTTCTGGGCACCGTTTTCATATAAAAAGAATGGATCTGCGTACTCAAGACACAGAAGAAATTCTTATGGATAAAGGAATACACCGTGACAGTCATTACATTTTCACGTGTATGGAAAGTGGCCATGTCAAAATGATGGTAGATTTCAAAAATATTGAAGCACAAAATTCTACTATTTTCTGCGTTTTACCGGGTCAGGTACATCAGGGTCTATTGATGAAAGAGGTAAATGGATGGTTTGTAGCCGTAAAAGCAGATCTTGTTCCCGATGCTGTACGCTCTGTTTTTGAAGAATCTCTGGAGGGAATAAGACCATTAGCTATTGATAAAAACTGGATTAAAAAGATCAGCAATGCTGCGGCCATACTCCATTCTTCATATACAGATGAAATGCTTTCGTCTAAAGAAGGTATTTTAGTAGTTCAGTCATTACTGCATGCTTTTGTGGGAATGTTTGCGGTAATCTATTCTCAGGAAAATATTTCTCAGACTGCTACTGACAGTCGATCAGTACAACTGACAAGAGCATTCAAAATTAGCGTAAGAAAAAATTACAAAACCTTGAAAAGTCCATCTGAATATGCAGCAAGTCTCAATATTTCCAGGGGCTATCTTACAGAAGTTATCCGTGAGGTAACAGGTAAACCGGCGCAACATTGGATTCATCATGAAATTTTAATTGAAGCTAAACGATTATTAGCATTCACCCACCTTAGTGTAAAGGAAATTGCTTATGAATTGGGATATAGTGATCATACTTATTTCAGTCGCTTATTCTCAAAACTGGAAGAGCAGTCACCTTCAGAATTCAGGAGAGGGAATCCAAATAAGTAAAATTAGCAGGAAACAAGAAGTTCGATGATGAAGGCAGTACCAACGCTCCATGATTTGGACTAAAGGCTCTTCTAAATAAATGTAGAAATATCAAACCGAAATCTGTTCTTCCGATTCAAAAAACTTTTACCTTCCGACTTCAAGCTTACATCAAACCACGAAATATCCAATCAATTCCCTGAAACCGCTATGGCTATATTTTACTATTGAAGCTTCCTTTGCAATAAAAATTATTTATGCCAAGTTTACCAAAATGGATCAATGACACGGTAGAAAATGTCTGGTCCTCAAAATTTAAAGATTGTACTGTCATCAATATAGAAAATATTACCAACGATCTTTGTAAGATACGTTTTGAAGCTGATTTAGAAGATGTTCAGTTTGAACCGGCCTATGCCATCGGGATAAGAATCAACGAAAGAGATTTCCGTAATTATTCTCCTTTTAATTTTAACCGAGAAGCAGGAACTTTTGAAGTCGTGTTTCATGTACATGATGAAACTGCTGTAGGAAGTAATTTTGTAACCCGACTATCCATTGGGGATTCTATCAAAATATTAATGCCACGCGGGAAACGTTTCTTTGAACCCAACGCTAAAATTCATTTTTCAATAGGTGATGAAACTTCATTGGGAAGTTCTCTGTCTATTAAAGAAGCTGTAGATGAGTATGATTCTCTTTTTATCTGTCTTCATGAACTGGAAGACAGTTCAGCACTTGAAAAATTGGATCTATATGGATATCACAGTCCCAAAAACAGTACGATGAGAATGATAGAATCGTTAAATGATTTTTTGAGAGAAGAAAAAGAGGCCATTTATCACGATGATGTTGTCTTTTACCTCACAGGAAACGGAGAACGCATGTCACTGATCAGAAAGTTCCTTAAAGCCAAGAGCGTTTCCCCGCGATGTATCAGGTCACAGGCGTACTGGATAGAAGGCAAGAAAGGGCTATAATGTGAAAAGATCACTTCCAAACAAACTACATTTTCGCTAATTAATAATTAAAATAAAATGTAGTTTATATCTCAAAAAATGCTATATAATTTAATCTGACTACTTACTTTTCATAGATTTTATCAAACTCTAGCTTACGTTGTTTAATAAATTCCGTGGGACGCATCCCATTCATCTCATAAAATAAATCTGAAAAATTTGATCTTGATGCAATTCCACATTTTTTAGCAAGTGTTTCAATTTTATAACTGATAAAAGTCTTGTCTATATAGAGCTTATTAGTTATATAAGCAATTCTTAATTCGCCTAAATATCTATTAAAATTAATCCCTTTATAATCATTAATGATCTGGGAAAGATAATTAGAATTTGTTTCAAATTTCTGGGCTAATTTAATGATTGTCAAACCCGGTTCAATAAATCCTTTTTTCTCTTCAAAATCCTTTAATTTAAGTAGAATATTCTCTACTAACTTCTTATCTAAACCAGATTTATTTGTGGCAGTAATGGATTCAGTAATATCAGGAATAATAATATTCTGTTCTTTAATAATCTTCTCTTCTAAGATCTTATACTTTTTCTTAATTTCTTTTTCTCTTTTGTATCTGAATATTAAAATAATACCTAGCATCGCTGTTAGAAATATCAGTCCATAAATAACAAAAGTCTTCCAAAAAGATTTTTCTCCCAGTCGTTCTTTTTCCCTCATTAATGTCTGGGTATCATATTCTTTATGAATTTTCTGGGATAAATAATAAAAATCCTTAGAAATAATACTATCCGCTTTTAAAAGCTGTTTAGTATAATAAAGCTCTCTGTCTATATCATTATTTTCCTTGTAGTGCTTGATTAGTAATTCATAATTTTCTCTAAGTTCCGGAAGGATAAAAAGGTGCTTTTGAAAAATAGAATCTACTTTTTGAAATTGCATTATCGCCGCAGGGATATTTCCTTCTTCTAAATTTGATTTGCCAATATAAAAAAAATCTACTGTCGTCCAGGCAAAATCATTAATATGATTAATTGCCGGTAATGATTCGTTTAAGAGAGCAAGCGATTTTTTATAATTTTTATCCCGATATTCCAGAATTCCCTCTTCTTTTAGAAAATATCCTCTTTCCTGATTATAATTGGTATGATACGTTTCTTTCAATCCTATTGCAAGTAAAGAATCCGCCTTGGCATAGTTTTTCAAATTTCTATAACAGACAATCATTTGATGTAAACTATTATAATATCCTTTTTTATTATTAAAAATGATATTCGGATGAACATCTTTTTGGGTTTCAGCTTCAAAATAAGCTATCGCTTCTTTGAAATGTATTAATGCTTCATTATAATATCCTAGGTAGCTTTTGACAACCCCTAAATGATAAATAACTCTATACTTAAGATAATTATCATTTGTATTTTCTGAATATTGGTATGCTTTTAAATATTCATCCAGAGCGAGTTTGTACTTTTTATAATTAAAATAATAAACAATACCCTTCCCTAAATAAGCATCACTAATAATATCTTTATTTTTTGTTAGCTGAGCAGATAGTATGGTGCTATCCGCGTAGATTAATTTTTTCTCTTTCGATGAAGAAAAAAAAACAGCATCTTTATATCCCTGAGTAAGCAGTATATAATTCTTTTCTTTTTTTGCTTTTTCAAGGTATTGTCTCAGGAAAGGAAATACGGAATCATCATTTTCTTCTCGATTTACATATCTCTCTTTTATTTTATAATAGTCACTCGAGTGTTCCTTTTGTGAAAAAAAAATTCCAAAAAAACAAAAGAATAGCAATAGATACATTTTTTTCATCCCAAATTCATGCACTAGTTAGTTTTTAGATTCCAAAAATAAGTAAAATCTGTTAAAAATCATCAGAAAAAGCTTAATCAAATCGAGTAGTTAAAAACGTACAACCAAAAACACCCAACATAGTCATTATCAAATATTTAAACTTGCATTAATTCATGAATTAATACGTATAAATTTAAAAATCAATACATCAATTCTTTTTATAAACCATTACAGCCTCCTATCTTCGAAAACAGAATTCTAAATAACCGGCCGGGATAAACTTTAATGACCAGAAAGAATGAAAAAGATTATCTCATTAACATCAGTTTTATTATTAATATCATCAATACAATCCTGCAGGCAGGATGATGAAGAACCACTAAAAGATTTTAAAAAATACAGTGCATATGAAAAACAGACCGTAGAAAAGCAATCTACATCCAGTAAAATAGATACTGTTAAAATACTATCACCCCTAAATAATGAAAAAGATATACTTTCAAATCCTATGGAAAGTGATCCACCCCCTAAGAACGGACAACAGTGGAAAAATTGAGTACGTTAAATCTCTGAAAATTTAATGACCACAATATTTATTTTATGTTAAAAAGAACAGTACATCCATTTTTCATCTCAGCTTTTTTCTTTAGTGGAGTTTTTACCTATGCTCAAAACGTATTAGGAAGAATTTCCAATGAGTCGGGAAAAGGACTACCCAATATTGAAGTTCTTATCATGCAAAAAGATTCTACTTTGGTTAAAAGTATACTTACCGATCAAACGGGACAGTTTTCATTTACACTGCCTCCTAAAGAGTATGTACTTCGTGCAAAGCAGTTTAAAAATATTCTTTATAATAAAAAATTTTCTGTTTCGTCAGGGAATCTGAATCTTGGAGAAATTACCATTGTCAGCACCCATCATATTCAAGAAGTTAATATTCAGGGTAAAAAACCGGTTTTTGAGAGAAAAGTCGACAGAATGGTTTTTAACGTTGAAAACTCAGTTTATAGTCAGGGAACCAACTTATTAGATGTATTATCCAATACTCCATTGGTAAAAGCAGATGATCAAAGCATAAGTATAATTGGTAAAGGAAGTGTTCAGGTAATGATGAATGATCGTATTTTACAGATATCGGGTAAAGATCTGGCATCTTACCTCAGAACATTACCATCTAATGATATTTCAAAAGTAGAAGTTATTACTTCTCCATCAGCTAAGTATGATGCTGAAGGAAATGCAGGTTTAATCAATATTATTACCAAAAGTACACTGAAAGAAAATCTCAGTGGCAATTTGTCAACCTCTTTTACAAAAAACACGAAAGAATCATATTATAATAATCTGGCAATTAATTATAATAAAAAGGGATTCAATGCTTCAGTAAAACTTAGACATACGGATTATGGAGCAAAGGTATATGAAAACCAGAATGCTCAATTTTTCAATGGGAATGCCTTAAACAACCATACAGACAGAACAGATAATTCAAAAACACTAGGGGCCAATATAGATCTATCTTATAAAACATCAACAAAAAATACAGTAGGAATTGTTTATGATTTTGGTAAAACCAGAAACAACTATGAAAATGAAAATCTAACTTCATACTATACAAAATACAAACTGGATTCTGTTCTTACAACCCGTTCTATGTACAGAAATCCCAACAGAACTCATACCTTAAGTATCTATGATGATTATAAATTCGGAAAATCGGGTTCAAAAATCGGATTCACCGTAAACTATTTTAACAGCAATCCTCTCACTACGTTGGATTTTACGACTCGTAATGATATGGATAATAATACTACAACGACTCAGAATACCAGCGATCTGTCTTATAATGTCTTTTCGGCACAATCTGATCTTTTCATGCCATTGAAAAAATTCAATTTTGAAACCGGAATAAAATTCACAAGGTTCAACAACAGTTCTGATATCAAATATTTTAATTATTCCGACAATGAGTTTCACCTGGATCCTCTTCGAAATAATCAATTTGGACTCACTGAGAAAAACTACGCGGCATATATTTCCTTTAATAAAACTTTTGGAAAATACTATACTGTAAAAGCAGGATTACGTTACGAATATACAGATCTGGAATCTCTCGGTATTGACAGCTCTTATCGAAATCAGTATGGTAAATTTTTCCCGAATTTCAATATTATGTACAAAAAGGAAAACAACACGTTTACCCTTAACTATAATAAAAGAATTAACAGACCACGTTTGGGGCAGCTAAATCCTTTCAGATGGTATTCTAATCCGTTTGTTTATATGGAAGGGAATCCTTACCTGCAGCCCACAATAAGTCATAACCTGGAATTCAATTATTTATACAAAAGTATTTTCATGGCCAGCCTTTATGGCAGTCAGCAAAATAGTGCCTATGGAGCCCTTATCAGAATACAAGATGGAATTAAGGAAACAAAAACTGAAAACGTCTATACGATTAAGAACCTTGGATTAAACCTTTCCTTTAATAAAGATGTATTACCGATGTGGAATCTGGCTGTGAATGCTACAGGATATTACTCGTCCTCATCATCATCTTATCCCGAGATCATTGCCTTCAATGGATTGTCAGCAAGCTACAACATCAACAATACGATCACTGTAAGAAAAAAGAACTCATGGTTTGCCTATGTCAATTTTGCCCATACATTACCAGGCAAAGAATCGAATACCACCAGTAAGAATTTCACAAACCTTACGCTCGGCTCAAGATTCAATGTTTTTGAGAATAAACTAACCATAAATATTCGGGCAAGTGATATCCTGAAAGGAACGATTAGTAAAGGGAATCTTGCCTACGAAAATTTCAACCAGGGGTATAATAATTATTACGACAATCAAAGTCTGAGTATAAGTGTCAGCTATAACTTCGGAACGAACAAAAGTGCTTACAGAAATAATCAATTCAACGATCAATACAGAGCTAATTAACAAAATAATTATTATGAAAAAACAAAAATTCATGCCTTTATTACTTGATAAAGAGACTGTAAGTCTTCTAGACAGAAGTCAACTCTTCATAATAAAAGGCGAAAAGAAAGAACAACAACCCATGTCTATTGTAACTGCTAATTGTTCATCCGGAGGATCTGTTTGTGACTGTAATAGTACTGGAAGCACTAGTTGTACTTCTGGAGGATCTACATGTATCGCACAATAAATAACAGATTAAAATCCAAAATATGAAAAAACAAAAATTTGCACCTCTGTCTTTAGATAAAGAAACGATTAGCCTTTTAGACAAAAAGCTTTTAAAAAGCACAAAAGGCGGCCTTGTGAATCGTGCATTGCGCTGTCCTTCCGGAGGGACTGTCGTAGATCCTAATCCTAATTTTTGTCCGAATGGCGGATCTGTAGGAGATGGCATTACTTCCGGGGGTTGTGGTGCAGGTGGAAGCGCTTGTTATGCATAAACAACATTATATAGTTTACAAAAAAGGTGGTATCCGAAAAGCCTTAAACAGAGTAGGAATAATAAACAAATAATCATTATGAAAAAGCAAAAATTTGCTCCTTTGTCATTAGACAAAGAAACTGTAAGTCTTTTAGACAAAAATCAATTACATGGTATCAAAGGAGGTATCGGAGCTAACGACAGTCTTCTTATAGACGGTGGTTCTGGTACTTGTGGTTCTGGTGGTAGTGGCTGCAGCGCAGGAAATTCCGGAACTTGTGGTTCAGGAGGAAGCGGATGCAGTACCGGTACTTCAGGCGGATGCGGAAGTGGAGGCACAATGTGTCTTGCTAACTAGTCACCCAACCTTTTCCTAGGTATATCATATAACATAGCTTAGGATAAAAATTAAAATCTATCCAGATAGTAATCAAATTACTATCTGGGTTTTAAAAAATTGATGTACCATGACGACTTATCATTCAACCTTCTTTCATTTAAATAAATGCATGGTGAGAACCCCCATGCTTAGTCTTAATCATCCTCTGCTTTCTAAAGATGTTGATTTACAGAATAAAGAAGAGATTATTTCAGCAATTATCTCCATAATGGATATTCGCGAATTACATGATGTACTTCAGGTGAGCCATTCTGATTTTTATTTGCAGATTAAAAAAAATATTGACTATTCTCACGATACAGATACTACAAAACTTTCAAAAATATACCTGACCTTATACAAATTCTTAAGTAGGATTTCATTCAGAAGCACCCCGTACAGTTTATTTTCCGGGGTATCTGTCGCTGAAATTATGGATAAGAAAGGTAATCCATCAATCGATAAAAGTACATTACAAATTGATATACAGCCTCAACTTCATGATTATATAAAATTTGTATCAGGCCTGAGTATTCATTTTTTGATTGATTATAATATCTCCCTTTTTGTGAATCCCAGTCTCTATTCACTACACGACAAGTACTATTATGTTGAAAAAAATCTTTCCCAGGTCAATAATGCATCTCTTATCAATGTTTCAAAAAATAAAATATTAAAAGCAATTATTGATCAATGTGGAAGTAAAGGACGATCCATCAATGAGATTACAGATTATATTTTAAATTTTGAAAAAAATTATTCAAGGGAAGATATACTTTCCTATGTATATCAACTTACCTCATCACAAATTCTACTTCCTGATCTTTTTCTAAATCCATCTGAAGAGGATCTGACAACTCATATTCTTAAAAAACTCGATCCGTTTAAAAACTCTCACGAAATTAGAGATTATTACAGCTATATTCTTAAATTGTCTAAGCTCAAAGGCCACGACCGTATTACCGATTTAAAAGAATTTAAAAAATTATATCCTGAAAAAAATTTATCTATTGACACCAGAATAACAACAGATAAAATCAATGTACCCTCTCCTATTATAGATTCTATTTCTCAACAATGTTTTGAACTGTTTTCAAAAATGAGAAACAGGAATGCCCCTTTTCTGGATGCTTTTATCTCAAAATATCTGGATAAATATGAACATGCCAAAATTCCTTTGTTGGAAGCTTTAGATCCTAATTATGGCATCGGTTATGCAGAATTTTCAATTGGAAATGCAGAATATCAGCCGCTAACCAACGGGCTTAATTTTGGAACAAATACAACTTCTGCTCAATATGAAAACCCTATTGATACTGTTGTAGAAAGAACCTTTTATCAATTTTTGGATAAAAAACAGAGCAGTATTGATATAGAAAAGGAACTCAATGAACTTCCCTCTCTTAGAAACAGTCAGATTCCGGTGAATGAAAGTGCCTATATTTTTGGAAACTTAACGACTACTGAAGATCTGCAGTCTTTTACTTTCTTCCCGGACCAGGTGTATGCTAATCAAGCCAGTAAACTGTTAAAAAGATTCAGCAATATGGGAGATGACATATCTGATTTTATCACTGATATTTATCGTCATGAACAAGAGGTTAATAAAAATACAATCCTTGCGGAGGTTATTACAATACCTAATAATCAGTTTTCCAATATTGTATTGACAAAAGCTTCAAGAAATGGAGAAATTCCTCATTTTACCAATTACAATAAAAATAAAATCAATGTAGAACTCCGCGATATTGTTATTTATATCCAGGATAGAAAGGTGAGATTATTCTCTAAAAAACTAAAAAAGGAGATAATTCCGGTAGTTTCTCATCCTTACAACACCTATCTGGAAGATCCAATCTGTAAATTTCTATCTGATGTTGCCAATCAGTTTACAGGCGGAGGAAGATTCTGGAACTGGGGCAAATACAACCAGCGGGAGCACCTGCCTCGTATTACTTATAAAAATATTATCATTGCCCGGGAAGCCTGGTGTTTACATAAAATCGCTAACAGCTATACCGATACGAAAGAAGCTGATATTCTTATACAATCACTGATAAAAGACAAAAAATTACCTCAAAAAGTAGTGATGTCTAATGCAGTCAATTCGGATAATGAAATTATATTGGATCTGTCATTATCAGCATGCCGATTGATATTGGCTAAAGAAATTAACTTCAATACCATTTATTTATTTGAAGACATCTATAGCAATACCAGATTCCTCCATGATCAGACCGGGTATTATAATACGGAAATTGTGGTTCCGTTTATCAATAAAAAGCCTAAGTTCGATTCTGTTCTACAACCGGTAACCAATGTTCAGAAAAGATCATTCTTGCCAACAGAAGAATGGCTGTATGTTAAAATTTATGCGGGAAGTAAACTGGCAGAAAAAATCTTATCGTCTGCTATTTTACCTTTCACGGAAAAACATCGAAAAAATAAAACAATAGATCAGTGGTTTTTCATCAAATACAACGACCCTGATTATCATATCAGAATACGCTTCCATCGTTCTCCTGATGGTAATGAAAATAAATGGCAATCATTACTGTATGACTTATCTCTTACCTTATCCAAAAAGTTTGGAAGTAACTTTCATTATAAACTTATAGTGGATACCTATAAAAGGGAGATTGAAAGATATGGTGAGATCCCTTTAGACTACAGCGAATCGCTTTTCTGGCAGGACAGCGTGTGTATTGCTTCTTTTATAAAAGATCTTACCGGAAATGAAGGAGAAATCTACAGATATAAGTTTGCATTGATGAATGTTGACAATCTGCTGAATAGCTTCAACTATTCTTTGGAAGAGAAAAAAGAAATTTTAAATAATATAAGTACTGATTTTTTCAATGAGCATAAAGAATATTTTGTGCAAGAAAAAACACTAAGACAGTTTCTAAACAATCGTTATCGTGAGTTAAAATATGATATTACACAAACGTTTAATACAGATTCTGAAACTTATCAGGAATTAGCTCCTTATCTGTCTAAACGCACAAAATATATCAGGAAGAACAGCCCGCTATACAAAGACAGTATAGATAATCTGATTTACAGTTATATACACATGACCTTAAACAGATTATTTTTAATTAATCCTCGTCATCACGAACTCCTCGTCTATCACCTTTTAAACAAATACTATGAATCTGAAATTGCAAAACGAAAAAGCTACGTCCTTAGATAATGCTTTAGATGATATCATCAAAAGTGTAGACCTTCTTAAAGACCACACTGCTCTAAGCAGCCCAGGCTATGATACCGGGTTGCTGGGTATCTCTCTTTTTTATACCCTCTTGTATGATGATTCAAAGCACACGCCTTATATGGATACCGCATATGAATTTTTTGAAAAAGGATTATATGCTATTAATTCCGATTTCCATCCTACTTATATTAATGATTCTCTGGACAGTCATCTTGGCCAGATTGGTCGTTTCATTCACTTTATACTCCAGCATCCCAATTATGAAGGTTATGATTTTACAGACTACCTGAATCAACTGGATCAGCTTTTATCATCGCTTTATCCTTCAAAAGTTGAAAAAGGAGATTTTGATATCACTTCGGGAGCTCTGGCCTCAGGATTCTATTATCTGACAAGAGATAATGAGGTTTCAGCAGAAGCTCTGGCTCATATTGTAAGAGGAATCTATAATGCCCGAAAGGTAAGCCATAAAGGATATTATTGGGTTGTACCTACTCTTGGTAACCGGATATATCTGGGATTATCTCATGGTTCAGCAATGATGATTAATTTCCTGACTTCTGTTTATAACAAAGGAATAGCAAAAGATTTATGTGAAGACCTGATTTATAATGCATCCAAATATCTCATCAATAATAAACGGATCAATAAACATAAAGGGTTGTTTGACAACTTTATTGGGGAAGACCCGGAACCAAAACAATTCTCCCTATGCTATGGTGATATTGGTAATGGAATCGCCCTTTTACAAGCCGGAAAGGTTCTTAATAATACTCTGTTTATTACCGAAGCTCATTCTATTCTAGAAGATTGCCTAACCCGAAAATTCGAGGATAAACTTACTTTGGATGCCAGTATCTATTATGGCGCTTCGGGTTTAAATATTGCCTTCCAGAAACTTTATACATTGACAGATAAAGAAGAGTATAAAAATCGTTCTGAGTATTGGCTAAATACAATTCCAGGCTACAAAATTCACGATAATGAATATGCTGGATTTAAAACAAGACTGATTGATCAACTCCTTTCATGGAATGTATGCCATGGTTGGGGAATACTGGGAATTGGTTCTGTAATTTTAAATAACAGGACCCAATCTTTTAAATCCCTGTCACCATTAACACTATTGACGTAAAATGAAACAGCATTCTCTTATCCAGCGCTTTCTTTATGAAGCAGAGTCTTTTCCTCAATCGGTTAATAAATCGACGTACGAATATGATGTTAATTCATTAAGAAAAATTCTTCATCTTAAAGAATTAAAAGAAATGACCGGTGCAGACGATCAAACCATAGAATATATAGATTCTCTGGATATACAACTTGGAAAACTTCTCCCCGGAATTATACGTGGAGAGGATTTGTATGATCAATATCTGGAAATAGAAAAAAAAATTCTAGATACGGTATCGGGAACTCTTTATATCTACTCAAAACAATCTGCTTTATCCGTTTTATCTCTTATTCTTTATAAAAAATCAGAATTTGAACAAGCGGTAAATATCACTCAGGAATGTATTACTTTGAATGAGTTTCTGGTTAATAAGGGAATGTCTACCATGAATGTCCGAATTTATGAACAGATCAAAAATATCACTAAAATCTACCATAGAGCCGGTCAGAATAAAAAAGCCATAGAGATTATTTCACTTCTCTTTAAGCATATTTATACAGGAATACCCAATTCAGTCAATACATTCTCATCTATAGTTGATAATAAGACATTGTGGGAGAAAACTCCTATACTTAGAGAAGCTTACACCAATGATGTTTTTCTGATTTATCTCCAGGAATTTATGAGATCTAACATCTATCTTGGAGATGAAAAGCTGACTGAACTGGACTGGCTAAAAGATATTGATTTTGACGTATTTACTGAAGACCGTAAGTTTATTTACAATTGGATATACATCACCAGGCTTTTTTATAATAAAGAATACGATGAATACTTAGATTGTCTTGAATTTTTTCTTGATGATGATATCACTTCCTATTTTGACATTCTTAAAGTAAACCTGCTCCTACATTTTGAAAAATATGTTCAGGAAAGTGGCCTTAGCGAAAGTGAAATCGCTATTGTACAGAAAAACTTAAGATATTATTACCAAAACAAACTACAAGTTAACAGAAACATTTTACAAAATATACTCGATGAAAGTTATTATTCAGCATGATCGGATGGATTGCGGCCCGGCATGTCTGGCAATGATCGCTTCCCATTATAAAAAATCTGTTTCCATCCAATACCTGCGGGATCTTTGTAACCTTTCCCGCGAAGGTGTTTCCATATTTGGAATTACAACAGCTGCCGAGGCTCTTGGCTTTTCTACCTATCCGTTAGAGATGGGAATAGGCGAAATAGGTAAGTTTCAACAGCATTTTCCATGTATTCTCCATTGGGATAAAAATCATTTTGTTGTCCTGAAGAAAATCTGGAAAAATCCTATTACCGGAAATCTAAAATATTATATTGTAGATCCCGGACATGGTGCCATTACCTTTACAGAGAAAAAAATGGCAGAATACTGGCTTAAGCCTGATAAAAAAGGAATTTTACTGCTATGTGTTCCTAACGAAAATTTTGATGAAATAATAGTTCCTGCTCCTCACAAACTATCTAACAGCTTTTTTATCAATCACCTGCTGAAATACAAGAAGAGTATTATTATACTTTTTGTACTTCTTCTTCTAGGTAATATCCTTAACGTAGCTCTTCCATTTCTAACACAAAATCTAATTGACAAAGGTGTTATTCCAAAAAACATTAATCTTGTCATGATGGTACTTATCTCACAGTTTCTAATCTTCAATTCAGCTTCGCTGATTGAGATATTCCGTAATTGGATTACCCTTTCTTTAGGAACCAAGCTAAGTATATCTATTATATCAGATTTTTTACAAAAAATGCTCAAACTGCCTATAGTCTTTTTTGAAACACGTCTTATAGGTGATCTTAGTCAAAGAATATCAGATAATGAAAGAATTGAAGAGTTCTTGACATCACAAAGCTTACTGACTTTCTTTTCGTTAATCACTTTTCTTGTTTTTTTAGTTATCCTTGCTTATTATAACATTAATATTTTTATTGTATTCTCAATAATTTCAGTGGTTTCAATCACCTGGTCTATCTATTGGTTGAATAAAAAAAGAAACTTAAACTATATCAGGTTCAGAGAAAGAAGTATGAACCATAATGCAGTATATGAACTTATTGTAAGTGTAAGTGAAACCAAATTAAACTCTTTTGAAAATTACAAACTGAACAAGTGGAAAGACTTACAGCTAAAATTGTTTGATATCAATAAAAGGACACTTAAAGTTGATCAGCTTCAGGCTTCAGGTTTTGAATTTTTTAATCAGACAAGAAATATTATTATTAGCTTCATGACAGCCATGCTTGTTATTGATAATAAATTAACTTTAGGGGGAATGCTGGCCATCTCCTTTATCATCGGTCAACTTAACGCTCCTTTTTCTCAATTCATTGGATTTATCAGATCTTTTCAATTTGCAAAACTTAGTGCCGAACGGCTGGAGGAGGTAAATAATGAAGAAGATGAGGAAAGACCTGGTATGAAAGATGTTCCCAATATGATACAGAGTGGTATTGTCATAGAAAATCTCCGTTTTTCTTACGACAATTACAGAAATGTTCTTGACGATATTAATTTAACAATACCTTATGGCAAAGTGACTGCTATTGTGGGATCAAGCGGAAGCGGAAAAACGACACTGCTTAAATTGTTATTAAAATTTTATACCCTTACATCCGGCAGTATTTCTGTAAATTCTGAGAACATAGATAATATCTCTCCAAAAAATTTAAGAAATAAAATAGGAACAGTTATGCAGGATGGCTTTATTTATTCCGAAACCCTGGCTAGAAATATAGCTATGGGAGATCAAGAAATAAATTTAGAGAAATTAAACCAGGCCATTCACATTGCCAATCTTTATGATTTCATCGATAAACATCCCCTGGGAATAGAAACCCCGTTAGGCCATACAGGAAATAATGTCTCAGGAGGTGAAAAGCAAAGAATTCTAATCGCCAGAGCAGTATATAAAAATCCTGATTTTATCTTTCTGGATGAGGCAACATCAGCATTAGATGCAGAGAATGAAAGAATTATTCACGAAAACCTGCAAAGTTTTTTTAAAGGCAAAACTGTTGTCATCATTGCTCACAGGCTCTCTACAGTAAAAAATGCGAATCAGATTATTGTACTTAAAAACGGAGGAATGGTAGAACAAGGTAATCATCAACTGCTTATTCAAAATAAGGCTGACTATTTCAATCTAGTAAAAAACCAATTAGAACTGGGAATGTAACAATTCCGTATACAATACCATATATATTTTTAATACAAAAGCTGTTTCATGATTGTGAAACAGCTTTTGTATGATATTAGAATTAAAATATCTACTTCAACCTTCTCCCCAATTCCCTTACTTTCTTCAGCCAATGACGCCTTTGTTCATCTTTTGAGTTTCTGACAATCCCTATATAAGTTACTTTAACCGGTTGTACTCCGCAATATTTTAATGTTGATATTTTCAGCTGATTAACGCTAGGCCTTCCGAAGAACAAACGATAATACCATCCCGGCTGATCAAGGGTGGTAATGATATGGGCTGTTTTTCCTTTTAAAAGCTTGTCCCACCACAATGAATTTTCTCTGAGCTTATACGCCATACCCGGTAAAAAAAGTCGATCTATAAAACCTTTGGTAATAGCAGGTAAACCTCCCCACCAAACAGGATGTACCCAAACCAGATGATCTGCCCATTGTATTGTTTCCCAGGCTTTGACCAAATCAGGCTCAAGCTCCATTCTTTTTTGATAGCCAAATTGCAGATTGGGATTAAAATTCAAATCCTTAATAATAATTTCTCTTACCTCTGCCCCTGATTCTCTTGCCCCTTCTTTATAGGCTGCTACAACTCCAAAATTGAAAGAATCTTTATTGGGGTGTCCGTTGATAATAGCAATTTTTTTCATTGTGTGATATCAATATTAATTGTTTTGTAAGCACTCAGCTCTGTCAATAGTGATAAAGATTCATGCAGCTGATGACTGAAGTACACATTGTTTTCATGAGGATTTCTCAACAGTTCTTCTGTATGCAACACTGCAGATAAAGCGGTTAATTCTGCCTGCCCCTTTGTACTTTGAAGACTTAACTTTTTATATCCCGTTTTATCCTTTACAACAATTTCAAAAACAGATTGATCCCCATTCCCACTGGATCCAAAAATCATTCTCCTTTCTTTCAAAGATAAAATACTAAAGATCCTGAGGTATTGAAAAGTACCAAGTAGCCACGTTATAAATTTAGAATTATAGGTCATCTTTACACTCACATTTGATATTCTTTCTATCTTATTGAGTATATAAAGATCCGGAACATCAAAATTATAGGCACTTCTTTTCCCGATTCCAAAAGAAAAATCAAAAGGTTCTGTATCCAAAAAATGTCTGATGGAAACGGGTTTATCGTTTTTATAGCGGTAAAAAGGAACAGCCACATTTTCTGCCATGAAATGGGCTGAACTTTCCCCTGCTTTATCTTTTACTGAATAATACACAAAAAGCTTTACCTCCTCAATATCAGTCTCGTCTGAAATAGCATTAACCAAACCCGGAACAATACCTCCCATCCATCCTGAGCTGAATACAATCCTACTGTTTACATCACTATTTTTTGCAATATTGTAAGCTTTGCTCAAGTCCGGAGTGGGCTTAGTTATATCCAGATAATCAATATTATTTTTTATTGCAAACCGAAGAATATGGTCAGATTTATCATTTACGGAAAGAATAATCAGGCTTATTTTATGATTCGTGATAGCCTGAAAAGTGGCAGGATCAGTGACGTCGATCTTCAAATCTGTATTTGTTTTCCCTCCTTTTCGCCCCCCAATAAAAATAGTAAATTGAGGATTTCTTGTTGTAAGGATACCAGCAATTGTTTTGCCTACTAATCCGTTTCCTCCAATAATCAGAATGTTGTGCTCCATATGTTTTTTTGACAAAATTATAGAGCTTTTCATCCTATAAACAGGACAAATGTCTAAAAAGTAACTTCCTTTCGAATTCTACTTAAATGTCTTTGGGTAATTCCAAGATAAGAAGCGAGATATTGGAGAGGAATATTTTGAATATAATCCGGATGATTCTTTAGCAATGTTTGGTATCTTTCTGCAGCATTATTTCGTTGAAGCTGGAAAAATCTGCTTTCAAGTTCTATATATTCCTGTTCGGCAATCTCTTTTAGAAATAGAGTCCAATTAGGATGGCTCTTTACCAGATTTTCAATTTTATCTTTTTTAAGGATCAAAAGATCAGCTTCAGAAATAGCCTGCATATTTTCTTTACTGGGACTTCCGGATATAAATGAAGAGTAAGAAGCCATTAAATCATTAGGAAACCTGAAACAATACGTCATATCTTTTCCTTGATCTGACAGATAAAAGGAACGAAAAATCCCTGATTTTATAAAAGCAATTTCTTTACATTTATCTCCTTCCTGTACAAAGTAATCATTTTTATATACTTTTCTTGTTTCAAAAAGTTCGAGTACCTCTTCAATTTCTTTTTCGGAAAATATATTAAAACTTTGAAAATAGTTCTGGATCATTTTTATTAGTAATGCTATTCTGTTGCGAAAATAAATAAAAAGCAGGAAATACTAAGCCTAAATTTAAATGCTGGAGAATTTTGGAGAGGTTTCTCACTTCGTTCAGAATCAATCATCCTTCTTTTGATTTTCACAATTTGGTCTCGAATCAAAAAAAAGACCATCTCAGGACGAGATGATCTTACTACCGTTTTGAATTTACTAAGTTATATATGAAGATATGAATGATGTTTTTTGGTGAGACAAAGATAAACTGCTATCTATTTTTTCTTCTCAGGGGAATCCCTAAAATTTTATCCGTAAAAATACGGTTGTATGAATAAAAAAGCCCTGCAAGTCATACTTACAGAGCTTTAATCTATCTAACAATTATTTTGTTTAAAACCTAAGGTTACATGTTTAAATCTTCATCCTTCTAACCTTATCTACTTGTTAAAGAGGACTTACCAATTCCAAGAACCATTCTTTCACCTCTCCTTCCAGATGAGGAGCAAGCTTCTCTTCACATGTTTTGTGATAAGTATTTAACCATACAATCTCATTTTCTGAAAGAATTTCTTTCACCACCGTATCTTTGAAGAACGGGCAGAAAGTCAATGTTTCAAATTCATAGAATGTTCCGTGAATCGTTTTTTCTGCTTCTTTTACCGCAATCAAATTTTCATGACGGATTCCGTAGTGACCTTCAAGATAATATCCGGGTTCATTAGAACAAACCATCCCCGGAAGAAGATCCTGAGCATTCAAATCTTTTCTGATACTCTGTGGCCCTTCGTGAACATTCATAAAACTTCCTACTCCATGTCCTGTTCCATGATTGAAATCTTTCCCTTCCATCCACAACGGAAGTCTTGCAATCGCATCAAGGTGCACTCCTTTTGTTCCTTTCGGAAATTTCACCATTGATAAACGGATCAATCCCTGTAATACCAATGTTGAGTTTCTTTTAAACTCATCAGAAGCTGTTCCTAATGCAAAAGTTCTTGTAATATCGGTAGTCCCTTCAAGATACTGACCTCCTGAGTCCACTAAAATGGTCTCTGCATTGGTAACTTCTTTGCTTCCTTCTTTTTTTGCAGAGTAATGCATAATTGCACCGTTATCTTTATATCCTATGATAGACCCAAAACTTTCTCCTACAAAATTTTCTCCTTCTGCACGGAAACCTCTCAGCTTTTCACCAATAGAATATTCATTCATAGCTTCTTTCCCTGCATTATGGGTTAACCAGTAAAGAAATTTTACCATAGCAACACCATCTCTCACCATTACCTTTCTGAAACCTTCCAACTCAGTTTCATTTTTTTGAGCCTTCATCAGGTTTCCCGGAACCGGTGCTTTGATAAATTGATTATCAGCTTTGAGGGTTTCAAAAATCTGTTGGTTGCTGTTTGGAGATACCAGTACTTTTTCGTTTTTAAATCCTTTCAGGTAAGTATAAAACTCTTCGTAAGGCATCATTTTAACAAAAGCTTCATCCATTTGTTTTCTGGCTTCTACTTCCATTTTTTCTAGCCCTGTAAATAAGACTGCATCATTTTTAGTGATTACTATATATCCTAAAAATACCGGATTGCTTTGTACATCACTTCCTCTCAGATTCGCTGTCCATGCCACATCATCCAGGCTTGAAATGATATGCACTGTTGCTTCCTGTTCTTCCATTTTCTGGCGGATTGCAGAAAGTTTATCGGCAACGGATTTCCCTGCTCTTTCAACAGGATGTACAAAGATCGGATTCACAGAAGGGGTTCCTCTTTCTTTCCAAACTTCTTTAAGTAGGGGAAGATCGACAAGACTGATATTTTTGGCAATAAATTTTTGAGAAAGGAGCTCCCAGTTTGCATTGGAAGCCGCTAAAGCATTTACTGCTACTTTACCGCCTGTAGGAATTTCAGAGATAATCCAATCAATATAATTCGGTGTCCCTTCTATTCCGTCTTTGAATAGATCGATTCCAGAACCATCCAATTCAATAGCAGCTTGTGTAAAATATCTTCCGTCTGTCCAAAGACCGGCTTTATCTTTAGTCACCACTGCGAAACCCGCAGAACCTAAGAATCCTGACAGCCATGCTCTCTCCTGCCATTCTTCAGGAAGGTACTCACTCATATGGGGGTCTGCAGAATATACTATAAATGCATCAACATTATTTTTCTGCATTTCTTCACGAAGCGCAGCAACTTTTTCCTTTGAAGTCATTCTTTTCTTTTTTAAACACCGAAAGTTACGAAAAATTTGAAGTCAAAAGATTAAATCAATAGCCTATTTTCCTTTACAAACTGTTATTTTTTCGGTAATAATCACTTAGAATACAGGCAAGGGAATTTTTGAAGGAAGATAGCCAACTATTCAACGCCAAAAGGCATAAAATATTTTTTATGATGTGAAGATTATTAATTGGAACGAATATGCTATTTTCTCTGCCACGGATTCACGAATAATTTTCTAATTCGTGAATCTGTGGCTCATAAAATATTAAAAAAATTTCTGCTGATCACACAATCGCACAAATGTTTATGCCTAAAAAGATCTGCTCAATCTGCTTAATCTGCGAGAGTAAAGCCTTCTTTATGCACCTCCGGAATTTTCTGCCACGAATGTACGAATGACTTTTTTATTCGTGAATCCGCGGCTCATAAAATATTAAAAAAAGTTTCTGCTGATCACACAAATCACACAAATGTTTATGCCTAAAAAGATCTGCTCAATCTGCTTAATCTGCGAGAGTAAAGCCTTCTTTATGCACCTCCGGAATTTTCTGCCACGAATGTACGAATGACTTTTTTATTCGTGAATCCGCGGCTCATAAAATATTAAAAAAAGTTTCTGCTGATCACACAAATCACACAAATGTTTATGCCTAAAAAGATCTGCTCAATCTGCTTAATCTGCGAGAGTATAAACGTCTTAAAAAACTTTTTATTTAGCTCTAAATCCTACTGAGATAATTTTTCAAAAATTCAACCCTCTCTAATTAAAAATTAAATAATACATATCATTCAAAAAACATTAAAATAATCAACACATTCAATTAAATAAATAATTTTTATACTAAAAAAACATACCACATTATTGTTTTTGTAAATCTTTTGGAAAGATTATTGCTGCATTCTACCTTATGAAACAGCAGAATTACAAAAATCACAGGAAATTTTATCCTCCACATCATTTTATATATCTTCCTTTATTAATTCTATTAGAGATTTTAGGACTGTATAAAATCTGGAACGATATACCCAACCAACTCACCTGGATCTTATTCTCTATTGTAATCTTTTTGCTTTTCTACCTTGCATTTATGACAAGACAACATTATGCTCTTGGACTTCAAAACCGCATGGTGATTCTTGAGTTTCAGCAAAGGTATTTTGAGATTTTTAATATGAGATCGGATGAAACGGTTGAAAAATTAAGCTTCGACCAGATCGCTGCCCTCAGATTTGCTCATGATGATGAATTCCGAGATCTTTTGTACAAGGCTCTTCACGAAAACATTTCAGGAGATGAGATCAAAAAATCTATCAAAAACTGGAGAGCAGATCAACACCGAATTTAATACACACCAAAAAATATTGAACTATGAAAAAATGGAGCTTTTACAGTATTACGATATTAAGTTTGTTAACACTAACAAGTTGTGAAGCAGTAGGAACAATTTTTAAGGCCGGAATGTGGTGGGGAATCCTCTTAGTCTGTATAGTAGTCGTCATTCTTTTTCTGATTTTCTCGAAGGGTAAAAACTCTTAACCATGTTTTATGGAGAAGAATACAGATTTGGAGATGATTTCTCATCTGAAGCCATCAAAAATTGTTAAAATCATGAAGGACCCGGAAGCTTCTGCAAAGGCGGTAGATCTTGTATATACCACCGATGCAGAAACCACCGGAATTACCCGTAAAAAGGCAGGCAAAAAGTATTCCTATTATAAAGAGGGTGAAAAAATCAAAGATAAAGATGAGATCACCAGAATCAATAAACTTGTCATCCCGCCGGCATGGGAAAATGTATGGATCTGTGCATTGGAAAATGGTCACCTTCAGGCTACAGGCTTTGATATAAAAAAGAGAAAACAATATCGTTACCATCCTCTTTGGAGCGCTTTACGCAATCATACAAAATTTTACAGGATGCTCCAGTTTGGGTATGCCCTTCCTGATATCCGGCTTCATATTGAACAGGACCTTGCGTTACGAAATTTTGAAAAACGCAAAATACTGGCATTGATTGTAAGTCTTATGCAAAGAACCAATATTCGTATTGGGAATAACGTGTATGAAAAACTATATGGATCATTTGGATTGACCACTTTGAAGGACAAGCATGTGAAAGTAAAAGGCCAAAAGATCAGCTTTTCATTTAAAGGAAAAAAAAGCATCATGCATCATATAGACCTTAAAAGCAAAAAATTGGCTCGATTGGTTCAGAGATGTAAAGATATTCCGGGAAAGGAACTTTTTCAATATTTTGATGATGAAGGAAACCGACATTCTGTAGATTCCGGAATGGTGAATGATTATATTAAAGAAATAAGTGGTGAAGATTTTACCGCTAAAGATTTCAGAACATGGTCCGGAACAGTAAGTGCAGTGATTGCTTTTAAAGAAATTGGGTATGCTGAAAATAATACACAATACAAAAAGAAGGTAAAAGAAGCTCTGGACATTGTTGCTGAACATCTTGGAAATACGAGTACCGTCTGCCGAAAATATTACGTGCACCCTTTAGTTATTAACCTCTACGAAAACAACGCCATAAAAAAATATCTTGACCAACTGGAAATCATCGAAGAAAATGATGGAAAAGCAGATCTCACCAGGGAAGAAAGACTTGTTCTTAAGATCCTGGAAAATGAGAAAATGTAGAGTATTTGAGCAGGGAAATGGAGACTTTTCAATCCGAAAAATTAAAAACTATCTGATTAATTGAATTAAATTTTAATTAAAAAATATTATATGCCTTCCATCTCACTGCTTCCATCTTAACCGGAACCCCTTTTATTCAAAAACTGTGTTCTGTAATCCTTTGGAGTAATCCCCGCTATCTTTTTGAAAAGCTGTGTAAAATGAGATGCTGTGTGAAAGTTTAATTCGTAAGCAATTTCTGCAATATCTTTACTGGAATGCAGGAGTGCTTTACTATAATTAATATCGATTTCATTGATCCATTGTTTCGGAGATTTTTGAGTAACCCCTTTGACACACTTATTTAAATAGCTTTCCGTGACAGACAATTTATCAGCATAAAAGGCTACTCGCTTTTCCCCGACATGATATTTAAATAAAAGATCCCTGAACTGAAGAGACAATTCCATCGGGCGTGTGGCAGATTTATGATGGGTATCGGAATCTGTGCTTAGTATTTTGATTAAAATAAGATGAAGCATAGTTACTACCACGTCATTGACATTAAGACTATTCAACCATAATTCCTGCTCCATAATCGGAAGAAGCTGGGTAATAGTTCCATAGGTCAAACTATCCAGATTCAGGAAAGGAGTCATAAAGAAAATACTGCTCTTATGCTTGGGCAGCTCCTGCTCAGAAAGGATATTATTTTCATAGGCAAGAAAAAAACCTTCAATATCGTCCGATAGCTCTACGGTAGCTGTTATTGTACCTTGTTTGATAAAGATAACCCCTCCTTTTTCAGCATGATATTCTTTATTTTCCAAATATTGTTTGATACATCCGTTGGTCACGAAAATAATAAAATTGAAAGTCGTACGGTACGGTATCACCGGCATGAGAATTCCTTTAAGATAATTTTCTATCCGATAAAGCTGTATATCCGCATTATTGGCTAATATTTTCTCTGTAATGTTCGGAAGAAAAAGCTTTTTATATTGAAAATTGGATAATACCTCCATATACGGTGTAATGATTAATTAAAGTTATATAAAATTTATTAAGTAGGATGAGAGAATTTAAGAATTTGAGAATGAGTTAATATGAAAATAGAGAATATAATTCTTTACACTTTCCTTCATATACCCTCATCCTCAATCTCGTTTGCTCTAAAATTTATAATACACTCCCACTCGTACTCCAAAAGGACTTCCCGGAGTATAAGTAAGATCTGTAATAGGTTCTGCCTCTCCTTTTAACTGAGTTTCTGTCGCAAACTGAGCTTCATTCCATTTGACATTGAAAAGGTTATTGACCTGAATATTGGCTCCCCATTTCTGACGGTTATAAGAGAGCATCAAATCATTCACAAAATAGGCGTTTGTTCTAATACTATTGTCTTCTACGGCAGGTCTTGATCCCAGATAGCGATATTGAAGTCCCAGAGAGAAACCGTTAAGAAAATCCCAGTTTACAGATCCGGTGCTTGTCACAACAGGTGCCAACGGAACATAATCCTGACCCTTTTCTTCTTCCATAAATCTCGCATGAGAATAATTGATGTCAGCATTCAGATAAAAATTCTCCAAGGGTTGGAAACGGATTCCCAAATCAGCTCCGAAGCGTCTTGATTTCCCAGATGGTTCTACCACCGCATCATCCCCTACATATACGAATTCCTGCTGCAGATCCATAAACCATACAGTTGGAGTAATAATCAACGATTTGAAAGGGTGTAATCTCACTCCGAAATCAGCGCCAATAGAATATGGAAGGGTATTTTCATTTTGATTGGTTACCACTACCCTCATATCATTGGAATGGAATCCCATTCCTGTTTTCAGGAACCACATAACGTTATCATTCTGGGCATAAGAAAAATTCAGTTTAGGACTTAGTCTGGTTGCTTCTTTTGATTGCCCGGAAGGTAATTGTTCCGCATCCAGAAGATTATGCATATTGAAAATAAAGTGATCTACTCTTACTGCCGGATTGATGGTCCATTTTCCTGTTTTCCAAACCAGACCTGAATAGGCATGAAGATTAGTTTCTGTTCCATTGACATCAGAAAGTCTGTCAAGCAGCATATCCCTGTGGTAAACATGGTTCAATTGTAAAGTATTGATATCATCATTTCTTAACCCAATTCCGGAAATCCAGTTTAATGAACTATTCCGAAGAGAAAAGCTCTTGGTATATTTTACTTCTGCCCCATAGATATTTCTTCCATCCGTCTGCTGAATTTCATCTCCATGGTCTTTATCTTTTAAATTAAAAGTGAAATCAGAATACAGGTTAAAATCATATTTTGAATAGAAAGCCATTGCATCAATCTGCTCAGAAGGTGAAATGATGTGTTTAAAATTCATCTGAAGATTGGTTCTTGAAGTTTTTCCACCCTCAGTAGGATCTATACTTCCCCATCTGCCTATGATGCCTTCATCTACGGCACGTTCCGGAATCTGTCCTGAAGCATTCCATGAGGAATTGAATGTTGAAAATTGAATATTGAAATAGTCGTTATCAGTAAGCCATTGATTATACTTTCCGAAAATATTCACCCTGTTGAAGTTCTGTTTTACATCAAAAGGCCCATCAGTATAATTGTATTCTGCAGCGATATAAGCATTTTTCCTTCCCAAATCATCATGCAGAATATTGAACATTCCAAGTACTCTTTTTGAATTAAACGAGCCGCCTTCCAGTTTAATCATGCTATTTTTCAATCCGTTGTAGGTTTGAAAATCTACATATCCTGCGGTATTGAAGTCTCCACGATCCATATAATACGCTCCTTTCCCAAAGTCAATATTATTTACCGTTTCAGGGATTACAAAGTGAAGATCCGAATATCCCTGTCCGTGGGCATGAGATACTATATTCACAGGCATTCCATCTACATTTACACTTACATCAGTACCATGATCAGCATCAAATCCTCTTAAAAAAAGCTGCTCTGCTTTTCCTCCCCCGGCATGCTGTGCAATAAACAATCCCGGGACTTTCCTCAATAAGTCCTGTGCTGAATTAACTGGAAATTTATTCAAATCAACCTTAGTAATGGCAGACAAAAAGGAACTGTGATTAATGGCTACTTCTGAAATCTGAAAAGGTTTATGCTGTAAAAAGATAACCTTATTACTATCATTGGTAACCACCCATTTTACCTCATCATATCCCTGCCGGCTGATCACCAATGTATCAGGAAGTGATTGAACAGGAATGGCAAAAGTACCATCTGTTCCTGTATGAGTATGATTGTTTCCGTGATCATATTTTACCAATGCATCCGCAATCGGGAATTTGTCATCAGCATCTTTAATTAGCAACTGCTTTTCTGCTTCCTGCGCCATCATTTTTCCACTGAATGCCATGACAAGAAAAGCCGCTGCTATTTTAGTTATTTTCATTTTTTATTTTAGTTAAATTATTACGTTTTAGAGAGGAGATAATAGATAATAGACGAATAGATGAAAGACTGAGAGAGGAGAGATTGAAAATTTTTCACATTGAATAGTAATGGTCGGTTTTGCTTCGCAAGTGAATCATGAATCACAATCTATAATGATTGGATAACAATATGGAAGGTTCTCACTATCTACTCCACACCTCTCAAAACCCAAGACTATGCTTTAGTTTTAAGAAATATTTTCTGAATTAATAAGGTAATCCATGTTCCTGCTACAAATGGGAAAGTAAAAACCCCTCCTACAGCATCCAGGCAATGATTATCGATTAGGAAATCATCAATAGCTATTGTTAAAAGGACAGCGATCAGAACCCATAATCCATCTGTTTTCTTAATTCCTGAAAATACGATAGCCGAAAGCACTGCATTAAACCCAAATAATCCCATATGGATTTCTTTAATAGGTTCCCCATTCATCTGTGATAACCCTGCCCCCAGAATAGAGGCTGTCAAACCATACAACGCAGCTACCGGTGAACTGATAAAAACAGCAAGAAAGAAAATCATTCCAGACAATATACCCCCTTGAAATATAACTTCTCCGAAACCATTGGTACAGGTAAGAAAATCATCATATTTTGTAGAGACAACCTCGGCACTGAGCAATGCAGATGGCGGAATATGTGTAAAATGATGCAGCGCAAATACGATCACCCAGGTAATGACAATGAAAGGAAAAGTAAACACCGGAATCTTTTTTTGGATAAAAAAATGCTGAATAATAGCTGCCAATGCACCACCCAATATGATAAGAACCCATATCAGCCATGTAGTTTCAAATAGAAAGGCTAATGCGACCCCTACAAGCGCCGCACTGAAGCCATATAATCCGGCATCAATTTCTGATTTGTTATATTTTAGCTTCATGGCAGTAAAAGTTCCGGCTGCTGTTGAAAGCAATACCGCCATTCCACATTGCCAGCTTCCCATAAAAATTCCTATCAGAAAAAGAAGTCCGGTCCATCTGTTTTCCTGAAGCATAATTTGTCCTATTCCTTTTAAAATATGGTCTATAAAAGGTAGTTTTTTGAAAAATTCGTTCATAGTTTTTTTAATTGTAATATTGATTGGAAATAAAATTGAAGGCAAAGACATAAAGATGAGAGAGAAGAGATAATAGACGAAGAGATGAGAGATATTTTAGTTTAAAATTTCAATAGTCCATTTTGCTTCACAAGTGAATGGTGAATTGTTAATCATCAGTGAAAGGATTGCAACCTTGAACTTCAGACTTTAAACAGCTCCATTCTCAAACTCTCCGACACTCAAACCCTCAAACTCAGCAACCTCTTTTACCAGCCCAGAAATACCATCCCAATTCCGCAGACGGTCACTACAGCGCCACTTACCACGCCCATATACCTTTCCAGTTTATCTGTATTGAATAATGTTGAATAGCCATAACGTCCTAAAAGAACCATTCCCAGCATTGTTAATACCGTAGTTACAGTGAATGAAGTCACTAAAACAGCAATTTCCGACACAGAGTGTTTTACTCCGGAATAGAATAATAAAGGAATTAAAGGTTCACTGGGTCCCATTACGAAGATCATAAAAAGTACAAGGGGTGTTACTTTTATTCTTTTTTGAGGCATGACTATTTCACTGTGATTGTGTTCATACACATACACATCATCACCCATCACATCAAAATGTTTGTGAGGTTTATTTCTTATCGCTTGCATTAAGCCGTATACGAGATAAATTCCCCCAAAAATAAGGAGTGCCCATCCTGAAAAATTACCTCTGACATCCTGAAACCAGGATATTTTATTCAGTTGCCACCCCAGGAAAACCCCGATAAAGCCTAAAATCAGAGAGCTAAAAACATGTCCAAAACCGCAGACCACTGTTAAAATAGCGGTTTTCATTCCGCTCCATTTCTTGGATTTGGAAATGACAATAAACGGAAGATAATGATCCGGCCCTGAAGCGGTATGTATAAAACTTATTGAAACGGCACTTAAAAGGAGTGCCCAAACTGTACTGTCCATTTTTCTATTAATTCTGTTATTTTCGGATTCTTTCTTTTATTCCAGCGACCAAAGGATTTCCTGAACATAAAGGAAGAAGTTGTACATTAATTCTCCACCATGCCCTAAAGCTCTTACCACAAAACCGTTATCTTCCATCGCGGAAACGCCCACCTCCATATCTTCAATATGCTGTGCAGCTGCTTCAACGATTTCTTCAATCAATCCATTTTTATCTACATTTTCCTTTGTACTGTAGAAGATCAGAGTTCCCTGATGCGTGTACTGTTCAAGATTTCCAATACTATTAATAGGAATCAGACCAGGTTGAATCACCACATTATCTTTTACGACCAGTTTATTCCTGTGATAGATCTCCATAAGGTTTTGAAAACGTTTCAATTTGAAAACCTCTCCATAATGTTTTCTCCCACAGGTAATGATCTCACTGATGATAATCTGGCTCTTCTCCCCGATTTGAATACGGGCTTTACTTTTAAAATTGGAATCTTCATGAGGCACAATAGGATGGGGAACGTAGGCAAAAGAGGTTTCATCTTCCATGGTTACATTCAATTCCTGAAGTGCCCTATCTTTCATATTGAACAGCCTTTGATACGACTGTGACTGCAACTGAAGGGAAGCTCCTTTTTCAAGGGCTACCTCCAAATGGTAATGGTCACCATCCAGAATCCCGGGAGAGGAACTCATAATCATCTGATAGAGCTTTTTATCACTTTTTCTCTGCCCTACAGAAACAACTCTGAAAGGAAGTGACACATAAAGATCTTTCACATATGATTCTCCTCCCTTGAATCCTGCAATAATATTTAAACGACTATCCATTTATCTTACTAAGTTCGGTTCTTCAACTTCTTCTAAAAGAGCATATTTTTTGATCCACCCGATTACTTTATCCAGTCCTTCGTCAGTTTTAAGATTCGTGAATACAAAAGGATTTCCTTTTCTCATTCTTCTGGCATCATTTTCCATCACTTCAAGGCTTGCTCCTACATGTGGGGCAAGGTCAATTTTATTAATGATCAATAAATCTGATCTTGTAATACCGGGGCCGCCTTTTCTAGGAATTTTTTCACCTTCTGCCACATCAATAATAAAGATGGTAACGTCTGCAAGGTCCGGGCTGAAAGTTGCGGAAAGGTTATCACCTCCACTTTCGATAAGAACCAATTCGATATCCGGAAAACGTGCTGCCAGCTCATCTACTGCCTCAAGATTCATACTTGCATCTTCCCGGATGGCGGTGTGAGGGCAACCTCCTGTTTCTACCCCGATAATTCTGTCGTGAGGAAGAAGACTGTTTTTAGCCATAAATTCAGCGTCTTCTTTGGTGTAAATATCATTAGTGATAACACCAAGATCATATTTTCCGAATAATTTTCTGCTTAAACGCTCTAATAATGCAGTTTTTCCTGACCCTACCGGTCCTGCTACTCCTACTTTTATATATTTTCTGTTTTCCATTTTTTCTAAATTTTATTTTGTCTGTTTTTCTTTTTTAACGCTACGAGCGCTAAGGTTTTTGATGATTGAGAATATTTTGAGATCATAATGGCATTTCATTCAGCACAAGATATTTTTACGCTGCTCATCTGCCCTTTTGTTTCTTCATTTTTTATGACATATAGAGCCTTGAATACAGCCTTTCGTGCTGCATACATCTGATGTCAAAAGCTGTATTACAAAGTCCTACCATATCTCTGTCCAGTTCCATAGTCTCCCAAACTGTTCTTTCCATAACAGGATATAAAGAGAACAAGATGTCCTGTCCGTCAAGTTGTCCCAGTGGTACAAGCTTTACTGCATTGGTAATCATTCCTGCCACTGAGGTATAGTAAAATCCTAATAAAGCTTCGTACAAAGGGATTTTCATTAAATAGGCATAGACTCCAAATACAATACAGTAATGAGAATTGGCTTCTTTATTCTGAATAGCCTTTTCAAATGCTTCCATAAAAGGAAAGCTTTCTCTTCTTTTGAATATCTTAATCAACCTTAGCCCTAATTTCTGGCTGGCCTGGCGAATTTCTCTCGGACATTTTATAGCATTACACTCATTATCAAGTTCCAAAAGCGCCTTCAAATCTCCCTTTTCTGCGGCTTTATAAGCCAGTTTCACAAAAGCTCCATCGTTGAATTTCAGGTTGTACTGAAGCATGTTCTGTACAAACTCTTTTGCAGTCTCCACATTATGTACAATTCTTTCCTGTACATAGGTTTCAAGTCCGTTAGAATGGGTATAACCACCAATAGGAAGTGTAGGATCTGCAAGATGAAGCAGTCCGGATAAAAAGTTGATGTTCATATTATTCATCTTTTGGGGCGGCCATTTTTAAGATTTTTGTAAAAATTGTTGAACCCAGGCTTCCGTGTCCGTGAGGCTCTACATTAGATTTAAGAAGGTTCAGTAATTTCACGGATTGTCTTTCAGGATTAAAGCCACTTGCCTCAAGCCACCTGAACATCGGCATTTCAAAAGGAAGTAATACTTTATCATCCTGAATAAAAAGCGGAATATGTTTGTTCCCTATTTCATAACACACAGTCCCCATTTCTAACAAAGAACCCGGTGCCATTACGATAGCCTCTGTTTCTACAACATTGATAGCTATTACTTTTTCTGCATCCTCAAAAAGAATATCTCCCTCACGCAAACGTTGCCCTTCTCTAAGAAATTTGATGGCTACATCAATTCCTTGTCTGGTTTTTTTACGTTGGATTCTTTTCGTAGTTTCAAACCATTCCAGATCGAGATAATCTATGGTTTTTCCCGTAGGATTTTCGGTGAGATTGCCTATGATTTGATTAATTATCATTTTTAACCGTTTTTTTTCTGAAGTCAAAGTTTTTAGAAATACCTACCCCGAATGTAGAACCGCTGATTCCTGCTACATAGCTTTTTGTCCAGCCCTCTTCTTTCGTTTTGGTCTGAAGCATTGAAAGTTCTGCAAATTTGAATTTCAGAGCCCAGCCTCCGCCTAAGAGTACCCCGATCAAAGGATAAGCGCGAAGGCGAAATCCATTAAAGTTCTGCATTCCATCAGCAGCCGTTGCCTGTTGCTGTCCCCAGACATAGTGAGCATCTACCTGTCCGATCAGCACAAAGTATTTTCCCAGCATTAATGACGGGCTATACCAAATTCCGGCTTCATTCTGTTTGTATACCACATTATGATTCACAGAATTTTGAGAGTAAGCATAGTTAACCCCGATCAGATCATTATTGTTGATGAAGTATCCTACTCCCAGCGGTGCACTTGAAACGGTACTGCTGCTGCTTGAAGGAGTTGTCACTTTAGAATAATCCAATGAACCATACACCATAAATTGTCCTTTTGGTCCGTCTTCATCACTCTTCAGCCTGTGTCCTCCTAAAAACTGAGCGCTTACATTCCCTGAAAACAAAGACATTCCGGCTACAGCAAGAGAAAAAACTGTTTTATTTAAATATTTCATTCTAAACTTAGTTCTATAATTATTTTAAATTCTAGCGAGATAAACTTTAGTAAAGAGAGTGCCTGGAAACTCAAATTATTTGAGATTCTTCATTTCATTCAGGCTAACATCTACAGACACTCTGCTTTAAAATTAATCTTAGAATAAGTAATACAACTGTGTTAAAGGAAGTGTTTCTGCCGGTTCACAAGTGATGTATTCACCATCTACCGTTACTTTGTAGTTTTCAGGATTCACTTCAATTAAAGGAGTCTTATCGTTATGAATAAGATCTTTTTTAGAAATATTTCTACAGTTCTTCACAGGAAGAATCATTTTCTCTAGTTTGTAAGAAGCGATTGTTCCGTTATCGATAGAGATTTGAGAAACGAAGTTGGCGCAAATACCATATTTTGCTTTTCCGTGAGCTCCAAACATATTTCTGTAAATAATAGGTTGAGGCGTCGGAATAGAAGCATTCGGATCTCCCATTTTAGCTGCAATTACAAAACCTCCTTTTACAATCATTTCAGGTTTCACTCCGAATAATGCAGGCTTCCAGATCACCAAATCTGCTAATTTCCCTTCTTCAAGAGATCCTACATATTCTGAAATACCGTGGGCAATAGCAGGATTGATGGTATACTTTGCTACATATCTTTTAGCACGATAATTATCATTTCCACTATCCTGATCTTCCGCTAAATCTCCTCTTTGCTCCTTCATTTTGCTTGCTGTCTGCCACGTTCTCGTAATCACTTCCCCTGGTCTTCCCATTGCCTGAGAATCAGAGCTCATGATACTGAAAACACCCATATCATGCAGGATATCTTCTGCTGCAATCGTTTCAGGACGGATACGTGAATCTGCGAATGCCACATCTTCAGGGATGTTTTTACTTAGGTGGTGGCATACCATCAGCATATCTAAGTGCTCGTCAATGGTATTTACCGTATAAGGACGTGTAGGATTGGTAGATGCAGGCAATACATTGGGATACATTGCCGCTTTGATGATATCCGGTGCATGGCCTCCACCCGCTCCTTCCGTGTGGAAGGTGTGAATGACTCTACCATTGATCGCTCTCATCGTATCTTCCAGAAATCCTCCTTCATTTAAAGTATCAGTGTGGATAGCTACCTGAACATCATATTTATCTGCTACTTTTAAAGCAGCATCAATAGTAGCAGGAGTTGCTCCCCAATCTTCATGAATCTTGACCCCTAAAGCACCTGCTTCCACCTGTTCTTCAATAGGTTCTTCAGCTGAACAGTTTCCTTTTCCGAAAAATCCTAAGTTCATTGGATATTCTTCTGCTGCCTCAAGCATTTTCTGCATGTTGAATTTACCCGGAGTAACCGTTGTAGCATTCGTTCCGTCATTTGGACCTGTTCCTCCTCCGATCATCGTTGTAATCCCGCTGTACAGAGACGTTTCAATCTGTTGCGGGCAGATGTAGTGAATGTGAGTATCAATACCTCCGGCTGTTACAATATATCCTTTTCCACCATGAACTTCAGTGGAAGCACCAATGATCATATTGGGAGATACTCCATCCATCGTATCAGGGTTACCGGCTTTTCCGATTCCTACAATCTTTCCATCTTTAATCCCGATATCACCTTTTACAATTCCCCAGTGGTCAATGATTACAGCACCGGTGATACAAAGATCAAGAACGCCTTCATCTCTTTTGGCTGTAACGTTTTGTCCCATCCCGTCACGTACGGTTTTTCCACCTCCAAAAACGGCTTCGTCTCCGTAATGAGTGAAATCTTTTTCAATTTCAATGATAATTTCAGTGTCCCCCAGTCTGATTTTGTCTCCGGCTGTTGGACCTAATATATTAGCGTATTGCTTTCTATCTATATTTAAGCTCATCTTAGTGATTTTTAAAGTTTAACTCTTCAACTTTTGCAAGGCTTGCTTTTTTCTGTTCTTCAGAATCTACCTGTCCGTCAACAAGGTTATTGAAGCCCATTGCTTTCTTGGTTCCTCCTATTTCTACCAATTCCACTTCTTTTTCTTCTCCCGGTTCAAAACGTACTGCAGTGCTTGCTACAATATTCAGTCTCTTTCCAAAAGCTTTTTCGCGATCAAAGCTCATCGCTTTGTTGACTTCAAAAAAATGGAAGTGTGAACCTACCTGAATAGGACGGTCTCCTGTATTGGTTACTTTTATTTTGACAGTTTCTCTGCCTTCATTGCAGATAATAGTGCCTTCTTTTACAAAAATTTCTCCTGGTATCATGATCAATAGGTATTAACGGATTGGATTGTGTACGGTTACCAGCTTCGTTCCATCAGGGAATGTTGCTTCAATCTGGACGTCGTGGATCATATCTGCCACGCCGGGCATTACATCTTCTTTAGTCAAAAGATTAGCGCCTTCCTGCATCAGCTCGGCTACTTTTTTACCATCTCTCGCTCCTTCCAGCAAAAAATGACTGATCAGTGCGATGGATTCAGGATAGTTTAATTTAAGGCCTCTAGCCTTTCTTTTTAGAGCGAGTTCTCCTGCCAGAAATAGCATAAGCTTCTCCGTTTCTCTCGGTGTTAAGTGCATAGTATTTTTATTTAAAATTGGACAAACTGTATTCTGTTCGCCTTTCTGAAAAGGCAAATAGAAATGGTCAAAAATGTAAAATGGGAAAAATGATGTTCACGGATCTGTATCATAGAATACAAACCATAGTGAGCCATTAAAAATTATAACAATGAAATTAGCAGCCCGCTATCTGCAGGGCATGATACAGAATGTACCTTGGTGCTGTAATATAAATACGGTTTTGAATGGCCGCAACCCGGGTATTATAAGTATAACCTGCAAAGAAATAGTGTAACCATTCTTGTGCAAGTATTGAATAATCAAATTTTACTTTCTCCCAATCATTGGTATCCTGTACATCCTGTGCGTCTGAAAAACTATACATCTCAGACTGGGTCTGCTGATCCGATTTTTGCTGGAGGAGATGAACCTTTGATAAGAGCTCAGAGTATGGTTTATCTTTTTCTTTATGTGCAAAAATACCTGCACATAAAACGGAGAAAAACACTATAAAAGAGAAAAATATGACTCTTTTTTTCATATCTGATTAATAATGGTGTAAAATTAGGACAATCTTAAATTCTCGGCTATCAAAAAATTTATTTAAAATGTTCAAAATCGCAACAAACGCAATTTTATACAATTTTAACATTTCATCATAAATCCTTTATTTACAACACTTAATCATAGTTTAGGAACTATGACAAATACTTCTCTGTCCTTATTCCTATAATTATCAGAACATGACCCATGTTTTTCTTCTATTCAATGAATCAAACAAACATTTTCAATATTTTTAAAATTACATCTAAAAAAAATGCTATATACAACCTATTATTCAATAATAAAGTTTATTTCATAAAAACAGGCTGCATTTTTTCTTTCCTTATAATTATTGTAAATTTGTATACATACTTTAATTAAAATAATACAACGTAATATGTCAAAAGCAATTTCGCAAGTACCATTAGCGGTAAATGAGCCTGTAAACTCATATGAACCGGGATCTCCGGAAGTTAAAAGCCTTATCGACACTTATAAAAAGATGTGGGCTGAAAAGGTAGAAATCCCAATGATTATCAACGGAAAAGAAGTAAAAACTGAAAACAAAGTACAGCTTCAGTCTCCTCAGGATCATGCTCATGACTTCGGATTTTATTACCAAGGTGGTATGCAGCATGTGGATGACGCTATCAATGCGGCATTAGCAGCTAAAGAAGCATGGAATGCACTAGGTTGGGAACAACGTGCAGCAATTTTCTTAAAGGCAGCTGATTTATTGGCAGGACCTTACAGAGATGTAATTAATGCAGCTACCATGATCGGACAGTCTAAAAATGTTCACCAGGCTGAAATTGATGCTGCTTGTGAATTCATCGACTTCTTAAGATTCAATGTAGAGTTCATGACAGAAATGTATGCTGAACAGCCGGTTTCTGACAATGGAATCTGGAACCGTGTTGAATACAGACCATTAGAAGGATTCTGTTTTGCGGTTACTCCTTTTAACTTTACTGCCATTTCAGGAAACCTTCCTACTTGTATGGCAATGTTAGGAAACGTAGTTGTGTGGAAGCCTTCTGATAAGCAGGTTTATTCTGCAAAAGTGATCATGGATGTATTAATTGAAGCTGGTCTTCCTGCTGGGGTTATCAACATGATCTTTACAGATGGTAAGGAAACTGCTGAAAAAGTATTGGCACACCGTGATTTTGCAGGTCTTCATTTCACAGGTTCTACAAAAGTATTCCAGGGAATGTGGAAAATGATCGGAGACAATATCCACAACTACAGAACATATCCAAGAATCGTAGGAGAAACAGGTGGTAAAGACTTTGTAATTGCTCACCCTTCTGCCAACGTAGATGCAGTAGCTACTGCTTTAGTAAGAGGTGCTTTCGAATACCAAGGACAAAAATGTTCTGCAGCTTCAAGAGCTTATGTTCCTAAGTCTCTTTGGGCTGACGTGAAAAAAGCAATGGAAGCTCAGATGGCTACTATTAAAATTGGTTCTCCTGAAGATACTTCAAACTTTGTAAACGCTGTCATCGACAAGAATTCTTTCGAAAAATGTAAAGGATATATTGACAGAGCTAATGCTTCCGGTGAAGCTACTGTAGCAATCGGGGGAAAAGTTGATGATTCTAAAGGATGGTTCGTACACCCAACGGTAATTGAAACTACAAATCCTCAATACGAAAGCATGGTAGAAGAGATCTTCGGGCCAATCCTTTCTGTATTTGTATATGAAGATCAGGACTGGAAAGAGACTCTAAAAGTAGTTGATTCTTCTTCTCCTTATTCATTGACAGGTTCTGTATTCTCTCAAGACCGTTATGCCATTGCTGAAGCTTACAAAGCATTAGAAAATGCATCAGGTAACTTCTACATTAACGATAAACCAACGGGAGCTGTAGTAGGTCAACAACCTTTCGGTGGTGGTAGAGCTTCTGGAACTAACGATAAAGCAGGATCTAAAATGAACCTTCTTAGATGGACTTCTGTAAGAAGTGTGAAAGAAACATTCGTTTCTCCAAAAAATTATAAATATCCTTACCTAGGGTAATCATAAATAATAGGTAATGAGCGATTATTGCCTGTTCTTTCAATATAGCCTCGAAATTTTAGTTTCGGGGCTTTTTTATGGGATAATTCGGGGTACAGGATGCGGGGGTGACAGATGCAAGATTATAGGGTAGGCTGGGCTTTAGCCCAGCCCTATTGATGTGGATATCCGAATGTATAATTAGTTGTTTAATGACAAGATCTTTTATCTTTTATCTTTTATCTTTTATCTTTTATCTTTTATCTTTTATCTTTTATCTTTTATCTTTTATCTTTTATCTTTTATCTTT
>CAUQIC010000021.1:0-79397 GCA_963518055.1 uncultured Chryseobacterium sp.
CTCGTCGGGCTCATAACCCGAAGGTCATCGGTTCGAGTCCGGTTCCCGCTACTAAACGAGAGAAGCAATAGATTTTGCTTCTCTTTTTTTATGTTTACCGTATAAGTATTTTATATTCTTACCATTGCGGGCAAAACACAGTCATCTCGGACCGGGGACAAAAGTTGGGAATACTGGAATAGTACGTCTACTTCATTGGGCGCAATGATTTTAGCATAGAATGTCACCCTTTTAAAAGACAGAGGTGGAATCAACTTTCTACCTCGTTCTAACCGCTAGTTTCCTGTTATATTAGCTGGTGGCATCGTGAAAAATAATTCCCAGGGCGTAACGATTTCCTTGTTTAACCTCACTTACACCATGTTTCATATTTATTCTGTAATATCCTTTCGCTCCCTTTTCAGGTTTAAAATGGGTAGTGAAAATAAGAACATCTCCTTTTTGGGGTTGTAAGACAATAGCTTTTGACTGTGCTCTGGGAACCTGTTGTGTAAGTACGAATTCTCCACCGGTAAAATCTTTATCCGGATCACTTAACATCAATACAATTTGAATAGGAAAATAAACATCCCCGTACAAATCCTGGTGTAACGTATTAAATCCTCCTTTTTCATATTTTAAGATTAAAGGGGTTGCCTTTTGTTGATGGTTGGAATAGCATTGTTGTAAAAATTCAGAATGATGTGAAGGATAATGGATATCAATATTCAAAGCTTTGAACCAGGCATTGGCAATAGGAGCAAGATAGGGATATATTTGCGTTCTTATTGTCTGAATCATCTCAGGGAGTGGATAGTTAAAATATTTATATTCTCCTAAACCAAAACGATGACGGGCCATCACAACCGTTTTACGATATAAAGAAGGTTGATTATAGGCTGATATTAACGAAGAGCAATCTTCTTCGGATAATAGATTGGAGATCGTTGCATAACCGTTATCATGCATTTTTTCAGTGATATGTTGCCAATCTATATTTTTTATTTTCTGAATAAGACTTGTCATTTACTTTAATTTTATTTCACAAAGGTCCGTTGCAGATGGCAGATATACAATCCAATTCTTGTGGAATTTATTTTGAAAATAGTATCTGTATTGTTTCTGGACTACATATATAGCTTTAATCTGGATCATAAAACCAGTCCTCTTTAAAAATACTTTTGTGCTGTAAAACAAAATAAATATAACGATGAATTACACTATTAAAAAGGCAAGTCTTGAGGATCTTGATGAAACAGCAGCATTATTCAATCTTTACCGCGTATTTTACAGACAGGAATCAGATGTGGAAAAAGGAAAGACTTTTCTTAAAGAAAGACTTTTAAACAGTGAATCAGATATTTTTCTTGTAATAGTCAATGGGAAAGCAGTTGGTTTTGTACAATTGTATAAATTGTTTCATTACACCAAGCTACAGAAACAATGGTTGTTAAGCGATCTGTTTGTGCATCCTGACTACAGAGGAAAAGGCCTTTCTGTAGCACTCATTGAGCGTAGTAAACAATGGTGTGAAGAAACAGGAGCTTGTGGACTGATGCTGGAAACAGAGAAGACTAATGATATTGGAAATGTACTGTATCCCCGTTGTGGATTTGAATATGATGGATTGCATAATTATTATCATTGGTGGAAAAAATAGCAATCAGTTAAAGAATTACAGAGTTGTAACCTGTTGAAAATTATGTAAATACTGGAATTTATTTTATGTAAGTAGTATTATTTCTACAAGCCTTATCATTTAATTCTACAGATATTCATTTTACAGGTAACAGGCATAATTCTATTTTTGTACCACTCTTACAGGTCATGGGTAGGACAGTTTGAACCTGTAGAGTATTTGCAATAAAATCTCCGCCTATTCTACTTTTTCCCCGAAGTTTTATGATTAGTACCACAAAACTGCTTTTTGGCGGAGATTTTTTGCTTTAAAAAAAAAGAGAACAACAGTAGATGTTGTTCTCTTTTTTGTATCTATATGATTGGTCCTTATTGAGCCAATTGGGCATAAGGAGTAAGTTTATTATCATCAGACATTGTCTGGCCTAAGAATTCTCTTTTCTGATCCCCTTTCATTCTTGCTGCTGCATCATAAGCACTGAAGTATGCCTCGCTTAATTTTGTAGTAATATCAGCAGGTTTGAAATCAAACTTTGTATCGCCCTCTACTCCCAGATAACCGTTCTTTCTTGTAAGGTTGGAAATATAATTATTGTAATTGATTAATGTATTTCTTAGATACTGCGTATGGTACTCCATACATTTTTTTGCTTTTTTTGAAGAATTATTAAGAATGCAGTTCTTCATGTTATTTCTGTATAAATACCATTCAGACTCTAAAATACCATATTCTTTGCCTACCGCAACTTTTCCGTTGTTGACGATATTGTTGTCACCCTCTTTTGTTGCAATGGCCTGAAGGTGCTGAATAACTAATGGAACGGTAGCTTCAATTTTTGATTTTGTAGTCTTTAGTATGCTAAGGTCAGCCGCCGGAGAGTTTTTCTTTTGCGCTGTAGTAACATTAAAAATAAGCAGTAATAGTACAATCAATAAATTATATCTTTTCATGAGAAATTTTTAAAGCACTAAAATAAATATAATTTCCCGGTTTTAACAAATTCATTCTAATTTTATTTAATAAAATTTAACAAATCTATAATGTAAATTGTTCATTGTTATATAAATGATGTTTTTTAACCTCCTTATTCAAGTGATCTTTTATAAATTTCTTAATAAAAATACCATTCATAATTATTTTTATTGACAGCTTACTAGAGTATGCGTTGTTTTGAGTATGACTTTTTTCATATTTAGTATACCAGGAAAATTTATAAATTGATTTTAATGTTTGAATTTAAGCTATTTACAGATTTAGTTTAATTTCATTCATTAATATTAATTAGAATAATTAAAAATAAAGAAGTGTTTCCTTTGGGAGATTCACAAGGAACTTTTAATTTTGCTATTTATAATAATTATAAATAATGAAATTTTATCAGCGTATTTTTATCTTTCTCATTTTTACACTTTCAATTTCCCTCATCCGGGCACAGGATAATGGTTTTACCATTCAAGGGGTTGTACAGGATGGCACAAAACAAGGGCTAAATGGAGTAACCGTTTTTGTAGAAAATACAAAAATTAAAACACAAACCGATCAAAATGGAAATTTCAGCATTCATTACAAAAAAGGAGAGGCCATATTAGTTTTCAGTCTTGATGGCTATAAAAAGCTCAGAAAGAAAGCAAATTTTAGTGATGAAGGGTCTCCGGTAAGCATTCAGTTGGCCGAAGATCGTGCAGTGGTAAAAGAAGTTGTAGTCCATGGCAAAGGCAAGGTGAAAGCATTACAAGATGGAGCCTTTACTGTTAATGCCATCGATGTTGCTAAATTAGCCAATACTACAGCAGATCTTAATCAGGTCCTCAACAGAACGACGGGGATTAAAGTCCGCCAGCAAGGAGGTGTAGGTTCTGATTATAACTTCTCGATCAACGGAATGTCCGGTAAGGCGGTGAAATTTTTTATAGATGGCGTTCCCTTAGAAATGCTTGGAAAAGGAGTAGATCTGAGTACACTGCCTGTAAATATGGCAGATCGCGTAGAAATTTATAAAGGTGTTGTTCCTATTCATCTAAGTACTGATGCCATGGGAGGGGCTGTTAATATTATTA
The DNA here is from genome assembly GCA_963518055.1 of uncultured Chryseobacterium sp. Taxonomy (GTDB): domain Bacteria; phylum Bacteroidota; class Bacteroidia; order Flavobacteriales; family Weeksellaceae; genus Chryseobacterium. Next base: position 3,676 of record CAUQIC010000021.1, read on the forward strand.
CTCCCGGAAGCAGTAAAAATTATCTGGATGCGAGTATAAGCTTAGGGTCTTTTAATACACAACGTGTCAATCTGAACGCACAGTTTAAAGATGATAAAACCGGGATTATCCTACGTATCAACAGTTTTTATAACCACTCGGATAATAATTATCTGATGAAGGATATGAAAATCTGGAATCCTGCCAAAAACGAATACGAGCTTAGAAACGTAAAACGCTTTAATGACAGATATCAATCTGTTTTTGCGATGGCTGAGCTTGGAGTAGAAAATAAAAGTTGGGCAGATTCTTTCTTTGTAGGAATGTCTCAATCCGTTTTTGATAAACAGATTCAGACAGGATCTAACCAGGATGTTGTATATGGCGGAGTGAAGCAAAGTGGTGAGGCTCATAATTACTTTATGAAGTATAAAAAGGCTCATCTCTTTAATGACCATCTGGATGTGAATGTGTATGCAGGTTTTTCTAAGAGTGTTCAGAAAGCGACAGATACTCTTATGCGCAAGTATAGTTGGGATGGTAGTTTTGAACCTTCTGCTACAAGTGAAAAAGGAGGGAGAAGTATCATTATGCAGTATGAAGACCGTCTTTATTCACAGGTAGGAGCTACCTACAGAATTGTTGATCATCACAAGCTTATTTTCAACTACGTGCTGGATTATCTTAAGAATACCACATTCAATAAGCTGGAAGAAGAAAAAAAAGATGTATTTCCGGCAAAGATGACCAAACAGATCCTATCGATGGCTTACCAGCAAGATTTTTTTAATAAACACTGGACTAATATTTTCTTTGCCAAATACTATAAGGTAGGACTTCAGAAAACAGTTTTCGATCCGGTGACGAGAACTGATTATCCTGCCAAAGATGATTTCAGCAATTGGGGCTATGGTTTTGCTACTACGGTAAGAATTACGAGAGAGCTGGGGCTTAAAGGATCATTTGAACGTTCTTATCGTTTAGTAGAGCCACAGGAAATTTTTGGAGATGGGGTTGCGGTAACCAGTAACATGAATCTGAAACCTGAAACCAGTAATAATGTAAACGTAGGTTTCTATTATGGCCACCACTGGGGAGAGCATGCGTTCCGTATAGAAGGTGCTGGATATATTCGTGATACAAAAGACTTTATTTTCACTGTTCCTAACTTGTACAACAGTACTTTCAAATATGAAAATCTCTCCAATATCTTTACCCGCGGATTGGAAGGAGAGTTGAGTTACCAGTACAAAAGGCTACTGAATGTTTTAATGAATGTGAGCTATAATAAAGCTTATGACAATACAAAATATGCCAACAACACAGAAGATGTAATTTCTGCAACCTACAAAAAAGATGTTCCTAATCAGCCATGGTTATTCGGGAATGTGAATATAAGCATCGGTAAAGACGACTGGTTTCAAAAAGACAGCCGCGTAGAGCTTTACTATGGACTGCAAATGACTGAATGGTTCTACAAAAACTGGAAAACTTATGGAAACCCAAGAAATATTCCAATTATCCCAAGACAAACCCTGCATAACATAGGGATAAGCTATTCTATGAAGAATGGAAGATATAATCTGGCGTTTGATATTACCAATCTTAGTGATGCACTGGCATATGACAATTTCAAACTTCAGAAGCAAGGACGTGCTTTTTATATAAAATTCAGATACCTATTTAAGTAAAAACAATGACACAATATTTCAAAAACAGTATATTTTTAATACTTGCATGTTTAGCCATCGTGAGTTGTGAAAGTGAACCAGGCTACGGAGACTCCGGAAGTGGTGAGAAAGATTATAAATATTTTCTGCTTTCAGCTCTAGGAAGCTGGCCGAATACCGTGCATTATATGACCGCAACCAATGACCCAACAAAAGGTGCAATGGATATCACCAAAGAAGGTGATGAGATTAACTCTAAAGGAACCTATTCCTACATTGTAAAAAACGGGTTTATCTATAACTACAAAACAGATCAGGGAGTTTTCAAAAAGTTTAAGTATACACAAGACAGGTTGACAACCGTAAAAGAAGTCCCTTATACTTATATCAGTGATATTTCCAGTTATGTATGGGTAAATGATAATACCTTAGTTATTGTTGGAGAAACAGGCGATGGACAACATATACGATATACTATTTTCAATACCTCAGACCTTAGTGTTATTCGCCAGGGGGAGATCGAAGGATTTGAACCTTTCCCCAATGCATATAATTTTTATTCACTTGGTGCTATGACCTACATGGATGGACATATCTATTTGCAGTACAGTTTCCGTAATGGAAAATGGATAACCGCGGACTTTTACAATTTTGCGGTAATAGATTATAAAACCTTCAAAGTCATTAATTCGGTAAGCGATAATAGAAGTTCTGGCGTAGCTAATGGTTCTCCCTATTTCAAAACCGCCTTCAGAAAGGATAATGAAGCCTTTTATTACACCTGTTTTCCACGCATAGGAGCCAGCTCAAATAAAATTTATCTTTTCAGAACTCTTAAAGGGGCGACATCTCCGGATACCGGGTATCAGATTAATCTTACAGATCTTGTTGGAGGCAAAACCCTGGAAACAATGATCGATTATATCGGGAATAATAAGATGATAATTTTATACCGTGATCCGGCATTGGGTAATACCTATAATGGTCGCTATGCGATTATAGATACCGAAACCAAGCAGCTGGTTAGGGTATTGGATGAACTGCCGGGAGATGAACCTTACGAACAGGGTCTCTTTGTGCAGGATAAAAAGGTATATATCGCTGTAAATTCAAGTAAAGGGGGTAACTATGTATGGATATATGATCTGCAGACTGACAAAATAACTAAAGGAATGAAACTTCCGGATAATATTTCAGGATTTGCCCGTTTCGATAAGTTCTATGACTAATCGTAGCCTATCGATTTCGTAGAAAATAAAAGATATTTAATTGAAAAAAACGGTTCTCAAATTGATTGGGAACCGTTTTTTATGTCTAATTCTTGAATGTTTTAAAGCTTATAATTGAATGAAAGTGTTACCACTCGGCTATCCAGATTATACTTTTGTCGGATAGTGGAACTGAAGTTATTGCCAGTTACGCGATAATTGTTTGTTTTTAATAAGTCTGTCACTGCAAGTTTTACCGTGGCTTTATCCTTCCATAATGTTTTCGAAACGCCGAGTGTCAGATCAAAGTAAGCATCGCGGATAAATAACCCGGTATTGGATTTCGAAAAATACTGTGCATTCGCTTCTGCTTTTACCCCTTTTGCAATATTGAAGCTGTTTTGTGCATTGAGTGTAAGTGCAAGCTGTGAACTGTTGATTGAGTAATTCTGATAATTACCCTTATACTCATTGTTAAATACATTAAGCATGGAGGTAAGTGACCACCAGTTGAAAAGTTTTGTGGTAGCCGTTATATTGGCACCATAAACATAAGATTTATTCAGATTATCCTGTGTCTTTACCAGAATTCCGGTGTCCGGTTGATAATTATACACTTCTGTCATGACATCGTTTGTTACGCTAAAGTAAGCGGATGCGATGATATATTTCCCCCAGGTATACCCTAATTCTGTGGCATGGGTAAATTCCGGATTCAGATTTGGATTTCCTTGCCAGTAGTTGAATGGATCATCATAAAAACGGAAAGGATTCAGGTCGAAGTGGCTGGGTCTGTTTATTCTTTTACTGTAAGAAGCGTAAAACCCATGCTGATCATTCAGCTGATATTTGATGGATGCACTTGGAAAAAGATTTGTATACTCTCTTTTTCGTTGTTCGTGAGACGTTTTCTGGTTAATATCTGTGTGGGTCATTTCCGTTCTCAACCCTAATTGGAACGTCCATTTCGTAAGATTCAACTTGTAATTGGCATACAGAGCATGAATCTGTTCTTTATATACATATTCATTGCTTGCTTTATCATCATTCATCCAATCTTCACCCTGTTGTACAAAATACTCAGAAGGATTATTGTTAGACTTTATCGTAGACTTTAATCCTGTTTCCAAACTGTGTTTTTCGCTAAAAGGGAGTGTGAAATCTGCTTTAGCGTTGAAAACTTTCAGGCGGGAAGCAATGCTGCCTCTCCTGTTGTTAAACTTTTCTGTTCCCTGATTTACCAATGCATCTGAAAACTGATTCTGCTGAGAATTAAACCGGGATGTCTCGTATTCCAAATCCACATCTACCTTATAATCCTTATCGTTGAAAATGTGAGTTCCCTTCAGATTGTAGGTATAGTCATACCAATTCTCTTTGCTTTTGTTATCTGAGAGTACATGAGCAAATAAATGGTCTACAGGTTGGAATATTCTGTTTTCACCCTTCGAAAAATCCTCATAGCGTCCAATTTTAGCATCGAATAAAGCACCAATAGAAGTTTTATCGTTAAAAGCGTAATCTGTCCCGAATTTGAAGTTATTTGAAGTTAAAGGCTCATTGGTCGTAGAGTTCTGATTTGTTCTCCTCGTCATTATCTGGGGCTGTTTTTCATCGAAGAAAACCTGGCTGAATTCTTTTCTTTCTTCCTCACCGCGGAAAGTATAGCTATAATCTCCGTGAAGCGATAGCTTTTTACGAGTATAGTTCAGGCTTAGTCCGGTATTAATTCTGTTTTTACGACCTCTTCCTCCGTTCAGGTAATAATTACCGCTAAGTCCTTCCAATGAACTCTTTTTCAGGATAATGTTAATGATACCCGCATTTCCGGCAGCGTCGTATTTAGAAGAAGGGTTCGCAATAATTTCAATATTCTTTACAAGCGTAGAGTTGGTAGAACGTAATAGATTGGCCAGTTCCTTAGTGGATAAGGAGCTCAGCTTACCGTTAATCATTACGCTTACCCCTTTCTTACCACGTAAAGAAAGCTCACCCTCTTGCGAAACCACCACACCCGGTGTTTTGCCTAGAACCTCCAATACAGTAGTCCCATCAGATAATACGCTGTTTTCGACATTAAAAATCATTTTATCGGCTTTCTGCTGAAAAACGGCTTTACTCCCTTTTACGACGATTCCACTAATCTCTGAAATTTTTTCTGTCTGCAAAGAGTCGTTCTGGCTTTCTGTCTGCCCGTAAGCATTCAGGCTCGCCATTAGAGGTAACCATATATAGTGTTTCTTCATGAATAATAAGTTTTAGGTTGTTGGTTTCTTTTTATTTCTTCGGCCCCACCAGATCATAAATCCGGTTATGGGCAACGAGGCACAGAATAGACTCATCATAAATGCCAGTATTTTTCCGGGCATTCCAAAGAAGGCTCCCACGTGCAAATCATAGGTAGCATCTGTTGCTCTTTCAGCCATAGGTTTGTCTTCGTGTGGACGGCTAAACAGGAGTTTCCCTGAATGTTCATCGAAGATCATCATGGAAGATTCAGCATACGTAAATTCTTTTTCCTTGATCCAGATACTGAGATTATCATGTTGATGATCTGCTTCAGCATGGTCTTCCAGATCAATTCCAAAGGAATAAGCTTTTGGATAATGGGTTTTTACCTGTTCTATGATGCGATCTATTGTTGTTGTCGTTTCAACAGATTCCGGAGCTGTTGTTTTGTACTGGCTGTAATCAGGTGTTGCAGACGAAAAACCGTTAAGTACAAAATATAACCACATTTGAGTAATACGGAATGAATACATAATACCGGTAACAGCTACAATAATGGCTAGAAAAGAAGCATAAAAGCCAAGGATGTTGTGTATATCGTAGTTTTTGCGTCGCCATCCTTTTACCTTCTCCCAGCGGAACCACAGACGCTGTTTGCGCATTTTTTTGTTCTTTGGCCACCATAGGATAATTCCGGTAATCAACATGATTACGAAGATAATCGTAGAGACACCCACAATAGTACCACCGATTTTATTACTCAACAGCAATGAACGGTGCAGAATCATACAGATAAAGAAAGGGTTATTTTTGATATCATATATAGCAAGTACCTTTCCGGTGTATTGGTTTACATACACGTTTTTATAGACGATGAAGGTGTTAAAGTGATTCCAACCTTCAGGATTAATTTTAACCAGTCCGAACTGGTAGGAACGTGCAGGATCTAAAGGGATGGTAACTTCATCTGCTTTTACGATCTCATTTTTCAGCTGGACATTGACCATGTCTTTTAATTCACGGATGGGAATGGGTTTTTTATGCTGAATATCTTTTTCTCCGTGGAAAGTATGCTCTTTACGCAATGCAGCAGTAATATCTTCATTGAAAACAAAAAATGCACCTGACAGAGAAACAATCAGTACAATGATACCGGAAAGCAGGCCAAGCCACAAATGAGCTTTCAGAATATATTTTTTAAAAGTACCCTTTGACTTCTTTTTATCAATTTGTTGCATTTATTACTATTTAGTCTTATTAAAAATAAGTGAATTGCAAATATAACTTTAATTGCACTATTTGTGAAGAGAGAAAGTACTTTATTTCCCTTGAGAAACCTGATTTTTATTAGGATTTATAAGGATTGAGATGATACAGAATAAGGAATAAACTGTTACAAAAGATGTATTTCTCTAAGTAACCCAACTGATTTAAAATATAAACCTTCCAATTTTATACATTTTGAATAGCATAAAAATTAAATTAATTCATTCGAATTTCATATTTATTAAATTTATACATTTGATTATCAGTTATATATGTTTATTCCGCGTATTATCACTAAAAAAATAGTTGTTTGATTCAAAATTATTTCTACATTTGTATAACTAATTTAATAGTGATACTCAAATTGAATGATGGAGTATCATGATAACAATAAATGAACGGGATATGAAAATTCAGACTTTAACAAAAGCAGAAGAACAGGTAATGCAGTATGTATGGAAGATTGAAAAAGGATTTTTAAAAGATATTCTTGATCTTTTTCCTGATCCGAAACCACATACCAATACCGTGTCTACCATTTTGAAGGTATTGAAGGACAAAGAATTTGTAGATTTCCGTGTACATGGAAGACAGCATGAGTACTTCCCATTAGTTTCTAAAGAGCAGTATTCAGGAAAGACAATGAAAAGTCTTGTGAAGAATTATTTTAAAGGTTCGTATAAAAGTGCTGTTTCATTTTTAGTTGAAAAAAATGAAATGACGGTAGAGGACCTTGAGATGCTATTGAATGAACTCAAAAAGAAAGATTAATTACCATGACGGCACTACTTCTATACTTTGGAAAAGTTATTTTATGTTCAGGTGTAACGTTTTTATATTATCAGTTGTCTTTAAAAGACAAGACGTTTCATCATTATAACAGATTTTATCTGCTGTTCGCTATGTTGATATCGCTGCTGTTGCCGCTTATCAAAGTAGATGATTTTACGGTAGAGGTCAATAATGAGATGTATATGCTTCTTGATAAAATCCAGAATTTTAATTCAGAAAAACATTTAAACAATGATAACCTTTATTTTAGCCTTATTTTTTCAGCTCTGGGACTTGTTTCTCTCTATTTTTTAGGGAAGCTGATCTACGGAATTATTAAAATCCAACAGTTTAAAAAACAGTTTCAGAAAGAAAGCTTTGACGGAATCAATTTTTACCGTACAAATCTGAATGAAGCACCATTTTCATACTTTAGAAATCTCTTCTGGAAGAATACAATTATGTTGAATTCTGAAGTAGGGAAACAAATTTTAAAGCATGAAATGGTACATATTGAGCAGAAACATTCGTTTGATAAGATCTTTATTGAAGTAATGACGTCTGTTTTCTGGTTCAATCCGTTTTTTCATATCATTAAAAAAGAAATTAACCTGATTCATGAATATCTGGCTGATAAAAAAGCCGTAAAACATTCGGATACTAAAGCATTTGCGCAGATGCTTTTGAGCAGTCACTTTTCCGGAACACAGTTGTCTGCTATCAGTCCGTTTCTTAGTTCAAACCTTAAAAAAAGACTTAAGATGTTACAAAAACCAAAAACTAAATTTGGGTATGCGCGAAGAATTTTTGCCCTACCTGTTGTATTCACTATTGCTTTTGCTTATTTGGTAAATGCAAAAAATAAAGAAATTGAAGAAACAAATCTATCTATCAAACAAGCAGTTTCACAGTTACAAAAAGACACTGTAAAAGCAGAACAAACAGAGCAGAAAACTCATGAACCCAAAACGATCAATCCGGGTGATGAGAAAAAAATGGCTGAAATTGAGAAGAAAATCGATAGGAAAGGAAAAGAGCTGGATAAATTAAAACCGGGAACTGATGCCTTTAATAAAAAGATTAATGAAATCAATGTACTGGCCGGAGAAATAAGTAAATTGGCAGATAATGCGGCCCTGAAAGCAACTACTAAATATTTCAAATCTTCTGAATGGAAAAGTAAACTACAGGAAATTGAAAATATGAAAGTTGAAATCCCTGATCTTTCCAACATTGATGTTGATGTTGATTTTCCTGACCCTCCTGCTGCCCCGGAAAATGGAGTCCCTGTCCCTGTTGCTCCCAAGAGCCCTAAAGTGATCTATTCAAAGAATAACACGATATCATATACTAAAGAATATAAAGATTTAAGCCCCGCAGAAAAAGAAGATGTCCGCAAAGCAATGAATGATGCAAAAAAAGCATTGAAGGAAAGTGAAAAAGCCAGAAAAGAAAATAATAAAGCAAGAGCAGAATCTGATAGAATAAAAATTGATGCTGATAAAATAAAAAGAGAAGCCAAAAAAATCAGAATAGAAGCAGGAAAGATAGGGGTGGAAGTTCATGGTAATTTTAAAGAAATCAATTTCGTAAAAACAGGCACTCCAAAAGTAATGGTTATGCAGGCTGATTATATTAAAAAAGATGGGAGTGGCAATATAGCCCTTAATGGTATTAAAAAATTTAAAATAAGTGGATGGGATAATGTGAAATATTATGTAGATGGAAGAGAAGTATCCAAAGATGAAGCGAATGTTTTAAAGCCAGAGAGTATAGCAAGTATTACTGTTAACAAAAGAAATTTGGTAAAAGGAACTGATGATGAAATAAGAATTCAGACAAAGAAATAAGTTTCACCAAGCTTTGTCAAGCCATATTGACAAAGCTTTTTTTTAATATACATATGAAAATTAAAATCTTATTTTTTGCGCTTTTGGGAGTGCTAGCCAATGCTCAGACCAACAGATTCTTTTATGAATATAAATTTATCCCTGATTCTAATAATAAAGAAGAGGTAAAGAAGGAAATCATGTTGTTAGATATTGATAAAAGTGGTTCTAATTATTATAGTCACGATAAATTTGTTGCAGACTCTACAGGAAGGGCTGAGCTGGAAAAGCAGCTAAAGGCCGGTGGTGGAAATTTCAGTTTTAACAGAAGTGAAAAACCGGGACAGGTTTCGTATAAAGTAACCAAACAATATCCTGATTTTAAGACCTATCTTTTTAAAAGAATTTCCATGGATAACTATAAAATCCGTGAGGATAAGAAACCGGAATGGAAAATACAAGCCGATAAACAAAAAATCGGAGAATATAATGCTCAAAAAGCAACTACAAGTTTTGGAGGTAGAGAATGGATTGCCTGGTTTTCTACCGATATTCCTTTTCAGGATGGTCCTTATATATTTTACGGACTTCCCGGACTTATTGTAAAGCTGGAAGATACTACAGGATCTCATACCATGCTGCTAATAGGTAATAAAACAATAAAAGCTGTGGGTGAAGAGAAAGAAATGCAACTTCCGGAGCAGGTAAAAGTTCTGGGATTAGGAGGGAAAGATATTGAAGTCTCTAAAGATCAGTTTAAAAAAGCCTGGAAAGCGTATGTAAATGACCCCACCAAAAATATGAGAGAATTGATGATGAAAAATGGGGGGGACACTGGTACAAAGGTTGCCTTTAAAGTAAAAACCTCAGACGGAAAGGAGATCTCAGATCCTAGTCTGGTATTCCGGGAAATGGAAAAGAAGACAAAAGAAAATCTCAAAAAAGATAACAATCCAATCGAACCGGATTTGGTAAACTAAAAAATAAGACTGTTTCAATGCGAAGCAGTCTTATTTTTTAATTCAAAATCTTATTCCATAGTTCCCTGTGAAATTGTATCATATTGCTGTAAGTATTTGGATTTTCACCCATTCTCACGATGATTATATTTTCACTGGGGACAATATCAAGGATTTGCCCATTTTTACCTAATGCACAAAACATATCTTTAGGAGCATCAGGAACTAATGACTGATTAAACGATTTTTCAATTCCGGGAACATGTATTTTATCTTTTCCGTTAAGCCACCACAAATAGCCATAAGAAGGGTTGAGGTTTTGGGAGGTATTGGTCATGTGCTGAAAATAGTCGTCGTATTGATAATATATTTTTTCATTAAGCTTTCCTTGATTGAGAACGAGTTTTCCAAATTGTAAAAAGCTTTTTGCGTTACTTGAAAATACCAACCCGTTTTCATATCGTATCCATTTGCCGGAGATTCCGGAGCCTGAAAGCTTTTCCGTAGTATATTGATCAATACTTTTGTGACTTGCTTTTTCAATAACTTTTGCCAATTGAGAATAAGCAGAAGTGTCATAATACCAAACATTTCCTGCCGGGTTTTTAAAAGAAAAGCAAGCGTTGGATTCACATTTTTGATCCTGTAAATAATCAAGTCCGGAAGTCATTGTCAGAAGATTTTTAATGGTGATTTTATCTTCTTGTTTTTTGTCCATGCTTGTCCATTTTCCAAGATATTGAGAGACAGAATCATCGATGTTTAACAATTTTTCCTGTTGAGCAATCCCGATCAGTGTAGCGGTCAGAGATTTTCCGGCAGAAGCCCAATACCATATAGAGTTTTCATCAAAAGGCTGTTGGTCAATGATCTTTGTACCAAAGTATTTTTCATTAACAATTTTTCCGTTTTGATAAATTATAAAAGCCCTGCTTTTATTGTCAAGATTGAATTGATTAAGTTGCTCCAACTTTTCCTTTGAAAAGATAATATTTTGAGAAAACCCAAAAACAAAGGAAAATAAGGTAAACAGAAGAATATTCTTTTTCATGATCCTTTTATTCTTTTGATTCATCTTGAGTACACTTGTTAAATCAAAAAGATATTTAGCAGATCATTCTGGTTGTTAGCTGATGGATATAAAAAATCCCGAAACATTTTCCGGGATTTTTATATGGTAAATTGTTGTCAGTTCTTAAGCTAATTTCTGAGAATCTGCAATAAACTGAGCCAATCCGCTATCTGTTAACGGGTGCTTTAATAAGCTCAAGATTGGAGGAAGTGGAGACGTAATAACATCTGCTCCAATTTTAGCACAGTCAATGATGTGCATTGAATGACGGATAGAAGCTGCTAAAATTTCAGTTTCATACATATAGTTATCAAAAATTAATCTGATCTCCTGAATAAGGTTAAGACCGTCAGTAGAAATATCATCTAATCTTCCAAGGAATGGAGAAACATACGTTGCTCCCGCTTTAGCAGCCAAAAGAGCCTGCCCCGGAGAGAAAATCAAAGTACAGTTTGTTCTGATTCCTTTGTCAGAAAAATATTTTAAAGCTTTGATACCGTCTTTGATCATCGGAATTTTTACTACGATATTCGGGTGAATAGCCGCCAATTCTTCTCCTTCTTTGATCATTTCTTCATAAGTTGTAGAAAGTACTTCAGCAGAAATATCTCCGTCTACAAGCTCACAGATCGCTTTATAATGGTTTTTGATTGCTTCAGCTCCCTGAATTCCTTCTTTAGCCATTAATGAAGGGTTGGTGGTTACACCATCTAAAATTCCAAGATCTCTGGCTTCCTTGATTTGCTCTAAATTAGCTGTGTCAATAAAAAATTTCATTTCGTTAAATTAAAGATTTATTCCAACAAAGATAAGGGAATTAATTGATTTCTGAGATATGAATTTTACCGATTGTGGGTTGCATGTTACAGCATTTGGATTAATTCTGTGAGTTTTTAAAATGAGAGAGTTTGAGGGGTTGATTAAAAGAATTTTTAGTTTATATAGAAGCTATTTCCTAATTTAGCTTCTCACTTTATTACTTATGAAAGACAACTTTACTGCCATATTGGATATCATTGGGATTAATCCTTTTGTTTTTATTCCGGAGGAAATTCTGGAGGAAATTTTTGAAGAATCCGGAAGAAATAAAAGTCCCATTCCCGTGCAGGGAACAGTGAATGGAAAAGAATTTCAACAAAATCTGATGAAATATTTAGGAGAATGGAGATTGTATATTAATACGGTAATGTTGAAAGATTCCCCCAAAAGAATTGGGGAGACTATTGAGGTCGTCATCCAATATGATCGTTCTAACAGAAGTATTTCCATTCATCCCCAACTTGAAGAGGCTATCAGAAACAGCAGTATTGCGACAACCAATTTTGAAAAATTAACTCCTTCAAGAAAAAAGGAGCTGATTCGCTATATTCATAATCTGAAAACGGAGGCAAGCGTTCAGCGAAATATTGAAAAAATTATCAGACACCTCCATGGTGAAATAGATTTTTTTGGAAAGAAGATCGACTAGGGGGGAAGGATAAGGAATAAAGAGTAAAGAGTAAAGAGTAAAGAGTAAAGAGTAAAGAGTAAAGAAGCTGAAGATAGAATTTGAGATAAAAAAATCCGGAAAATTTCCGGATTTTATTGTTTTTATGAATTTAAAGCTTTGCTTAGTTTTACAGCATCTTGATTACTTGGATCATACTGGATCGATTTAGCAATGTGTTCCTTAGCTTTGTTAGGGTCTGTTTGTTGCTCTGTAAAGGCAAGATAGAAATAGGCATATGCCAGATTTTTCTTATTCTGCTCTACTTCTTCAGGTTTTACCGTAGCAATATACTTTTCATACGCAAGCTTTGCATTGGCATCATCTTTAGCAGATTGATAAGCATAGGCCTGGCTATAGTATGATGGGGCCCAATCAGGTAGCAAAGCAGAAATCTTTTTCCATGTATCAACCGCATTAGTCCAGTCTGAAGCTTCCTGATAAGCAGTAGCCAATTTGGCTAACGATTCGGCATCCTTTGGATTGGCCTCGATTTGCTTTTTAAGTCCTTCAATATTAGGATTGGTTGTTTGACTTGTTGCAGCTGTATTGGCTGTATTTTTCGTACTATCTGTCTGAGTAGTTTGTGCATTTGCAAAACTTGCACCTCCTACAAGAATTAAACCTAAAAATAGATTTTTAATATTAACTTTCGGCATTTTCATAATCTTATATTTTAAAATTCTAAAATTTGAAGTTCAAGAATAATTCCATAAAATCTCAAATTTTAGAAGTTTTAGGCTTTTTTAGAAAATATTAACGAGATAAACGTTTTTTTTAGTTTAATTTTTGATTCGTTGATATTTGAATTCTATCTTTGTTCATTCAACCTATTTTAATATAATATCTTCGTATGAACATCATATTAGCCTCAACTTCCACTCTTTTCGGTGGAGAATATCTGGAATATTTAAGAGAAGAACTGATTACACTATATGCCGGAATTGACGAAATCGTTTTTATCCCCTTCGCCAGACCTGGTGGAATTTCTCATGATGACTATACCGCTAAAGCCCGTTCTTTTTTTGAAACCATATCTATCAAAGTAAAAGGACTTCACGAATTTGACAATAAAACAGAAGCGTTACACAATGCTCAAGGATATTTTACAGGAGGAGGTAATACTTTCTTACTGGTTAAAACACTGCATGAAGAAGGACTAATGTCTGTTTTAAAAGAAAATGTTGAAGGTGGAAAACCCTATTTGGGATGCAGCGCAGGAAGTAATATTGGGGGACAGAATATGAAAACTACGAATGATATGCCGATTGTTTATCCTCCAAGTTTTAATTGCATGGGATTGGTTCCTTTCAACCTTAACCCACATTATCTTGATCCCAATCCTGATTTAAAACATAATGGAGAGACAAGAGAAACAAGAATCAGAGAGTTTCTTACTCAAAACGACACCAAAGTAGTAGGTCTTAGAGAAGGAAACTGGATCAGAAGAAGAGGAAATGCCATTACAGTCGAAGGAAGAGAATTAACAAGAATTTTCGAGAAAGACAAAGAACCTTATGAAATAGAATCGGGGAGTTCATTATAATGAGGCAAGATGATATTGAACGTTTTATAGAACGTAATCTTAAAAACTTCTCAGTCAACAGTACCGGTTGGAATAAAATAATCAGACAAATGCTGTTTGAATTTGCCATAGGAGGCTGGAATCTTGAAAAAGATGTCTTTGGAAAAGAAAAATTTGGAGAATTAAGATGCTCTACTTATTCTGAGAATCCTGAACTGAATACTATTATTAAAAGTATAACCGGTAAATATCAGGTTTTATCTGCTGAAACTTGTGAGATCTGTGGAAGCGAAGGCAAAAAAAGAAATGAAAGCGAATGGGAAACGACTCTGTGTCTCAATCATTATCTGGATCAGAAAACCATTATTGAGATTGATGATGATCTCAATATTAAAGTAAGAAAAAAAGTAATTTTTAATATCCATGACGTTGTTAAGGTTGAAATTGATGATGATTTCCAGAAGCTATGGCTTCATATACATCATATAAAAGAGACCGATCAACCGGAGGAAGTGATTGCGTTTTCTTCAGATGAGCCAAATTATTATCTGCTTTTGAAGACCATTCCGCGGAATTTATTCCCTACAGATATGCAGGCTGCTGTTACTGATCTGTTTAAAAATCTCCAGTATTGTGAGATATGTGGGTATAAGGCTGTTCATCAGGAATACTGCTTGCGTTGCTACAATGAACCGTGGAGTGATTCCAAACCTTTTCTTGAAGATTACGGAGAACAATCAAATTATATAAAAGCCTGTCAGATAGATATTTTTATAGATGAAGATGATTATGAAAAATGTTTTAAATATGACCGATCATTTGAGAAATCTACTGACCATCAGATTCTTTTTGGGCATTCTGATCTCAGGGAATATGAAAAATTGCATTTTTAACTATATTTGATATAATTTAGAGGTATAAAGCTGCCCATCCTATAAAACTCGGCATAACATACCCAAACCTTAGTACAATAGGAACCAAAATACAATATAATGAAAAAAACTCTTGCAGTGCTTACCCTCTCTATACAGGTTGTTTCTGCTCAGAATATCACCCAGAAATTAGATAAAGTAACCAAAGATCTTATGGATTCTTCGGCAGCTATTGCTTCTGGTTTATCGTTTTACGTATCAGATGAAAGCGGTAATTTTATTTATGAATATCAGGGGAGTAAAGGACTTTCTACGGCTTCTACACAGAAAATTTTCACCGCTGCTGCTGCATTAGAAACATTAGGAAAAAACTATACATTCAAAACAACTTCCGGCTATTCAGGAAATATCTCCGAAGGGATTTTAAAAGGAAATCTTTTCATTAGTTCCAATGGAGATCCTACGTTGGGAAGCTGGAGATATGAAGCCTATAAACCTGAAAATTTTAAAAAGAGACTGATTGAAGCAATTAAAAAATCAGGCATTACAAAAATATCAGGAGATCTTGTCATTGATGACTCTTACTTTGACCATCAGACGATTCCCGGAGGATGGCCCTGGGATGATTTGGGAAATTACTACGGGGCAGGAGTCTGGGGAGTCAATTGGAGAGAAAATCAGTTTGACATTACAATCAACGGAACAGATTTCAAAAGCTTTTCATATCCTTTAGAAGGAGTGAATTGGCTCAATGATCTGAAGGCTGGGGGAAGTTCAGACCAAAGTCTGATTTTTACAGCTCCTCATTCTAATGTCGCTTTAATTAATGGAATGCTTCCGGGCGGAAAAACGGTAACGGTTTCCGGTTCTGTTCCTAATCCACCTGTACAGCTGGGGGCAGAAGTTACACAATGGCTGAAGGAATCCGGAATTGAACTTTCCGGAAAGGCTGTTACAAATTCACAACTCGAAATACAGGGTAAACCGGCATTAGAAGCCCCCCAAAATAATATTATTCTGACCTATGAGTCTCCAAGCCTGGATAAAATTGTTTACTGGTTTTTGAGAAAAAGTGTCAATATGTATGGTGAAACACTCATCAAAACATTAGGAAAAGAAAAGAAAGGGAATTCCAGCTTTAAAAGCGGAGTGAGCTATCTGAAAGAATTCTGGAAGTCAAAAGGAATCAACCCGAATATGATCAATTTTGCTGATGGAAGTGGTCTTTCACCACAAAATTATGTCGCGGCAAAAGCAGAAGTACAAGCGCTTTTATATGCTAAAAAACAATCCTGGTTTGATGCCTATTATGATGGGTTTCCCATGCAGGACAATGGGATGAAAATGAAGAGCGGTACCATGAGAGATACAAAATCCTTTGCCGGATATCATACGGCGAAAGACGGTAAAAAATACGTGTTTTCAATTATTATAAACAACTATCAGGGAAGTGGCGGTGCGGAGCTGCAGAAAATTCTGAACGTTTTAAAATAAAAACAGCTTTGAGGAAATCCATACTTACCAGACTTAATAACTGGATCATTTTTGTGGTTATGACTACCTTGGTAATTGCTATTGTAGTGGCTTCCACCTCGCTTATTAATTTTTTAAGGAAAGAAGAGATCAAAAGGATCAGCCTTCTTTCTAAAGCGATACGGATTCAACAGGAAGTAAAGACTCCTGATACCGATGTCCTGGATCTTCTGCCGGAGATTCTGAATATCAATAATACAATTCCATTTGTTGTAACGGACAAATACAATAATCCGATTCTTGACCTGGGGTATCACAGAAATATTCCTGAAAGCACGATAAAAGATCCTCAGAAGCTTCAAAGTTTAATCCTGAATATGGAAAAAAACTATGACCCTATTGAGATTAAGGTGCCTGATGGAAATAACCAGTTTGTGTATTATGATAACTCTCGATTACTTAATAATCTCAGGTATTCACCCTATATTTTAGGTTTGTTTATCCTTCTGTATTTTGGTTTTTCTTTTTGGTTTTTCAGAACGATTAAGAAAACGGATGAAGGATATCTTTGGGCGGGTTTGGCAAAAGAAACAGCCCATCAGATCGGCACCCCTTTATCTTCAATGATAGGCTGGATGGAGATTATGAAACTGGATAATCCGGAATCAGAAGGAGTACATGAGATGGAAAAAGATATCGAAAGGCTAAGAACCATTTCCGAGCGTTTCTCAAAAATAGGTTCTGTTCCTGAACTGAATGATATGAACTTCAATGAAACAATTCAGGAAAACTACGATTATTTAAAAACAAGGATTTCCAGAAAAGTGAATTTTGCCTTGAACCTCCCTAATTATACCGTTCTCGTTCCCCATAACAGGATTCTGATGAGTTGGGTCATTGAAAATCTTGTAAAGAATGCGGTAGATGCCATGAAGGGAGAAGGATCTATTACCATGTCAGTTTTTGAAAGGAATAAAAATATTCTGGTAGAAGTAAAAGATAATGGAAGCGGAATGTCAAAACAACAGGCAAGAAATGCTTTCAAGCCAGGATACTCTACGAAGAAAAGAGGATGGGGGCTAGGGCTGTCGCTTGCAAGAAGAGTCATCCATGAGTATCATAATGGGGATATTAAGATCTCTCAGACTGAAGTAGGAAAGGGAAGTACTTTCAGAATAACGATCAGAAAAGCATAATAAACAAAAAAGCGGGGAAATTTCCCCGCTTTTGTTATTTTTTACCAGTCAGCCATTGAGTTTGCAGTTTCAATTCTGCAGGGCTTGGATTGGCTTTGAATTTAGGAGTTTCCACAGTCATTTTATCCAGGATCGCTTTTCCTTTCAGAGTCATTTTTTCCTTTTTTCCGGCATTATCTCTCAGGATCGTTACTGTCACATCTTGTCCATCTTTAATCGTTTGAGTATACCCGATAAAATCCTGAACTTTTTTGATGTCTACTGTCTTTCCGTCTAAAGCAAGAACCTGATCCGTGATTTTAAACCCGATGCTTTTTGCAAAAGGAGACAATGCAGAGTTCTCATCAAAAGCGAAAGCATTGTTTTTATCATCAAACCCGGTTTGGTTTGGATTTTTAATAAACCAGAAAATAGGACGGCTTTCCTGTTTTTGAATTTCTACACCTACCATATTCAAGTATTCAGCATAAGGTGTCGGCTGATCTCCGGCGATATATTTATTGTAGAAATCTTTTACTTGAGGATATCCGGTTACCGTTACCAGTTCATCAATTAATTTATCATCTTTAAACGGTTTATTTTCTCCAAATCTCTGAGACAATTTTCTGATCATGTCACGATAGCCCATTTCGCCGTTGGAAAGCTTTCTCAACTCAATATCCAGACACATCGCCAAAAGAGTCCCTTTTTCATATACATTTCTGTACTGATCTTTATAAGGTGCTTTCAATACATTTTTACTCATGACCGTGAAGGGCATTGTGTCATCGTAGCTCTTTGAGTTGGCAATTTTTTCTCCAATTCTTTGAAGGAATTCATCTTTGTTGATGAGACCTTCCTGAATCTGGAATAAATTAGCAAAATATTCAGTTCCTCCTTCATACATCCACAGATGCTGTGACATTTTAGGATCAGCATAATCAAAATAATGAATTTCTTCAGAATGTGTTTTTAGAGGATTTACGGTATGGAAAAACTCATGAGAAACTACATCAGTAATTGTTTTGTCGATGGCATCTTTTGGCATCATCTCCGGTAGAACTACACTCGTTGATTCATGATGCTCCAGTGCTCCGAAACCTTTGATCTTTGGCCCGTCGCCCCCTGAGAGATAAAGCATGATCGCATACTTTTTATTGGTATTCATGTCACCCAGGAATTTCTTTTGAGCGATCACCATTTTTTCCAGATTATCCTTAAAATCCGCTGCTTTATATTTTCCCGTAGGTGAGTAAACACCTAGCACAAGCTCCATTCCTCCCGCATTGAAGGTGATATAATCCGGCTTGGTATACATAAGCGGAGAATCCGTAACCTTTGCATAATTTGCCAGAGTAAAAGTATCTGTAGATTCAGACTTATCCTGATCTACCAATGCTGTTGTTCCATAAAAATCGGTAGGTTTTTGAATGATTAACTGATAAGGAACATCCTGCATATTGTCGATATACCCGATAAATCCGTGAGTATTGATCATATATACTTTTCCCTGCTCGATATCTGTACCTGAAGGGGAGAATACCGCCTTATGTTTGGAGGTATCTGTTTCTTCATCAAAACTATCGTTAACCAGATATGAAACTTTGGAAAGGTTTTGAGCGTTTTTTAACGCGTAAGTGTTGTCATTAACTTTTGTATATTTAAGTTCGTTACCTTTGTTATCATAAAATTTGATTCCCTCTATAAATCTTCCGTAGTCATCTTCAGAATAAGTTCCCGGAACTGTTTTAGGGAAATGAAATTTAATATCTCCGGATTTCATTTTAGGAAACTCCATGGTAACGGCTACCTTATCGTCTTTTACATTAACAAGATCAATCGTTGTTTTTATAGACTGTGCATTCGCCAAAAAAGCGGCAAAAAGGCCTAGGCTAAGGGCTATTTTTTTCATTAAGGTTTATTTTTATACTTAAATAGTTGCTCTTTTCCTCATTTTGTTACTTGAGAGAGTATTAAACTTTTCTTAAAATTTGAGTAAAAATTAAAAAGGCAAATCCGCAGTTAAACAGTTTTGCCTTTTTAATTTATTTATTCAACATTTTTATAATTGATGTAATAGTTCTTATTCCATTCAACGGGAGCATTGCTTTTAAGCTTTACTATCTGCCACTCTTCCGTTGGAGTTATCGTTTGATCACCATTAATGATTATTGGTAATTTAAGATTTTTCACTATATCAGTATATCTGAATTTTAAACTGTCTCCGGTCTGGGTGTATTCCAGACTAGGAATTTTTATTGTTCTTAAATACTGGTCAAAAACTGTTGAAAAATCAATGCCTGATTTTGAGGATATATAATCTTCTATTTGTTTAGTTGTAACTGTCTGATGGTAAAAATCTTTATTTAATCCTCTTAAAATCTGTCTGAACTTTTCATCATTATTAATGACCTGTCTCATCGTGTGAAGCATATTGGCTCCCTTAGAGTACATATCACCACTCCCTTCATTTCTTACTCCGTATTGCCCGATAATAGGGACATCGTTTTTGATTACGTTTCTAAGGCCGATCATGTAAATGTCAGCCGACTTTTTATCCATATATTTTTCTGTGAAAAGAACTTCAGAATACATGGTGAAGCTCTCATGTATCCACATGTCTGCTTCATCTTTTGCTGTAATGTTATTCGCAAACCATTCGTGCCCGCTTTCATGAACAATGATATAGTCCCATTTCATACCAACTCCGGTTCCCGATAAATCTTTTCCACGGTAACCATTCTGGTAGTTGTTTCCATAAGCTACATTACTTTGATGTTCCATTCCTAAATAAGGGGAATCTACTATTTTATAAGAATCTTCATAGAACGGATAAGGGCCAAACCAATATTCAAAAGCTGAAAGCATGGGTTTTACCTGTTGAAACTGCTTTTTAGCCTTCTCCACATTATAGTCTAATACCCAGTAATCCAGATCAAGTTTTCCTTTTTCTCCTTCGAAAGTATCCTTAAAATTTACATATTTACCAATATTAGGGATGATAGAGTAATCGTTGATAGGGTTTTTAACTTCCCAGGTATACGTTGTCTTATTGCCCTCTGTTTTTTTATCTGTTAACCTTCCATTCCCAACCCCTACAAGGTCATTCGGAGTAATAATCTTCATCGTGATGCCATTATCAGGCTCATCGCTCCATATATCTTTGGTAGGAAGCCAGATAGAAGAACCAATTCCTTGAACAGCAACACTCATCCAGGGATTGCCATTCTCATCTTTTGTAAAGACCCAGCCACCATCCCAGGGGGCTTTTGGAGCAATGCGTGGATTTCCGGAATAGGCAACATCGATCGTATACTTTTCTCCTTTTTTGAATTTTTTATTGGCTGTGATAAAAATAAAGTCACCATCCTGTTTGTAATTCTTAATGGGGAAGTTACCATTCACTTTGTCTGCTTTCATAGGTTGTTGAAGATCAATCTGAAAGACAGGATTGGTAATATCTTTAGTGATTTCAAAGCTGATTTTATTATTTCCTTTAATACTTTTTTGAGCAAAATCAGGCTCTACGGAAAGATCATATTTTTTAACATCCCAAAAGTTTCTGAATGGCGTATTAGAACCTTTTAAAGTATCTTGTTTAGTAAAGACCTTGTCCCTTTCAAAGAGTTGACCAAATGCAACCCCGGAAATAAACAAAAGAGTATATGACAGCTTTTTCATTTTTAAACTTTATTAATAATCTTTTCAAAGATAGAAAAATTTGTTAATGGTGAATTATTATAATATAAAATATGAATTTTTGAAAAAAATATTTGTATAAAAAGTATAAAAAAGCCCGATAGAGTCTACCGGGCTTGATATTGCAAATTTTTGTTTTTATTTCTTAATGAATTTCAAGTTAGAAGTGGTGTCATTATCTTTAATTGAAATGACATAGGCTCCGGTAGTCAGTTTTGATACAGAAACTTTATTGTCTGTAATTGCGCCACCTAATACAATTTGTCCTGCTGCATTCGTAATGGTAAATTGAGCTTTAGTAGAAACCTTAGTTACATTCAATACATCACTTGCCGGATTAGGGTAGATTTGTATCGTGCTATTGCCCTTAATCAGATCATTTGTACTCAATGCATCATCCTGTATGCGAACAGGGTAGTCTTCAGTCTCTCCGTAGGCCAGGCTGGTACATGCATCTTGTGGTTGCGTGTTATATCCAAGCATCACTCTCATGGTAATATTGCCTCCTGTAAAAGCATCCGCAGGTACTGAGAATGATCCTGATACAGGAGTGACTTTATTGGCAGGGCTTGTGAATATTCGTTCTGACGCAGAGAACGCGCCATCTTTATTAAAGTCTATCCACACACTCACTCCTTCATTGTACTGAGTTCCCGTCCATTGTTTTGTTACACTAATAGTATTACCTGATGATCCTTTTTTAAGAGTAATTAATTTGGATGCATCCGTTGTATAATTTGTATAAGGGCTTGCTCCGCTAGTATTTGAAATGGCGGACATTCCTGATGGGGTTACAGTAACATTAGATATATATTCATCAGAAGGGTCTGAAGATACGGCGCAAACACTTACAGAAAGAGTAGTGAAATTAGTAGATGTAGAGTAGCTTCCGGTAGTGGTTCCGCAAACATTGGCTACCTGTACTTCATAGGGAGTACCATCTTCTAATCCTGATACATAATAAGTGTTGGTTGCTACAGGAACTGTGGTCCATGTGGCTGTTCCTGTTTTTCTATACATCAGGGAATAAGTAGCGCCCTGTAAAGCGGGCCAGTTGACCGTTGCAGATGATCTTGTAATTCCGGAAACAGAAACTCCTGTCGGGGCATTTGAAGAACAAGCTTCTGATGCTGCTACAGTAGCACTTCCTATAGCATAGAATACATTGTCAATAGCGCTTATCCTGATTTTTATATTGGTACCTGTTGCCAACGAAGCGAAAGAATAGGGTTCTGCTCCGTCATTGGCAGTAGAAGGGGTTATGACAGTCCATGTTGTTCCATTATCTGTAGTATAATCTATTTTGACATTTGATACATTGTAAGTGCTGTTATTTGTATTAACAACATCCCAGGCAATGGCGCCGGGTGTATTATTATATACTGTAGCAGAGCTTAGTTTAAATGGTCCGTCATTTCCGACATTTAATGTAACAAGGCTGCTTTGGGTTTGCTGTTGCGTAACATCAGGATTGTTATCTCTCACCGTTACTTTGAAGGTCATTGCTCTTCCTACATTAGAGACTGTTTCCCAATCCTGAGCATTCGTAAGGTTTCCATTAAGGACGCTGGAAAGTTTAGGGAAATAGCGGGTTGGGGAATCTGTAGGCAGTAATGATCTGAAGTTAGCTCCGTTATTACGATTGGCATCTACATTATTAAATTTTGTTGCTGCAATATCATATTGTTCCCATGTATAGGTCATAGGGTCATTCTGGGCATCTGCAGCGCTTGCTGTCAGGACGAAAGCCGTTCCTTTAGGTATATTTTTAGCGGGAATGGGCTGTATTATTGGGGGAGTGTTAGCAACCTGTGTAACAGTGCCACAATTTTGAGAATTTACATATTGTTGTATTTGCTCAATATTGAGAACGTGAAAATAAGCATCTGAATGCATTTGAACATTTGCCGCAGTAATTCCGGCATATCCCATGATTGTAGATCCTGACCCCGGTTCTATAGGGCGGTCGGTTTGAGGATGAATAACAGACATCGTATGACGACCTCCAAACTGATGCCCCAGTTCATGGGCTACATAATCGATGTCAAAAGCATCTCCAAAAGGCTGGTCATCTACGGAAGGAGATGTGATTCCTGCACCTTTTGAGGTATCATCATTATTATTGGCTGGATTTCTGCAGACATTTCCGATATCGCCTGCCGATCCGCCACCTCCTCTATGGCCAAAAAAATGTCCCACATCATATGCTCCATTACCTACACCGGGAGTATTGGTAAGTGTTTGTTGAACTTCCAAATTCCAATTATCCATATCTGCTACATCTGAGTAAGGGTCTGTAGCGGGGTCGGTAAAAATCAATTGCGGTAAATCCTGTACTACGAGATGGACTCCCAAGTCTTTTTCATAAACACCATTCACTCTGTTGATCGTAGCGTTAATGCGGGCTGCAGCACCGGGAATACCTCCTGCTAGCTGGGTGTATTCACCATTGACAGAGACCGCTAATCTATAGGTACGATATTTTTGATCATTACTTTTTTTAAAACTTCCTGCTTTTTCCAACACACTTTTTGAATTGAGCAGCTTTTTCATCTCCTTTTTTGATTGCTCGGGTTCGGTTACCTTACATTCAAAAGGATTTCCGTCTGATGTCTTATTGGATTTAAAGAAAACTCCGAATACATCCTTTTCTTTATTAATAGGTTCTATAAATTCATACTGACCCGTTTTGGTGTCAAAAAGCATCGATTGGAAATCGTTTGGTGCCGTACTGAATCTAATCTGTTTGCTTGGATTGTCCAGACCAACACCTGAATAAGCTCCCAGCTGATATCTCTCTGCCATCGACTTTGCAACGACAGGAGCACTATACACAGAAAATCTTTCAATTTTTCCGTCTGTAGTTGGTAGAGAAACCACTACAGGGCTTCCTTTACCGGCTTCAGGAGCATTTTTTAAAAGATCTCTCAGTGTGTTGAGATCAAATTTGTAAGCCTGAATAACATTCACTTCTTTTCTTATGGGAGCCACCTTTTGGGAAATAGGTTCCCAACGTTGTGCTTCTAAACTCGTTAGCCCAATAGCTAAAGCAAATACGAAAATAATTTTCTTTTTCATAAAATATTATGTTGAATTGGTTTTGTTTGTGATTTTTTTGTAAATCTAATTAATTAAATGTTAAAATATTAATAATATTGTGCATTTTTCAATGTTTCATTTTCTTTTAGAAATAAAAACTTAAATAAATCGTAATCTGTGTATTTTTTTATTTCAATTACTATATTTAAAGAAAAAAATACATAACAGTGTCTGGCATTTTAAGATGTAATAAAAAAACAGCTGGTTTTCGTCATTGAAAACCAGCTGTTTTTTTTATAGTGTGTTAATTTAATTATTTCTGTACAACAGGAAGGGTCCCGTTACTTTTTTGTACTCTCTTATAAGTAAAAGTACACATCATAATACTAAACTCATATAATATAAGTAGAGGGAAAGCAGCCATCAGCATACTTAATACATCAGCCGGAGTGATAATAGCAGCTACTACCATGATCAAAACGATAGCGTGGCGGCGATAGGTCTTCATAAACATAGGGGTTAGAATCCCAATGCTGGTAAGGAAATAGATGAGAATAGGGAAAAGGAAAATAACTCCCATACCCAATACAACCTGTAAAAACAAAGTTGTGTAATCACTCAAATCATATAATGGAACAATAATATCTGATATTTTAAAGATCACCCCAAAGTTTACAGCAAAAGGAAGGATTAAAAAATAACCACATAAAACCCCTGTCATAAAAAGCATCCATACTGCATTGATAATATAGATGGAATTTTTTCTTTCTCTGGGATGTAGGGCAGGGCCTATAAAACGCCATAATTCCCAGACAATATATGGAAATGCGGCGACCATTCCCCCAAAAACAGAAACAGCCATCATCACGTTAAACTGTTGATATAATCTTTGCACACGCACAGGGAAATCTTTGGGAAGGTGGATGCTATCTTCCCCCAAAATCATTCTCGAAAAATGATTCACAATTCTGAAGGTAGGAAAATCATTTCTGGTAGGGCCAAAAAATACATGGTCCATAATCCAGTTGATATTAAATCCAACTACAAAAGCTGCAATGACGATAGCAATAATCGAACGGACCAAGTGCCCTCTTAATTCTCCAATATGCCCAAGAAAGGACATTTCTTTATTATTGTCCATATATAATAGAATCTATCCAAAATGCCTGCTCTCAAAGGCAAGCACTTTAAGTCTGCGAAATTATGAAATAATAATCAGTATTTAGAATTTATTAATCATGATTTTTTAAGTTTTAAGTTGCTGAGGTTTCTATTATGTAAAGACAGAAATCTATACAGCCAAAACAATACCCATGTTTGGCTGTATAGGTTTTTTAAATATTCTTATTTATTTTTCCAGGATTTCCAGCACTTTTCTTGCGACATCACCTCCGGATTGAGGATTCTGACCTGTAACTAAATGCCCGTCTGCAACAGCAAAAGAAACAAAATCCTGATCAGCTTTTACATAATGAGCTCCTTTACCTTTCAGAACATCCTCTGTAAGGTAAGGCATGTGGTCAGCAAGTTCAGCAGCAATTTCTTCTGAATTTGAAAAACCTGTTACCGTTTTTCCCTTGATTAATAGTTCTCCGTCAGAAAGTTTAATATTGAAAAGTCCTACTGCGCCGTGACATACTGAAGAAATGATGCCTCCGCTTTCATAGATTTTTTTTGCTATTTCCTGTAATTTTTCATTATCCGGGAAATCCCATACCACTCCGTGTCCTCCTGAATAGTAAATAACACTGTAATCTTCAGGAACAATGTTTTCAGGTTTTAACGTATTTCCTAATTTCCCTCTGAAGACTTCATCAGAATAGTATTTCCAGTCTGCAGGCTGTACAAACATTTGTAAAGAAATGGGATCGAGAGGAGTATAGCCTCCCTTTGGACTTACGAAATCAATCTCATATCCTTTTTCATGCAGTTTTTCATAAAAATGAACCGCTTCACCCAACCACAGTCCGGTTGCTCTCTCCATATTAGGATACTTTTCTACACTTGTCACTACAATTAATGCTTTCTTTTTCATTGGTTTTGTATTAAATAATTATAATACAAAGATTGGTATTTTATTACAGACAGGATAGGATATAGGTCAAAAAAAAGATGTGACCTGGGTCACATCTTAAGAATATAATCTGCTTAAGGTTTCTCTTGAAACCCCAAGATAACTTGCTATAAGCTGTTTGGGCAAATGATCAATAAAGCCCGGATATTGTTTTACAAAATCTTCATACCGCTCCTTTGCTGTTTTGCTCATTAATGAAAGGATTCTTTGTTGCAAAGCAACGTATCCAAAATTAGATTTCACTCTGAAAAAGTGCTCTATTGCAGGGATCTTTGAACATAGGGTGTTTAAATTTTC
This sequence comes from uncultured Chryseobacterium sp., assembly GCA_963518055.1. GTDB lineage: Bacteria > Bacteroidota > Bacteroidia > Flavobacteriales > Weeksellaceae > Chryseobacterium. The sequence continues at coordinate 30,299 of CAUQIC010000021.1, forward strand.
GTAAGAAACAGCATAGACTTCGGAATCCTCAATGCAATCAACTGCTATTGAAGATTGTTCCTGCTTAAAGAAGGCTGCAAAATCTGAAATCCACCAATTGGGAGCTGCAAACTGAAGGATATGCTCTTTTCCGGTACTGTCAATTGTACTGCTTTTAAGAATCCCTTTTTCTATCAGATAGATTTCCGTCACAGGCTGATTTTCCTGCACTAAAAATTGCCTTTTTCTGAATTTCTTTTTCATGAAAACGGCTTCCACTGCTTCAAATTCATCCTCAGTAAGATGTACGATTTCCCGGATATGTTCTTTCAGAAAATGATTCATGCCAGCAGGATTAATTTATTCCTTCATCAAGAAGCTTATGCAGATCAATAATTCCGAAATATTTTCCATTTTCGGTAACGATAAGCTGACCAATATTATTTTCTTTTAATATCTTCATCGCTTGTTTGGCAAGAGCTTCTTTTTCTATCGTTCTTGGATGAGCAGACATAATGTCTTTCGCCAAAACCTTACTGGTATCTTCCCCCTTCATTAACATTCTTCTTAAATCTCCATCTGTAATAACCCCTACAATATCATCCCCATTAGTAACAACTGTAATACCATGGCTTGAGGCACTGATAGAGATAATGACATCCCTGATAGAAGCTTCTTCTGTAACCTGAGGTTTCTGAGAAGACAGGAATTGTTCAACTTTAGAAGTAAGATTTTTCCCTAAACTGCCTCCCGGATGGAATTTGGCAAAATCATTGGCTTTGAAATCATTAAGCTCCATTAAAGCTACTGCCAGAGCATCACCCAATGCCATCTGAATTGTTGTAGAACTTGTAGGAGCTAGTTTGTTGGGACAAGCTTCAACATCTACATGAGTATCCAATATAATCTCAGAAAATTCGGCAAGCTTACTGTTTTTATTGCCCGTCATTCCGATCAGTGCAGAAGAATAGTCTTTTAAATAAGGAACAAGATTGGTGATTTCAGGAGAATTTCCGGAATTGGAAATGCATAATACCACATCTTGTTTCTGAATAACTCCCAAATCCCCATGGATAGCTTCCGAGGCATGAAGGAATTGTGATGGAGTTCCGGTAGAATTTAAAGTGGCTACAATCTTATTGCCAACGTGGGCAGATTTTCCTATTCCTACTATAATGAGCTTCCCTTTTGCTGAGTGAATGACCTCTACTGCCTGCGCAAATTGATCATCAATCCTGTTTTTTAGCTTTTCAAGCTCTGAAATCTCAATTTCTAAAGTAGTTTTAGCAATTGATATAATGTTGGTTCTCTCCATTTTACTTTGATAAGGTATACAAAAAAGTTCTTAAAAAATGTTATATTTTAAAAAGAATATTTAATATAAATTTTATTTTTTATAAATTCGTTCGCTTTTATTTTAAGCAGAATTTTTATAACTTTGGGTTAGATGCAAATTTAGCAATAGAAAATTAGATGAGCGCAAAAAAAGCCAATTTATCAGGCGAATTGAAAAAGTATTTTGGGTTTTCTACATTTAAGGGTCAGCAGGAGCAAATCATAGAAAATCTTTTGAATGGGAAAGATATATTTGTTCTAATGCCTACAGGTGGTGGTAAATCATTATGTTATCAGCTACCGGCTCTTATTTCGGAAGGTACGGCGATAGTCGTTTCGCCATTAATAGCGTTAATGAAGAATCAGGTAGATGCAGTGAATGGCCTTTCATCCGAGGATGGGGTAGCACATGTATTGAATTCATCATTAAACAAGACACAGACAAAACAGGTTTTTGACGATATTAAAAGTGGAAAAACCAAACTTTTGTACGTCGCTCCGGAATCATTGATTAAAGATGATTACCTGGAATTTTTGAAAGATGTTAAGATTTCTTTCTTTGCCATTGACGAGGCACACTGTATTTCAGAATGGGGACACGATTTCAGACCTGAATACAGAAATTTAAAACAGATCATAGACAAAATTGCCAATGTACCGGTGATTGCTTTGACAGCGACAGCAACTCCTAAAGTTCAGGATGACATCCAGAAAACCTTAGGAATGACCAATGCATTGGTTTTTAAAGAAAGTTTTAACCGTCCTAATCTATATTATGAGGTATGTCCTAAGATTAATGTAGATAAAGAGATTGTTAAATTTATCAATCAGCATAAAGGAAAATCAGGAATTGTATATTGTCTGAGTCGTAGAAAAGTTGAAGAATTTGCCCAGCTTTTGCAGGTGAACGGAATCAATGCGCTTCCTTATCATGCCGGTCTTGATCAAAAAGTAAGAGTTACCAATCAGGATAAGTTTCTCATGGAAGAAGTGGATGTCATCGTGGCTACCATTGCCTTTGGGATGGGAATTGATAAACCGGATGTACGTTTTGTAATTCATTATGACTTTCCTAAATCACTGGAAAGCTATTATCAGGAAACCGGAAGAGCCGGAAGAGATGGTGGTGAAGGACATTGTTTGGCATTCTATGATCCAAAAGATATTGAAAAGCTTGAAAAGTTTTTGGCGCAAAAGCCGGTTTCCGAGAGAGAAATTGGATTGCAGCTTCTGAACGAAGTCGTAGGATATGCTGAAACCTCTATGAGCAGAAGGCAATATATTCTCTATTATTTTGGAGAAACTTTTGATCCTGTAAAAGGCGAGGGTGCGAAGATGTGTGATAATTCTTTCAATCCTCCAAAATTGAAAGATGCTACTGCCGATTTAGAAAAAGCTTTGGAGCTGATCAATGATACAGGCGAGAAATTTAAAGCTAAAGATCTGATAGCTGTCATTGTGGGGAAGGAAAACGCGGTAACAAAATCTTATAAACTTGAACAAAGTTCTCATTTTGGTTTTGGAAAAGAAGAAAATGACAATTATTGGAAAACAATTTTAAGACAGGCAACGGTTCAGAATTTTTTACAGAAAGATATTGAAACTTACGGTGTTTTGAAGATTGCCGAAAAGGGCAGAATTGCTCTGAAAGGTAAATCGAAAGATCGTTTTTTAATTGCAGAAGACAGAGAGTTTGACCTTACACAGGCTAAGGCAGAAAGTGATCAGATACAACAACAAGCGAGTGGGGGTATGGATCAGAAGTTGTTTAATCTTTTAAAAGAACTAAGGAAAAAGCTAGCTAAAAAATACGGAATTCCTCCTTATACGGTATTTATGGACCCGAGTTTGGAAGACATGACCGTTCAATATCCTATTAGCGTAGATGAGATTACTAAAATTTATGGAGTAGGAGAAGGAAAAGCCAAAAAGTACGGAAAAGAATTTGCAGATTATATTAAGACCTATGTTGAAGATAATAATATAGAGCGTACCCAAGACATGGTACTGAAACAGGTCGCAAATAAATCCAGCCACAAGGTTTTCATTATACAGAGTACAGATAAAAAGATTGATCTTGAAGACATCGCAAGAGCAAAAAATCTTTCTATGGATGAACTTCTCAAAGAAATGGAAAGAATTGTTTACCAGGGAACAAAGCTGAATATTGATTATTATATAGAAGATAATTTTGATGAAGATATCGTAGACGGCTTTATGGAATTTATGAACGAATCTGAAAGTGACAGCATGAAAGTATTGCTGGATGAATTTGGTGATGAACTTTCCGATGAAGAAGTGAGAATGCTGAGGATTAAATTTATCAGCGATGTAGCCAATTAAATATGCAACTAAATAGTAACGAAATAATTTTAAAAGAAATTCTTCCAAAGAAGAGTTTCTTTTTTAATACTACTGAAAGGATCAGGATAGGTTTTTCATTTTTTTACCTATTGATCGCCTGTATATTGTTAATGAGTGGTTTTCTTGTTTTTTTTGCTATAATTATGTTTGGAGTAGGATTATATTTAGCATTTTTCAGATGGGTATTAAGGTATTTTGATTTGAGAGATGATTATTATGTTATCACAAATGAAAGAATCATTATTGCAGAACAATCTACGAAAGAAATTATTAAAGAAAAACGTTTTAATGAAATATATCTGGTGAATATTGAAATGAATAATAATTTTTTTGGAAATATTATTTTTGGTGAACCTGAGACTTTTCTTGGAAATACGGATGAACCTTTTTTCTTTTTCAAGAATAGGGGTATGAATTTTCGTGAAGATAAATATGCATTTTTGAGTGTACAAAATATTGATGAAATTCTTCCAATTTTAGAAAGTCTGAAATGCAAAATCAATAAGACTTTTTATTGATAACCACTAAAAGATCTGAGAAATAACTACCATGACGTTTTTAAAAAAAAATTATTGGATACCTTTATTTTTTATTATTGCAAGTATATTTTACTATGATTCATTGCTAACAAAGAGGTTTAAAGCTCAATATAAACAAAATGGCAGGTATGCTGTTGGGAAAATAAGGGAAATTAAGCCATATGGAAGAGGTACAGGATATCATTATGTTTATTCTTTTGAAGTAAATAATTGGAGGTATCAAGGAATTTGTGATGCCGGAAAGCTATCTTCATCAAAAGTATATGAAAATAAAAATAAGAGTTTTTTAGTCGTATATTTAAAAAATAACATTTATAATAGCAGATTGTATACATCAGTGCTATTAAATGATAGTATGAAAGATAATTCTAAATTACAAAAATGGATTGCTACAAATCCTTCTGTCAAAAATAAATTAGATTCAATTCCTAGTGCTGGCCCCTTTTTTGAAAACTATTTTTAAATAACGTGATCTTGACTCTTCACCTATCACCATAAAAAGAGGAATATTTGACTTGTAATGAATCTTTTTACTAACTTTAACTGATGAAAAAAATCTCTGTCATATTTATTCTGCCTGATCTGGAGACAGGAGGTGCAGAAAGAATTGTTACTACGATTGCCAACCACCTTTCGAGGGATCGTTTTGAGCCCAAAATTTTGTTGTTGCGTAAACGTGGGGGGTATCTTAATTTTTTAAAGAAAGATGTTGAAATCATTGATATCAATACAGAGAGAATCAGACATTCATTAAAGCCTATACTAGGAGAAATTTACCGGAGAAAGCCTGATATTGTGTTTTCAGGTTTTGGTGAGGTCAATGCGTATTTAGCTCTATTTATTAAGCTCTTTCCGAGAACAAAATTCATTGCGAGAGAAACCAATGTGGTTACAGAGCATGTTACAAGAAAAGAAATCAAATTCTTTTACAATTTTTATAATAACTATCAGAGAATTATCGCTCAGAGTGATGATATGATGAAGGACTTGGTTGATAATTTCAATATCAAAAAGAAAAAGATTGTCAAGATTAACAATCCTGTCGATTTTGACTTTATTGATGAAAAACTGTCCGAAGCTGCTAAACCTGATAGTTTTAAATACAATTATAAAAATGTGGTAGCTATCGGTAACCTATCTGCCAGAAAAGGGTTTGATAATCTTTTAAAGGTCTTTGCAAGACTTAAAAGTGAAAACATCATGCTGCACATTCTTGGAGATGGAAAAGATAAAGATGTTCTTCATCAGATGAGGGAGGTTCTGGATCTTAAAAACGTAATTTTTCATGGCAGACAAGAAAATCCTTACCAGTTTTTAAAATATGCAGATTTGTTTGTCCTTTCTTCAAGGTATGAAGGATTCCCTAATGTTCTCCTGGAAGCGGGAGCTTGTGGAACTTATTCTTTGGCCAATAATTGTCCGGGTGGTATTAATGAGATCATTCAGAATACAGTGAACGGGGAAATCTCAAACATCGAAAATTATGAAGATTTTGCAAAAAGAATAACAACAATTTTGCAAACAAGTTATAACAGAGATGCTATAAAAAACTCTATTAAATCAAGATTTTCAAAGAATATTATTTTGAATGAATACGAGAAAGTTCTGCTTGAACTGATGCTGAAGTAATCATTTATAAAGTATTCCAAACAGATACATCTGCAGAATATGATTATTGAAAGCTTTTCTTTTTCAGGAATTATAGTCGCATTATTATGTATACTTCTTCTCCTGTCTAAAAAGGAAAAGAAAAATTCTGATTATTATCTCATCATTTGGTTAGTGGTATGTTCTGCCAATCTAGGGTATTACCTGTTTCCGTTTCTGCTTCCGGGAGAATTACAGACTTTTGGTTTCGCTCTTCCGGTACTGAGTGTAGGAATGCTTTATCTGTATGTAATGTCGATGACATTTAATATTGAATTTAATGCAAATTATCTGGTCAGGCATTCTCTTTTCTATCTTTTTTACAGTCTAAGCTTTATTGTTATCTCTGTTTTTTACGGAAAAATAAGCTTTTTAGCCAGTATTCCATACTTTGTTGAAAGAAAATATAATCGAACGTTCATAGATATTCTTACTTTTCCAATGGCTGTAGTGCCTGTGATGTATATTTTTTTATGTTTTCTGGCTTTAAAAAAATATCAGAAGCTACTTCCCGAATATTATTCCACTTTAGAGAAAATCAATCTTAACTGGCTGAAATATATTGTTATTTCTTTAATTATGCTTTTCATCAGTGTTTTCTGTATGATTATTCTGGGAACTAAAACAGAGATTTTTGCTTCTGAAAAAATTTTTATCACTGTGGCTGCTGTACAAAGTATCTATTTATTTTGTATTATCTTTTTTAGTTTACGCCAAAGTATTATTTTTAAAGAGTCGGCTTCTCTTGATGCTATCTTCGTTCCTGCGAAAATAGAAAAGAATGTTGTTCAGAATGATAACAAATCCCAAGAGCTTTCCAAAAAATTATTGAATTTTATGGAGACGGACCAGCCTTATCTAGATGAAGAACTGAGCTTACAGAAATTATCTTTATTATTGGACGTTTCTACCCATCAGCTTTCTCAGGTTATCAATCAAAATATCAACACCAATTTTTACCAGTTTGTCAACTCATACAGAATAGAAGAGGTGAAGAAGAAACTTAAGAATCCCAAGTTTGAAAAATATTCCATTTTAGGAATTGCTTTTGAATCAGGCTTTAATTCCAAATCAACCTTCAATAAAATATTTAAGGAACAAACAGGTTTGACTCCATCAGAATATAAGAAGTCCGGCTCTATAAAAAGGAGTCCTAATCTATAGCTTAGGACGATTAGTTTCATTTTTTAAGGGATTTTTGCCATCAAAAAAAGTATGGATACACCCCTTCATTTGAGTAACATTATTGTGCACGTTATTAGTGGAACTATTGCATTAAGTGTTGGATTCCTCATTCTGCTAAATACAAAAGGGACTTCTCTGCATAGAAAACTGGGCTATCTTTTCATATACTGTATGATTATTGTTGTCACAACAGGTACTTTGGGAGTAATTGTTTTTAAAAGGAATCTATTTCTCTTATTGATTACAGTTCTTGCCGGATACAACACCTATTCCGGGTTTAGAATTTTAAAGGAAAAGACAAATCGTTTCTATATGAAAGATATTTTGGCAATCGTATTTTCTTTAGCAGTAGTGGTGGTATTTATATATTATCTCAAGTTTATTGGTTTCTATTGGAATCCTGTAGTTATTTATTCAGGTGTAGGGTATTTGTTACTGGTAGTTTCATATGATGTATTCCGTTATTGTATTCCCGCATGCAGATATGGTAATTTGTGGCGTTATGAGCATTCCAGTAAAATGATAAGTGCGGTAGGTGCACTTTTATCTGCTTTTATAGGGACTGTTTTACCGGACTATAAGCCTTACAGCCAGATTCTTCCTTCTTTATTAATGACATTGATTATGATTTTTTTTAATATTAAAATTTATATCCAACAGAAAAGATTGAAAAATGATAATCACCTAAATGCATAGCCTGGGAAACGTTTTACTCTATTGCTTTTATATAGGAGTAATAATTGCAGATTAAAGTGTTTTTACTATTTTTATACTTTAAAAAATGATAGAATGAAAACAATTCCTAAAATAGGATGTGCGTGTGAAAAACCTGATTTTAATTATACTGAATTTAGGAGTTCAGAATTAGGTATAGATCTTACTAACGGAAGACATGGAGAAGTGTCGATTCAACAATGTAAGTTGTGCCAAAGAATATGGATCCATTATTTTGTTGAATATGAGCATCACTCTAAGTCAGGAAGATGGTACAAAGGAATTGTCTCGAAGAAAGATCGTTCACAGATAACCCCGGAAAACGCAGTAGAATATCTTGAAAATCTTGAATGGTACGTATACGGAGGTTCTTTTTTTGAGAGTACGGGTACATTTGGACAAGGAAAATTGAATTTGGATTAGTTATATTGTATGCTGATCTAAAAAAAATAAATAGTGGAACTAAATATCAAATTAATGAAGTCATTTATAATTATTATTTTGATGCTGAATTCTTCTGTAATCATTGCTCAGCAGAATACTATTTCCAGAAAAGAATTATTAAAAGTTGCTATTGATCAAAAAGTGAAATCTACGGAGGTTCAGCAAATAACAATGGCAGCGGCACAAGGAGCACCTGAACATCTGCACCCTTGCCCTGTTTTAGGAATAATAAACTCTGGTGAAGCTGTTTTTCAGATTGAAGGACAGTAGAAAATGCACCTTCATGAAGGAGATGCTTTTTACGAACCTAAAAATGTAAGAATCCTTCATTTTGATAATGCATCAGCACAAAAACCTCTTGTTTTTACAGCGATTTATTTAAAAGAAGGAAGTGAAGAAAATATACAATTCGTAAAATAGCAATTTTCATCATATAAATGCATAAAACAAAGCATATAATCATCATTTTTAAAATTGATAAAACTCACTTTGGTGCTTGGTAATTTATATGTAAATTTGTGAGAGTTAAGTTATATAATAATAAACAAATTCATAAAAAAACATGAGTCAATTCGATGTTACCGTAATAGGTTCTGGTCCTGGAGGTTATGTAGCTGCTATCCGTGCAGCACAGTTAGGTTTCAAAACAGCAATTATTGAAAAATATTCAACTTTAGGCGGAACTTGTCTTAACGTTGGATGTATTCCGTCAAAAGCGCTTCTTGATAGTTCAGAGCATTTCGAGAACGCAAAACACAATTTTGCAGGTCATGGAATTATCATCAATGAGCCGCAGGCTGATATTCAAAGAATGGTTGCGCGTAAAAACGAAGTGGTAGACCAGACAACGAAGGGTATCAACTATTTGATGGACAAAAACAAAATCACTGTTTTTGAAGGAGTAGGAAGTTTTGAATCTGCCACTCAAATCAAAATTACAAAAAATGACGGTTCTTCTGAAACGATTGAATCAAAATATACAATTATAGCAACAGGTTCTAAACCTTCTTCTTTACCTTTTATCTCTCTTGATAAAGAAAGAGTGATTACTTCTACAGAAGCTTTAAACCTTAAAGAAATCCCTAAGCACTTAGTAGTAATCGGGGGTGGAGTTATTGGTCTTGAATTAGGATCTGTATACTTAAGATTAGGAGCTCAGGTAACAGTTGTTGAGTTTATGGATAAGATCATCCCTGGAATGGATGGAGCTTTAAGCAAAGAATTGACTAAAGTTCTTAAAAAACAAGGAATGAAGTTTATGCTTTCTACAGCAGTTTCCGGTGTTGAAAGAAACGGAGATACTGTAAAAGTAACGGCTAAAGATAAAAAAGGAGAAGAAGTAGTAGTAGAAGGAGATTACTGTTTAGTTTCTGTAGGAAGAAAACCTTATACAGAAGGCCTTGGTCTTGAAAAAGCAGGAGTAGAGCTTGATGAAAGAGGAAGAGTGAAAGTAAATGATCATCTTCAAACTAATGTAGCGAATATCTATGCAATCGGAGATGTTATTCAAGGAGCAATGCTTGCTCACAAAGCTAGTGAAGAAGGAACTTTAGTTGCTGAAATATTAGCAGGGCAAAAACCACATATCAACTACAACTTAATCCCTGGCGTAGTATACACTTGGCCGGAAGTTGCCGGAGTAGGTAAAACTGAAGAGCAGCTTAAAGAAGAAGGAGTAGCTTATAAAGTAGGTAATTTCCCGATGAGAGCATTAGGAAGAAGCCGCGCAAGTGGTGATGTGGATGGTTTTGTTAAGATTATTGCTGACGAGAAAACCGATGAGGTTCTTGGAATGCATATCGTAGGAGCCAGAGCAGCTGACCTTATTGCAGAAGGAGTAATTGCTATGGAATTCCGTGCAAGTGCTGAAGATATTGCAAGAAGTTCTCATGCCCACCCAACATATGCTGAAGCTATTAAAGAGGCAGCATTGGATGCTACAGGTAAAAGACCTATCCATATTTAAGATTTGATTAAAATTTTAATCGTTAAAATATAAAAAGAGAAATCATTTATGGTTTCTCTTTTTTTGGCATAAAAATGGACAGCTTTTCAAGAAAAAAGCATGAAGAAAATTTTTATAAGTTTAATGTTTTTAGTGGCTGCCACTTCTTTTGCGCAAGAAGCCGGAAAAGTAGGAGAGTTGTTAAGGAACGAAGCGTCAACAACAGAAATGCGGACTTCCGATAATACCAAGATAAAAAATAGAATCCCTGATCGTAATACATATGATCCAAGAAATAAAATTAAAAATCCAACTTACCAATGGGATAGAAACTATGGGTACGCAGAAGTTTTTCTACGTATTCCTGAGCAAGGCTTTTTTACCGTTGAAGTGGGTGATCAAATGATTGCCAATGGCTCCGGAAAATATCGTTTTTTTGATTTACAATCCGGTAGAATGCCAATCTCAATCTATGAGAATGGTTTCCTGATTTACAGAACTACTTTAATGCTTCGTAATAACAACAGAATGGTGCTGGATTTCTTTACTGATCAAGGTTTATATCTACTCGATTCTTATCCTGTTCAGGGACAATATGGTTTTAGTGACTGGAATGATGTCTGGAATAATCCGTATGGAAATTCATCAGGAAATTGGAATAATGCAGGAAACGTAATGGATAACAATACTTTTCGCCAGTTTTTTGAAATGATGCAAAGAAAAGAAAGTTTTGATGATGGTAAAATTGCTTTTATCAATCAACAAATGCGCACTTCTATGTTTACTGCTGTACAGGTACGGGATTTGGTTAAATCTATTAGTTTTGATAAAAATAAGTTGGTATTAGCTAAGTCAATGTATCATAATTGTATTGATAAAAACAAATACTTCTTAGTGTATGACGCATTTGATTTTGAAAACAGCAAACGTGAATTGATGGATTATATTTCTAAACTATAAAAAATAGGAAGTACCTTTTTTATAAAAAGGTATTTCCTATTAAAATAATTAAAAAGAGTTCACAACAAATTTTATTGGGCTTTCGGAAATGCTTTAATTAAAAAATAGGTTGAAAAATTTATTTTTATTATTTTTGTATCAATCATTACAAAAATAAATGAAAGGAAGACCCAATATCTATCAGGATAAAGAATTGATTTTAAAAGCTCAGAAACTTTTCTGGGAAAAAGGTTTTACGGCAACATCGCTTAGTGATCTCAGTCTTGCAACAGGAGCTGGTGCCGGAAGTTTGTACAACTCTTTCAAAGGCGGGAAGAAAGAACTTTTTAAAAAAAGCCTTGAGCAACGAAGAGAAGATTTTGAAAAATTTAAACAAAAATTGAATACTAACGAAGATCCTATCGGAATTATCAAAAGTTTCTTCTTAAGTATTGCCAATGCTGAGCATAATGATCATATGAAAGGCTGTATTGTAGCCAATACTCTAGTTGAAATGACATTTGTAGATGAAAATTTGAAAGATGAGGCTGTGGAAATATTAAAGGAAACAGAAAAACTTTATATTTCAATTATTCAAGAGCAACAAAATAAAGGAGCTTTGAAATCAAAACTTCCGGCAGACGTTTTAGGGAAATACCTGATCACATTTTGGTGTGGAATCAATTCTCTTCGCAGAATATATCCAGATAAAAAAACGCTTACCACCCAGATTGAGCTTCAATTACAGGTACTGCTATAAAATTTTTTAATTATTTATTTAACGATCATTACAAAAATAAAAAATGGATTTACATCTAAAAGGGAAAAAAGCATTTATTAGCGGCTCAACACAAGGAATAGGATTTTCTATAGCGAAACAATTATTACAAGAAGGAACATCTGTTATCATCAATGGACGAAATAAAGAAAAGACAGAATGGGCAGAAAAAGAACTTCAGCAGGAGTTTCCGGATGCTGAAGTATCAGGAATAGCTGCAGATTTTGCTAAAAAGGAAGATATTATTGAACTCTCCGAAAAATTGACAGATATTGACATTCTGATCAATAACGTAGGCATTTTTGGTGTTAGTGATTTTTATGACATACCAGATGAAGACTGGTATCATTATTTTGAAATCAATGTGATGAGCGGAATGCGCTTGTCGAGAAAGCTTCTTCCCACGATGATTAAAAAGAATTCGGGTAGAATTATTTTTATCAGCAGTGAATCAGGAGTAAATGTTCCTGAGAATATGATTCATTATGGAATGACGAAAGCCGCAATGTCTGCCTTAAGTAATGGCTTATCTAAGCTTACAAAAGGAACAAATGTTACGGTTAACACAATTTTAGGAGGGCCTACTTATTCAGATGGTGTGGCAAGGACAGTAGAACAGATCGCAGAAGGACAAAATTTGACAGTTGATCAAATGAAAGATATTATTATTCAGCACTCAAATCCACATATACTTTTGCAAAGGTTCATTAATCCCGAAGAGATTGCCAGCCTTGCTGTATATCTTTCCAGTCCACTTTCTATAGCAGTTAATGGTGCCGGGTTGAGAGCAGACAGTGGGGTTTTGAAAATAATCTAGTCAATAAAAAATTACATCATTTTCATCTGATCGTAAAATTTTGAACCTTTTGTAGGGGCAATATTAAACTGTATGCCGAACGTTACCCCTTTAAAATATTTGTCTTTATGTATAGGAAAAGCATATCCGGTGTTGAGAAAGAAAATATTAAATAATGAAATACCAATTCTGGGCTCTATGGAATAGGGATTGAGGGAAGCTCCGTACAACTGTCCGTTATTGGTGTAATAAATATGAGCCTCCGGAAGTAATTTGTCTGAGTGGTTGATACGGGTGTATAACAACGATGGTCCGATAATCAAAGATTTGTAATTGGATTCGCCAATTCTGACCTCCAGTCCTGCCTGTAAAACATTTCGTCCCATATAATGATAGCCAAGATTAATAGCCGTTTTATCTAAAATTTGAGCCTTTGCAATGAATACAGTAAGAAGAACGGTGATGATCCATAATTTTTTCATGTTTTAGTATTTTATTCAAATGTACAGGTTTTATAGGCTTGTTGGAAGATTTATTCATTCTTTGAAAAGATTAGAAGGATATTAAATAGGTTCACATCTTCAAATTTCCGTACCTTTGTCAGCTAATTTTATCATCAATGCAACTCGGAAAAACTCAAAGTTTAGAAATTTCAGAAAAAATTAACTCAGGATGGATCCTTACAGACGGTTCCGGAGAAAAAGCTTTTTTACCTAAAATCTTTATTCAGGAAGAAAAAGAAGTAGGCGAGGAAGTTGAGGTTTTCGTATATCAGGATGATGATAAATTAAAGGCTACTACAGAAATTCCTGTGGCTGAAGTAGGGGAGTTTGGGGTAATGAGTTGCGTACAAAGTCTTCCGAGCGGAGCTTTTATGGACTGGGGAATTATCAAAGACTTATTTATTCCCTACAAACAACAGAAAGCTAAAATTATTGAAGGAAAAAGATATCTGGTGTATATCTATGTAGAAGAAAACATGGAATTGATTACCGGAACGACCAAATTCAAAAGAAACCCGCAATACCAGGATTTACCATTCCAAAAAGGCGATAAGGTAGACTTGATTATGATGAACGAAAGCGAATTGGGTTGGAATGTGGTGATCAATAAAAAATATATCGGATTGATTTATGTTTCTGATGTTTTCAAAAAACTATATCCTCTATCTGAAGAAACAGGCTATATTAAAGCGATACGCGAAGACGGAAAAATTGATGTTTCTTTACAGCCTGATGGTTTTGAAAATATTGACGAATTCAAGCAAAAGATTCTTGATAAGCTCGAAGAAAACTATGGACTCCTGTATGTTTCTGATAAATCTTCTCCCGAGGACATCAAAAATGAACTTCAGATGAGTAAAAAGAACTTTAAAAAAGCTATCGGAGGACTTTATAAAGATAAAATTATTGATATTACAGAAGATAAGATCAAATTGTTATAAGACAGAAAGATCCAAGTAGTTATATTGGATCATACAATTTTCAGATTATTAAAATATACAGAGGTTACCATTTACGGTAACCTTTTTTTGTTTTTATCATAAGTTTATTGGTAAATCGGTTTTTCATAAAAACATGATGCAAATCATAACAATTTTGTTTAATTTTTTTGTTTAACAATTTTGTCAAAAATGAAAAAAGTGTAATTTTGCACAAATTTGTTTAACAAAAATGTCAAATCAAGCAAAAAAAGACCAAACACAGGAATTGATCAAGGAGACAGCGAAGAATTTATTCTTTGTGAAAGGAAAATTTGATGCTACTACGCAGGAGATTGCAGATGCAGCAGGAGTGAACAGAACTCTTATTAATTATTATTTCCGATCAAGAGATAAACTGATTCAGATCATCTTTGATGAGGCTCAGAAGGTGGAACAGGAAAAGTCAAATATTATTCAGAATTCAGACCTTCCTTTTAAAGAGAAGATCAGTAAATTCATAGAAAGCAGTCTTTCTACCAGTCTTCAGTATCCGTATCTGGAAACCTATATTGTTTCACAGATCAATAAAGGAACCTGCCACCAGAGGGAAATTGAAGAAGATATTCTGAAACAGTTGTACCGTGATATCGAAAAAGAAATGGAACTGGGAAATATAGAAAAAATGGCACCCGTTCAGTTTATTCTGAATATGGTTTCCTTGTTGGTTTTCCCAAGTGCCATAAGGCCATTGTTTATGGAAAATTTAATGATCAGTGATGAAGAATATGATAAGATTATTTCTGAAAGAAAAGGGATCATTATCAGTATGTTATTTAAAAATTAAGGATAACTAAAGTAATTCTGAAATTGATTCGTCAAATAGAAGTAAACAGCAACAGGAAAACAAGTAAAAATATAAACGAAGTATAAAATTATGAAAAGAAAACGTATAACTGCTATAAAGCTAAAAATTGGGATAGCTGCAGCATTTATGATTTTCGGCTTTTCATCGGTGTCAGCTCAGCAGCAGATTTCTCTGCAGGAAGCAATTAAGCAGGCACTTCAGAATAAGGCAGAAGCTAAAAAAGCAGCCTTACAAGTTAAAAAAGCCGAATATAAGATTGATGAGGCCAGAGCAGGAGCTTTACCTCAAATCAGTGCAACCATAAATAACACGTATAATCCTATTTTACAAAAGACTGTTCTTCCCGGAGAGATCGTAGGTAAACCGGGGGAGCTTATTCCTGTTGCTTTTGGAACAAAGTGGCAGTCTGTAAACGTAGTAACTCTTAACCAGAATATTTTTGATCAAAGAGTTTTTATTGGCCTGAAGGCTGCAAAATCAACGCGTGAATTCTACCTTTTAAATTCAGAACTAACGAATGAACAAATCATTGAGAATGTTGCCACTGCCTATTACCAGGTATTTGTTCAGGAAGAGAACCTTAAAACTATAGAAGATAGTTACGCGAATACGGAAAGGGTAAGAAATGTAATCAAAAGTTTAGTAGATAACGGATTGGCGAAGCAAATAGATTTAGACCGTACCAATGTTCAGCTTACCAATATTAAATCCAATAAACAACAATTGATAAATGGGGTTGAAGTTTCAAAAAACTCGTTGAAGTTCTACATGGGAATTCCTATTGAGAATGCAATTGAGCTTGAAGAAAAAGAAATTGTACCCAATCCTGAGTTATTGGCAACGAATGTTAATCTAGAAACCCGCTCGGAATTAAAAGTTTTAAATAAACAAAGAGAACTTTTAGAATACAGTAAAAAGGCAACGGTAGCCAATCTTTACCCTACTGTAGGACTTACTGCAAACTATGGATGGCAGGGACTTGGAAATAAATTTCCTTATACTACAGGATCCAGTCAGGGAACCAATTGGGGAGATTATGCTTCAATTGGGGTAGCTGTTAAGATTCCAATTTTTATGGGAGGTGCTACCAGAGCCCAGATCCAGCAGGCTGAAATTGATATCCAGGATTTAGATCAGGACATCCAAAATAAGAAGCTGAACTTAAGCTTAGATTATAAAAATGCAATTTCCAATATGGAGAATGCTATTATCAATATCAAAAGCATGAAAGATAACGTTGACCTGGCGGAAAAAGTACAGAAAAATACTCAGTCTAATTACCAATATGGGTTGGCAACACTTACTGAAGTATTGGATACTGAAAATGCCCTTACACAGGCTAAACAGAATTATGCTAATGCATTGCTTGACTATAAGCAGGCTGAGATCAAAGTAATTAAAGCAAAAGGAGAGTTAAACACACTACAAAACCTATAATAAACAATGAAAAAAACTTTAATATATATCATCGTAGCAGCTGTACTTGTAGGTTTAGCGGCTTATAAAATTGCTGGTAACAAAGAGAAGCAAACTAAGGAAGTAAAAGAAGTTGCCAAGCAGGTAGACAAAATCAATGTAAATATTGTCACTGTTTCAAGAGAAAATATTGATACAGATTATTCAGCAAACGGAACTTTTCTTCCTAAGCAGGAAATGAATCAATCTTCTGAGATCGCAGGCCGTATCGTGAATGTTTTGGTAAAAGAAGGGTCAAGAGTTTCTGCAGGTCAGACTTTGGCAACCATTAAAAGAGATGCCATCGAAGTGGATGTTACCCAGGCTCAGAATAACTTACAGAATGCAATTATTGACAACCAACGTTACGAAAATGCCTATAAAACCGGAGGGGTTACAAAACAACAACTGGATAACTCAAGGTTGCAGTTGAAAAACATGCAGGCCGCAGTAAAAGCTCAGGGAGTAAGAGTAAATGATACAAGCATCCGTGCGGGTATTAGTGGGACTATTAATAAAAAGATGGTCGAACCGGGAACCGTTGTTTCCATTGGAACGTCAATGTTCGAAATTGTAAATATCAACAGCTTAAAACTTTCGGTTTTAGTGGATGAAAGCCAGATCGGAAAAATTCAACTGGGTCAGGAAGTACCTATTAATGTTAACGTTTTGCCGGAAGATTCTTTCGTAGGTAGAATTACATTTATTGCTCCTAAAAGTGATGCTTCTTTGAATTTCCCTGTTGAAATTGAAGTTCAGAACAGAGGAAATCTGAAAGCAGGTATGTATGCTACTGCTACATTTAAAACAAATCACGGCGCAGAAACTCAGAATATGCTGACTGTTCCTGCAGAAGCATTTGTAAATGGGGTGAGCTCAGGCCAATTATTTGTTGTTGAAAATGGTATCGCTAAAATGATTAAAGTAACCGTTGGAAAAATCTACGGAGACAAAGTTCAGGTATTAAGTGGATTGAATGGAGGTGAGCAAGTGGTAACCAGCGGACAAATCAACCTGGACAACGGATCTAAAGTGAACATTATAAAGTAGAAGGTTTATGAAGTTAGCAGAAATATCGATTAAAAGACCCTCGCTGGTAATTGTATTATTTACAATTCTAACGTTGGGAGGTATCCTGAGTTATACGCTCATGGGATACGAATTGATTCCGAAATTTGAAACCAATATGGTAACCATTTCCACGGTGTATCCTGGAGCTTCACCGGCAGAGGTGGAAACTTCCGTCACCCGAAAGATTGAAGATGCCGTTGGTTCTTTGGAAAACGTAAAGAAAGTAGAATCTTCTTCCTATGAAAGCTTATCTGTGATTATGGTGCAGCTGAATAACGGAGCAGACGTAGACTTTGCTTTAAATGATGCACAGCGTAAGGTAAATGCTATTCTGGCAGATTTTCCTAAAGACGTAAAAGCACCATCACTGAATAAATTCTCCTTAGATGACTTACCGATTATCACGATGAGTATCTCATCAGATAAATTGAATAGTAAGGATCTTTATGACCTATTAGATAAAAAGATCGAACCGATTTTTTCCCGTGTAAATGGGGTAGCACAGGTTGACCTTGTAGGGGGACAGGAAAGAGAAATTCAGGTGAATCTTGATGAGAAAAAATTACAGGGGTATGGCCTTTCGATAGGGGATGTACAACAAGCGATTCTTTCATCAAACTTAGATTTCCCTACAGGTAGTTTGAAAACCAGAACTACAAAATCTACGATCAGATTATCAGGAAAATATAAGTCGACTGCGGAGATGAATAATCTTGTAGTTTCCAATAAAAATGGAGCTCAGGTTCGTTTGTCAGATGTTGCAACCGTTTTTGACTCTCAGAAAGATGTTGAAAAAGTAGCAAGATTCAACCAGTTTCCAACGATTTTAATGCAGGTTAAGAAGCAGTCGGATGCCAATGCGGTGGCTGTATCTGAAAGTGTTCAGAAAACCATTAAAACCGTAGAAGAAGCATATAAAGTTCAGGGAATCAAAGTAAAAGTAGTAAATGATACTACAGACTTTACCTTGGAATCAGCAAACCACGTTATTTTCGACTTATTCCTGGCGATTATCCTTGTGGCGATTGTAATGTTATTATTCCTTCACAGTATCAGAAACGCATTTATTGTAATGGTTTCCATCCCTGCGTCATTGGTAGCCGCATTCATCGGTATGTATTTGATGGGATATACCCTGAACCTGATGAGCTTACTGGGACTATCGCTTGTGGTAGGTATTCTTGTGGATGATGCGATTGTAGTGTTGGAAAACATTTACCGTCACATGGAGATGGGTAAAAGTAAGATCAGAGCAGCTTATGACGGAGCCTCAGAAATCGGATTTACCGTAGCGGCAATTACCCTGGTAATTGTGGTGGTATTCTTACCGATTGCGATGAGTTCGGGGCTTGTTGCCAATATTTTGGCTCAGTTCTGCGTCACAGTAGTTATTGCAACCTTATTATCATTGTTGGCATCTTTTACCATTATTCCTTGGTTATCATCAAGATTCGGTAAACTGGAGCACCTGACAGGTAAGAACTGGTTCGAGAAATTTATCCTTTGGTTTGAAAGTCTGATTGACAAATTTACTCACTGGATTACTGATATTCTTGAGTGGTGTCTGAAAACAACACTAAGAAGAATTTCTACCGTAGTCATTACCTTCATTATCCTGATCAGCTCATTTTCATTGGTAATATTCGGATTCATTGGAGGAGAGTTCTTCCCGCCGATTGACCGTGGTCAGTTCCTTGTACAAATGGAGCTTTCAAAAGATGCAACCATTGAAAAAACCAACCAATTGACATTAGATGTTGAAAAATATTTAAGAAATGATAAAGATGTTGTAGACTTAATTACAACAGTAGGTCAGCAATCAACAGGTTTTGGCGGTGCTCAGGCAACAACTTACCAATCGGAGGTTCAGGTAAACTTAACAGATAAGTCTGAGCGTTCTGAAAGTACCAACATCAAAGCGGCAAAAGTAAAAAGAGCGTTAGAGGAGAAATTTACAGGGGTTGAATTCAAAACAGCTCCAATCGGTATCATGGGAGCAGAAAATGCTCCGATTGAAATGGTTGTAACGGCTCCGGATAACGAAACTGCAGTGAAAGAAGCAACAAGAATCCTTGAATTATTGAAAAAAGTTCCGGGGGCAGTTGACGCAGAATTATCTACAGACTCAGGAAACCCTGAAGTACAGGTAACTCTTGACAGAGATAAAATGGCTTCCTTAGGTCTGAATGTTTCAAGTGTTGGACAGACGATGCAAACAGCATTTAACGGAAATACAGATGGTAAATTCAAAGCCGGAGAATATGAATATGATATTAACATCCGTTTTGGAGATGTCAACAGACAATCCATTGATGATGTTAAAAACTTAATGTTTACCAATCCACAAGGTCAGCAGGTTCGTTTGAGCCAGTTTGCTGATGTAAAAATGGGGTCCGGGCCAAGTTTGCTTGAGCGTAGAGATAAATCTCCTTCTGTAAAAGTAAGAGCAAAAGCAGTAGGTAGACCTGTAGGAGACGTAGCCAACGAATGGGCAGCCAAATTTATGAATGGTAAAAAACCAATCGGTGTAGATTACATCTGGAGCGGTGATATGGAAAACCAACAAGAAGGTTTCGGTACTTTAGGAATCGCTTTATTGGCAGCTATCGTATTGGTTTACCTGGTAATGGTATCATTATATGACAGTTTTGTATATCCTTTCGTGGTATTATTCTCCATTCCGTTGGCGATGATCGGGGTAATGGTAATCCTTGCCTTAACTGCCAACTCACTGAATATCTTCACCATGTTAGGGATGATCATGTTGATTGGTCTTGTAGCGAAGAACGCGATTATGATCGTAGACTTTACGAATGCAAGAAAAGCCGCTGGAGCAACAACTCATGATGCATTGATTCAGGCGAACCACGCTCGTCTTCGTCCGATCCTGATGACAACGATTGCGATGATCTTCGGTATGTTGCCGATTGCATTGGCGACAGGAGCAGGGGCGGAAATGAATAAAGGTCTTGCATGGGTAGTTATCGGTGGTCTGACATCGTCTCTATTCCTTACCTTGATTATTGTACCCGTAGTATACTCATTATTTGACTCTATTCTACGCAGAATGGGTAAAGACAATAAAGTAGACTACGAAGCTGAAATGAAAGCAGAATACGTACACAGAGAACTAAATGAAGACGGATTTACGCCTAAACATTTAGATAAATAAATTTAACCTTTTTAATTAACCGAAAGCGCCTCAGATTTTCTGAGGCGCTTTTTTGTTTTGCTCCTACTTACGTATTTCTTTTATATGAAATATTTAATAGAATAAAATAGTCCTCAGCTTTCCATAAAATCTCTTTTTTGAAAAATTATTTACAGGATGTTTTAGTCTATGCTTCTTCTTAACTCGAAATGAAGTATAGGGATTAAAGCTGTAATTAAGATTATTCGTGTGTTCGTGGCTTATCAAAAATCACCTTATTCTACGGCTAAAGGGAATGAAAAAAGCTTCCGGAGTCAACCGAAAGCCTTCATATATTGTATCTGAAAAAAAATTAGTCTGCCATAGCCTCTCCGGACTTTCTGTAGATAAAGTTTCCGTAGATATGTCTTCTGGCAAAACGACTTGGAGAATCAGCATTCACCATTTTGATATATGTATTTCTTGGAACACCAATATACTCGTACATGTTTCCATTCAAATGCTGAACCGTCAATATTGCTTTTTCAAGATAAAAATCCTGAATATTAGATTTGGTAATGGTTTCAGTGTATTCTTCTTTATATTTTTCCTGAGTCTCAGGATTAATGCTTACCAAAAAATGGTAGGCTTCAATTACAGATTTGCTTTTTTCCTCAGCTTCCAGTTTCCCTGCTTCATCATTGATAAACTTATCAGGATGCGTATCTTTCATTACATTTCTGTAAATCGTTTTTAAATCTTTTAAAGTAGCATTCTTATCTACCCCAAGAAGCGTTCTGTGCTCACCAATTTTTTTCATAGGTATTCCTTATTTTCGGGGTGCAAAATTACAAATTTTAATTGAGAATGTGTAAGTTTTTGATTATTAATTTATTATTCTTTTTCGTAGATAGTAGCAATAAACTTCGCAGGAACCCATTCTCCTTTTTTACTGTTTTTATCTTTTAATTCTTTGAATAGAGTATAAGGGCCATTAATTGTCATGGTGTATTGATCGCGATTTTTTAAATTGAACTCATTTGCAACATAAGAAATACTGAACTCTTTTCCTTGGACTATCTTTTCAATTTGTGGCCTTAAATAATGATCAATAGCTCTAGGATGAAGAAAAGTGTCATTTTTTGGGAATTGCAATTCAAAAGATCCTTCATAAAGAAAAGTGGGCTTACTAACATATAAAGTTTTTTCTTGTTTTAAAATCTCTGAATTGAATTTATTGAATTCTGTTTCATTTTTAAATTCCTTTTCATTCCATTTATAGGTTAAAGGATATCTTTTTGCCAATTTTTCTAAAATAGAAACATCAAACTTATAGCTTTTACCATTGATATTAGAGTTGTGCAGAGCTGGGCTGATTGAAACCCGATGAAATACTTTATTCGCTTTTGTTAAAATAATGTAAAAGTTGTTATGTTCAAGCTCATTTTCAGTATTGTTTCCATATTCAACCGATTCAATTAAGGAATCAACTACTTTTTTATCTGTTATTAAAAAATTAAACTTTTCATAAGTTTTATTTTTATCCCATTCAGGGTACATTCCAATTATTCTGACAGAATCTGTAGTCGTTAGTTTATTAGATTTTAAAAGTTTGTTTTGGCTGTATGTATTTTGACTTATTGCTAAAATAATAAACAGGATATTTTTCTTCATTTTTTCTTTAATTTTTCAATTTGAATATCATTTAAATTTAATTCTTAAATGTTGCAGATGCTAGATTTGGTGATGTTTTTTAACCAAATACTATGATTTCAGCAGAATCAAAGGAGGTTTTCAGATTAGAATGTTTTCATTTCACCTCAATCTCAATGATCTTCTTCCCGTAATCTCCCAAATAGTCAGTTACCAATTTTTCATAGGCTTTCGCACCTTCATCAGTATTGGTGAAAATGACAAGTCCCTGCTTGGTTTGGGGAATGATGACAAATAGAGTTTTTACCCCATCATCAGAACCTCCATGAGATAGTGCGATGACTCCATTTCCAAGATCATACAATTCAAAACCAAGTCCGAAATGTTTTCCTTTTTTAGTCGCTACCTGACCGGTTTGCATCTCTTTATATATTTTTGGGGAAAGTCCTGCGCCATTCATAACACTGATCAGGAAATGACTGTAATCCGAAATGGTTGTCATAAGATCATCAGCACCATTTGCCGTTGTATTTTTTACAGGATCGTATGCTTTACCGTCTTTATTGTGCCCAATAGCAACACGGGAAGCGTCGGTATTTTGATCCCAGATATAAGAGGTGTCTTTCATTTTTAATGGTTTAAAAATGATTTCTTCTCCCAACTGGCTGAGCGGTTTATGGAATTTATTTTCTAATGCTTTTCTCAGGTATTCAAAACCTTCTCCCGAATATTGGTATTTTGTTCCGGGATCGAAATGAAAGCTTAATTTCCCATTAGGATTTAAGATCCTCCAATTAGGAAAACCTGTCTGATGGCTTAAAATAATTCTGGTTGTCAGTTTTTCATTTCTTGGGTCCTGTGCAATATCCGGATCTGTCCAATAATGATAGAGGGGCTCATCGATGTCCCATTTTCCTTGACTAGCAAGCTTCAGAGCAATCATTGCTGTAACAGGCTTGGTTAATGAAGCTACATTAAATCTCATATTATCAGGGGAAGTAATTCCATTCTGATAATCTCCATAGACTTTAGCTTTTTCTAATTTTCCATTCCTAATGATTCCAAGCCCGAGGCTGGGAATTTTATTTTCTTTCAGCCATTGTTCAAGCTTTTGATCCTGTTTAGACATGGAAATCTGTTTGACAATCTCTTTCCCGTTTGTTTGGGCAGATAAGATCGGGAAACTAACAAAAAGACTAATACTGAGGATGACGGATTTCATTGAATTGGTTATTTGCGTAACAAATGTACATCAAATTTTTATTCGTAAAAGAGGAAATTATTGAGCGAAGGCCAATAAAAAAGCAGGAGAAAAGTAACTCCTGCTTCAAGAAATATATAATTAAAGTATAGTGTGAACTTATGCGAAGGCAAGGCTTGCTTCTTTTGAAGCTTCTACCATAGCTTTTAGTGCTTTCTCTGTTTCATCCCAATGACGGGTTTTCAATCCGCAGTCAGGATTTACCCAAAGCTGTTGAGCAGGAATTACGGCTTGTGCTTTTTTCAGCAATTCTACCATTTCCTCTTTGGAAGGAACCCTTGGTGAGTGGATATCATAGACACCGGGACCAATTTCGTTCGGATATTTGAAATCTGCAAAAGCATTTAACAATTCCATCTGGCTTCTTGAACATTCTATCGTAATAACATCAGCATCCATATCAGCAATATTTTTAATAATATCGTTGAATTCAGAATAGCACATGTGGGTATGAATTTGTGTGGCATCTTCAACACCACTAGCCGAAATTCTGAAGGCCTCAACAGCCCACTGTAAATAATTCTGCCATTCTGATTTTCTTAATGGAAGTCCCTCTCTTATCGCCGGTTCATCAATTTGAATGATTCGGATTCCTGCTTTTTCAAGATCATTTACCTCATCCCGAATAGCCAATGCTATTTGTTTACACGTTAGTGAACGAGGCTGGTCATCACGTACGAAAGACCACTGCAGAATGGTAACGGGGCCTGTCAACATCCCTTTTACCCATTTATTGGTTAGTGACTGGGCATATTGTGACCAATATACTGTCATAGGATGAGGGCGGTGTACATCACCATAGATCACAGGAGGTTTTACGCAACGGCTTCCGTAGCTTTGTACCCATCCGTTTTGGGTAAAGGCAAATCCTGCAAGTTGTTCTCCGAAATATTCAACCATATCATTACGCTCAAATTCTCCGTGAACGAGAACATCAATTCCTATCTCTTCCTGCCATTGGATGGTTCTTTCCGTTTCTTTTTTCAACAGATTGTCATAATGTTCAGCAGTAAGTTCTCCCTTTTTGAATTTTGCTCTCCAGCTTCTTACTTCCTTAGTTTGTGGAAATGAACCAATGGTTGTCGTGGGAAATAAAGGAAGTTGTAATTCTTTCTGCTGAACTTCTTTCCTTACACTGAAAGGATTCTTTCGCTGAGCATCCTCTTCAGTAGTTACCAAAACACGATTTTTTACCCCTTGATTGTGTATTAATGTAGATGTTTTGCGGTTTTCCACAGCTTTTTTATTTTCAGCCAATAATTGCAAGGTAGGATAATCGGCATTCCCTGAAGCTAATTTCTTTAAAGTAACAATTTCATGTACTTTCTGTTTTGCAAATGCCAGCCATTGTTTGATTTCAGGAGATAAGATATCCTCATTATTTTCAGAATCAAGATCGAAAGGAGAGTGGAGGAGTGAACAAGACGGTGCAATGAACACTCTTTCAGATCCGATTTCGCCGACTGCCTTTTTGATGAACTGTAAAGATTTTTCAAAATCGTTTTTCCATATATTTCTTCCGTCTACTACTCCTAATGAAAGGCTTAATTTTTCAGGAATTAAGGCTAGAACCTCATCCAATTGTTCAGGGCTTCTTACCAGGTCAATATGTAAGACATTAATAGGAAGAGATACCGCAATAGAAAGATTATCACTTAGCCCTTCAAAATAAGTGGCTACGATAAATTTCAGGCTAGGGAATTGCGTTCTGATTTCGTCGTATACCAATTGATAAGCTTCTTTTGCTTTATCACTGAGGTCTAATGCGAGAAAGGGCTCGTCAAATTGAATATATTCCGCTCCCTGACTTTCCAATTCTTTGATAATTTCAAGATATACAGGAAGAAGATTTTGTACAAGATCTAATTTATCAAAATCACTTTCTTTTTCTTTTCCTAAAAGGAGATAGGTAATAAGACCAATGATCACGGGTTTTGCATGGATACCCGCTTGTTTTGCATTGATAAAATCATTGATGATTTTTTCCGAAAATACTCTGAATGGTTGGTTCTTTTGAAATTCAGGAACAATATAATGGTAATTGGTATCAAACCATTTTGTCATTTCCATAGCAGTAATATCTAATCCGTCTTTCTGATGTCCTCTGGCCATCGCAAAATACAGATCAAGCTCCGAGTAATTATCATCAGATGCAATACCTTGATAGCGTTCAGGAATAGCACCCACTGCAAGAGTCATATCCAGTACCTGGTCATAATATGAAAAATCATTACATGGAATAAGGTTGATTCCTGCGTCCTGCTGCAGTTTCCAGTTTTGCTGACGGATCGTTTTCCCTGTCTCTAATAAGTCATTAAGGGTAGTCTTTCCTGCCCAGTATTGTTCGCAGGCTTTTTTTAGCTCTCTGTTGCTACCAATACGCGGATAGCCAAGAATGTGTGTTTGCATTTTCTTTTAAACTTTTAAATTAAACGATGATTTTCAAAAGCTCTTTTTGAATGCCTCACAATACTTCCGGATGCAAACAACTGAGGAGATGTAGAGATACAATATGGACGTAATTTTCCTGTTAACGATAGGAATCCGTTCAAAAGTATCATCTGTATGACCCAAAAGCTTCAGACCGCGAAAGCATTGTCAATTCGGAACAGGCAGGTCTCCTGGCTTGTAACAGTTTTTATCATCCTTCCCGCTTTTGGCAGTGGATATTCGTGGATAAAAACCTTTGTGTGTTACTTACAGTTGCGCGACAGCTCGTGATTTTCACACGATTCCCTATTAATCTACGTTAAGTAAAACCCCTTCCGGTTGATGAAGTATTTTAAAGAACAAAATAGGGTGTAAAGATATATAATTAAGGTAATTGATTGGGTTAAATTTAAAATTTAAGCATAAAATTTGGTTTACTATTATTTTTAAAGACAAATATTCTTTAAATTTGAAAAAATTAATAGTAAAAAGAATATTATCCTGTGGAAAGACTTGATGAAAAGGATCTTCAACTGCTAAGAATCCTGCAAAAGAATGCAAAACTGACCGTAAAAGAGCTTGCAAAAGAAATCAATCTGTCACCATCTCCGGTTTTTGAAAGGGTTAAAAGATTAGAACAGGAAGGATATATCAAGCATTACGCAGCTGTTTTAGAGGCGGAAAAATTGAATCGTGGTTTTACGGTTTTCTGTCAGGTGAAACTGAAAATTCATGACCGATCCATCGGAAATCAGTTTGTGAAAGAGATCGTGGATATTGAAGAAGTGGCAGAATGCTATAATATTTCCGGTGATTTTGATTTCTTATTAAAAGTACAGGTAAGAGATATGAAACATTATCAGGATTTTGTATTCAATAAATTAGGATCAGTAGATTCTATAGGAAGTACACACAGTACTTTTGTGATGGCTGAAGTGAAAAATACCCATGGAGTTTCGATCTAGGATCTTGCTTTTTGTGTTTTTATGAGAAAAGACCGAAAGGTTTCTTTTCTTTAAAGTAAGCCTGCTTTTACGTTTGATTCATTTTTAGAACGATTAATTGAAATAAAAAACAGTACCCAAACCGAGTACTGTTATTATAGTTTTAGATTCTTTTTAATCCTTAAGGCTCGTCACAAGTCTTTTTAAGTTTTGTGAATATTTTATCAAAATCTTTATAAGCATTCACTTCCTCATCTCTTTTTTGTCTGAAACTGCTGTTGGCGCAGTTATGAAAGCCGAGACCAATCATATCAATCAATGCATAGTCTTCCTTCTGAGGGTCATTCATTTTAGTATTGAACCTCGCCATTACTGCTTTTGGATCAGCATTGCTTTTGCTTTTAAGTTCAATATAAGTTTTCCATGCGGCAAACATTTTTTCTCTGTCCGGAGATGATATAGCGTCGACATGTTCCTTACAAGTGCTATAAAATTTACTGTCTTTCAAAGTTGTGGGATCAGAATAGGCAAGGATTTCTTCTTTGTTCAGCTGATATTCATTTTCAAAAGACTGAATCGTCTCTTGTTGAAGCTTTTTCCACATGGGGCTATCGATAACTTCAAGGCTGTACAATTCTTTTTTCTTTTCCTGATATTGTTGTTCCAGCTGCTTCAGGTATTCCTCTTTATTTTTGCGAATTTCTTCAAGATTGGAAAGCTTAAAAACAGGCTGGATATCAAACTGTACACCATTGAATTGATACAAAAGTTTATTGATTCCGTCTATTTCCTCTTTTTTATACTTGGTAGAATCGAAATATCCTTTGTTGTCACAATTAAAAGTCTGATAATTATAAAGAGTCAGACTGTTGTTTTTAACCGGAGCTTTTTGCCCGAATATAGTAGTAACAGATAGAGCTAAAGAAAGCCCAACCATCATTTTTTTCATGTACATAGTAATTGAAGAATCCGAATGTTTAAATTTCGTCTCAAAATTAAGGCTTTAAATTTGAAAATTAAAGGATTACCTCAATTTTATATGTTTATTTTCTCATTTTGATAATTTTTTAATTAGTGTTTTCAATTTGGTTTATTTTTTTTATTGAAAATCAGTCTATTATGATATGATTTGAAGCCTATGTGTCATCACGATTTTCTGAGCACGTTATTAAGTGTTTAGTATTGAGCTTTACTTCGCTTATTTCCTTTGCTTAAGTAAAGCGAAAACTTTATATTCGTCGTTTAGTAATTACCCCTATAGGACATAAGTTTTGGCTCATGCTCTATTTTCAGAATATACCGTTTTGCAAGAATTTCAATATTGAATTTTTCTCGATTTTATAAGCATTTTAGTATGGTTTTTAATTTTGTTTTGTTTTATTTTGCATACCACAAAATCACAACCCTGCTCAATGTTAATGAGTAGGGAAATGTAACGATAGAATTACAGAACAAAATATTAATAATGTACGACAAATTAGAACAACTGTTTTACAGAGGAAAATTGGAACAGTGTATTGCAGAAGGCGAAAAATATTTATTATCTCATCCGGATGATGAAGAAATTTTATTTTTAATGGCAATAGCGAACCATGATAACGTTTATTATGACGGTCACGAAGTGGTTTATGAAGCAATACAGCAAAAAATGATTCCTTACTTTCGAAGGGTTTTACAACTTAATCCAACTCATCATAAAACACTTTATAGCATTTTGAGCTATTCTTTAGATAACGAATATATTCTGGCGCAGGCGGGCCAAACAAAAAAGCATATTACAGAACAGAATAAAAGAGAATTCATTTCCTATGCGGAACAGATGCTTGAAGACCCCGAAAATGCAATATTCGGATATGATTTTTTAGTTAAAATCTATGAGTCTTTGGGAGAAAGCAAAGCACTTGTGAATAGTCTTGATGCAGGTATTTATTATTTCAAAAAAGAATTTGCAGATAATCGAGAGCTGAGAGACAGAAATACTTCTCTTTTCTGGATAAAGAAAATCTATCTCCTTGATAAGGAAAAAACAATTTCCGGTGCAGAACTTACTGCTATCATTGAAAAAGATCATGAAACATTTGTGAGCAGAAATGAATATGATTTTATCAATCTGGCTGACATAGCTTATAAAAATGGGGCATTTGATCTTTCTCTGAAAATGATGTTGAAAGCCATTAAAGGTGAGAATACAGCATTGCCTATTCATGAAAAACTTGTTGAATGGCACCAACGTTTTGAGAATTTGATTCAAAAAGGATTTAACCATCCTGACGTTTTTTATTATCAGCTGATTATTGAAAGAAATTATCCTGATCTCTTGAATATTGCTGAAGATTTTTACTATCACCATGCTCTTGACGTGATGAATACTCATCCGGAGCTTTTCTCGGGCTATCATTTTGCAGGGACGTATTTCTATGAAAAAGAACAATATTCTGAGGCAATTCCTCTGCTGGAGAAAACGGTGATGTTGTCCTCAAATGCAACAGCATGGAGAAGGAAAACAGAATCGGAGTATCATTTGTATAAAACTCTTCCTTCAAAAATTCCGGCTTTTACAGATTTTCCGACTGATATTTATAATGAAGGTGTTTATATGTCTGAGTTTATTGATGAAGTGGAAAACGAAAATGATAGAATTCAGTTGATTGAAATAAGCCGGATAATCTATCAGCAGGCTTATTATGCATTCAGAAAGTACTATGAGGAAGGGAAATTTGAAAGTGATTATTACAATGATCTACATACCAGAGCTATGTGTTGTAATAATCTGGCCATCAGATATTATGTGTCAGGGGATTCACATTCTGCTGCTACAACGGCTTCTGAGGGATTGCAATATTCTGAATTTGGAGAGCTTCATCTTGTATTGATTGATGCTTTGTTAGATTGTGAAGAATATGAAAACGGAGCCGTAGCATTAGAAAACTATTTCAATATCTATGATGAATACGAAGATTTCTTTTATAAAAATTTGTATAACAGGGCACGTCAGATTGAGGTTCACTCTATCTTAGAAACTTTTGATATGGATGAGGATGCTGAAGAAATGCTTACTTCTTTCTATCAGTATACCAAAGGAAGCCTGGAAATCGAGGAGGAGGATTACAAAGATCTGGAAGCTGCCAAGGCTGTTTTAGAGAAAATACTTTACCAGCGTTGGGAAGCTGAAGACAGCGAGGCCAGACAATCTTATTATGAAGAGGTTGCAGAAAGATTTCCACAAGAAGCAAATCCACAATATGCGTTGATGCAGATCTACAATGAAAATGAAAACCATAAAGGGGTTTCCAAAGCTGCAAAAAATTATCTGGAAAACAAAAAAGAATTTCTTTTAGATCCTTTTGATAAAGCTAAGACTCTTTATATGATGATTAAAAGTGATTATCTGCAAGGGATATATTCCGAAGCTGCTTCCATATTCATTCAATATAATGCTGAAAATGCTGAGGTAATGAAGCCTGAAGATTATGTCCTTTGGCTAAGCTATGGAGCTCAGGTCTATTCAAAATTAAATAATAAAGAATACACTTTATCCATTGCAGAAAGGTTTTCAGAGATATACAATAATGAAAAATGGGAGTATGATAGTTTGAAGGAAAGTGTTGAGCTGGCAAAAGCCGTTGTACTGTATCAAACTGGGAATCTTAAAGAAGCTCATGCCATACTGGATTATGTGCGTTCTTTTTCCGGCTATAGCCCTGTAGCAGATGAATATAAAAATTCATGGAAGGAGTCCGGATCGTTTTCTAAATTTTGATTTTAAGATATAAACACGGTAAATAAAAAACGAGTTATTTCAAAAATGCAATAGCTCGCTTTTTTCTTGTTGGAAATTGTCAATGGATTTGGGTATAGGAAACTTTACTTAAAATGATTCTCTAAGTAATTGCTTACCTCGATGAGGTTTTGATCAGGATCTCTAAAATAAACGGATTTTATTTTTCCTAATGCTCCGGTTCTGTCTACAATCCCCTCGATGATTTCTATATTTTTCTGTTTCAACTCTTCAATGACATCATGAATATCGGTGTGTGCAATGAAACAAAGATCTGCTGAACCGCAGGTAGGGGATTCTGCTTTAGGCTCAAATTCATGACCTTTTTGGTGAAGATTTATTTTTTGATTTCCAAAAGTGAGTGCTTTTCGGTGATCTCCAAAAGTAACCACTTCAAATCCCATAATCTGGGTGTAGAATTCTATCGTTTTATCGATGTCAGCAACGGTTAACACCAGATGGTCCAGATTTTTTATTTTCATAACCTACTTTTGTTTTTAACTCCTAAAGTTTTTCAAAAGTAATACTATTTCAAAGGATGTTATGGGTACACTTGATTGTTTTTTTAGATTTAAAATAATAGATTTACACAAATTAATAAAAAAATCATGATCTACTTTTTTCTCATTTTTGTTATCGCTATATTAGTTGGGATTTCTTATCTGATCATGCGTTTCTGTAATCGATGGATTATCAATCACAGATATGAAGTGCTTTTTAATACTTTAATTTTTATCGGATCTTTTATTCTGATATCATGTATCAGTATTTATATTTTTATTGCAAATGTCTCTTTTGAGCGATAGAGGAGTGGTTTCTTCTCATAAAGTAATACGCAATCAGCAGATTGATAACAAGAGCCAGCCACACATTGATGCCATAGAACAGCTCGTAATTATAACTCTCTTCGTTATAAAACAGGTTCTTAATGATTCTGAAAGTAATGGCAGTTGTGGTGACAGCATAGCTTAAAATCATAAAGTTTTTGTGTCTTAAAATATTTCCTTTTTTAATAGAAAGTACTGCAAATACAGTAAAATAAGCCCAAATGATATCCTGGATTAGAAACCCTGTAATACCTATTAATCCGCCATTTGAAAATAAGCCCAATACAAAGCATGCCGGAACATTAATGATGAGAATATTGTAAACGTAAACCCTTCCAACTATTGTATGTAAACGACTATTGTCTCTCAGAAATTGAGGCGAAAACTGAGTCAAACCAGCCAAAAGACAAAGCGTTATTGAGAAAATATGGATGTAAAAGAATGCCATCCAATACGGGTTATGAACCACCTGCTGTTTAAAGGCAAGAAATCCAACCGTTGTATCAAAAGAAGTATACTGGGAAATAGTTTTCAGCATCAGTATACTGAAAATAAAAACTGAAAACACTGCGATCACTTTAGCGATCTTTATTCCCAATGATTTTGTCATGAACCTTTTTAGTCTTTTAATACATCTCTGATCTGGGCTTCCATATCTTCAAGATCATCGAATTTTCTTAAAGGAAAAGATTTCTCATTTTTCTTAAGTTCTTTCACTATTTCAAGAGCCAATTCTAAAGGCTCTGCTTCATACCCAAACAGGTTACTGTCAAAATTAATCCCTACAAGTAAGCTATCACTGTTCATTCCCAGGCACCAGTTTTCCAGAAAATCATTCAGCGGAATAGAAGAGACTTCATAATGGTTCCATTCTCTGTCTACACAAGATTTCGCCCTTGCAGCGTCTGACCAGAGGCAGATGATCTGTACGGGTTCACCATCTTCATATTCCAGATCATTAGAGTAGGAGGTAGCGTATCCTTTGTCATCTTGTAAGGCATACACTGTTTCTGTTTCAATTACTTTTCTGATAAAATCCTTGTAACGGTTCTTGAGGGTAATATGATCTTGAAGCATGTTTTGAATTTATAAATTAAAACTGTTTTTCCTTAACAAGCCAGAGCTAAGAATGTTTGCTGGTATTAATGTGTACAATCTCAGGATTTTCACCATCTTGATTTCGTTTTGATCTTCCGTATAATCCTATCTCCAGATCATTAGGTATTTCGTTGTCCAACTCTGAGGGATGTACATACGTATACATGCCATATCCGTGTCCAGAAACAAGCCAACCCTCGGTAAAATTCAAATGAATGATATCAAAATCTCCGGCAGGGCCTCCTGCAAACACAGGGCCGAATTCTTTCATCAGTTGGATGGCTTCATCCTGTATGTTTTTTACAGTACTGATATCATCAAAAATAATATAAGTATCATTTTTAAAAAGAACCCAATCTTGAAATTTAGGGTTGATAGCCAATTTTACATGCTCTAGAATTGTAAAGTTATTCATGGTTTATTTTAAATCAAATTTTTGTTATAGGTACATAAGGCTTCTTGCATATTCGGGTTTTGAGTGGTATAAAAACATTATAAAATTCCCTTAATTCTCAAATGTTGCAACAGCATAATGGTTTTTGCATCCTTAATCTCTCCGATATCAATCATGGAAAGTGCCTCATCAAAAGGTAGTTCCAATACTTCGATATGCTCTCCTTCTTCTTCAAGTCCGCCGCCATCAGCAATTTTCATGTCATTAGAATATTCGGCAATGAAAAAATAAAGAATTTCCGTTACTGAACCGGGAGACATATAAGCTTCAAATATTTTTTCAACTTTAGAAATTTTATATCCGGTTTCCTCTTCTGTCTCTCTTCTGATACAATCTTCAGGATTGTCGTTATCCAAAAGACCGGCACAGGCTTCAATCATCATTCCTGTTGTGTTTCCGTTGATGTAGGTGGGCAACCTGAATTGTCTGGTTAGAATAACGGTATTGGACTTGGTATTATAGAGAAGAATAACAGCGCCGTTTCCCCGATCATAAGCTTCTCTGCTTTGCGTTTCTGTAGTTCCGTCTTTTTTTTGAACCGTAAAAGTAACTTTGTTTAAGGTATACCAGTTATCTGATAATACTTCTGTTGTAAGGATATTAATATTAGGATTTTGCATAAGGAATATCTTCTATGTTATAATAAATGGTAAGGCCTCTTTGTTTGGCAATTTTTACATCTTCATCCGCGTCTTTTGAAGCGCCTTCTATCCGAAGAACAGCATCACACTTTTCCAGAATGCGATGAGCGACCGGATATTGTATTTCCTGCCATACTTCATCTCCAATCTGAGCAGAACCTGCAAGGTTTATTAAGGGCAGAGCAACCCATTCCCCAATGATTGGGATATGTCCTTTCCTGAAAATAGGGAGCGCCATAGCTTCAAGGTTATGGAGATTCTGTTGGATGAGTTCGGGATTATCATTGGTCCCGCTTCGGTAAGGTCCTGCAATAAGTATGAGCATAATTTTTTTGAATAAAATAACGGAACTTATAGGAATAAAAAAATAATGTACATTAAGAGTAGCTGTTTTTTTGTTTAGTTTTCATTGTACTTAAAAATTCGGGAGTAACTCCCAGGTAGGAGGCGATTTGTTTTTGAGTAATACGACGGGCAGCCACGGGATACTTTTGTAGAAAGTTATAATATCTTTCCTCAGCAGAAAGAGATAAATTTTCAATAACTCTAAGCTGCTCTCTTATATAGGCATTCTGCATCATAATTCTGAAAAATCTTTCAAACTTGGGTATCTTGATGTACAGTTTATCCAGGCTTTCTTTTTGTAATTGCAAAATAGTACTTTCTTCCAGTGCTTCAATGTTTAACATGGCAGGTTTTTGATGGATAAAGCAAAACATATCGGTAATCCACCAATCAGAAACAGCAAACATAATCGTAGATTCTTTCGCGGCAGAATCGGAATAGAATGCTCTCAGGATGCCTGAGTTTACAAAATTTATTTCTTTACAGATTTGCTGCTGCTTCAAAACCAGTTCTTTTTTCTGAACTTTTCTTTCTTTTAATAGGGAAAGAAAAAAAGATATTTCCTGATCGTTGAGAGAAATATGTTTTGATATATTTTCCAGAATTAAGTTCTCTTCCATAATTAATATACCTAAAGCTTGTCTTTTTTCAACAAATCAAGTAAAGCATTTTTCAACTCCGGGAATTTAAATTGAAAACCTGAGCTCTGAATTTTCTGTGATGAAGCTCTCGAGCCTTCCAATATAGCACTTGCCAGTTCTCCAAATAATATTTTTAAAATAAAAGCAGGAACATTCGGCATGAATAGAGGTTTCTTCAGCACCTCAGCAACTTTTT
This sequence comes from uncultured Chryseobacterium sp., assembly GCA_963518055.1. GTDB lineage: Bacteria > Bacteroidota > Bacteroidia > Flavobacteriales > Weeksellaceae > Chryseobacterium. The sequence continues at coordinate 65,176 of CAUQIC010000021.1, forward strand.
TGGTGAAGTCTGCATTAGTGACATGTTGAGGAGAAACGGCATTATAAGCCCCGTGAATATTTGAGTTTTTTAAAGCAAATTCATAAATTGAGCAAATGTCTTCAATGTGAATCCACGGCATATATTGTTTTCCGCTTCCTAAAGGAGATCCAATATAGTATTGAATGGGTGGAATCATTTTTTTTAAAGCACCGTCTTTTTCAGAAAGGACAACAGCAGTTCGTATTTTGACTACTCTTTCTGCAAGGTTATATTCTTTAAAATGATCAGCAGCCCGTTCCCATAGAACAACCACTTCACTTAAGAAATCGTTTCCCGGTGGATCACTCTCAGCGTAAATTTTTTCTGTGGTTTGAGTACCATAAAAATTGATTCCGGAAGCTGAAATAAAGGATTTAAGCTTAATCTCTTCTTTTATTAAAATATGCCGAAGCAAGGCAGCAGAATCAACTCTGCTGGAAATCAATTCTTTTTTTCTTTCGGCTGTCCAGCGTTTTTCAGAAATATTAGCGCCCGCCAAATGGATAATATGAGAGATGTTTTTGAAAGCTGCTTCATCCACAGTTTTCTTTTTGACATCCCATTCAAATTCATTATCATGTTTTTTTTTCCGAGTCAGAAACCTTATATCATATTCGTTTCCTATTTTTTTTACCAGTTCCCGGGCAATCATACCGCTTGCTCCGGTAATGAGAACAATTTCTTTCATAGCTATAGATTTTAGATGGTGTTTTAAGATTATGCCTGATTTTTAACAATCAGAACAAAATCTTCTTCTAAAAGTTTATAGCCATAGTCATAAATAAATTTATATTCAGAGCCATTTTTATACACTTTCAGATTGGTGAAATAATCAAAATCAAAACCTAAACTTTTGAGTTTGGATTTGGCGGCTTTTGTCTTTCCTTCGATATTTATTTCTACAAGGATACGATAGTTTTTACGGAGTTTATTATTGATGTTCCGCATAAGATTGCTAGAATCCTTATTTTGTTTATTATTATAGGCATTCCGGCAGGCATCATTACAGAATTTTTTATCTGATCTACCGATAATTTTTTCGCCACATTCCAGACAATTCATGATCTTTATTTTTTCATTTTAGATGTATTTGCATGCCCGTGTACATGCTTTTTTCTTAACAATCTTTTAAAACTGTTATGAGAGGGGTAGCTTCTGTTGGGCGTTATATTATTAAAAAATAATGCCACAAGCAGGAGAATAATACACCCCGACAAAACAGGAGAGATAACGTACCAGTATCCCAATTCAGGAATTTTTCCGGTAGAACTTACTGCGATTAATGCAGTGGCTCCTCCAGGTGGATGCAGTGTTTTGGTGTATTGCATCAATACGATGGAAGTGGCAACTGCCAACGGAGCAGAGAGCCAGATAATATCCGGAACAATTTGATATACTGTAACGCCAACCAGTGCTGAGAGAACATGCCCACCTATAAGATTTCTGGGTTGTGCCAAAGGACTTTGAATTGCTCCATATATTAAGACACTTGAGGCACCAAAAGAACCTATCAGAAAGATATTCTCTGTTTCTGTTAGAGAGTGGGATTGAATAAAAGCAATGATTCCAATTCCAAAAAACGCTCCCAGGAATGACCAGAAATGCTCCTTGTAATCAACCAGCGTTTCTTTATAAATTACATATTTGGATACTCTGAACGTTCTTTTTATTGTCTTCTTCATTGAGGTTGTCTTCTTTATTTTATAGCTTGATTTAAATTTTTAAAAAAACGGGTGTAATTTTTAATAAATCAAAGATACAGAATTATCCGTTTGCAAATGGATAGTATCAACTATGATCATTTTTGTAGAAAGGAAAACATAGATATACATTGAGAATATATAGCCTCTTTATTTTTAGAAAATTTGAATGAATAACTCAGGGTTTTCTTTCTTTGAGAAAGTCTCTATTAAAATATTCTAAAACACCAGCAAAAAGTTTTACATTATTAAGCTTTACTGTTTTGTCTTTAATAGAAATTCTGGGAATAAATTCTTAATCATTACTTATGGCGAAATATGAAATTTTTAAGAATTAAAATGGTAATTATATAACATAAATTTAATTATGATGAATATATTTCTATATTTTGGAATTTATAATGATGTAAATTTATAGTTGGAATTAAAAAATAGAACCATGGAAAAAATAGCAATTCAACCAGAATTAACCTTAGAAATGTTCAAAGTATTAGGAGGCATGTGGGTCGCAGGATGTGTGAAAACTGCTGCTGAACTTGATATTGCAGATCAATTGGCAGATGGGGCAAAACCGATTTCTTTACTAGCCGAAAAAACAAATTCACAAGAAAAGCATTTGTACAGAATCATGAGAGCGCTGGCCAGTGTGGGGATTTTTGAAGAACAAGAAAATAAGACATTTGCATTGAATGATTTGGGAGAGACATTGCTGACAGGTATTCCCGGAAGTGTAAAAGATTTTGCCTTGGCCAATTTAGACGAGCATGCAAAGGGCATTATGGAGCTTACTTATAGTGTTCAAACAGGTAATGTTCCTTTCGAGTACGTGCATGGAATGAATATTTGGGAGTATTATAAACAATATCCGGAGAAAGGAGAAAATTTTGGAAGAGGTATGACAGGTTTGTCAGGAATGGCATTAAAAGGGATGGTTGAGAATTATAATTTTACTCCTTACAAGCAAATTGTTGATATAGGAGGAGGGAACGGAACACTGATGTATACCATTCTTGGCGCAGCACCTGATAGCTCGGGAATTATTTTTGATGAAGCCAATGTTATTGAAAATACAATCCGTTTAATTCCTGAAAATATAAAGAATAGATGTACGGTAGCTATTGGAAACTTTTTTGAGAAAGTTCCGGCCGGTGCCGACCTTTATATAATGAAATGGATCCTTCATGACTGGAATGATGACGAATGCATACAGATTTTAAAAAGATGCTATGAGGCGATGCCTAAGGGAGCAAAACTATTGATATTTGATGCTGTAATTCCTGATGATTCACAAAATAAGCCCCATGCAGGTATATTACAGGATATTTTAATGATGGGATGTCTTACAGGAAGAGAAAAAACATTGAGTGAATTTAAAATGCTTTTAGAAAAGGCAGGGCTAAAATTTAATTGTGTTGTACAAATTGGTATTGAACTTATTAGTGTTATTGAGTGTGAAAAATTATAAAAACGATGTTTAGCTATTTTGTAATGCCTATTTGATAAATAGCCACAACCCCGGAAGAAGTAGGCTGTTTATTATCCTGAAGGTAATTTCCTGCTTTAAAATAAACAGATTCTGATTTCCAGCTGTCTCCAAGAGTAAAGGTGGTTGTTTGTTGATTAATACTTACCTGAGCCTGGAGATTATTTTGCTGAATATGATACTCAAAAACCTGCCCCAAGGCTACATTTTTCAATAAAGTAACACGTTCCTCTTTCCCATCAACTTCCTTTTTAAAACCAACCTGAACCTCACCATTATTCCACCAAATCTTTACCGCTTCTGTACCTTTTGAATTTCCATGAATCTGGCCAATAATGATTTTTCCTGTACTTGGTTGTTGTAAAACGGCCATTTTAACCTGCAAACTATGGGTGTTTTCGAAATGCCATTCGTCTATCTGGCGAAGTTCTGTTCTGGGATAATGAGATCCCTGAGTAGGTTTGCCATCAGAAGAACAGAAAAAACGTATGCTTTTATCTTCGGTTGAATAATAAAAGTTTTCTGATGAAAATTGAGGAATCTCAGAACCTTTAATAATCGTTATGGAATTGTTTTTCTGAACAGGAAGCTGAAGATTAAAACCTTTCAGATTAAACTGTGCTGCAGGAACTGTTACATACGTGTTTTTCTGTGCATGAAAAAGAATGGGGCATAGCATGAATAATCCACATTGCACAATGTTTTTAAAAAGGTTCTTCATAGCAAACGATTTACTGTTAAATAGATAACTCGAATGTATGCAATTCCCGTGATAATATTTTCAAGGAATGATTAATTTTTATCAATCTCTTTTATAGCAAAAACAGGAAACCATGTAGATTTCCTGTTTTTTATGATAAAATTTAAATGATAGACTATGCCAGAACCAATTCTTCAGTATAAACAAGACCTTCATAGCAAGCATTATAAATTGCCTTTAATTCATCTAAAGAAGGAACTCTCGGGTTGAAACCGGTACAAGGATCCGCTAATGCATTCGCTGTGATATAATCAATGTTTTTGTCCCAATCTTCTCTTGAAATTCCAAATTCTTTGATTGCTGATTGATTATTCACTTCAGAACGAAGCGTTTCGATTGCCTGGGCTAGATCTTCAGCTGTTTCTTTACCAATCACTTTAGCTAAATCAGGATAACGCTCAGTAGCCTGTGCATTGTAACGGATAACATTCGGAAGGAAAATCGCATTAGAAGCTCCATGAGGAATTCCGTATAACGCACCAACCTGATGAGATAATGAGTGAACAATTCCCAGCCAAGCATTATTGAATGCCAGACCTGCCATAAAAGAAGCATCATGCATATTCTGACGTGCCGTAATATTGTTTGGGTTTTCTACCGCTTCTTTTAAATTATCGAAAACAATCTCAAGCCCCCCTTTTGAAAGTGCATCTGCAATATTATTATCAATATTAGAAACATAGGCTTCCACACAATGAGTCAGAGCATCAAGACCTGTATTTGAAGTCACATGAGCAGGCATTGAAGCGCAGATCTCTCCATCTACGATCGCAATATCCGGCGTTAGTTCATAAGAAACAATAGGATATTTTACTCCTTTTTCTCTGTCTGTAATAACAGCAAGACCGGTTGTCTCAGTTCCGGTTCCACTGGTTGAAGGAATAGCGATGAACTTTGCTTTGTTTCTTAAAACAGGCACCGTGAAAGGCTTAATCATAGCATCGAAATCAGCATCAGGATATTCATAAAATACCCACATGATTTTAGCTGCATCAATTGCAGAACATCCTCCTAGGCCGATAACCCAGTCCGGCTGAAATGTTTTCATGATTTCAGCGCCTTTCATACAAGTTGCTGATGATGGATCTTCCTCTACACCTTCGAAAATCTGAGTTTCAATTCCCGCTTCAGTAAGATAAGCAACCGCTTTATCAAGAGTACCGCTTTTTCTCATAGAGCTTCCTCCCGTTACAATTACTGCTTTTTGACCTTTAATATTTGCTAATTCTGAAAGACTTCCAGCTCCGTGGAATACTTCTCCAGCAATAAATAATTTGCTCATTTTTTTACTTAATTTTTAATGAGACAAAATTAGATAAGCCCAGAGGGATGATGTTATACAAACAGGATTATGTGTTATACATTTGCGCCAATTCCTTCTGAAGTTCTGTAGGCGTTTCCTTGAGTTTTGCTTTTACAAATTTGTTTAATGCAGAGGGAGAATTAAAACCGAGGTCAAAAGCAATTTCTTTATGGGAAAGATCAGAAAACATCAACTGCCGCTTGATCTCCATTAAAATCCGATTATGAATGGCTTGAATTGCTGTTTCTCCACAATGCTTTTTCGTGATTGAATTTAATTTTTTAGGAGTAATGGCCATCTCATCCGCATAGTATTGAACTGTTCTGTGTTGTTTGTAATGTTCATTCAACAATTTTTTAAAACGAACATAAATAGGCTTGTCTGCGGTTTCTTTATGTAAAACAGGGTGCAATCCATGAACGGATTCAATTAAACTTAACAGAAAAATTTTGATCTGAAATCTCGCCTGCTCCTTTTTAATAAGGCTGGGTTGCTTATAAATCCCCTGAATAATGGAGATGGAATGTAAACTTTGCTGAAAATCTTCTGAAGATAAGACAGTACAATGAAGCTGGGTAGAAAGGTTTACATTATAGGTGCTCAGTTCGTTTTTCAAAATATCCGAACAGAAGAGTACTTCTTCAAACAGAATGATTTTTCCTTTCAGATCATCACTTGTATCAGAAATAAAATGAACCTGCTCTGGAAATACCACAGAGATCTTTCCAGGTTTTAAAAAATGAATCTTATCTTCAATATGAAGTTGTAATGTTCCATTTTCAATGACAATGATGAAAAAATGGTCTTTCTTATGAGGCTTATCATAATCTTTCAAATAGTCATTGGTTAGATCAAAAACCCTAAAAGAAAGGTTCTTATCCTCTTCTTTCTGAATATTCTTTTTAATCTCTAGCTTCTTCATAAACTCATTTTTTACTCAGGAAATTGGTTCAGCCTCTTATTGGCGGTAAACAGAATGCAAAAATAATTTAAATCGAAATAAAAATGCCACGAATCCACGAATAAATGGAATTTGTGCATGAGTGGCTAATAAAAAATCAGGATAGAAAATAATCTATCCTGACTTGTATGTTTTTTGTTATCAGATTTTAAGTACTGAAAGAGATTTCCTTACTGTTTATTTTTTAGGTATGTGGTTTCTTCTTTTAGCAGACCAATATATTCCTGCAAGTTTTTAATGATTTCTATGCTTAGTTCATTATTTATAGTAACATTGTTGTTCCCAACATTAGCTTGTGTGTTATCATTAAAAACAGGGTTTTCAATAATTATTTTTGCTTCTTCCTCTTCATAAATTTCTTCAACGGGCACTTCAAGAAACGCTGCTAGTTTATCCCATTCAGTTGGGATGATTTTTACCGTTCCATTCTCTTTTCTGCTGTAATTAGAAACATCTGTCGCAATAGCTTCAGCAACTTGCTGTTGGGTATAACCTTTTCTTTTTCTTACGGTATGTGATTTTTCTTTTTGCATATTAGACGTTTTTACAAATTTGCAAAAAAAAAATAAATTATCATAGAATAAAATTATCACTCATGCACTAATAAAAAGAATTCGCGCATTCGTGGCTTACTTATTTATAGCTTTTTGTTTTTCAATTTGGGACTAATGTTTTTTACCATTAAAAAGCGATTTGCCTAAACAATTTTAATTTTGACTAACCGATAACAAACGACTACAAACGAATTTAAATAGTTTACAACCGACTCTAATGTGTTGATATTGGAAACTTTGCCACAGAGATTTGAGAAAACAGTGAACGTCTCTTATCTGAAATATTAATCTTTAAAATATAAAAAGTATGTCACTAAGAAACAAAGTAACATTAATTGGTTACACAGGTAAGGAAGTTGAAATGGTCAACTTCGAAAATGGAAATGTAAAAGCAAGTGTATCATTAGCTACAAGCGACCATTACACCAATGCTAAAGGTGAGAAAGTAGAAGAAACGCAATGGCATAATCTGATTGCTTTCGGGAAAGTTGCAGAAATTATGGAAAAGTATGTCCCTAAAGGAAAAGAAATCGCCATTGAAGGTAAGCTTACATACAGATCTTATGACGATAAGGATGGTGTAAAGCGTTACATTACGGAAATTCGTGTAGATGAAATCCTCTTATTGGGAGGTAAATAATTCTAAAACCCAAATGATGAAAGTAAAAGTTTTTAAGATCAGGCTTCCTGAAGAATTTCTTTTTAAAGATCAGAAAATACTCGATAATTTTCTGGAAGGAAATGAGATTATAAAAGTGGAAACCGCTTTTGTAAACGATGAATCTTATTGGTCTGTAATTCTGTATTTTGAAGATCTTAAATTGGTTAAAAATACAGTGAAAGAGCCAAAGGTTGTTAAATACTCAGCAGAAAGTGATTTTCTGAACCCCGATGAAGAAAAGATTCTTGACGCCCTGAAACTTTGGAGGTCGGAGAAAGCAAGAGAGCAAAATCTGCCAAGCTACTTTATTGCAAGCAATCAAGAGCTGATGTCTGTAGCTAAGTATAAACCTGCCAGAAAAGAAGAATTATTGGAGATCAAAGGATTTGGAAAACATAAGATTGAAAATTATGGAGAAGAGATATTGGAAATCCTTGAAAGTGTCTGATTTTTTGGAATAAATGATCCTATTAACTTTGAGAGCTGGAGAAGATTGCTTCTTCAGCTTTTTATGCTGTGTAAAGTCCTTGCAATTCCTTACTTTTGTACTCATCAAAATGACATACAATAAATGAAGCCAAGTTTAGCAAAAGGAACGAGAGATTTTACGGCACAGGAAGTTTCCAGAAGAAAATATATCATCAATATTTTACAGAATAATTTTGAATTATTCGGATTTCAACCATTGGAAACACCAAGCTTTGAAAATCTTTCTACGTTGACAGGAAAGTACGGAGAAGAAGGAGATCGTTTGATTTTTAAAATCCTGAATTCAAGCATTAATGAAGCAAAAGACGAGAAAAAAGATCAAATGCTTCATGACTTTCAAAGAGCGTTGGAGAAACCATTCAGTTCAGAAAACTTAACTGATAAAGCCCTTCGTTATGACCTTACCGTACCTTTTGCAAGATTTGTAGCGATGAATCATGGTAAACTAACGTTTCCATTCAAGCGTTTCCAGATCCAGCCGGTATGGAGAGCAGACAGACCTCAGAAAGGACGATACAGAGAATTTTATCAGTGTGATGCAGACGTTGTTGGAAGTGAAAGTTTACTACAGGAAGTGGATCTTGTTCAATTATATCTGAAATCATTTGCTGACCTTAAAGTTCCTGTTACCATTCATATGAATAACAGAAAAATCCTTTCCGGATTAGCTGAATATGCTGGAATTACAGATAAACTAATTGATTTTACAGTAGCGTTAGATAAACTGGATAAAATTGGTAAGGAAGGTGTTGTTAAAGAGTTGTTGGAAAGAGAAATTTCTCAGGAGTCTATTGATAAACTGGATTTTCTATTTGAACAGTCGGATGATGCATTGGAAAATCTTCTTCAACTAAAAGAAAAGTTCGCAGGTAACGAAATCGGATTAAAAGGAGTAGAAGAATTAGAATTCGTTCTTACACAATCGATGAACCTTGGTGTTGATATGCAGAATTTGGTATTCAATATTACTTTAGCAAGAGGTTTGGATTATTATACCGGAGCTATTTTCGAAGTGAAAGCAGATGAGGTGGCGATGGGCTCCATTGGTGGAGGTGGTAGATATGATAACCTTACCGAAGTTTTCGGAGTTAAAAATATCCCGGGAATTGGGATTTCATTCGGGCTAGATAGAATTTATCTGGTGATAGAAGAGTTGAATCTTTTCCCTGAAGAAGCTACTTCTAAAATAGAATATCTGTTTGCTAATTTCGGAGGTGAAGAAACGACGGAAGCGTTGAAATTGATCATGCAATTAAGAGCTAAAGGAATTTCTGCAGAATTATACCCTGAGAGTGCAAAAATTAATAAGCAATTTACCTACGCTGAGAAAAAAGGCATTAAAAACCTTGTTTTCTTAGGGGAAGAGGAAGTTAAAAATAATACAGTGACCTATAAAAATCTTGAAGCAGGAGAGCAGAAAACTGTTTCTTTGGAAGAGTTTTTAGGATAAAAAGAAAAATATAAAACCTCTATAAAATAGCTCAAGGCCTCTAAAGTCTTGAGCTATTTTTAGTAATAGAAAGAATTTTAAATACTTTTAGACTCAAAAATCGAATCAGAATTTGTAATTTGGATCGATACAATAAAAGCAAAGTAAATTGATGCTTTGTTTCAATAAAAACTATTAAACATAAAAACCAAATGAATTCTATTTGTGCATCATGTGGAACTCAACTCACATCTACAGATATGGTTGTGGGAAAAAATAAATTGGCAGATGGGGGATACCTGTGTGCCGGATGTTTTAAAAGGGCTATCAATATCAATAAAGACCTGCTCAACACATTAGATCAATATTACTTTGCAGAAATAACAGGAATGTTCCTGAAGAGTAAAATTGACGTCAGTTCCCAATATGATCAAGCTGCCTATGAATATGATGCTCCTACAAGACTTGATGAAATTAAAGATCAGATTGTTGCTCTTAACGCAAGGCTTAGTGTTCTTGCCAATGAGGAAGTCAATGAGCTGGATCGAGTATTGGATCAGGATGAAAGCCTCTTAGCCATTGCTGAATGCATTTATCTTCAAAATAATCGTGAAGGAATTGTTTTTGCGACCCAAAGAAGAGTCGTTTTTATTGACAAAAAGATATTGGGAGGAGTCGTTCGAAACGAATTTCCTATTCGGGAAATTATTTCCATTGATCATATTGAAAACCTTCTGTATTCAATTTTAAAAGTCAATATAAAAGGGGCTTCCGCAGAATTTAAGCTGCATAATAAAAATGATGGACGAACATTTTCTACTATAGTAAACGGGAAGGTTCAATACCCTGAAACTTATCAAAAACCACATTCCGAAAATGTACAGGCATTTCAGCAAAATATTCCAGGTTTGGTGCAGGAAGAGGTGTACAGTGGCCGTAAAGAGTCTTCCGAAAATATTTTTGAACAGTTGGAAAAACTAGGTAAGTTAAGAGAAATTGGAGTTTTAACTGAAGAAGAGTTTACGGTACAAAAGAAAAAATTACTTGATAAGTTGTAAAAATAGAGAAATGAGTAATATTTGTTCATTGTGTGGCGCAGTATTAACGTCTATGGATACACTTTTGGGAGAGAATAAGCTTTCAGAAAATGCTGTTTTGTGCAATAAATGTTTGGAAAAAGCGAGCGATATCAATCAAGAATTGTTGTATAATCTTCATAACTTCAGCATTGATGATCTTAAAAATTTAATGCAGAAGGAAAACATAGAATCAATTAATCAGGTGATGAAAACAGAGCAAAACCTTTCGAGACTTACTAATATTGAATTTAATGATGTTTCAAAGGAAGTTTATAAACTAAGAAGCCGAAAAATAAAGTATGAACTGGAAAGTTTAAATGCGAATCTCTCTTTATATACAAAAGGAGAGATCAAAGAACTACCTTATCTAATTTCTGAGGACGAACAAATAATAGGAATAACGGATGCTCAGTTTATTAATACACTTGATGCAGGAATTTTGGTAGCCACACCTTTGCGAATACTTTCTGTCTCAAAATCATTGTTTGCCGCCGCAAAAGTAAACGAGTACCCTAAAAAATCGATCCGGGCAGTAAGTTTTGTATCACATCCGAGATCACCAATCATTCAACTGCATTTAGACGAAAGAATAGTAGAATTTGAATGTTATAGGGATAAAGAAGATGCAGAGAAATTTTATGATACCATTAAAACAATGTATAATGATCCACAAATACAGTCTCAAAAGCAAATAACCAATGATGGAAAGGAAACTTCACCTGAGGTCATTTTTGAACAATTGGAAAAATTAGGTAAGCTGAGAGAGGTAGGAATTCTTACCGATACTGAATTTACAGAACAAAAAAGAAAATTGCTGGAACAATTAAAATAAAGACATTCAACACTTAATCATGAAAAATAAATCAGAAATTGTAGAAAGCTGGCTTAAAGGATGGTGCCTCTCGAGGGAAGTTTCTATGCCCGTTCAATATAAATCGGGGTTTAAAGTCTTTGTAGGCTATGAAAAGCAAAAAGAACGGTATGTGTTTCCTGAACTTAATGATGATTTCTTCCAACTGGTACAGTCAATTGATGAACCCTGGGTGTATCTGAAAGTCAGTGTTTCTCCTGATCATTTTATTGATCATATTGATAAAAAATGGAAATTGCAGCCACAAGGATATCTTATGGCCTGTTTTCAACCGATGATTTTCCCGGAAATTAGTCTGGCAGAAGGCTATTATCTAGAGTTTTCTGAATATAATACCACTTTTGTAGTCAGAATACTAACAGAAAAAGGCGAGCAGGCTTCTATAGGTCGTGTTTCTCTGATAGATGATGTGGCTGTTTATGACAGAATTGTTACAGAAATACATCATCAAAGGAAAGGATTGGCCTCTTTTTTATTAAAAGAACTCGAAAAGATAGCTTTATTAAAGGGCTTTTCAAATAATCTTCTGGTAGCAACGGAAGAAGGAAAATTATTGTATGAAACTTTAGGCTGGAAAATATATAGTTTACACACATCGATTGTGATTTCGCCCGAAGATTAATAACAAAAATGTCACCTTCCAAAGATAGATGAGATAATATAATCACTTAAATCTTACACAATGGAAAATTACTTAGAAATTAATAAAAAATCATGGAATGCCAAAGTAGATCCTCATTTGAAGTCGGATTTCTACTTCGTGGATGAGTTTTTGAAAGGAAGAAACTCACTTAATTCAATAGAACTGGGTCTTTTGGGAGATGTAAAAGGAAAAAGCATATTGCATTTGCAGTGTCATTTTGGGCAGGATTCCATTTCACTTTCACGAATGGGGGCAAAAGTTACCGGAATTGATTTGTCTGATAAGGCTATAGAAACAGGCAGAGATCTGGCACAGAAATGTGGTACAGACACAGAATTTATTTGTTCCGATGTTTATAATCTTCCTCATGTCTTAGATCAGAAATTTGATATTGTCTATACCAGCTATGGAACCATAGGGTGGCTTCCTGATCTTGAAAAATGGGCAGGGGTAATTAGTCATTTCCTCAAGCCGAAGGGGCAGTTTATAATGGCCGAATTCCACCCTGTAGTTTGGATGTTTGATGATGATTTTACAAAAGTAGCCTATAACTATTTCAATGAGAAACCAATTGTAGAAACATACGAAGGAACATATGCTGACCAGTCAGCACCTATCGTGCAGGAATATATAATGTGGAATCATTCTTTGTCGGAAGTTCTGGATAATCTGATTAAGAAAGGATTGGCCTTGGAAACATTCCACGAATTTGATTGGTCTCCATATCCCTGCTTTAAGCATGTGGAAGAGTTCGAAAAGGGAAAATGGAGGATCTCGCAATTTGGAAATAAAATACCACTGGTATATGCCTTTGTGGCACAAAAAAGATAATTTACCGGGACTTTATCCATTTAAAAGCAGTGATGATAGAGCGCTTTATATGTATACGTTTTCATCAAGCTTTAAAGATTATAAAAAAAAGTCATCACAATAACTGTGATGACTTTTTCAATATATGAATGTTAAAAAAAACTACTGTCTGTTTTTTAGCTTAAAGAATCCTCAGCCTTTGTTTTGGCTTCGTCAACTTTATTTTGAACCTGGGAAGCTACATCATTAGCTTTAGTTTTAAGATCACTTCCCCATTTGTTAAGATTATCTTTTGCTGTATTGATTTTGTCTTTTACAACTTGTTGGTCTTCAGGAGATGAATTCTTATATTTCCAATATGCTAAAGCACCTAATCCTAATAAAGCTAATATACCTTTTGTTTTGTTTCCCATGATTTCTATTTTTAAAATATTAATATTAAAGTTTGTTGTTATTACTTATGTAAAATACGTGCCAAAAAATTAAGTTGAATTATAAAAAAATGTTAAATTTAAGAGAAGACCTCAAATGTTTGCCCGTCAAAACTGGCAAAAACCATAGTAGGATAGGAGTCCTGATGAAATACATTTCCCTCTTTATCAATCGCAATAGCACCGGCAAATCCGTTGATGGTTGCAAGTTCTTCAAAAGTTTTGCTAAAAGCGGTTTCAAGATTCATCCCGTCTGTGACGCGGGTTACAATTTTTGCTGCAGTAGCATTGCTTACGATATCTTCACCCACTCCTGTGCAGCTTACTGCGCAGAAAGCGTTCGCATAATTTCCGGCCACCGTGGCAGAGTCTGAAATTCTTCCCGGGATTTCAAAGCCTTTACCCCCCGTGGAAGTAGCTACTGCTAACTTTCCTTCTTTATCAATAGCTACACAACCTACCGTTCCTTTTCCCCCATTATTAAGTTTAGCTTCATATTCCGTTCTTCTTTGTGGAATTTCTGTAGAAAAATTTTCAAAGCCATGCTCCGTTGCATAGAGTTTTGCTCCTTTTCCTCCAAGCACTCTGTCGTCTTCACCTATCAAGTCTTTCGCCACCAAAATAGGGTTCTTTACATCCTGTATATTGATCACACCGCTTAGCTTCTGAGTTTCTCCATTCATAATGGCTGCACTCATACGGATCACCCCATCACTTTGGATCTGTGAGCCAATCCCGGCATTGTATAAGGGATCATCTTCAAGAAGAGAAACAGCATAGGCAACTGTGTCAAATGCAGAATGGGTTTGAAGATATTCAAAAGCTTTTTGAGCAATTTCTTTTAAAGAATTTTGTTTTGCTGTTTTTACTTCATGGCTTTGGTCGCTTTCAGAAAAAAAACCGCCGTGGATAATGATTTTCATAGAATGTAAATGAGAGTTGATAAATATTTTTAACGAAGGTAATTTATAAATAAAAGATAAAAGATAAAAGATAAAAGATAAAAGATAAAAGATAAAAGATAAAA
>CAUQIC010000022.1:0-73640 GCA_963518055.1 uncultured Chryseobacterium sp.
AGTGAGCGCGAAAGGATTCGAACCTTTGACCGTCTGCTTAGAAGGCAGATGCTCTATCCAGCTGAGCTACGCACCCATTTGTAATTTTGAGAAAATTACTAAAACAGTCGGGGCGGCAGGATTCGAACCTGCGACCTCCTGGTCCCAAACCAGGCGCGATGACCGGACTACGCTACGCCCCGATAATTGGTCATCTTTAAAACTTTGTTTTTGCTGCTGCAAAGATACAAAGCTTTTTGAAAAGAAAAACTCACAATAATTTGTGAGCCTTAGTGAGCGCGAAAGGATTCGAACCTTTGACCGTCTGCTTAGAAGGCAGATGCTCTATCCAGCTGAGCTACGCACCCATTTGTAATTTTGAGAAAATTACTAAAACAGTCGGGGCGGCAGGATTCGAACCTGCGACCTCCTGGTCCCAAACCAGGCGCGATGACCGGACTACGCTACGCCCCGATAATTGGCCATCATTAACGAATTTTACTTCGTTTTTGCGGTTGCAAAGATACAAAGCTTTTTGAAATAAAAAAACAAAATGTGTGATAATTTTAAATTAATTTTCATGTCGACTTTTTCTTAGATTTTATTCTGTTTATAATCATTGGGTTATGCTTTTTTGAAAAAAAACAATATTTATCTGAATTTACAGAGATCAAAGTGGTGGTGGTAATTTTGAGTTAATGATGCTCCGGAAAATTTATAAGATGAAAGTTGGAGATAAAGTTTGTTTAAAGTTGATAAGAAAACAATAAGATTAAAAATATATTCTCTTGAAGTCCTATAAATACAATGTTTTTTAATACCTGTAATTCCTATATTTGCGGAATGAAACGATTAATGCTTGTGTGTTTGCTTTTCCCATTACTTACGTTTTCTCAAACCCGTGGAAGAGTAATAAAGATTTCAGATGGAGACACCATCACTGTGCTTCTTGAGGGCAGCCAACAAAAAAAAATAAGGCTTGCGGAGGTAGATTGCCCGGAAAAAGGACAGCCGTTTGGGAAAAATGCCAAACAATTTACTTCAGACCAGGTTTTTGGTAAAACAATTAACTTTATTGAAACCAGTACGGATCGCTATGGTCGATCTATTGCCAAAGTATATTATGACCAGGATAAATACCTTTCAAAGGAGCTTATAAAAGCTGGAATGGGATGGTGGTATTTTTCTTATTCTAACGATGCCTCTTTAGGTAAGCTGCAAGAAAAAGCCCAACGTAATAAGGCTGGTCTTTGGCAGGATATTCATGCAATGGCTCCCTGGGAATATAGAAAAATGAAGCGCGAAGAGTCGAGAAATAAAAAATATGAGGCTTCTAAAAATCAAACGAAAGTAAAAGAAGCTATTTAGAAAAGCAACAGAAGCCTTGAAAGAACCTATTTTCAAGGTTTTTTCTTTCTTGAAATTTGTTGTTGTAAGAAATGAGCTGTATCGACAATGAAGCCTTTTATACTTTTTCACATAGGGTAAATTACTACATTTGTAATGGGTACACTTTTTTGTTATTAAATAAGTGTTTTTTGTATAAATTGTAGGTTTTAAATCTTCTATAAACTATTTAACTATGCGATCAACTGCTATTTCTCTATTGTTGTTCTTTTTGTTTATCCAAAATATAACCGGACAAAAACAGAAGATTTCTCCCGATAGTATTTCAATATTTTTTAAGGAAATTAAAACTGCATCTAACAATAATAATAAGCTTTGGAATAAAGAAGTATATGGCCCTCTACTTTTGATTGACCCTAAGACCAGAGATATCTTTGCGAACCAGGCGGATAAGGAGAAAGTGCTGAAACTTAGCGGTAATATTTATCGGGGAACTTTACCGGATAATATAAATATTGCCAATACAGCAACTAACTGGAGTGGAGAAAAATGGGCAATGGTTATGCTTCCGCTTCCCCAAGATAAGAAGAGAAGAATCGGTTTGTTAGCCCATGAATCCTTTCATCGTATACAACAGTCGCTGGGATTTGAGTTAAATAATGTTGAAAATAACCATCTTGACCAAAAAGAAGGGAGAATCTATCTTCGTTTAGAGTTGGAAGCGCTGAAGGAAGCAATTCGTTCAACTTCGGAAAAAGATTTACAACAACATCTTGTCAGTGCGCTATCTTTCAGAAAATATCGACAAAGCCTTTATGATGGCGCTGCTGCCAGTGAAAATCTATTGGAGTTAAATGAAGGGCTGGCAGAGTTTACAGGAGTAATTGTTAGTGGTAGAAATAGAAATGAGACATCAATATTCTTTATTGACGGGATTAATAACTTTTTTACTAATGCCACATTTGTTCGTTCATTTGCCTATTATACTATTCCTGTTTATGGGTATTTACTCTACAATAAAAATAAAAACTGGAACAAAAAAATCACGGCAAAAACAAATTTGACAGATTATTTTATTGATGAATTTCAAATTAATATTCCTCTGGAGGCAGATGAAGTCATCAGAAGGATAGCAGATCGTTACAATGGAGCAAAAATCATTAAAGAGGAGTCTGAAAGAGAAGAAAAGAAGAAAAAACAAATTGCAGAATACAAATTCAGATTTATTGAACAGCCACATTTTGACATACAATTTGAAAAAATGAATGTTTCTTTTGATCCGAGAAATATCATTCCTATTGATGATAAAGGAACTGTGTATCCTACAATCAGAGTTACGGATCTGTGGGGTATCTTGACTGTTGAAAAAGGTGCGTTAATGAGCCCAAAATGGGATAAGATTTCAATATCCAATCCTATTCAAACAGAAGATAGAAAAATATCCGGCGATGGCTGGGTATTAGAGCTAGCTGATGGGTATGTTGTAATGAAAAATGATACTAATGGAAATTATCAGCTGAGCAAGAAACTTAGTACTCAGAATAAATAAAATCGAGCTGATAGGATGACCACTGAAGTATATTAGTTAAGAATGAAAATACAAAATCTCACAATGAAATTTGTGAGATTTTGTATTTTCATTAATAGGGTTGAGGGTGTTTATGGCGTAGATTTTACTGCATCATACATCATTGAATCTTTCTGTTGATCAGTATAATCATATTTGTAATTATAAAATGAAGCTTCCCAGTCTCCATAACCGGTATTAGGAATAATAATGAATTTTTTACCAAAATCACTGGCTGAACTTTTCACTGCCGCAGATCTTTCTGTTTCTGTTTTTTTGTCAAATATACTGGCGAAATCAGAAAGGTTATCACCTAAGAGTAAAATAATATTGTAGTTTTTAGCAACCTCATTTCTTCGGTTTTCTTTGCTGCTTTCTTTGGCTCTAAGGATAAGGTTGGTATCGTTTTGAAGAGGGAAATTATATTTTTTTAGGTTTTTCACTGTCCCTGTTCTTTCCTGTTCAGCGCGATTGGTGATATAAAAAACCTGGACCCCTTTACTGGCTGCATATTGATAAAATTCCTGAGCACCTGTCAACGGTTTTGCAATGCCTTTAGCGGTCCATTCTTCCCATGTTTTCTGGTCATAGTTCTTTCCCATTTTTGAACGTTCAACAGCATAGTAAGAATTGTCTAAAAATGTTTCATCAATATCTGAAACAATAGCTAAAGGTTTATCTGATTTTTCTGCTAGCGCTTCGTCTAATCGAAGTTTGGCGATATTATATGCCTGCAGGCAAAGCGCTTCGTATTCAGCAGCTCTTTGCTGATAAAATGCGGAATATATTTTTCCGTTATGCCCCAGATTTTGATAAGGAACTTCCTGAGTGGATATTTTCGAAACTGGAACTGCTGTTTTGCATGAGGTCATCAAAACTAAAAAACAGCTTGCGATGATGAAGTGAAGGTTTTTCATTAGATTAAAATAAAGAATGACAAAATTATAACATTTGATGGGTATAAAAACGATTTTTAAGGTATTAAAATATGTTTTTTATAATGGGAGTTTTGTTTTTAAGGTTATTATGGTGTTTTGCCGGTTTATTTCTCTTATAAAATCTTTTAAGATGATTCGGTCAAAAAGGAAATAGCTAGGGCAGTATTGTAATACATATAGTCAAAATTGATTTTAAAATGATCATCTCTAAAAAAGATACACATTCAAACAGTAAAATGTATCCATATAAAAGTATTTTGTATCCGGAGTTTAAGACTTTGTGTTTCTAACTTTGTTCCAGTAAAAGAAAATACAAAATAGCAATGAAAATATTTGGAATCAAAGAATTTAGTGACTATCTGAATATAGGTGATCTAAAGAATGATGATCTTCATATTGTTAATTTTGAAGGCAAGGAAAATGTGCGTCAAAAATCCGAAACAGTAGCTATTGACTTTTATCTACTATCTATTAAACCCCATTTAATTGATTCGGTAAGAGTTAATAATCCGTTGCTGGGAGATATGTCAGATTCTGCTTATATGTATGTGGATTGCCCTCAGAACTCATTGGAGTGGGATATTAAATCACCAATGGGAGGGTATGCTATTATGGTCAGTGCGAAATATCTGGAAAAATTTGCAAAAGACTATAACTTTGTACATTATAATAACCATGAAGCTTTATTTCTTACGGAAGAAGAAGTTGCTATTCTATGGGATCTGTTTATAAAAGCAGATGATGAATTTCAGAAGCAATACTATTCAAAAAATATTATCCTCTCTTATATAAGCCTTATCATGACTTATGTAAAGCATTTCTATGACAGGCAGTTTGATACCAGAAAAGAAATTTATCACAAAGTGATTGATGATTTTTATAAAAACCTGGAAGGATATTTTTTTGAAAATGAAAATGTTGCAGGACTGCCTTCTGTAGCTTATTTTGCACAGAAAAGTTTCCTTTCCCCCAATTATTTTGGGGATCTGATTAAGCACTTCACAGGAAAAGCACCTATTGATCATATACACGATTATGTAATAGGGCAAGCTAAAGACAAACTGAAGAAAACAGACCTTTCCATCAGTGAAATATCTTACAGCCTCGGATTTGACTATCCTAATTATTTTGCTCGTTTCTTCCGTAAAAAAACAGGATTGTCGCCCAAAATATTCAGAAATCAATCCAATATCAATGAAAGCAACACATAACCTCATCATCTGTTTTTCGCACTCCGGTAATACAAAGAAAGTTGCAGAATATATCGAAGATAATATTAATGCAGATTGGTTGAATATAGAGCCTGAAACTTCTTATCCAACCCTATTTCAGGCGACGATAGATGAAATGTCCAGACAGAATAAAGGAAAAATTCTTCCACCTTATAAAAAGACAAATCTAAATATTCAGGATTATAAGACTGTATTTCTAGGATATCCGGTCTGGGACAGTAGGCTTCCACCTGTAGTTAGAACATTTTTGAGAGATCAAAACTTTAATGGGGTCAGTATTATACCCTTTAACACACACAAAGGGTATGGTACCGGAAAAAGTGTGGCTGAAATTAATGAATTTGCTGAAGGTGCAGCCGTTTTAGAAGTTTTATCAATTAATGAAAACAATATTGCATTTGCAGAACAGGTTAAAGTATGGCTTAAAAAAGTAGAAAATAAAAAATTAATGAGCTAAATTTTCTGTCAACCATTTAAAATAAATCTAAAAAGCATAATCAATGTTAAAAATTCTTAATCAGTAAAATGTATCTTTTATTGAGTAAAATGTCTCCGTTTTGAGAATAAAGATGTCTATACCTTTGGTGTATAAAAAGAAACAATAAATTAATCATAACAAATAAAATATTCAAAGTCATGTCACAAGAAAAAATCAGCATTAAAAATGGAAACGGTCAAGGAATTACCCTTTCGGCAATCATTAACTTTCCTGAGGGATTTGATGCCAATAAAAAATATCCATCAGTAGTAGTATCTCATCCCGGAGGAGGAGTAAAAGAGCAGACCGCAGGATTATATGCAAAAAAATTAGCAGAAAACGGCCTGGTAACGATTGCTTATGATGCATCTTATCAGGGAGAGAGTACAGGAGAGCCCCGTCAGCTGGAAAACCCATATGTAAGAACAGAAGATGTAAGTGCAGTGATTGACTATTTAACTACACTTCCTTATATAGATACAGAAAATATTGGAGCCATGGGAATTTGCGCAGGAGCAGGATATACAGCGAATGCTGCGATTAATGACCATAGAATAAAAGCAGTAGGGATGGTAAGTGCGGTAAATATTGGTTCCATGTTCAGAAACGGATGGGAAAACAATGTAAAAGATGCTGATGCTCTTCCTTACCTTATTGCAGGTTCCAATGCAAGAACAGCTGATGCAAAAGAAGGAACGCAGACCCTTCCTTTAGCACCAATGAAAGAAGAAGATGCACCTAATGAAGAATTAAGAGAAGCTTGGGAATATTATCACACAGATCGTTGTCAATATCCGACTGCTCCTGGTTTTGCAACAGCAAGAAGCTTAACTCAGATTATTTCTTATGATGCTTATAACAAAGCAGAGGCATTCTTTACACAACCATTATTAGCGATTGTAGGAAGTGTTGCAGGAAGCGCCTGGATGAGTGATGATCTGCTGAATACTGCTGCTACTAAGGATAAAAGAAAATATATTGTGGAAGGAGCTAATCACATGTCTCTTTATGACAGAGAAAACTATGTAGACGAAGCGGTTTCACAATTAGCCCTTTTCTTTACTGAGAAATTAGCTTAAAAAATGACTTCCTCAAAAGAGCAACTTGATGAGGGAGTTCAATTTAATAGCTTATTTAATTTTTTTCAACAAGCTCCGGACGAACGTTCTGTTCATAGTAGTTAATCCATTATCGGAGCGGCCTGATCATCATATTAATTAACCAATCAACTTTAGAACTATAGATCATAGCCTCATTTTACATTAAATAAGGTCTAAAAAATTCATCCATACAAAAAAATCACAAAGTAAAATTTTAAAACAAAGAAAATGAACACACAAAAGATAACATTTAAAAACGTAGCATGGGATAATGCAGCTATTTTACAATTCCCGGCAGATTTTGACCAGAATAAAAAGTATCCTACCATTGTTACCATGCACCCAATCGGAAGCTGTAAAGAACAAACCGCAGGAAATGTTTATGGTAAAGCATTAGCAGAGGCAGGTTTTGTTGTACTAACTTTTGATGCATCTTTTCAGGGAGAAAGTGGGGGAACGCCAAGATATATTGAAAATCCATATCAACGTACTGATGATGTTCGTTATGCTATCGATTATCTGGAAACATTACCTTACGTAGATGCCGATAATATTGGAATTCTTGGGGTTTGCGGCGGGGGAGCTTATTCTCTGAATATTGCAATGACAGAACGCCGTATCAAAGCTGTCGTTTCCATCACAGGGGTTAATTTCGGCCGTTTGCTGCGTGACGGTTTTGCTGGCGGAAGTCCAATGGAAGTATTGAATCAGGTGGCTGCACAACGAAGCTCTGAAGCTAAAGGTGGAGATTTGCTAACCATCAATATGTTACCGGAATCTGTAGAGGCAGGAAAAGCAGCAGGTATTGAAGATATTGATGTGCTGGAAGCAACAGATTATTATAAAACATCAAGAGGTCAAACAGTAGGAGGTGCAACAAGTGCCGTGTATTCACGTATGGGCGTTGGCATGGGTTGGGATGCTTTTTATCTTGCTGAAACCCTGTTAACACAGCCTATTTTAGTCGTGATTGGAGATAAGCCTGGTGGTTTTGGAGCGTTCAGAGATGGATATGAAATTGTTCGCCGTGCCGCTTCTGAAAAGAAAGAACTATTGGTAGTAAAAGGATATTCTCACTATGATCTTTACGATAAACCTGAGCCGGTAAGACAGGCATTGGAAAAAGCAATTCCTTTCTTTAAAGAAAATCTTGCATCATAGAGGCTTAAAGAAAATATAATTCACTAAGTATTCATCAGTAAATAAACCGGTATTTGATCTGGTGTTAGATTATTAAAGTTAATACAATGACCGCTCTCAGTTTTGAGGCGGTTTTTTCATGTAATAGAAATAAGCTCATTGTTGGGTGTAATTGGGTTTAGAACCCGTAAAAAGTATCCTTAATTAAGTAATCTGTCTCCCATTCATACTGAGTTCCTGACGTAATTTTGTTTCAATAAAATAGAAAACAATGGCAACAACAAAAGTTTTAGTACTGGGAGCAAATGGAGCAATTGTACAGCACGTTACAGCATTTCTGAAAAATGATACGGATATTGAATTGACCCTCTTTGCGAGGAATATCAACGGACTGAAAGAACAGACACCTGATGCGGAAATTATAAAAGGTGATGTGTTGAACGACGAAGAATTGAGAGCAGCAATCAAAGGACAGGATATTGTTTATGCTAATCTTGCAGGACAGATCGATAAAATGGCCGGAGAAGTTGTAAAAACAATGGAAGAAGAAGGGGTTCAACGCTTAATTTTTGTAACCTCTCTGGGGATTTATCATGAGATTCCGGGAAAATTCGGAGAGTGGAATGATAGGATGATTGGTGCAGACCTGGTGCGTTATCGTCATGCCGCAGATATTGTTGAAGGTTCTTCCCTGAACTATACCGTAATTCGTCCATCATGGCTTACCGATAAAAATGAAACTGATTTTGAAACTACTCAGAAAGGAGAACCATTTACCGGAACAGAAGTATCTCGTAAGGCTGTTGCAGTTTATATTACAGATCTTATTCAGCATCCGGGAAGAGATAATTATGCAAGTGTAGGTGTTCAGAAACCGGGATCACAGGGAGATAAGCCATCTTTCTATTAAAAACTGCTATTGGCTACAATGACAAAAATATAAAAAACCTCACCATGAAAATGATGAGGTTTTTAGTGAGCGCGAAAGGATTCGAACCTTTGACCGTCTGCTTAGAAGGCAGATGCTCTATCCAGCTGAGCTACGCACCCATTTGTAATTTTGAGAAAATTACTAAAACAGTCGGGGCGGCAGGATTCGAACCTGCGACCTCCTGGTCCCAAACCAGGCGCGATGACCGGACTACGCTACGCCCCGAATATATAAGAGTGCGGAGGGTAAGGGATTCGAACCCTTGCGACACTTTCGCGTCGACAGTTTAGCAAACTGCTCCATTAACCACTCTGGCAACCCTCCTTTTTGTTTATTTTTTAATGATCGTTGTTCCGTTATTGCGAGTGCAAATATAGAATAGATTTCTTTATTTACCAAATAAAATTCAAGAAAAATTTGTGTATTTTTGAGGTAATAAATCATTCAAAAACCAAACTGATGCGTAAAACATTATATATCATCGGATTAAGCACATTCGTTTTTTCATGTACTTCCCAACAAAATGTGAAAAAAAATACTTACAAACCGAAAACCCCCGTGGTACAGCCAAAAACAGCCGTTAAAACACAAACTCCGGAGACTCCTAAACCAAAAGTAATTTCGGATCATGGAGTAGACTTTTTTACAACTAATATAGCAGACCCTACAAAAAATGATAATACGGCCAGTTATGGTTCTATTGTATCTGCAAAACCGGCCGGTTATAAAGTGGTAAAAACATATTTTCCTGCTGTAGCACAGAATTTCAGACAGCGTTATTTAATATTACACTATACGGCAATTCCGGATGATAAGTCGATTACTGTTCTTACCCAACAAGCGGTAAGTGCCCATTATTTGGTAAATAATATGGGAGATAACGAGATTTATCAACTTGTAGATGAAAATAAACGGGCGTATCACGCGGGAGTAAGCTCATGGAGAAGTGATAAAAACCTTAATGATACCTCTATCGGAATAGAAATTGTAAATGCCGGTTATTCTACAGATGCTTCCGGGAAAAGAATATTTGCACCATTCAGTGATGAGCAGATAAGAAAAGTAGCAGCGTTGACAAAAGATATTGTCACAAGATATCAGATTCCTGCCACCAATGTTCTTGCTCATGCAGATATTGCACCAACCAGAAAGCAGGACCCGGGACCGATGTTCCCATGGAAGAGACTGTATGATGAGTATCAATTGGGAATGTGGTATGATGAAGCAACAAAACAAAATTTGTTTACCATTGCACAGACAGATTTTGCGACGAGATATAGTGAACCCTCTTTTATATTCCTTATTCAGACCGGATTACAAAAGTTTGGATATGGGGTAGAGCCTAGCGGGAAATGGGATGATGCTACCAAGAAAACCATTGAAGCCTTTCAATACCATTATCGTCCTCAGAATTATGATGGAATTATGGATGCTGAAACATGGGCTATATTGCAAGCTTTAAATCAAAAATATCCTGCAAAATAAATTAAAATTAAAACGCATCTAAACGATGCGTTTTTGCTACCTTTATGCCATCAAAAACAGTAAAACATCTGTAATGGAAAATTTCAGAAAAGAAAGTGATCTATTAGGGGAACTGAATGTTCCTATGGACGCTTATTATGGGGTGCAGACACAAAGAGCAATCAACAATTTCAAAATTTCAGGGCAGCTTTTGTCTTCATATCCGGATTTTATCAAAGGGTTGGCTTTCGTAAAAAAAGCAGCCGCAAAAACCAACTATGAATTAGGGCTTCTTGATGAAAACCTTTATTTTAAAATAGCAGAAGCTTGTGATGAAATTGTCAGCGGAAAATATCATGAACAGTTTCCGGTAGATATGATTCAGGGTGGGGCAGGTACTTCCATCAATATGAATGCGAATGAAGTTATTGCCAATATCGTATTAGAAAAGCTTGGGAAAAATAAAGGAGAATACGAATTCTGTTCACCTAATGACCATATCAACCTTTCACAATCCACCAATGACGCATATCCTACTGCTATTAAAATGGGATTATTGCAAATGAATATTGGTTTAGTTGAAAGACTTGAAAAGATTGTTGCCGCTTTCCGCGCCAAGGGAGTGGAGTTTCAGGATGTCATAAAAATGGGACGTACACAACTTCAGGATGCTGTTCCTATGACATTAGGACAGGAATTTGAGGCTTACGCCGCTACTTTGGAGGAAGATATTTCCAAATTAAATAATAATGCAAGTCTTTTTGTAGAAGTGAATATGGGAGCAACAGCTATTGGGACAGGATTGAATGCTCCGGTAGGCTATGCAACCCTTTGTGCTAAAAATTTAGCTCAGATTACAGGGTTTCCGGTTATTTCAGCTCCCGACTTAGTGGAAGCTACACCGGATACAGGATCTTATGTAATCTATTCTTCGGCAACCAAGCGTCTTGCAGTGAAACTATCAAAAATTTGTAATGATTTGAGATTGCTTTCATCAGGGCCAAGAGCAGGTCTTTTTGAAATTAACCTTCCACCGATGCAGCCGGGATCTTCTATTATGCCAGGAAAGGTAAATCCTGTAATTCCGGAAGTCGTAAATCAAGTTTGTTTTAAGGTTTTTGGAAATGATCTGACGGTTACTTTTGCCGCTGAAGCAGGACAATTACAGCTTAATGTAATGGAGCCGGTACTTTCTCATGCGATCATGGAAAATATTAACTTCCTTTGCAATGCCTTAGATACCCTTCGAGATAAATGTGTGGTAGGAATTACTGCCAACAAAGAAATTTGTCTGAATATGGTGAAACACAGTATCGGTATTGTAACAGCACTTAACCCTTATATCGGCTACAAACAATCTACACAGATTGCTAAAGAAGCCCTTGAAACAGGAAAAAGTGTTTACAACCTTGTTCTGGAAAAAGGAATTCTTTCTCAGGAAAAACTGGATGAAATTCTTGATCCTAAAAACATGCTGAAACCGCATAATAAGTAATATAAAAACTATAAGTGATAAATGGTAATTTCTATCATTTATCACTTATCATTCATCATTTATACCATAATTCGTGAGGTTTTTAATTATAATTCCTGCCCATAACGAAGAACAGAACCTCTCATTTACTCTGGATTCTTTACAGCAACAAAACTTTAAAGATTTTAAAGTGGTTGTTGTCAATGACGGTTCTACGGATAGTACCCCTGAAGTCATCAGGAAATATGCAGAAACTGATTTTCGTTTCGAAACCATTAACCTTCAAAAGTCTGAGCATCAGCCGGGTTCTAAAGTAGTTCATGCCTTTAAGAGTGGATTGCAAACTCAACATTTAGATGAATTTGATGTCATCTGTAAATTTGATGCAGATATAATCCTTCCTGACAATTATCTTGAAATAGTAAATGATGCTTTCATACATCATCCGGATTATGGTCTTTTGGGTGGTTTATTATATGTGGAAAAAGCTGGAAATTGGGTATATGAAGGGAATTCCAATAAACATCATGTAAGAGGCCCTATGAAGGCTTATCGAAAAGAATGTTTTATACAGATGGGCGGCATGAGAGAAACGTTAGGATGGGATAATATAGATGCTATTCTACTTGAGAATTTAGGTTGGAAGGAAATTGTTATTCCAGAACTTCATGTAAAGCTTATTAAAATAAAAGGTGCCGATTACACTATAAGACCTGCAGATTATTATGGCAGGTACTTTTATTTTCTTGGGTTAAATCGGTTCCTTGCTTATATTGCAGCTTCAAAAGAAGCTGTGAAAAGCAAATCTGCATCATTTTTTCTTGATATTATCAAATCCTATGAGGGATGCCATTCAAAAAAACTGGAACTGAAGATTACAAAAGAAGAACAAAAAGTAATCAACGATCAACGTTGGAAAATGTTGAAGAAGAAATGGCTGAAGATGTAATGTTAATAACCGTTATATAAGCATCAGTAAAAAGTGATGTTAGTCAAGATTTCTAAAAACAATATAAAACACTAATTTAGATTCGTCCGTGAAAAAAATAGCCTACATAGAAATAGACACTCATGCTGAAATAGCACAGGCTTTCATGGATGCCATGGAAGACTCTCATAATTTTGAGATAGACTATTATTTTTCAAAAAAAATTAAAGATCAGATCCGTCATAATGATCAAGCTATATTCCTGTCGGATAGCTCTATGATTTTAGATCAATTGAAGGCTAAAAACTATGACTTGGTTATTATTGGTACTGTTCATCGATTTTTCAATACTTTTTTTGCGATTACCAAAAAATATAATACTGCTGTTATTACACATAATCTCAATTTTACCCAATCTTCAAGATGGAGCCTGATGAAAAGTGTTTTCAAAGGTGATGTCATTTACAGGTTGAAATTATGGTGGAAAGAAGGTCTGTTTTATGTATCAAA
Source organism: uncultured Chryseobacterium sp. (assembly GCA_963518055.1). Lineage (GTDB taxonomy): Bacteria > Bacteroidota > Bacteroidia > Flavobacteriales > Weeksellaceae > Chryseobacterium. The sequence goes on from CAUQIC010000022.1 coordinate 13,089, forward strand.
AATATATCAAAAACCAGCATCTCTTTTTGTTTTGGACGAGGCATTAACTTCTGATAAGTATCAGTTTTTACCTCTGTTTTATACAAAGTATTATGAGAAGTCTGAAAATAAAAAATTAACGGTTGTTATTCCAGGAAGTGTTTCTCAGAAAAGGAGAGATTATTATGATGTTTTTAAAAGAATTCAGGGGATGAAACCGGATACGCAATGTGAATTTGTATTCCTTGGTAAAGCAAAAGACGATGAATTAAGACAGCTTGAACATCTATCCGAAAAGTTATCGGAAAATATGGGTGTCACGTATTTCTCTGAACGCGTTTCTGTTGAAGATTTTGAAAAATGGATGCAGAAAGCAGACGTGCTTTGGTGCCCGATTCAGCAGGATACAGAGTTTTTTAGCCTAAGAGAAACTTATGGAGTAACAAAAATGACCGGAAACCTCGGTGATTCTATTATGTACGGAAAATGGGCAGTTTTTCCTGAGAACTATCCGTCAAAACTTGAGTTTATTATTCCTGAACAAGAAAATATCCTTAAGCAATTAAAAGAACTTGCAGGGAAAACTTATGATTTTCAAAAAACGTACAATAAACAAGTAGTTCAGAAAAAGCTTGAGGAAGTTTTGGATAGACTTATTTAGAATTTAAAGATACTCCTGATAAACCTCATGTTCAAATAATCCTCTATAGGAAATATCTTCGTAAAATAATTTCCGATGTAGATGAGTATCAAAACCACAGAAGGCTTGTAAATAAGATTGATTAAGTTGCTGTCAAAATTGGGAAGAACGATTGCTACGGTTATGGCTAACGTACAAATAATAGAGACAAAGATCATTTCAATACTCAAAGGAGAAACTTTAAACACAATATAGTTGAAGATGATTTTTACAACATTATAAATCGTTAGAGAAATTGCTGTAGACAGAGCTATACCAATAAGTTTCAGCTCTGTATTTTTGATGAAATAATAATTCAGTCCAATGGTTAATCCGGCAAGTAAAAGCATTACCAGAATGTTAAAACGATAATATTTTGATAGCGAAATGATGTTTCCATTGAAGCCTGTTGCCAGATCTATCAGAACCGCAGAACCCCAAATCCATACTACAGGCTCATATTCTCTTAACATAGTCCCATTTTTAGGCATAAACTGTGTCAGGTATGGGAATCCTACCATAATGCATGAGAATAATACAGCGCCTAAAAAGTATAAAGACAATGATGTTTTTTTATGAAATCTGTCTAATTCCACCATATCACCATCTGCAAGTGTTTTGTTGATGATAGGAGCAGAAATATTAAAAAGACCCAGCTGTGGAATAGATATCAATGAAATTAAGGCATATAAAACAGAATAAATTCCTACCTCTTCCATTCCCATAAATTCTCCGATCATAAAGCTGTTGATCGCCAAATAATTTCCAAAAGTTCCCAAAAATCCAAAAAAGCTATAGTTGAAAAACTCTTTCCAAAAATTATTTTTCTTGAAATAATCCGTATTGAAATCAAGTTGGATTTTTTCGAGTTTGTTTGTGTAATAAATATATCCAAAGAGCATTAATGCAAATATGGCAAAGAAGAAAGCAAAAGCAATTTTCTGTGACAGAGCAAAATAGTAAAACAGACAAAATGCTCCCAGATTTGCTATTTTTGGAAACAGATTGTCAAAAATATTAGAAACGACAATTCTCTTGTAATTGGAAGTGTATTTATTGAAAATAGCACAAAATGAAAGAATTAAGATTAACGGAAGGATCATTTCTTTGAGCTTCCAAGCTTCAGAATGTCTGAACTTCGGATAAAAATAAGGCAGTATAAAAAATACAACGGTAAAGATGAAAAAATTGATAAATACAGTCATTAAAGACAATGACAGCATGTTCTGTTTTTTACCATCCTTTTCTACCTTATGAAAAAACTTTACGTTGGAATAGGAGATTCCCAATACCACAAAAGGAACCAGCATTTCAGCAGAAGGAAGTATATAGCGAAGCTTTCCATAAAATTCAAAATCATTCGGGAAAATAAAGATTGCGGAAACTGTGCCCAGCAAAAAACCAATATAACCGATAATGGAATATTTGAAGCCTTGTCTCGCTACTACACTCATAAAGTTGTTTTAATGGGTTTTGGGTATAAAAATAATATTGTTTATGTACTGCGTTTTATTTTTTTCGTCGTTTGTATTTTGTGATATGATTTCCTCTGTAAGCGCGTCCAGGGTAAAGCTGTTTCTGTTAAGATATTTTGCTTCGTATCCCCAGCTTTTTACTTCAGAGATTTCATTCCATATGGGTGTTTGATGGTGTCTTTGTTCCATTTCGACCATTAATGTCGGATGGAATTTTTTGATGGTTTCTTTTGCTCCGAAAAGGGTTTTCATTTCATTTCCTTCAACATCAATTTTGATGAAATCAATTTTATTGAAATGTTCTATAGCTGCCCAGTCATCCAGTTTAATTACTTTTACCTGTTCAGTATAGCTTTTTTCTTCACCTTTTTCTCTATATGTGGTGTTTAATGTTCCACGGGAGGCAATGGTCTTTCCGTTGATGATGGGAACTTTGAATTCCGCCATCGTATTTTCGTCAGAAAGTGCTAAAGGAAGTACTCTCATTCTCGGAAATAGTCTTTTTAACCTTCGGTATAACTTTTTGTTAGGTTCAAAAGCATAAATATGCTCATGATTCAATTTGTCTTCCAGTTGATAAAGAAAAGTTCCTACATTCGCACCAATGTCTAGTATTACAGCATTTTTAGGAAGGTATTCTTTGATCCATACCAATTCCGGTTCTACATTGCGTTCCGAAAAATTATCTTTATTAAGATGATTTAAGGTCTTAAAATATCTTTTTTTATAAAAACTCGGACTTATATATTGTAGTTTTTCAGCAATTTTTTGGTATAAAGACATCCTTGGCTTTTTGACGAACAGCAAAGATAAACAAAAATGTAAAACTTATCTTAAAAAATGTTAAATATAATGACCTGGAAATCAGTTGATAATGTTTGAGATGTATTTCTCGTAAAAATGAGTTTTAACAGCTTGATTCTCTGTGATAAAGATGTTTTGATGGATAAACAAATTCTTGAAAAAATCTGGATTTTGTAACGTGATAAGTTTTTTTATAGTTGATTTTACCAAAATTTAGCACTTCATCGGCATAAACACAGATGATAATTATAAAAATATTTATGGAAGTTTTTGGTTAAGTGAGCTAGAAGCTTTTTAATTTTGAGGTTTAAATTAAAGAAGGGGAGTATTAAGGAAATCGTTAAAAGGTTTCATCAGTTTAAAGATCTTCGACATATTTTTTACTGCATTTTTATCCAGTACTTCCTCGTCTTTAAGGGAGTAGACGACAATGAAATTTTTGAGTTTTAAATATTCAGCCATCGGATCTTCTTTCTCAAATCCCTGAGGAACCTTTTTAAGTTGATCCTCCTGATCCAGTTGTGGAAAGTACTTTTTAAAATCCTTATTATTTAGAATATTGAGAAAGTCATTTCCATACAAAGATATTTCCTTGCGTACTTCTTTTAAGACGGAAGATTCAGGCATATAAATTCCGCCGGCCAGAAAAGATTTTCCGGGTTCCATATGAAGATAATAACCGCCTTTTTGATTTCCTTTTCCCATTCCTAAAGAAGCTCCAAAATTGGTCTTGTAAGGAATCTTATCTTTTGAAAATCTTGTGTCTCTATAAATTCTGAAGAGCGCTTTTTTACTGTCAATTTTTGCAAGTTCCTCATCAAAATCTGACATTTCTTTAATCAAATCATCCAAAAAAGTAATGACATTTCCCTGAGACTCTGTGTAAAGATTCTTATTTTCATTAAACCACTCTCTGTTATTGTTTTTATTTAATTTTTTTAAAAAATCGAATGTTGTAGGAGAAATGTTGGCTGACATATTTTGTGGGTGTTTATTTATTTTATTCGTTGCGAAACACTTTATTCTGAAGCTCGCAACATGATTCAAATTTACAAAAACTATTCATATCTCAAAGCTTCAATAGGGTCCAGTTTTGATGCTTTAAGGGCAGGGTAGTAGCCAAAAAATACTCCGGTAACAGCGCAGACAATAAATGAAATGACAATGGAAGATTCTGTAATGAATGTTGGCCATGACAAGAAGAATGTGACCAGTTCTGAAGTTAAAACACCCAGAGCAACCCCAATAATTCCACCTGTAATGCTGATAAGAACGGCTTCAATCAAAAATTGGTACAGGATATCCTTTCCTCTGGCTCCGATAGACATCCTCAATCCGATTTCCTTCGTTCTTTCTGTTACGGAAACATACATGATATTCATAATTCCAATTCCTCCTACAATAAGAGAAATACCTGCTATCGCTGATAAAAGTACGGTTAAAAGCTGGCTGGTAGAGCTCATAGTGGAAATTAATTCTGCCTGGGTTCTTACACTGAAATCATCGTTACTTCCATCATCCGGTAGTTTATGTTGCTTTCTTAAAATTTCGGAAACCTGATCGGTTGCTTGTTGAGATGTATTTGCATTCGTGGAAGCTGCATAAATAGTCTGCACATAAATGATGCCTAAGAATCTTCGTTGAACAGTATTAAATGGAGCAATAATCACATCATCCTGATCCTGTCCGAAAGCGTTGGATCCTTTTGTAGCTAAAACTCCAATGACTTTCATCGGTACTTTATTGAATCTGATAATGGATCCTACAGGGTCTTCTCCGTTAGGAAACAGGTTGGTATATGCTGTCTGTCCTAAAAGGCATACCTTATTGGATGAAGTAACATCTTTCTTTGAAAAAAGATTACCCTCTGAAACATCCCAGTCTCTGATTTTAAAATACTCTTCGTTGACTCCCTGAAGCTGGGTAGGCCAGTTATTGGGACCATTAATAGATTGTCCGTTGGTTTGTACTGCCGGAGATACATAAGAAACATCGGGAGCTCCTTTTGAAATGGCTTCCGCATCCTGAGGTTTTAATGTTTGCAGCCCCGAAGCTCCTATTCTGGCTCCTCCTGAAACATTTATATTACTTGAGGGGCGGATCGTAATCATATTGGATCCCATTGAAGAAAGCTGGTCGCTGATGCTCTTTTTTGAACCTTCTCCAATGGCAGTCATAGCAATCACTGAAGCAACACCGATAATGATGCCGAGCATTGTAAGAAACGCGCGGAGTTTGTTTCTTAAAAGAGCTTTCCATGCAATTCTGAAGAGATTTGAGAGGTTCATTGTGTATTATTTAAATTATTTATAATCATCATTCACCGGAAGATTTTCCAAAGCATCTTTAGCTGATTTTATCTGATCATTCTTGACATCTTTAATGACTTTTCCGTCCCGTAATGTTACTGTTCTACTGCTGAAAGTAGCAATGTCAGGTTCGTGAGTCACAAAAACAATGGTTCGTCCCTGCCGGTTTAAATCCTGCATAAGAGCCATGATTTCATAAGATGTTCTTGTATCCAGATTTCCGGTAGCCTCATCTGCCAGTATCATAACAGGTTCATTTACCAATGCTCTGGCAATGGCAACCCTTTGTTGTTGTCCCCCGGACATCTGGTTGGGAAGATGATCAACTCTGTTTTCTAATTTTACAGCAGCTAAGGCTTGTAAAGAACGGTTATGTCGTTCTTCTGCGGAAACTTTTGAATTATAGAGAAGAGGAAGTTCTACATTTTCTCTTGCAGTCGTTCTGGGAAGAAGATTATAGGACTGAAATACAAAACCGATTTTTTGATTCCTCAACAAGGCCAATTCATCTCGGTCAAGATTTTTAATATTGATTCCATCCAGAATATAATCTCCCCCGGAAGGCTTATCAAGACAACCAATGATATTCAGTAAGGTAGATTTTCCTGAGCCACTACTTCCCATAATCGTTACAAATTCACCTTTTTCAACCGAAAATGTAACCCCTTTCAGAGCATGGACGATCTCTTCACCCATTCTGAATTCTCTCTTCAGATCGATGATCTCCAAAATTTTTTCTGCCATAACTTTTATTAATTGAAAGTTGAAAAATTGAAAGTTGAAAGTGAAAACCTCTCGTTTCTAATGTTAATCTGATTTTTCGAAACTCATCCTTATCGTGGTCCGCCACCGCCGCCACTGTTTTTATTGTTTCCTCCACTTCTTCTCTGAGGCATGAAAGGACTTTTGGCTTGCCCGCCGGATGATTTTTTCGACAATAGCTTATATCCGGTAATGATATTGTCATTTTTGTCTAATCCTGAGATCACCTGAATTTCAGTATCATTATCCATTCCTGTTTTTATTTTCTTACGGGAGATCATACTGTCTTTTGTAATAATCCATACCCCGGCTTCATCTTTTTTATCCTTATTCATTCCCTTGTTTTGTTTCTTCCATTGTCCTTTTTCATGTTTTTTACCATTAGCAAAAGGAGAATTGACTTTATATTTCTGAATAACGATACTGTCCGGTCTGAAACTGGTCGCCGCCGCCGGAATTTTCATTACATTTTCCAAGACCTTAGTATAAATGGTAATATTGGCTGTCATTCCCGGTTTTAACTTTAAACTGGAATTATCAGCATTGATAATCGTAGTGTAATTCACTACATTGGACGAAACCGTAGGGTGCAGACGAACTTCCGAGACCTGACCGTTAAATGTCTCATCGGGAAAAGCATCCACTGTAAAAGTTGCTTTTTGCCCCACCTTCACATTCCCAATATCGGCTTCATCTACAGAGGCTCTCACCTGCATCTTGGTCAAATCTTTTGCAATACTGAAAAGAGTAGGGGTACTGAAACTGGACGCCACTGTTTGTCCTTCACTCACATTCCTGTTAAGAACAGTTCCGTCTATAGGAGAGTAAATGTTGGTAAGGGATAGGTTTTTATTAGCGGTGGAAAGTTGAGCAGTTACTGAACCTACCTGTGCTTTTGCAGCATTGTATTGATTGGTAGCATTGTCGAAATCCGCTTTGCTTATAGCGCCTACCTTATAGAGTTGTGTTTGTCGATTAATATTAATCTCGTTATAAGCAAGATTACTTTTTGCATTTTGTAAATTCGCTTTATATTGTTCTGACTGAAATTGTAACAAATCAGGATCAAGAGTGGCTAAAAGCTGACCTTTTTTCACCGTAGAATTGAAATCTACATAGAGATTTTTAATGATTCCAGATACCTGTGTACCTACAGCAACGGTATCTACAGGTTGTACAGTTCCCGTAGCTGTAATGGAATTTGAAATTTCCCCCATTTCCGGCTTTACAGTTTCCAATTGGATCTTTATTTCTTTCTCTCTGATGAAGAAAAACCAGGCTGCACCAATAACAATGATGCCGCCTACAACCCAGTATAACCATTTTTTATTTTTTGTTTTCATACGTTGCTAATTATTTATTTTTAAAGGTTGCATGCAATCGCTCCATCTGTATCTGTAAATAGCGGCGATTTCATTGTTTACTTGAGATTTATAGGGTTACCTGCATAAAATTCGTAGATCTGTTTATTGAGAACCGCAGTATACTTGGCCTGCAGATAGTTTTGAATAGATTGAATATACAGTAATCTCTGTTGTTGAAGTTGCACATAATCAATGCTGCCTATCTTCATTTGCGCATTAACGATGTCATAGCTTTGTTTGTTGAGATCCATTTGTTTTGAAGCAGAATCATATTGTGATAAAGAATTCTGAAGGCTGATGTAAGATTGTTCAACCTGTTGATTAAGCACTGTTTTGGTGTTCAGCAAATCCAGATTGGCCTGTTCAATGGCAATTTTTGATTTCTCAATCTGTGTTTTATAAATTCTGTTATTATAAATGGGTATCCCCAGACTTAACCCAATGGGCATATAAAAGTTATTCCCTAATTGATTAAAGTAGCTCCCATTTCCATAAGAATAATTGCTTGAAATATTTCCGGTAAGATTTAAAGTAGGTTGTATGGAGGCTTTAGCCATTTTTAGACCTGTATTGGAGTTTTCAACATTTAATTCTCCATACTTTACCTCAGGACGTTGGTTTTGTGCCAGATTCTGTACCTCCTGTAAAGGTTCCAATTGATTATTTACTAAAATACTATCCGGAGATGTAATTTGAAAATTGTAGCCGGAAGGCAGCTGTAAAATTTGTTTTAAATTAACAACACTGGTTCGTAAAGTATTCTGTGCCGAAACTAAATTGTATTCATCCTGTGCTACCTGAGCCTGAATCTGAAGAAAGTTTAATTTTGAAATATTTCCGGCTTTATAAAATTGGTCACCTTGTTTCAATTGGGTTTGGGTAGTTTTCAATACATTTTCAAGGGAAATAATATTTTCTTGTGTCATTAAAATACTTAAAAATGCTTGGGTGATGCTTAAAGTAATATTATTTTGAGCTTCCTGTACAGATAAATCGGCCATTTGAACCAGTAGGTTTTTAGAGGTCTCATTATTTTTAATATATCCGGCATGATAAAGAGTCATGGAAGAATTAGCTCCAATGCTTTGTGACTGGGCACTATTGAGTTGGAGCCCATTGCCTCCATTGAGGGCTACCAGTCCCTGAGATACTGTTCCATTCAGGTTGGGGTATTTAGCATCTTTTGCCTGAAGAAGATCTTGTTCAGCGGAATTTTTTGAAAGCCTCAACGAATTAATAGAAATATTATTCTCTTTTGCATATTCAATACAATTTTCTAAAGTCCAGCTGGTGGGATAATTGGGGGTCTGTGCAAAAATTTCGAACCCTATAAAAGAGAATATTAAAAGGAAAAATTTGCGTTCCATGGTTTTATTTTTGATAATTCATAAATAATAAAGAAAAAATCAATCCAATTTAATAAAAAAAAATAATGTTTAACAACTTTTTAACCTAAAGCTTGTTTTTTTAGATTTAATTTTCCAAAAATTAAAAATATATTAAAGGATTCTGAATTTAAGTTTGTATATTTAAAACTTCATTCAAAAACAAGTCAAATATTTATTGTATCTTTGCAAAAATTTTAAAATAGTTAATGAATTTATTTACGGAAACCAATTTAAGTCCTGATATCCTTAAGGCAATTGGCGAACTGGGCTACGAAAGCCCAACAGAAATCCAAAAACAGACTATCCCTTTTATTCTTTCAGATATTCGCGACTTGATCGCACTTGCGCAGACAGGGACAGGCAAAACAGCAGCGTTTTCGCTTCCGATTTTGGATATGATTGACGATACGAGTCGCAAAATCCAATTATTGGTGCTTTGTCCGACACGGGAATTATGTCTTCAGATTTCTAAAGACATAAAGAATTACTCTAAGTACATGAAAGACATCAAAACTACTGCGGTTTATGGTGGAAGCAGTATTGTAGAGCAAATGAGATCTTTAAAGGATAAACCACAAATCATTGTGGGGACTCCAGGTAGAGTTATTGATCTTATCAACAGAAAGGCATTAGACTTTTCTGCTATTCATTGGTTAGTATTAGACGAAGCTGATGAAATGCTTTCAATGGGATTCAAAGACGAATTGGAAACCATCCTAAGCGAAACTCCGGAAACGAAACAAACTTTCTTATTCTCGGCTACGATGAATAAAGAAGTGGAAAGAATTTCCAAAAATTACCTTACAAAACCACACCGTATTTCAGTAGGTTCTATCAACGAAGTGAAGAAGAACATTACTCACGAATATTATGTGGTAGGGTACCGCCAGAAAAAAGAAGCGTTGAAGAGATTGATCGATGCTAACCCTAATCAGTATTCTATTATCTTCTGTAGAACGAGAATGGAAACTCAGGAGGTTGCCGATTTCTTAATGCAGAATGGTTATGCAGCTGATGCTCTTCACGGAGATCTTTCTCAGGCGCAGAGAGATACGGTAATGAAGAAATTCAGATTGAAAAACATCGACATTCTTGTAGCGACAGACGTTGCAGCAAGAGGATTAGATGTAAACTCTCTGACTCACGTTATCCATTTCTCTTTACCTGATGATCCTGAAGTATTCGTTCACAGAAGTGGAAGAACAGGTAGAGCAGGAAAAGACGGTATTTCAATGGCTTTAATCAAGCCTGAAGAAAGCAGAAAGTTGAAACAAATCAAATCTGCTACTAAGATTGAAATTAACGAAAAATTCATTCCTACAGGTGATCAGATCATTAAAGCTCAGGTAGGAGGTGTTTTCGAAAAATTATTCACTGAGCACGAAGATCTTTTCGAGTTTGACGATAGTTTAATTCCGGATCTAAGCAACTTTACAAAAGAAGAATTGGTACACCAACTGTTACAATTCCAATTGAAAGACCTTGCTTTGTACTACAAGGATAAGCATGATCTTGCTGAGCAAAAACTGAGCAGCAGAGATGATGATTACTCTAGAAGAGATCGCGGACGTGAGAGAGATAGAGACAGAGGACGCGACAGAGACAGTAGAGACAGAGATCGCGGAAGAGATAGAGATCGTGGTGGAAAGCCAAGAAGAAAGGATGAAAGCATGGTGAGATTCTTTTTCAATCTTGGAAAGAAAGATCACTTGAAGAAGCTTGATGTTTTAGATATTATCAATAAGGCTACTGCTGACGGAAAAAGCAAGAAAAGAGCTGAAATCGGTGATATTGAAATCTTAGAGAAATTCTCTTTCTTCGAAGTTGAAAAATCATTTAAAGACAATGTCCTTAGCAATATTCAGTCAATGAAATTCAAAGGAAAAGATATGAGGGCTGAAGTAGCAAACTAACCCTTTTTTATACCCTACAAAACCGGCAGTAATGTCGGTTTTTTTATTTGATAATCAGGAGGTAACCGAATGTTAACAAAACTTAATGTTAGATAGTTTCAGGAGCGATCCTTTTTTAGGAAATTTGCACACGAATTATAAATACTAAAAAATGGGAATTGGTAATATTTTCCACGCTTTTCAACCAAAAGATAAAATCTTTTTTGTACTTTTTGAAAAGGTAACCGAAAATCTGGTTGCAATGTCTGAAGAATTCAATGCTGGAATCAAAGATTTTGATCTTAATGACGATTCAATGTTGAAGAAAATGAGTGATTTCGAACATAAAAATGATGAGCTTACTCACGAGATCTTTGTAGAACTGGGGAAAAACTTCATTACACCTTTTGATCGTGAAGATATTCATACGTTAGCAACAGGACTAGATGATATCGCAGATTATATCTACGCTTCTACAAAATATATTTTCCTATATAAGTCTCCTGAGATGAAGGCTTATTCAGACTTCTCTTTACTGATTCACAAAGCATGTCTTGAAATCCAGAATGCGATGAAAAATCTTAAAGGTTTTAAGAATATGGAGCAGGTAAAAGAAGCTTGTATTAAGGTAAACTCTATTGAAAATATTGCAGATGATCTGCTTTCTAACTCAATGGTAGAATTATTTGAAACCAACGATGCCATCAACATTATCAAAGTTTCTTCTGTACTCAACTATCTTGAAATTGTAACTGATAAAGCAGAAGATGTTGCCAATACGATTGAGAACATCATGATTAAATACGCCTAATACATAGCAAAAAATGGAATTTCCTATTTTACTTGTAGTTATTATTGCGTTGGCGTTGATCTTCGATTATATCAATGGTTTCCATGATGCTGCCAATTCAATTGCGACTATCGTTTCTACAAAAGTTTTAACTCCATTCCAGGCTGTACTTTGGGCGGCACTTTGGAATTTCGCAGCGTTCTTTATTGCTGCTTATATCATTGGAGAATTTAAAATTGGTAATACAATTGCCAAAACAGTTAATGAGAATTTTATCACCCTTGAAGTTATATTTTCCGGACTTATAGCCGCTATTGCATGGAATCTTTTGACATGGTGGTTTGGAATTCCTTCTTCATCATCACATACGCTGATCGGAGGATTCCTGGGAGCAGCATTGATGCATGCTTTTATGCTGGATTATCATGAGGTAGCAGCCGCACAGCCGGCTCTTGGTTTCTGGGAGACTGCTAAAGAAGCTTTTAATCAGGTAACCCATCAAAGTGTGGTGAAGTTTGATAAAGTTATTCCTATCTTCCTGTTCATTTTTATGGCACCGATTATAGGGATGATTATCTCTATTATTATTACATTGATTATTGTGCACCTTTATAAAAGATCGAATCCTTATAAAGCAGATAAATCTTTCAAAAGATTGCAGTTGGTTTCTTCAGCACTGTTTAGTTTAGGACACGGTTTAAATGATGCTCAAAAAGTAATGGGGATCATTGGAGCAGCTGTAATTTACTATCATGTTAATATGCTTCAGGATGTACAATACCTGAATATTCCTTCTGCAGGACGTTTTGATTATTTTGCACAACATTATATCTGGGTTCCCTTAGTTTCATTTATTGCAATTGCTTTAGGAACTATGAGCGGTGGTTGGAAGATCATCAAAACGATGGGAACTAAGATTACAAAAGTAACTTCACTGGAAGGAGTAAGTGCAGAAACTGCGGGAGCGATCACTTTATTCATCACAGATCATTTTGGTATTCCTGTATCTACAACACATACGATTACAGGTTCCATTATTGGAGTAGGATTAACGAAGAGGATTTCAGCAGTAAGATGGGGGATTACGGTAAGTCTACTTTGGGCTTGGGTATTAACGATTCCTATTTCAGCTATTGTAGCAGGAATTACTTACCTTTTAGTAACTTTCCTTTCTTAAGATCAAGATATTCTTAAATACATATAAACTTTGTCCATTTGGGCAAAGTTTTTTTGTTTTATAAAGCTGTCAATGTTAATAACAGCAAATATTTGTTAGATCATAATACTTGATATTTATTTGCACGGTTAAACATACCAATAACCTTCTTACTGCCTCAAAACAATTCTAATTTATTCTAAAAACACATCGTTATTAAACTATTGGGAAAATGTAAAAATTAGCCCTCTTTCCTTTGAACAGAAGAAGCAATTTAAGCCTCAACCAGACAGATCAAAGAATAACATTTACAGAAAATTCTTTCAACAAAAAAAAATAAATACTATTCTTTATCGGGACGGGTGCAAAGCCATCTTCCATGCGAAGCATAATTATTTTTTAGGGTTTTCGCTGAAAATGGCCTTTTTGAGGTTGCTTTTTTCCAACGAAATTTCAAATTGTTATAAAAAATTCAATTCTTTTTATTCTTATTCCATAACTACATTCTATAAATTAATAAAAGAAAGTAAAATGCTTATTATCAGTTGTTTATATGGTGATTGGTGATAAAATTTGATTACATTTACCCAATCAAAAATGATGTAAAATAAAAAAACACAAACTTATGAAAAGAACATTGCTATGGATTTTTAGCTCTTCCGTTATTTCCATTTCCGGCCAGAGCTGGAATACAAGCGGAAATTCGGGAACCAATCCTTCCATAAACTTTGTAGGGACAACAGATAACATTCCCCTTATCTTAAAACAAAACAATCAGCAAGTACTCAAGGTGGGCTGGCAGCATATTAATATTGGAAGTGAAGCTCCCGGAACAGGAGGTTTACAGCTGGCTCTTTCACCCTGCGAACGTTGTTTTTCCCAGTGGGCTCAACCGAATGATGCCGTGATAAGGTTAGTAAGCGGAAATAATCTGAATATTCATATGGATAATGACAATGCCACTGATCCCAACTCAGATACCAGTACTCCTAACTCCTCCAAAATTACCAGAGTCCGGTTCTCAGATGCTGTACACAAAAGCCTGATGGTTCTTTTCAATACCGGAAAAGTAAGCGTGGGAACAGATCAATATGACAATGACCCCAATTTTATTTTTTACGTCAGCAAAGGAATCAAAGCCGAACAGGTAAAAGTTGAAAATCCATCAGCTAACGGATGGGCAGACTATGTATTCCAAAAAGGTTATCCGCTTCGCTCTTTAGAAGATGTGGAACAACATATTGCAGAGAAAGGACATCTTCCCAATATCCCCTCGGCAAAGGAAGTGGAAAAAGAAGGGATCAATTTAGGAGAAATGGATGCTAAGCTTTTAGAAAAGATTGAGGATTTGACCCTTTATTCCATTGAGCAAAATAAACAGCTCAAGTCTCAATCAGCGGAGATCAAAGAATTAAAAGAACAGGTACAAAAACTTCTTTCCATAAAGAGATAAACACAAATAAAACCTCTCAAGGTTACATCTGTCTGATAACGACAATAAAAAAACCAGATGAAAACAAGATTACTTTCCCTATTTTCTCTTTTAATTGGTTTTATGGGCTTTTCACAAACTGAAGTGTATTTCAAGTACGATGAAGCCGGAAATCAAAAATACAGAGGAACCAACATGGCTGATAAGAATGCTGATGATACTAAACTACAGCAACAGGCCAAAACATCAGCTATTGCCAGGCAGCGATCCACTACTGATGAAAAAGAATTCTGGAAACAGGTCCGATTGTATCCTGTTCCCGTCAACGATTTTCTGACGATTGACTGGAAAGAAGAGGTGGACGGATTGATAGAATCTGTTTCACTTTACCAGCACAGTACGGTACATTGGAAATTTCAGCAACAGAATGCCCCGGATGTGGGCAGACAGATAAAAATCAATATGACCGGCTATGACTGGGGTGTTTACATCCTGCGCTTTACGTTGAAAGACGGAAGAGTTTTTTCAAGAAACGTAACTAAAAGATAGTATTAAGCTATTAACATCAGGCCTATGGCTTATAGCAACCTGAATATTATGGATCAATCATTATTAAAGAAACACAGAAATGAAATTTATTCTATCATTGATACTGCCTTTGTTATCAGTAGGGGGCTTTTCACAGACTATACTGTATCAGGCAGAGACTTCTTCACGAACCGTTCAGGATCCACAGGCCGTGATTCTTGCCCAGGGATTTCATGCCCAATCGGATATTTCTAACCCGTTTATCGCAAAGATTGGTTCTACAACAGAAAATCCGGGGGGAGGACCTCCTGATTCGGACGCAGGAGCCAATAACCCATCAGGAACAAAAGAGGACAATCTCAAATTTCATGATACTAAAGGAAATATTGAAGTAAATGGGGGTGGCCAGCTCCAGTTTACTTTACCGATTGCTTTGCCTCCGGGAGTGAAAAGTGTAGCTCCACAGATCAGCCTTGTCTACACGAGTGGTTCCGGAAACGGAATTGCAGGATATGGCTGGAACCTCTCCGGAGTCACTTCCATTTCCAGAACAGGAAAAACGATTGAGAAAGATGGAGAAGTTAAGGGAGTTCAATTGGGCTATTCCGACTATTACAGCTTCAATGGCCAGAGATTGATCCTGAAATCCGGTGAATATGGAAAAGTCGGAGCAGAATATGTAACGGAGAAATATTCTAATATAAAAATTAAATCTATTGGAGCAATTACAGGGCAAGAATGGCAAGGTCCGGAATATTGGGAGGTGACTTTTGAAGACGGTTCTCAGGCCTGGTATGGAGGGACTACATCCGAAGCCAATGCCGCAAGGACACCTTTAGATTATAATATTGTGAAATGGAAGGATCCCCAAGGAAATTATATCACCTATGATTACACACAGTCCGGTAATGTTGCAGTGATTTCCAGGATAAATTGGGGAGGTAATGATATTTTAAGTAAGCCTGTCTTTAACACTATTGAACTTATCTACTTTGATGAAAGAACATTAAGAGAAATTAATTACATAAACGGAGTTGAATTTATACAAAATAGACTCCTAAAGGAAATTAAGGTAAATTCAAATGGAAAACAATTTAAAAAATATGCAGTCAACTATTTGCAAAATGGGACAAACTACCAGTTTGTAGATAAAATAACAGAATATAATTCCGAAGGTCAGGATGCTAACCCGGCCACATTTTCATATCCTAACTTTGTGGGCTCTCAAATAGATTATTATGGCGTTCTGCCTTATAATAATGACGATTTTAATAATATTAAGTTTACAGGAGATTTTAATGGAGATTCTTATCTTGATTTCGTTATGAATAACGGAACTGTAAAGCTTGGGGCTTTTAATGATAATTTTTCAGATATTTCTACAGGGAAGACTTTTACGGATAATGCTAAACTAGTAAATGCTCTGTTGGATGAAGAAGGACAGATCTACAATGGCAACGGAATCGTTGAATATAGCGAGGGTAAAATATTGGGATATATTTTTAGAAATAATGCTTTTGTCAAAGTTTTTGAAAAACTGGTTACTCCTAACATATGTACAAACTGTGAGGTAGATATCAATGAGGGCGATATCAACGGCGATGGCATCTCTGATGTATTTCTTACTTTGAAAAACGGAGGATTTATAGACAGATATATCATAGACCTGAAAAATTCAAATATCCCGGTTTCTACTTACTTAAGAAATTGGGATCTGGATGAAAGTTCATATACTGATCAAAAATATACAGACATCGACGGCGACGGAAAGGTGGATATTATTAATATCTCCAATACTAGCTATACTGTATTCGAATTTGTACAGACAGCCCCTAATCAATACCTTAAAAAAGTTAAATTCACAAGCAATCTCATCGAAACCAAAGACTCCGAGTTTCCTATATTGTTTGGAGACTTTAATGGAGATGGCAATCTGGATTTTACTATTCCTACAACAGATACTCAGGATACAGATAATTGGAGGTTTTATATGGGAACCGAAAAAGGATTTCAAAATGTTTTAAAAACAAACTTTTTAAAATACAGAAAACCATCTGATCCTAACACCTGGTCTTTAATGGATCATCATTATTATTCAATATCTGATATTAATAAGGATGGGAAATCTGATATTACTTTTATCTATTCTAAAAACACTGTAGGATATGTAGGTGGCAATGGAAATGCACAATGGAGAGTCTTGCAGTATGAGGTTAAAACAATGCAGGCTGATGGCGGAACTAATTTTATTCTGGGTTTAAATACAAAAAGCCCTTCTTATACTGTTCCGGGAGGTGATTACGGGCTATTCCAGCCTTTGACAAGTTCAATAAAGTCCAATAATAGCTACTATGATATTTTCTTGTTTAAAAATACAAGAGTACATAAATATAAAGCGCAAAGCTCTTTATCTGAATTATCCAGAATTCAGTCAGTTAACCAGGCAGGTGTTATAACAGCCATAGACTATAAAGAGCTTAATCCAGATAGTAAACCATCTTTTTACAGTAAAACAAAAAAAGAGTATTATCCCTATTTTTCATTGGCTCGTGCTGACCAGACTTATACCGTGTCCCAACTTAAACAAGAAGGTAGAAAGCAGGATTTCAGATACAGAGATATGACAGGGCATATGCAGGGAAGAGGGATAATAGGCTTTCGTCAGGCAGCCCGTTCTTCCTGGTATGCAGATGGTTTTGAAAATACTAAAATATGGAGCGGAGCAGAAATAGATTCTTTAAAAGAGGGGGTTCCTGTAAAAGAATGGTCTATCAGAACCAATGACGAAAGTAATATTTTTCCGGATGACATTTCTGAAAATAATTCCCAGTTACTGAGTTTTAAATCTACCGTTTACCAAATAGATAAGCTAATAGGAGGGCAGGCTGTTACTTCAGTGGCAGATGCGGATAAACCAAAGATCGTAAAAGCAATCCTTCCTAAAAAGACAAGATCCAGGGACTTTCTGACAGGGACTGTTACTGAAAGCAGTGTTACCTATGGAGACTATTATCTTCCTGCTCAAAGTATATCCAATGTTAACAATGGATACGCAAATACTACGTCTACTTTTGAATATATTCACAATCCTTCAAGCTCCGGTTCTGATTATTATATCGGTCGCCCAAAATCTAAAGCAGATGTTGTACAGGCGTATGGCGATACTCAATCTGCGAAAGAAGAATACGTCTACGAAAGTAATCTGTTAAAGACATTGAAAACCTGGAACAGGGATAATACAGGCTATCTATTGGAAAACAATAGCTATGATAGCTTCGGAAATATCATTCAAAAAGTAATTAATAACAGTGTAGATTCACAAACACAAACTTCTAAAACAGAATATGATTCTAAAGGAAGGTTTGTTCTCAAGAAAACGGACAATCTGGGGCTTGAAACCCATATTGAATACAACGACCAGGGACAGGTCAAGAAACAAACAGATGCATTAGGTAATTCACTTATCAATACTTATGATAATTGGGGTAAATTATTGACTTCTAAAACTAATTTAGGAGGAACTACCACCTATGAATATGAAAAAGATACTAATTCAAATATTACTCTTACCCAGTACAATCCTGATGGTGATATATCTAGAAAATACACCAATAAATTAGGACAGACCTATAAAGTGTCCGCCAAAGCATTTGGGCAGGGACAATTGATCTCCACAGAAACGCAGTATGATATATTAGGTAGAAAATGGAAAGAATCTGAACCTTATTTTGAAGGGCAAACTGCCAATCAGTGGAATACTATCACTTATGATGACTCTGTATTTCCAGCCAAAATAACGGCAATTGCATTCAATGGTAAACAAATGGAAACTTCTGTTTCCGGTTTAACCACAACTGTCAAAGAACTGAACGGTTATGGAAGAACAACCTCAAAAACTACGGATGCTTTGGGTAACACAATCTCAAGTACAGACAAAGGGGGAACGATTCAGTTCTCTTACAATGCTGCCGGAGAGCAAATCAAAGCACAATATGCAGAAAATAGTGTGACGACAAAGTATGATTCCTGGGGAAGAAAATCAGAATTCAATGATCCTTCCAATGGATTATATACATATGAATATGACGGATTCGGACAGCCAAAGAAAACAATAAGTCCGAAAGGAACTAAGGAATATACTTACAATAGTGTAGGTCAGGTAATTTCTCAGAAAGAACTTTCCACAACAGATGGGGGACAGGCAACCGATAAGGTCATATCTTTCACCTATGACAGTAAAGGAAGGGTAGTTTCAAAAGCAGGTACTTCCAAAGGAAAAGCATACAGTTCCAATGTTTCCTACGATCCACAGGGAAGACTGTTATCTTCATCGGAAAGCAGCAACGGAAAGTACTTTATCCAGAAAGGAGTTACCTACGATGATAAAGCCAGAATTATCTCTTACGAAAAGCAAATGTATTCTTCAGGAACTTTGACTAAGGTTCAAATAGAAAATGTATACAGCGCTTGGAATGGGGAACTTATTCAAGTAAAAGACAAAAATTCAGGTAAAGTCTTATGGGAGCTTAATGAAACCAATGCCAAGGGTCAGGTATTGAAATCTAAATTAGGAGCAGTCCAAATTAACAATACCTATGATGCCAATGGTTTTTTGACCAATGTCAACCATTCTTCACAGGTAAAATCAAGCATCCTACAGATCTCCTACTCATTTGATGCTATCAAAAATGAATTGAAAAGCAGGACTACCGGAGGGGATTTCAATATGGTAGAGTCTTTTGATTATGATGACAATAACAGATTGGTGAACTGGACGGATCCTGTAACGGGAATCAAACCTCAATCCAATAGAAATGTTTATGATGCGAAAGGAAGAATCCTGGAAAATGACCAGGTAGGAAGTATCAAGTTTCAAAATTCCGGAAAGATCTACCAGCCTACAGGGATGGCTCTCAATGCAGCAGGAACTCAGAATTATAATAATGACCTCATCCAAACCATCTCTTATAATGAAAATAACGATCCGGTATTTATTGACGGAGAAAAAGGAGATGTTGCATTTCAGTATGGATTAACGGCCATGAGGCAGCAGGTGACCTATGAAGGAAATTTTGGATCTGATCAGGAAGGAAAATTCACCAAGTATTACAATGAAGACGGCAGTTTTGAAGTCATAAAAAACAATGTCACAGGTCAGGAAAAACATATTCTGTACATTGGAGGAACGCCTTATGCATCTAATATTGTATATTTAAAAGACTTTACAGAGAATAGTGGTTCTTACAAATTTTTGCATAAAGATTATATCGGAAGCATCCTTGCCATCAGTGATGAAGCAGGAAATAGACTGGAGCAAAGACATTTTGATGCATGGGGCGGCTTGGCAGCCGTGGCATTTGGGAATGCCGGAGCGGTAATAACTGACAAAAATGTCATTAACAATACAGCGTTATTAATTGATAGAGGGTATACCAGCCACGAGCATTTCGCAGAAGTAGGCATCATCCATATGAATGGAAGACTGTATGATCCGTTACTCAGAAGATTCTTAAACGCAGATGAAAACATCCAGGATCCTTATAACACCCAAATATATAATAAATATGGGTATGCCGTAAATAATCCTTTAATGTACAATGATCCTAGTGGAGAGGTTCTTCCCTTTTTAATAGGAATAGGAATTGGTTGGTTTGCGGCTACGGTCTTGTCTGGTGCTATTATTGGTGCGGCAATAAGCATGGGAATCTACATCTTACAGGCAACCATTAATAATAATTTTTCATTGGGAGGTTTTGCAAAATCTATTTTATTGGGTGCAGCCACCGGAGCCGTGTCAGCAGGTTTGGGAGAGGTCTTTAGTGCCGGTAGTTTCTTGGGTACCATTGGAAATGGAGCTTTAACAGGCGCAGGAACAGGAGGTGTTACCGCTTTGATTACAAGACAGAATTTCCTTGAAGGTGTCTGGAAAGGGGCTGTGATTGGTGGAGCCGTAGCGGGAATTAGCTATTCTGTTAATTATTATGCTAATGGCTATAATAAAGCTAAATATAAAACAACAGTAGTAGGTACCGATTCGTCTGACCCAATATATGATATCGATGTAAGTAGAGAAACTATGCAAAAAAATATAACAGAAATGAGAAGGAATAATTTCACAACTGCTGAAATCAATGAATTTGGAGTTGGTACAGATAAGCTTGGGTTTAGTGGACTTGGTGGGTATATATATCCGGGAGATGGTAGCAAAGTATATGCTTATACCACACCCAAAAACTTTTGGACAGGTAAATCTGATATTGTTTATGCTCCTATAACAGCTCAAAATAAAGAATTATTAGCCTCAACAATGGTACACGAAACTGGGCATGCATATTCTCAAAAATTAGGATTATTAGATCTTACTATAGATACCAAAAAATTAAGTATTGATTCCAGATTAAATACCACTGAACACTTTACTATTGGAAAATTAGAACATGTCTATGCACAAAAAAATCTTATATCTATTAGCAGAAGATTAAGTAGTGATTTTTATGTTAATCCAGATAACTTAGTAGTTGGATTTCACGAAATAAATAATTTTTCTCAATCATTAATCAATTATGCATATCAAAAACTTTTGCCAGTATTCAATCGCCTTATGTATTATACTAAGTAAAAACTATATTATGAAAAATTACAAAATCATATATTTATTAGTCTTTTTTATAATAGCTCAGAATTGTAATTCTCAACAGAATAAAAATCTAAGTTTTACCTATGAAAGGGTATTTATTAGCAATAAAAAGATAAGTAGTTCATATACTTACAATAGTGAGACTAGAGTTTATGAAAATAAAAAATTATATCCTGATGGAAATTATCAATCCAAAATTGTTACAGTCAACCTTACCAAGGATAATATAAAAGAGATTTATAATTTATACTTGAAATTAAACCCCAAAACCTTAAGAAATTGTTTGTACGTAGAAGATGAATTAATGTATAGCTCATCAATTATTTTTGGTAATAATAAGTCAAAAGATATAATATGTAATAAAGATGAAACTGATGAAAGCAAATACAAAATAATTGAGGATAAACTCTATGAATTTATTTTGCCAACATATAGACTAAAATATCCTGATGAGTTTATTGGAAAATAAGTTTGATTTTTAATTCCTGAACTTGTCGAAGAATCATTATAGACCGGAGATACATAAGCCACGAAAATTTAGTAAAAATATTAAAGGTACCAGGGCTAATCTTTCTAAAAATGGAGAATACAATATTAAAATTGAAGGTTTAGGACTAAGCAATTCTAAAGGATTTATGATGGATGAAAATGGAAATTTTACCATTTTGGAGAAAACCACATTTACTTTTGGATCAGGAAAGTCAACCATACTATACTCTACAAAGGCCGCTTCGAATATTAAACTTTTAGGAAAAACGATGGCACATGAAACTTCACACGCTCTTTTTTTTCATTAGGTATACCCTATATGAAAATAGAAAAAAGCCAAAGAATTGATGATCTTCTATATGATGTTGAGCACCTTGCAATTAAAAGGCTGGAAAATATATATGCTCTAAAAAACTATATTTTACCAAATTATGAGAATAATTATGTGGAAATAGCTGATATTTTAAGAACTATAAATGGACTAGGTTCAGGACATAAAATTCTATATAATTTTATGTATAATAAATTTTTACCAATCTTCAATAAAACTTTTAAATTTCCTTAATATGAGCAAATCTCTAATTTTATGTAGTATTATCTTATTTTCTTGGAGTTGTTCAACAATTGAGAAAAATAGAAAAGATTTTTACTTCTCTGATGTTTTCTATAATAAAGAAAATATTATGCTGAGTGAATTTTCCTATGACAGTTATTCTGGTATCCTTAAAAATAGAACACCGGAGAAGGTCATTATTAAACTCAGTAATAATGAAAAACAAGAAATCTATAATTTATTTAAAGAACTTAATATGCAAAGCATTTCAGGTTGTAGGACGTATGATGATAGCATTACGATCAAAACTACTTTTATTATGGGAAATGAAAAAATTAATAAAAAATGCAGTACAAATAATAATGAGATTGACAAGCTATCACAAATTTATATTAAAATAAAAAACACCTTGCAAACAAAAAAAGAATATAAGGAAGCGTTTCCCAGGTATTATGAGTAATTAAACTCCAGTTCAGGTAAACTCTTATTACCATTAATAAAATCTTCTAAATTTTAACCCAATGAGGATCTTTAGATATTCAGGATATATTTATTTAATATTTTTTGCTCTTGTATTTCAAAATTACCATTCACAACAACATAAAGATTTCTACTATGAAGAAATAATAAAAAGAGATGATTTTATATCCAAAATAGAATCTTATGACAGTAAAACCGGGATTTATTATAGAGTAAGATGTGGGCTTCACTCAGCTCTTCTGGAAGAAAAAGTCATTATACCCATAACAGAAAAAGAAAAATCTGATTTATGGAAACTAAGAAAAGAGTTTGGTGATGTTATTTTGGGAGAATGTATAAATTATGAAAATGAGAAGGTAGCGCTTAGATCAAATTTTTATTTTGAGAATGAAAAATATCCTCCGAAATGTATAGAGACTGAAATACAAAAAGAACAGTTTATTAAATTAAGTATAGGTTTAAGGTTGCTCTTAGAGTCTAAACCAGAATATAAAAAAGCATTTTACTGGGAATTTATAAAAAGATAGCCAAACATATAATAGAAATTGTTTAGTCCTTTTATTTAACGTTTTAATTCATCGAATGAAAACACTGTAGATTGGATTTAGAACATTTAGAGGGTTAAAATAGAATATAAAAAGCTGTACCTAAGTTATGCCTTGTTGGTAGGAATAACATTATTATTTACAGGCATAAATGTGAAAAAAAAAGAAAAAAATTAAATCGATAAAAAACACATGATGAAATCAATTATAACAGCGCTGCCACTCGTACTGCTAAGTTCCTGGACGACTAACCTTGTTAATCAGCATAAGCCTTACTATGACGGTAAGCTTAAATTAGGAAAAAATTATATTTTCAGCACCCGGGACGGCAAAAAATATAAGATAGATCTTTATAAAATAGATTCTCTTAGTCTATATGGGTGAGACCGTTTAGATAATTCGGTACACATAAAGAAGTCTGAAATACTTACCATAAAAAAGCATAATACAGTAGGAACAATAGGTATAGTCGTTGGTGGAATAGCTGCCGCAGTTATTATACCAGCTTATATCGACAATAAACCTATAGGGAAATAAGAGACCCCAAGTCTATAGAAAACAAGCTACGAATCAAATCGGAAGGTTATTTATTTATATTTCATTTGGAATAAGAAAGCTTTTCTCATTTTTATTCCAAATCAAAACCGGATATGAGTAATACTTTATAATATAATAATATAAAAATCAAAAACATCATTTATGAAAAAACAATTACTAAGCGTATGCATCGTTATTGGGACTATGACATTCGCTCAATCTACAAAAGGACCAAAATTTGGTATTAAGGCCGGAGGCAACCTTTCAAGTATAACAGCAAGTGATACTCAATCAAAAATCGGCTTATATGCTGGGGCTTTTGTAAACGTTCCCCTCTCTGCAACATTCAGTATTCAGCCGGAGGTTGTTTATAGCCAGCAGGGAGCAAAAGCGAAAGATGAGTATATTTCGTCTGGTTATACCATAAGGAATATGAGACAGACTCTTGGTTATATCAATATACCCGTAATGGCTCAGTACAGTGCTAACTCTAAGTTTTATCTGGAGGCAGGCCCCGAATTTGGATTTCTTATAAACGCTAAGGCTAAAGCAGACATCAATGGTAAATCATATGAGGCAAGTAATAAAGACTCATTAAAAACTTTTAATTTCGGGTTAGGAATAGGTTTAGGATACAAGCTGGCTTCAGGTTTAGGCTTTAATGCCCGCTATATTGGAGGGTTAACTGACATTGTAAAAAATGGAGGAGGAGAGTCTTCAAAAAATACTAATTTCCAATTAGGTCTGAATTATTCTTTCTAAAAAACTGCTTTTTCCTGTCATTAGTAATTTGCTATCATTGAGCCTTTGAAAGGTCCAGATGCACTAAGTGGCAGGATTAAGCCTTTTAGAGAAAGTTTACATATCAAGGTATATTATGGTAAATCATAGATTTTATTCATCAATCTTTTATGTATTATTCTTAGGATTTCTAGTATCCTGTGATAGAAGTGTAAAATTAGATACTAACACTTCATTCGGTTATGAAAGTCTGAGCGATAGCTACAATTCAAAAACTACTATTTTTGAGAGAAGATATAGTGACGATACTATTACAATCAAAATAATACTCTCAGAAATGGAGAGAAAAAAAATATTACAAACATTTTTAGAAAATACATTTCAAAGTTTTCCTCCTGAAATTGATTGTTCCCAATGGGGATCTAACCCTAAAATATATGATAGACTCTTTTTAGAAAATTTTCCGGTAGTATACATACATAATAATTATGATAGATGGTATTGTCCGAATGGAAAAAAATTCAACAAAATAAACACTGTAATACAACGCATTATATTAAATAAGCCTGAAATAAAAAAGCTAGAGTCTTCTGATATTTCCTATGAATAATCTGGTAGATGGAAGGAGAGTATATGCTTATGCTG
Organism: uncultured Chryseobacterium sp.; assembly: GCA_963518055.1. Classification (GTDB taxonomy): domain Bacteria; phylum Bacteroidota; class Bacteroidia; order Flavobacteriales; family Weeksellaceae; genus Chryseobacterium. The sequence goes on from CAUQIC010000022.1 coordinate 38,274, forward strand.
CGTCCAAAAATTGTTGGACAGGTAAATCTGATATTGTCTACGCACCTATAACAGCTCAAAATAAAGAATTATTAGCCTCAACAATGATGCTTGAAACAGGGGCATGCATATAAAAAAACTTTTGTCAGTATATAACCGATTCATGTATTATGGAAAATAAAAACTCAATATTAAAAACTTTATTCTTGATTTTATACATCACTAATTACCAGAACTGTATTGCGCAAAAAAAAGATGACCTTCACCTCACATATAAAGATATTCTATATGATCATAATATAATTGACGAAATTAAATCTTATGATAGTAAAAGTGGCATTTATGAAGTAAAACATTTACATAATTCTAACGGATATAAAAGTAAAAGTATTCTTGTAAATCTAACCGAGAAAAATATCAAAGAGATTTATAATTTATACTTGAAACTAAAACCAAAAAATCTGCATAACTGTGTATTTACAGGTGAAAATGAAATTATATCAAGCTCAACAATCAGTTTTAATAAAAAGACGGAAAGCCTGCCATGCAATACTGATTGGAAAAACAAAGAAAAATATAATGAAATAGAAGCTAAATTGTATGAATTTATTTTGCCAACCTATAAATTAAAATACCCTAATGAATTTGTTGGAAAATAGGCTGATATTTCCCCCTTTAACTTGTAGGAAATCTTCTAGTTCAGCAAGGGGGATACTCAGTAGGAGGTGCCGCCTATAAAAATACTCAAAATAAACTTGAACATATTCAATTACAATTGGCAAAACCATACCCGATTAAAAAAAACATTACCTATTTAAAAAATATTATGAAGGAATTTGGCTTGTAAAAAGACAATATAATTGGACCCTATTAACTTTTAGCTTACCTTGCAATTGAAGACTTCCCCTTTTTCAAGAGTTTTAGTAAAGAGTAGATAAAGCACTTCTTGGAGCCAAGAATTAAAAATGAATTCTGGGAAATGATAATGACAATTTTATTTCCATTGATAATATTCTTTTTATTAGCACAACCTTTAAAATTCTTTTTTTCAAAGGGAAAAATAGAAAATTTAACTTATAATAGAGAAGAAATTAAAAAATACCGTCTCAATATTTTATATTCTATTATACTATTGGCCGTCTTACTCATTTTTAGACTCGCTTATATTCGGTATACAAAATAAGGTTAAAGTAACAGAGATTAATGGAGGCAGCATTTAATTATTTTGCCCATAAACAAGTTCCTACAAACACTATATCATGGGACTTGGTATAAAAAAAAGAAGTCAAACCGGGATTCATTAAGAACTCTGTTGTATGGCTTGGTAAATGTTAGGTTTAGTGGGGATGGCAATAGATTTTACGATTGTCGGAGTTTGAGGGACCAGTGTATCCAGGACTCGAACAACAGATTAAATGAAAGTTGGTTTAAAAGAAATTTTGGGCATAGGCCCCAATTTGATTTGATTATGAAAATATTTATTTTTTTTGTCTTTTTAATTTTTATTTCTTCATGTGATGAAGTTGATTGTAATACTGTGAAACAAGGATTTTATCCTGATGAATATAATTTGATTGTCGGAGAAGCAAGTATAGATAACTCATGGATCAAAATTACAGGGTATCATCCTATAACCAATGAAAAGTCAAATATAATGGTGCATAATAATTGGATTGACAATTATAATGAAGTAGAGGCAGGTGATACAATAGTTAAGAGAAGAGGAAATTTGGAACTTGCCGTTCATAAAAAAGATACCATTATCAGACATGATTGGTATTGTAAAGGAAAGCCTTATAAGTAAGTTGAATACTTACCTAAGCATTATTGTCAATTTAAATGAAAGAAATAATCTGAGTTTAATATGATCGTTTCTTTTATGACAAAAAACTTTGTCCATTTGGGCAAAGTTTTTTGTTTTATAAAGCTTTGAAAAATTGTATTTTTGTTCAAATTATAAGATTTTATGGAATTTTTAGACAGATACCAGCAGATTGTTGGGGACGCCATCAATAAGTACACCTTTAAAGATAAACCAACGGAACTATATGATCCGATGAATTACATCATTTCTCATGGTGGAAAGCGTCTTCGTCCGATTATGGTGCTTATGGCATGTGATCTGTTTGGTGGAGATCTTAAAGAGGCAATAAAGCCGGCGTTGGCTATTGAGTTTTTCCATAACTTCACATTGATCCATGATGATATTATGGATGAGGCACCTTTAAGAAGAAATAAACCTACCATCCATACTTTACACGGGATCAATGTGGGGATTCTTTCCGGAGACGGATTGATGTTAAAAGCATATAAATTTTTCGAAGATCTGGAGCCTGAAATTTTCAAGGCTTGTATCAGAATCTTTACCCATACAGGACTTCTTTTATGTGAAGGACAGCAATATGATATCAATTTTGAGACTCAGGAGAACGTTACATTTGATGATTATATCAGAATGATTACTTATAAAACCGGAGTATTAAGTGCTTCTTCTTTTGAGATCGGTGCGTTAATTGCGAGAACAGATTTTAAAGATGCAAAAGCGATTTTCAATTTTGGAAAACATATCGGAATAGCATTCCAGATTATGGATGATTATCTTGATGTTTTTGGAGATCAGGCACAATTTGGAAAAAAACATGCCGGAGATATTTACGAAAATAAAAAAACAGTTTTATACCTGTTAGCAAGAGAACATGCTACAGAAGAAGAAAGAAAAGAACTGGATTACTGGTATTCTAAAAAGACCGAAAATATTGATAAAGTATATGGGGTTGAAAAGATTTTCAGAAGAACAAAAGTTGACGAAAAAGCGTTGCGTTTGATTGAAAAGCACAATGAAATAGGACAGAGCTATCTTCAAAAAATTGATATTCCGGAAGAAAAGAAAAAACCATTTATCGAACTGGCCAATTATTTGTTGAGAAGAGAAAGTTAAATATAGGGAGCAGTAGATAGGTAGCACGTATCACTGGACCTGCTGCCTATTTCCTGAAACCTAACATCTATATATGAAATTCAGAACCGAAGTTGATATTCCTGCCTCAGAAAAGAAGATTGAGATTGAAGATAGAATATTTTCAATAGGCTCATGCTTTGCTTCTGAAATGACAGATCTGCTTCAGCAAGGACAGCTGCAAACTCTTAATAATCCCTTCGGAACGATTTTTAATCCTTTTTCGATTCATAATGAAGTCAGAATACTCCATGATTCGGCATTCTATGAAGAGGAGGATTTAATCACCTATAATGAAGAATATATTTCATTGGATCATCATACGAGTTTTGATACCCGGTATATTCACCAGACATTAGATAAGATCAATAAAGCTATTGAGGATGGCAATGCCTTTCTTCAGGAAGCCGATTGGGTGATTGTGACTTACGGAAGCTCATTTATTTATGAATTTGTTCCGAAGAAAAAATTGGTAGCCAATTGCCATAAAATTCCACAGAAATTTTTTGAAAAGAGGCTGCTTTCCCATCAGGAGCTTACGGGAGCAATTTATAATACGATTTTAGATCTTAAAGACATCTGTAAAGAAGGCGTTCAGATTTTATTTACCGTTTCTCCCGTTCGTCATACCAAAGATGGCATGGTGGAAAATCAGTTAAGCAAATCCAAATTAATTACAGCCATTCACGAGTCTATATCCATGTTTGAAGACTGTCATTATCTACCCGTTTATGAAATATTGATGGACGATCTTCGGGATTATCGTTTTTATAAAGAAGATATGATTCATCCCAGTACTCAGGCGGTGAATTATATTTTTGACAAATTTGGAGAAGCCTATTTTTCAGATGAAACAAAAAATTTTATCAAAGAAAACTTTAAAATTGTCAAAGCGCTGGAACACAAAACCAGCGATAAAAAAGATCCTAAGTTTATTGAATTCAGAGAAAAGCTGGATCAGAGGATTGAAAAACAACGTGAAAAAGTAAAACATAAAATATTTTAAATGATTGATTTTACTAAGATTGACTATTTAAAAGAAGGAAATGAAAGGCAAAAAAGAGCCTATGAAGTTCTTACAAAACATCGTATTTTTGAGAAATTAAAAGAGTATTCCCCCATTTTAGCCGGAACCGTTCCTATTGAAATTGATATAGAAGGAAGTGATCTGGATATTATTTTTGAGGTGGATTTAAGATTTGAAGAAGATTTTCTGGATGATCTGATGTTTAGCCGGTTTATTCCTTATGATGTGGGGGTAGAATACCCTATAATAAACGGGGAGAAATGTATTACCTTACATTTTATACTAGACGGATTTCCTATTGAAATTTTCGGACAGAATAAGCCTACGACACAACAAAACGCATATCTTCATATGATTGCAGAATATAAAATATTGCAAGAAAAGGGAGATGAATTTAAACAAAAAATAATAGAACTTAAAAGACAAGGTATTAAAACAGAACCGGCATTTGGGATGTTGATGAATCTGGAAAACCCCTATGAAGATCTGTTAAAACTATATAAAAATGATTGATACACATACACATCTATATGCAGAAGAATTTGATGAAGATAGAAAAGAAGCTATTCAAAGAGCAATAGATAAAGGAATTACAAAGTTTTATCTTCCTGCGATTGATTCTGAGTCCCATGAGAAAATGCTGCAACTAGAAAATGAATATCCCGGGCAGATTTTTTCAATGATGGGATTGCACCCGTGTTATGTAAAACCGGAATCCTGGGAAAAAGAACTGGAGATTGTGAAAAACTATCTTGACGAAAGAGATTTTCCGGCAATAGGAGAGATCGGAATTGATCTATACTGGGATAAAACAACTCTTGATATACAAGTGAAGGCTTTTGAGCAGCAGATTGACTGGGCGATAGAAAAAGACCTTCCGATTGTTATCCATACAAGAGAAAGCTTTGATGAAACATTTGAAGCTTTAGAAAGAAAAAGACATCCAAAACTAAGAGGGATTTTCCATTGTTTTTCCGGAGATCTTGAACAGGCAAAACATGCTATAGATCTCAATTTTGTTTTAGGAATCGGTGGAGTAGTAACCTTTAAAAATGGGAAAATTGATCAGTTTCTTCACGAAATTCCTTTAGATAAGATTGTATTGGAAACAGATTCCCCTTATCTGGCTCCCGTTCCACACAGAGGAAAAAGAAATGAGAGCTCATATCTTGATCTGGTAGCGGGAAAGCTTGTTAATATGTATGGAAAAGATTTCACTGAGATCGATAGAATTACTACAGAGAACGCTCAAAATATTTTTAAGTAATCTTGTAACAAAATAAAAACCCTTTTCCAATGTGAAAAGGGTTTTTGATTTTATTTTTTTCTTGTAAAATTCTTGTTTTTAGGCTTTTTAAAACCAACTGAAGGCGTTGTAGCACCGGATGGCTTTTTCTTGTTGTTATTAGGCCTTGAATTATTAGAAGATGTCTTTGGCTTTTCTGAACGTGGAAAAGCAGGCTTATTATTAGAATCTCTTTTCTGTGCAACCAGATCATCCGTATGGAATGGGTGATCCTTTACAATAGGAATCTTCTTTCCAATAAGCTTTTCGGTATTTTTTAAGTTAAGAAGATCAAGCCCGTCCACAAAAGATATTGAAGAACCTTCTGCGCCCGCTCTACCTGTTCTTCCGATTCTATGTACATAAGTTTCAGAAACATCAGACAGTTCAAAGTTGATAACAAATTTTAACTCATCAATGTCAATACCTCTTGCTGCAATATCTGTAGCAACCAAGATTCTGGTTTTTCCTGATTTGAAGTTATTCAGAGCATTCTGTCTTGCATTTTGAGATTTATTCCCATGGATAGCTTCAGCAGAGATATTGTCTTTCTGAAGTTTTCTTGCAATTTTATCTGCACCATGCTTTGTTCTTGAGAATACCAGCACTGAATCTGAAATATCATTTTGAAGAATGTGGGATAATAAGTTGAGCTTATTATCTTTTTCTACAAAATAAACCGATTGCTTGATCGTATCTGCAGTAGATGAAACGGGAGTTACTTCTACTTTTACAGGATTGTTCAGAATAGAATTAGCTAATTTCTGAATTTCAGTGGGCATTGTTGCTGAGAAGAATAAAGTCTGTCTTCTCTGTGGTAAAAGCTTGATGATTCTTTTTACATCATGTACAAATCCCATATCAAGCATTCTGTCTGCCTCATCTAGAACAAATATCTCAAGGTTTTTAAGACTTACGATTCCCTGAGCAATAAAGTCCAGAAGCCTTCCCGGAGTAGCCACCAGAATATCCACACCTCTTTTCAAGGCTGCTTCCTGGTTTCCTTGTTTTACCCCTCCAAAAATAACAAGTTGCTTTAATGGAAGATATTTTCCGTAGTTATTGATATTTTCTTCAATCTGAATTGCCAATTCCCTCGTAGGAGTAAGAATTAAAGCCTTTATATGATTGTTTGAAACTTTATTTTTAGATAAATTCTGTAGAATGGGAATGGAAAACGCTGCTGTTTTACCTGTTCCTGTTTGAGCACACCCTAAAAAATCTCTGCCTTGTAAAATATCAGGAATAGATCTTTCCTGAATAGGAGTGGGAGTAGTATATCCTTGTTCCTGAATTGCCTTAGCAATAGGTTCTATTAAGTTTAAGTCTGTAAAATTCAAATGAATTATTTTAAAATTTAAATAAAAATTCCTTCGGTTTGAAAGAATTACATTCTGCAAAGGTACTCTAAATATTTTTAAGAATTCAGACCTCATGTAAGCTTGTTTAATATTCTTATATGTAGTGAGTTACATTTTATTTATTTTTTTCTTTTAAAGTAGAAAACAAGGGTATCAGAAACTTTATGATCTTTTAATGTAAATAAGTATGAGATTATCCCTGCTATGGCGTATATTTGGAGGGAGAACTAAAAATTAACTATGAAAAAAATCGTCTTTCTGCTTGCTGCCATATCCGGGTTGCAAGCTCATGCACAATCTTGGAATCTTACTGGAAACGCAGGAACAACTCCTGGAACCAATTTCATTGGAACTACCGATAATCAACCCCTGGTTTTTAAAATTAACGGATCTGAAAAAATGAAACTGTCACCTAATGGGAGGCTTGTTTTTTTTGATGTTCATTCACAGACATGGGCATACAATTTATATATAGGAGGAGGAAATGAAACCCCTTCCAATAATGCAGGAGGTACTAATTATGCTAACGTAGCAGTAGGTTTAGGCTCAATGAGTTCCAATACAACCGGATCATCAAATACAGCCTTAGGCTATAATACGATGACAAAAAGTACAACAGGATCTTTGAATACTGCTTTGGGAATTAACTCAATGCAAAATTCGATGACTGGGAATAATAACGTCGCTGTTGGTCATAATACCTTAGGGGGAATGATTGCAGGTGAATATAATACGGCCGTTGGTTTTTCAGCAATGCGTACCTGGGGAAGTACTGCTTCTGTTCCTTTGATAGGAAATACTGCCATAGGAACAAGTGCTTTGATGGATCTGAATAATGGATCTTATAATACAGTGATGGGGCACAATTCATTGATGAGAACAGTAAATGCAAACTATAATATTGTATTAGGAACAAACAATGCTCCGTTGATTAATAATGCTACCGGTAATATTTATATTGGAAATAACATTGCTGCTGTAGGAACAAGCCCATCTAATGAATTGAACATTGGAAACTGGATCGTAGGTAATAACGGAACTATCGGTATTGGACAGTTTACTACTCAGCTTCCGGCTGATGGAGTTTCACCGGACGGACAAAAATATAAACTGTTTGTAAAAGACGGGATCAGAACGGAAAAAGTTAAAGTAGATATTGCAGCCAGTAACGGTTGGGCAGATTATGTTTTTGAAAAAGATTACAAGCTGATGCCACTGAACGATTTGGCTCAATTTATCAATAAAAATGGTCATTTACCTGAAGTTCCTACCACAGAAGAAGCGATTAAAAACGGGGTTGAATTAAAGGAAATGAATATTCTTTTACTTAAAAAGATTGAAGAACTGACATTGTATACATTGGAACAACAAAAAAGAATAGAAGCCTTAGAGAAAAAGGTGAAGTAAAATAGATGATTAATTACCGTTTTTTTAATGAGTAATATATTATTTTAATTGTAAAGAGAATGGCTGCCTAAACCGGGCAGCCATTTTTATTTTAAATATTGGAAATTTATTTAAATCTATATCCAACACCTGCCTGTAAGAAACCAATTTTTGTTGGTACAGTATTGCTTTTATTGAGTTCAAAGAAATTAAAATTGTATCGGGCATCTACAAAAAACTTTTCACTAATCTTATATTCAGCACCCAGGAAAGGGAAGAGATTTAATGTTTTTGTGCCTTCAGAATCCCCCGTAACCTCACCAAAAATAGTATCGGTTTTTACTTTGGATGAAATGTTAAACCCAAAGTTCATTCCTATTAATGCAGAAAAATTAGGGATAAAATAATATTTTGCAGAAATAGGAACCTGTATTTGATTAAGTTTATAATCAAATTTCATATCTCCTACATTTACAATCTCATTTCCTATCAATTGAACTCCCGGATAAGAGTCCTTGCCTCCCAATTGTGTATATAATACTTCTGCCTGTATGCTGAACTTAGAAGATAAAGGTTTTTCTGCTACGATTCCTGCATAGAAATAAGATTTTGAATCCATCTGCTCTCCGAAATACTTCATGCTGGATAGAGTATATCCGCCTTTTACTCCAAAGCTTAAAGACGAGTTCTGAGCACTTAGGGCACTTGATGCTGCCAATAGCATTGCTAAAAAAATGTTCTTTTTCATGGTTGTTTTTTGAATTAAATAATTACAGTTTATGTAAATAGAAATTCCTTCTGTAAGAGAAGGAATTATGGAGACAAAGATAAACTAAATATTTATCATGTTTTCTATAGTTTTCGCATCTTTTGATTTTTAAAAAAGGGTCCTTTAGCCAGATTGATAGTTAATTAATAGTGGATCGCTTACAATTTCAGAAAATCGGTCAGTAATTGTTTCAAAGAATCTTGCAAACCTTAATAAATTAAAAGAGAGAATCGCCTGTATTCCTGTTTTTCTGAATATTTTTTTGTTATTTTGAAGCGTAAAAAACCACTCATGTATAATTTTTTGAAATCGGTTGTTAAAAATTTTATTCCTAAAGAAGTTCTTATAAAAAATGAGGATCAATTTAGAAAATTATTAAAACCTTTTTATCAGGGAAAAAATCATGAATGTAATATTTGTGAAACAAAACTGAAGCGTTTTGCACAGTTGAATAATGGACAACTCATTTGTCCGGTTTGCGGAAGTCTTCCGAGAACGCGTAGACTTTATAGCCTTCTGAAAAATGAATTTCTAAAAACTCATTTTTCTTTTCTGGATTTTTCTCCATCCAGAATGTTGTACAAGAAATGGAAAGAAAGGAAAGATATCGTCTATTTTCCCACTGATTTTGAAAATGAATTTCTTTCTGACTATCATTATGACATTACTAATATCAGTGCAGAAGACAATACATTTGATCTGATTGTCTGTTATCATATTTTAGAACATATTATCGATGATGTGACCGCTATGAAAGAACTTTACAGAGTTCTTAAAAGTGGTGGACAAATATTAATCCAGACTCCTTTCAAAGAAGGCGATATCTACGAAGATTATAACATCATTAGTCCGGAAGAACGCCTTAAGCATTTCGGACAGGATGATCACGTAAGAATTTATTCAGTAGCAGGGTTAGAAAATCGGTTACAAAAAGCCGGCTTTATCACGGAGATCAGAAATTGTAAAGAAGATCTATATCACGGGCTGAGTAGAGATGAAACTATAATTATTTGCAAAAAATAAAAGAGAAACAACATTGTTTCTCTTTTATTTTGCGCTGTCTGAACTTGAGTTCAAACAATATCACCTATTTCTTATCCATGCAGCTGTTTCCAGATAGCGTCTTTCAATTCAGTAAGCCCCTCTCCGGTAACACCTGAAAAGAATAATGGTTGCTTATTTTCAGGAAATTCAGCGGCAATTTCTTTTTTCAATTCAGCATCTAAAAGATCAGATTTTGAAACAGAAATAATGAAATCCTTATCAAGAAGTTCAGGGTTGTATTCTTTTAACTCATTCTCAAGGATTTTAAACTCCTGATAATGAGCTTCAGAGTCGGCTGGAATTAAAAATAAAAGAATAGAGTTTCTTTCAATATGTCTCAAGAACCTGTGTCCTAGGCCTTTCCCTTCTGCAGCTCCTTCAATGATTCCCGGAATATCGGCCATTACAAATGATTTGTAATTTCTGTAATCTACAATACCCAGGTTTGGAGTCAAGGTGGTGAAAGCATAATTGGCAATTTTAGGCTTTGCCGCAGAAACAGAGGCTAGAAGGGTAGACTTTCCGGCATTTGGAAACCCAACCAATCCTACATCCGCTAGAATTTTAAGCTCAAAAACAACATAACCTTCCTCACCATCCATTCCTGGCTGGGCATATCTAGGTGTCTGATTGGTAGAAGACTTGAAGTGCTCGTTTCCTTTTCCTCCTTTTCCTCCCTGCATTAAAATGATTTCCTGCTTGTCATCAAGAATTTCTCCGATAATTTCTCCTTCCTCATTTTTAGCGATTGTTCCGATGGGAACATCGATGTAAATATCAGAACCGTCAGCTCCGGTAAGCTGGTTTTTTGCTCCATTTTCACCACGTTCTGCTTTGATGTGACGGGTATAACGAAGCGGTAGTAAAGTCCATTCCTGAGCGTTTCCTCTCATGATAACGTGGCCTCCACGACCTCCGTCACCACCGTCAGGACCTCCCTTAGGAATATATTTTTCACGGCGAAGGTGTGCAGAACCTGCTCCTCCGTGCCCGCTTTTACAATGAATCTTTACGTAATCTACAAAGTTTGACATATTTTTTAGGCTTTAGGCCTTAGGGGTTAGGGAATAGATATTTAACTATGCTAAATCCTAATCCCTAAATCCTAAATCCTTATTTAATTTTCTCTATCTCAGCAAAAAGCTTCTGGGAAATCTCATCAATTCCTCCTACACCGTTTACCTCTACATATTTTCCCTGCCGCTTATAAAGTTCGGCTACCTCTGCTGTTTTGGTATAATATTCTTTAATTCTGTTTTCGATGATTTCTACATTGCTGTCGTCAGATCTACCGCTGGTTTCGCCTCTTTTAAGAAGTCTTTCAACCAAAATTTTATCCTCTACTATCAGTGAAAGACAGATGTCAATCTCATCATTCAATTCTTCTTTAACGATTTTTTCCAAAGCTTCTGTCTGAGCAGTAGTTCTTGGATAACCATCAAAAATAAAACCGTTAGTATCGGTAGGTTTTCTGATTTCATCAATCAGCATATCTGTTGTTACCTGATCCGGAACCAATTCTCCCTTATCGATGTATGATTTAGCCAATTTTCCAAGTTCAGTGTCATTTTTCATGTTGTATCTGAAAAGATCACCGGTTGAAACTTGTTTTAAATTGAATTTTTCGATTAGATTCTGAGCTTGTGTTCCTTTTCCACTTCCTGGAGGGCCGAACAGAACAATGTTTATCATAATGTTGTTTCGCTTCCTGCAATGGGCATTCTGCTTTTAGCGGATTGCTCTTTTGCTTTTAGCTTTTTTTAGTTAATATTTTACTTTTTTAGATATTTATTTAAAAGCTAATAGCCAGAAGCTAGAAGCTAATAGCCGTTTTTAGTGGTTGATTTGTCCTTCTTCTAATTGATATAAATTAGGTAGGTTTCTTCCCAATTCATCATAGTCCAATCCATAACCAAGAACAAATTTATTTGGAATTTCCTTTCCAATATAATCCAACTTGAAATCCTTTTTGTAAATCTCAGGTTTCAATAAGAAACTTGCTAATTTTACAGATTTAGGACGTTGGGTTTCTTTGAAGTATTTGAAGAGACTCTCAACAGTGTTTCCTGTATCAACGATATCCTCTACAAGAATGATGTGACGATCTTTTACCTCCTTCGTAAGTTCCATTTTCTGATAAACAATCCCTGTAGATTCTGTTCCTACATAAGAACTCATTTGAATGAAAGCAATTTCGCATTCACCTGGGTAATATTTTAAAAGATCTGAGAAGAACATGATTACCCCATTCAACACTCCTATGAAAACAGGAACCTCATCCTTGTAATCTTCATAAATTCTTAACGCTGTCTCTTTTACAATTTCCTGTATTTCGGCATCCTTTAAATAAGGAACGAAAGTTTTGTCGTGAACTTTAATGCTTTCCATAAAATTTTTAGTAGGAGGCAAAGTTACGGATTTTTGATTTTTGAATAAAATCTTTTTGTGTTTAATCCGGGATTTATACTATATTTGTTCTTTCAAAACCCATAAATACAGACATGTAGGATATAATTTCTTTCAGATTCAATTGAACGGTAGCCGATGTGTTACCGGTGTTTAACCACTTTTAAGAAAGAAATCATGATTTTACTACAAAATATATCCTTTGGGTTTCCGGGAGGAAATCTCCTATTTAATCATATCAATTTATCAATATTATCTCACAGTAAATCAGCGCTAGTGGGTAGCAATGGCATGGGGAAGTCAACCTTGCTGAAAATAATAGCTCATGAAATACAGCCTTTAGAAGGAAACGTCAATACCCAGGGAGGTATTTTCTATGTTCCTCAGATGTTTGGAAATTTTAATCATCTGACCATTGCGGAATGTCTTAAAATAGATCAAAAGCTGCAAGCCCTACAGAAAATAACCAATGGAGAGGTTGACGAAAAGTATTTTGAAATATTAAATGATGACTGGGATATTGAAGAACGCTCTCAGGCTGTTCTGGAATATTGGGGGCTTAATAATTTTCAACTGACTCAAAAATTGGAGGAATTAAGTGGTGGACAAAAAACGAAAATTTTTCTTGCAGGGGTTCAGATCAGTCAACCTGACATCATTATCCTGGATGAACCCACGAACCATCTGGACCGGGAAGGACGAAAACTATTATATGATCTTATTGATAAAACAGGCTCTGCAGTGATAATTGTAAGCCACGACAGAGCATTATTAAACCTGGTTAATACTATATTTGAGCTCAGTAACCAAGGAATTTCTACGTATGGAGGAAATTATGATTTCTATGCAGCACAGAAGGAAGTAGAGGAAGAAGCATTACATAATGATATTCATGCTAAAGAAAGAGCTTTGAAAAAAGCTAAGGAAAAAGAAAGAGAAACCCTGGAACGTAAACAAAAACTTGATGCCAGAGGAAAACAGAAACAGGAAAAATCAGGTGTTGCAAGGATTATGATGAATACCCTTAAGAATAATGCCGAAAAAAACACCTCGAAATTAAAAAGTATTCATGCTGAAAAAATCACCGGAATTTCAGGGGATTTACGGGACCTCCGGTCTTCTTTAAAATACTCTGATCAGATGAAAGTGAATTTTAATGATTCCAGTTTGCATTCCGGTAAAATTTTAATGACTGCGGAAGAAATTAATTTTAAATATAATGAAGATAATATTTGGAGCAAAAATTTGAATCTTGAAGTTCGAAGTGGAGATAGAGTTTCTATCAAAGGCTCGAATGGTTCCGGGAAAACAACTTTAATAAAGCTCCTGTTAGGAAGTCTCAAACCCTCCGTCGGAAAGCTGAAAACATCAGAATTTAATAGCATTTATATAGATCAGGAATATTCCCTGATTGAAAATGATTTGACAGTGTATGATTTTGCTCAGACATTTAACGATAATGCTTTACAGGAATCAGAAGTTAAAACACTATTGTCAAGGTTCTTATTCGCTAAAGAATCATGGGACAAGAAATGTGGTGCTCTGAGTGGCGGCGAACGCTTAAGATTGCTTCTTTGCGGCCTTTCAATCAGTAATAAAACTCCTGATATGATTATTCTTGATGAGCCTACCAATAATCTTGATCTGCAGAACGTGGAGATTCTTACTCATTCTATTAAAGATTATCACGGAACGTTATTAGTGATTTCTCATGATGAAGTTTTTTTGAATGACATTGGAATTGATAGAGAATTACCCCTGAATTAAAGGTAAAAGATTAGTTAGAAACGGGCTTCAGCCCGTTTCTTTAATATAAAATTCAAATGGCTTTAGTTTAAACTTAGAAATAAACGCGAAAAAGAATTATTTCTTTGCCTTCTTAATAGCGTCAAGATAAATTTTCTTAATACTGTTTTTTTCTTCTTTCTCACTCAAATTTTCAAGATCAGGAAGAAGTGTTGCGTTGTATTTCGTCTTTAATTTTAGAATTTCTCCTAATGCAAAGGCTGCACTCCAGCGGACAACTGTGCCTTCATATCCTGTATTGGCAAGTAGATTAACAATCGCCTGATCAAGGTTTTCAGTAAATAAATGAGAAATGTTGCCTATCACTTTTGCGCTTTCCCATTTTATCCTTGGTGCTTTTTCTGTGAGAGTTTGGGCTACGAATGTAAATACTGTTTCATCAGCGAGTGTAGGATTCTGTTTTGTTGCATATTCTATTGCTTCAATACAAGTCGCTTTTACAGGATCTTTTGACTTCTCGGCAAAAGCTATTAATTCATCTGAAGGTAAAGAGGTATCAATAATCCATTTGCTTATTATCTCAACCTTTTCTTTTGATTTCGTAGTCTTGTCTTTAATAAGTTGTTCTATGGTCATAGTGTGATTTCTGTCCATGTGCTTACAAGGGGAAGTTTTTTAATTTTTTAAATACTTTTATGGTGTAAAATATTTGATATCACATCATTTACAGTATTTCAGCATCCAATTATAGATCTCATTCAGGACTGTTTCCCGTATCTCTTCGTTTAAAATCTCGTGGCGCATGTCCGGGTAGATTTTAACGTCTACATTTTGGAATCCGTCAGCTTTTAAATTGTCTGCTGTTTCCATGACTCCCTTACCAAAATTACCAATCGGGTCATTTTGTCCACTTACAAACAAAAAAGGAAAAGATAAAGGAATGGAAACGGCCCATTTTCTTGCTGTAGCCCTTTTATAGATGGTAAATAAAGTATAAAAGGCATTGTGGGTGAACGGAATTCCACAAAGCTCATCCTGTTCAAAATCTTTCCTGTTTTTTGGATTGAGACTGAGCCAGCTGGTAAGACTAAAATCTTTATCCTTTTTGAAACGTTTATTATTAACTTGAGTGAAAACAGAATTTAAAAAAGTACGATGATGGGGAGCTATCATATTAGCCAATGACAAATAAGCTTTTAATATATTGATTCCGGATAATGGACCTCCGGTACCTGTAATAATTGCACCTTTGAAATCTCGGCTCCTTTTTTTCAGGAGACATCGGGTGATGAAAGATCCCATGGAATGGCCAAGAATAAAATGAGGGACATCAGGGTATTTTCCTGCAATATGATCAGCCATCATTTCTGCATCAGAAATAAGTCTTTGATCCGGTTTGGAGTGTTGAAAAAAACCGATATCTCTTCTCCTCTTTACAGATTTTCCATGCCCAAGATGATCATATGTTAAAACAGCAACCCCCCGACAGGCAAAATAATCGGCAATTTCAGTATATCTTCCACTGTGCTCCTGCATACCATGAACAATAAGTAAAGTAGCCTTTACTGAAGAAATATCCGGAGAAAAGAGATTGTAAAATAGCTTTGATTCGCTGTTGATATTAGACGGTAAATAAGCTGATCTTTGAGATGACGTCATATCGGATACTATTTAATATTGTTTTATTTGGATGTCGGGAAGTTTATAAGTTCCCACGGCCTCAATTAATTTGGATGAATTATTTTTCAAATTAGCAAAAAATGCATCCATATTTTTATCATACCCTCTTTCACTTACAGCGAAAAGTAGAACCCCCTTAACGTTGTCAGATATAATTAATTTATAGCGATACACATTTCTTTCTGCAATGAGTATTTCTTTGCCATCTTTTGAGTTTTCAGAGATAAGGAAGTCTAAAATATATTCTCCGTTTTTTTTAAGAATTTTATAATTAACAACCGGATTTGTCTTTTTTAATTTTTCAAGCTCACTTACTTTTTGACCAACAAAATCATCAAGGTTAAAGTCTTTTTTCATAAAATCAATTAAAACCATGCTATTGTATCTGTCTACATTTTCATTAGAACTTATATATTCCTGTTTGAAGTAGTTTTCATTGGGATGAGAGCTCCAAACCAGATGATAGGCATCTTGCCCCAAATGAACAGGCCCGGGGATGTTCAAATAGTCATTTATTTTATCTTGCGCCTGTAAATAAAGAACAGGAAATAGGAGAAGTGTAATTAATATTTTGAGTTTCATTCCTTATAGTTTAAATTTTATAGTAAATATAATTTATTTTAAAAAACTAGAAAGGAATTAATACTAATAATTTATTCTCCAATCTCATGGTTTTCAGTCTGTCACAAAACAAAATCCCTCATTGTTGTGAGGGAATTAGGGGGGGAGTTTCATTTTACTCCTTTCAAATATTCTTTTTTACAAAATATTTCCTTGTGAATGAGATTGAAAATACTTGGAATCTATCTATTTAAATTTAATAATGACATCAGGGTTAATGATTTACAAGGTTGTTGACGATTCGCTTATCTTTCTTTTTAATGCATCATATAAAGTATTGTAGGCAGTGCTGAATACAATTTCTGATTGAGGTGCATAACGATGTATAGTGTTGATTACTTCTTCAAAAGTAGATAAATAGTCAGGAATTATTCTTACTCCTGCACCTATGAGAATGATATCATAAGATTCATTTTGTAAATGAAGTGAAATAGTTTTCACTGAATCTTTTGCGCGCCTAACCAAAAGCATTTCTGTTTTAAAACCGTCACTTTCAATTGCCCGCTTTTCAGACTGAATTTCTTCAGAAACTTTGGACGGACTAAGAAGAGTAGCTTCTTTCTGATATGGGTTTGAGATAGCTCCAACATCATCCGGATCAGCTCCAATAATAAGAATTGATTGTATTGTCATTTTTTAAGTATTAGATAAGCCGTAAGTATATCAGATAGAAGGAGTGGCAAATTCTTCCATATGGGTAATTAGGCCATCCTTTACCGTGTAGACCTGTACCCATCTTTGTTTTATCTCTTTATCAGAGTTTTTTACTTTAAAGTGCTCATTTCCTAAAACCACAACAACATCTTCCTGTGTTATAAATCGTTCAATTGTAAACTCAACGATTTCATTGTAGATTAAGATATTATTAATAAATTCAGCGGCTCGTTCTTTACCTTCGTATACTCCGGCAGGAACATCTTTGGTTCCGTAATAAACCCATACAGTATCCTCCGAAACTACTTCTTTAAATCCTTTAATATCACCGTTCTGAAAGGTATTGAACATTTGTTGTACTACCGAAAGTGCTTCTTTTTTCATATGTAAAATTTTATACAAGGTTACCTTTTTTTATATGCCTAAACAAGTGATCATGAATATATTAGGAATAGTGTAAATCTATTAATGAATGATATTTTGCCAAAGCTTTTATTGTGTTTAATTTATCATGTGAGATTGTGATTAGTGTGTATAAAATTTTTATAAAATAAAAAATAAGAATCATTTTATTGAGCAAGTAAAATAATTTATGAATTGTATGATGATGAAACGAGATAAATTCTTTTTTATCACCTGTTGGATAAGACAATTGTTGGATTTTTTATCTGGATGTCTTTCAGTTCTTTAAAATAAATATACGTCATTATTTGCTCACCCTATTTTTTCAGAGTAATTTTGCACGAATCTTAAAACAAAAGTAAAATATGTCAACTTATGTAGTTGTAGGTCTTCAGTACGGAGATGAAGGCAAAGGAAAAATCACGGATGTTTTATCAGCAAAATCGGACTATGTAGTGCGTTTCCAAGGGGGAGACAACGCAGGTCACACGGTTTATGTGGGTGATGAAAAATTCGTTTTACACCTTCTTCCTTCAGGAGTTCTTCAATGCAAAGGGAAATGTATCATTGCGAACGGAGTAGTGGTAAACCCTAAGTCTTTTATTAAAGAAGTGAATCAAATCGAAAGCAAAGGCTTAAGAACAGATCACATTTTTATCAGCAGAAGAGCGCATGTTATCATGCCTTACCACATCCTTTTGGATACTTACCGTGAAGAGGAACACGGAGGAACTCAGATCGGAACTACCAAAAAAGGAATCGGCCCTTGTTATGAAGATAAAATAGCAAGAGTAGGGATCAGAATGGTAGATCTTTTAAATCCTGAGATTTTAAGAGATAAAATTGAGAAAAACTTAAAAGTTAAAAACTCTTTATTTGAAAAATATTACGGAAAACCCGTTTTGGATGTTGAAGAAATCTACAATGAATTTTTAGAAATCGGAAAACAACTTCAGGATAGAATCGTAGATACAGAATTAGAATTAAACGAAGCTATTCAGGAAGGAAAGAACGTATTATTCGAAGGTGCTCAGGCTTTAATGCTTGATATCGACTTCGGAACATATCCGTATGTTACATCATCTTCTCCTTCTACCGGAGGGGTATGTTCAGGAGCAGGTGTTCCGCCAACTTCACTTCAGAACCTTATCGGTGTCGCAAAAGCATACTGCACGAGAGTAGGAAACGGACCTTTCCCATCTGAATTAGATAATGAATTAGGAGAGAAAATCAGACAGATTGGTGGTGAATTTGGAGCTACAACAGGAAGACCGAGAAGAACAGGTTGGTTAGATCTTGTATCTTTAAAACATGCTTGTATGATTAACGGAATCAATAACCTGGTAATTACAAAATTAGACGTTCTTACAGGAATTGAAAATCTTAAAATCGTTACTCATTATAAAACTGAAGACGGAAAAATTATTGATTATTTCACCTCTTCAACAGAAAAACTATACAACTACGAGTCAATCTACCATGATTTACCAGGTTGGGAAGAAGATATTACAAAGGCAAGAAGTTATGATGAACTTCCTGTAAATGCTCAGAAATACATCGAATTTATCGAGCAGTATTTAGGGATCAATGTTTATTTGGTTTCTGTAGGGCCTGAAAGAAGTCAGAATATTATCAGAAAAGAATTATTCTAAATTCATTTCTCAACAATAAAATAAAAGGAGATCGTCAGTTTTGACGGTCTCCTTTTTTGTTGCCATTTATAGAACCAAGTTATTATATTACCTGTCGTTTTAAAATGTTTCAATACCTTGGCCTCATAGAAATCTCTTATCTTTAAAATCCTAATTTGGTTGAATGGAACAGGATGATACATCAAAGCGCAGTCTGGATAATATTGTCATTAGTTTAATTTTTACAATGGGTTACGTGCTCTTGGTGGGTATTTATGAGCCTATGCCATTGAGTGAAGTTTCTAATTTTCGCCTTATCTTATTTATTGTTTGTAGTTTGATATGCAGCCTTGCAGCAGTTTATTTTGCATGGAGAAATTATCGTAAAACGAAGGTGGCTTCTATTATTCTGATTATTATTAATTCTTTAGGTTTGGTAGTACCGTTGATTATCCTCTCATTACTCTTATAACTGAAGATGTTTTAAACTAGTGTATTGATTTTCCGGAGTTGAATAGCCCTTGTGTATTACTATTCTTTAATTTCACGAAAAATAAACTTAGTCACTGTTTTTCAGGGGGAGTATTTCTATTTCTAAATGTTAAATTTAAACTTTATCATAAAATTTTCTAATATTATGTTGTTTTGATAAAATTATGGCAGATCTTTTGATATTGAAACATTGCTTATCGATAAGAACTAACAAAACTAATAATCACATTTTAACAGTTTAAAAAAGAAGTAGTGATGAAACAACAGAATCAAAACCAGGAATTTCGTTTCAACGAAGTTCTTTTTGAGCACCGCAACAAAGAATATGGTGCTTATGCATTAAGAAACGAATCGGATAGAATATTAACCAAAGCACTTTTTGTAGGAGTAAGCCTGATGGCTGCAGTATCCATTACACCGTTTGCAATTTCTGCATTTAAAACTCCGGAAATTACAACTGGAGGATATGTGCTTCCACCACCTATTCATATTCAGGATGTGGAGGATATACCAAAAGACCCTCCTGCACAGATTGTAAAGCCAACGCCTCCGGCTCCTGCAGTTAAAACATATGATGATAGGCTGCCAGAGCCTAAAGCTCATGTTACCAACGAAAAAGTAGAAAAGGTAGATAAAGTAAATGCTGTGGCTAGTACTAATACCTCTGAAGGGCAGGAAACGACAACAAATACTTATATTCCAATTGTACCTCGTGTCATTGGAGGAGATGGAGGAGTTCCTACTACAAAACCTGAACCTAAAGTTGAAGTGACAGATCCTAAAAAAATCGAAACAGAACTTAGTGTGGAAGCAAATTATTCAGGAGGTATAGACTCATTCAGAAATAAAGTAATGAATAACTTCGATGGTTCAGGACTTGAATCGGATGGTGTTATGAAAACTACGATTACATTCATTGTAGAAATGGATGGTACAATTTCAGGGGTAAAAGCTAATGGAACCAACGTTGATTTTAATAATGAAGCGATTAGAACAATCAAGTCGGTGAAAGGAAAATGGATTGCCGCAAAAAATAAGAAAGGGGAATCCGTAAGAAGTTATTTCAAATTTCCTATCTCAATGAAGCTAGATAATTAACACAGAAAAACAAAATTTAAATAGTTATCCACAAAGATTTTTTTTTGTGGATAATTTTTTTAACGGTTAAAATGTTTATTAACAGTATTTTAACTCAATTTTGATTTTAGTCACTCACCGAGAGCAAAGAAAAAAGTGTATTTTTGAAACTTAAAGTTCTAATAATGGCAAAAATCATAGGTATTGCTAATCAAAAAGGAGGAGTTGGTAAAACGACCACTGCCGTAAATTTAGCAGCAGCATTAGGAGTATTGGAAAAAAAGATACTAATCATTGACGCAGACCCGCAGGCGAATGCTACATCAGGTCTGGGTGTTGAAGATGTTCAGTATTCTACCTATAATCTACTGGAGCACAGTGCGGATACAAGGGTTTGTATCAAAAGAACTGCTACTCCCAATCTGGATATCATACCATCGCATATCGATCTGGTAGCTGCAGAAATTGAATTGGTAGATAAGGAAGATCGTGAATATATGCTGAAAAAAGCATTAGCAACGGTAAGAGATGATTATGATTATATTATCATTGACTGTGCACCAAGTTTAGGTCTTATTACAGTAAATGCCCTTACTGCGGCAGACTCTGTGATTATCCCGATTCAATGTGAGTATTTTGCATTAGAAGGACTTGGGAAATTGTTGAACACCGTTAAAAATGTTCAGAAAATCCATAACAAAGATCTTGGAATAGAAGGTCTTCTTCTTACAATGTATGATAGCCGATTAAGACTATCTAACCAAGTCGTAGAAGAAGTAAACTTACATTTCCCGGAAATGGTTTTTGAAACTATTATCAGTAGAAACGTAAGACTAAGTGAAGCTCCAAGTTTTGGAGAAAGTATCTTAAATTATGATGCGGAAAGTAAAGGAGCTGTTCAGTACATTCAATTAGCTGAAGAAGTTCTTTTGAAGAACGAAAATTTAGTAAAGAATTAAATTAATAATAAATGGCCAATAAGTGAATGCTAGTCATCACTCATCAAACATCATTTATCAATTATATCTATGAAGGACAAAAAAAGAGCTATGGGACGCGGCTTGGGCGCCATTTTAAGTGCAGAATCTAAAGCAAGTATCAACTCCGCTACTGATGAGGGAGCAGATAAGTTTGTGGGAAATATTGTAGAAGTTGCACTTGAAGATATTTATCCGAACCCGACGCAGCCGAGAACTTATTTTGATGAAAAAGCATTAAACGAACTTGCACAATCTATTAAAAACTTAGGTGTAATCCAACCGATTACCCTGAGAAAAGATGGGGAAAAGTTTGAGATTATATCAGGGGAAAGACGTTACAGAGCAAGTAAAATTGCGGGATTAACAACTATTCCGGCATATATCCGTTTAGTCAACGATCAGGAGCTTCTCGAGATGGCTCT
This sequence comes from uncultured Chryseobacterium sp., assembly GCA_963518055.1. Classification (GTDB taxonomy): domain Bacteria; phylum Bacteroidota; class Bacteroidia; order Flavobacteriales; family Weeksellaceae; genus Chryseobacterium. Next base: position 60,192 of record CAUQIC010000022.1, read on the forward strand.
TGTAGAAAATATTCAGAGAGAAGATCTTGATGCCATCGAAATTGCCTTAACTTACCACAGGCTTTTGGAGGAAATCGGACTTACTCAGGAAAACCTAAGCCAAAGAATAGGAAAAGATAGAAGTACTATTACCAATTCAATCAGATTATTAAGATTGAACCCGGACATTCAGAATGCGATCAGAAGTGGTGAGATTTCTGCAGGACACGGAAGAGCAATCATTAGTCTTGAAAGTGAAGAGAATCAACAAATTCTGTTTGATCTTATTATCAAAGAAAAACTAAACGTTCGTCAGGCAGAGCAGGCAGCTGCTGCGTTGAAGAATCCAAAATCTCCGGCAGCAAAAAAAGTAAATGCAGAGCTTTCGAATAACTATAAAAGAGCGCAGAAGACAATCGCTGACATCTTAGATGTAAAAGTAGAGATCAAAGCTTCTGGAAATGGTAAAAAAGGTAAGATTGTTCTGGACTTCAAAAATGAAGAAGAATTAGAATATATTTTATCCCATATTAAATAATGAAGAATATATTTTTCACATTTTTCCTGTGTATCACGGCGCTGGCTTATTCACAAGTCAGTCCCATCGATACTGTTCGGTTACAGACTCTTCCAAAAGAAGAAGCGCCTAAGGTAAAACCCGGAAAAACCGAAGCTAAAATTATTGCAGATCTTGAAAAGGCAAATGGCCCGACTAAAAAAACAATAAAACTGAATCCTACGAGAGCCGGATTGTACTCGGCCGTTTTTCCTGGATTAGGACAATTCTATAACAAAAAATACTGGAAAATTCCTATTGTTTGGGGAGCTGTGGGAGCTGGAGTTGGTATTGCGATCTGGAATGATAATCAATACAAGAAATATCGTGAATATTATATCGCAAAACTTAACGGTACCCCTAATGAATTTGTAGATAGTCGCCCTTGGCTTGACAAAAGAGCTTTAGGGAACGTTCAGGATAGAGCGAAAAGGCAAAGAGATTATGCTATTGCCATTACGGGATTGATCTACATTTTGAATATTGTAGATGCGGTTGTAGATGCCCATCTTTATGAAAGCCGCCATGATCCGGATCTTACTTTTAAGCCCTCTGTTATTCAAGACCAGTATGGGTATGATGCTCCTAAAACAGGATTTAGTTTAAGCTATAGATTTTAAATATAATAGAATATAAAATGCACACGGGCTCAATATAACCTGTGTAGTTAAAAATAGAACAAAAGCATATGAAAATAGCATTAGTTGGTTACGGGAAAATGGGTAAGATCATTGATGAGATCGCACAAAAAAGAGGTCATGAAGTAGTTGCCCGACTAAAGGAAACACCAACTGCTGAAAATCTTAATCATCCGGATGTTGTCATTGAGTTTTCATTACCGGAGGTAGCATTTGATAATATTAAGGCCTGCCTAGAAAACAAAATCCCGGTAATCTGTGGAACAACAGGTTGGCTGGAGAAAAAGGCTGAAATTGAAAAATTAGCTGTTGATAATAATACAGCGTTCTTATATGGCTCAAACTTTAGTTTAGGAGTGAATTTATTTTTTGCTTTAAACGAAAAATTGGCTGACTTAATGAAAAACGTTGATGAATACTCTTGCCAGTTGGAAGAAATTCATCATATTCACAAAAAAGATGCCCCTAGTGGAACAGCTATTTCTATTGCGGAAGGTATCATTAAAAATAATCCGAAATTTGCTGCCTGGAAACTGGAGGAAACAGAAGGGTCTCAACTTGGGATTTTCGCAGTACGTGAAGATGAGGTTCCGGGAACTCATAGTGTTTTCTACAGAAGCGAAGTAGATGAGATTGAAATCAAACACACAGCATTTAATAGAAATGGTTTTGCATTGGGAGCTGTAGTGGCTGCAGAATGGATTAAAGATAAAAAAGGAAACTTCGAAATGAAAGATGTTTTAGGTCTTTAATTTGTAACAAATTCTTTAAATTGCATACCAATAACAGGAAATGATGAATAGTAAATTATAAATAGCAGACCGCTGTAATCATTTATTACTCATCATTTATCATTTATATATTTAGAATAGGCACAAAAATTTATGAATTATTTTTTAACTTATACAGTGTATGTCCTCATTTTATCCATTTTAATGGGGGGTTCAACATGGAAGTTGTTCAAGAAAATGGGGTATAGTCCACTATTTGCGTTTATACCTTTTTATAATTATTTCATTATCCTGAAAGAAACAAAACATCCGAAATGGTGGGCAATCCTGTCTTATCTTCCGATTGTAGGACCAATCATGATGTCTGTTTTCCATCTTTATTTAGTAAAGAAGTTTGGAAAAACTCTTTTTAAGGATCAAATTCTTACCGTAATCCTGCCATTTATTTATATGGCAACCATCAACTATTCTAAGGATGTAGAACTGGAGGATGAAAATGCCAACGATCTGTTTCTTACAGACGAAGAGAAAAACGCAAAAAAGAAAGATACCTTTTTGGGATCCATTACTTTTGCTGTAGTTTTTGCAACTATAATCCATGTTTTTATAACGCAGCCATTCGGAATTCCTACCGGATCTATGGAAAGAACATTATTGGTAGGTGACTTCCTGTTCGTCAATAAATGGAGCTACGGATATAGACTTCCAATGCGTCCTCTGGCCATACCTTTCCTTCAGGGAACCATTATGGATACAGGGCAAAAGGGAAATCCAAAAGATGATCCGAAATCTTATGTTGATGGAGTAAAATTACCTTATACAAGAATTCTTCAGTTTAATAAGCCTCAAAAAAATGATGTAGTTGTTTTCAACTATCCTCAGGATTCTGTACATACCGCAATCGACAGAAAAGATCCATATGTAAAAAGATGTGTGGCTACAGCGGGTGATACTTTCGAAATGAGAGCCGGAAGACTTTTTGTTAACGGAAAACCGGAAACTGTTTTAGGAGACCAGGAAGTACAGCACAGGTATATTGTAACTACAGACGCTCAATTAGATATTCCCACGTTATATAATGCTTATGGATTTTTACCGGTTCAAGAATTGCAACAGAATGACGGAGGATATTTATATGCTTTTCAGGGATTAACAGATAAAACGGCTAAAGATATTAAAGAGCTGCCTCATGTAATTGATATGAAGGAAGATGTATCTCCAAAAGGAGAAGCTGCCGTATATTATAGAGATGAAGCTAAAACAAAAATTGACACCACCCAATCTATTTTCCCAATCAACAAACCTTGGAATCAGGATTGGTATGGCCCACTCAGAATTCCTAAAAAAGGAGATGTAGTAGCGATTAACAACGAGACTCTTCCTATGTACCAATGGGTTATTTCTGAATATGAGCACAATAGCTTAGAGAAAAAGAACGGAAAAATATTTATCAACGGAAAAGAAGCTAATCAGTATACAATCCAGCAAGATTATTATATGATGGTAGGTGATAACAGAGATGCTTCATTAGATGCAAGATTCTTCGGATTTGTTCCTGAAGAAAATATCGTCGGAAAACCGATGTTTACATGGATGAGTGTTCAGGGGATATTCCCGGATGCAAGTTCAACCTATCAGGCGCCTAAAAAAATTCGTTGGGAAAGAATGTTTAAAGCAACGAATACAGGAGAAGCTAATAAAACCTCTTACTGGTGGATTGCCGCAATGATTTTAGTACTGTTCTTCGGATGGGAATATTTTGTAAAATTATTCAGAAAGAAAAAAACTGAAGACGAATTATAAAAAAATTAAACTTAAAATAGAATGAAGTATTTGAAAAAATACTTCATTTTTGTATTATGAATATGAAGAATGTCTTATTACCGGCATTTTATATGCCTCCGGTTTCATGGTTTTCAGTGTTTTTAAATCCTGAAAACGAAATTGCAATTGAACAGTTTGAAAACTTTCCTAAACAAACCTATAGAAACAGAACTAATATCTATGGCGCAAACGGAAAACTGTCATTAATTATTCCCATTACTCATAACGGGAAAAGAGAATTTAAAGATATTGAAATTTCCTATAGAGAAGATTGGAGAACCCTTCACTGGAAATCAATCCAAACAGCATATCAAAGTTCCCCTTACTTCGAGTACTACGAAGATAAATTCAGAAAAATATTCGATTTGAACGAAAAATTTCTTTTGGATTTTAACCTTAAAGGGATAGAAGTCATCCAACAGATACTTAAAACAGAAAAGGCACACTCTTTGAATGAAGAATATATCAAAAATCCGGAAGGTAGCAATTTCAGAGAAAAGTTTTCAGCAAAACTTCCCTCAGAATTTGAGATGGATGAATATTATCAGACATTTTCGGATAAATATGGGTTTTTAAAAGATTTATCAGTTTTAGATCTTATTTGTAACAAAGGACCGGAATCTCTTACCTATATAAAAAGTATTAAGTAATTATAATAATGAAAATCGCCGTAATGATCTTTCCTGATAACAGACAGATGAAGATGGCGATTCCGTTTCACTCTAAAAAATAAATATCAACATATGAAAAAGGTATTATTGGCTGCTGTTTTTTTAGCAGGTTTTAGTTTCTCTTATGCTCAGGAATCAAAAGCAAAAAGTATTGATCCAAAAGAAGATAAAGATCTGATGACTTGGTATCATAAAGATTTTTCGACGACAAAAGTATATGGTGTAAATACGGCAAATGCATACAAATATCTTGAATCTAAAGGTTTAAAACCTCAAACTGTTGTTGTTGGAGTTTTAGATAGTGGAGTACAGGTAGATCACCCTGGATTAATAAAGAACGTATGGTCTAATCCTAACGAAGTTCCGGGTAACGGAAAAGATGATGATGGAAATGGGTATATCGATGATGTACATGGTTGGAACTTCATAGGAGGGAAAAACGGAGATATCGATATCGACAATATGGAAGTAACAAGAGTTGTTGCTAAATATAAACCGCTTTTCGAAGGAGATGACTCTACAAAAAATAAGGCAAATCAGGCTAAAATGCCTGAAGAATTTGCGATGTATATGAAAGCTAAAGAGCTTTTCAATAAGAAAAGCATCGATGCTAAACAAGGTCTTCAGACGTATACAATGATCAATGAAGTTATTCCTAATATGGTTAAATTATTAGGAGGAAAGCCGGTAACTACGGAAACAATTACCTCAATTAAAGCTCCTTCTGATCAGAAAGACGCTATTGCTTTACAGGTTTTAACTCAGGTGTCACAAAGCCCTGAATTTAAAGGAAAATCATCAGCTGATTTTGAGAAAGCAATCAAAGATCAAATGAAAGAAGCGATTGATTACTATACACCACAGTCAAAACAATATGACTTAAGTTATGATCCAAGAAAAGAAATTGTAGGGGATAACTACGATGACTATTCTGAAAAAAATTATGGAAATAACCATTACGAAGGGCCTGACGCAGAACACGGAACACACGTAGCCGGTATCATAGCAGGATTACCTCAAGGAAAAGAAGTTCAGTATGGTATCGCTTCCAAAGTAGCAAAAATCATGTCTGTGAGAACAGTACCAAATGGTGATGAAAGAGATAAAGACGTTGCCAATGCGATCAGATATGCCGTAGATAACGGTGCGAAGGTATTGAATATGAGCTTTGGAAAACCAGTTTCTCCAGGTAAAAATGTGGTTTGGGATGCATTCAAATATGCAGAAGATAAAGGTGTACTTTTGGTAAAAGCAGCAGGTAACGAAAACGAAGATGTAGCAGAGCATTTGGCTTATCCTACAAACTTTAAAAACGTTAATGATGAAAAACCATTTGTAAATAACGTTCTTGTGGTAGGAGCAAGTACCAATAAAAACAATGCTTTAAGAGCAGATTTCTCTAACTATAACAAAAAGATGGTGAATGTTTTTGCTCCGGGAGAAGAAATTTACTCTACGGTTCCTAAAAATGAATATAAGTACCTGCAGGGAACTTCTATGGCCTCTCCGGTTGTAGCAGGAGCAGCTGCAGTCTTATTGGCGTATATGCCAAATCTTAAACCTTATCAGGTCATTGAAGCACTGGTTAAAAGCAGTAATCCAAGTACTGAAAATGGCTTTACTGATTATTCCCAGGCGGGTGGAGTTATCGATTTGAAAAAAGCAGCAGAATACGCTTATACTCATTTCTATGATGGTAAAGCATCTACATCAAAAAATACTAGGCCTTCGAAATCTGTAAAAAAGGCCGTTAAAAAATAGTTTATCTCCCTGTGTTTAAGGAGAAACCATAAAAAGTCCGAATTTTTTCGGACTTTTTTATTTTTTATTTTCAAATTTGGCACGGTTTTTTGTAACTTTAATGTAACAAAATAATAAACAACAAAATGAAAAAGTTACTACTTGCAGGGATGTTAGGAACATCAATTTTTGCAGTGTCATGTTCCTCTGTAAACAAAGCAGCTACATCTCAAAATCAAAGAGCTGATTTCCTTCAAATGAAAGGAGACTGGCAGATTGTAAGCGTAGATTACGAAAAAGGCTATAAAATTAAACCTTTTGATGAGGGAGCAGACGCTCAATGTTTCGTAGGAAGTCACTGGAGACTTATTCCTAACAACTGGACAGGAGCTTATACGTTAAATGGAGGAGGAAGTTGTCCGGCTATTACACAGCCGATTAAATTTGAAGTGAAAAACGGGAGTACATTTATGTTTAAAAAGATTGCACAAGGTACTAAAGCTAAGCAAAATACTGCAGGGTATACTTTGGAAATAATCAACCAGACTACAGATCAATTCTCTCTTCAACAAGATGTTCCTTTTGAAGGAGGAAGCGTAAAAGTTGTTTACAACTTCCAGAGAACAGGAATGAAATAATTATATAACATAAAAGATAAAAAAAATGAAATTTACTAAAACATATGTAGGAGCCCTTTTCTTGTCATCAGCATTATTATTGACAAGCTGTGAAGCGGTTCAGAATTCAAATAACCAACAGAGAGGTACTGCAGTAGGTGTTGCATCAGGGGCAGTACTTGGAGGTATTCTTGGGAATAACGTAGGTAGAGGAGGAAACGGTGCTATTGGTGCTGTATTAGGAGGTATTATCGGTGGGGTTGCAGGTAACGTTATCGGTAACAAGATGGACAAACAAGCCAGAGATATTAAAGAAACTTTACCGGGAGCTCAGGTAGAAAGAGTAGGAGATGGTATTAAAGTTACCATGAATGAAAGTATTGTAAACTTTGCTTTCGATTCTTCAAATCTTACTTCTGTAGCACAAACCAACCTTGATAAACTAGCTAAGGTATTAGTTGATAACCAGGATACTAATATTAATATTTACGGATATACAGACAGCGTAGGTAAAGATGCTTATAACTTGGCACTTTCTCAAAGAAGAGCTGATGCTGTGAAAGCATATCTAGTAGGAAAAGGAATTGCAGGTAGCAGAATGTTTACAAAAGGTGAAGGTAAAAATATGCCTGTTGCTAGTAATGATACAGATGAAGGAAGAGCTAAAAACAGAAGAGTTGAATTCGCTATTACTGCCAATGAAAAGATGATTAACGATGCCAAACAAGGGCAGTAATTAATTTAACATATAAATATTTTCGTAAAAGACCGCTCCGGCGGTTTTTTTTGTATTTTTATGCTTGTAAAATTTTGAATTTATTATTTTTGTAATTGAAATAACATAAATGAAGAAATATTTTAAGCTGCTCCGGGTGGAGCAATGGGTGAAAAACCTTTTTGTATTTGTCCCTCTATTTTTTTCAGGTAATATTACCAACTTAGATTTACTTACCAAAAGCATCTTTGCTTTTATTATTTTTTCGCTTGCTGCAAGTGTCGTTTATATTCTGAATGATTATAACGATATTGAAGCCGATAGGAAGCATCCGGAAAAGAGAAGACGCCCGCTGGCCAGTGGTGTGATTTCAAAATCACAAGCAATAGGAATTCTTGTTGGCCTTGTCATTGTGGATATTGCCTTGGTATTCTTTGCGCAAGTCTATTTTCATGAGTTTTTATGGAAGTTTGCTACCATCATTGGCTTTTATGTGGTGATGAACCTTGCCTATACTTTCAGATTGAAACATGTTCCTATCATTGATATTTTTATCATTGCGATCGGTTTTGTGTTGAGAGTATTAGCTGGTGGTTATATCACAGGAATCAGTATCTCACAATGGGCTATCCTGCTGACTTTTGTACTGGCTTTGGTATTGGCGATCGGAAAGAGAAGAGGAGAGCTTATCAACGCACAGGTTTCAGGGAAAACCAGAAGAGCTCTTGATGGCTATAATGTTCAATTTGCAGATATTGCCCTGTCTATTTCAATTACTCTTGCTATTGTATGCTACCTGATGTTTACTTTATCACCGGAAGTTCAGGCAAGATTTCATGAGAGGGTATTTTATACGGTGGTTTTTGTAGTATTTGCTCTATTGAGATATTTACAGCAGACATTAGTGTACAACAGAACGGAATCTCCCACAAAAATTGTTTACAGAGATCGTTACATACAGGTGACTCTATTACTTTGGGTTGCTGCATTTTTAATTCAAATTTACTTTAAAAAATGAAGCCAAATTTCACACAGAAAGTTACTAACTGGGGCAATTTCCCGGTAGTAGAAAAGGAAATGAGATCGGAGGACAGCTTCAAAAAAATAAAAGAATTTGTACTCAATCACAACGAGGTCATCGCAAGAGGAAATGGAAGATGCTATGGAGATGCTTCATTGGGAGAAACGATATTTTCTACTAAAAAATTAAATAAGTTCATCAGTTTTGACCGTTTGAACGGGATCATAGAATGCGAATCCGGCGTACTGCTTTCTGATGTTCTTGAAATATCAGTTCCGCAGGGATATTTTCTTTACGTGACTCCGGGAACAAAATTTATTTCCGTAGGAGGAGCAATTGCTTCCGATGTGCATGGTAAAAACCACCACGCAGAAGGGTGTTTTTCAGAATATGTAATTGAATTTAAATTAATGACTGAAAATGGGGAAATTATTACCTGTTCACGAGAAGAGAATTCAGAAAAGTTCTGGGCTACCATTGGTGGAATGGGATTGACAGGAATTATTCTTACCGCGAAATTTAAGCTTAAGAATATAGAATCTGCCTATATCCGCCAGGAAAGTATTAAAGCTGAGAATCTGGATGAAATTTTCAGACTATTTGATGAAAGCGAAAGCTGGACGTACACTGTAGCATGGATTGATTGTCTTCAGAAAGGTCAAAATATCGGGAGAAGTATTTTGATGAGAGGCGAACATGCCTTTCAACATGAACTTCCGCAGAATATGGGGAAAACACCTTTACGATTAAAGAAGAAACTGCAGCCAACGGTTCCTTTTTATTTTCCGGGATTTGTATTGAATGCATTGACTGTGAAAATCTTCAATTGGCTGTATTATAAAAAACAGGCCAAAAAAGAAGTGAAGAACTTTATCGATTATGAAACCTTCTTCTATCCATTGGATGCTATCAATGATTGGAATAAAATCTACGGAAAATCCGGATTTATACAATATCAGATGGTCATTCCTAAAGAAGCTGGTAAAGAAGGAATGAAAAAAATTCTTGAGACCATCGCAAAAAGTGGTAATGGGTCTTTCCTTGCTGTTTTAAAACTCTTTGGGAAAAATAATCAGGAAGCATACAACTCATTTCCTGTTGAAGGATATACATTGGCTCTTGATTTTAAAGTGAATTCGAAACTGAAAAAACTGGTAGATCAGCTTGATGGTATTGTTCAGGAATTTGGAGGAAGAATCTATCTTACCAAAGACAGCATGAGCAGATCATCACTGACCAATTACCTGAAAAATATTCGTAGCTCTAAATTTGTGTCTTTACAGCACAAAAGAATCATAAATAATAACTCATAATGATAGTTCTGGGAAGCACATCTGAAGTGGCACAGGCTTTTGTGGAAAAAGCACTTCAGGAAGGAGAAAAATTTGAAAAAATCTATCTTTTCACCTCAAATAAGGAAACTACAGAAAGATTTGCAAGACATATTGATGTGAAGTTTCTGCAGCAGTCTGAAGTGATTGAGCTGGATCTGACAAAAGAAATTGATTACAACAGATTTGATTATGTCAATTCAAATGTATTATTTTGCGCTGTAGGATATTTGGGTGAGGGAACAGAAGAAGGTCTTTACGATAATAAGAACACCGAGCGTGTTATTGATATCAATTACTCAAAGCTGGTTCCTGTTATGAATTATTTTGCCCATAAATTTGAAAGCAGAAGATCAGGAACGATCATCGGGCTTTCTTCAGTGGCAGGAGACAGGGGTAGGCAAAGTAACTTCATCTATGGAAGCGCAAAAGCAGCTTTTACCGCTTACTTGAGTGGGTTAAGAAACTACCTTTTTGAAAAAAAAGTGCATGTTCTTACCATAAAACCGGGATTTATGGCAACTAAAATGACGGAAGGTCTACCTTTAAATCCAAAATTGACTGCAACACCAAAGCAAGCTGCCGAATGCATTTATAAAGCTTTTAAAAAGCAAAAAAATGTGGCATATGTTTTGCCGATTTGGAGTATTATCATGATGATTATCAGAAATATCCCTGAATTTATATTTAAAAAATTAAAGCTTTAAAAAGATGAAAAAATTGTATTGTTTTGATTTTGACGGAACCCTGACTTATAAGGATACCATGTTTATGTATCTGAAGTTCTACGATTCTACAAGATATCGGATACAATTTTTAAAGCATGTCCCTCTCTTTATTTTGTTGAAGTTAAAACTTGCTGAGACAGAAAAAGTGAAAAAAAGCTTCATAGGATCTATTCTAAAAGGTCAGACACAGGAAAAAATTGAGATGAAGTCTCAACAGTTTTTTGAACATCATTATCCCAAGATCGTAAGGGAAAATGCATTAGACTTTATTAAAAATATCGATAGGAATAATACACAAAGTTTATTGGTTACCGCTTCACTGGATATCTGGGTAAAGCCTTTTGCTCAGGAATTGAAAATGGAGCTTGTTTCTACACGGGCAGAGTTTAAAAATGGTATTTTCACAGGAAACTTTATTGGTAAAAATTGTAACGGGAAAGAAAAACTGGTCAGAATAAAAGAAGAAATCAACGATTCTAAATACGATAAAATTATTGCATTTGGTGATACTTCCGGAGATCGGCCAATGTTGAAATGGGCAAATGAAGGACATTACCAATTTTTTCATTAATTTTGGGTGATAAAATTATAAAAAATGAAAAGGCTGTTAATCGTATTTGCTGCAATCGCAATGAGCTGTACAAGTACGCCACCCCAAAAAACATCAGGTATGCAGAATAATGCAGAACTTCTCGTTTCTGAGTCACAAGGAGGGGCAGACAAGCCCGGATTCAGGATTATTAAAGACGAAAATGACTTTAGAAATGCTTTCAAAGGAAACTTCGGTTTGGTAGAGCTAGGGAAGGAGTCTTCCGTTAATTATCCGAAATTCCCGAAAAATAAAAAAGTAGTTTTATACAATTTAGGTAGCTTCAGATCAGGAAGCCACAGTATTGCAAAGATCAAAAGTATTGCTGTGAAGGATAATATCCTGTATGTGGAAGTCCCGGCAGGAGAACCTTCTGGTGGAATGGAAATTCAGGTGATTTCCAACCCTTGGTTTATGTTTACTGTTCCTGCAGATTACCAGTTTACCTCCGTAGAATTAAAATATTCAAAATAATAATGGATAAAATATATTTAGATAATGCCGCAACCACTCCGCTTGCAGATGAAGTTATAGATGCAATGGTAGGCACGATGAAGATGAATTTCGGAAACCCGTCTTCAACTCACAGCTTTGGCCAGGAAGCAAAAATCCTTATTGAAAATGTAAGAAGGCAGGTTGCAGACTATCTTCATGTAACTCCTGCTGAAATCATTTTTACTTCTTGTGGAACAGAATCAAATAATATGATTATTAAATCTTCTGTCGAACATCTTGGAATAGAAAGAATTATCAGTTCTCCTTTAGAGCATAAATGTGTTTCTGAAAGTATTCTGGATATGAAAAGCAGAAAAGGGGTAGAAGTAAACTATATCCGTCCCAACGAAAAAGGAGATATCGATCTTCATAAACTGGAAGAATTATTAAAATCTTCAGATAAAAAAACGTTGGTAAGCTTAATGCACGCCAATAACGAAATCGGAAATATTATCAACCTTAAAAAAGTTGCTGAGCTTTGTAAAGCAAACAATGCTCTTTTCCATTCTGATACCGTACAGACCATGGCTCATATGAACCTTGATCTTTCTGATATTCCGGTAGACTTTGCATCTTGCAGTGCCCATAAATTCCATGGCCCGAAAGGAGCAGGCTTTGCTTTCATCAGAAAAGCAAGCGGCTTAAAGGGGATTATTACGGGAGGCCCTCAGGAAAGAAGCCTGAGAGCAGGAACAGAGAATGTATCTGGGATTGTAGGCCTTGGAAAGGCATTAGAACTTTCCCTGAATCATATGGAAGAATATACAAACCATATGCAGGAAATTAAAGATTATGCCATTGAAAGGCTTTCTGCTGAAATTGAAGGAATAAAATTCAACGGACGCAGTGCTGAAAAGGAAAATAGTCTTTATACCGTTTTAAGTGCTTTATTACCGTATAAAAATCCATTGATAGGACTTCAGCTGGATATGAAAGGAATTGCTATTTCTCAAGGAAGTGCATGCTCTTCCGGCGCATCAAAACCATCTATGGTGATGATGATGGTTCTTACTGAAGATGAGATGGATCACTGTACTCCGTTACGTATTTCTTTCAGTCATATGACCACAAAATCAGATATTGATTCATTGGTCAATGCCTTAAAAGAAATTTCAAAAGATTATACTATAGAAAAAACTAATGTTGAGCATAGATAGTCTTATGATCTAAAAATCGTAATTTTGAACACTCAACAAGATTAAACAAGAAAATAATATTAATTAAAATAAAAGAAACAAAATGGCTTTAGAAATTACAGATAGCTCATTCCAGGATACGGTATTAAAATCAGATAAACCGGTATTAGTAGACTTCTGGGCAGTATGGTGCGGACCTTGTAGAACATTAGGACCAATCATCGAAGAAGTTGCTTCAGATTTTGAAGGAAAAGCAGTAGTAGGAAAAGTAGATGTAGACAACAATCAGGAAATTTCAATGCAGTATGGCATCAGAAATATCCCTACAGTTCTTATCTTTAAGAACGGAGAAGTAGTAGATAAATTAGTAGGTGTAGCTCCAAAAGAGGTGATCGCTGAAAAATTAAGCGCACACTTATAAAAAAAATAAGTATGATAATGAATGCCTTCCACGATTGGAAGGCATTTTTTTTAAAATAATTTGCAGATAACAAAAAAAGATGTAATTTTGCAACCACGAAAAAGAAACGAAGCTCTTTAAAAAATGATCCGGTAGTTCAGCTGGTTAGAATGCCGCCCTGTCACGGCGGAGGTCGCGGGTTCGAGTCCCGTCCGGATCGCAGAAAGTTTTCTCAATTTACTTTAAAAAAATTGATCCGGTAGTTCAGCTGGTTAGAA
>CAUQIC010000023.1:0-64248 GCA_963518055.1 uncultured Chryseobacterium sp.
TAACTCCTGCTAACCCCTGAGCTCCTACTGGACCTGTTGGCCCAGTAATCCCTTGTGCACCTGTTGCTCCGGTAACTCCTGCTACACCCTGAGCTCCTACTGCTCCGGTTGGACCTGTAATTCCTTGCATACCTTGTGCACCTGTTGCTCCGGTAACTCCTGCTAACCCCTGAGCTCCTACTGGACCTGTTGGCCCAGTAATCCCTTGCATACCTTGTGCACCTGTTGCACCAGTGGCACCTTGAGGGCCAGGAATGGAACTCCCTGAAGTTTTTGCATATAAAGCATAAGGGACACTTAATAATTGTGATGTTCCTGTTATGGTATAGTTATTTGATCCCCCGGGATCTGTTTCTATTTTTATAAAGTATGTATCTGCTCCCCAATTAATTGTTGAATAAGATCCACTTACTAAAGTCCCGGCTCCTATTTTTACCGTTACTAAACCATTTATATTGGTAGACTGAGTTTGAGTTTCGGAGTATACGACAGTTCCTGTTGCAGAACCTTTCAATATAGAAAATTTCATTCCTACATTCTGATTACTGACCAATTGATTACTTGAATTTCTGATAATAGCCTGATAGCTCATGGCATCCTGCACTTGTGAAAACACTAAAGCAGAAGCCAGAGAGGCTGCTAGAAAAGAAAGCTTTTTCATAGGTAATTAGTTTTATATATTTTATTTATCTCTTTTTAAAACCTTAAAAATTTTGATGGCTTTACCTTCTTTTGATATTTTTAATAAATAGACTGCAGCCGGATAAGATGTCATTATAATTTGAGTTTGTGCCTGAAGAATAGGCTTACTTGCCAGTAACTTACCACTGCTATCAAAAATATCATACCGATACTTATCGTAATCTTTAAATCCCAATTTTAAATTGAGAATGTCTGTTGTGGGATTCGGGAAAATAGCAAGGTTCAAACTGATTTCCGTGATATCAATTCCTAATGTTGGGGTAATTTCATAAGGCTGCTGAACACCTGCGGTAATATTTCCTCCGGAAGAAGAAGTTGTTTCGTGAAAAACCTGGCCTAAAGAAGCTGTAACATTCCCTGTCATACCAGACATATTAGTTCCACTCGTATTGAGGGTTTCCTGCCCCGAAACCTGCATCGAGAAACTAACAAGAAACAAAGAAAGTGTAAAAAGTGTAGTTTTCATATCATATTAATATATATCTTATTAGTTTTTAATATTTACCAAAGATATAATTATATTATGACAACTATATTAATTTATATTTAAAAAAAATCACAAAGCATTTATTAATATTCCTATCATCTACATAAGATCTTTTAAATATTCCCTATTTTGTCTTACAGAGGGGCAATCCGGCCTTGAAAGAGAAGCTTTTTCGTTGTATTCGTTGGCTCTTCTGTACTCTCCTAAAAAAGATAAACAAACGCAAGCCTCAATATTAGGAATATATCCTGAGTAATCAGAAAATACAAAACCTACAGAATTAGATACAGGAAGTTTTGTAGCCAAATCAAACCATTTAAATGCTTGATTATAATTTTGCTCTTCTTTATAATAGTATCCCAATTCACAACAAATATCCGGTCTCGGAACATCATATTCAAAGCTTTTGAATAAAACAGGCAGAATTTTTTCTCTGACACCCAATTTTTTATATTCAATCGCTAATTGATGACAAGAGGTTATTATATCTTCTCCCCAGCCTGATCCCAAATCTAAAAATTTCTCGTAACAAATTATAGCTTTAGAAGTTTCGTTGTGATCTTTCAACTCCCTGGCATAATAATACAATTGTCTTGCAGAAAAATCTTGTCCTTTCTCCTCTAAAGCTTTATATATATCTATATTTCTTGTAGAAAGCTCTTCAGATCTTGTTTTTTTATGCCAAATTTCAATATCTGTATACTGTAGATTGCCAATCAGAGGGATACATTCGTGAACCGGATCGATCCACTGATAATTTTTACTTCTTTTAAATAATCTTTCCCGTGTTGAAAGGAAAGCAGGGTTGTTATTTTGATCAAATGATAACACATATTTCATTGTGACAATCTCAACGTTATCCTTCAAGCTTTTTTTCAGTTCATTAATTTCTTTAACAGACTTTTCAGGTACAACATCATCAGCATCTAACCACATCTGATAATCCATAACTGCTTTAGAAAAGGCAAAATTACGCGCTGCTGAAAAATCATTAATCCATTCAAAATCGAAAATTTTGTCTGTAAATTGTTCAGCAATTTCTTTAGTTTTATCTGTAGACCCTGTATCTACTATGATGATTTCATCTGCAAATTTTGCAGCACTCTCCAAACACCTCCCTAAAACGGCCTCTTCATTTTTAACAATTAGACACAAACTTATTTTCATTGACATCAAATAATTTTAATAGGTATAAATATACTAGTATTAATTGTAGATATTAATATATATTTCCTGTTGAAATTACATACAAGTTTAGGGTTTTAAGTAATGCATGGATGTATTTGCCTATTTTTTCCAATATGCAGAAATAGTTTTCAATTGCAATACAAAACAATATATCTACAGAAAATATAGATATATAAAAGCTTAAACAATAAATTCTCTCCTGAAGACAATCTGTAAGAATAAAAAGAGGCACAAAATTGTACCTCTTCTGGGAATTGAAATGATCAAGATTTAAGAATTATATTACTATATTACGTTAGTCTTTTATTTAAAAAGGATTAAGGTACCGGTGATGCTCCTGCTGATCCTGTAGAAGATCCTCCCAGATTAAAGGTGAGCGCAGGTTTTGTATTTACCTGAGAATTATCTATAATCAGGGTATAAATTGTCCAGTTTCCATTAACGCCTCCATTTGTGCTGGCCTGGCTATAATCAGCAGAAAGTCTCCATGTACCTCCGGATTGAAATGCCGCTACATTAGACGGTCCCGAATAACTAAACCCGGGAGGATAACTTCCGTTGGCTACTGCTAAAAGACTATTAAAAGAATTTCCTACCATTACCATTGTATATTTATTGGAAGGAACCTTTGTATCAAAGTTGCTTATCCAGTCCTGCTGCACATTATTCAGATTATATACCTGATAATAAAAAGGAGCTGATACCTGTGAACTTTTATATAAATCTCCATTATCATCTACTGTCAAACGAAAGTAAGAGCCTGTCGACGGCTGTGATATCATATTTCCGACGCGTACTACTGGATTGTTACCATCTCCATTCACCTGCAAAGTTCTGGCAGGTGTTAATGTGCCTATCCCCACGCGGTTGTCTACTGCATTCACATTTAAAGTAGATCCATCTACGTTAAAATGAGAACTTCCTGTACTAGCTGAAGAGGTAAAATTCAATGTTTTATCCCCCATTTTCACACTACGGTTTCCGGCAAGTGTACCGTCATTATTATAAATATTTACATCCAAGCCTCCCGGTGCTTTTGCAATATCCAGTTTCTGCCAGATGTTTCCGTCGTAGTAATAATATCCTTCAGCAACTACATTTCCTGTTTTAGTTGTTGTAGTTGTTGCCGCACTCGTCACATACACCAGAGCTCCTTTTTGTGTGGTGGTATATTGATCATCTGCTGCTTTAAGCTCATCACCGGTGAGTCTTGGGGCTAAAATACCTTCTGCTTTACTTCCATCTTTCGTCTTTGCAGTGACATCTAATGTTGCTGCAGGAACAGTCGTATTAACCCCTATCTGCGCCATGGAAAAAGGGCTTACAGCGATTAATAGCAAAGGAAAAATTTTCTTTTTCATATCTCTAAATTTATTTTAAGCATTGGGTTAATAATTAATTAACAGTGAATGAAAGCTGAATTCAAAAAATAAAGGGATCACCAAAGGTCTTCTTTGTAGTGTGCGTTGAAATCACTGTCATTTGCAGGTTTTCAAATTGAAATAATATCAAATAACACTATTATTAATAATAAATTAATATGGCAAAGCATGGGGACTAATGTATTTAAATTGTAGAATTTCAGCTGTGTTAGAATGAGTATATATCCAGGTAAAACATTAAAAATACATTCTATTTAATGGAGAAAAATCTTCTGGGTAAAGCCCCTTCACAATCTTTTATTGCTTTCTATTATAGTATATCTGTAAATAGAGATTCTTATCTATTTGTAAATTAAAGAATATTATCAGATACAACTGATCTCTAATTTGAGCTGTTAGAGAAATTAAAGCACTTTTTCCATTTAGCTATTGTATTTCTGCTCATCATAAAATGACTAGCAAGCTCTCTATTATTCAATCCGTTCTTTACTTGATACTTTAGAATTTCAAGAATCGTTTCATAATTATATGCTCTATATTGCTGGTTAATACTAAAGGAATTATACTCATGCTCAAAGATCAGATCATTAAGTTTAATGATATCAAAATGGGTAAGTTTTTTTTTCTTTAATATTTTATGACATACTTCTTTTTTATCCGGAAACTTTATTTCTAAAATATCTTCAAAAATCTTTCTGTAATTTGGTTCATCACTATTTTTCATTCCTTCGTTTTTTTCGATAGAATTCTACTGTAAACTATTTTTTATCTTAGCAGCAATTACTTTATTATTTTCAAATTCAATGGCTAGTATTGTTTTCTTTCCCCACCATGTTTTTTTAATTTCATAAGTCCATATGCTGTCCGGGTAAAAGTTGAATCCATCTCCTAACTGTGTTAAGATATCTTTTTTGTTTTTGCCAATGATAGAATGGCACAGCGTTAAAAGATCTTTATTATTCATTCAGGCTAATATTAATTACACATTATTCAAATAAATCTGGTGGAAAACCTCTATAAATGATTGGTATCAGCATATTTCTTGAGCCACTTATATAATGTAGTCTTTGGTATTTGATATTCTGTTATTATTTCATTTTTACTTTTTACTCCTGTTGTGACCATTTCCAGAATAAAATCTACAATATCCTTTGAATAGATATTTTTACGAAACTGCGGTAGCTTTGAATCCTTATCTGTTACCAAATTCTTCATACTGGGTAAAGGTGAATATAAAATAAGATGTTGTGAGTAAAGCCTGAAAAAATCATACTGAAGCAACTTGCTCCATTTTAATAACAGTTCACAATCCAGGCTCCTGCATTTTATCATCTCTGTTACCTCATTTTCCGAACATTTAAAAAAATTACAAATCCTTAGCATTTCAATATTTAATTCTGAAATCCGGGTCTGAATAAGCTCGCCCATATGGATTTTTTTATGATTATAGATCATGCTATATTGCTTTAAGTGTTTTTTTATTTTGTAGTAATCATCATTGCATTACCATCCCTGATTTTTGCAGCCAAAGCCTCTTCTTTTAAAGAAGCTAAGGCTACAAATTTTCAGTTTGTGTTTATAGAATCGTCTGATAATCTGAATCATTGGAAATCTGACAATGATTAAATGATTAACTATTACAAATCTATTTTTTATTCAGAATGAAACATAATTTATTCCGTGCATATATTTTATAACTTAAGTAGAAAAAGTTCTATTATTTTTATACTTTATTTGTACTAATTTTGTCAATAGATGATTATGTTTACGTATTCCATATGAGGAAAATCTTATTATTTCTATTCTTTTTAAATCTGTTTCTAACTTGCATGGGGCAATACATATCCACATGGTATAATACAGATAATGGCCTTCCTCAAAACAGTATAAAAGATATTACAAAAGACAAATATGGCTTCATCTGGCTTGCCACAGAAAACGGCATTATAAAATACGACGGGCAAAGTTTTAGCAACTATAATGATATAAAAGTCAAAAATTTACATTTCGATATTTTTTACGGAAATATCTCTGCGGATAGCATATTCTGTGTTAATGACTATATGCAGGACAGAATACTCATCAATCGCAGATCAGTTAAAGTAAGCAAAACCGGGAATTTTAGTAGTGAACAACGGCTCAATCTCGAGCCGAATGTAATGCAAATTCATAAAAACGATATTTCCAAAGACTTTAATAAGAATGTTACTTACTATATAAAGACTTCTACCTCTGAATATTCTTTTAAAAACAATACAATCAACTATTCAGTTAATGGAAAAAGCACTAGTCTTTCGATTCCTGTTAATAATATGCATGATTTATTTGTTGACAATGACATCTTATACATCATCGATAAAGCTCATAGAAAGACATACTCAGTAGACCGTGGTAGAGTTTCTTTAGCAGAAAATTCGAGTATAATAAATGATCCTTCTACTTTTGTACACTGGCATGAGGCAAATAATCAAACCTTTATCATCAATAATGGGCATATCTATTTATTGGAAGTATCTAATGGTCGTTTGAATTTAAAATTCCTCATTGCTAATAACAGCATACAAAAGAATAGCATCACCTCTATTTATTATGATAAAATTTACAACAAGCTTTATCTCGCCAGTCCAATTAAAGGATTAAATATCATTGAACCCGAGCAATTTAAAATTGCAAAAAAGAACATTCCCTTTCAGACTGACGTAAGCTACTCCTCGCTACCGTTTAGTGCCAATACAATCATTGATTCAAGAGGAAATGTTCTCAACAATGAGGGTATTGTTAAAAAATACAATTTCAAATGTGGAGATCAATATATGATGCTATTTGATTCTTTTCAAAATATCATTATTGGCCATACAACCTTCCTTACCACCTATACTAAGAAATCAGGATATACCCAAGCATATACTGTCAATCTCAACAAAAGAATTATCGGATTGTTTAATAAGGCAGACCTTCATGCTGCGGCAACAGTCGACTCTTCAGATACTTTGATTCATTTTTTCGAGAATGATCAATTTAAAAAGATAAAATATAGCTGGAGATTTCCCGGTGCGGTAAAATCAATTCTGAGATATGGTACAAACAGACTTCTCGTGGGATCTTCTGATGGTCTCTATATTATAGATGCCACCGGTAAAAACAAACAAAAACTGATCAACACCATTGACGTAAAGAGTATTATAAGGACTTCTGATGGCGAGGTATGGGTAACAACCCGCAAAGAAGGCTATTTCATGGTTAGAGATAAAAAAGTCATCAAAATGCCTCTTGACCGAAATCTTTTTCTGTCTAATGCTCATTTCATACAATATGACTCTCTTGGTAATTATTGGATTTCATCGGACAATGGCTTATTTAAAATATCTAAAAAACAATTACTGCAATATGTAACAACAAAAAAAGTCCCTGAATACTATCGTTTTACAAAAGAAACCGGTCTTTTAGTCAACGAGTTCAATGGTGGAATTCTTCCAGCAGCATACACGCTACAGGATGGAGAATTTGTCTTCCCCTCTATGGAAGGTTTTGTGTTTTTCCAACCAAAAAATATCTCCTCTTACTACCCGGAAAAATCTGCTATCTTCGTTGAAAGAGCAAGAATCAATAATAAAGAGATTAATTTTGATAAACAACTTACGGTAGAAAACAGCTCAGACCAGATTGAAATATTTATAGACTTTCCTTACTACTCTGATGTTTCCAATACGAATGTTCAAGTAAGAATAAAAGGAATGAAGAAAAGGGATTGGCAGCATCTTGAACTTAAAGATGGAAAAAAAATAGCGTTAGCGGGTCTCGATCCTGGCATATATACTGTTGAATTTCGCGTTTTAGTTTCAGAAGACGGGAAATATGAATATAGAAATGTCGAATTGGAAATAAAGCCTTTTTTCTATCAGACTATTTCTTTTAAAGTTATAGTTATTATGACTATCATTCTATCTTTAGGAAGTTTTGTTCGGAAAAGATCAAAGCTTTTAGATAAACGGAACAAAGCACTCAAAAGAACTGTTTACAGCATGAGTTCAGAACTCAAAGATGCTTCAGATAATCTTCATATCATGAAAAATGAAATGACGCAATTATCTGAATATCAGGAAAAATTAATAGAGACAATAAGTCACGACATTAGTACCCCGGTCAAATTCATTGTAATGCTTTCACAGAAACTCCACAATACAGATAATCTGGAATTTCAAAAAAAATATTTTGACAGTATTCATAAAGCATCTGAGGAGCTCTACAAATTCACACTGGATCTTAAAGAATATAATACTCTCTATAAAACAGATACTATTTATACTGAGGATGAGTATACCATCTCTGAAATCCTAATCGAAAAAAAGAACCTGTTCCAGGAAATTGCCAAAAACAGCAACAATATCATATCTGTAAAGGCAGATCATGAAATACTATGTAACATCAACAGAAATATATTATCCTGTATCATCCATAATATTATTGATAATGCAGTAAAAAACACAAACAATGGAACCATAGCTATTACTCTGAAGGAAAAAACAATAACCGAGACAACTATAATAGTAGAAGATACAGGTTGTGGAATGTCACCTGAGCAGATTCAATATTATAATGATCTGTTTTCAAAAACGAATCAGATGGCATTTAAAAACTATGGACTGGGTCTGCACATGGTTATCCACTTGATAAAAAAAATCAATGCCCAAATAATGTTCTGCAAAGGTCTAATATGCGGAACAACAGTTACTATTACCTTAAAAAAATAAGACATGAATAAGAAAATTTTAATCGCTGACGATCATTATATTGTCAGAGCAGGCACAGCCGCTATTCTGGAACTTGAGTATCCGGATATTGAAATCTATTTCGCCACCCGATATGATGAGGTAAAAACGCAGATTTCCAGCGTGCACTTTGATCTTGTCCTTCTAGATATCGATATGCCGGGGACTCTATATACCCATATGATTGGTGAGATTAAGCTCATCCAGCCAGATATAAAGATCCTTATCTTCTCAGCCTTCGAAAAAGAAACAGTTCTCCAATACATCCATGAAGGAGCCGATGGATATCTGAATAAAAAAAGTGAGGAAAATGAAATAAAAAATGCCGTAGAAACAATGTTCAGAATAGGTGTATATTACCCACAGGAACTCATCCCATTTATCTTAAAAAATACGACAGAAAGAACCGTGGTAAAAAGTCTTTCGCCCAGAGAATATCAGATTTTCAAACTGCTTGCCGAAGGAAATGGCAATCTCGAAATATCCAATATATTAGGGATACAAAAATCAACCATCAGTACTTTGAAAAAGAGGATATTTGAAAAACTTAAGGTGAGAAATACCGTTGAACTTGCAGAGTTTCATAAAAGACTACATTAAAAATAATATATCAATACACCTAAAATCCTAAAAATATAATGTTAACAACTCTGTTACAGGCTACGGTTGTGATGAGGGTTATTAAAATTTTATGCATTTTTCAATATTTACAAAAGAAAGAGATAGCTTCCATACTAGTCTCTTTCTCTGTAAATGTCAATTATAATAAGAATTTACAATCTATTCTTTTAATTAACCTTTTAGTGTTGCTGTCCATGCCCGGTATACCAATATATACTTAGCCCTCCTTATTTCATCTTATTCCTAATTAATTCTGTCAGGACCATCTCTCCCCCATTCTCTTAGTCTGAGTTTTTTCAACGGGAAGCTTGGGCAGCTGCAGGAACTATTGTAGGACTTTCTATTTGGGGTTATAATGCATCGAACTTTAATATTAATGATGCATTTTATTTTTCCTATTGCCTTTAAGTAGATACACCAAATTAAACACTTAATTGTTTATCTGAACGATATATGAATTTAAATGATTGAGAGAATAAAACCAATCTCTATTTCTTAAAAATTAATATTGATCATAAAAGCTACTACAATTAAAAATTTAATATTAATGTAGGAACTGATCTTTTTATAGAAACCAGGTGTTTTTATTTAGAAAAGGATACAGAAAAAATAGCCATTCTTATAAAATAAAAAAAGCAGGCTGAGCGGGTATTATATTACCCGTCATCCTGCAAAAAACAATCCCCGCATCTTTTAAACCACAATATCCGGGGATTTATGCAGCCCATGAGGGAAAAGGGCTGCTATTGAGTAAAGTTAATATGGATATTATTTTTTTATTTTATTACATTAGCTTCCCATAAACATGATGGAAAAAGTCCTGTTATCAACTGTATAGTTAGCACCACATCCAAAACATGGTACTCCCCCAAAACTAATCTGAGCCCCTTGTGCCAAATACAAGGTAATTACGCCTCCGGAATTCGTAGGAAAATTAGCTCCTACATCTGCTCTTGTATTAAATGTATAACGACTTGTATCATATTGCACTACCCATGCAAAGGAATTTGGACTACTACTGGCAGTAACAATACCTTGCAAAGAAAACTGATAATATCCGGAGGTAGGAATTGTATATACATTGTTTGCTGCGTTCCAGTTACCATCATTAGTATTCACATTAAAAGTCCATTTATTATAACCGGAGCCATCTGCCATAATCTGAGGAGCCATGCTTGTCCCTGCGGCAACCACTTCCGGAACAAAAGTATCACCTGTTGAGCTTTGCGTGAATTTAACCCAAACGGTTCCATTATAATAATAAAAGCCAACACTGTCTATATTCTGAGCATTTCCCGTTTGGCTACCGGTTGAAATATCATTCACATAGATTAGGGTAGAGGTAACAATTCCTACCATATTCTGCGCCCTTTGTCGATCTACCCTTGGAATAATTACTCCGTCTATAGCTGTAGAGCTCCCTGTCGGGTTCTTTGCTATTATATCTAACGTAGCAGAGGGTGCCGTGGTATTAACTCCTACTTGTGAGAACAAGGCACCAGAACTTAGCATTAATAATGCAATTATAAATTTTCCTTTCATTTTATATTTGTTTTTTAGATACCGCTAAAGTAGATATTAAGTTGTTTGCCAGAACCGTAAACAGCCTTAAAAGAGTTCATCTGATAAATAGAATTTGTTCTACGTATATCGTAAAAAAAATATAGTATCTGAAACTAGAAATTAATACTATTAAAAAATTGATTGAAGTTATTCATGATATATTTACTCAACACAATATAAGATTACAGATATATACAGGATACTTGCAGAGCAAAAGGAGAGTTTAAAATAAGATGTATCATACAAATGAAAAGGGCCTTATTCAAAACAAAAAAAACCTACTCATTACAGTAGGTTTTATGGTCATGATGATATACTTCTCTTTTAATCGTGTGATGGAGCTTGCTGTAGATTAAACACTGTCCCTGCCGGATCTGTAATCCAGTGCATATTTTCCGGAAGCTCTTCAATTTCATCACAGGTCTGCACTCCGTTTGATAGCAGATATTGTGTTGCTTCTTCAACGTTAGGAACGGTAAGCTGCAGCCACGTTTCAGAATGGGTATAATTATCTACGCAGTCTAGCCATATAATGTTATGGCCAAATTTCACTTCGTGTGTTCTTGAAACAGTAGGATTATTAATTGGCTTCTCTTCCACAACCAATTTCAAGATATCTTTATAAAAAGCAACCGTTTTTTCGTATTTATTTTTTGGAATTTTTATAGCAATATTAATTCCTGCATTAAAATTTGTATTCATATAATATGGTTTTCAATAGTTCTATACAAAGTAATTAAATTGAGGAATAAGAATACTTGCCTTATGATAAGATTAGAGAGACTTTCCAATATAAATTTTCCAGAATAATTGCTCATCATGTCATAATAATTCCAGTCGATTTTAATTAAGATGGAGACGAAAATAATCTACATTAACATGAAAATGGGATAAATTAGCCTACAAAAGGTATTGTAGCAAATAAATTCAAAATGAAAAAAGGTACAAATCAATTGATTTGTACCTTTTTGCGGAGAGTGAGGGATTCGAACCCCCGGACCTGTTACAGTCAACAGTTTTCAAGACTGCCGCAATCGACCACTCTGCCAACTCTCCCCTAAACTTCGGCTATACCGTTGTTTTCAGTGGTGCAAATATAGAAAAATTTATATTAATTTCACAAATAAAAAACGAGCTAAAATCTATCTATCAGGTTATCAGTAGTTATTTATTTTTATGAATAAGTTGAACTTGAGTTTTCAAAGTGTCTCTTGTTAAAATAACAGAATCTGCCTTTCCATTATTAAAATCAAATTCTAATATATTGGGATAATCTACAATTTTAAACGTTCCGTTTTTCAGGTACTGTAGCTCATTAGCATTATTCCCTTTAAAATATTCCATAAATGGAGATTCAACATACAAACGGTTATTTTTTTCTACAATTTTAGTTTCTGCCCCCTGCCCGTACAAAAAGTCGTTATATGTTCCGACAAGTTGCTTTCTTAGACTCAAAGGGATTTCCTGAATGCTTTCATTGGATATTTTCTTATTCCAATTCATTAATGCCAGAATCTTTATGCGGGTCTGGTTTATTACCGGAATACGATTAGGTTTTTCACCGTTCGCAAGAATTACAAAACCATTCCCATCTTCCATAGTAGCAAGAATACTTCCTCCTACTCCTGTATTGGAGCCATTGCACATAAACCAATCATAGTTGTTATAAGCAACAGACTTTTGCCATCCGTAGCCCCAACCTCCAACAGCATTTTTCAAGGCCGATACTTCAGTTACTTTTTTGGCAACCTGATGAGAAATTACCTTATTATTTCTATTGCGTAAAGCATTTTGTATCTCGATAGAAAGCTTCGCTAAATCTGTTGGGGTAGACCATACTCCGGATGCTCCGATTTGTGGTGTAATAGGCAGGCCTGTTTTTATGACTTTTCCATCTTTGTCGTGAACACTGGCAACATTCGTCAGAAATCCTTTTTCGTCAGGCTGTATCATCGTCGTATTCTTCAATCCAAGAGGGGCGAAAAGATGTTCTTGTGCCAGTTCTGCAATAGATTTATTCAAAGCATCTTCTAATGCCATTTGGATAATGACATATCCCCCACCACTATATTCAAAATCCGTTCCCGGTGTAAATAAAAATTCAATTTCCTTATTATATCTTGGGATCTGTCCTAGAAGGCTTTGTTTAATGGTTGGAATTGTATCTCCCTCATAGTAGTCGGAAAATCCACCTTGATTTGTACCGGAAGTATGATTAAAAAAGGGCTTCCAGGTTGGACTATTATTTTCAGTAAACTTACTTTTTGGCAAATGCCAACGTTTTAAATACTTATCAATGGGTTCATTCAGATTAATTAAGCCCTTCTCTTCCAGTATATGGCAAAGGAGTGCAGTAATTGGTTTTGTAATGGATGCAGTAGAAAAAGCAGTATTTTCATCAATCTTTTCCTTAGAGTTCATAGATTTTACTCCCACCTGATCTGAGTATACAATTTTATAGTTTTCAAAAACAACAAAACTAAATCCCGGAAGTTTATATTTTTCTAATTGCTCATTGAGATGTAAACTATCTCTAAGAAATTTATAATCTCCTTTTGAGGTTAAAACATGATTTCTCGTATGACAACTCAACATGATGAATGTAACAATCAGTAAATAAAGGGTATTTTTCATGATATTATTTTCTAGATTAAAATTTTTATTACAAGTCGGCTCTGTATAATATTTTATGGCAGGGCAATGATATTCAAAAGAGACTTTCTTATCCCTCTTCTATCATTTAGCTAAATTCTTGTTATCTCTATTTTATTTATTTCAGGATTGTATCATAAATTTTATTCAACAGATCTTGTCTCATTTTTGAGTTTCTTTGATCAAGAAGGATGATAATACCCCACTTTTTATTCCTGTTATAACATATGATAGATGATTGCCCCATAGAGTCTCCTGATTTCATGTAAATTGTATTTTTATCATCCGTTACAATATTAAGCCCTAGTCCCATTTCTCTTTTTTCATCTTTATACACTATTTTTTCTGTAATGATAGCAGCTTTCCCCACTTTAGTTTCTTTGTTCAGGACAGCTTTTAAAAAGGTAACCATATCAGCAGCATTAGACTTAACTAGTCCGGCAGGTGCTGTAATACTCCATTTGAAGAATTCCTGAATACCTCCCTCAGGATTGTGGGCAGTTGTCCTGTTTTCTACATTAAAATCCTTAGTTAATGTATTATTCATGTATAAGGGTTGTATGATTTTAGCTCTAATCATCTCATCATAGCTCTTACCGTATATTCTTTCTACTATCTGCCCCAATAAAGTATATCCAATGGTAGAATAGCGATATTTACCGTAATCTTTCAGTTCAGTACAATTATTGATAATAGAGGCCAATGTTTCTAGGGTCACCTTATTTACAGGTTGTTGTGGATCCATTTCTATTAATTTTGCAAAATCTATATCGGGTAAACCGGATTGATGCGATGCCAAATCGGAAATTTTAATCTTATTTTTAAGATTTTCATGCAGGATATATTCTTTTGGTAGGAAGCCGTCAATATAATCATCCAATTTTATCTTATGATCAAGCACTGCCTGCGCAATTAAATTTGACGTTAAGATCTTAGTGATGGATGCAATTTCAAACAGGGAGTTTTTATTAATTTTAATCTGACTCTCTGCATTCAAATTACCATAGGCTGTATAATACTCTTCATTGTTATTAATAAAGCCAACACTAATTCCTACGTTGGGATTTTTTTTATAATTATCATTAATTATGGAATCAATTTTTTTAGAGAAGTCTTGTCCAAAAGAAAAGCTACTTACGAATAAAAGCGCTGCTAAAAATTTTAATGAAGTTTTCATTGTATCGTTTTTTTATGTTAAACAAATATTTCGATACAAAGATGTGAGAGAAACAAAAACTATGCGACCGAATACAAGTATTCAGTCACATTTGTGTAAAAAAATAAGTATGAATCTTTACAAAAAAGAGTACGAATAATTACAAACTACTGATTTGTAAACTTTTACGATAATGCGTAGGTGTATTTCCCGTGTGCTTTTTAAAAGCAGTATTAAAAGAAGATTTTGAATTGAAACCAACTTCATACAGAATTTCCAAAATTGTCACTTTACTTTTTGTAACATCTTTTAAAATATTCATGGCATTCTCTATCCGATAAGCATTTACAAAATCATAAAAATGTTGCCCTAATTGATGATTAATTAAAACCGACAATTCCCGGGTAGGAATTTCTATTTCTTTGGAAATATCCTGAATCGTCAGCGATGGATTGAGAAAAGGTTTTTCCTCAATCATATAATTCTTTAACTTTATTAATTCTAAACTTACTTTCTCATCATTGTCAGGGAGCGGCTCTTTCTTTTTTTCTTCTAAAATAATATCGGAAACAAGTTTCAATTTTGAATCGACATTTCTAAATAAACCGGGGTTACTTAATGCCTTAAATAAATACCAGCAAGTGATAAACAGCACAAGTACCATGATCCCAATTTTTATCCATTCAGAAATATAAGGGTAATCGGAAAATTTGAAAATATTTTTCAAAAAGACAATCAAGTACAAAAACGTCAGTACGCTTGTAAACTGAAACAGCCAATTGTAGGAATTGATACTGGCACCTGCATAATTTTCAAGATATAATTTTTTTGTTTTTCTTAATATCCTAAAAACAGCAATAAGATATACAACAGTTTGAATATGAAAAAGAATATGCGTAAACTGTATCTCCACCATATTCTGTCGATTCAGAATAAAATTAATTTTAGAAGCAGTATCAACCCCATAAAAACGGGGAAGTAGAGTTAAATTGACAACTAAAAAGGGTAACAAATGTAGAATGTAATTAAATCTAAGTTTAAAATCAGAATAACAGACAGACAATACATACAGATAAAAAACAGGAATTTGTAAGAAAGCAAATGTATTCCTTAACATCCCCAGATTGGAAGGGCCATCAACAGCCAGGTTAAATAATGGCTCACTAGTATCTATTGCTGTGATAATGAGAAAAGCAGCAAACAGCCCATTACTTATTTTATATTTTGTTTTAACAGTGAGCAAAAAAAAGGCAAGAAATAATGAAATAAACATAGAGATAACAGTCACAACAATTAACAAATTAATCTTATCCATTCTTAATTCTTTTAATTTTCAGGTTCTTTTAGTTTTTTTGCCAGTTTTTCAGGAGTTTTTATAGTGTTTTGATATTTATAACTACCCCCTACAAATATAAAAATTTGATTGGATTTGTCTTGGTTTTTCTTGCAAAAGAACAAAGTCTTACATTATAGCTATGAATGAGCATTTTACAGATTATTTCTCATTATAAAAACAACTGAAAAAGTTTTTCCCCTTCCACCTAAACACTTAATGAAGTACAAAAAATTATTTCCGGACTCTTCTCTTACCCATACTTATAAGACAATAATTATCTCCTAAAATAGCTTATAAAAATAATGCATTCAGCCTCCCAAATGCATTATTTTACACCCAAATATCCTTTACTTTTTCTTGAATAAGAGACATTTACAGCTTACTGATTCTTTTTAAAAAGTCCGGCTTTTATATTTGAACCCATCGATCCTTCTGCTAATTGCAGATAATTACGTTTACTCTGATCTTTTTCAATTTTTACAGTTCCTGTAGTTTGTACATTCTTCATTTCCAGAAAGTCTGTTGAAGTTAAATTGTTGCCGCTTAGCGGGCCACTTCCATACCCTGCCAGATGGGAATAGTCTGTAAAAATGCAATCGGAAGCTTTATATCGGCGCGTACTTCCTTTTTCTCTGATCCATACTGTACTTGTATTTGCTATGATGTTATGATGAAAGTCAAAATCATCTCCATTGGTGCTTTGTGTAGTCCAAACACCACTGAAGTAGCTCCCATACACCAACGAATAGCGCATCGCATTACGACTTCCGGCTCCTCCATCAGTTTGCCAAAAAACAACCGGGTTTTTGCAATTGAAGAAGACACAGTGATCGATAACCAGGCCATAACCATTGGCAATAACTCCCACATGCAACGGCAATACATTGACATCTCCTGCAAATAGACATTGTGTCACGAGAAGATCATCTAAGTTTTTTCCATTTCGCCATATGGGGTAAGAACGGCGTAAATTATTACCATCTATATAAGAGTAATCCGGACTCCCTGTAAATCGCAGACCTTCAATAGTTACATGGCTCACTTCAGGCTGTATTCCTTTCGCTTCTTCCCCCCCTACTCCTGTAGTGAGCGGCACTGCGGTTACGACAACCGGCATTTTTTGAGGAGTCCAGCCTGCGTCGTCCGGCATAACATCTGCACGAATGACAAGACGGTCTTTAAGGGTATACTTGTCATTGGTGAATACAACAGTCTGGGTTAATAAATGCACCCCTTCTGAAAGAAAAATTGTCGTTGCTCCCCGCTCTTTGTTTACATTTACACGTTTTGCAGCCTCCATAAGTGTTTTTAACGGATGAGCCTTTATTCCTGAATTGGCATCGTTCCCGGTATGAGGATTCACGTATAACTGTTCTGCCTGTATCAACAGTAGATTCATAGTGAACAATAGAAAACCTAATATGTATTTTTTCATATTCCTTTTTTTTGTAAAATTAGGAACATTCATATCTTATAAAAAGGTCATTTTGTTTTTAAAATGGTCATTTACATCTTCTTTCGGTATTGTTGGGGTGTACTGCCTGTAAGCTTTTTAAAGAACCTGTTAAAGTTAGACGGATCTGAAAAGCCAAACTCATAGGAAATCTCTTTTGCGGATTTGTTTTGATAAAGCTGTTTCTTGATCTCTGAAATCAATTTATAATGAATCATTTGCTGAGCAGACAATCCACTAAACTGTCTGCAGATTTTATTAAGGAATCCCGAACTTACATTCAGCATTTTTGTATAAGCTTCAACACTGTGGTTATTCAAAAATTTCTTTTCCAGTAAAGATCGAAATCGATAAAAATCTGAATGGATGTAGGTATCTCTTTGAACATTGTACATATCTGCATAATATCGATTGAGAATTACCAGTAATTGATATAAAAGTGACCTGATCAAATGACTGCTGTCATTCTGAAGCTGTCTGAACTCTTTTTCTATTTCACATAAAAGTCCCTGACACTTTACAAATGGTATCTCGGATAGCTGCATTCCGGTGGGACAAGAATATTGATGAAAATATTGAAACCGATATAGAAACAGCTCATCCGAAAAAAAAAGATGGAGAAAATCTTTTTCGAAGAACAGTGTATAGCCCTTTACCTCTTCCTCAATTTCCCAACATCTCACCTGCCCCGGGCTTGTGAAAATAATAGCTCCCGGAGATATCACTATCTTATTTTCATCCAAAGTAAAGAAACCTGTTCCTTTTTCTATAAACAGAATTTCATAAAAACTAAGTTGATGTAATGTACTATCTAACACAAAATGATTCAACGTTTCAATACGTCCAATATCCAATAACAGCTCCAAACCATACTTATATGGAAGAAAATGATAGGTTTTAATATTTGTGACTGATGCCATTCTTCTTACAATTACTTTTTACTCTATAAGTGAGTTAAAAATACAAATTTTCGCCATTTATAGTATTGACTTAACAAGTTTCACGCTATAATTATTGAAAATAGGCATATAGAGCCTACAATTGATCTTCAATTCAATAGCAAGCAAATAAAAAAATGCGAAGTCCTATCCGGCTCCGCATGATTATAAAATGTATTCTTTATGAGACCATATTTATATAATCGGTTTCTATTATGGCATATTACAATATGTTACCGAATATCTTTTAAGATTATTTGTCTTCCATAAAAGACATATCTCCATTTCGATTATACACAAAAAGTTTAGCAATTTTATCTGCCACGTCTTTTCCGTTAACTCGTTCTATGAGATACAGGGAACTATCTAATCCGGAAGTAATTCCGGCCGCGGTAATGATTTTGCCATCTTCAACAAATCTTACTTTATCAACTATATTAATTTTAGGATTTTGTTTTAATTCGTCTAGCGCAAGGTAGTGTGTTGTAGCTTTTTTACCATCTAAAACTCCCGCATTTGATAATATCAGAGCTCCTGTACAAACCGACATAGTTAATTTTGTATTTTTATTTTGTTTCTTAATCCATTCAAGAAGCTCTGAATTCTTTGTTACATTAACAAGAGTCTCAGGTCCAGCCCCCGGAATAATTAAAATATCGGCCTGGGGAGCATTTTTAAAAGAATAGGTTGGTTTCATTTTTATGACATTTCCCTCCGAAGGAATTAAGTCTTCGGTAGAGCCGGCTACAGTATATAAATTATAGCCAGGATCCATTGCCTGGGCTTTCGCAAAGACGTCTACCGGACCGTTTAAATCCATCGCCTCTACATTATCATACATTAGAAATGCAACATTGATTTTTTTATTTACTTTTTTCATTTCCTGTAAAGCTGAAATTTGAGCTTTGCTAGCTACTGTAGAGCTTAATATGAAAGCGGTAATAACAAATGTCTTTAATAATTTCATTTTTGAATTTGTTTTTATTGATAGTAAAATTTTAAATTTTTAACCTTAAGCTATTAGATTCGAGAATGCTTAAACGTATCCTGGTAATAAGATGGAGAGACATTAAAGTGGCGAAAAATATTTTACCCATAGCATTGGCATTGCTAAAACCTGCCTCTGCCAGAAAAAATACTCCTATACAAATAGAGCCAATTCTTCTAATCTGAGAGGCATGCCATTTATCCATTCGGTTAATTTCGGATAATGATTCCATTGTTTATGACTAGGAAAACCTACTATTAAATTAATAAGGTAACAATCTTTGATTGTATATCATATAATATATTGACTGTATGTATTACAATATCGCTTTTTATCTTAACTTCCAGATCTATAGTAGCAGAACCAATAACAACCTTATAACTTAAATTTATATTTTCGGAATAAAAAGAATCATTCGCTAAAGTAAAAACATCCGCGGGGCCAACAACGTCTAAAGTCAATGCATCAGGCATCTCTACTATAACAATCAAACGCTCTTTCATCGATTTACCATTTTACAAGGCAAAGATAAAAATCGATCAAATCACTCACAATGACAACATTAGGTCTATTTCTGCCAAATTTAATGAGATGACAGTAGCTCTTTGCACTTTAAAAAATTAAATAGTTCAGGATATTCAATGACAGATTTAAGGCATGAGTCGGATGTATTCTTATTTATCGGCTATGATCTTGTAAAACTGATGAAAGATATATCAAGGTATTAGAATTAAATCGATTCTCTTTATTAATTACTTAACTCTATCATATATCCCTCAAAAAAAGAATTATCTTCACACAACACAAAAAAAGAATGTAAATAGACATGATTCTTAGAATTTTAAAATTTATTGGAATAATTTCTTTCTTTTTCACAGAAGGATTTGGAGAACATGCTACGTTAAATATAGGACTTATACTTATATCGATTTACCAATTTATTTTTGACCTTTTTAGTTCCGAATATGGAATCTTATGGGAAGGATTAGCTGCCTTACCTGTAGTTGGGGTCGTATTTATATTTCTATCAATTGAAGAATATAAATATAGATATCTTATGGTATTTTGTTTTATTGTACTCATTATAGCTTCTTCTTTATTAACAGGACTTCTAAATTTTTCCAGTTATGATCATAATAGAGTTCCAGTAGGTTTTATAATTCCTTCATTAATTTTTATAATAAGTTCACTATTATCAATAACATTAATGTTTAGAAATAAAAATAATTAACAAATATTATCTGACTCAATTTCAATGATGAAAATCCCTTTTTATCTTAATCGGATCAATACTCTTTTCCCAAAACAGACATAAAATTGATCATTAACTAATTCAACTAATTATTTTAAATATCTCTGAGAATCATCCGGGATTTTTTTGTTTTACTGAACATATAAAAAAGAAAACTTGCCCATAAAAGAAAAAGGGATGATTAAAAAATCATCCCTTCTTGCGGAGAGTGAGGGATTCGAACCCCCGGACCTGTTACAGTCAACAGTTTTCAAGACTGCCGCAATCGACCACTCTGCCAACTCTCCTGAAGCGCGACTGTATCGTCGTTTTCAGTGGTGCAAATATAGAAATATTTTTAATACTGACAAAATATTTTTTCACCAAAATTGAAATTCGTCTCGGGATATAATAAAGACTTATATTTCCGAAGGAACAGGAAAGACCGTTAACAACTGATTATAAGAAACTTAAAAACAATTCAGATTTATTAAATCATAGGAAAATCTAAAAGAATACATTTTAATCATAATAATACTCCGTAGTCATATCACCTCTAAAGTCAGGCTTAATTTCTTGTTTTTGTATATTCAATTCAAATAAACGCTCCCCATCTTTTCTTCCGACTCGTATTTTTAATAAAAACCATCCGTTTTCTAAGGGGAGAGTTATACTATTTTCTTCGTTGATTAATGTTATATCTTTTAAATAACCAATTCCCGCTATCCGTAACTGATTATTTACTGTTTGAAATATCCAACCCTCAGATTCTATGGCAACTTCGCTATGATCTAGTATATACTCCTCATTTAACGACACCTGAAATGAATAATAATCATTCTCCACCCCTATTATCGGAATAGCTATTCCAGATTTTGTTATTTCATCTCCATGTTCATTTTCTACAAAATATTTTAAAATGTTATTGCCCGGCAAATTGTGTTCCTGCAGATATCTTGTTAAAAGTTCCGGGCTGTAAATTACAAAGCCTTTAAGTTCTGAGAATATTTTTTTCATATATATTTGATAAGATTGGTTTACATTACAACTACTGATCTAAAAGAAAGCGTTTATGAACAGTCCGTCAACTGAATTATTAATTAATACAGTAGTATGATCAGTATAAGTCAAAGTTCTATCATCTATTTACTCTTGTACTCCAAAAAATCTCCTACATCAATTTCTGAATTCATTCCCTATGAAAAGCCTAGACTATCACTATTTTACTTTAATCAAAGGAGCTTTATCATTATGAAAATCTGTTTTAAAAACTTTTTTACCTACCAGATCCTTCTGGTAAAAATAATTATTGTGAAGGGCAGAGCCCCCTTCTACTCCCATTCCAATAGATTCATCTTTTTTCAATTTATTTTTAATTGCATTGAAAATTTTACTTGTATTTTTTTCGGGACTCTTTGAAAGCACTCTCAAGTTAATTCTTTCAATACTATCTTTTTTCTCACGTCCTCCTTCTCCTACAATGACAAATGGGGCAAAATTATCTTTATAAATAATGCTTTCATCCACTTCCTGATCTTCAGAGAAAATAAAAAATCCCAAATTCTTTTCCCTGTTATCATCTATTTTTTCTTTGAAGTTCCCTATATTCACTTTTTCAATAAAGAAATCTCCATTAGTCTTTTTGCTTTCAATATAAAAAGCACCCTTATTCTTTTCTACAATTTCTTCTATGTATGGATAAAAATCCTTTAATGACATTACTAAATTTATATTTGACATCTATTTATTATTTTTTTATCTATAAGCAGAATCTTTACCGTACCCTTCAAAGGTAACTTCATGTCCTGCATTTTTAACATCTTCTAACGCTAATCTTTCCCGTTTAATACCGGTTTTCTCATCTTCTAATGTTCTTCCCACATTGATGTGATATTTTGTTTTGTCAGCCCTTTTAAAAGAGGCATCCATTCTTCTAGTAGGCTTATCACCTCCGTTAGTATCAATAGTGACTTCCGTCATAGAGCCTCCACCGATATGCTCTACGCCCGGCTTGGCAGACTCTCTTTTGATGATCTCGTCAATTTTAGCATTATGGTCCCCTGTTCCTTTACTTTTTGGTCCTGGCTTCTGGTAAGGAGTACCGTCTTTTTTAACTTTTCCGGACCATCTTTGTCCTGCTAAACCAAATACATCTATATAAATATTAGAATTATGAACATATGCATAAATATTAAGTCCTCCATCAATATTTATCGGATCTTTGCTAATGTATAATCCACTATTTACATCATAATATCTGAGCCTGTTGTAGCAAAGATCTACCTCCTCATCATAATATTGTCCCTGGTAACGGAAAGGCACGAAATTTCTAATTCCTTCTTCAAGTCTGATATCTCCATAAATACCCAATTCCCTTTGCCATACAAGTTCTCCTGTATTATTATAAGCCTGTTTTGGTGTTCCCAAATAATCACTGATAATAGTATAGGTTTCATGATTAATAATTTTTGCACATGGGGTAAATGTATCTTTCTCATACACCCATGTAATCACATTATCAACAGGTTCTTTTCCTACAATAACATTTCCGTCATTATCGATAACCGTTACAGGACTTTCCTCAAGATCATAGCTCCATTCATGCAAAAGATCATTACCATCCCAAATATACCGAGTTATTTGCTTTGTTCCAATTTTTGAGGTTCTCCTTCCTAACGCATCATATTCAAAACTGATTATTTTTCCGTTAGGCCGTTTCACCTGGGTTAACATGCCGTTTCCACTCCAGAAATAGGCCCAGTCTCCGAATTCCCATTCGGGTTGTTGCATTTCTTCTGAAAAATCTTCGTTTACATTGGCTAAAACCCCTGCATCAGGGAGCTTTGGTATACTTAACCAATCGGAAGCAATATTCTTATAATAGGGATGATTATTGTTTTGTTTTTCATGATGCTCCGGTTTAACATTATTGATGGGACGCTTACTTTTTAAGACTAAATTTCCTTCGTCATCGTAATGATAAAACCAGTTTTTATCCCGCATAAGTTTCCCTCCTTTATCATAGATACGATCGTTTCTCTTTGCGCTTTCATAAACGCAGCCTGTTTCATCGGGGTTTTTGTATTGAATCTCCCCATTAGAGTATTCTGCAGCAACAAGACTTCCGAAAGCATCATAATCAAATTTGGTTCTTCCTCCCGTAATTCTATCTAAAATCTGTAATAACCGGCTTTCTGATGTCCAATGGTAATCTTTATGGAGAGTTGTCGTTTTCTGTACTGTCACCTTCTGGCTTACTGGCATTCCGAGATGATCAAATTCAAAGGTACTTTCTATCCCTCCCGTCATTTCCCGGGATTGTATTTGTCCTTTATGACTGATATCAAGGGTCATCTGCCACGGCAAATGAACATCTCTGGTTATTGCTGTCATCTTTTTCAGCTGCCCGAGATCATTGTAAGAATAGTCAATCTCTGCTCCCAGGCTGCTTTGCATACCCATCAGATTTCCCTGGCTGTCATACGCATACCGAATATGATGCTCATCTTGTTTTTCACCGGTGACCTGCCCCAATTTATTTCGTTGAAAAGCAACGCTGCTATTCTCATTATCTGCTTTAATCAATAGTCCTGAGGTATCATACTGATAAGCCTCCCAGGTTCCATCAGGATAATGGGCCTGCGTTAATCTTCCTCCTAAATCATATTCATAAAAAATACTTTTCCCCTGAGAACTTCTTTTTTGGGTAACAAAACCGTCTTTATTTCTTACAAAAAACTTCTTCTGTCCATCAAAACCGGTCTCACCAATAATTTCATTATTATTGTTTCGTTCAAAATGATAAACTTCTCCTTTTTCATTGGTAATACTCATTAAATTCTCATAAGAATCATACCCAAAGGCTAAAGTTTCTTCTTTTTTAAGGGTTAGTGAATTTCGGCGAACCTGTCTTTTCAGGCTTCCCATTGGAGTATAACTCATCAACCATTCAGAACGCCCATCCGTTGCATATACAGGAAGATCATAGGCGTCATAACGTAGCTTTATGGGTAACTGTCCCTGCTCATTCACTTCTACAACCCTTCCCATTCTGTCTCTGTTCCAAAGCGTTCTGTTGAGAGGTCCCGGACTAAAAATCAGCAATCTTCCATATTCATCATACTTCCAATATTGCTCCTCTTCTATCGTATTAATCAACTGAGTGATTTGGCCTCTTTGATTGTATTCATAATGGGTGACAATATCCTGCCTTATACTCTTTTCAGGTAACTTTCCACCATCAGTATATTCATAATAGACACTTTCCTCAGAAGAATCGGTGTAGCTTATCAGTTTACCATCTTCATCATAACTCCATGTTTCCGAGGTCCCGGAAGGCGAAAATCGGGCAATAACCTGTCCGAATTCATTATACTGATAATGGTACTCTTCTCCGTCAGGGTTATGAGAAATCACAATATTCCCCATATCATCATAGGTATATCCCTGGACCCTTCCCTCAGGAGTCCCTATCATTTTTAATTCATTATAAGACGTATAATCATACCAGGTTTCCCCTCCTTCCCCATCTACTTTTTTGTAAACCAGATAATTTTCATCATAGAAGTACTGTTCGGTTTTATTATTTTGTCTGGGATAAATAACTTCAGTATACCCTTCTTCTTCATCATAACGAAGCCATCCTTCCATAAATCCGTCGAGGCCCTTTGTATGGATGACTCTTCCTTTTTCATCATATTCCCAGTGATAGCTCATTCCATTTCGATTGGCTCTTCTCACCATTCGATTTTCACCATCATACTCAAAAACGATGGCTTTTTTATGAATATCCCAAACGTGTGTAAGGTTTCCGCGTTCATCATAGCTATAACGAACCTGCAGATCTTTTTGGTTTTTATAACAATAATAAACTTCCGATATCTTTTTAAGTTCAGGATGAAGAACTGTTTCTATACTGAAACCGCTTTTTACATCCTTAATACTTTTCAGAGCTATATTTCGGTCCTGATAATCATATTCCCTGATGGTTCCATCACCATATTCGATATAAGCAACTTTGAAAATTATACCTTCGGTACTATGATGGAAGCGACGGTAGGTATACACGTCTGTCCCTTTACGAATAATCCAGGTTCTCTCATCCGGTCTGTATTGCCATATCTTCTGACTTCTATAATAGGTGGGTTCTTCGCCTACTTCCGGAAAAGGAACTGCCATAGGCTGCAGTTCTTCCGGATGGATCCATGCTGCAATCCTGTCTTCTTCATCCGGAACAATATAAAGATCATGGTTATTAAAAATATTATTTCCTAAAATTCCATTTTGGTAGGGTCTATCACTATACCAGGCATTCTCCCAGGATAAAGGTGTGCTTCCTTCTATCCTGAAATCTTCCCATTCAAAAAGCATGGCTCCTGTCGCGAAATTCACCGGCTCCAGTCCTACTTTACATAATGCTTTTGAGACCGGATTCTTTTTTCCGAATTTCTTTTGTAAAAAGTGATTAAATTTTGTAACTCCTTTTCCTATTTTTTTAGTTAAACTTCTCATCAGGAACATCCCTGCAAAACGCATCAACATTTCCCCCGGAGTATAAACATGAGGGATAAAAGCTCCTCCAACCAACACAGGACCTCCTGTATTAATCTGAATATACATGCTTGAAAAGTTATTGTAAAAAGCAAAATAGGCAAGCGGATTTTTCTTGGGCTTATCAGGCATCGCAGGCAGCATCGTCATTCCGAAAGGAAGTCCCATGCAGGTAAGAACTTGCTGTGGCTGGTTTCCGCTCATCTCACTTCCCTGTGCTAAAACAGTTTGAGAACCATAATAGACTTCCCCCTCATGAGGAGCCTCCTGAAGAAAAGGAATGGTATAAACCGGAATCAGAGACGTGACATGTTTGAAGGGAATGATTACCCCCATCACACTGCTTGTCGTCGTTGCCTTGTGTCTTCCGTGGACATATATTGAGCCTCCCATAGGAATACTTTCCGGAAGATCCGGCTTCAAGTTCCTGATAAATTGTGGAATGGGAATCGTAAATTTAATATAATCCATCACATCAAAGACAATCCCGATAAACGGATGTGGCAATGGTAATGGAATGAGCATGAATGACGGCGGTGGCGGGATCAATGTCCAATGAATATCAATCGCCAATACAATATCAAAATGCTTACTTGTATGCTGAATGGCTGTAGAAGACAGTACAGGGGTATTCACTTTAATAAGTTTCACTTTACTTTCCGGTGCCCCCTTTTCTGCGGTAACAGAAGTATCACTTCCAGCACCTCCTCCACGAGCATTTTTCGACTGCCCTTCCTCTCCACCTACAATAGACTTAGCCACAGAAACAGGATTCAGGGAATCAAAATTATTTTTCATCCCGTGTTTCCATCCCTGTGTTGTTTTATCCCAACTCACCGAGGTTATATCTGCATTAACCTTCCAGGAGCGGTCCGGGTTCATATTGGGTTTTGAGACTTTTATTGGCTTTACCGTCTTTTTATTTTGATCTGCCATGATACTTAAATTTGTGATTAACCTGCTTTTGGTTTTTCTACACTCACCTTCCAGTCATCACCAAAATAATTTTTCATTTCGTCCTCGAGCCGCTTTTTTTTACTTGTATCTCCTTCATATTTAAGGATGAGCATCGAAGCGACAAACCTTATACTGCTTTGCTCCCGTGCTGGCGGCTCCATTAATTTTGCAATGTCCAGGCATTTTTCAAAATACCTGATCATTTTCTCTTTTGTCAGAACAGTGTCATTTAATGTTCCGATGATTCTGTAGCATTCTATTGCCATTGCCGGCTCACCGATAGCCTGAGCTATTTCCGCAGCTTTTTCAAATGTCTGTTCTGCTTTGTTCTTTTTTGAAATCCCTAATAGATAACTCCCAAAGTTCATATACATCTGAACTTCTAAGGATGAATTGGGTTCTACTTCTTCAAAAATTGTTTTGTATGTATCTTCTGCTCTGTCTTTTTTTCGGTCTGCGATATAAGCTTGAGTTAGCATAAAGTAGGCAGAAATCTCTCCCTGCTTATTATTTTGCTCCTTAGCCAGTTTCACAGCTGTTTTTAACGCATGCTCTGCTTCTTTGAACCTCCCTTTACTTAAATGGTTACTTGCGATAAGGATTTGCTGCTGAAAATCCGTATCTGCACTATTTTTCTTTCTGTTGGTATGAGCAGCTGTATTCTGCATCAGTTGGTGAATATCTACTTCTACTCTGAAACTCTGTGCCGATGAATTATGTGGTAACATTTTATAGGTATGATGCTCTGCCCAGACCAGTTTAATATCTTTATTTTCTGTTTTCTCACAGATGGCACACCATTCTTTCACCCATAAAGACAATTCTTCAATATCATTGATTCTCAGCGGAGCGATATAGAGAAAGATTTTAGAATCCCTGATACTGGAAAAATTTTTCTTTAATTCCAGTAAAGGATAAAAGGCTTTGTATGCATCGGTTTTGAACGTTCTATCCGGATGATCTATTTTCCATTCCGGGATATTGTCTTCACTTTTCTCCAGCATCTCATAATACTCTTTCCATTCGTTCAGCAAAGTCTGCCCGAAAGAATTCATTCCGTTGAATTCCTGATAATGAAGTAAAAAGACATCTTCACCCTCTTCATCTTCAGACAGCTTTGACTTTAAAAAGCCATCAAACAGATCTGTTTCATGTTTTTCTCCCAAGCAGATCAGCATGGGTTTTTCTTCGTTTTTCGAAACAACTTTCTGCCATTGTCTTTTTAATTTTACTAACTCCAAATCTACCGGATTCATCAGCGTTAATTCAGTTTTACGGTTCCACTTACGATATTGGTTTCACTTCCTCCTCCGATATTGATCTTTTTTCCACTCAAATTAGCTTCTGTTTCGCCCCCCATGGAGAGTGTTTTTGTTCCAACATCTAAAGTTTCAGATTTAATTCCGATTCCGGAAGTAGGGTCACCGTCTTCCGGCCCTACGCCAATTCCTATGCTTGTTGTTCCACCCACACCGATATTCTCCCCCTGTACAAAGATTTCTTTTCCTTTGATCTGAATATTTCCGTCTTTATCCATAAAAATAGAACTGTTTCCACAGGTCAATGTGATGGTTATTTTACTGTCAATAGCAATATTACCGGCTCCATCCAAAAAAACAGAGTTTTGGTCTTTATCTTTAACGGTTATTCCACCCCCGTCATTGAGGCTTACGGTATGACCGCTTTTACTGCTTAAACTTTTAATATTATTGCCGGCTCCGCCTCCTCCGCCAACTCCGCCATGGAACATTCCTCCCATAACGAAAGGTCGATCAGGGTTCTGGTGAGCAAAATTGACAACTACCTGATCTCCGACTTCGGGAATTGCCATAAACCCACGGTTCTTACTTACTTTTTCACTTCCACCTCCATCAGGAGTCATCACACGAATATATTCTGTAGTGGTAGAGCCATTTTGCCAGTCAAACTGAACTTTAACTCTTCCTTGATTTTTAGGGTCTGTATTGGAAATCACTTTTGCAAATTGGGCATCTGCTTTGGGGGTATTAAATTCCGGTCTCGGAATAAATCCTGTATCAGAAGCAATGGCTTCAAATGTTCCGGTATAGTATCCTCTGGCATCCACTTCATGATACATATCCGTAATCATCAGTTTTGTAAAATAAGTGGTCTCATTGCTTTCTGTTTTTCGCATTTCAATATCAGCAATACAGCCGGGATAAAGAAACGGAACGGTAGTCGTTCCTGAAATAACAAACACCTCTGAAGCCTTACTTCCGGCAGTCCCTTTTTGAGAATTTTCTACATCCATAAAAGAAACAGCTTTGATAGGAGCCACTCTTAAAGATGGTGTTGTAAAAGTCTTTTCCGAAATTTCATACGCCCTTTTGGCAATATTTGAAGTATGATTAATTTTTGAATTTCCAGTAGTTAATTTTTCATTTTTACTACTGTTGTATCCATAAAATGTAGGATTAACGTGCTGCGCTTTCATTCGGATTTTCACATCACTCACACTACTGCCATAGGTTAGTTTTACAGGTTTTTCCTGTGGAGGAAGTTTTCCGAAATGAAGAACTTCTCCATCGTAATAAAACTGTTCTCCGTAAGCTTCTGCAATTCTTGCCAGATAATTATAGTGAGTTTCTTCATATTGGGAACTGTAAGATACATTTCCGTGGTTGGCATCTACTCTGAAATCAAATGAATTCTGTCCTAATCCTTCTTTTATCACCTGATCAGCGATACTATTCAGGCTGATTTCCTGCGCTCCCCCAAAGCTTTGAATATGTGGTGCTGCATCTAAAAGCACTGTGGGACTTGAGCCTGAAAGAACAATATTTCCCAAGCTTCCTTTTTCCTGGCTGAAACCGACTTCTGTGATAACTCCTACAAAGTTTCTTTCAGGGCCGTCCTCAACATCTTTATATCTGAAAATCACAGTAATTCTTTTTCCCAGAAAATTCTGGGCTTCTTCCAGATTATGGTTTTCAGCACTGCCCAGAGTATCATAAGCTAACATCAAATCAAATTCGTGATGTTTTACAGCACTTTGTTTTAATTTAAAATGTTTGAAATGTTTAATAACTTTGCCATCAATTACAATTTCAAGTTTTATTACTCTGTTGATTCCGAGCACTTGATTCCCGGGAATTGTACTGGCATTGTATATTCCTGAAGTAGGCTGTTTAGACCATACTTTATCTTCTACTAAAGTGGGTGAATTCGGTTGCTTAACCTGATTCATAAACATTTGAGAACTGCCTTCTGCTATTCCCGAATAGGCTTGAGCCTCCGCAACTTTCTCGGTAGCTTTCTTTACTGTTCCACTGGATTTTTCCTGTATTTCTTGACTAGCTTTGCTCACAGCCTCTCCTTTTATGACTTCCTGAGCATTATTTTTCACAGAAGAGATTCCATTTTTGGAAACAGGTATTTTGGGTGAATGATCATCCTGAAACATAATGGTATTATTTTGATAAATTGGTGTTATATTTTTATATGCTGATAGATTTATCTGAAAAAAAATCAAATAAATCGCCCTCACCTATATTATCACAGTCATGAAATACAGGCAATTATGTCAAAATATATTATAAAAAACTAAAGTGATCATCAAAACAACAGACTCTAAGCATGTCATTCTGCATGGCACTATTTATGGGGATGATTTTAGATTTCA
Organism: uncultured Chryseobacterium sp.; assembly: GCA_963518055.1. Lineage (GTDB taxonomy): Bacteria > Bacteroidota > Bacteroidia > Flavobacteriales > Weeksellaceae > Chryseobacterium. The sequence continues at coordinate 30,617 of CAUQIC010000023.1, forward strand.
GTTACCCTATAAAGGCCACAGACCATCATATTCTGAATTTCCGTAGTTGATTGTTTCCGCACTTACTATAAAACTGATTAACATGCTATTGCTATCAACGGCATCAAAATCAATTTCATGCTGGATTACATATCCGTTTTTCCAATGTAAGGTTATCAATGTTCCTTCTTCATGGGATTTATTGAATGTAATCTCTCCGCTTGTAGGTTTGTATTTACCATTGAGCAGGCTTTCAAGAATATCAGATTTTTCAGTGGCTTCTACTGTAAGCTTGATCAATGCATTGGAAGGGTCTGAAGCCACACGTCCTGATACATCGATGGCTCTGGATACGGTATAGTTAAGTTTCAATAATTTTTGTTCTTCTCCTCCGTTGAATTTTAAGATTCCTCTTGAGTTTTTTTCAGCCATGATGAGTACATTTTAATCGTTAATAATATTTTGTAATTGGGGTGATTGTCTTACAAAGATAAAACGGTTCCGTCTATTCAAAAAATATTAAAGCATCAATCTGAAAATTTGTAGTAGTTCTACGACTTTTAAAAAAAGCACCGGTTTACCAAAGAGTAAAAATTAAAATTAAAAAACTGTATATCAACCAATTAAAACAAAACACCATAAAAGAAAAAATATATATATTTTACACTAAAAGGAGAAATAAAGAAGAATCTATCTCATTTTTTATTCTGCATTTTGGTTAACTCATTCTGTTATAATTTCACGCTCAACTCCTGAACTTCTTCTGTTGAAAAACCAAATATCTGAGGTGTTTTTACGTCCAGCAAATTCATATATATGCCCTGTGATGAATTTCGTGTTCTACCATAGCACGAAGACATTTCCAAAAAGAAAACAAAATGAACAACACCGAATTAGCAAAATATTTTAAAATAAGCCGGAGTAGCTAAATGGGAAAAAAAAATCATCCGAATTATGGTAGTATACAATCAAAAGATTTCCAACTACAATTAAAACAACCGGTCCCACAAAACCTAAACGCAGGGAATAGCAAGCATTCAAATGACGCTATGTCTGATTCTGACATCTGCAGTTTCACTATTCCAAATAAAGATATTGATTTTTGATTTTTTCTGATGTCAATATTCAGTTAGCAAACCTCAGTTGCAGTTTTTTATATATACCATTTAAAAAATTTAGTAAAATGTGAAGATCTAAATTGATCTATCAGAACACAGTAATTTTGAAGGCTTTGCAATGGTAGAATATAAAACTAAGTTAGGGATATTCAGTAAATATTAGAAAAATGGTGATCGAAATAATTTCGGTCACCATTTTATCAATTGCTCTGATCCTGGAATTCTTGTAGTTACTTTTGTTCGATTTGGGAAAACATATACTTAAATATTTTCCAATCTTCATTTTCAGATTCTCTTGTAAGAACAAATAGTTCCCTGAAATAGGCTTTTTCAATGGCTCCGCTTGCCAATATCTCCACTTCTGCAGGTTCTTCACTACGTACAATAGCAACGTTAGCAAATACATTTACATCTGTAATATTGAGATCTCCATGCATTTTGATTGATGCAAAAGTTTCGTTATAAAAATCCTCGATATCTATTTTATTCGATAACGAAGCCTTAGCTTCAGGAATTATTTCAGCATTGGAAGCATAAAGCTTCAGAATTTCGGATACATTCCCTCCTTGTAAATTGTTAATATAGGTCTTAATAAGATCTATCGCATTGTTTTTTGATACTTCTAAGTTAGTCATCTTTAATTATTATTAAAATTTATTTATATTTTAAAATGTTATCCCCTATGAAAGTAATAATATGGAATAATTTTCCTTATCTATATGTGTGATACAAATCGGCAATATTTTATTGAAAACCAACAACAGAAACAGCAGTATCCAAACCAGCTATGTAAGTCCTAATATTCAAACCATTAGAAAAGATGGTCGGGATTTTATCTACTTTAATATCTTGTAATCCAGGTACTATATTTTTTTTCTTTACAAATAGTTACCCATAGTTACATCCAACGAAGGAGTACTTTTTGGTGAATAGTTTCAGTATATACCATTCCGCTTCCAGTGGTCAAAACTTGCATACCTCCAGCTTTCATCCTTCCATTTTCCCATCTATTAACAAGGAAACTATTTCAAAGCCAGCATGTGGATACGCTCCTTCAACAGAATAATCATTCGATTTGTCCAAAAATCATCCATCAATATAATGAAAGCATCATTTTTGACAAGCCCTACCTATATTCACCCTCTTGAGATATTATCTGGTCGATAAAACCTTGATGTCCTTTGGCTTGGTAGATATCTGTTATTTTTCTTTGTATAGCCATTTTATTATTTTTTTGAAAAATATGGCATTAAGATTGAGATTTGTTCTGAGAGAACATATATTTTTGAATTTTCCATTTCTTGGTTTTCGGATTACGAACTAATATAAAAAGCTCTCGGAAGTAGGATTTTTCACGAGTTGAATTTTCCAAAATTTCTACCACAGCAGGTTGTTCACAACGAACAATGGCAAGGTTTCCGTAGAGTTTAACTTCTTTTATATTAAACGTCCCACCGATTTTTATAGTGCTAAATGTTTCTTCATAAAACTTTTTAATAGATTTTGTTCCCGATAACGAGGGTAATCCGTCCGGGATAATTTCAGCATCTGGTAGATAAAGTTTCAGAATTTCGATTACATTACCTTCTTGAAGAATTTTCCCATAGTTTAGAATGACATTGGAAACCTCTTTTTCGCTCAATTCATTATTTCGAACTGGGCTCACCTCTTTTTGTCCAAAAACTAACATTGGTAGCAATGCAAAAACAATGAGTTGAATTGTTTTTTTAAAAAATGTAGTCATCTCTATTTTCGAAATAGATTCTACAGGGAAAATCATTTGGTCTTCCTGATCGATTAATACCAATGTGTGATCTCCTGGATTTAATAATTCCGGAGTTGAGTACGCGAAGTTATTAAAGCGTTCTTGGTAATTATTGTTTGGGATTTTTACGTCTAAGTTGCTCATAATAATAAAACTTAAATTGTGGGTTTTGTGAGTGCTAAATATGTTATTTTATTCTCACGTCATTTAAAAAATTGCTGTTTAAAAATTGTTTTTTCTAAAACTGAATTACTTATTCCGAAGATGAATTCTTTTTTTCATACGGCTCAAAAATTCAGGGGTCACCCCTAGATAGGAAGCAATAAATTTTTGCGAAATTCTGGTTTCTATACCTGGATATTTTTCAGTAAAAATTTGATACCTTTCTTCAATATTTAAGGAAATATTTTGTAAAATACGTTTCTGTTGTTCTACATATGTATTTTCAAGCATTTTCCTTGATAAGAAATTAAGCTTGGGGATGACCTCATATCTTAAATCATATTGCTTCCTATCGAACTGTATCAGTTCAGTTTTTTCTAAAGCCTGAATAGTATATATAGCTGGCAATTGAGCAAGAAAGCTATACATGTCTGTAGCCCACCAATTTTCTACTGAAAAGTATAAAATATGCTCCTTACCATCTTCATCAAAACTAGAAATTTTCAAACAGCCTCTTACAACAAAACTATCATACAAACATATTTCTCCTTCTTTTAAAACATAATCACGTTTATTAACAGTCTTAAACCTTACCATTAATTTCAAAAGTTCAATTTCTTTATCCGTTAAGGTAATGTATTTAGAAAAATGATTGACAAGTGGTGAAATATCCATTACTTAAATTTCTTATAGCAAATTTGATATTTTTTTGAGAAAATAAAAATGATCCAGATTAAGATTTTACGTTGTTCTCAAAAAAATAATTCAGATATCTTTTTCACTTTGTTAATTGGAGGAGTTATAAAAAATAAAACGACCATAAATTAATTATTTACAGCCGTTATTTTTAAATTACATTTATGATTTTTGTTTTCGGATTTCATATACTTTCTTTAGGTACACATCCGTTTGGTCTAAAAATTCCTGATTAGTCTCTTGAATTTGGATATGCGGGATAATTCCTTGCCCTTTTTTCTGATCCGGAAGATTCTGAGCATCCTGAATAACATGCACAATAGAAAAGCCTGTTTGTAAACCAGTATTAGGTAATTCATATAGTAGCGGAAAGTGACCATTATGCTCATAATATCCTCCAACAGTTTCCTTTCCTATAACAATAGCGTTTGTATAAGATTTTATTAAAGAAGCCAGATGTGATCCTGCAGAAGCAACATTTTCATCTACAAACAAATAAAGCTGTCCTTTGAATATTTTTTCATTCGGTGCAATTAATTGATTTTTATCATCAGACCAGTAAAATTTGCCCTGACTACCTTTTGGATATTGTTCTTTCAGATAGATATTAAGTCCAGTTTTATCTTTAACTCCATTTGACAGAAAAAGAGGGGTAATCACTAACCTTTCGGCCATAGGAACTTCATTAAATTTAGAATATGCATACTGACTGTCACGGAAAGGTCTTTGAGTAAGATAGGTAAATACTTTTTCATACAACTCTCCTGTTCCTCCTGGATTTCCTCGTAAATCAATGATTAGATCCGTAATTTTTTCTTTCTCCAAAGTGTTCATCATATGATCAAGAAAATCACTAAACTTTTTATATGCCGGATCTTCTGCTCCGGTTGCAAAATCAAATGATCTTATTGATAAACGATACATATTTTCATCAATTTTGTCTAGATTATATTTCTCAGAGAATACTTTTTTAGAAGAAAGTGAATATCTTGATTCCTGAAGTTTTTTTTGATTCTCTAATGAGAGCCCTGACAAAGTAGTTTGATGTATCTTTCCATTTAACTGATAAACAATGTCATATTTTCTGTGCGTTCCAAATTCCACATAAAACTTATCCAACATTCCTTTTTCGAATCCTGCAGTTTGTTTATAGGGCATAGAAAAGCCATCGGATGAATAATATACGGACAGACGGCTAATAATTTCTTTGGCAGGAATACCATTAATAGACAAAATTTCGGCTGCAAGCGGAATCACAATATTCTTTGAATTCTGCAACAGATGCCCATCAATATTCTTAAGCGTAATAGGCAAGTATTCAGATTTCTGAGTTAAATAATAAGAGGCATGATTAGGAAGGTTCGTAAAATTATGACAACTTCCTTCAAAATCAGTAAGTTTAGTTATTATTTTATAAAAATCAAACAAACTTTTACTATTCCTAACTTCTACCTCTGCCCAATTATAAATACTATCAATCTGCTTTTTAGTTCTATAAACATATAATCCTGAATTTGCCTGTTCTCTAATAGAGCGGAAAGTATGGAGGTCTTCCAAAAACTGATTAGCACTAAATTGATCATTCAAAGGCGATATGCTTCTAGATTCCGTAATTAAAACCTGAGCTGCTTTACTTTTTTCAACGTAAGATTTAGCCCAAATTTTGAGTTGATATTTTTTCCCCTTCTCCGGGGTATAAAATAGTCGTTCAGTACTTTTTATACCTCTGGAATCATCTTGTTCTTTTATTTTTTTTCCATTGATAAATAAAGAGGCTGCCAAATTTGCATCATTAGACTGAATGGAGATCCATGCAGCTCGTTGAGAATGTGGTAAATATTCCAGAGTATCTCCTGCTTTTAAATCTGAATAATTCTGCGCATATGCAGAACTCATCAATAATAAACAAGAAAATATAAATAGTTTGGTCATTATTTTTTTAAAGCTAATATACACATTAGCCCTAAACGTTTTAATATTCAAAACCAATATTTTCTTGAATTTTATAACAACTTCACGCTCAACTCCTGAACTTCTTCTGCTGAAAAACCAAAGATCTGAGGTGTTTTTACGTCCAGCAAATTCAGATAAATATATATTTCTGCCCTGTGATGAATTTCGTGTTCTACCATAGCCCGAAGCCATTTCCAGATGGAAATTTCATGATCTCCGGGAGTCCTGCATTTCCGGTTAAGATCTTCATCGGTAAGGGTATTAATAATTTCCATAGTCTGCTTGTGCATTTCATTGAAGAAGAGAACTGTATTTTCGTAGCCATCCGCCAGTTCTTTTCCACAACCCGGATAAGCACTTTTTCTTCCTGAGATTGTCTCACCATACATGTACCGCTCAATAGTGGCTATGTGTCTGATCTGATCACCAATAGTAAATTTGCCCGGTTTATAGGCAAAGTCAATATGTTCAGGAGGAACAACTTCAATTAAGCGATTGGTTCTTGCCCGGATCCTTTCATAATAGTCAGCAAATGATTTCACAGATTTTATTTCCATTTTGCTTAGCTTTTTATTGCATTAATTATGTTCAGTTCTTTTGAATTTCAATGCTGTGAATATAAGAAATCTTCGAACAGGATTATTTCAACTAAAGAAAAATTTATTCAAACCTCACAATCAGCCACCCTAAAAGTTGCATGCTTACCAAATAACTGATATTTTAGTTATAAAATTAATAATCCATGAAAATCTGGCTCCCCCTGTTATTTTTACTGGGGTTTAAAAATGTAGCGGCACAGTCTATAAAAATTGACACTGAGAAACTGCTTGAGTACTATGAGACCCAGCGTTATGCAGATGCTGCCCGGTATTTACAAGGTGTATATCCTGCAGATACTCAAGACATAAAAGCGTTGACTCAAATAGCTTACTGCAATATGATGGCCGGCAAATTACCGGAAGCAGAGAAAAGCTACCTGAAAGCTAATGCTATTCAACCCGACAGTTTACCTATTTTATTTAGTCTGGCCAGCATCAATTCTAGAAGAGGCAATGTTTCACAGGCAAAATCTTATCTTCAAAAGATTATCAGGATCGACAGTCTTAATTTTAATGCTTACAAGCAACTGGTGGCATATGAGGACAGTCCGAAAGGCAGGTTGCAATATCTTAGAAAAGCCCATACACTCAACACTACGGATCCTGATGTCGCTTATGACCTTTCGATGGTTTATCGTGAACTCAAACAATACCAACCGGCATATGATGTATTGAAAGCAGCAATTGCATCGGATCCGGAGAATTTCAGTCTTCAGCAGGCTCTTTTACCCTTGTCTAACCAATTGCTTAAATATGAAGAAGTTATTGAAATAGGTGAAAAGCTGTTGAAAAACCGTACTGATCCCAATGTAATGAACGACTTGGGGCAGGCTTATTTCTACGTAAAAGAGTACCGGAAATGTGTCAGCCTCTATAAAATACTGGAAGAACTGGGCATTCAGAATGAAGGGATCCTGTACTATATGACTTTGAGCTATCGGGAATTAAAGGATTATAATAATGCTGCCGGATACGCTCAAAAGACCATTGATGAGGCGATTTCGGACCACACTCCTCTTTATTATGCAGCACTTGCCGGTATTTATGAAGATAAAAATCAATATAATGAAGCCGTAACAGCCTATAAAAGGGGACTCAGTTTTGGGAACAGCACCCTCATTTATTACCGTTTAGGACTTCTTTATGATCTCCATTTGAAACAGTCTAAAAATGCAGTGACCTATTACCAGATGTATCTGAAAAATAAACCTGATCCGGAAAAAGAAAAGGAACAGATTGATTATGCTAAAGGTAGAATGACGGCTTTGGCTACGCTGAAATAAGGGCAATTACAGACTAATAGCCGAGATAGAGCTTACCATTTAAAATATTATTAGAGAAAACAGTTATCAATTATCTTATTTTATACATATCCATCAATCACTTAAAGCTATTCTGGGTTTATGTGATTATAGTCACAACCGGAATACCTTCTGATTACCTAATTTTGTTTCATTAAAAAACAATATTTATGAACAATACCACCGAAAATATTGCAGAACTGTTTATTCAATACTTAAATGAAGAAGATTTTGAGAAAGCAGAGCGCTGTCTCGATCCTGATTTTAAATTCATTGGTGTATTAGGCAGCAGAGAAAATGCATCCACGTATATTAATGATATGAAAAAGATGAAATTCAAATATGAGATTCTTCAGACCTTTACAGCAGGAGAAGATGTCTGCATCTGGTATCATATTGATATGGGAAAAAAAATCATACTTGCCTCAGGGTGGTATCATATCATCGAAGGAAAAATTCATTCATTCAAAGTTTTATTTGATCCGAGGCCATTATTGAACGATTAATATTTTAAATAGATATCCTTCCCCCCTCATCCACAGAATAAGTGAAGGATACATACTCTCTATCTGATCTATAGAGGTTTTATAATGGGGAAATCGTAAGGTATAGCTATCTTTAGGGGCCGGAATTTTCGGGATATAAAAATGATTAAGATGAGACAGTCAGGAATTCAAGAATTACATAACGAACAGGATTTTAAAGATTTTTATCTGGATGATCCCTCTGTATCTTTTTGTGAAGACTGCAACAATCTTATGGCTTCTCCCGAAAGTGGATTTCTTGAAATTGCGAAACTGGAAGATCTGAAAAAGGGACAAAAGGCCATTGAAGGAAAACAAACCAGGCGGAAATTTTACAGCATTATCCTCCTTACAGAGGGAGAAATAAAAGAGACGATTGGTCATCATCTGTATCATTTTCTGCCCGGAACCTTATATTTTATCGGAGAAAACCAATTGCATTCTGTGGAGCACTGGAGTGAGGATGTAAAAGGCATTTTTTGCATGTTTGATGCAGATTATTTTTTGCTTTGTATTAAACATCAGATCAAACTCAATCAATTTCCTTTCTTTCAAATAAATAAGGAACCTTTCATCAAGCTTTCAGAAATGGAAATCCAGATGATGGAACATCTGTTTTGGAAATTAAATAGTGAAAAATGTCAAAAAGCTTCCCTCAACGATGACCTTCTTACCCGTATGTTTCTAAACGTCATCCTCCTGGAGGCAGAACGTATCTATAACAAAAAAACTTCTGCAGGTGCATTTTCATTATCCAGAAAAGATCAACTGGCCGCCCAATTTCAATTATTGGTTACCCAACATTTTATAAAGAAAAAACTGGTCACAGAGTATGCTGATCTGTTACATATTCATCCTAATCATCTGAATGATGTTATTAAGGAAACAACGGGATTTCCTGCCAGTCATTTTATTCAGAAACAATTAATCCAGGAGGCTAAGTCGCGCCTTATTCAGACCAGCAGTACTGTTTCTATGATCGCCATGGAACTCAACTTCACTGATGAGTCTTATTTTGGCCGTTTTTTTAAGAAACAAACAGGAGTAACCCCTCTTCAGTATAGGAGAAACCATAAACATTGATGAATCCTTATGATAACTCATTCATCAATCATTGATTAACACATTGATTAACATGTCCCCAATTATAAATGCTGATCGTCATTACAATAGATAACAAAAAAATTTATCATGAAAGAATTTGCACTCATTTTTAGATTAAAAGACATTTCAGATTTTAAACCCACCCCGGAACAAATTCAGGAACGAATGAACTGGTTGGGAGGTATCGCTGCCCAAAATAAATTGGTTGACAAAGGAAATACGCTTTTGCCGGCACCGGGAGCCGCAAAAACCGTACACCCTAATAATATGGTCACCGATGGGCCGTACACTGAGATCAAAGAGTTTATCAGCGGATATATCATTGTAAGAGCAGAATCCATTGATGAAGCAGTAGAAATGGCAAAGGGAAATCCTATTTTTAAAATCGGAGGAAATATTGAGGTTCGCGAAATTATGAAATAAATGAAAAACGGGGAGAGAAAAATCGAAAATAGGATCACCTCTCCCCTACAATACATCCAAACGTTTTACAGTATACCAGATCGGGCAAATACACACCTCTTCCCTTAATTTCGTCTTCCAACTCTCAACTCTCAACTTTCAACTTTCAATTTTCAATTTTCAATTAAATAAATTTCTTTGATCTGTCCCATTTTCGCTCGGGTTTGTGTCAACTATTGTCTATTGAGCCTCTCTAATTTTGTATCAATAAATTTTATAACAATGACAGAAAGAAATCAAAGCGTACAGGAAATTGAATCACTAATGCTCTTTCAGTTTTATGCAGAATGGTGCCATCCATGCAAAATGATGATGCCGGTAGTAAACACCTTAAAAGTGAAACTGGAGGATTGGCTGAATGTACATCAGGTTGACGTTGACACTCAACAGGAATTGGCTGTTAAATATGGAATAAGATCGGTGCCCACGTTTGTTGTATTAAAAAATAATATGGAGGTATGGCGCAGCTCAGGGGTCCTTTCAGAATCTGCTCTTGAACAGATCTTAACCAGTTTGAGATAGAGATTATGAATGTAGTAATTGAAGCAGTGTTACTGGGGGTGGGAGCAACAATTTTCATGGATATGTTTGCGCTTCTTATCAAAAAATTATGGGGGATTCCTTCTTTAGACTACCGTATCCTTGGACGTTGGATCGGGCACTTTAAAAATGGTGTATTCACCCATCCTACTATTATACAGGCTACTCCTATTCAAGGTGAAAAAGCGATCGGGTGGATCGCTCATTATTCTATAGGAATTTTCTTTGCTTATGTATTGCTATTTATATGGGGGGAAAACTGGCTGGAAAACCCAACGACTTTTCCTGCAGTTTTTATAGGTCTTACCACCACTCTTGCCCCATGGTTCATGATGCAGCCTGCCTTTGGATTTGGTATTGCCGCTTCCAGACTTCCTAATCCCACGATAGCAAGACTTCGAAGCTTACAGGCCCATTTTATCTATGGAATCGGGTTGTATCTATCAGCATTATTAATTTCTATTCTATTTAAATAATTCTTGTGGGGTATAATGAAAATAAATCTGAACCGGACTTCTGCCCGGTTCTTTTTATTGTATGGAGAAGCAAACTCTCTTTTTGCATGTTTGTTTATTTAATTCTGTAAATCAAAAGAGAAACAAATTTTATTTTACCATTTCCAACTTCCATCCTCAGCTTCCACTTTCAACTTTCAATTCCCCATTCCCCATTCCTCATTTTCAACTTTCAACTTTCAATTTTCAACTCTCTAAATCCAACCTACTTTCTTCCTCCAGAGATTATACTCGTGATTTTTACTATCTATTTCAGGAATATCTTCAGGATCCGGTATTTTAATAATATCTTCTGCCGATAACTGAGGCAGATATACCTTTTTCCGCTCTTTATTGAGTATTTTTTTATTTTCTACAGGATAAATACCTCCTGCTGTAAGCTGTGTACCATATTTTTGTGGTTTACTTTGAAACACCTGAATACGGTCATATAAATAAGCTTTGTTTAAAGGATTAATATCATCTTTACGATCTTCCATCATTTGATAGCATTCTTTCATAAATTCAGGTTCACCAATGGAATGCTGGATGATCAACCATGCAGCATTAGCGGCTTGTTCTCCTACTTTCGAAATGGTTGGAAACCCTATTTCAGCGATAATTTCCCGCAGACGTTCCGCATTGGTTTTATGAACTTTTTCCATTTCGGGGTGATAACCTTCTGAAAGTTTTCCTTCAGTTGCAAGTTTTTCTCTTACTTGTAAATCATGATTTGCAAGTTCTATCAATTCTATTCCCAATTGATTATTCATTGTATGACAACTTTTTCATCAGATATTTAGGAGATTCAGTATAGCCTTGTCTGTCATAAAACCGATGCGCTTTTTCTCTTGTAAGGTTGCAATGCAGTTCTATTCTGTCACAATTTCTTTCCCTGGCTAGTTTCTCACCATATTCTTCCAACATTTTCCCTATTCCAGAGCTTCTGTAATTCTCATCAACAGAAAAATAGCTTATCCTTGCAAAATCTCCTTTTAATGCCAGTTGCGGAATAATATGAATCGATATAAACCCTACTGCTTTTCCGTCTGTATCTTCAGCAACACTAAGGTATTCGTCAGGATCCTCTAAAAGTCTTTTGATTTTTTGAGGTAAAAACGTCTCAGTATCAGGGTATCCCAGCTGATCAAGGAGTGTACCAACAGCATCTACATATTTTTCATTCATTTCTCTGAAATTCATGATTGAAAGTTTAAAATAGTGTTCCTAAGTTACAAATAATCAACAATCTATAACGGCATTAACATTTATTATTTCTCAATAGTATTAAGAATAAACCCGATTCTTTGTTCTACCATAAGTTTTGGGATCTCAATACTTTTATACCCATATTCAGTATAAATTTCTCTCATGCATTCAAAAGTAGCTATTGCCACTTCCAGACTCTGCTTTCTTTCTCCGTCATTTTCATAAATCTCTTTCCATGGGGGAAGAATAAAAACATCTTTGTGATACATCATTTCTCTGGCTATACTTTTCATTTCTGCGGGAACCGGCAATTTTTCCAGTTTAAGATAACCGATCGTGTCCAATATTCCACGGTCAAAGAAAATTGCTTTATGATCGGCAGTTTGACTCATTTCCTGATAAGCATGTACCGAAGCTTTAAACATAAGGTCTGCAAACTTCTCTTTGTTCATCCATGGCAGAGCATCCCCGTTAATCACAATCTGTTCTTGTATAATTCTTCTTCCGTCCTCAGGAACTGTTAAGAACCCTTTTTTCTCAAGTTCATTGAGTAAAGTTGTTTTTCTGGCACCGGGACCGCCGGTCATGATATAGAGTTTTGATATCTTTTTTTCCATGGGATGGGGTTATTTTTTGAATCTACATCACTCCAGATACAATAAGAAACAAATGTCTTCTTCCGATATTCTGTGGAGTTATTTATTATTTTCGATGCTGCTTTTATAGGTATTGAGGCGGTCAGCCTCGCGATACATATTGCATAAGATCAGAATATCATCCGTATTGTATCTTTCCGATACTTGTTGTAATCGTTGGGAAATAGATTGGGGAGTTTCTATGATAATCCGGTCTAAAATAGTAAAAAATTCTTCTTCATCCTTAGTTCCCAGTATTCTTTGCTCCACAATTTCAGGAGAAAGTACCGTTTCAGGGCTTACGAGCTGTCTGGATTGTAAGAATTGATAGGCCATTCCATAGGCATTTTTTCGGGCCAGTTCGAGGCTGTCTGCTACTGAAACCGCAACGGCCACCTGTAAAGAAGGCTTAGAAGCATATGGAACAGCATCAAACTCTCTAAGGTAAGTCTCTGTATATTCCCTTCCGTTTTCATTGTTCATGAAAGCAGCAAAAGAATATCCTACTCCATGTTTAGCGGCCTCTTTTGCGGAAGTCATTCCTGAGCCGAGCCATACAATTTCCGGTAAAAATTGTAAATGAGTAGGCTGCGCAATTAGCCCTCCGTACATGTCTTTGCCTTCACGAATGTATTGAATAACTTCTTCCAGTTTTGTTTCCAGATTAGACAAAACAACCGGTTTGTGGCTATTGAGAGCCATAACGGCATCTTTTAATCCCCCCGGAGCTTTTCCCAGTCCCAATATAAAGCGTTCAGGATATAGAGTTCCCAGCAGTTTGGTCCATTCAGCCATTTTATAAGCGGAATAGTTTCTCATCATAATTCCCGCTGTCCCTACTTTGATACGTGTTGTTTTACTAAGGATGATTGCTGCTAAAAGCTCAGGGCTTGAGCTTCCATAGGCCTCCACTCCATGATGTTCAGAGTACATAAGGCTATGAAAACCTACTTCCTCAGCAAATAAAGCAAGGTTGATACTATTTTTTAATGCCGACGCTGCATTCCCTCCCATTAGTACAGGCGATTGATCCAATATACCCAATTTCAGCTTCATATTCCGGAAATAGTTTTTTTCGTTATTAAATTAGAGTGAAGGTATGAAAAAAGCTTTTATTCGATAGGGAAATAAGCTTAGATTATTCTTTTGGCGGAAAAACAATCCCTGTATCATTCATCAGATCATATCCAAACATCATTATCGTTTCTATAACGGGTATAGACTTTTTTCCTTTCTCTGTAAGACTATACTCTACTTTCGGAGGAACCACAGGATACACTTCACGGTGGATCATTTCTTTGCTTTCAAGTTCCCTAAGTTGGCTGGTTAACATTTTATCGGTAATGTGAGGGATATCCTTTTTCAACTCGCTAAAACGGAGTGGTCCTTCCTGTAACCTCCATAGAATAGGCATTTTCCAGGTTCCTCCTATGTGGCTTAGCGCAAATTCAATAGGAGTATAATAGAGTCTTTTATCATGAAAAAATTGAGGCATAATGATATTCTTTATAAAAATGATTTCAAAAAGGTAGGTATATAGCTTTCTGATTATTTCTTTTGCAAAGTTGCATAAAAAAAATATGACTCTGAACAGAAATACTTGCTCCTGATGTTTTTTAGAATTACCGCTATGGAATGGGGTTAGATTAGCAGGGATTCATATACTGATTTATGGCTATGGTACTAAGCATTCATGCAAATATCAAGATACAAATCTTACGGACATCACATATTTTATATTTTTAAAATCAATCGGAGGTGTAACGTTTATTTTGTAATTTGTACATGTTTCTTAACAATTAAAATATCCATGAAGCTATGAAAAGCATACACCACCTCAACTGTGTAAAGATCAACATACCTATGAATGAGGATGTTATTGGCCATTGTCTGTTGATAGAAGAAGATGATCAACTCTTGCTGATCGATACCGGACTGGGGATTCAGGATGTGAAGCATCCTAATGAAAGACTGGGTGAAGAGTTAATCAAAACTGTAGGGTTTCAACTTGATATTGAACTGACCGCTTTCCATCAGATTCAAAAACTAGGCTTGAATCCCAACCGCGTAGAAGACTGTATTTTGAGTCATTTAGACCCTGACCATAGTGGCGGCCTGGCAGACTTTCCTGATGCCACGGTACATGTCGCAGCAGAAGAATTGATCAATTTCTACAGTGAAAATCCGCGTTATATCGAACAACATCTGGCCCATAATCCTCCGATTAAAGAATATGGAATGTCTGATGAAGAATGGTTTGGACTGGAAGCCAGAAAAGTCAATACTACCCTAAAAACCGAAATCTACCTCATCCCTCTATTTGGCCACACACTCGGGCATTGCGGAGTTGCCATAGAATGGGAGGGAAAATGGCTATTTTATATCGGAGACGCTTATTATCTGCGAGCTGAACTGGAGGATGAACAACATCCGGCAGGTCAATTAGCTGCCGCAAGAGCTGATGATAATACCAAACGCCTTGAATCTATAGAAAAAATAAAAAATCTGATGCAAGAACATCCGGAAATAGAAGTTTTCGGATCCCATGATCGTGAAGAGTTTTTAAAATATACAGCTCAATATCAAGTATCATAATTGATGCGGACGATTGAGTTATGATACAAAACCCTTGCTCTTCTGGCAAGGGTTTGTTTTTATATTGATTTTGGGTGCAGTTACGGTTCCTGCATAATTTTTTTCACCTCATCAAATTCACTTTCAATGACTTCATCAGGGGTGTAGGTTAATGATGAAACCACAATATTCGTTAACAAAGAAAGTACAAATCCAGGAATGATTTCATACCAGTCTTTCAATGGATGTTGAAGATATACCCATGCCAGAACAGTAATTCCACCGACTAACATTCCTGCTAAGCCTCCCTGCCATGTTGTTTTCTTCCATAAAAGAGACAGGAGAATCAAAGGTCCGAATGCAGAACCAAACCCTGCCCATGCATTTCCAACAAGATTCAGGATACTGTCTTTAGGATCTAATGATAAAAGCACAGCAATTACAGCCACCAGTAAAACAGAGAGTCTGCTGGCAATCAGAAGCTGCTTTGGGGTTGCTTTTTTATTCAGGAAAGCTTTATAAATATCTTCCGTTAATGAACTGGATGTTACCAATAACTGAGAAGAAATAGTACTCATTACCGCTGCCAGAATCGCTGTCAACAGGAATCCTGCAATCAGCGGATGGAATAAAATACGGGAGAAATAAATGAAAATTGTTTCTGCCTCTGTCTTTGATCCGTCAAATTTCATCATCGTTTCCATGTCGAACTTCTGCAAATAAGCAATTCCTACTAAACCGATTGCTAAAGCTCCTGCAACGGTGAAAATCATCCATGTAATCCCGATTTTTCTTGCTTTAACCAGGTCTTTAGGATTACCAATCGCCATAAAGCGCACCAGAATATGGGGCTGCCCACAATATCCAAGTCCCCATGCTAACAAGGAAACAATACTCACCGTAGTAGTCCCTCTGAATAAATCCAGGTATTTAGGATCCTTAGCTTCAATCAAGGAATAGGTTTCTCCAATACCACCAATTTGCATAATCGCTACAATCGGAACAATAACCAATGCTAACACCATAATCGTTCCCTGAACAAAATCGGTAAGACTTACCGCCAGAAAACCACCTAAAAATGTATATAAAACTACGACTAAACTCGTCAGAAGCAAGCCTAAAGTATAATCCATTCCAAATGCTGATTCAAATAACTTTCCTCCGGAAACCATCCCGGCCGAGGTGTAAAGGGTAAAAAATACCAGAATAAAAATAGAGGACGTAATTTTTAAGAGGTGGTTTTTATTTTTAAACCTGTTTTCAAAAAATACGGGTAAGGTAATGGCGTTTTGAGCTACTTCGGTATAAATCCTGAGCCTTGGTGCCACAATAATATAGTTCAGAAACGCTCCGATTGTTAATCCTATCGCAATCCAAGAGCTGGAAATACCGGATAAATACATGGCTCCCGGAACCCCCATCAAAAGCCATCCGCTCATATCGGCGGCTCCGGCAGACAATGCTGTCACTGCGGCTCCCATTTTCCGTCCGCCAATTAAAAATTCTTCTGAATTACTTGTTGATTTTCTATAAGAATATATGCCTATACCTATCATTAACAACAGATACAACCCCACAGAAATCCCTTCATATACTTGCATATCATTTTTTTTATGAACCCGAAGATAACCATTTTTTTAAAAATGATGGAATTTTCACGGGAATGGGTATTATTCTATCAATATAAAACCCGGATCCATGGATCCGTGTTTTCTTTTTTTCACGTATAAAAATTACTTATTTTACCAAGGTCTGCGCTCTTCTCAGATTATCCGTTGCCTGTAAAATTTTATTTTTTAAAATAGCATTATACTTCGGATGTCGGGAAATGAACTGATTCACTACCTCAAATGCCTTTGGATCCTGATAGCTGCTGAATGTCGAACGAAGCCAGTTATCAGGGAAGAATATATCGCCTGTCTTTTGTATTTCCTGTAACAAATCTAACGTTTTAGGAAGATAGTTAACAGAGGTACTTTGTCTTAGTGGATGATGTAAATACCCTAGTGCAGTCCCCACAGCCGATTCATTTGTCCTGTTTTCTTTTTGTGTAAGGCCATTGAAAAAATCATCGCGGATTTTTTGATCTGAGGAAGCTGCTTTCATAATAATTTTAAAGCGGTTTACCCGATCCGGATTCTTAATTCTTGTCAGCTGTTCTTGTAATAACTCATTATTATTCGTATTTCGCAGCGATAATGCAAGAGCCAGACTTGTAAAATCTTCATCATTAAGAGATACGTCTTTTGGAGGAGTCTGAGATTTCCAAATGGTATACAGGTTATCATAAGCCTGTTGAGATTGGAAAATACCCTGATAGCTGTCGAATAATATTTTCTTATTATTTTTTGCAGTTTGGCTTTCCAACGCTTTCCAGAGCATATTTTCTATCGTTGCAGACTCTTTCAGCCTCAGCGTTGCAGGAAGGAACTCCCAATAGATGGTAGACATATAGCCTGTCATCAGACGAAGGTTCAGTTCTGTAGTTTCTTTTGGTAATTGTTCCACAAAAAAATGCAGTAAATCCTGGGGTATAACTTCTGATCCATTCAGCATATTTTCATAGAGAGAAATGTAAGCACTCGCACGGTTGATCGGATCTTTTACCCTTGAAAATTCAGACATGACTGCTTTATCTGTTTTAAACACGCCATAGCCTATTCCGGATGAGTTTTGCAGGATAAAAAGGGGTTTTGGTTTTCCTTTTAGTTCTGAGATTTCCTGTTCCTTTCCGGTTAATTTCACATTCACTTTTTCTATTTTATCAGCATAAAACAGGCTCACCTGAAATTCCTGTGGCCAGGATTTTTGTTCTTTACCATATTCCGGATGTTGAGAAATAATGAAACGCTCAATCGTATTATTTTTATATTTCACATCATAATCAACGACAGGTCTTCCGGGATCATTCACCCAAACTTTGTTCCAGCTTTGCAGGTCCTCCGGTGTATGTTTATCCAGAATAGCGATAAGATCCGGCCAGCTTGCGTTACTGTATGCATACTTTTTAAGGTATTCACTCACTCCTTTCCGGAAATTCTCCTCTCCTATCAGCAATTCCAGTTGGCGCATCATAATCGGTGCTTTGTTATAGATGATAGGCCCATACATCATACCCGCATTTTTCAGGTTATCGAGAATCTGTCGGATAGGATTCGCTCCCAATGTACGGTCTACCCCATATGCAGCAGGAAAATGGGTTGTTAAAAACTTCAGGTCATACACGCTTTTATCTGAAGAAGCACCGGTACTTTTGTCTGCCATAAAATTGGCAAATACCTCCTTCATCCACACATCATTAAACCAATCCATCGTCACCATGTCTCCGAACCACAGATGCGCCACTTCATGGGCAATCAGGTT
Source organism: uncultured Chryseobacterium sp. (assembly GCA_963518055.1). Lineage (GTDB taxonomy): Bacteria > Bacteroidota > Bacteroidia > Flavobacteriales > Weeksellaceae > Chryseobacterium. The sequence continues at coordinate 49,095 of CAUQIC010000023.1, forward strand.
GGAACGGTTGTTGAGCTGGTTTTGTGTTGCACTTTTATCTAAGAATAAGGTAGAGTTTTGAAATAAAATAGCTCCGGGATGTTCCATGCCTCCAAACTGAAAATCAGGAACAGCGACCATCCCATGTTTTTGAAAAGGATGTTTAATTCCGGTCCATTTTTCATAATAAGCAAGAGAGTTTCGATACAGGCTGAAAATAGAATCCATGCTGTTTTTAATTTTCACGGTATCTGTTTCACGGTATAACATTCTGGAATCCTGCTGGCTGATCTTCTCTGTAAAGTTCTTAAAGTCTCCGGCAGCAAAGGAAAATAAATAGGTTGGAAGCAGATCTGATTCGGCAAACTTCAATGTCTTTTGCCCCAGTACTTTGTTTGTTTCTTTTAATTTTCCATTGGCAATGGCGCTCCATTTTTCAGGAATCGTCAATGTCAGAGAATACCTGGCTTTCAGATTGGGCTGATCAAAACACGGAAACATCGTTCTCGCCCTATCCGGAACAAACAAAGCATACAAATAGCCCTCGCGTCTGTTCAAAGCTCCATTTCCGGCAAGAAAATCAATATTAATCTGATTGGAACCTGATTTCAGGTATTTTGCATCAATGATGATATGCTCATTTTCCAAAACAGGTTGTATTGATTGCCCATTCACAGATACAGAAATCAGCGAAGAAGGTTCTTCTTTAAAATCTATCTGCAACGGAGTCTCATTTTGTTTTTTATAGCTAAAGGATAACACCTCTCTTCCTGAAATCCTTTCCGATTTGCTTTCCGGAATTTTCAGGCTAAGGTCATATTTAATTTCACTTACTGTACTTTTTCGAAATTGTGCCAGCTCATATGAAACCCCGGACTCCAACTTGGGTAAAGATTTCATTTGTGCATGATACCCAGTATTGAAAACAACTAAAAATAATGCGAGTATACCTGTTTTTTTCATAGATCAAATATAAGAATTGGAATTGTGATAAAAAACTATACCGGTGATACGCTGGCTGCCCGCATAATAATGCTTGGTATAAGACAGCTCGTATTTCCGGGTCTGGGTATTGAAAATAATTCTTTTTCATTACAGCGCATAATACAAACAAAGCCGACCTATCCGCTAAAAGTTGCAAACTTTGCTCAGCTGTTTTTTTTCTTTATCTAGATTATGGTCTAGCTACTTTTATTACTCTGGACACGAGCTAGAAGCTCGCGCCAGGGGGGGGATCTAACTATATATTATTATTATCTTATTTAAATGGGATATTATACTTGTAAATATTCTATTGAAATATTCTATTGATTCAAATGACATTCCAGCTGTATTTACAATTACGAAATCTTTCCTCATTAATAAACAATATGAGATAAGTATAATTTTTTCAGAATAACTAGCATCTTCTAACAAAAACTCTTCCTTGATAATATCACTTATTTCTTTTTTTGAATCAATAACACAATTACGCTTCATTTTTTCATAATAATTATTAACTTTCAATGAATAATCCATAGGAAAATTAAGAAAGCAATAATCAAATCCTTTGTTATCTAAATAATATTTTAAATCATCTAATTTTATAAAATTGGAATCATTAATTAAATAGACTTTGCCATTTTCAAAATACATATATATTTTATTTAGTTGGAAGTTTATTAGCTTTTATACCATATTTAACAAGATCTACATTTTTGGTAAAATTTCCTTTTTCTATTATGAATCTAATATATTTTGGATCACCAGTCTCTAAGGCATATCTTATCGCTGCATTCATACTATGATTACCATCTGTAAGCACTATTTTACCTCCTTTGGTAATAAATCCTGCGCCTCCTTTATTGAAAGTCCCAGCTTTCATTTGTTGATAATATTTTTCAATAATAGCTTTACCATCAACTTTATTGAATCCATTTCTAGCGTCACTATAAATATTGGCTTTTTCTGCAAATTTGGAAATTTTACTTTCCATTGAAAGAGTTTTTGTAGTAGAATTAAAAGTCTTAATTGCTTTAATACTATTACCTCCACCCAAAAATATTGTAGATAAGTCAACCCCTGTAGCTATCATTTCAGCATTTTCGTCGTTAGCTCCTAATGCTTTTGCTCCAGCTTTTGTTCCAGTGTGAAGAAGTGTATCTGTTGATTCTCCTGTCCATAGTTGTCTTGCTCCAGCTACAGTATTATCAACACCATTCATTAAAACAACATAACCTAGAGCAGCTCCTACTCCTGTCTCAGCTGTTACGACACCTCCAACACCTCCAACAACAGCTTCTAGGGCTCCTCCAACCATTTGTACTCCTCCCCAAGTTCTTGTCCAGAATTTGGATTGCTTCCCATCGGGATCAACATATATTATCGGGCTATTATATGTATATATATACGGATTTAAATTTTCTGAAAAATATACACCTCCATTATGTTCTCCATCAATGTAATGCTCTGCATTCATCATTGGGTCATATGATGCGTAAGGGTCAACATTCAACCAAAGGCTTACTCTAGGATTATAATACCTCGCTCCATAGTAATAGTACCCAGTTTCATCGTCCTGTTCTTTGCCATTGAACTTATAAGGAGTATTATAAGAATTCTTGTGATTTTCCACAAAAATCTCACCACTAGGGAAATACTCAATATTCTGGGTGACTTCACCATCTAAACCTGTAATAAAAGAACTGCTGCCTAAGTGATCGGGATGATACCAGTAGGCATCCTTCTCTTCATCACCTTTATACGAAGGTACACAATTTTCAGGATAGCCTGCATTTTGTCCATAATCAGGAGGTGGGGTAATTCCGTTTGCATTCATAAGGGCTAGACTGGCGGCTGTATTGGCTTCCAATTTTTCTTTGGCGACTGCCTTTTCATTGATGGAAGGTGATCCTGCTCCGTAAGGAATGATCAACCATGCGCAATTAAACAGTCCCACGTCTTTACCTTTTCCTAATTTACTGGTGATACGCTGGCTGCCCGCATAATAATGCTTGGTATAAGACAGCTCGTATTTCCGGGTCTGGGTATTGAAGATAATTCTTGCGACAGCCATTCCGTTAGGATAAACCGTATACTCATTTTTCGTGACCGTTTCGGTTGTTCCGTTGGATCCTGTGATCACGGCTGTGGAAAGAACATCTTTGATGATTCTTTCTCCTCCTGCATCATAAGTGTAGATCGCTGAACCATCTACTTCCTTTGTAGAAGGATTGGTATCCACAAAACGCATGCGGTTTTCTTCATCCCATACATATTGGGTTTTAGGTTCCGTGACATTGCAGGTTTGCTGGGCAATGGCCGTAGGATTTCCTTTTTTATCATAGGTATAATTCTGGAATTTCACCTGTGGATTGTTCACGTCACAACATTGGGCACCCGCTACATTAGGTTCATCTACAATGGTTGTTGGGGCATGGGGCTGGTTTCCTTCATATCGGTAATTTAAACGATAAGAGGTCGCTTCCTTATTGTTCCAGACATTTCCGGTATTGCCCGTGGCTCTTTCATGCTTCTGCGTTTTACTGACCACATTATGCATATTGTCGTAAGCCATCGTAACGGTATAGCGCTGGCGCTCTTCCTTGCCTTGTGGGTTCATACCCCGCCAGTTTCCATTGGCAGAGGTTAATCGGTATAAATCATCATACGCATAGGCATGATTGGTTCCTCCCCCTAATAATCCGGCCTGCGCTACAGGAGCATTGTTATGAATCTGAAGAACGTTACTCACCACATCATACTGATAGAGGTTTTTCATGAAATAACGATTCTTAGGAGTCTGGGCATTCATCTTCAGCAGCCTTCTTCTGTTCGTTTCATACTCATAGCTCGTAGTCGTCCCATTTCCGTATTTCAGGAAGACTCTCTGGTCAAATTTATCATAGCCTAAGTCCTTAATGATATTTGTAGCAAAACCATCTTTTTCAGAAGCCATGCTTGTAAGGTTTCCGGCTAAGTTATAACTGTACATGAGCTTTTCACCATCCGGATACGTGATCGTTTTCACGCGGTTCCAGGTATCATATTCCCATTCTGTACCGAACCAGTATACGCCTGCTCCCGGAACGGCTACGGAACGACGCTGATATGTTAACTCTCCTAATCTTCCGTATCTGAAATACTGGCTTCCGGTGGCATCTGTCTGATACCATAACCTGCCTACTGCATTATTATCCATAGCGGAAGCATCCATAGCCAGTCCGTAATAGTATTTCACATTATTTTCAGGATATTTGGGATAATTAATGGCTTTCAGGCGTTTGTAATCATACTCATAGGTAGCGGTCTCATTTTCTGCATTCGTTCTTGAGGTCATATTGCTTGCCGGATCATAGTCGAAAGTAGAGGTTCCGCTATCCGGATGAGTCATAGACGTTCTTCTTCCCAGATCATCATAAATACTAGTGGTGAGATGATCCTGTACATCTCTTACTTTCAATAATTCTCCGATGGCATCGTGGGTAAAGCTGGTCAGAATATCTCCGGTATTCGAGGGTTCGTGTACTGTTGTTGTACGGCCTTTTATATCCGTATAAGATGTCTTGATTGTTCCCAATTCATCTGTCATTACGGTACTGAACATCTGTCTTCCCTCACGGTCATTACCAAAACCGTATTCCACTTCAGCGATGAGATCTTCATCCGGTAACTGTGTGGTGAGGACTCTGTCTAAAACGTCATAGGTATTGATGGTGGGGAAAATAGGATCTACCGAAGCATCATAGGTATTCACCGAAGACTTTGATTCTGTGGGATAGTATGTTTTCAATGCTCTGCCAAAGGCATCCTGTTCCACTTTTCCGGAGATGACATAGGTAAGTCCTTTCTGATAAAGATCTGCAGTCTTCTTCACTTGTATAGGGCTTCCCCAACCATCTGAAATACTTACGGTATTAATGGTATTATTCGGGTGATCAGGATCATAGTGACGGGTGATGGCATACGACTGAGCGCCTGTAGCATTCAATGGAGCATCGGTAATAGGCTTGTATTCAAACTGTATGGTCCAGGGAATGTCGTTGAACATTTCATAAGGACCTGTAATTTCAGTTGTTCTTCCCGCTGCATCATACGCGTATTGTGTGGGCTGCAAATTCATATCTTCGGTAAAGACAGGCAGTCCGAACCGCAAATCATATGCTGAGGTACTGCTATAGCCAAAGGCGTCTTCTACCTTTGTAGGATATGTTGCGATCTCAGGATCATAGGTGTATTCATGGAAGAAACGCTGTCCCTGATAATTCTCAGGTCCGGTAGCTTTTTTTATATTTCCATAGACATCATAGGCATACTCGTTGACAGGATTTCCGGGCCCAGCCATCGTAATAGCCGTAACATTCCCTTTTCCATCATATTGGGCGGTTCTTTCTCTCACGACCTCCGATGCCGTTGATTTTACCCTTGTGGGCAGGATAAGATAATCGGAAGCATTATCTGTAATCTGATATGTCACCTCAGAAGTCAGTATTTCATTGGCTCCAATTTGAATATCTCCTAAATCTTTATGCTGTTTCAGGTTACCATAATCATCATAAACCATTTCCGCAGCGGTAGATTTCCCCGCCATAGCCTGGCCTTCATAGAAATTGGAAGTTGTTTGGTCTAATGCCGTAAAATATCCAAAATTCGAAAGCCCTTTTTCGGCTTCTCTGGTGAGCACATTCATTACCGCTACCGCAGAGTTATGAATGTTTCTTAAAGAAAAAGTATTGATCTTTTCTGTCCATTTATTGCCTGCTGCATCATACAGGACTTCAGCCAATAAGGATCCTTTTAAAAAGTAAGAGCTGTTATTAAAGCTTTGTAAGGTATAACGGTATACTTCTGTAGCATCTGCTCCTCCGTTTCCGGTATCGATCTGGTTGATTTTTACTTTCTCAAATCCATAAAATGTTCTTTCCCTTCTGCTATGATAAGGATTTTCATAAGTAACGGTAATTTTAGAAACATCAGGTTTGAAGCGGCTGTCTCCGGTAAATCCATCATGGGTAACCACTGAGGTCATGATCCATTTATTCTGCGGAAGATCATAAGTGTTTCCTGCTCTTTCATAAGCCACTTCCCAGCTTCCTCCCATTGGCAGGGTTACTTTCTTAAGGAGATTCGTAGTTCCTATGGTGGAGTATTGTACCGATGCAGTCGCATTACTAAAGTTGCCCTCTTCATCAGCCTTAGATTTTAACAAATCCGGGAAGCCATCTCCGTTTAAGTCGGCTATTTGCTGCTTCACATTACTATCTCCTTCACCGAAGCTTGCGCTCGGGTTGATAGACGTTTTAAGCGAGTTTCCACTAGTTCCAATCGGAATGAGAATGGATGCGGTAACTCCGAAATTCATATTAAACCCTCTGGAAATGTCCTGCTGAATATCAGAGGAAGCATTCCAAGGGATGGAAACAAATTTATTTCCTGTATTGATCTGTACCTTCAGATGCCCTCCGGAATCGGTAACCAAATCTGCCAGACCATCATTATTAATATCTATCAGAGAGGTTTCCTGATTGGTAAATGTTTCAGATTTTCCGGCTCCCAAAGCGATACTGGCATTAAACAGACTGACTCCTTTTGGCAAGCCGCTTGTGGAGGTCGCTCCAATAGATGCTCCGGCTCCAAGATGGGTGGCCGTTGTGGTTCCGTTTCTGAAATTATCATAGGAAATGGTTTCAGGGGCAGCATAGGAGTATCCTAAATTCAATTGAACTTTTCCACTTTCTGTCACTCTATCCAATAATCCATCACCATTGATATCGATATAGCTGTAATTCGAATGATCAACGCCATCGGAGGTTCCTCCTGAAAAATTAAATCCCGGTTCCACTGCTTTCAGTGCATTTTTAGTACTGGATTCATTAGATTTCCCTGATAAAGGATAATTTTGTCCCACTCCAAATCCGGAATTGGAATGATCTGTTCTATGCGGGTTATCATTGGCTCCGGATAAAGTAGTTTCGGAAAGCATCCCGAGCATGTTGGTATACTGAATCTTATTTCCATTCAATACATCCGGATAGCCATCTCCATTCATATCAAAATAATCCAGCATATTGATGGTTTTACCTTCAGAGGTTGTTTTATTCAGCGAAAAAGCAGAGAATCCTCCGGAAATTCCGGTATCGGTATTGGTGGTTTTCGACTGTTTCACAGGTGCCCCAAAAACTCCGGGACCGCTGGCGGGTGTACCTTGTGAAAGAACGCTCATATCATTCATTCCCATCCGTGAGGAAGAGGCATCTGTTCCCTGTACGTAGGTGGTTTTACTGATTCCGATATACCTCTGAACATAGTCAGGATGATCCGGAGCATTAAAATCGCTTCCGTTGTAAGCACTCATCATCAGGAAAATTCTGGAATGCAAAGGTGTAGAATCATTCTCCTCAGTAGGAGGCACTAGCTTATGAGGATCAATAGGCTGACTTCCATAATCGGTAAGCTGATCCTGTAACTGGCTACATGCAGCCGGAAGGGAGCCGTATCCTCCATTATAAATAAACTGTCCCCAACTTCTGTACATCGCTCCAAATCTTCCATTATCATGAGACAAATCTGTATTGGACCCTTCCTTGTATATTTTATCGGTATCTTTTCCGTATACATTGATCCCATGGGTTTCAAATACAGTAGGAGCCGAAGGATCTGCATTCGCAGACTGGCGGATTTCCACCTCCAAAGCAGGCGTCGGATCATCTAATCCTGCATCCGAATCAAGGTTGGTATAGCACTCCACATAATAATCATTCCAACGTACAATTGGCTTGGAAATAGAAAGTTCCTGAATAGAATTTACACTTCCTGTCCAATGGATGGTCGTAATCATCGGCTCCACAAAATTTCCACGCTGCATGAGCCTTTTTCTTACGATATAGGTGTATTTCCCAGCCGGCTTGCCTGTTAATTTGGCATAGAGTGAATAATTTCCATCACGCCCCCGCATGTCAATCCATGGCTTAAAGCTTGCGGTTGTATTTGTTCTTAAATTATAAAACTGAATATCCGGGATGACAGGAAGTTCTATATCACTTCCTTCGTGATTGAGGGTAAGTTTTACATTATTAAAGATTAAATTCTCCCATTTCTCATTCAGGTCAGACTGTACCTGGAAATATATAATATCATTCTCTGCCAGAGCACCTGTATTCCATTGAAGGTTTTGATTTCCTGTAGCGGTATAGGCATATTGCTGACTTCCTATCGTTGTTACCGTTCCATCAGATTGTTTTCTGATGATGTTAAGGGTAATATCACCTACCGTAAGGGGTTTGTTAAAGGTTCCCGTAATAGTTCCGGAAGCAGCATTCACCGGAACTCCTGTTCCGTTTTTACTGCTTACTACGCTCACATTATTGAATTGGCCAAGCGGCGTTTCTGACGAATCCCGATACCAGTCTGAAAGGGCTCCCGGATAAGGATAAGATATGGGAGAACTTCGATACACAATAGTAACGGGAAGTTCCACCACATCCCCTATTCCATTATCGCGCGAATTTACTCTAAAATAAATGTAATCTCCTTGCTTAACCTCCAGGGAGGACTGATTAATATAATAGGTCTTGGTTGCTCCGTTAAGTATTGTAAAAGGAACTAAAAAACTGGAAGTATCCGCTTCAGCCTGATAATGTTGTACACTTATTTTCACTCCATCCGGACTTGAGGAAGGGTTCTTTAATGTAATAGCCCCATTAATACTGATATTTCCATCATAAGGAGCCTTCCAAACCTTGACAACGTCGTGAAGCGGTGAGTTTTTATAATCTTCCAATACCTCATTACAATCGATGGCAGGTGTACTTACAGCAGCCCCTTTTGTGATTGGATTGGGGGTTAACAAAACATCGGTACTGTATTTTAAAACTCCGTTTTCTACCCTTCCAAAATACACCTGCCCATTGCTTACAACATCCTGAATCCCATCACTATTGGCATCTGTAAAATAATTATACGTCAAATCTTTGGTTTTGGAATTTCCAGCGGATGCTCCCACCTGATACATAGCCGTTGCAGTTCCCTGTACTCCAAAACTATTGGTATAACTTTTAGAATAAGAAAAAGATTTTGAGTTTTCCGGACTTAATAAGATACTGTCATACGCCTCTTTATCCGGGCCTTTTTTTCTATACTTAAAGCCTGTATCCGGGGAACTCCAGTTATTTTTCAGAATTTTATCCGGTAATCCATCTCCATCCACATCGGTAAGGGTAAGTCTTCCGCCTCCTTTTCCTTCTGTATACTGATAATCTCCACCAAAAGTGGCACTTTTAGTAAGTGGATTATAAGCCTGGGTATCTCCTGCTTTGGCAAGACCAAATGTAAGGGCTCCTCCAACAGTGGTATTTTCTGAATCACCATGTCCCAGTAAAGAGGTACTTTTAATTCCTGCATCATTTGCTACCCCATCAATAGTAGTCTCGGGAGCATATTGTGATGTTTCTATTGTATTAAAATATTCTATTCTATTGGTGTAAAATACCTCATCATCTGCATTTTTCTCCGTAATAGATTCTAAAAGAGATTTAGTAAACGCTCCGGTTTTATACTTAAATTCATAGCTTCTCACCTTATTTCCATCGTACATGATCTGAACATTTCCTAACCTTTTTGAAGTTACTCTTACCAACCCAAGACGTCCATCTACCTGTACATCATCCCTTTGAGCAGAGTCATATCCAAAATTAACACTGTATTTTTTGAGCGAGGAATTGGCATCATTAAGGGCATATTCTATGGTACTGATATACATTTCTTTCCCCCCGTTTCCAATAGCTCCCGATGCAGTGTATGTTGGGGTATCATAGTTGTATTTCACATAATTCCCATTGGTATCAATCGTTTTGAAAAGCGCCCAATGCCCGATATTATCAGTATCCTTTTGTCTTAATACTGCATTTTCCACTACGGCGGTACCATCTCCTCCAAAATAGCTTTTGGTTCCATCCTTGCTGATCACTTCCCACCAATAATTAGATGGACTGTTTCCGTGTCTGATCATCTTGTTATAGGTCCCTTCTATTCTGGGATAGAACTGTCGTTCTGCTGTTCTGTCTTTATTAAAACCTTCTGTACGATTGGGTAAAACATATTGATCCTGATCTTTAAAGGTTAATTGCTCGCCTCCAAAAGAATAGATTTCGGTTTCTTTGAGATGATCATATTGAGGGACACCCCATCTCGTATCGATACTTATGGCAGGAAGGGAAAGATCCCAGCCTAGTCCCATCCAGCTATTTCCCCCTTCACTATTATAATTCACAGATAGTGAGGGCTGCATTCCCTGTCTTCCGGAGGGAAGTTTAAGAGGAAAGCCTGTATTTACGGTTCCCATATTATTAGGGGAAGGAGCTCCTATACTCACAATTCCTGTGGATGGATCCGCTGCTTTGATATCTTTAATGGCGTTGGGAGCATAACTTCCCGTTTCCGGAGATTCAGGGACTTTAATAATTCCTGCCATTATATCCGTAAAGTGTTTTGTTCTGGAAACCAAAATCTGCTTTTCAACCATCAATGAATCCTTTTCCAATACCATCCATTTTTTTTGAATATCATCAAAATAAAAAGCCCTGATATCCTGTTCTGTATATCCTTCCGGAATTTTGGAAGGGTCATACGCCAAAGATATTTTCGCAGGAATGCTGAAATGTTCTCCATGAGGAAGAAAACGGTAGGCAAAATGCTTTTTAGTCACATTTACGAATTCCGGTGTAGCAGCAGGAGTATCAATATCCCTCAAAGGCGTTATTGAAAAGTTCTGCGAAATTTTCAGAATTCCTTGGCCGACTTTAAAACCTGCTCCTTCCCAATCTAAGTTCCCGGCTTCCCCGGCCGCTATATTTTTAATCAATGCCTGAGAAAGATTCTTTTCAGGCCGATACGCTGAAGGAGTGGCCGGATCAATTCTAATCCGGACATTACGAACCTTGTAGGTATAATCTGCCTGCGAAGGAATCGTAAAAGTGATTTTGTTTCTTCCCTTCACAAGAGCAGAAATTGGCAATGCTTCCGAATGAAAACTCCACTGGTTATTTTTCTCCACCGTACTGCCTCCGATAGCCAACTCATCATTGAGGTATTTGCTTACTCCCGAGGAATGAGCAATTCCATACAAATCATACTCCAGCCACGCGGAAGAATCGGATGTTACGGCATGATCAACGGTTACGGTAAAAATATTATCATACACCTGATCTATAGGATGTGCTTCATCTTTACCAATAATACCTTGCTTAAGATCTGAAATATAATATCTCGAATTGTTTGTATGTGGTGTATTGAAGGTTTCTTCCTCAATGTTACTACTTTTTGAAGGGGCTTTAGAGAAAGGGATAACGATCTCTCTTTTATCCAACATTCCTGATGAGCCCTCTGAACTCTTGTCGCCTGTAGGAAATAGGAGTTCAGAGTCTTTGGACTCCATTTTATACTCCTTAATTTCCGGCTGCCAATCTTCTTTCATTAGAAAAAGATGGTTGGCCCGGGCATGGATCTGCGACCATGAGATAAGGAAGATGAAGCCATTAACCAGCTTCTTCTGTTTTCTGATGAGTGTAAATAAATAATTCATGATCTGCTTTATTTAATGATTATGAGCCGGATTTGGATATATTTCTCGTTCATCGGATGCTTCTGTGGTTATTGGGTGTACGGGAGCAACTGAAGCTCTTGTATCAGTTGCTCTTACTGGTGACTGAGCCTTATACAGTAGAGGAAGATCTATTGTACCGCAATCCGGATCAACATACCCTAAAAAGTCAGCTCCCCATGCTGTTTCAAAGCCTACGGTATTATTGCCTCCCGAAGCATCCGGTAATAATTCTACGGATCTGCCAGCTTTATACGTCACTTTTGCAGTACTCTCAATCACGTTGGATGCTTTGATTTCTTTTGCTGTTCCCACAAAATCAGAAGTATCAATATTGTCTTTTTCTCTTACCAAGACATACCTATCATCAGCATAACAGAAAGAAACCCCGGACAGTATCAGAGAAAAATTTTGATTCCCTTGCTGAAGGGTTCCTTTATGTTTAATGACAACCTGATAGAGTCCATCCGGGTTTTCAATTTCCACTTTCTCCACATTGTCTACTGAATTGGCAGAATTTTTTGTGGCTGCAGCAGTATAGTTCTTCATTCCACCCAGCTTCCAGGGGTAAAAAGTTTGGATATTTCCGGCATCGTCTTTCTTTACAAGAGTAATATCCAGATCATTAATTAATGCTTTGGTTTCATCATCTGTAAGTGTATTTCCGATATTTCCGGCAGGATCTGTCCATGCTAGTGTTGCAACAAGAGGCTCTTGATTTGCTTTTCCTGCAACCACATACAACCTGTACTCTTTACCATTCGCCAGATTTTCTTCTTTAACCAAAGTACTTTTATTGTTGCTGTACATTAATTGAGCTGCCCTTTCGGTATCCATTAAACCCCAGCCATACACATAATCAGGTCCAGGAGTTCCTTTATCATTTGCGGTATGCGCCAGCATTGCTCTTACTGAAGATGACCACATATAATCGGGAGTAAGTGTTTTCCAATATTGTTGTAATAAAGTAATCCCTCCCGCTACAGATGCAGATGCTGAAGAAGTTCCGTTATAGTAGCCGTAAGCAGAATTATATGCTTCTATGGAAGAGTAAACATGCTCTCCCTGGGCAGCAATATCCGGTTTGATTCTCCCATCGTCCGTTGGGCCGTAGCTGCTGAAAGAAGAAACAGTAAAATCATCATCTCCATTAGGATGTACGTTTTCATCTACTGAAGTTACGACCAATACATTTTTGGCTATTCCTCCGCCTTCCAGCAGATCATAACCTTGTTTTTCCACTACCTGAGGCGCAATAGATGAATCGATACTTCGTGCGTTGCCCACCGCTTTGACAATCTGAAAATACGGGGCATTATACATGATGTTATCCCATTCTCTGGCCTTAGTATTATATTTTCCAAACTGATATGTTTGAAGGTAAATAGGATCATATCCATAGCTGTTACTGGCAACCAGCATTCCTCCTAAGGCTTCAGTCGTCATTTCTGTGGTATCATTTACCCAATCATAAGCCCTGGAAGTCGCATCATATGCAACACCGGCAGTAGTAAGACTGTCGATATTATTACCCATCAGTATAGCTGCAATATGGGTACTGTGACGGGAAAGAGTCTGATTCTGATCTTCCCTATAAGTGATCTTCCCTGCCAATACATTATGATTCATTCTTGGCTTGGAATAATCCCATTGACCAATGATCATTCCCTGTCCGGAAATACTCAGTCCCAGCCCTTGCCCCGGATAGAGTTTATATGCTTTAATTCGCCTGGAAGAAGCAGACTGCTTTTCCTGTAAAGCAATTCTACTTTGCAGAGCAACTTTTTTTTCAACAGGCAAATCTTTTCCTTCTATGGACTGGGCTATGACATTTGAATACTGAAAAAACAGAAAAGCAATGCCAAAGCGGTAGGTATAGGTTATTGTTGATTTCATATATTAAAATGTTTTACGATGATTGGCTTCCAGTCTTTCTATCCGCTTCTGAAGCTGATCGATGATTTCATTTTGGAGGTTTATCTGATGATCCAGATCTGAACTTTGCTGTGTAAGAGTCTTGTTCTTTTTATGGAGATCTATTGTATAAAGGGTCAGTTCCTCTATTTTTGCTAAAAGCCGGGCTTTCATCTCTCCGAGTTCCATTCCATTCTTCACTACTTCATTAGCCGAAGGAATATTAGGTAAGTGGCCTTTCTCCTGAATGTACCGCTCAACTTCCCCCAAATTGACAAGCTGATAATCAGGCTTCAATACATAATCTGCCCAATTATTCTCCGAAGCAATATCCAGTCTTATTTTTTCTGCTTTAAGCGCTCCTTTCACAAAAAGTCTATATCCGGAACAGCTGGAACACGAGAAATTAGAAACCCCTATCCCTGCTTTACCTGTTGTGTGCAATTGCATTGCTTCCACAGCATTTGTTTTGAAGAGGAAATTTGTAGAATCTCTTGTTCCTATAAAATGGGTTTCAGGATTTGTAGCGGTATTCCCCCGAACACTCCAAAACTTAGGAGTTGTTTGAGAATAGGTATATTGGAAGAATACAAAACTTATTAAAATGCTATATTTTTTCATATTCTCAGGATATTAGGGTTGAAACTTTTTATGGCTTGAAACTTCTAACATGTCTACCTTTTTCAAAAGGGTTTTGACTATCTCCGCCCTATTCTTTACCTGTTTTCCCAGTTCAGTATTTTTTTGATGCAGGTCCCTATTCTTTTTGTTAAGATCTATGGTATAAAGAGTGAGTTCTTCAATTTTTTCGAGTAATCGGGCGTCCATTTCGGCAAGGTCAATTCCTTGCTTCACCACTTCATCAGCAGAAGGGATATTAGGCAGATGACCTTTTTGAAGGATATGTTTTTCTACGTCTTCTAAATTTTGGAGTTGATAATCGGGACGAAAGACATGATCTGCCCAACCGTTGGCTGAAGCCACTTCTACTTTTATCTTTTCTGTCTTAATCCCATCTTTTACAAAAAGTCTATATGGAGAACAATCAGTACATGAAAGGTTTTTTGTTCCTATTCCGATCTTGCCATTAGCGTCTATACGCATACTTTCAACATTGTTCGTTTTGAAAACCAAGCTTTGTTGGTCCTTAGTTCCGATAAAATTACTCGCAGGATCAGTATCCGCATTTCCGGTAAGCTCCCAGTTGTTATTGCCTCCACATGCTCCTTCATAGCATAATGACTGTACGGCATCTAACAGCATATGAACCGCTGCATTTGTTGTGCTGGAGACTTCAATAATAAGTTGAGCATCTGTACCCCGGTCTCCGGAAACCTTATAACAATTTCTCCCGTTATAATTTTCTGTAGCCGGACTGGCAAAGTCCTGTGTATTAATTAATCCACCGTTAGTATTAAATAGTCTTATCCGTACACCCTTTCCCCTCCACTCAGACACCGGAATATAAACATCATAGTTTTTTTTATTACGATCTATGCAGATCCCGCCTGCTTTTTTAATACAGGCATTTTGCTTTTCAAAGTCATTCCACTGATCCTGTGGTATGGCATCCAATGTATTTGATACTCCTACATCCTGAGAGCTGCTAACTTCAAATGTTAACGTCTGCCCCCAAACAGGTTGTCCTTTAATATCACTTGCACCTTCTGCCTTAAGGTAATAATA
>CAUQIC010000024.1:0-53180 GCA_963518055.1 uncultured Chryseobacterium sp.
CTTATTGCTTATTGCTTATTGCTTATTGCTTATTGCTTATTGCTTATTGCTTATTGCTTATTACAAAATTATAAAATTCCTCTGGCTTTTATCTCCAAATATTTATTGATAACATCGATATTCAAATTTTCAGGAAGTGTATATACTGTGTAAATACCATATTTACGAAGCTCCTGAATGATCAGTTTCTTTTCGAATTCAAATTTCTCGGCTACGATCTCATCATAAATTTCCTGCATATTTTCAGGATTCTTATTGACGAGGGTCTGCAGTTCTGAATTTTTAAAGAACACGACAACCAGTAAATGGTTTTTAGCGATTCCGCGAAGATATTTTAACTGACGGTTGAGTCCATCCAAAGTTTCAAAATTGGTAAAAAGTAAAATTAAGCTCCTCTGGTTAATAGAATATTTTATATCCTGATATAAACGGTTGAAATCACTTTCAAAAAAATCGGTTTTAATATTGTAAAGGGCTTCAGATATTTTTTTCAGTTGTCCGGACTTATTGTCGGCTGCAATTTTATTTTCAGCTTTCTTGGAGAAGGTCATCATCCCTGCCCTATCTCCTTTTCTTAAAATAATATGTGATAGTGCCATGGTTGCATTAATGGAGTAATCTAATAAACTTAATCCATTAAAAGGCATTTTCATGGTTCTCCCTTTATCAATCAACATAAAAATACGTTGAGACTTTTCATCCTGAAACTGGTTAACCATCAGACGGTTTGTTTTGGAGGTTGCCTTCCAGTTGATCGTTCTGATATCGTCACCAGGAACATAGTCTTTGATCTGCTCAAACTCCATGGTATGTCCCAATTTTCGAACTTTCTTAATTCCACCCATTAAAAATTCACTTTGAAGTGCCATCAGCTCATATTTTCTAAGGTGAATAAAAGACGGATATGATGGTAACATTGAATCTTTTTGAAAATTGAATCTTTTAGAAATGAACCCCAATGGGGAAGATGCATAAATATTCAAATTTCCGAAATGGTACTCTCCTCTTTCTCTGGGTTCTAAGGTATATTGAAAAAAAATATTTGCTCCGGCGTCAATATTCTTTTCAATTAAAAAATCTCTTTTCTGAAATTGAAACGGAATTTCATCGATAACTTTAGTCTTAATTTTAAAGTTATAGTTGTTCTTGATATCAATTTTCACAAAATTCTCATCCCCATTGGAAAGCTTCTCAGGTAATATCCTCTGAGCTTGCAGCGCATTTTTTGGGTTAAAAAGTAACAGATAATCTACCATTCCTGCCAGGAAGCAAGACAACAGTACAAAATGAGCTGCCCACATCAGAACCGGAAAAAAAAATGCCAGGACATACAAGATTCCCACTCCGATGAGCGTAAAAAAGAAACGTGTATTGATGTATAAGTTTTTCATTGGTTAATCGGCAGAATTAGTATTTGGAAAGTAGGAACTATTTTGCAAGCCCTAATTTTCATTCTCTATCTAGGAATTTCTATTCCTTCTAAAATTTGACGTATAATCTCATCGGCTGTAAGCCCTTCCATTTCTCTTTCAGGTGACACAATAACTCTGTGTCGTAAAACGGCATAGCTTGCCTCTTTAATATCTTCAGGGGTTACAAAGTCTCTTCCTCTCAATGCAGCAAATGCTTTTGATGCAGTAAGAAGTGCAAGTGAAGCTCTTGGTGAGGCTCCCAGATATAAAAACTGGTTTTCTCTGGTATTGATGATAATCTTGGCAATATACTCCATCAGTTGAGCCTCCACAATAATTTCTTTGACCAAATGTTGATAGTTTTTCAGCTGCTGTGCTGTGATTACCTGATTAATGCCTTCCGTTTTATCTTCTTTTTTGCTTTCATGTTGATTTTTGATAATAGCAATTTCCTGTTGAAGGTTAGGGTAGCCTACATTAATTTTAAATAGAAAACGGTCCAGCTGTGCTTCCGGAAGTCTGTATGTTCCTTCGTGTTCTATCGGATTTTGGGTGGCTACTACTAAAAACGGTTCCTCCATAATGTAGCGGGTTCCATCCATTGTTATCTGCCTTTCTTCCATCACTTCAAATAATGCAGCCTGGGTTTTTGCAGGCGATCTGTTGATTTCATCGATCAATATAAAATTGGAAAAGATGGGACCTTTTTTAAATTCAAATTCAGAATTTTTCATACTGAATACAGAGGTTCCCAAAATATCAGAAGGCATAAGATCCGGCGTAAACTGAATTCTGCTGAAACCTACGTCGATCGTTTTTGCCAATAATTTTGCGGTAATGGTTTTTGCAACTCCCGGCACTCCTTCAATTAAAACATGCCCGTTGGAAAGTAATGCTGCCAAAAGATGTTCTATCATACTCTCCTGTCCTACAATCACTTTTGCTATTTCTGATTTTACTTTATCTAAACTTGCGCGAAGTTCAATCATATCAATTCTTGACTGGAATTGCTCTTCCTGTTTATTGAGGTCAATAGAGCTTTGATTTTCTATATTTGGGTTATCAGTGTTTTCCATAATTTTTTATCTTTGGTTGTTGATAGAATTTCACTCTATCGTATACTAAATTGCCCCCGTCGGGACTTATATTTCTTTTATCTTAATATTTCATCAAGAAGTTTGTTTATCCTTGCAAGGTCTTCTTTCATTACACTGGCATAGGGATCTTGTGCTCTTTTGATCAATTCAATGGCTTCATCAATCATTTCCATTGGTTTTCCTGTTTTCAGGTGTAATTTTTTGGCAAACTCAATATCCAGATCCTGTGTATCAATAAGAAGGTCTATTCTCACTTTGTTTAAAAAATATTGTGCCTTTTTGCTCATCATATCATGAAAATCACCTTCCTGAAGATACAGATTTCCAATACTCTTTACAAAGTCTACAGAAGTATTTCTCAACGGCTCTACAATAGGAACTATCCTCTGTTTTCTTTTTGCATTAAAGAAGATAAACAGGACAAGCCCTCCCAAAAAGACCCACCAGGCATATTTTAACGCAGGATTCGATAATACAAATCTCATAAAGAAACGTGAAGCTTTTGAATTATTATCTACAAACCAAAGCGTTTCTCTATCCGGAAGATATGAAAAAACATCCTGTGTATATTTTACATTGCCCGGCTTCAGAAGGTAATAATTAGTCAGGAAAAGAGGTTCACTATGAGCATAAATATTTCCTTTTCCAAATTTCACTTTAATAAAATTGGCCTGATCAGAATTTTTCTTTTCAACTGTTTTTCCTAATATAACAACTCCAGGTTTTATGAATGAGAATCCTCTCCCAGATGGGAATTTATCTAATTTAATAAAATCGTTCTGATATTTTGTATCGGTAAGCTTCAATACATTTTCTTCTTCAAAAGATATTTCAGAATCATAATATCCTATAGTATCTGAAACCTGCTTTGGCATTTTGCTGACCATCAACATTGCGTCTGAGCCCTTTGATACCTGGTCCAAAATTTTCTTCCAGGATTCTCTGTCTATATCATTTTCAATAACGATAATATTATGAGGCTCTTTTTTAAATTGGCTGTAGTATTCATAAGGAGCCTGATCAACTTTCTTTAGCTTATTTTTAAAGAGTGCTTTGGCTTCATTGCTAAAAACAAACAGACCAAAAGGAGATTTTTCATTACGATCAAAATTTTTGCGCCAGTCTGTAGTTTCCTTTTTATTAACTTCAAGCAACGCCAGAATAATCATCACAATGATGAAAATTACAGCATATATTTTGAAAGTTTTATTCATGGTTCGTTTGTTTGGTTATGGTTTAAATGCCTGAAACTGATTTTTAAATTTTTGATAGCTCTGTTCTTCGATATTGAATTCTCCATACCAGACATAATCAAAGATATAAGACAGATCTGAAAATTCATTTTTAAGGCGGGAAACTTTTAATTCAACAACATAGTCTTTATTTGTTTTTTCAGGATTCCAGGTGATCTGTTTTTTATCACTTAATTTTTTAAGGATAAATAAGAACTGATACCGTACAGCCGAACGATAATCTTTTTCGTGTTCAAATTTCAAGATACTTTCAGGGAAGTTAATTTCATGGATATTCTCATGCAGCTCTTCCACATTAAGATCTAATTTTCTATTCTTTTTCCCAAAAATAAAGTTTCCTTCTTTCCCAAGAACATATCTGATAATAAAATAAAGTAAAAACCCGACAAGAATAATTGCAAACAGGCGCACTAATGTTGTGGTAAACTCTCCTGATTTTGTAAAGACCGTTTCTCCAAATATACCTCGTAAGATGCTCTTTATCTTTCTTAACAGCTTTTCCCAAAAAGATTCCCTTGGTTTTGATTCTGAATAATCAAATTCATTTCCTTTGTATCTCGAAGGAACATTTTCTTTAAATTCTTTTGGATATACTATTGTTTCTGAAACCGGATTAATCTTCAATACTGAATCTGCCGGCAACATGTTTCTGTAATGCCCTGTAGTATATAAAGAATCTACCAGATCATCATCCATAGGAGTATGATCCTGAGCCGAAACTGATCCCAGTAAGAAAATACATGTTATAGAAAGAAGAAGTTTATTCATTGATGCCAATCGTGTCTATTTCTGCAAGTTCAACTTTCTGATGGAGATCTGCTCTACTGTCATAATACATTAAGCCGGCATTCACATACATTAAATTCGAAAGGAAAAATGAAAAAATCATAGAAATTCCGTAGAAGATAAACATCACAATTCCCATCGCACCGGTAAATGGGTTTTCCTCGAAACTACCATCCGGTGTAGAAGTAATAATAGATCCATAAAAAAATATCATCGGAACAAATGTGAAAACCGATGTTGCCATGTACATGATAATAAACATCACAAACGATGAAGCCCAATATTTCCAGAAAGGAGACTTTTCACTTCCATTCGGATAAGAAAACTGTGAACGAATGGAATAGCTCAAACTTTCGAAAAAGCTTCGTGTTGAATTGAAATAATCATACATTAAAAATGTAGTGACATTAAATATCGTTGGATAGAGAAGTAATATCAGAAAAAGCCCTATAATAATAAGTACCAGAATATATGAAAACCCTACCAAGAATAATATCATGGGGCCAACAATAAACATCATTCCCAAACACAACTTTCCTATTCTCCCAGCATTTTTCTTAAAGTCATCCAGGATTTCATCTGTTTTTACTTTCTCTGCTCCCTGTGAAATTCTTTTCAAATAGAAAACGGGATACAGATAATTAATAATGGCAAGAAGGAACAAAAGAAGAAACATCAGCAAAGATACTATGACAAGCATTCCTGCATTATCTGAAAAATATCTTTCAAAGTAATAGGTTTCGCCGCTGATGTTAGAACCAACGAGTTGTCCGAAAATCTCTCTAAATCCGAAAATAACGACAATAGCCGCCAAAATTAGCAGCAATCCATTAATAAGAATATAGTTTTTAAAATAATTCTTTCCGTATAGCTTGAAGAAGTTGAAACTATCACTGATAAAAGTTCCAAACTCTCTTTTTTTATAAAATTGTATCATTGATGTGTTTATTAGTTTTTTTATTGACCAGAGATGGATATACAAAATAGTAGAATCCTATCATAGTGAATGAGCCTATAATAATTGCCAAATTCACAACCAAAGGCATTTTTAATGCATGCCTTGTAACGTAGCCTTCAATAATTCCGGCACAAATCGTGAAGGGAACAGTGCTTAAAAATATTTTAAATGAATCCTGAAACCCTTTTTTAAAAGAATTAAATCTTGAAAATGTTCTTGGAAAGAGAATAGACGCTCCCAGAATTAACCCACACATCGCTTCTACGACCATAGCAAAAATTTCAAAAACTCCATGAAGCCATATTCCCCTTGCGCTATCTTTCAAAGCGCCATAATCATAGAAAAAGTATTGAAAAGATCCCAACATTACACTATTGGAGAGAAGAGCAAATAAAGTTCCCACGCCGCCAGCAATTCCATAAATATATAATTTTGCTCCTACCTGAATATTGTTGAAAATAATTCCGATCGTAGTCCCCCATGTTGTTCCGCTCTGGTAAATTCCTACAGCATTATTATTTTTAATGTTTTCAATCGTCTGATTTACATAATCTTCCCCAAGAATAATATTGGCAAAATCTTTATCATATATTGCAGAAAGTACTCCTATTGAAGTAAATAACATGAAAAAAAGAAAAGCATACATCAGATATCTCCGATACTGATACACCAATAGAGGAACCTCGGTTTTGAAAAAATAAATCAGCCTGTTCTCTTCTACTCTCTTTGTCTTATAAATCTTCTGAAAAATCTGAGAAGACAAGTGATTCAGATAAACAGTTGTATTACTTTTAGGATAATAAGTCTGTGCAAAAGAAAGGTCATTGATCAGGTTAATGTACAACGAAGACAGGTCATCAGGATTTTTTTTAATTTTCCCATCAATAACCTGTTCTATTCCCAACCATTTTTCTTTATTTTGTTTTATAAAATAAACTTCTCTCATAATTGTAAAAGCTAAAATAATAAAAAATATGTCTCAAATTGCGATAAATACTTCACAAAATGTAAATATTAGCTTTAATATTGCTGGTGTAGGAGAAAGAATGCTCGCATTCATCATCGATCTCCTGATCAGGGTTGCCTATGTTATTATAGTACTTTATGTGTTTTTTAATATTTTCGACTTAGGATATTTACTGAATGGGCTTGACCAATGGTCTATGATGGCCGTATATATAATCCTAACCTTTCCGGTCTACATCTATCCTGTGGTATTGGAAAGCCTGATGGAAGGGCAAACTCCCGGCAAAAAGCTTATGAAAATAAGAGTAGTAAAGATTGATGGGTACCAGGCTAGTTTTGGAGATTATATGATCCGATGGGTATTCAGAATTATTGATGTATCATTCGCCGGTGTTGTAGGACTTATTTCAATGATTGTCTCTAAAAACAATCAGCGTTTGGGGGACATCGCTTCCGGAACGGCTGTTATTTCTTTGAAAAACAATATCAATATCTCTCACACTATTTTAGAAAACATTCAGGAAAACTATATCCCTTCTTTTCCACAAGTTATTGCTTTAAGTGATAATGACATGAGAATTATTAAAGACAATTATACTAAGGCACTGAAAATAGATGATCGTCAGATCATAAGCAAGCTTTCTGACAAAATCAAAGGGATTCTAAAATTGGAGATAGACCCAACCAAAATGACGGAAAGGCAGTTCATCAATATTATCATAAAAGATTATAATTATTACACGGGAAAAGATAATTAATGGAGATCATTTTCCTTCATACATTTAGAAATAGTCATTTAAAATAAATAGCAAAAGCAATATTCATGGCGTTCATTACCTATAATTTCTGTATCTTTATTAGCAGTAAAGTATTGAATTATGAAATTTGAAAACAATAAATCCGGAAACGGCGGAGTTCTTACACTGAATAATGAAATTAAAGAAGTAGGGAGGCTTACCTATACTATTTTCCCTGAAGATCACAAACTGATTATCTCTTTTGTACTTGTACATCCTGAATTCGAAGGAAAAGGAATGGGAAAATATTTAGTAGAAGAAGCCATTAAATTCGCCAGAGAAAATAACTGGAACGTATATCCTCATTGCTCGTACGCAAAATCTGTTATGATGAGAATGACTGATGTGGATGATATTTTATTAAAGAATTAAAACTTCATTCAGAAGAATATCTTCAATATCGTTTGGATAATCAACTTTTAAATGGTGATCTGAGGCTACCCACTCCATAATCTCCTGCAGTTTTAATACTTTAGAATTGGGAATCCCCATCTTATCTAAGGCACATGCATTACATTCCTGTTCGTATTGATTATGAATAGGAATTACAAATAATTTTTTGTCCATAAAAAGAGCTTCTGCAGGAGTTTCAAAACCTGCATTACAAAGGATGCCTTCACAACCTTCAAAATATTTCAGATATTGAGTTTCATCAATAGGAAAGACTTCAACATTTTTTACCTTTACTCTGACCTTGCTGTATTTTGAGAACACCTTCCATTCTACCGGAATTTTTCTTAAAATTTTGATAATATTCTCATCTGCAAAACTGGGAAGGTATACCAGATAGTACCCTTGTTTATAGGGATTGAGATTTCTTATTTTTTTTCTGATAACCGGTTTTTTGATTTGCGGATGATAATTTTCAAAATGAAAACCGATCTTTCTTTCGCTGGGAACATAATATTTTAAGATCATCTCACCCAAAAAGTCTTTCTTGTCAGGCTTGGGTGTTTCAGAAAAATTCATTGATGCCTGATGGCTCAGTTCAATCATTGGTAGATTTTTCATTTTGGAAGCCCAACCTGTTAAAGGTTCATAATCATTGATGATTAAATCGTATTGAGAGAGGTCTAAATTTTTGATCGTTTTCGCTGCATCAAGAAATTTATTTTCAGTAAACGTTTTAAGATACGATAAACCACCTGTTTTGTTATAAAGCAAGGAAATACCTTTATATTGGAAATCAATGTCAAAATCGGCCTTTAATTGCGATTGGTGTCCACTGATCAGTGTATCTACTGAAGCATATTTTTTCAGAAGGGGGATTATTTCCTGCGCTCTTGCGACATGCCCGTTACCGGTACCCTGAAATGCATATAAAACTTTCATTTAGGAAAAATTGGTTACGATTTTTAAAAGTTCAGAATTATCTATCTCCTGAATATCTTCCGCTTCATCATCATTTAGCAGATGTTTATGATCATCATAATAAAAAATCTCCCATTTCTTATCATTATATTCTAAAGCAGACAGGTTTTCTATCCAGTCACCGGAATTCAAATAAGTACAGGAACCCTTTTTATTGACAACCTCACGGATTTGTGGCTGGTGAATATGCCCACAAACTACATAATCATAGTGATTGTCGATTGCAAGCTCAGAAGCTGTCAATTCAAAATCTCCAATGTATTTAACCGCTTTTTTCACATTGTTTTTAATTTTTTTTGAAAAAGAGTATTTCTCTTTCCCCATTTTCTCCAAAAACCAATTAACAACATTATTAATTATGATTAAAAGGTCATAGCCTTTTCCGCCAAGTTTGGCAATCCATTTAGAATGTTGGACAGAGGCATCAAAAACATCCCCATGAAAGATCCAGGTTTTCTTCTGATCTATAGTCAAACAGATCTTGTTACAGACTTTAAGCTTTCCTAGTTCAAAATCGGTAAACTTACGGAACATTTCGTCATGATTACCTGTAATGTAGTAGACATCGGTATTTTTCGTAGCTAATGAAAGAATCTTTCTGATTACTTTCAAATGAGGTTTAGGGAAGTAAGACTTTTTGAACTGCCAGATATCAATAATATCACCATTCAAAACTAACGTTTTAGGCTGAATAGAATTGAGGTATCTCAGCAATTCTTTAGCCTTACATCCATAAGTTCCCAAATGAACATCCGATATGACAACTAATTCAACGTTTCTTTTCATAGTTTTATACAAAGAAACTAATTGAAAGTTAATTATATATGAATGCTATATTATTTTTTATAAAGACTCCATCAACTCTTCAGTAATCTCCATATTGTGGTAAACATTCTGAACATCATCATCCTCTTCAAAACGCTCAAGCATTTTCATATTGGCTTTGAATTGTTCTTCAGTAACCTCTTTTGTATTATTTGGAATTCTTTGCAGTTCTGCACTTTTCGCTTCAATTCCCAGTCCATCCAATTTGTGAGATAGAGATCCGAAATCTTCAAAAGCAGTGGTAATCATTACTTCGTCTTCATCCTTTTCAACATCCTCTGCTCCTCCATCGATCATTTCCATTTCGAAATCATCCCAATCCATTTTGATTTGGGCTAAATCGATCGTAAAAATACCTTTTCTGTCAAATATGAAAGCAAGCTCTCCGTTCTTTCCTAAGTTTCCGTCAAATTTATTGAACACAGCTCTTACGTTGGCTACAGTTCTTGTTGTATTGTTTGTAGTACATTCCACAAAAAAAGCAACACCTCCTTGTCCATATCCTTCATAAGTAACTTCTTCATAGTTTTCAGCATCGGCACCGCTAGCTTTTTTGATCGCTCTCTCTACGTTATCTTTGGGCATATTGGCACCCTTTGCATTCTGGATGCATCTTCTTAATGCCGGATTAGATTCCGGGTCAGTTCCACCAGCCTTTACAGCTAATGCAATATCTTTTCCTATTTTAGAGAAAGTTTTGGCCATTTTATCCCATCTGGCCATTTTAGAAGCTTTTCTATATTCAAATGCTCTTCCCATTTTAAATTTTTAATTTTCAACAAAATTAACTAAAAGTCAACAAAAAAAAAATACCTCCAATAAAAATTGGAGGTATTCATTATTTAGAAAAATTAATTATTTTTTCTTTTTAGCCGGAGCTTTTTTCTTAGCTGGAGCTTTACCTTTTTTCACTACAGTCTTCTTCACTACTACGTCTAGATCAGATTTCTTAAGTGCATCCCAAGCAGCACCGTTAACAGCTTCTACAACTACTTTTCTGTCAACCATTCTTTCAGCGTCAGTTGCCTTTGCAGGAACTTTAGCATCTCTAGAACCAACACCAGTAGATTTTAACTGATTACCGCTAACTCCTCTAGATTCAAGGGCAGCAACTACAGAAGCAGCTCTTTCTCTTGAAAGTTTCAAGTTGTAAGCAGCAGCACCTTTAGCATCTGTGTGACCTGTTACTAAGAATGTACCGTCAGAAGATTGCTTAATAATCTTAGCAGCTTCATCTAATTTAGTATTAGATTCTGGTCTGATAGTAGCTTTGTTGAAGTTGAATAAGATACCTTTAAGAGCACCTGTAGCTTCTACTCCAATAACTTCTTTTGGTTTAGGACATCCGTTGTATTCTGGAAGACCTGGAACAGTAGGACAAGCATCATCTTTATCTAAGATACCGTCACCGTCTGTATCTGGCCAAGGACAACCGTTGTTTTCAGCAGGACCTGCTACCGTAGGACAAGCATCATCTTTGTCGATAACACCATCACCATCTGTATCTGGCCAAGGACAACCGTTGTTTTCAACTGGACCAGCTACGTCTGGACATTGATCGTCTTTATCTGGAACACCATCTCCGTCAGTATCAGGACATCCTTGGAATTCTGGTAAACCTGGAGTATCTGGACAAAGGTCATCTTTATCTAGGATACCATCCTTATCTCTGTCTCTGTTTCCGAATCTAAATAAGATAGATGCAGAAGCTTGCCAGAAGTTAGCAACCGAAGATTTATCACCTGGAGTTGATACATAATCACCTTGAATACCAAGACCGAAGTTCTTAGTTACCCAGAAGTTAGCACCAGCACCTGTAGCTAAAGCAAAGTGATTAGCTTTACCGTTTTCGTTACCATCCTTACCGTTTTGAACATTTTCAATTGGATTACCGTTAGCATCTACACTTGTTCTTGGGAAAGAAAGTGCAGTATAGTCATGTCTTAAGTAGTTAGCACCAACTCTTAAATATGGATCAAACCAAGATTCTTCGTTCCATAAAAGACCTGCAGCTTTAGCCTGGAAACCAATACCTGTCATTAGGAAAAATTCTTTCCCCATGTTGAATCTTTTGTTTTCAACATTTCCAACAGAAGTTTGCCAGTCGATTACTAAACCTTTTCCAATGTTTCTAGCAACTGTTAACTTAGATAATGGAGGTGTAATAGAGAAGTTGTTCACATTGAACATACTCTTCGTTAAATTTTTCGCAGAGAACGTATTACCGAACGTCGTACGTGCTGCTACATGGTTTTCTGCATGAGCACCAACTCCGATTAACCACGGATTGTTGGTAGTCTGAGCGAAAACAGTAGAAGCGACAGTAAGCGCCAATGCTGAAATTCCTAATTTTAGATTTTTCATAGAATTAAATGATTAAATAATTGATAATGCAAAATAAATATAATTTTTCTTTATATACAAAGTTTTTCAAATGATTTTTAACTTTTCTTTAATATTCTGTCCAGGTTCCGTTTATTTTCTCTATCTTTTATCGCCTCTCTTTTATCGTAAAGCTTTTTCCCTCTACCTAGCGCTATCAGCACCTTTGCTTTACCTCGATCAGTGATATATAATTTTAAAGGTATAATGGTGTTCCCGGCATCCTTTAACTTTTTTTCAAGTTTCTGCAATTCTTTTTTGTGCAACAGCAATTTCCGTTCCCTTTTTGTTTTGTGATTATAAAAAGTGCCCAATTTATATTCATCAATCATCATATTAATTATGTATAATTCCCCATCAATAAACTGACAGAAGGATTCTGTGATAGAAGCTTTAGAGGAACGTAAAGATTTTATTTCTGTCCCTGTTAAAACCATTCCGGCTTCATATTCTTCAAGAATTTCATATTCAAAGCGAGCTCTCCTATTTAATATACTGACTGTTTTTTCAATCTTCATCATTTTAAAATTTCGTTAATGAAATATATAAAAAATACCATAGGTTTAAAAACTTGACTATTATATTATTACAAAATACCCAAATTCTTTTCGTATTTTTGCGCCAAATTTACAAAACTATATGTTAACAGTATCTAACTTATCTTTACAATTCGGGAAAAGAGTTCTTTTTGACGAGGTAAATATTATGTTTACCAAAGGAAACTGCTACGGAATCATCGGAGCAAACGGTGCGGGAAAGTCTACATTCCTTAAAATATTAACAGGAAAGCAAGATCCAACGACAGGAAATGTATCTCTTGAACCAGGAAAAAGAATGTCAGTTTTGGAGCAGGATCACTTTGCTTATGATCAGTATACTGTTCTTGAAGCTGTTTTAAGAGGTAATAAGAAATTATTTGAGATAAAAGAGGAAATGGATGCGTTATACGCAAAAGAAGATTTCTCTGACGAAGACGGAATTAAGGCCGGTGAACTAGGTGTAATCTATGATGAAATGGGAGGTTGGACTGCAGAATCTGATGCGCAGACGATGCTTTCTAACGTAGGAGTAAAAGATGATATGCACTGGCAGATGATGAGTGAACTTGAGAACAAAGACAAAGTAAAGGTTCTTTTGGCTCAAGCACTTTTTGGAAATCCTGATGTATTGATTCTGGATGAGCCTACCAATGACCTTGACATTGACACTATTTCTTGGCTGGAAGACTTCCTTGCAGACTATGAAAATACTGTAATCGTAGTATCTCACGACCGTCACTTCCTGGATACAGTGTGTACGCATATCGGAGATTTAGATTATGCTAAACTTAACCTTTACACCGGTAACTACTCGTTCTGGTACCAGGCATCTCAGTTAGCAACAAGACAAAGAGCTCAGGCAAACAAAAAAGCTGAAGAAAAGAAAAAAGAACTTCAGGACTTCATTGCACGATTCAGCTCCAACGTTGCAAAAGCAAAACAGGCTACAGCAAGAAAGAAAATGATCGACAAATTAAATATTGACGACATTAAACCATCTTCAAGAAGATACCCGGCTATTATTTTCGAAATGGAAAGAGAAGCAGGAGATCAGATTCTAGATGTAAAAGGTCTTGAAAAGACTAAAGACGGAGAATTATTATTTTCAAACATTGATTTAAATCTAAAAAAAGGAGATAAAGTAGCCGTTCTTTCAAAAAACTCGTTAGCAATTACAGAGTTCTTTGAAATTTTAGCTGGAAATGTTGAAGCAGATAAAGGAACAGTAGCATGGGGAGTGACAACAAACCAGTCTCATATGCCGTTAGACAACACCAAATTCTTCCAAGAAGATCAAAGCTTAGTAGATTGGTTAAGACAATTCACTAAGAACGATGAAGAGCGTCACGAAGAATTCGTAAGAGGATTCCTAGGAAGAATGCTTTTCTCAGGTGATGAAGCATTAAAATCTTCTACAGTACTTTCCGGAGGTGAAAAAATGAGATGTATGTTTAGTAGAATGATGCTTCAGAAAGCAAACGTTCTTTTATTAGACGAGCCTACCAACCACTTAGACCTTGAAAGTATTACGACATTGAACAACTCACTATCGAACTTCAAAGGAAATCTTTTATTGGCCTCTCATGACCACGAAATGCTTTCAACTGTCTGTAACAGAATCATTGAACTGACTCCAACAGGAATCATAGACAGAGAAATGACTTACGATGAATACCTTGCAGACAAAAAAGTAAAAGAATTAAGAGAAAAAATGTATTCTTAATCTTATACTACATTAAGATCAATATAAAAATGCCTCAAAGCTGTGCTTTGAGGCATTTTCGTTGAAACAATAAATAACTAATTATTTTGTCAGTTTTGATGCGGGAAGGGTTACCGTTCCCGGATCTTTCCATAGTCCGTCTTTCTCAGCCCGCTTCTTGATTGCCTGAGCTCTTTTCTCACTATCCGGGTGGGAGTTGAACATCTTCTCAAATCCGGACTGTGTATTACCTTCTGAAAGTAAGGCTAATTTTTTAAAAGCAGTATATGCACCAACTACATCATATTGGTTAGCTTTCATAAAATCATACGAGTAAGTATCCGCTTCAGATTCCTGCTTTTTACTATGAGAAGCATCTACAAATGCATTAGCCATTTTCCCGATTTGGCTCTCATTAAGAGTTGCTACTACTCCGGATGCCGATGATGCGGCGTCTAATGCTGCAGCCTTCAAATAAGCTGATTTCATAGCATCTTTTGTGTCCTGATTTTTAACGTGTCCAATTTCGTGTCCGATTACAGCCAATAACTCATTATCTGTCATGATATCCATTAAAGAAGAGAATACACGAACACTTCCATCTGCACAGGCAAAGGCATTGATATCTTTTACTTTATATACCTTATAATTTAAATTCAGACCATCCTGTGATTTGTGCTTCCCAAACAACTTATTAAGTCGCACAGTATATGGATCTTTTGGGCCTGCGATGGCATTATTTTTATCCATCCAGTCTACAGATTCTTTGGATAATTTAATTGCATCTTCATTGGTAAATGATAAAGCTTTTGCGCCATTAGAAACGATTCCGGCAGCTTTTCCCAGGTTAATTTTTTGTGCATTGATCGAATGCATTGCACCCAGAAATAGCAAGCACACAGTAATTTTTTTCATAGTTATTTAAATTTGGATGACGAAGATAATTATTTTTTAACAGTTAGAAAGTCTAAACTTCACTCCTGATCTGTTCACAATGCTATTTTTTTTCCTTATTTTTGTGAAATGAGTCAAAAATGGATTTATAAGCCCGAACCTGATGAGGAAATTGTGGATGGATTAAGTTCGTCACTTGGTTTTGGCACTTTTGAATCTAAGCTCCTCGTTCTAAGGGGAATTGACAATTATCAAAAGGCCAGAGAATTTTTCAAGCCCAATCTTAATGATATACATAACCCATTTCTAATGGCAGATATGCAAAAAGCTGTTGAGCGAATTGCTACAGCCATTGAAAATGGTGAAAAAATACTGGTATATGGGGATTATGATGTAGATGGAACTACAGCTGTTGCCCTGATGTATCTTTATCTGAGCAAAATTGTTGAGAAGAAGTACTTAGATTATTATATTCCAGATAGAAATTCTGAGGGATATGGAATTTCCACGGAAGGAATTGATTTTGCAAAAGAAAATGGTTTCTCATTAATCATCGCATTAGACTGTGGAATCAAGGCTCTTGATATGATAAGTTATGCCAGCAATTTAGGCATAGATTTTATTATTTGTGATCATCACCTTCCGGGTGAAGAGATTCCTAATGCCGCTGCGGTGCTTGATCCTAAAAGAAGTGACTGTAGATACCCATTTAAAGAACTTTCAGGATGTGGTGTCGGCTTTAAGCTTTGCCAAGGACTAAATACCATCTATAAAATTCCGGAAGCAGAGTTATTTGAATTAACTGACTTACTCGCCATTTCAATTGCTGCAGATATTGTTTCTATGACCGGTGAGAACAGAGTTCTTGCTAAAATGGGATTAAAAATCTTGAGAAAAACCAGAAATATGGGATTAAGATTATTAATTCCTGAGGATAAGCTTTCTCATTTTGAAATTTCAAATATTGTTTTTGAAATTGCCCCCAAAATCAATGCTGCAGGAAGAATCTCCCATGGTAAAGCTGCTGTAGAATTGATGGTTTCTGATAACCTGAAACATGCGAATCAGATCGTTAGCGATATCATGAACCTCAACGATGAAAGACGTGAGCTGGATATGAATTCTACACTCTCTGCTCTTAATCAGATTATAGAATCTCAACAAGAAACCAAACATACTACAATTGTTTATCATCCTGAGTGGAATAAAGGGGTTATTGGTATTGTTGCTTCAAGGCTTATTGAAACCTACTATAAACCTACTCTTGTATTTACAGATGGTAATAACGGAGAAATGGTTGCTTCTGCAAGATCTGTATCTGATTTTGATGTTCACGAAGCTCTTGATATGTGTTCAGAGTATTTCCTTAAATTTGGGGGACATCACGCTGCAGCCGGACTCTCAATGGAAAAAGAAAAATTTGCAGCATTTAAGGAAAAATTTGAAAAAATTGTTTCTGAGAAGATACAGGAGCATCAAAAAGAACCTTCTATCTCAATTGATACTGAAATTACAGTTGATGAGATCAACAGAGAGTTTATCAATTTTCACAGAAAATTGGCTCCGTTTGGGCCTCATAATATGAAACCTATTTTTACATTAACAGATCAAAAATTGTCCGGGTATGTAAAAACAATGGGTAAAGATAACAATCATCTGAAGTTTTATATCAGACAGGAATCCACAGGCCGAAACATTGAATGTGTAGGCTTCAAGCTTGGCCAATTTGTTGAAGATTTTAAAAACAAAAATTTTGATCTTGCATTTACTCTGGAAGAAAATCATTGGAAAGGCAATGTCACTCATTACCTTAACATCAAGGATGTGAGGTTTAGGGATTAGTGACTGCTCCTTATTACCTATCATCTACTATCTAAACAAATGAAGAAAATCGGTTTATTTTTCGGGTCTTTTAATCCTATTCACATTGGGCATATTATTTTAGCCAATTACATTCTGGAAAATTCTGATATGGATGAGCTTTGGTTTGTCGTAAGCCCCCAGAACCCGTTTAAAGACAAAAAATCTTTGTTGAATGATCATAACAGACTTGATATGGTTCAGCTTGCGGTAAAAAATTATCCGAATATGAGAGCTTCCAATGTGGAATTTTCTCTCCCAAAACCGAGTTATACCATTGATACGCTCACTTATCTTCATGAAAAACACCCTGATTATTCCTTCAGTCTTATTATGGGGGAAGATAATTTAAATAGTCTTCATAAGTGGAAAAACTCTGATATCCTGATCAAAAACCATCATATTATAGTTTATCCAAGAGTATTTGAGGGGGAAAAGAAAGATTCTGAATATTTACAACATGACAACATCTCTTTAATAAAAGCTCCGGTTATTGAGCTGTCTGCCACTGAGATCCGCAACATGATTAAAAACGGTAAGAATGTAAGACCCATGCTACCACCCGAAGTTTTTGAATATTTGGATGGAAGCAGTTTTTATAAGTAATTTTGCAAACCACAAATGAGTAGTTAAAATTTGGAAATCAAAGAGATCCTTTTAGCGCTCATCTTATATTTTAAATACATGAACTTCATCGAAAAATTTTTCTCTAAGTATCCTCAGGAAAAGATCATTAAGTGGTTTAAGCAGATTTGTGTCGCTGAAGCAATTACCTGTTTTCTACTCTATGGGATTGCAATGATTTGGAAAAGATACGATGATGAAGGTCTTCTTCCTACTATTTTCATTATTATCGTTGGTAATATCCATGGTTTATTTTTTACGCTTTATCTTTTATTCTGTATCCCGGTAAGAAAAATTTTCAATTGGGATGATGAAGATTTTGTATTCGCTCTGTTAGCTGCCTTTTTCCCTTTTGCAACAATTTGGGTAGAGAAAAAACTAGCTAAATTCGATAGAGAATAATATCCCTTTTTAATAAATTTTCACTTTCTGATGTAACAAAATTATTGTTACAGTTGTCTTATTGTGTAGAAAGGTCAAGCAAACAATATTTTTAAATAAATTTTTAATACCTGACAATCAACAGATTAAATCTTTTAAAAAATATTTTTAAGTACTTTGTATTGCATGATACTAAATTTATTATATATCTTTGTAATGTTAAATAACTAACCATACAAGCTATTAACAATTAAAAAATAATGATCATGAAAACTCAAATCCTCATAGCAGCCATATTCTTTAGCGGTTTTATTACTGCTCAGCAAAAAAAAGATAGTTTGAAAATAAATAGTATTGAGGCAATTAATATCAAGAAACAGGTTTTTAAGAAACAGGGAGACCGTTTGGTTTATGATGTAGCCTCTTCTCCTATTGCAAAGGGAACCAATACTTTTAATCTTCTAAAACAAACTCCGATGATTTCCAGTATTGACGGGAAAACCCTAAAAATTCTTGGAAAGTCTGATGCCGTAATCTACATCAACAACAAAAAAACCAATATGGATTCAGAGGCTTTGATTGAAATGCTGAAGTCTACTCCATCGGAAGATATCCAGAAAATTGAGGTAATTACTGTTCCCGGAAGTGAATTTCAAGTGGAATCTACTGAAGGAGTCATCAATATTGTGATGAAAAAGAGTAAAAATAACGGGTATAACGGAACGATTAAAATGCAGAATGAACAGGGGTATTACAACAACCCAAATGCGGGAGTCTCATTTAATTTCAGACAAGGGAAACTGTCCGGTAACTCTAATTTCCGAACCGGAAGCTGGACGGAGAGACAAAAGTATACTCTTTCAAACGGAGATCCTACTTTTAGAAATGAATCTTCCGGATTTAATAATGACCCTAACAACAACTATAGCGGAGGTTTCAATATTGATTATGAAATCAGTAAAAAACAAAGCTTGGGATTTTCTTATAATATGCGATATAACAAAAGCTTCAACTCTATACTAGACATCACAAACTGGCAAGATGGCGTTTTAACTAACAGAACGGTAAACAATGAAGATGCACAAACAAGAAATCACTCTTTTAATTTAAATTATGAATTGAAAACAGATTCTCTGGGAAGTAAACTTACTTCTAATGTTTCTTATTTATGGTTTAACAGAGATAAGGTTAGTTTTAACGAAAACTTTCCTTTAAATAATAATCCCAACAATAAATACTCTGCTTTACATCAGTCTGTACCACAAATTATTAATAACTACGCTGCCAACATCGACTATCTGAAAAAAACAGCTAGCGGCGCAACATGGTTAATGGGAATCAGTTATAACAAAACAAATACAGATAATGATACCAGACAGGATAAATTCCAAAACGGAGATTTTGTACCTGATATCAATCAGACAAATCATTTTATTTATAAAGAGAATATTCTAGGAATTTATTTAAACTATGAAAGAAAACTAAGTGAAAAAGTATCAGGAAAAATAGGAGCCCGTTATGAAATGACCAGAAGTACAGGAGATATTCTTGAAAAAACAGGTTTTGAAAGAAACTACAATAACCTTCTTCCTTATCTGAACCTTAACTATGCTATCAATTCTGATCATAATCTAAGCTATACTTTTTCCAGTAGAATCAGAAGACCCCGATTCTGGGAGCTAAATCCTTCAAGAACCTACTTCACTCCTACTAATTACACTCAGAATAATCCGTTCATACTGGCATCTAAGTTTTACAATCAGGAGATCAATTATATGTTCCAAAATGCATTCTATGCCAATCTCAGCTTTAATATGGTTGAAGATGCATCTGCTTCTGATATGCTTCCATTACAAGGAAAAGTAACAGGTCCCAAACTAGATGAAAACGGAAATATAATCATTGATGAAAATGGAAATATCGTTACGGAAACCACGAAATTTCTAAGATACATCAGAACCAATTATGGTAAGAACAGAGAGCTTAACCTGACTCTTGGGATGAACAAATCATGGTTTAAGGATATCTGGACCACTAATTATTCTGTCAATTTAAAATATGCAGTATATAAAGGAGCAGTACTTGAGGATCCTACTTCAAGACCCACTCCACTGGAAACTGAAGAACTTGAACCTTATATTATTGATGTTAAAAACTATAGTATGTCTCTTACTGTTAATAATATTGTTCGTCTTTCTTCAAAAAAAGACTGGTATTTAGGAGTTAATTACTTTTTCGCAAGCAAGGAAGCAATGGAAGGAGGAGTGATTGGAGTAAGACAAAGTCTTGATATCAATCTGAAAAAAATGATTGGTGACTGGACTATAGTAGCGGAAGTTAATGACTTATTCAACCAAAGCTTTTACAGAGTTGAAGGAATGCAGCCTAAGGGAAGATATAATAATATTACCAACTTCAACTATCCAAGACTAATAAGCATCGGGGTTACATATAATTTTGGAAATCAAAAACTTAAAAAAGCAAGGGAAATGAAATCAGCAAATGATGCTGTAAAATCAAGAACCTAATCTATAAAAACTATCTCACTTCAACCACTCTTAAAAACAACAGACATGAAACGTATACTTTTGTCAATTGTAATAGTCTTCGGAACTTGTGCGTTTGCTCAGGAGAAGAAATCTGATACGGCAAAAACTAAAAATATCGAAGGAATTACCATTACAAAACAGGTCTTTAAAAAGCAAAGTGACCGTTTTGTATATGATGTTGCAGCGTCTCCTGTAGCGAAAGGAAACACGACATTCGATCTTCTGAAACAAACTCCCTTATTGTCTTCAACAGATGATAAAACATTAAAAATTACAGGAAAAAATAATGCTTTGATCTATATCAACGGGAGAAAAACAAATATGGATTCGGAATCTCTGGCTCAATTTCTAAAAAATACTCCTGCTGAAAATATTCAGAAAATTGAAGTAATAACAGTTCCAGGAAGTGAATACCAGGTAGAATCATCTGATGGGATCATTAATATCGTTTTAAAGAAAAAAATGAGTGATGGCCTTAACGGGAATATGAGATTCTCTAACACTCAAAGTAAATACAATGCAAGCCAAGCCAGTTTCTCGGCCAACTACAGAAAAGATAAACTAGCCATTAGCGCTAATCTTAATGGGGGTGAAAATATTCAGGCTCAAAGATATGTATTGAGAAACGGAACCGCAGACACTTCTAACGAGTCTGTGGGAGACATTGATGATCCAAATAAAAACATCGGTGGTTACCTGAATATTGATTATCAATTAAATGATAAAAGCAACCTGGCATTATCCTGGAATACCTGGGCTAATAAGAGTTATAATTCTACTGTAAGTTTATTTAACACAATTAAAAACGGAAGTAATAAAAACTATACATGGTCAAAAAATAAAGAAGATGCAAGATCATATAACAACTCCTTAAATCTAAACTATGAATTAAAAACAGATTCTCTAGGCAGTAAATTAAACGTGAATGCCGCTTATCTGAATTACAAAAGATTTCAGTTTACAGATAACAGAACCTATCTTTCAAATGCCAATGAAGAAATAGGAAAAATGAGTACACAGGTATTTCAGGATCTGCCCCAGATTATCAACAATTTTTCAGGAATGGTAGATTACATTCAGAAATTCAAAAATGATCTTACTGTTTCAGTAGGGGGAAATTATAACAGAACGAAGACCGACAACGATTCTAAAAACGACAGTTTCTTTTTGGACCCTGCCAAACCACCAAAATCAGCTCCCAATCACTTTATTTATGATGAAAACATTTACGGATTTTATGTAACAGCCGAAAAGAAATTTTCGGATAAGTTCTCAGGAAAAATAGGTGCGAGATATGAAATTACCAATAGTTTAGGAACATCAGATAATGCCCCTACAGATGACCTTAAGAGGATTGATAGAAATTACAATAATTTTCTTCCTTACCTAAGCTTTAATTATGCAATTAATGATAAAAATAATATTTCTTATTCCTTTTCCAGCAGAATGAGAAGACCAAGCTTCTGGGAAATCAATCCGGTAAAGAATATTCTGACTGATTATAATTATACTCAAAACAACCCTTTTGTAAAAGCATCTTCAACCTATAATCAGGAACTTACTTATATGTATAAAAATTCTTATTTCCTGATTTTAAATCATTCATACTTTAAAGATGCTATTACTCAGGTACCCTTGCAAGGATATCCTGTGGCTCCTGATGGAACTGTAGGTACAAATCCTGTATTAAGATATATCAGAACTAATTTTGGAGACAAACAGGAAATGTCTGCCATGGTAGGAATTCAAAAGTCATTTTTCAAAAATTACTGGACTACCAACTTCAATATCGGAGTTCAGCATAACATCAACAACGGAAGTCTGGATACTGATCCTACCACCGGAGACCGGTTCAAAAATAAAGATGGCGAATTTATTGTATATACTAACCATATAAAATCTACCAGCCTTTTAATCCAGACGAACAACACGATCCGTCTTGATAAAAAGAAAACCTGGTTCCTGGGAATCAATTATTTCTTTGTAGACAAGCAGCAAATTGAGCTTGGTTCACTGAAAAGTTTAATGAGCTTAGATCTTAGCATCAAGAAAACCTGGAATGAATGGACTTTTGCGGTAAATGTCAATGATATTCTAAGAACAAATATTGTTAAGATCGAGGATTATCAGGCCAATGGAAATTATAATTATGTACATCAGAACCAATATCCAAGAAATGTCATGGTAAGTCTTACCTACAACTTTGGAAACCAGAAAGTGAAAAAAGTAAGAGACATCGAAGGAGCATCTGATTCTATTAAAAGCAGAACAAGATAGGAACTATCATTCTTCATATTCAATTCAATTATTTTGTACAATAACCTGTTGACTTCTCAACAGGTTTTTTATCTTTAAGAGTATGAAAAAAAAGCTTCCTCTGATTTTTACATTCTTTATATTCCTTGCTCTTTTGATCAACTGTAAAGACAAAAAAATCAGTCTTGGTAAGGAGATTAATTTTAATAAAGAAGAAAATATCTCTTATGGTACAGACTCCAAACAAGTCATGGATCTTTACACCCCTGCTGAAAATCCGACCAAAAAAAGAGATATTTTCATTATTATTCATGGGGGCGGCTGGCGCGGAGGAGACAAATCTCAGCTTACTTTTTTCACCCTCTCAATGATGCAAAAGTTTCCCGATTATGTATTTGTAAATATCAATTATAGGTTGGCCTCTCAAAGTCAATATGCCATTCCGAATCAAACAGAGGATATAAAAAGTGTTCTTATATTTCTAAAAAAGAAACTTCATTACAATCCTAGGTTAATTTTGATGGGAAATAGTGCCGGAGGGCACTTATCGATGCTTTACGCTTATCATTTTGATTCTGATAAAAGAATAAAGGCTGTAATTAATATTGTAGGTCCTGCAGATCTTTCCGATGAGAACTTCAAAACATATAATGAGTATTCGTTTGTAGAAAATAATTTAATTGATCCTAAAATACTTCCGGCAGGTACCTCAACAACCCATTTTGCCAGTCCGGTATCTTGGGTTACAAAAAGTTCACCTCCCACCCTGTCTTACTATGGAGAAACAGATAGAGTTATTCCCTTAACTCAAAAGAAAATATTAGATTCTGTACTCGTTAAAAATAAGGTAGAGCATGTGACCTATACCTTCAATGGCGGTCATCTGGATTGGGATAAATCATCTAACAACACATTTCTTATCAACAAAATTGAAACATTTCTTAAACAAATTGATAAAAAATAACACACCATAACAACTCAAAGTGTGTTACAAAAAATATCTTAACTAAATTTATTCAGATTTTATAATCTCTGTTCTTTCAGACATCCCATTGGCATTGAATGCTTCAATCTGGAAATAATAAGTATCAGTTCTGTCCGCTCCGGTAAAGAAGTATTCATTTTTTCCATATACCATAATGCTTCCGTATAATTTATCCGGTGATTTCCCCCAGTAGATAACGTACCCATCTGCTTCAGGATTTTGCTGCCATTTCATCCAGATACTTCTTCTCTCACCATACTTTTTAGGATCGGATCTTAATGGAACGAAACTCTCTACCTTTTTAGGTGTTTCACCCGCTCCTTTTCCAAATACTCTAAAACCGCTTAGTGCAAATTTTCCAGTAGGCATTTTCAGATTCTCCATTTTTAAAAATCTTGCAGTGGCAGGTTTTTCAAGTTCAATATAATCATGGGGAACATCTTTCATGTTTTTACTTTTATCCACAATAATCTTCCACTTTTTGCCGTCATCAGATCCGTAAATCTTATACTGATGCATCTTGCCTAGCGTTTTGCCCATAAACTCTGCATCCTGATCCGCGTAATTAATCTGAATAGCATTGATGGTGGAAATTTCCCCAAGATCTGTTTGAAACCATTCGCCAGAGTTTCCGGTTTTCGCACTCCAATAGGTTTTAATATCTTCGTCTACGGCAAAGTTAGGTTGATAGCTGCCCAACGTAGAAGAAACCTGAACAGGTTTATTATAATTCAATAGCATCCATCCGGCAAAAAGACCTTTAGTGAAGTCTTTTCCTTCGGCGTATTTTGGGAGATAGGTTGGATAATCTCCATAGGCTGTATTGCAGTACATTACATCATCTTTATCAAAGCCTGCAGGCCAGATTCCCAGTCTTCTTTCAAAATTATTTTTAGTAGAAATAAAAATGGTTGAAATATGCCACCAGTTTTTGTAATTATCCTCAAAGGTAGCGCCATGCCCTGCTCCTCTTGCAAACCCTCCCGGCTTATAAGAAAATGGGTTATGCTGCTGGTATTCAAATCCTTCTAAAGGACTTTTACTGACATATACCCCATCTGAATATCCGCTAAACTCGGTTGCAGGTGCGCCATATTGCATATAGTATTTCCCATTGTGCTTTGTCATCCATGCGCCTTCAACAAAAGGCTGAAGAAAGACATTATCGTTATATTCGCCAAACCTTTCCCATCCGTGATCTTCCGGTTTTAGCTTAAGAATAGGTTTTACAAAACCTTCAGACTGAAGATTTTTAACTTTCACTTCTGTCCCCAACAACGGCCATTCATTGCTGGACCCCCAATACAAATAGAGTTTATTTTTATCCTCATCATAATGGAAAGCGGGATCCCAGGCACCGACTTTTAAAGTATCTACTGCAATTTTCCAGTCGTCTTTGGTAGGGTTTGTACTTTTCCAGATGGGAAAATCCTGCTCCCATGTAGATCCATAGACATACAAAGTATCTTTCATTGCCCATACTGCAGGAGCATTGAGATCATGAATATATTTTTTATCTCTCAGAAATTTCCTTTTCACGAATTTCCAATCCAGCATATCATCACTATACCAATATCCTTCCTGGTTGGTGGAAAAAAGAAAAAGCTTATTTTTAAAATTAACAATCACCGGATCAGCTGTAGCCCGATGTTTCCCTTGTTTCGAAAAGACTTCAAAAGGAGTATATCCATAATCAATGTTGATAGGATTACAAAAAGTCTTCTGTTGGGCCTCTGCTAAAACTCCGAATAAAATTGCAAGTAATAAAAAGTATTGTCTCATTTTTAGATTTTAACCATTCCGGACAAAGTTAATTAACTTTTTTGGGTTTCCTCCAGATAAAACCATCAAGAAAATTATAACACAAAGATGATAGAGTTTCTACAACTTGAGCCAAATAAAAACTTCTGACTTCGTTTCCAAAGTCAGAAGAATATATATATCATTATTTAATTAAGATTAAGCTATTTTTTTGGAAGAAAAACTTCAGCAAGCATACATCTTGCGCTTCCTCCTCCATTGACTTCAATAGTATTCAGATCTGAATAAATAATCTCACAGTATTTTTCAATAGCAGCTACTTGTTCAGAAGTTAAAGACTGATAAGCTGTCTGGCTCATTACCAGGAACTTTTCTCCTTCTTTGTTCTGAACCTGAAGCATATTTCCTGCAAATTGCTGCATTTGTTCTTCGGAAATTTCTATGATTTCTTTTCCTGAATTCTTGATGGTTTCAATAACTTTCTCTCTTTCCAGCTCATCATCAATACAGTCAAGGCATATTACGACGAATCGGTCTGCCACACACATCATTACATTGGTATGGTAGATAGGAAGTCTTTCTGTACCTACAGTTTGATAAGAATGGAAAACTACCGGAGTGAAACCATATTTTGAACAGAATTCTCTAAAAAGTGCTTCATCCAATCTCAAAGATACTGAACCGTACGCAATTTTATTGTCATGATCAAATATCATACTTCCCGTACCTTCAAGGAAATGTCCTTGGGTTTCAGAGAAGGACCAATCATCGATTTCACAGACTTCAAACCCTTGATTCTGGATGCTTTCTATGATATCTTCTCTTCTTTCTACTCTTCTGTTTGAGGCAAACATCGGGTATAGTACTACTTTTCCGTCTTTATGGAAACTCACCCAGTTATTGGGGAAAATAGAATCCGGAGTGTGAGGATCTAACGTATCTTTTATACTGATAACATTCACTCCTTTGCTTCTTAATTTTCCAACAAAGGTATTGAACTCCGCCAATGCTTTTGATTGAATATCGGAGCCTGTCTGCTCTACCTGAAAATAATTATTTTCTGCAGTTTCGGCATTATAACCGAATGCAATCGGCTCTATCATTAATACGGTATCTGTTGTCTGCATTTTTTTGATTTAAAATTAAAAGGTTAAAATTCGCTAAAACTCAACTATACGATCATTCTCTTATAAGCGGCATTGTGGAGCATCTCAACAAGCCTCCCATTTTTGAAATTTCTCTGTATGGAATTTCTTCTACCGTCATGCCCCATTCGTTTCTTAAATGGTTATTCATTCTTGTAAATGTTTTGTCCGAAACCACTACATCTTTGGAAATTGAGAAAATATTAGGGAACATTTCAAACATTTCATTATCGTTAATATGGAAACAATTTTCTTCTCCAAAAATATCAATGATTAAACGATAGTCGCTCTCATCAACAAATCCGTTTTTATAGATAATACATTTATCCTCTCCTACCGGATTGAATGTACAATCCAAATGCAGAATCCCTTCGAAAGGAATCTTATCATTCTTTTTTAATTCAAGATCGATGATTCTTTTCTTTGGAAAATATTCTTTTAGAATTTCGATGGCATATTCGTTGGTTCTTGCGGTCTTATAATTTCTGTAATCTTCACTGAAGCAAGTTCCGATAAAAAGGAAATCATTCCATACAATGACATCTCCTCCTTCAATATGTGCGGTTTCCGGAAGATTGATAATTTTTCTCCAGGCTACTTTTTCAAAAACACTTTTGTATGCTTCCTGCTCATCTGCTCTGTCAGCAATCACGTTAGAAATGATCATTTTGTCATCAATGACAAAGGCTACATCTCTTGAAAAAACCTGATTATAATCTTTGATGATACTAGGACGCAATACTTCTACGTCATACTTTTTTAAAACCGCTTCGAAAGCGTTCATTTCATTAATGATATCCTCTTCTTTAGGATATATATTATGTTCGATTGAGTAATATGACTTGGCGTCATAACTTTCTTCCAGCGTGGGAACCGGCCCCAGCGAATTAGGCTGGCCTAGAACTACTGACTTTAGCCTTCCCGTTTCGTTTTTAATGTTTAGTCTCATAAAGATTTATGCAATACTACAAATATAAGTAAAGGTCTCTATCTATAAAACTTTTGGATTATTTTATGCCTGAAATTTGGCAGCTGTAGAGACTCTGTTTTAGCGAAATTCTCCTCCTATTTGACAAACCATAGTATAAAGCATGCAATTACATCGACAACCTACTATATTTCATCTACATAAGGATGAAAAAAAAGATTTTTTTATTATTTAATCTCCTATATTAGTGATATAATTTTCGCGAAATTATATTCATTAAAACTTAACTATTAACATCAAAAACAAAGTTATGAACAAGAACAATCAAACGCTGAAAAAGGCACAAAAACTAGGAAGATATCAACAAAAATCAATTCTCGGAGGAGCAATACCAGGTAGAAGATGTTGTGAGTGGGATGAAGTCACTGGAAAATGTTTCATCTGGACATGTGACAGATGTATGTGCCCATAAAACCATCGAGGTCTATCACAATTTGTGAAACGGCCTTTTTACTTATATAAATGTACTCTGGCATCTAGATCTTGCACAACTCACTAAAATTCATTCACATAAATTAAAATTTTTATTAAAAAAATAAAAACAAATTCATAAATTAGTGATATAATTTTGCAAGATTATTAAAAATTAAAACTTAACTATTAACATCAAAACAACAAAGTTATGAACAAGAACAAATCTGTGTTAAGAAACGCACAAAAATTAGGAAGAGACCAACAAAAATCAATTATCGGAGGAATCGGACCATCAAAGCCAAGATACTGCTGTGAATGGAATGACGATGGTAGCTGTAGAATCTGGACATGTGGTAACTGTGTTTGCCCATAAACATACTCAACCTGCTTTTTCAAGCAGGTTTTCTTTTATCTTGTTCGGTTTTCCTCATCAGATTTTTGAATTTCTTTTACCTGATAGATTGAACTTCCAAAATTATAACTCATCGAAATAAACAACCTACTACTGTCCCACCAGTGCATAAAACGATTATCCATAATTTGTTTATGCCTAAATTCTAAACTCTGGTCATAAGAATCAAAAATATTGTTATACCCAATCTTTGTATTCAGTTTGTTATCTAACCAGGATTTTTGAACGGAAAGATCTACGGTATACCTTGGTTTAATAATATAAAGACTGTTGCCTGTTTTTGACTCATAATTAGCAAAAAGATTGATAGTATATCCTTTAGGTAATGAGAAAACCTGATTTAGCCTAATTTCATAATTATAAATTTTTAAAGCAAATACCTCGTCAAGATAAGGTCTGAATTCATAATTGTAATAGCCCGTAATCTGGCTGTTAATATTCCACCATTCTGTAATTTTGATGGGAAAACTTGTTTCCAGAGCTGCAAAATTTCGGTAAGGAAGATTAGTTCCGAGGTATTCTAATACATTGGTTTCAGGATTGTATAATGGATATCGTGTCATTACATCTTTCTCTTTGCCGATGGTAAAACTTGTAATCCAGTTTTTATACCGATAAGTTGCTTTTATCTGGCTGGTAAAAGAAGGCTGTAAATAAGGATTACCAATCCAATAGTTCAGAGGGCTGAAATAAAATCTGAACGGGTTGAGCTGTGAAAAAATCGGTCTTGTCATTTTTCTGCTGTAAGAAAGAGATAGTTCATTAGATTTATTGAATGTATAGCTTGCACTGAATGAGGGTAGCCATTCCAAATAGTTTCGTGAAACAATAGAGTCTATGGTAACGGCATTGGATATACTGGTTGTATTTTCAACCCTTACTCCTGCATTAATCTGAAGTTGATCAAATTTTTGTCTATATGCTATATAACCTGCAAATATTTTTTCTTTGTAAGAGAATATATTACTTCTTGTAGGATCAAATACAAATTGTCGTGTAACTGCTAAGGTATCATATCTGATATTATTATGGGTCTCTGAATGACTATACTTTACTCCTGCATCAATATCAGCACTTCCTACTTTTTGGGAAATATCAATTTGGCCCGTAT
Organism: uncultured Chryseobacterium sp.; assembly: GCA_963518055.1. Taxonomy (GTDB): domain Bacteria; phylum Bacteroidota; class Bacteroidia; order Flavobacteriales; family Weeksellaceae; genus Chryseobacterium. The sequence goes on from CAUQIC010000024.1 coordinate 29,469, forward strand.
AAATATCAATTTTATTAAAAAGATCAGATTTCCAATAGGATAAAGGATCTGTTGTGGCTTGATTTCTATTGATAAAATCATCCTTTTGCTTATTTCTAACAGCAAGGTAATTTCCTATAAAATTGAATTTGAATCCTTTATTTTGAAAAGAATAATCAGCAGTTATCCCATAGTTATCCTGTTGATAATCTGAAGGATTTTCACTTACAGTATGAAAGACCGGGAATGTTTCAGTTTTATCGGTTGTATATAATGATCCTGAACGAAGGCGATCGCTCTCTCTGAAATTAGTTCGTAAATTCAAGCTAAATCTGTTGTTATCATTCATTCTGAAATCAGCTCCGACCTGAACATTATAGACTGTACTCTTGTCTTTTTGATAGGTATTGGTTCGCATGACATTGGTATTTGCCAACCGTTGTAGAGCGTTATAGCGATAAATGGAAAGGCCTTCATTATATCCGGTTTGTAATTTATAAACAATTTTCCCGGTGTTATAAGAGAGATTTAGGGAGTTTTCCCTGAAATTAAATTTGTTAATATATACATTTCCGTTATAATTTCCTCTCCACCCTAGATTAGTATTCTTTTTTAATTTAATATCAATGATACCTTTAAACTCTGCGTCATATTTTGAAGACGGGTTAGAATTGACTTCTAATGATTCTACCATTTCAGGCGATAAGGAGCGCAGATAAGCCTGGAGCTCCTGAGTACTCATGGCAACGGGTTTTCCATCTATAAAAATGGCCGGAGTTATTCTTCCTCCAATAAAAATTCCGTCTTCCTGATCTACTGTGACACCCGGGGTTTTTCTCAATACTTCAAGAAGATTCGTTGAGGTCTTAAAATCTTTATTACCGGAAACAGCTACTATCAAATTCCCATCAGTTAGTTTTACACTCCGTGGTCTAGATTGAATAATGACCTCTGAGATACTCGTAGTGGCAGAGCTTATTTTCGCCAGTGAATCTGAAGCTTTTGTATTGACAAGATTCTGTGCTTTTCCAAAAATTGAAAGAAATAAAAGCAATAGAATCAACCCTAATTTGACCATCATAATTTTTTAATTTTATGAAGTCAAAAGTATTAGCTTGAAACAAAAATAGAGTTTTGAAGTTCAAATTCCGCAGTACGGAATTATAAATTTAAACTTTGGAACCTTCGCTCAGAAGGTGTTTGTGACTGTTTATATAGAAGAGGGGTGGTATTTTTAATTTTCTTAAATGTTGAGAAAAATGTAGACTTAGAGTTAAAACCTACTTCATAACCAATCTCTTCTATTTTCAAAAAAGACCCACTTTCTATTTTTCCACAAGCTTCATTGATCCTGTACTCATTGATGTAGGTAGAAAAACTTTTGTTTAAGTTATCATTTAATAACTGGGAAAGCTGGTGAGCTGACATATTCATCTTTGCAGCCAGATCGCTCAATTTGAGATTAGGGTTTTTATATAATTCTTCTAAATCCATTAGTTTTTCCAACTTTAAAACAAAGCTGTCGACCTGCTCCTCAGATATTTTTTTGTTGGAATACTTATTCGATTCTTTTGTCGATATCTGTTGATATTTTTTATTAAATAAAATAAGAAAATTAGCATATAATACGAAAGAAAATACCAGACTTCCTCCTGCACAATAGATCTGTACCCAACCTGTAGAAATTAGTTGATATGCTAAGAAAATAATCACATTACTGATTAATACCGGAAGAACAAAGCTGTTTGGATTTTTATGATTTCGTTTAAAAAAGATATAATACTTATATACTGCAAGCATTACAAATACTGACCATGTTGTATAAATAAAGCTTCCAAAATATTGTTCCCAAGTAACCGGAAAGAATAAGTAGAGCAATCCCACAGCCCCTAGAATAAGAGTCAAGAAGCCGAACATCTTCCGGCAATTTTTCAGATCAAATTGCTCTTGTTCAAAAGAAGACTTAATGTAATAATATAAAGCTGCTCCGGAAAAAAGCAACCCTGATAACCCCAAATGTGGAATAACTCTTGGTATAGCAGGATAGAAATACATACTTACTGAAATCCCAACTCTTATACTTAACGTCAATAAAAGAAGTCCTAAGAAAAAATCCGGCAGGTACTTCAGCTTTTTGACAAACAACAGGTAAATCCCAAGCAAAAGCCCATTAAAAGCTCCTACAGTGCTGAAAAAGAATAACATCTGTTGTCCGAAAGTCATGGTTTATTTATTTTAATTTTCAACAAAAAAAGGAACCAACCGATTTTAGATCTTCGTTATAAGGGAAGATTTTAATTTATTTCACCCATAAACATCGGCTAATTGATTACAATTCTGTTTAGAGTAAATTTAATAAATTATTGAATTGAATTTCAGGGAGATTTATATTTTTTTAAATTAGAGAGAGATTTCTAGGTTTTAGCTAAACGGGTGCCTATTAATGTTAAATATTATAGGTATTAATTTTACGCACATCTCGCAGATGTTTCCAGATAAGTTTTTTGCATAGAGTAAAGTAATGTATGCTTAAGACTTCACTTCCTACGGATTATACAGATTTTCACAGATGCTCAATTTATTTTTAAGAATAGTCGTCCTCTAAAGGTTTCATTGATTCTGAGAATACTATTTTATTATTGATCACGAATATCCTAGCCCCGATAGAAACGGTTACCCCGCAACAGGCGCGGGAGAATTTGAAGGCCTTGGCCTTGGAGAGCTTTGGCGTGAGGAGTAGAAGTGGATAGCGGGAAATAGCTCCTAATAGGTAAAAACAAAAAAATCCCAAAGCAAGCTTTGGGATTTTGATATGGTAAAAGCAAATATTATCTGCTTGCGATATCGATGTAGTTTCTTTCCTGAGCACCTTGGTAAACCTGTCTTGGTCTTCCGATTGGGTCTCCTTTCAATCTCATCTCTTTCCATTGAGAAATCCATCCCGGAAGTCTTCCTAATGCAAACATTACAGTGAACATTTCTGTAGGAATTCCTAATGCTCTGTAGATAATTCCTGAATAGAAGTCTACGTTTGGATATAGTTTTCTTTCAATGAAGTACTCATCTTCAAGGGCCACTCTTTCTAACTGCATTGCAATATCAAGAGCTTTATCCTGGATACCAAGTGCGGTAAGGATATCATCTGCAGCTTTTTTAATGATTTTCGCTCTTGGGTCAAAGTTTTTGTACACTCTGTGACCAAAGCCCATCAAACGGAAGCTATCATTTTTATCTTTCGCTTTAGCCACATATTTAGATACGTCACCACCATCTTTTTCGATAAGCTCAAGCATTTCGATTACAGCCTGGTTAGCCCCACCGTGAAGTGGTCCCCAAAGTGCAGATACCCCAGCAGAGATAGAAGCGAAAAGACCTGTGTGAGCAGAACCTACCATTCTTACTGTAGAAGTAGAACAGTTTTGCTCGTGGTCAGCGTGAAGGATTAATAATTTATCTAAAGCATTAACAACTACCGGATCGATTTCAAAATCAACATTTGGTAATCTGAATGCCATTTTGTAGAAGTTTTCTACATAGTTTAAGTTGTTGTCTCCGTGGTTTAATGGTAAACCTTGAGTTTTTCTGTATGTCCAAGCACAAAGGTGAGAGAACTTAGCGATCATAAGCTCCGCAGCATGATCCATTTCTTCTTTAGAGTTTACGTTAACGGCTTTCGGGTTGAAAGCTGTTAAAGCAGAAGTCATAGAAGATAAAACTCCCATAGGGTGAGCAGAACGAGGAAAAACATCAATGATCTTTTTCATCTCATCTGCGATGAAGTTATATTTTTTAATATTGTTGTCAAAAGAAGTAAATTGGTCCTGAGTAGGTAATTCTCCATGTAATAAAAGATACATTACTTCTGTGAAGTTAGATTTTTCTGCGATTTGCTCGATTGGATAACCTCTGTAGAATAATTCCCCTTTATCTCCGTCTAAGTAAGTGATGTCGCTAATAGTAGCTCCTGTATTTTTGTAACCTAAATCCAGAGTGATTAAACCTGTCTGGTCTCTTAATTTTGAAATATCAATCCCTCTGTCTCCGATAGTACTATCCACGATTGGATATTCATATGAATTACCGTCGTAATTCAATATTACTTTGTTGTCTGACATTATTTATTTATTTTGTTTAAATATACTACTTTCCATAAAATACGGCAAACAAAAATTATCGCTTGCCGTTATTTATAAATTCGATTATCTTTTTATTTTAAACGCTTCTAATCCTGGGAAAATTGCAGTTTCACCTAACGCTTCTTCAATTCTTAAAAGCTGGTTGTATTTTGCCATTCTGTCTGATCTTGAAGCTGAACCTGTTTTGATTTGTCCACAGTTCATAGCGACAGCTAAATCAGCGATTGTAGCATCTTCAGTTTCTCCTGATCTGTGAGACATTACTGAAGTAAATTTGTTGTTCTGCGCCATTTGTACAGCAGCCATTGTTTCAGAAAGAGAACCGATTTGGTTTACTTTTACAAGGATTGAATTTGCAATTCCTTCTTTTACTCCTCTTGAAAGTCTGTCAACGTTGGTTACAAATAAATCGTCCCCTACTAGCTGTACTCTGTCACCGATTTTATCAGTTAACATTTTCCAACCTTCCCAGTCATCTTCCTGCATCCCGTCTTCGATAGAAATGATTGGATATTTAGCTGCAAGTTCAGCAAGGTAAGAAACCTGCTCTTCTCTAGATCTGTGAGCTCCTTTATCTCCTTCGAACTTTCTATAATCGTAAGTTCCGTCTTTGTAGAATTCTGATGCTGCACAGTCTAATGCCAACATAATATCGTCACCAGGCTTGTATCCTGCTTTTTCAATTGCCTGAAGTAAAGTATCCAAAGCATCTTCTGTTCCGTTGAAAGTTGGAGCAAAACCACCTTCATCTCCTACAGCTGTAGAAAGACCTCTTCCTTTAAGGATAGATTTCAGGTTGTGGAAGATTTCAGTTCCTTTTCTCAAAGCGTGAGAGAAAGAGTCTGCTTTTACCGGCATGATCATAAATTCCTGGAATGCGATAGGCGCATCAGAGTGAGACCCACCGTTGATGACATTCATCATTGGAACAGGAAGTGTATTGGCGTTCACCCCTCCTACATATTTATATAGAGGCATTCCTAATTCTGCAGCTGCAGCTTTTGCAACCGCTAAAGAAACACCTAGAATTGCATTAGCACCAAGATTACCTTTGTTGGGAGTTCCGTCAAGATCAATCATAATCTTATCGATATAGTTTTGTTCAAAAACCGGTTGCCCAACTAAATTTTCTGCAATTACCTCTTTTACATTTTCAACAGCTTTCAGAACTCCTTTTCCCTGGTATTCTGAACCACCGTCACGTAATTCCACCGCTTCATGTTCTCCGGTAGATGCTCCTGAAGGTACAGCAGCGCGGCCCATAGCCCCACTTTCTGTAAATACATCTACTTCGATGGTAGGATTACCTCTGGAATCCAAGATCTGTCTTGCTTCTATGTAAGAAATTGCACTCATTTTTTATTTTTTTTAGTTTATACAAATTTAGTCAAAATTAAACTTTTCAGGGGTATTTAAAGGTCATCTTTTTACAACAATTCCAGTTAAAGTTTAGTTAACAAAGTATTATTTAAAACATAAGGAATAAAAGACTTTCACTTATTTAACCAACTGATCCAAAATCGGATGATCAATACTATTTATTGAAGTAGTATTTTCAAAAATCTGCTCAAAAACTTGAATTGTATTCTTTCCTTTTTTCAACCAAACTCCCGGAACATATAAAGTGAGTTGTGGCCCTACTTTACTCCAATATCTACCTAAATTCTTACCATTAATAAAAACGATTCCTTTTCCAAATTTTCTCATATCAAGGAATGTATCTCCCGTTTCTTCAAGATTAAATTCTGCTTCCAGAATTACCGGTGAAAGATTAGTGATATTTTTTGATGTATTATGATGTTTTGGAAATGTATCAAAAGGTAAAGGAAACATTTGCCAATTACCTGAAATTTCAATTCCATTTATTGTCACAGGGCTGATGATTCCTTTTAAGTTATGAACAATCTCTGCTCCATAATTGATTCTTCCCATATTTTCCACCAAAATATCCATCTGATCCCCTGCTTTGATATCAATGTTGAGTTTATACTTTTTATTGACTCTATTAAGTTCTCCTATCCAATTTCCATTTATATAAACATTCGCATAATCTCGCAACCTTTTTATTTCTAAAATTCCCTTGTATGTCTTATCGAATTTTCTTCTGTATACCACATATCCATTCCCGATATTCAAATCTTCAAATGTTTGTGGCTGATCATCAATAATTGGTTTCTCCTGATCTATTAAGCCCAACAGATTACTAATTCTGGAAAATTGAATTTCCGGGATGGTAATCACCTTCATGGGCTTTGGAACTTCGGGAAGGTTATTTTGATTAATTTTTAAGAATATATTTCTTACTGCGTTGTACTTTGGAGTTGCCCATCCTGCTTCACTGATTGGAGCGTCATAATCATAGCTGGTAATGTCCGGTTGAATATCATGGTTCTTATCATAATTTGCACCGTTGGTAAATCCGAAATTGGTGCCTCCGTGAACCATATAATAATTAAACGATACTCCGTTTTGGATATAGGTTTCAGTTTGTTTTACTACATCTTCTGTAGAAACTTTCACAAAGGGTTCCGCCCAGTGGTCCAGCCAGCCCGGATAATATTCAGCAACCATATAAGGACCTTTCCCATCATGATATTCATTGACACTTTTCTTTAAAGTTTCAATATTATCTTCACCATTAGCGGTGGGTAACGCTCCTTCAATAGTTCCCCCTTTGAAAAGAGAACTTCCGTCTGAAGTAAAAAGTGGTACTGAAATGCCTGACTTCAAAAGAAGGTCTTTTATCTTATGACTGTATTTCCGATGTTGTTCTAAAGAAATATCCTTCCTTTGAGCTACATAAGATCCAAATTCATTTTCAGCCTGAACCATAATAACCGGCCCTCCGTTATCAATCTGTAACGGAACAATCTGCTTAGCCAGCTGGTTGATGTATTTTTCACATTGTTTAAGGAAAGCCTCGTTATCTGTTCTTATTTCTAAATTCTTATCTTTTTGCAACCACCAGGGATAGCCTCCAAATTCCCATTCTGCACAAACATAGGGCCCGGGGCGTATAATAACATATAATCCCACTTCCTGTGCTGTCTTAATGAACTTTTTTAAGTCTTTTTCACCTGAAAAATTCCATTTGCCGGGAGATTCTTCATGATAATTCCAAAAAACATAAGTAGTGACAGTATTTAATCCCATAGCTTTCATCATCTGCAGCCTGTGTTTCCAATATTGGGAAGGGACTCTTGGGTAATGCATTTCTCCGGAATAAATCGTAAATGGTTTTTCATTTAATAAAAAATGCCCCCCTTTAATTTGAAAATTTCCTTTTTGAGAAAACATTATATTAAATGAAGAAATCAGAAAGATTATCAACAAATATTTACTCTTTTTTATCTTCATAGTATACCGTGTTTTTTAAAAATTAAATACAATAAGAAAGCTTGTGGTCTATCAAAATATTTCCTACGCGGTTTTACAATTTATTGCAATATCCGGCAAAAACAATATTAAAAATGATTAATTACCTATAAGGACTTCTAGTTTAGACTCCTGCACAACCTCTAGCCAAAAAACAACTCATAGGAAATAGAGTGTTAGTAAGCTTCGATATAATTTGGATCTTTTCAATTGTTCATTATTTCACATTTTATTTTTTATATCCATCTGTAACAATTGGTTTATTTTTTGATCACTTTCAAAAATATTGTTTTTTGCCAAAAGAAAACTATATTTAACATATAAAATAATCACTATGAAAAAAGGAATATTCATGGCAGTTTCAGCTTCTGCCTTTTTACTGCTAAGTTGTAAAAAAAATGAAAGCGGAAATACAGGCATTATCAAAACAGACAGCTCTACCACAATGGTAACAGATGCCAATGGAAAAATTGATTCCGTAACCGAAGGTTCGTCAATAGTAGATGTAAACGGAAAGAAATATGAAAAGACAGATTTTGTTTATAAAGCTACAGACGGAACATTGGTAAAAGTAATTTTTAAAAATGATCCCAAGGAAAGTACGGTGGCTATTACAAGCAACAAGAAAACATTTACTCTTCCTAAAACAGAAACAAAAGGAGATGAAACCATCTATAAGAAAGATGATATGACTGCCAGAGTAAAAGGAGACAGTCTTCATCTTGAGCAAGGAAATAATATCATAGAATTGAAAAGAACTAAGATCTAGATTTTGATTTCATTTCGGAAGATCGAGTGATATTAATGTTTTATCAACATATAATATAATACAGTAAATAAGAAACCGTTCAAATTATTGAACGGTTTCTTATTTTATTTTTTAATTACTTTTTCAAAGTATGTTTTATTATTGGCGGTAATTTTTACAAAATAATTTCCTTTCTCAAGATCAGAAATATCTATAGAGTTTCCACTAAGATTATCAACATTTTTGGAGATCCTACCTATCATGTCTACAACAACAATATTCTTTATTTGTTCTTTAGTATCAAAAAACAGAACTGAAGAAGTGGGATTTGGATAGATCTTCATTTCATTATTGGTTTTAATATGCTCCTCTTTAGTTGTTAAAGTTCCATTCACTAAATCCAATCTATAAAATCCAAACGTTGCAGTTCCTATTATATAGTCTTTATAAATTGCGTACTTACCCATATTCGCTGCAGTTAAATAATATAATTTTGTATCCCGTATTTTTTGCCAGGATACTCCATAATCTGTTGTTTTAAAAATATCTCCATCATGTACTCCATAACCATTACCATCATCGAAGATTTCAAAATCGTTAAAAGATCCTGTCCAATTATTATTAACAAACCATGTGTTTCCCAAATCTACAGAACAATAACTTCCTACATATATTCTTGAAGAATTTCCGAAAATAATATCTCTAATGTTAGAGACTCCTCCGGGAATACTAATGACATTCCAGGTTAGACCACCATCAATTGTTTTCATCATTTTTTCACTAGTAAGAAGAAACCCTATATTATTATCCACAAATTTCATGACTTTCACATATCGTCCTACCTCAAAAGGAGTTGACCATCCTGTCGTTTCGTTGTAAATAGTAACATAACCTTTATAATAATCTGCATTATCTCCTCTTGTTGCCATTGCAAAGTCACCATTAGGCTTCATTGCTAGTGCTCCTGTCAAACCACGGGAAATACTCTGGATAGTCCAAGTTAAGCCTTTATCTTGTGTTTTCCAAAATTCATAGGCATATTTACGTAATCCGATTCCTTTACCATTAGGAAGTATACTGATAGCTCCAGTGGGTATACTAGGAGGCATATACTTCCATGTCATTCCCTTATCTGTTGATGCGTACTCTCCCCCTACTGTTGCAAGATTTTTACTTGCATAAGCATAATTATACGTTAAGCCTCCACTATAAATCCAATTTATTTTTTCAGGAATCCAGTTCACAAGATCTGTACTCTTAAAAATTGAATGATGTAGGTCATCTCCTGTTTCATTATCTCCACCTACTAGAAATTTTCCTCCGCTTAATGCAAGAGCAGTAAAGACATGGAATGAAGCAGGATATATAACATTTGAATTCCACGCTTCCCCTGTTGCTGTTCTGTACAATTTGTTTGAAGTTCCAACGGCAATGAAATCATTATTATAAACCTTAATATCCTTTAGAAAGGGAATATTTACGTCTAACCAAGTATTTCCACCATCCAATGTATATTTGGTAGTTCCATTATCAAGAGTTGCAATACCGTTTAGTGCATTTTTAAAAATAACTTTCCAAAACCTACCAGAGGTTTCACTTACCTTAATCCAAGTTTGACCTCCATCCGTTGATTTTAAAATAAAGCTATTACCTGCTGCCGCCTCAGTTACACAGTATCCTGTATTTGCATCTGTAAAGAACAGACCTGTAATTTTGGCAGCATAGCCAGTAGGTACAGTATATACATTCCATGTAACCCCACCATCAGTAGATTTCAGAATTCTACTCATAGTAGTACTGATAAATATGGTATTATCATTCAGAACGAACATTGCTTGGGGGAAATTTGATCCAGGTAATGGATGAGAAATACCTGGTGTAGAAAACTTTGCATCAGATATGATCAAGTCATATCCTATTACAGCGTAACCTTTATTATTATGAATTGTAAAATCACTTACGTTACTATTTTCATTAATTTTCCTCCAAGTTTTACCTTCATTCTCAGTAATCAATAAATCATTATCTTGATTACGCTTTTGTACCAAATAACTTCCATCTGGTAAAATTTCCATCTTTATCACTTTCTCTCTAATTAAAAATGGTGTAGTAAGCATCCAGTCAGTATTCAATGATTGACTGAAAAATAAAGTATAGCATAGGATTGCTGTTACAAATAATATTTTTTTCATAGTTATAGTTTTAAATAAAAAGAGCTTGTGATAAACACAAGCTCCTTTAAAATATTTTGAAGTGCAAAACTTATTATTCTTCAGTTTTTTCTTCAGTAGTATCAGCTTTAGCTTCTTCTACTTTTTCTTCTACTACTGGAGCATCAGCAACAACTGCTGCTTTAGCCGGTGTAGATCTTCTGCTTCTTCTTGTAGTCTTTTTCTCTTCAGCATTAGGGTTGTAAAGCTCGTTGAAATCTACCAATTCGATAAGAGCCATATCAGCAGCATCACCTGGTCTGAAACCTGTCTTAATGATTCTTGTATAACCACCGTTTCTTTCAGCGATTTTAGGAGCTACAGTTCTGAATAATTCAGCAACCGCAAATTTATTTTGAAGGTAAGAGAATACTACTCTTCTGTTATGTGTAGTATCTTCTTTTGCTTTTGTTAATAGAGGCTCAACATATACTCTTAAAGCTTTAGCTTTAGCTACAGTAGTGTTGATTCTTTTATGCTCAATTAGAGAACAAGCCATATTAGAAAGTAAAGCACTTCTGTGAGAAGCTGTTCTTCCTAAGTGATTGAATTTTTTACCGTGTCTCATTATTAATTATTTATCAGCGTCTAACTTATATTTTGCAACGTCGAAACCGAAGTTAAGACCTTTTGAATGCACTAATTCTTCTAGTTCTGTCAAAGATTTTTTACCAAAATTTCTGAATTTCATCAAATCAGACTTACTGTAAGAAACAAGTTCTCCAAGAGTTTCTACTTCAGCTGCTTTTAGACAGTTAAGGGCTCTTACAGAAAGATCCATATCTGCTAATTTAGACTTAAGAAGTTGTCTTGTGTGAAGTGTTTCTTCGTCATATTGGATAGATGCTTTTACAGCTTCTGTTTCAAGCGTGATTCTCTCATCAGAGAATAACATGAAGTGATAAATTAATATCTTAGAAGCTTCAGTTAAAGCGTTCTGCGGGCTGATAGACCCATCAGTTTCTATATCTAATACAAGTTTTTCGTAGTCTGTTTTTTGCTCTACACGATAATTTTCAATGCTGTATTGTACTTTCTTGATCGGCGTGAAAATAGAGTCAATAGCAATAGTTCCTACAGGAGCATTGTTTGACTTATTTTGTTCAGAAGGAACATACCCTCTTCCTTTTTCAATATTGAAAGTAATTTCGAAAGTTACATCAGTGTTTAGGTTACAAATCACTAAATCCGGGTTTAGAACCTCGAATCCATTGATCGATTTTCCTAAATCACCAGCAGTAATAATCGTTTGACCTGAAACTTTAGCAACAACCTGCTCGTTAGCCTGTCCTTCTGCTGAAGCTTTTAATCTTACCTGCTTAAGGTTAAGAATAATTTCGGTAACGTCTTCGATTACTCCTGGAATAGTTGAAAATTCGTGCTCTACACCTTCTATTTTGATAGATGAAATAGCATATCCTTCCAGAGAAGAAAGCAACACTCTTCTCAAAGCATTACCGATTGTAAGCCCGAAACCTGGTTCTAAAGGTCTGAATTCAAATTGACCTTTAAATTCATCAGAGTTAAGTAAAATTACTTTATCGGGTTTTATGAATTGTAAAATTGCCATATTATTGGGTTGAGCAAAAATTTGATTAAAAAATTATTTAGAGTAAAGTTCGACGATAAGGTTCTCCTTGATGTCTTCCGGAATTTGGATTCTTTCAGGAGCAGAAATGAAGGTACCTTCTTTCTTCTCATCGTTGAATTGTAACCACTCATAGTTTGACTTAGAAGCCAATGCATCGGTAACAACTTCAAGAGACTTAGACTTTTCTCTTACAGCGATTACATCACCAGCTTTTACCAAGTAAGAAGGGATATTAAGAATCTCTCCGTTCACAGTAATGTGTCTGTGAGAAACTAATTGTCTAGCTCCAGATCTAGTTTTAGCAAACCCTAATCTGTATACTACGTTATCCAATCTTGATTCACAAAGTTGTAATAGAACTTCCCCTGTTACTCCTTTGCTTCTGTGTGCTTTTTCAAATAAGTTAGCAAACTGTCTTTCTAAAATACCATAAGTATATTTAGCTTTTTGTTTTTCAGCTAACTGAACTGCATATTCTGATTTTTTAGCACCTCTTCTTTTGTTAGGACCGTGTTGTCCTGGCGGTTGGTTCTTTCTTTTTTCGAAGTTTTTATCATCTCCGTAGATTGCAGCACCAAACTTTCTAGCAATCTTAGTTTTAGGTCCAATATATCTTGCCATAATGGGTAAATTCTAAAAATTAAACTCTTCTTCTTTTTGGTGGTCTACATCCGTTGTGTGGCATTGGAGTCACATCAACGATTTCGCTAACTTCAATTCCTGAATTGTGGATAGATCTGATAGCAGATTCTCTACCTGCACCTGGACCTTTCACAAACACCTTTACTCTTCTTAAACCAGCTTCGTGAGCTACAGCAGAGCAATTTTCAGCTGCCATCTGAGCAGCAAATGGAGTATTCTTTTTAGAACCTCTGAATCCCATTTTACCGGCAGAAGCCCAAGAGATAACCTCTCCGTTTTTATTTGTTAAAGAAATGATGATGTTATTGAAAGAAGCTTGAATATGAGCTTCACCAATAGCCTCAACTTTTACTTTTCTTTTTTTAACTACTTTAGTTTGTTTTGCCATAATTCCTAACGATTATTTACTAGCTTTTTTCTTGTTAGCAACAGTTTTTCTCTTCCCTTTACGTGTTCTAGAGTTGTTTTTCGTTCTCTGGCCTCTTAAAGGTAATCCAAGTCTGTGACGTATTCCTCGTTGGCATCCTATGTCCATTAATCTCTTAATGTTCAATTGCACTTCAGATCTCAATTCTCCTTCTACTTTTACGTTGTCAGAGATATATGTTCTGATTGCAGCCAATTCATCGTCATTCCATTCGTTGACTTTCTTGTCTTCGCTGATACCGGCAGCTTTAAGGATTTCAGAAGAAGTACTTCTTCCTACTCCATAGATGTAAGTTAAACCGATAACACCTCTTTTGTTTTTTGGTAAATCAATACCTGCAATTCTCGCCATAATTTAATGTTAACCTTGTCTTTGTTTAAATTTTGGGTTCTTCTTGTTGATTACGAACAGTACACCTTTTCTGCGTACGATCTTGCAATCAGCGCTTCTTTTTTTAATTGATGCTCTTACTTTCATTTTGATAGTATTTATTTTTTACAAATGCCAAATGGAATGTGTATTCCATTTGGCTAATTGTTTTAGTATCTAAATGTGATCCTCCCTTTCGTTAAATCATAGGGAGACATTTCTAGTTTCACCTTATCACCAGGTAAAAGTTTAATATAGTGCATTCGCATTTTACCAGAAATATGAGCAATAAGTATATGCCCATTTTCAAGTTCTACACGGAACTGAGCGTTCGAAAGTGCTTCCGTTATAACGCCGTCTTGTTCAATATGTTTTTGTTTTGCCATAAATTAATATCCAGTCGTTCTAGACAGTTTAGATTGCATTAAGCCATCATAATGATGGTTCAGCAGATATGTATTAATCTGTTGAACTGTATCTAAAATTACACCTACCATAATTAATAGTGACGTTCCGCCGAAAAATAGGGCAAACGCATCTGTCTGAACAAAGCTTCCATGCACAATTGCTGGAAGGACTGCAAAGATAGATAAAAAAATTGCACCTGGCAAGGTAATTTTTGATAAAATATCATCTAAGTAATCTGCTGTCTCTTTTCCGGGTCTTACTTTCGGTACTAAACCACCATTTCTCTTCAAATCATCAGCCATTTGGTTCACCGGAATTGTAATTGCAGTATAGAAAAACGAGAAGATAATAATTAATAGTGCAAACAACACATTGTATTGCCAGCTAAAAACATTCTTGAAACCAGCAAGAAAAGTGTTAGACTCATCGAATTTTGTTAATAATCCTGGTACGAACATCAATGCCTGAGCAAAGATAATCGGCATTACACCAGCAGCATTTACTTTCAATGGAATCCATTGTCTTGCGCCCTGCATAAGATTTTTGTTTACACCTCCTCTTGCTTGAGCTCTGCTTACATACTGAATTGGAATTTTTCTAACAGCCACTGATAAAATCACAGCTAAAAGAACAACCAACATCCAGAATAACACTTCAATAAGGATCATGATAGATCCCATTCCTCCTTTTCCGTTCTGCACGGCCATCTCCTGTACGAATGCCTCAGGTAATCTTGAAAGGATCCCCACCATAATAAGGATAGAGATACCATTTCCGATTCCTTTATCGGTAATCTTTTCACCTAACCACATTGCAAATACTGAACCACCTACCAGAATAACAATACTTGGTAACCAGAACATAATTGAATTGGGTTCTACAAAATATGCAGATTGGAACTGAGCATACGGTAAGAATAATTGAGTAATAGAAGTTAAGTAAGAAGGTGCCTGTACCAGACAAACTCCAATCGTTAACCATCTTGTAATTTGGTTCAATGTATTTCTACCTGACTCTCCATCTTTCTGAAGCTTCTGAAGATAAGGAATAGCCATCCCCATCAACTGAACAATAATAGAAGCAGAAATATAAGGCATAATTCCTAACGCCATTACGGAAGCGTGGCTGAAAGCTCCCCCCGTAAACGACGAAAGCAAGCCAAGGAGACCTGCTCCTTGCTTGTTACCGCCTTGATTTTTATAATGCTCTAAGAGATCTCCCACTTCGGCAAGGTTAATTGCCGGAAGTGAAATATAAGATGCGAATCTATACACAAGGATAATACCTAAAGTGAAGATAATCTTATCTCTTAATTCCTTTAGGCTCCATATATTCTTAAGTGTTTGTATAAATTCTTTCATTAGTAAGTATTATAAGGTAATTGCTTTTCCACCTGCTTTAGCAATAAGCTCTTCAGCAGATTTAGTGAATTTGTCAGCAGAGATTGAAACCGCAGATTTCAATTCTCCTCTACCCATAATTTTCACTAATTCGTTTTTAGAAACTATCCCGTTTTCTACTAAAACTTCTTTCGTGATATCTCCAGTGATGGATTTGTTCTCGATTAAAGTCTGAATAGTATCAAGGTTAACTCCTCTAAACTCTTTTCTGTTTACGTTTTTGAATCCGAATTTAGGTAATCTTCTTTGTAAAGGCATCTGTCCACCTTCGAAACCGATTTTCTGAGAATAACCAGCTCTAGCTTTCTGACCTTTGTGTCCTTTTGTTGAAGTACCTCCTTTTCCAGTACCTTGTCCTCTACCAATTCTTTTTGAATTGAAAGTAGAACCTGCAGCTGGTTGTATATTATTTAAATTCATTTTAATTTCTCTTTTATAAAATTATTTTTGAACTTCAAGTAAGTGATTCACTGCAGCGATCATTCCTAAGATAGAAGGAGTCGCTTCATGTTCTACAACTTGGTGAAGTTTCTTTAATCCTAATGCTTCAAGCGTTCTCTTTTGGGTTTTTGTTCTACCAATAGCGCTTCTTACTTGCTTTACTTTAATTGTTGCCATTGTTTATATATTAACCGTTAAACACTTTACTTAGAGAAATTCCTCTCATTCTAGCGATCTCTTCAGGTCTTCTGATATCCAATAACGCTTTGAAAGTAGCTTTCACCACGTTGTGAGGGTTAGAAGAACCTTTAGATTTTGAAAGGATATCGTGAATACCAGCTGATTCTAATACCGCTCTTACCGCACCACCGGCGATAAGTCCTGTACCGTGAGAAGCAGGTCTTAAGAAGATATCTGCACCACCGTATCTAGCAGTAGTTTGGTGAGGGATAGTATGGTTCATTACAGGAACTTTCACAAGGTTTTTCTTAGCGTCTTCAACTGCTTTAGCAATTGCAGAAGCAACCTCTTTAGATTTTCCTAAACCGAAACCGATAACACCTTCTTCGTTACCTACTACAACAATAGCAGAAAATCCGAAAGCTCTACCTCCTTTAGTTACTTTTGTTACTCTGTTAACAGCTACGAGACGATCTTTTAATTCTAATCCTCCCGGTTTTACTCTTTCTATATTATCTAGTCCTAACATATTTTCCGAAATTTAATGATTAGAATTTAAGTCCACCTTCTCTCGCACCATCAGCTAGAGCTTTTACTCTACCGTGATATACGAAACCGTTTCTGTCAAATACAATACTTTCAATTCCTGCAGCGATAGCTTTAACAGCGATAGCTTTACCAACAGCAGCAGAAACTTCAGTCTTAGTACCTTTAGCGTCTACACCTTTCTCTCTAGAAGAAGCTGATGCTAAAGTTTTACCATTTTTATCGTCGATTAACTGAGCGTAAATTTCCTTATTACTTTTGTATACAGATAATCTTGGCAATTCAGAAGATCCAGAGATTTTCCCTCTTACTCTTCTTTTGATTCTTATTCTTTTTTCTAATTTACTTAATGCCATAATACTTATAATTTATTAAGCAGATTTACCAGCTTTACGTCTAACAATTTCTCCTACGAATTTCACACCTTTTCCTTTGTATGGCTCAGGCTTTCTGAAAGAACGGATCTTTGCAGTCACCATTCCTAGAAGTTGCTTGTCGTGAGACGCTAAAGTAATAATTGGGTTTTTACCTTTTTCAGTCAATGTATCAACTTTCACTTCACTTGGAAGTTCTAATACGATACCGTGAGAGAATCCTAAAGCTAACTCAAGTTTTTGACCTGTGTGAGAAGCTCTGTATCCTACCCCTACTAGTTCTAGTTTCTTTTCGAAACCTTCTGATACACCAACGATCATGTTAGCGATCAACGCTCTGTATAAACCGTGAAGCGCTTTGTGTTGCTTAGAATCAGATGGTCTGTTTACGTTAAGCTCACCATCTTTTTGTTCTAAAGTAATTCCTGCTGTAAGCTCCTGAGAAAGTTCTCCTTTAGCTCCTTTTACAGTTACTACACCGTTATTTTCAGTGATTGTAACTCCCGCTGGAATTGTTATAATTGCTTTACCAATTCTTGACATTTTCCTCTGATTAAAAATTAATAAACATAGCAGATTACTTCACCGCCTACTTTCTCTTCTCTAGCTTTCTTGTCAGTCATTACTCCTTTAGAAGTAGAGATGATAGAAATACCCAAACCGTTTAGTACTCTTGGAAGTTCAGTAGAACCTTTGTACTGTCTTAAACCTGGTCTAGAAGCTCTTTGAATAGACTTAATAGCAGGTTTGTTAGTTTGCTTATCGTACTTTAAAGCGATTTTGATCACTCCTTGAACAGCGTTATCTTCAAACTTATAGTTTAAGATAAACCCTTGATCAAATAGGATCTTAGTAATCTCCTTTTTGATTTTCGATGCAGGAATTTCCACCACTTTGTGGCCTGCGCTTTGTGCGTTCCTTACTCTTGTTAGGAAATCTGAAATTGGATCTGTTACCATTTTTCTTTTATAAATTATTGGTTAAAGACAATCAGTATTGAAAAGACTTGAAGAGGAAAATATCAGACTTCAGAAAACTTCGGTCTGATATTTATATTCTTTAGTATCTTGACAACTTAATTGTCTCGATTTTAATTAGTAATTATTACCAACTAGCTTTTCTTACACCTGGGATAAGACCGTTGTTAGCCATTTCTCTGAAAGTTACTCTGGAAATACCGAACGTTCTCATGTATCCTCTTGGTCTACCTGTTAGTTTACATCTGTTGTGTAATCTTACAGGAGAAGCATTTTTAGGTAATTTTTGAAGTCCTTCGTAATCACCAGCTTCTTTTAAAGCTTTTCTTTTATCAGCGTATTTAGCAACTAGTGCTTCTCTTTTGCGCTCACGCGCTTTCATTGATTCTTTAGCCATTTCTTAGTTCTTTTTAAATGGTAAACCGAAGTGAGTTAATAATGCTTTAGCTTCTTTATCTGTCTTCGCAGTTGTAACGAAAGTGATGTCCATCCCTTGGATTTTTTTCACTTTGTCAATTACGATTTCAGGGAAGATAATTTGCTCAGTAATACCTAAGTTGTAGTTACCTCTACCATCGAAACCATCTGCTTTGATACCAGAGAAATCTCTGATACGTGGTAAAGCAGAAGAAGTAAGTCTGTCTAAGAACTCATACATTCTGTGAGCTCTCAATGTTACTTTTGCTCCTACAGGCATTCCTTTTCTCAATTTGAATGCAGCTTCATCTTTCTTAGAGATTGTACCTACTGCTTTCTGACCTGTAATGTTTGTCAATTCTTCTACAGCATAATCAATGATTTTCTTATCTGCAGTAGCGTCTCCTAAACCTTGTGATACAACGATTTTCTCTAATCTAGGTACTTGCATGATTGACTTGTACCCAAATTCTTCCATCATTGCAGGAACAATTTGCTCTTTGTATATTTTTTTGGGTCTTGCTATAAATTCCATGTTAATTCAAATTATAAAGTTTCACCCGTTTGTTTGTTAACTCTTACTTTCTTATCTCCTTCGATTTTATAACCGATTTTGATAGCTTTTCCGTCTTTACCAACTAAAGCTACGTTTGAGATATGAATAGAAGCTTCCTTTTCAGTAATTCCTCCTTGAGGATTAGAAGCTGAAGGCTTAACGTGTTTTTTAACGATGTTAAGTCCTGCAACGATTACTCTTGGGTCTCTACCTTCTTTCTTAATCACTTCAATAACTTCACCAGTTTTACCTTTGATATCTTTCTTACCAGTAGTAATGATTACGTTATCTCCTCTTTTTATTTTTAACTTTGACATTTCTTTAAAAAATTTTAAAAATTAAAGTACTTCAGGAGCTAATGAAATGATTTTCATATATTCTTTGTCTCTCAACTCACGAGCAACCGGTCCGAAAACACGTGTTCCTCTCATTTCTCCCGCTGCGTTTAGTAATACACAAGCATTGTCGTCGAATTTGATGTATGAACCATCTTTTCTTCTTACTGCTTTTTTAGTTCTTACTACTACAGCTTTAGATACCTGACCTTTTTTAGCGTTTCCTGATGGTGTAGAATCCTTGATAGTAACAACGATTTTATCACCAACTGAAGCATATCTTCTTCTGGTTCCTCCCAGAACTCTGATAACTAGTACTTCTTTTGCACCTGTGTTATCAGCAACTTTTAATCTTGATTCTGTTTGTAACATTATTACTTAGCTTTTTCAATGATTCTTACTAATCTCCATCTCTTGCTCTTGCTCATAGGTCTAGTTTCTTGGATCAAAACTGTATCACCTTCTGTGCATTCGTTGTTCTCGTCGTGTGCAGTATATTTTTTCGTTTTCAAAACGAATTTACCGTACATCGGGTGCTTTACTCTTGTAGTTTCACTAACAACAATAGTTTTTTCCATTTTATTGCTGGAAACCACTCCGATTCTTTCTTTTCTTAAATTTCTATCCATTGTAAAATGAAATTATTGTTTGTTAGTTAACTCAGTGTTTAGTCTTGCGATTGTTCTTCTCAAATCTTTGATTTGAATCGGGTTTTCAATTGGGCTGATGGCATGAGCTAATTTCAATTTAGAATATTGAGCTTTTGCTTCAGTTAATTGAGCTTGAATATCTCCCGCGCTTAAATTTTTAATATCAGCATTTTTCATTGTATTCAAAGATTATAGAGGTTTAACAAAATCGTTAGCAACGATGAATTTAGTAACTACTGGTAATTTTTGTGCCGCAAGTCTAAGAGCTTCTTTCGCTACTTCGTAAGGAACACCTCCTACTTCGAACATAATTTTACCTGGTTTTACTACAGCTACCCAATATTCAACAGCACCTTTACCTTTACCCATACGTACTTCCGCTGGTTTCTTAGTAATTGGCTTATCTGGGAAGATTTTGATCCATAGTTGACCTTCTCTCTTCATATATCTTGTCGCAGCGATACGAGCTGCTTCAATTTGTCTTGCAGTGATCCAAGCTCCTTCCGTTGCTTTGATCCCAAAAGTTCCGTAAGCAAGTTGACTACCTCTTTGGGCATTCCCCTTCATCTTCATCTTGTGAACTCTACGGAATTTGGTTCTTTTTGGTTGTAACATAATTTCTAAATTTTAGATTTTAGATTTTAGATTTTAGATTTTTTTTAATTTTAAAAAAGTAACGGTAATTTAAAATTCAAAATTTCTAATCTAAAATTTTAATTATTATTGTTATTGTTGTTGTTTTTTCTAGGTCTTCTGTTGTCTCTGTCTCCACCTCTGTTTCCTCTGTCTGACTGACCTCCTTTTTTCTGTTGTCCCACTAGTGGAGAAAGTTCTCTTTTACCGTAAACTTCACCTTTCATGATCCAAACTTTCACTCCTAATCTACCGTAAGTAGTGTGAGCTTCTGCCCAGTGGTAATCGATATCAGCTCTGAAAGTTGACAATGGAATTCTTCCTTCTTTGAAAGATTCTGATCTTGCCATTTCAGCTCCGTTTAATCTACCAGAGATTTGAACTTTGATACCTTCAGCACCCATTCTCATAGTACTTGCCATTGCCATTTTAACAGCTCTTCTGTAAGAAATTCTGTTTTCAATTTGCTTAGAAATACTATCAGCAACTAGTACAGCATCTAATTCAGGTCTTTTGATTTCGAAAATGTTGATTTGAATATCCTTACCTGTAAGTTTCTTCAATTCTTCTTTCAATTTATCAACTTCCTGACCTCCTTTACCGATGATAAGTCCCGGTCTAGCAGTAGTGATTGTAACTGTTACTAACTTAAGTGTTCTTTCAATATAGATTTTTGAAATACCACCTTTAGATAATCTAGCCTCAAGGTATCTTCTGATTTTGTAGTCTTCAGCGATTCTGTCTCCATAATCGTTTCCACCAAACCAGTTAGAATCCCATCCTCTGATGATACCTAATCTATTACCAATTGGATTTGTCTTCTGTCCCATACCTTGATTAATTTTCTTTTTTACCTAAGATTAATGTAATGTGGTTTGATCTTTTTCTGATTCTATACCCTCTTCCTTGTGGAGCTGGTCTTAGTCTCTTCAATTGTCTTGCACTGTCTACAAAAATTTCTTTAACGATAAGATTAGCTTCTTCAATATCAGCACCTTCGTTTTTAGTCTGCCAGTTAGCCATTGCTGAAAGCAATACTTTTTCTAACTTGTTAGATGCGTCTTTTTTAGAATATTTTAGAATGTATAAAGCTTTGTCAATTTGCTCTCCTCTAATGATATCAGCAACTAATCTCATTTTTCTTGGAGAAGATGGGCAATCATTGTGTATTGCTTTTACTACATCTTGGTTTGTCAATTTACGTGCTAATGCACTTTCTCTTTTTCTTGATCCCATGATTATCTGCTTCCTTTGTTTTTGTTACCACCATGACCTCTGAAAGATCTTGTTGGAGAAAATTCGCCTAGCTTGTGACCAACCATGTTTTCTGTAACATAAACAGGGATAAAAGATTTCCCGTTGTGTACTGCAATAGTTTGTCCTACGAAGTCTGGAGAGATCATTGATGCTCTAGACCAAGTTTTGATAACTGTCTTCTTACCAGACTCTATGTTTGTCTGAACCTTCTTATCTAAAGTATGATGAATGAATGGTCCTTTTTTAAGTGATCTTGCCATAATTATTTACGTTTAGATATGATATGACGGTTAGACGCTTTATTTTTCTTTCTGGTTTTGTAACCTTTAGCAGGCATACCGTTTCTAGATCTTGGGTGACCTCCTGAAGAACGTCCTTCACCACCTCCCATTGGGTGATCTACAGGGTTCATTACAACAGCTCTTGTTCTAGGTCTTCTACCTAACCATCTGCTTCTACCAGCCTTACCTGATACAGTTAATTGGTGATCTGAGTTGGAAACAGATCCAATCATTGCCATACATTCAGTAAGGATCATTCTTGATTCTCCTGAAGGCAATTTGATGATTGCATATTTACCATCTCTAGAAGTTAATTGAGCTGAAGAACCAGCACTTCTTGCTAAAATAGCACCTTGTCCAGGCTTCATTTCAACACAAGAGATTACAGTACCCAATGGAATGTTTTTCAATTTCATTGCGTTCCCTACGTTTGGTTCAACGCTTTCTCCTGATACTACTTTCTGATCAACTTTGATACCGTTTGGAGCGATGATATATCTCTTCTCTCCATCAGCATACTCTAATAAAGCGATAAATGCAGTTCTGTTTGGATCATACTCTACAGTTTTTACAGTGGCTTCAACGTTTGCTTTGTTTCTTTTGAAGTCAATAATTCTGTATTTCTTTTTGTGTCCACCTCCGGTGTAACGCATGGTCATTTTACCAGTTTGGTTACGTCCACCTGACTTACTAATACCAACTGTTAGAGATTTCTCTGGTTTGTTGGTAGTAATTTCTTCAAAATTGTTTACAATTCTGAATCTCTGTCCCGGGGTGATAGGTTTTAATTTTCTAACAGACATTACTATTATTTATAATTAATAATTAATTTACAGCAAAAATATCGATAACCTCACCTTCAACAAGTTTAATTACCGCTTTTTTCAATTTGTTTGTCTTTCCTACTTGAAGACCTTTTTTAGTGTATTTTGAAGAAACCTTCGGAGCATAAATCATTGTGTTAACGTCTGCTACTTTTACACCGTAAGCTGCTTCAACAGCTTTTTTAATCTGGATTTTATTCGCCTTAGGATCAACTAAGAAAGAATAAGAACCTCTTAAATCTGTAAGGTAATTAGCCTTTTCTGAGATAACTGGTTTAATAATAACTGACATGACTTATTTCTTTAAATTTTCCTGGAATTTTTCAACTGCACCTTCGAAGAATACAACTTCACCTGCGTTTACTAAATCGTAAGAACTAACTTCGTTGAAGTTCATTACTTTAGTTTTAGGTAAGTTTCTTGAAGATAAATACACATTCTTGTTAGCCTCAGGAAGAATGAATAAAGATTTTTTACCATTCAATGCTAATGCATCTAATAAAGTAATGAAATCTTTAGTCTTAGGAGCGTTTAAGCTCATATCTTCTAAAACTTTGATGCTGTTGTCTCTCATTTTCTGAGATAAAACAGATTTCTTAGCCAATCTCTTAAGAGCTTTGTTCAATTTGAATCTGTAGTCTCTTGGTTTTGGTCCGAATACTCTACCTCCACCTCTGAAAGTTGGAGATTTAATATCACCATATCTAGCAGATCCTGATCCTTTTTGCTTCTTAAGCTTTTTCGTAGAAGCAGTAATTTCGCTTCTTTCTTTTGCTTTATGAGTCCCTTGTCTTTGTGCAGCAAGGTACTGTTTAACTTCTAAGTAAACCGCGTGCTGATTTGGCTCAATTCCGAATACTGTTTCGTCTAGAGTTACTTTTCTTCCGGTCTCTTTTCCTGATGTATTTAATACTACTAGTTCCATTTTCTGATAATTACATAAGAATTTTTAGCTC
>CAUQIC010000025.1:0-50037 GCA_963518055.1 uncultured Chryseobacterium sp.
GAACCCCTCTTACCAGAATGAAAATCTGAGGTCCTAACCGATAGACGAACGGGCCAGCTATATTGTTACGCTAATTTATTAACGTGTTTTGTCAATTTGCTTTTCAAGTTAGCTGCTTTGTTCTTGTGGATAATATTTTTCTTAGCTAATTTATCCAATAAAGCGATAACTTTTGGCAGTTGTTCTGTAGCAGCAGCTTTGTTCTCTTCATTTCTTAAAGCTTTTAAAGCTGTTCTAGCAGTCTTGTGGTAATATCTGTTACGAAGTCTTCTAGTTTCGTTTTGTCTGATTCTTTTTAGTGCTGATTTATGATTTGCCATATCGTTTAAATGTGAGTGCAAAACTATAAACTTTTTTTAAAACTACCAAATTTATTTTCAAAAATTTTAATTTTCTTCTGAAAGGTACTTTCTAAGCTTATCTATTGCTTGTTCTATTTTTAAATTTTCTTGTTCTTGTTCTATTTTTTTGATCGTATTTCCCAGCATGATCAGTGCGTTGTTCCATTCCCCAGTTGTGTTGGTGAAAGTAAGTCCGTCAATTGTTACTTCAAAAGCAACCCTTTCTCCAGTCCTGTAAAGCCTGAAACTGATTTTATCATCTTTGCCTGTAATCCCGTCTTCATTGATTTTTAAATCGTAACTTTTTGGGTTAGAGTGGATTTTCTTAAAAAGCAATTTCGCTTCTTGTATTTTTAAATCCGGCATGATATAAAATTTGATTGTATGTAGAAAACTACAAACATAATTAATAAATAATATTTTTCATCTGTGTTGCCATATTTGTGTGACCAATTATGGCTAAAATTTTTGCAAATATAATGCTTTTGTAATATATAACGAAATAGAAGTGCTTTTAAAATACTTCATTTATTAACATTAACTGTAACAGCAAGAGCATTAGGGATATATATAATGATGAGTAACTATCTTTGAAGTTATTGCAAGTAATTGACCATGTCTATATTCAGAAAAAATGAAAAAGACATTTTTAAAATCAGGCTAAAATTATGAAATAAAAAAACCTTTAACTGATCAGTTAAAGGTTTGTAAATGGTAGCCTATAGGGGAATCGAACCCCTGTTGCAAGAATGAAAATCTTGAGTCCTGACCACTAGACGAATAGGCCAAATTTTGAGGTTGCAAAAGTAATAATTAACTCTTTAACTTCAAAATTATTTTTTAATATTATTTATATACTTTTTGTATTACAGTGTTTTTCACTCCCTTAGATTCAAGCTCTTTCTGAAGCTTGGCTGCATCTTCAAGAGTATAGACTTTTCCATAGGTATAATAGAACACACCATTGTCCTTGTTTCTTTCAACATCTTTCAGGTTTTGAAGAATATATGAGTTACCGTTGAGTTTATCACCGGCATATAATTCGATAGTGTAATACCCCATACTTATTTTCTGATTAGGCATAAACCCTACCGCAAAGGCATTTCTGAAACCTGCGTCCTTAGCTGTTTTAAGATTAATATCTCTTACAGAGGCCATATTTGTTACCGCATAGTAATATTTGTACTGTCCGTTTTCTTTAATCGGAAGAACATAGTTTAGCCCTTTCAGCGCCGGATCATTTTCGTTATACTTCGTTGGTGAGCTCATCAATAATATTCTGAAATCGTTTTTCAGAGCTACTTCTGCTGGCTTTTCCGGTTCAGGCTTCCTCACCGCAATAGATCCGCCGGATTTTCTGTCAACAGCTTTTTTGTAATCGATAATAGCATCATAAATACTTTCTGCAATCTCATTCTGTCCTTTTTCAGAAGCAATATAATGACTTTCTTCAGGGTGATTGATAAAGCCTGTTTCAATTAATACAGAAGGCATGGCGTTCATACGAAGAACGTGAAGGTTTTTTTGAAAAACTCCTCTTGAGAACCTTTTATCTTTATTCACAAAATTATCCTCTACCAATCCTCCTAAAAGAAGACTTGATTCGAGATATTTACTTTGTTGAAGCTTTAAAGCAATTAATGATTCAGGAGAATCCGGATTATAAGATCCAAAGGTTTGTTTATCTTTTTCATCCAGAAAGATTACGTCATTTTCTCTTTTAGCAACTTCTAGATTTTCATTGTTCTGGTTAGGGCCTTGTACGTAGGTCTCTGTGCCATAGGCTGTAGATCGTTGTGCAGAGTTACAGTGAATAGACACGAACAGATCAGCTTTACTTCTGTTGGCCAAATTAGTTCTGTCCGACAGAGAAGGATACTCATCAATTTTACGGGTGTATATTACTTTGAAATCTCTGTTTTTCTCAAGCATTGCGCCTACCTTTAGTGTAATAGCAAGGGTAATGTCTTTTTCTGCGACTCTTCCAATATCGGAATAAGTCCTGTTGGCTCCGTGATCACTTCCTCCATGTCCTGCATCCAGAACGATTGTAAACTTCTTTTGAGAGAAAATAAAATTGCTACTAAGGATAAGGAGAAATGATAAAATTATTTTAAAATTTTGTTTGTGCATCTTACAGTTATAAAAATTATATTAATTTTGGGCCTTAATTATATATAGATAAAATTGGCCAAAACCGTCTTCAAAAATATATTACAAATTTTAATTATCCTAATTTTTAACAATTTTTTAGCACAGAAAACTCCTGAAAAATTGCCTAAAAATGCGGTTAATGATACTATTTCCAAAAAGGATACCATTGTTGCAAAAAAAGAATCATTAGATGATGTACTTCGTACAAAAGCCGATGATCAGAGAAGAGATATCCCTAAGAAAATGACATTCCTGAACAAGAATGCCCAGGTAAAGTACCAGGATATGCAGATAGATGCAGATTATATTTCTATTGATGATAATAAAAATCTGATCTATGCGCGCGGAAAACAAGACTCTTTAGGAAAAATTATTGAGCCGGTAATCACCATGCAGGGTGGCAAAAAATATGAAACCAATGAGTTTAGCTATAATACAAAGACTAAACAGGCTATTGCTTTCAATGCAAGAACAGAAGAAAGTGAAGGGGTAATTATAGCGCAAAAAACAAAAAAATACAATGATTCGGTATACGCCATGAGAAAGGCAGATTATACTACGGATGATTATTTTATCAAGAAAAAAGATACAACGGCCGATTATTTTATGAGAGCTTACAACATTAAGCTGATCAAGACTAAAAATAAATCGCAAATTGTTACAGGCCCGATTCAAATGTTTATAGAACAGGTTCCTACCCCCCTTTATCTGCCATTTGCTATTTTACCATTTTCAGATAAAAGAGCAGCGGGGATTCTTATCCCAAGTTTTGGAGAAAGAGAAGATGTGGGCTTCTTTCTGAATGGAATAGGGTATTACCAGCCTATTGGAGAACATTTTGACCTTAAAGTGCTTGCGGATATTTATACAAAAGGAAGCTGGAACTTACGTCCACAAATGAATTATCAGAAAAAGTACAGGTATTCCGGTAGTTTTAATGCGGATGTCGGAACTATGGTAAGAGGGATCAAAGGGTTGGATGATTATACAAAAAATAGTACTTATAGAATCAACTGGACACACTCTCAGGATTCTAAAGCAAATCCTTTCCTTACCTTCAGTGCTTCAGTAGATATTGTGAGTACAAAGTTTTATAATAACCCGCTTAACAATAACTACATTTTCAATCAAAATGTATTGAATACTCAGCAGAATTCAACAGTAACACTTACTAAAAGGTTTTTGAAACTTCCGATGACTATTACAGGGACGGCTTCATATTCCCAGAATTTTGCAACAGGATTAGCGGATCTTCGTCTTCCACAGATGAATGTGGCCATTAATCAATTTTATCTTTTTAAATCAAAAACCGGAATAAGACAGGGGCTTATTGAGAATATTACCGTAAATACAGGGTTTAACCTTACCAATTTTGTTAATACTCAGGAAAATGAACTGTTCAAAAAGGAGATGTGGGATAAAATGCAGACAGGGCTAAAGAATAATATTGCTTTAGCAACCAATACTACATTGGCAAAATATTTTACCTTCAGTTTGAGTGCTAATATTGATAATGCTTTAACAACAAAAACATTAAACAGATATTATGACCCTATAAAAAATGTTACGGTAGATGAAATCAAGAAAAACTTTTCCGGATTTTCTACATTTTCTACTACCGCCAGTCTTCAGACCACACTTTTTGGGATGATGAAGTTTAAAAAAGGTTCAGCTATTGAAGCGGTACGACACATGATGACTCCAAGTATAGGATTTACCTATTCTCCTGATTTTTCAAGTCCTAATTTCGGGTATTATAAAAACTATTACAATGCAACGGGGGCTTTGACACCTTACTCCATCTTTGAAAAAGGGATTGTAGGAAGTCCGTCAACCGGATTGGTTGGATCTTTAGGATTTAATATTGGAAACAATATTGAAATGAAAGTAAAATCTAAAAGTGATTCTACCGGGGTGAAGAAGATTAAGATTTTTGAATCTTTAAATCTTTCCGGAAGCTACAACTTTGCAGCTAAAGATCATCCATGGTCTATCTTTACAATAAACGGACAATCATCATTCTTTAACAGTAAGCTTACAGTTAATACGAGTCTTTCTCTTGATCCTTATAAAATTGATTTCATTCCTGGACAGGATATCGGGATCAGAACAGAAAAATTCGGAGCTTTCAGTGTGCAGGGCTTCAACGTTCAGCTATCTTATCCTTTAAGCAGCGAAATTTTTGGAAAGAAAACCGACTATGCTAAAAAATACTCCTCAAAAGGAGAGGTGCGAAATGAAAATTATTATTTTGACGATGATAATTATGCGCATTTCGATCAGGCTTGGACTTTAAATGTTAATGCTAATTATGCATATTCGAAAGGGCTTAACCGATTTGGAAGCAAAATTGCATCATTAGGTTTGGATGGAAGTATTAAGCTTACTCCTTATTGGAATATTAATGGAAGTACGCATTATGATCTGGTAACGAAGCAGCTTGCGTATACAAGAATTGGTTTTTCAAGAGATCAGCGAAGCTTTACAATCAATTTCAATTGGGTTCCTTTCGGGCAATACAAAGTATATGACTTCTTTATTGGTATAAAAGCCAATATCTTAAGTGATGCGTTGAAGTATAAAGACCGAAGCTTTACGCAGCCTAATGCACCATTCTAATATCAGATTGGCATTTGACAATATAAATTTTATATTTGCAACCAAAATAAATTCTATATAATCACGAAGAACGGAATTTCTGATAAATAAATTTCGTAGAAAGAGATTATACAAGTTGAAAAAAAATAAATATCCGCATATGAAACAAATAATCAACACAGCTAATGCACCTGCGGCAATAGGGCCTTATTCGCAAGCTAATATGGCAAATGGGGTACTCTATATCTCCGGACAGATTCCCGTAGATCCTGCAACCGGTAAATTGGTAGAGGGAATTGAAAAAGAAACGCATCAGGTAATGAAAAACCTTGAAGCAGTTCTTACAGAGGCAGGAATGACTTTTAAAAATGTGGTAAAGGCTACAATCTTCCTTAAGAGTATGGATGATTTTGCTGTAATGAATGATATTTATGCTTCTTATTTAGATGCAGATAGCTATCCTGCCCGTGAAACGGTACAGGTTTCTTGCCTGCCTAAAAATGTGGATATCGAAATTTCTATGATCGCACACCAGGATTAATGAATTTTATACGAAATACAATTGCGGTTTTGGTTGGCCTTGGTATAGCAGGGCTTATTATTACTCTTGGTATAAGGGCTTTTCCGCAATGGGTTACATTTGAAGCTTTTGCTCCTTTTGAACATTGGCAAAGATTTCTTTTCAGCATGAAAGATGATAAAGCCTTTTTTGGCTTCCTGTTGTTTATTTCCGGATTAGGAACCACCATCGGAGGGGTTGCTACTGCAATTATTGTAAAATATGCTAAAGTGGCCTATGCGATTCTGATTGGTTTTATTATGCTTTTTATTGCCATGTTGGATGTTATTATATTTCCTTATCATCCTACATTTTATAAAATCTCTATTTTTCTTACATTTTTCCCGTTTTCCTGGATCGGAGGTAAGATTGTAGAAGTGATTTATGAAAGAAATAAGCAGAAAAGAATTGCTGAAAAAATAAATAAATCTAAATAAATAATAAAAAAACGCTGCAAATTTTGCAGCGTTTTTTGTTGATATGAAAGTTAATTATTGTTGTTCCGATTAAGGCATTTTAAATCCTTTTGTATAAATTCTTCCGTAATCATCAACGAACTTCACCTGTACATTACCCTGATATTTGTCAAGAACCTTTTCAACGTCTTTTTGTGAGTTGACAGGTTTACCATTGATCTCGACGATGATATAGTTGTCTACAATTCCGATCTTAGCCATTTCGCTGCCTTCGGAAACGCTTTTAGCGACTACACCGCTGGTAAGTCCATATTCAGTTTTGAATCTGTCATTCAAAGGATCAAATTCTGCTCCGATCTTTTCAGTAACGCTAAGATCAGCTTTTGTTCTGGTAGAAGTACCTCCTTTTTGATCTCTCAGCGTTACACCGGTTGTTCCTTCTTTACCATTTCTTGAATAAGTTACCTGAACTTTATCACCTGGACGCTTACTTCCGATAGACATTGACAGGTCAGCAAAATCTGTGATATCATAGTTGTCTATCTTAGTGATAATATCTCCTTTTTTCAAGCCTCCATCTTCTGCACCGCTATTGTCGCTAAGCCCAATGATATATACACCTGCACCTGATTTCAGATTTGTTTTATATTGCTTGTTGTAGGCTGCCACCAATTGGTCATTGGATAGGTCTAAAGGTTGAATTCCAAGAAATCCTCTTTGTACAATTCCGAATTTTTTGATATCCTCAACAATCTTTCTTGCCAAGTTCGCGGGAACAGCAAATCCATATCCCTGATAATATCCGGTGGTGGACTGGATGGCGGAGTTAATTCCGATAAGGTCTCCATTCGTATTTACCAATGCACCTCCTGAGTTACCCGGGTTAATGGCAGCATCCGTCTGAATAAAACTTTCAATTGGGTTGGTTGCTTTTCCCTGGCTTCCTAAAATTCCGATACCTCTTCCTTTAGCAGAAACAATACCTGCAGTTACTGTAGAGTTTAATCCCAGTGGATTTCCTACTGCAAGAACCCATTGTCCTACTTCAATATTGTCAGAATTCGCAAAATTCAAGTAAGGAAGTCCCTTTTCTTCAATTTTTAATAAGGAGATATCCGTGTTGGGATCTGTTCCTATTAAAGTTGCGATGTATGATTTTTTATTGCTTAATACAACTTCCAGTTTATTGGCACCTGCCACTACGTGATTATTTGAAATAATATAACCATCAGGAGAAATAATGACACCTGATCCCATTCCCGAAGGCATATTGTCAGGAGCCTGCTGCTGCTTTTGTCTTTGCTGGCCTCTTCCTCCTCCGCCTCCAAAAGGATCTCCGAAGAAGAAATCAAATAAATCCTGTTCTGAAGCCCTACTAGACGTTCTGCTCTGATAGTTCTTGATGGTAACTACAGCCGGAACGGTTGTTTTTGCTGCTTTTACAAAATCGTCACCTGTAGCTCCCGTGTTCATTCCTGCGAATGATACGTTAGGAGCTGATGTTGTGAAATAAGATTGATCTCCATTATTGGAGCCATGTCCAAAATATTGTACTGCTCCAACGGTTGTAGCACCTGAAACAAGTCCAACTACTGCAAATGGTAATAGTTTTTTTAAAGTACTCTTCATTGTATATCTTTCTTTTTTATTAATTAATTTCAGTTATATGTTTTTGAGTAAACAAATTTAATGTTAAATAAGTAAGCAATTAGTATGCTATGTTTCAATTTTAACTAAAATTTAACTGCTATTATGTCATTTTATACATTATGTCATAATTATTAATGTCATGGTTAACAAAACTTAAAAAAAACTTAAAGAAAATTAAGCGCCAGTCATTGTTCGTGAAGTGCCCTTTTGAGCGCTGTCTACCATGTATTATTCGCTTCTATAAATATACTTAATTTAAAAATGATTACCTTTGCAAAAATATTTTTCTCACTTAAAACGTTTATAGCATGCAACTGTATAACACCTTAAGCGCAGAAGAAAGAGCTCAACTTATTGATGAAGCTGGTAAGGAACGTCTTACATTGTCTTTCTATGCGTATGCCAAAATTGAAGATCCCAAAAAATTTCGCGACAATTTATTTATAGCCTGGAATGCACTTGATGCGTTGGGTCGTATTTATGTTGCCCATGAAGGTATTAATGCTCAGATGAGTGTTCCTGCGGATCAGTTTGAGGCTTTTCGCGAAACTCTGGAAGTATACGAATTTATGAAAGGAATTCGTTTGAATGTGGCAGTTGAGCAAGATAACCATTCCTTTTTGAAATTAACAATCAAAGTCAGACATAAAATCGTTGCCGATGGATTGAATGATGAGACATTTGATGTTACCAATAAAGGAGTTCACTTAAAAGCTCAGGAGTTTAATACGATGCTTGAAGATCCCAACACAATTGTAGTGGATTTTAGAAA
This sequence comes from uncultured Chryseobacterium sp., assembly GCA_963518055.1. Classification (GTDB taxonomy): domain Bacteria; phylum Bacteroidota; class Bacteroidia; order Flavobacteriales; family Weeksellaceae; genus Chryseobacterium. The sequence goes on from CAUQIC010000025.1 coordinate 8,491, forward strand.
TCACTATGAAAGTGAAGTAGGGCATTTTGAAGGTGCCATTACTCCCGATGTTGAAAACTTCAGAGAAAGTTTACCGATTATCAACGAGCAATTACAGGATTTTAAAGAAGATAAAAATCTTTTGATGTACTGTACAGGTGGTATTCGTTGTGAGAAAGCCAGTGCTTATTTCAAACATCAGGGCTTTAAAAATGTGTTCCAGTTAGAAGGTGGAATTATTGAATATACCCGTCAAATCAAAGATGAGGGGATCGAAAGTAAATTTATTGGTAAAAACTTTGTATTTGATCACCGCTTAGGAGAAAGAATTACGGATGATATTATTTCTCAGTGCCACCAGTGTGGAAAACCTTGTGATAATCATACCAATTGTGCAAATGATGCTTGTCATTTATTGTTTATTCAATGTGACGAATGTAAGGCTTCAATGGAAAACTGTTGTTCTACAGAATGTCTGGATACGATCCATTTACCTTGGGATGAGCAGCTAAAACTAAGAAAAGGATTACAGGTTGGAAATAAAGTTTTCAGAAAAGGAAAATCTGATGCTTTGAAATTTAAAAACTCTGGGGACTTATCTCATGCCCCTTTGGCAAAAGCGGAAACAAAGAATATTCGTCAGAAAATTGCAGTCAAAAAAGTATTGATTGGAAAGGCAGAACATTATTTCTCAAAATCAAAAATTGGACAGTTTTTAATTGAAAATAAAGAAGTTTCAGTAGGTGATAAAGTATTAATTTCAGGGCCTACTACCGGTGAGCAGGAATTGACTATAACTCAGATTTATGCTAACGGAGGGCCTTGCGAAACAGGAACACAGGGAGATCAAATTACCTTTGAAATTCCGTTCAGAGTTCGTTTATCCGATAAATTATATAAAATTATTGAACCTGCTGAAAACGCATAATATAACAAGAAACTGTTCAGTAAGAATAATATAAAACTTATGTTGAAAGCTGAGCTTAGAAAAAAATATATACAACAAAGAAAAGCCTTGTCTCCTGATGAGGCTTTCTTGTTATCTGAAAGGATTTTCAACAACTTTATTAATTTTTTTAATCCCCAAGAAGGAGAGAAGATCCACATTTTCATCCCAATTTTGACCAGGAATGAAATTAATACCCAAATCTTCATTAATTATTTTTTAGAGCACAATATCCGTGTTTTTGTTCCAAAGGTTATTGCAGATAAGTTGATTAATATTGAAATTTTTACAGATACTATTTTTGAACTAAGTAATTGGAATATTTCTGAGCCTGTTTCTAATGAAGATTCCGGAGAGGATTACTTTGATTATATCATCACTCCGTTGTTGTATTGTGATAAAAACGGCAATCGGGTAGGGTATGGGAAAGGTTTTTATGATGGTCTCTTCCAAAACACTTCTCCAAAAACAAAAAAAATCGGAGTCAATTACTTTGACCCCGATGAAAATATTGATGATGTCTGGGAAAATGATATTCCCCTTGACTATTTGGTTACTCCAGTTGAAGTACTGTCTTTCTTAAGTGGTTTAGAATAAAAATCTAAAAAATAGAACTTAAATTCTTTCTTAAGCTTTGGTTTAGAGAGCAAAATGTATTGAGCATTCTTCTCAAAATTTCCTAATGATTTATTCTTGTCATCAAAATACTCAACATTGAATTTGGCATAGTCGAGCGTATCCTTTTTATAAAACTCTTTATAAACATTGAGATTATTAACCTTTACGGATTTCACTTTCATACTGTCTAACTCCTTAAATAATCTTTTAAATGTTAAAGAATCCGGCTTATGAAAATAGCTTTGCATTTGTGAATAAATAACGGTATCTATTTCCGTATTTCTATTACCGGATAGATAAAGAGTAGAAAGATCGAGAAGTTCCTGAACTTTCTGTTTGGTAATCGAGTTAATAGCTTGCATACTATCCATTTGTACTGCCGGATAGCTCTTGGCATTATTACTGTTTCGTAATTTATCTAAGTCACTTACTTCCGTACCTTTTTTATTGCAGGCTGCAAATAGAGCCAGAAGTACCATTAATATTAAAAAGTTATTTATTTTTTTCATCTGTGGATGTGATTTTAAATTTGATGGATATGATCTTGCCGTTAGAGTCTTTTTTCATTTCTATAACATTCAGATTTTTTAATGAGGTTGTAGGAGTGGTAACTAAAGTGATATACTTCTGTTTATCTAAACTTTCAATACCATAGGTGTCATTGTCGTAAACCTGATATATAACAGCGTTATTGCTGATCAGGTTTTCAAGTTGATTTCTTTTTTGCTTAATAAGAGCTACCTGCTCTTCAGGATTACCTCCTTTTACATCTTTAATAGAAAAATAATAAGCTGCCATTTTGTAATCATCTGGCTTAAGCTCTATTTTCTCTTCCTCAGGAGCGTTTTCAAGATTTCTGTTAACATCCAGAGGTTCATAAAACGGAGCGCTAATACGCATTTTCAGGTTTTTATCCTTCGTTGAGTATAGGAAACATTCTCCTGGCTTTATTTTATACATGATCGGAGACTCATTTTCTTTCATGATCATGATGTCAAGCGTATTAATAACATTAACACCTCTGTCCTTATCGATAAAACAATATTTATAGGTTTTAGAGAAAAGAACGTCTTTGAAGCCTAACAAACCTGTGATGGCAATTAATACAGAGGTAACCAGAGCCCAGATGTTCTTTTTGAAGAAATTTTTCTTAGGTAATTCCGTTGAATTTTTGTTGTTTTCCGAATTTGTTGCTTTTGTGCTAACTATTTGGTTATCAGTATTTGTTTTTTGTAAATCAGCAGTTTCCTGAGTCTCTGTTCCTGTTTTTTTAGCTTGAATCTCAGTTTTTTGAATCTCGGGAGCATCAGAAACTATTTTTTCAAGTTCATTGATTTCTTCTTCGTCCAGATTTTCATTTTCCTGTAGTAATTCTCCAGCAAAAAGATGGAGCTTTTTGAATTCGTACCATGAGTCATAACCCGCATAATTGCTCAATAAATTGAGCATGTCAATCCTTGGTAATTTGGTAACCGGTGAATTTTTGAAATAGGTATAAAATGACTTTTCGCTGATGTTACCTTTCGCTTTTTTGCGTAAGTCTTCCTGGAAATATATAATATCTATACCCTTCCACTTGGATATGTCATCCTGTGAAGGGGTGTATTCTTTTAAGTATTGACCCTGAACATCCTTTTTTAACTGCTCAAAGTGTAATAGATCTAAATCTGTCAATTTTTCAAAAAATAATTAAAATGTTGATTATCAGCTATGTTTTTTTGTAAAACTATTTTACAAAGGTATTACAATTATTTTTCATAGACAAATTTTCTAACTGCTCTACCTTTGTCTTGTTCAAATAACAGAACAGAAGAAAATTTTATAAAACAATATTAACAAAATTAAATTTAATTTATTATGAAAAAGTCATTATTCGTAGCTGCTATCGCTGCAATCTCTCTAGTTGCTTGTAAAAAAACTGAAGCTACTTCTACTGAAGGTGCAACTGATTCTGCTGCTGCTAACGTAGCTGATTCTGCTGCTGTAGTTACTGATTCTGCTGCTAAAGTAATCGATTCTGCTGCTACTACTGCTGTAGGTGCTACTAAAGATGCTGCTGCTGCTACTACTGCTGCTGGTGCTGAAGTTGCTAAAGACGCTGCTAAAGGAGCTGCTGACGCTGCTAAAGGTGCTGCTGATGCTGCTAAAGGTGCTGCTGATGCTGCTAAAGATGCTGCAAAAGACGCTACTAAAAAATAATTTTAGCTTAGCTTAAAAATAAAAGAACCGTTTCACCCAGTGAAACGGTTTTTTTATGCTTATACGTTATGACGAGCTGAAGGAAATGATTTCTAAAGTTTGTTTTTAATAACCGTAACTCTAGAATATTCAACTGTTGCTTATCCTTTCTTCTGCTTTAGTGACTCATAGCAAGTAATAGCTACTGCATTACTTAAATTTAAAGAGTCAATACTTCCTGCCATCGGAATTAATGTATTTTTTCCCTTTCCTATCCAGAAATCACTTAACCCGGAATGTTCTGTGCCGAATAAAACGGCTGAACGTTGCTTAAAGTCTCTTTTATAGAGGTCTTCAGCAGTTTCATCCATGAGAGTGGTGTAAATGTTAAACCTATTTTTTTGAAGAAATTCCAATGTTTCTTCATTTTCAGCCTGATAAACTTCCATTCCGAAAAGGCAGCCAACACTTGATCTGATTACATTAGGGTTATAAAAGTCTGTCTTTCCATCTGCCACAATAAGGGCATCAACTCCGAATGCTTCACAACTTCTTAAAATGGCTCCAAGATTACCAGGTTTTTCTACTCCTTCCACAATAATCACCGTAGAATCATTTTTGGGGACAAATGCCGAAAGAGGGTTTTCTTTTGCTGTATATATTCCGATAATTCCCTCTGAGCTCCCTCTGTAAGCAATTTTTTCATATACTTTTTGGCTTACATAATGAATTTTTCCATCAGGAAGCTTCCCTTTAAATATATTTTCACAAAGAAAAAATTCCACCGGTTCAAAATTGTATTGTATAGCTCTATCGTTTTCCTGTTGTCCCTCCACAACGAAAACTTTGGATTTTTTACGGAATCTGTTGTCAGTAAGGAGCTTAGTGACATTTTTAATTTTATCGTTTTGAAAACTTTCTATCAACATTCCGCAAAATTATGCAAAATTTATGATTGAAGTTCTTTGCTTTTTATAAAAAGGGTTTTCCAGGTAATTTGAAACGGACTTTTTTTCTTCTTTTTAAGGTATACAACAATGCCTATTATTAGAATTATGGATAAAAACTTATAAAGATTCCCGTAAAGATTCCCGGAAACATTTTCTGATACATTAAAGATTTCCCAATACAGATTCATGAAAAAATGTAGAAATATAGCTGCCCAGATATTAAAAACCTGTTCAAAATATACCCAGGTGAAAAATAGAGAACCCAAAAAGGTAATGGCAAATATCTCAATAAGCTCTATTGTATTTTGGCTCTGATATAAATGAACCTGTGCAAACAGTAATGAACCCAACAAAATGGATGAAAGAAATCCTAGTCTGGTAAATCTATATAACGTTCCAATGAGAAAGGCTCTGAAAATTATTTCTTCAAAAAAAGCAGAGGAGATGGTGTTGATGAATAGCGATTCAAAATTGGCTGTTGTGACGAGTCTAAAATGAATTATATATCCAAGCAACATAGGAAATGTTCCAATAATGGCTAGAATAAATCCATTCATAATTGATTGATTTAAAGAAAGAAGATCCAAGATTTTCTTTTGGGGAAACAGAACTTTTAGGGTAATGATTATTGGTGCCAAAGTAATGGAGTAGGTCAATACATGGGCTATAGCTTTACTGTGAAATAGCTCTTTTATAAACTGCTGGATGCTTTTAAAGCAAAAAAGATCAAAGAAATAATAAATTAAAAATCCTAGTATAAATGTCAAAAAGAAACGAATGTTTTTACTCATGTTAATTATTTTTGAGCAAAAATGTAGCTTTTCAGGATACGGATGAATATATTGTGATGAGCGTCAAAGGTTAGTGACTAATGACAATTTTTTATTTTTTAAATTGCTGTAATTGGGGGATAATTACAGGGATAAAACTTCTTGATACAGGAATATTAAAATCAATTTCAGGAAGGATCAATTTGTAACCTTGGGCGTTGCCTTTGATATTCTTTACTTTTTCGAGGTTAACAATATAGGAGCGGTGGCATTTCCTGATAAGATCAGTTTCTGTTTGTTGTAAAATACTTGATAAGCTTATTCTTAGTACTCTTTTTTTTACTTCATTATTTTCTAAAAAATATAACGTACAGTAGTTTTCCATAGATTGGATACATATGAAATCATGAGTAGAAATTACAATTTTTATAGAATTAGCTTGAATAGTAAGTGTTGCTACCTTTGAACTTTTTGAACTTATAACCAAGTCTTGTGCAATGTTCATTGCAATATTTTCATGGATTTTCTTTAAATAAATATACCTTGAAAGAACATAGATGGTAGAAATTGGGATACCCACTGCCAAAGAATAAAGGAGCATATACCCATAGTTTTCAAAACTGAGAGAGACTTTGCTGATAAATAACGAGTTATAAAAGTAAGATAGGATAGAGCTTAAAAATAATATGGTCAATATTTTTAGTAATTCTGAGCCTATATTCCAATCATTCAGGCGGGATATATAAAGATTGGATATTAAAAATACAGTTCCAAAAATAACTGTGTAGGGAAAGAGAAGAAGATATTTGTAAGGATGATGAAAGCTCTCAGTTCCAAAAGGTTGAAAAATAATCAAAAAAAGATATACGATAATCCCTGCACCAAAGGAAGAGAGGAGAATTTCTGCAAATGATTCAGATTTAGGGTACGAATACGATTTTAAAGAATGCAGATATTTCATGTAACAGGACCTGAATATTTTTACATCAGCTTTTGTAAAATTATATAAAATTAATGATTGATTATTATGTTTCAATAGTTGTTTGTGTCTATAAGCAATTGGTTGGCAATATATTCACTGGGAGTGATTCCCTCAAATTGCTTGAATACTCGGTTGAAGGTTACCTGGCTTGTAAACCCTGCTTCTGTATAAATATACATGAGTGTTATTTTGTTCAGATCTGATGTCTTCATAAGGTCTTTCACGTACACAATTCTCAACGAGTTTAAATACTGATTAAAGTTTTTATACCCTTTGTGATCGATGGCACGGGATAAATAATTGATATTCGTACTCAGTTCAGTACACAGACCGGATATTTTAATGGAGTGATGGGTGAAATAGTTGTTGTGTTTGAGATATTGATCCATTTCTGAAAATAAACTTTCAAGTTTGTGATGATCAATAATCAATTCATTTTTATGTTTATTGATTGATGAAAATTGACTTTCAGGACTTATCGGTAATTGAGATGAAGAGATATGTTTGTTCTTGTTTCTGATTTTACTTTTGATATGGTATTCAAAAGCCTTAGATTCTAAATGGCTTATTTTCAGTTTGTAAAATATAAAAAGACAGATAAGGGAAAAGTTAGCGACTACAGTAGCTGCATTGGTGGGACGTAGGTATTTCTTATCATAATTGTAAAAATGATGGTTGAAATATTTAGCATATATCATAATCAATATCATCAAGAATATGGTATAAAACATAAAATAGATCACCATTTTTCTTTTCAGAAAAACATAAGCACAGACCGGCATAGGAATCAGCCACATAAACCCTACAATAGAATCATCTATAAAATTGAGTATAATAACAGATATATGAAGTGAACTGAAATGCAGATAAGCATTGACAACTCTGGAAATATCAAAATTTCTTCTTATAAGAATATAGGAATAAATATAGAAGATCAAAGCTGCTGCAAAATAATAAATGGGAAAAGTATTTTTCAGCCAGAAAAGATAAATATAAATAGAAAAAATATGAAAGATTACTAAAATGAAGAGATAGGTTTCAATCAGCTGTTTCTTTAATGCATGTATTCTATTGTTATAGTATTGAGTGATTCTCATCGCAGCAGGCCTTCAGCTTTATTCATTTATTGGCGGCAAATATAGCTTCTAAATTTTTTTATACAAAGAAAACAATCAGATTAAATTTTTGCTATGAACCCTTTTAATTACGTTCATCATATTATCATTAATCATTTTCATAAAATGATTGACTTAAAAGTATAGTATACAATAAAATGTGTTTGCTTCAATCATTTTATTAATATGATTTCAGAGGGTGAATCTAGTATTTCTTTTTAGAGCTAATTTTGCAAAAACATAATGATAGATGAGTTTTACAGTGAATAACTATTGAAATTATGTTTTGTATTTGGACGAAAACAAATGATGAAAAAAAATTAATAACCTTCTATTATAACAAAACTTTTTAAAAAAAATCTATGAAGAAATTTTTCTACTTTATGATGGCCAGTCTGCTTTTGAATTTTAGCTTTTCCAAAGCGCAAACATTGAGTTTAAGTACTCATGACCTGGATCAACCTGCTGTTTATACATTTAATTATACAACATCCGGAGCTATAGGAAACGGAACAGCCGTGAGTAATATCTTTTATTTTTCATTGCCGGCAGGATATCCGATAATTAGTCCGGTAGTCTCTGGCGGGAATAATTTGCAGCCTTATATTACATTTAAAGTAAATGGAGTTGCTTATCCTTGTACAACTACATTTGGAATTGGTGGTAGCTGGAATTATGGAGTACAACTGTCTGTAGGAGGAGCGACAACAGGGGTGGCTATTCCTGCGGGGGCACAAATTCAGGTAATTATTTCCGGTCTTATAAGAAACCCTTCAGCTCCGGGGACTTATACTATAAGCTGGAGAACTGCCAGAGGAAGCGGAGATGCTGTGCAGGAGTTCAATATACCTGTCAATTTTTCGGGAACACTTGGAACACAGGAAATAGGGGCAGGTTATAAAGATCAGTCTATATACCCAAATCCGGCAACTGATTATATTCAGGTTGCAGGATTAACCAAAAGCCAGAAATATACAATATATAATACATTAGGAAGCCAGATAAAGGGAGGAAGTATTACTGGGAATGAAAAAATCGGCATTCAGAGCCTGATTTCCGGTGTTTATTTCCTAAAGCTTGAAAACGGAAAATCTTTCCAGTTTATTAAAAGATAAAAAGAGCTTTCCGGAGGGCCGGAGAATAAATCAAAAAAAACCGCTAGAAATAGCGGTTTTTTATTTTTTGAGATCCTAATTACCTATTCGGTAAAAGGTTCTAATGTATTCTGTGAATTATCAATAAGGCTTTGTGGTAAATCTTTTTTGTTTTTGATCCCTAAAGATTTCAATTTTTGAGTCTGGATAATCAGATTGTCGTTTCCGGTAGAAAGTTGTTTGTAGGCATCGTTATAAACATTTTTTGCCTGGTCAAGATTCCTTCCCACCTTTTCCAGATTGTCTACAAATCCTACAAATTTGTCGTAGAGCTTAGCGCCTCTTTCTGCGATTTCCATAGAATTTCTGTTTTGATGCTCGCGTTTCCAAAGATCGGCTATTAATTTAAGAGAGGTAATCAGATTGCTTGGATTCAACAATAAGATCCTTCTCTCGTAGGCGTAATTCCAAAGATTTTGGTCGGCCTGCATCGCTGCGATATAAGCAGGTTCACTTGGAATGAACATCATGACAAAATCCAACGACTTTCCGTAATCATCATAAGCTTTCTGACTTAGTTGGTTGATATGATTTTTAATGGAACCAAGGTGTTGATTCAATTTTATAAGATATACATCAGGGTCAGTTTCGTCAACCAATTCTGTAAAAGCAGTCAAAGAAACCTTTGAGTCAATAATGACATTTCTTTCATCAGGATATTTTATGACCGCATCAGGACGCATTTTCTTTCCTGAAAATTCTGAGAACAAAGCATTGTTGTCTTCATCCCGTAATTCATGCTCGAGGAAGTATTCTCTTCCTTTTACCAATCCGGATTTTTCCAGGATACTTTCCAATATCATTTCTCCCCAGTTACCCTGAGTTTTACTTTCTCCCTTTAAAGCGCGGGTTAATTTTTTTGCATCTTCAGAAATTTGTTGATTGAGCTCTGCGAGTTCCTTTACTTTTTCTGCCAGAGAGAAACGTTCTTTATTTTCTTTCTCATAAGCCTCATTCACTTTATTTTTTAAATCGGCAATCTTCTCCTGAAACGGTTCAAGGATATTTTTTAAATTATTCTGGTTTAAAGTGGTAAACTTTTCTGTTTTTTCCTCTAAAATCTTATTGGCAAGATTTTCAAACTGAAGTTTTGAGTCTTCCTGAATTTTGATAATTTCTTCTTTTTGGGTGTCTAGCAATTGCTGAAGACCTACATTCCTTGCTGAAAGTTCCGAGTTTTTAGCAAAAATATTCTGTTTCTCAATAATCAACATCTCAATTTGTGAAGTCTGCTTGATGTTTGTCTGCTTTAATTCCTGAAACTGATTGTTTACAGAAGTGTATTCTGCTGAAATCTTTGCAAATTCATTCTTAAGATCATTCAGTAAATCCTGTTGCTGGAGGTTTAAGTCCTTTTCATAGTTGATGCTTTTAGAGAGCTCCTGAATTTTCAGGGTGGTGTTCTCAAGGTCAGAATTATTTTTAATATGCAGTGTGTTAAGATCGTCATAAATAGTTCTTGAAACCATTGATGATTTCAATGCAAAATATAGAATGGCAGCTCCTAATACTCCGCCGGCAAAAAATCCAATAATTAAATAGGTCATCTCCATTTTTCAAAATTATGAAAAAAGGTTGGAAGCTGAAGACGAGAAATCATTGTTGTTATTTAATTTTAAACTTAAAAACTTCGGGCCTCAGGTCTCTCATCTACTTTCTGAATTAGAATACTTATATTTATGGGAAATTTCAGAAGCATATGAACATTTTGTTGGTAGAGGATGATCAGAGAATTAGTAACTTCCTGATAAAGGGGCTTTCCGAGGCAGGGTATAATATGACTCTTGCAGATTCGGGTGAAAAAGCCAGAGAGTTTATCAATATCTATGACTTTGATATTATACTGATGGATATTATGCTTCCCGGGCTGGATGGGATGCAGCTTACTCAGATTATCAGGTTTAAAGGAAACTATACCCCAATTTTAGTGTTAAGTGCGTTAAACAGTCCTGACGATAAAATTAAGATGCTGGATCTGGGTGCAGATGATTATTTATCTAAGCCATTTCATTTTGAAGAATTGATTTCCAGAATTAAAGCATTGACAAGACGAAACAAACTTAGTTACCAAAAAGAAGATCAGTTACTGTCTTGTGGTAATGTTGTGATTGATACAGATCTTCATAAAGTAACACAGAACAATAAAGAAATTGAATTTTCTCCTACAGAATACAAACTTTTTACTTTTCTGATGGAGAATAAAAATAAAGTTTTAAGCAGAACACAGATTCTTCATAAGGTGTGGGGAATTGATTTTGATAATACAACCAATCTGGTGGATGTGTATATTTCTTATGTTCGCAACAAAATTGACGAAACAGATCACAAAATTATCCACACTGTAAAAGGAACAGGATATTTAATCAAAGACTAAAATGACACTTAGAAGCAGGTTTACTCTTATTTCAAGTCTTTCATTTGGCGTTGTTTCTATCATCACATCAGCGGTGATATTTTTTGCCTATTATGACAGTACAAAGATTTTTTACTTTGAAAAGCTTAGAAATACAGCGCTGATCTCTGCTATTTATTATCTTGAAAAAGATGAACTTCCCAAAGACAGACATGCGCAGATCAAAAAAGAATATAACCACCTTATTCAAAATAACAGAGTTGCGGTCTACAATCAGAATAATGAAGTTACCTTTGGGCAAAATCTAAACGATAAAAACATCAAGCCCTCCCATTTGCAGGCTGTAAGAAGCAATAAAGGAGTGCAGTTTATGTCTGATAACCAATTCTATTACGGTATTTTTTATCCGGATAATCAGGGAGATTTTGTGGTGTTTGTCAAATCGCCCAACGATTCGTTTCAGTCTCAGATATGGAGACTTTCTATTATTATGCTTTCAGTTCTTGTTTTGGGATTGCTGGCGATCTATTTTTTAAGCCGATATCTTTCAAATATTGTATATAAGCCCATTTCAAATGTGGTAGAGCGCATCAATACAGTCGATTATAATAATATTTCTACCGCTATTACTTCAACCAATACGAATGATGAGATTGAAGATCTTATAAAGTCCTATAACAAATTGCTGGGGAGAATTTCAGAAAGTGTACTCTTACAGCAGAATTTTATCAATTATGTTTCTCATGAATTTAAAACTCCGCTCGCGGCGATTTCAGGAAATCTTGAAGTATTCGCTCAAAGAGACAGGACGCCGGAAGAATATAAGGAAGTCGCCAAAGAGTCGCTGGAAAATGTGTATGAGATTGAAAATATTCTCAATAATCTTTTGCTGATGTCCGGGATGACAAAACTTGAAGCTTCCCATCAACAGGTGAGAGTCGATGAGTTGATTTGGAAAATTTATGCAAAATTAGAACTTAAGGCAAAAGAAAATTATTCTGCCATCAAAATACAGCTTGATGTTACAAAACCTTCCTTGCTTGAATTTCCCGGAAATGAAACCCTGTTATATCTGGCACTCTACAATATTGTGGAGAATGGTATTAAATATTCTAATGGCAGCCCGGTGACGATTATCCTTTCAGAAAAGAATAATCAGCTTACTATTGAAATCAAAGATAGGGGTAAAGGGATTCCGGAGGACGATCTTATGAAGATTACAGAAACATTCTACAGAGGAAAAAATGTGGATACTGTTAAAGGAAGCGGGATTGGTTTATCTTTGTCAAGAAGTATTTTTGATCACCATAACATTATGATGAAAATTGATTCTCAAGTAGATGTGGGTACGACAGTTCTGCTTGTTTTTCCTTCCCATTTTTAATCTCCCCAAGATTCCGCTGATTTTCATCCAGAGGTCTGTGGAAAACTCTCAGCATACTCTACAATTGTGTTATTTATATTTAAAATAGCAGCTTAGTCTATCTGATCTGAGTGATATTTATAGTTATCTCTACCTATTCTAATCAAACTCTAATGTTGGCTTAATTGAATTTTAATTTCATTCGGAATTACCTCTAATATTAGACAAATAGCTTTGTGGTCTTAAATATTTGACCTTGAAGAAAATTATATTTACCCTATTTTATATCCATTGCTTCAGTTTCTTTTCAGCTCAGATTGCAGATACTGTAAAGGTGAGCCGAAAGGAGGCCGAAGCAGTTTTTCTTGCTAAAAATTTAGACCTTATTGCTCAGAAATTAGAGATTTCCCAAGCCGAAGCGCGTGCTCTTCAGGCTAAATATTGGCCTAATCCAAAATTAAGCATCAGTGAAGTCAATCTATGGAGAACCTATGATATTGAAGAGCAGCCTGCTTTGATCGGAAACTGGGGTAAAAATACTCAGATTTCTGCCGAAATAGAACAAGTTATTCAAACTGCGGGAAAAAGAAGAAAGAATATTGAACTTCAGAAAATTGAAGTTGAAGGAGAGAAATATGAGCTACAGGAAGTATTGCGTGAGCTTAAGAAAACCTTACGAAATACAATGACGGAAATTCTCTATAATCAGGAGCAGCAGAAGATTTATCAGGGGCAAATTGCCTCTATTGAGAAATTAACAAAGTCCTATCAAAACCAATTAAACCTAGGAAATATCAGTAAAGCGGAGTACGTCCGCTTAAAAGCGCAGGAAATTGAATTCAAGAAGAAGCTTGTTTCATTAAAGCAGGAAATTGAAAACCAGCAGGTGGAGCTGAAAGCTTTACTGATGATTCCATCCACTTCATATCTGGTGATATCAGATTCTTTTATGATGCCGGAAAAGCAACTTTCCGAGATAGAATTGGGGCAATGGCTGGAAAAAGCAAAAGAAAATCGACCGGATATCCTGATTGCAAGAAATAAAGAGAAGCATGCCGCAAAAAATCTAGAGATACAAAATGCTATGAAAACTCCGGATGTAGCAGTTTCGATAGGATATGACAGAGGAGGAAATATCATGAAGGACTTTATCGGACTGGGATTGGCTGTTGATCTTCCCATTTTTGACAGGAATAAAGGAAATATTCAGGAAGCTAAACTGGAAATTGAGAAAAGTAAAAATGAAACCCGGAAGAATATGTTGAAATCTGAAAATGAAATTGTTTCTGTTTTCAGAAATTATATCCGGACACAGCAGATTTCAGAAGAAATTGATGATTCCTATGAATCTACATTGGATGGCTTGTTGATCAGTCATGAAAAAAACTTCAGATTAAGAAATATCAGTATGCTCGAATACATGGATTTCTTGGATGCCTATATCGGGAATAAAATGATTATCCTGGATACCAAAAAAGAACTTAATGAATACTATGAAAACCTGCAATATGTTGTAGGGCAGGACTTGTAAAAAATGAACATCTACATATGAAAATGAATACTACCAGATACATTGCGGTAATTTATCTGTCTGCTTTAACGGTCATTACAACAGGCTGTAAAGATAAAAAACAAGAAAATGAAGCGCAGAAAGGCTACTGTATCAGTCAAGAACTTAAAAAAGACATCAAACTGGTGAAAGCAGAAATGCTTCCTATAGAAGAAAGTATTACCCTTACCGGAGAAGTGGAAAGTAATTCTGATAAAACGGTTCCCTTCGTGAGTCTTGTAGATGGGATTGTTACAGATACTTATTTCTCATTGGGAGACTATGTGAAAAAAGGACAGATTCTGGCTACTGTAAAGAGTACAGCAGTCAACGAAATGCAGGATGATACACAAACCTTACAGGCGCAATTGGCTGTTGCCAAAAGAAAATTGTCTTCCGTAGAAGCCATGTATAAAGATGATATTGCTTCTCAAAAAGACCTTCAGGAAGCCAGATCCGAGGTTGCCATATTACAATCTAATATTTCGAAAACTCAAAAAAATATGCAGTTGTATTCTGCGGGTGGAAATACCATTCAGATTAAGGCTCCGGCAGACGGATATGTCATTTCAAAAAATGTTTCCAAGGGAATGCCTGTTACCGCGGGAGGGGATCAGCTTTTTACCATATCAAACCTTGATAAAGTTTGGGTAATGGCTAATGTCTATGCTACAAATATGAGAAATGTCTATGTAGATCAGCCTGTAGTTGTGAAAACACTGGCTTATCCGGATGAAAGTTTTGCCGGAAAGATCAATAATATTTCACAGGTATTCAATGAAAATGAAAGAGTCCTGAAGGCTAAAATTATTATGGATAACAATGGAATGAAGCTCAGACCCGGAATGTCTGCAGATGTTATTTTGCCTATTAATTCCCAAAATAAAAGTGCGTTGGCTATTCCGGCAAAGGCTATGATCTTTGATAATAACCAAAGCTATGTGGTGGTATACAAAAAAGACTGTGAACTGGAAATAAGACCGGTGACAGAAATAGCTTCTAACAGTCAGTATATCTATGTAGAAGGTAATTTAAAACCGGGTGAAAATATTATTGCATCCAATGGGCTGCTGATTTATGAAAACCTGAAAAATCAATTAAATAATTCTACGAAGTAATGCGAAAATTTGTACAGAATATAGTTTCCTTCTCCTTAAAAAATTCATTGATGGTTCTTTTGGGGACTTTTCTTTTGCTGGCGGGAGGAATCTATTCCTATATACATACCCCCATAGAAGCATTTCCGGATGTTACCAATACCCGAGTGAGAGTGATCACACAATGGCCGGGAAGAAGTGCTGAAGAAATAGAGAAATTCGTTACTCTGCCCATTTCTAAGGAAATGAATGCCATTCCGAATAAGACTTCGGTACGATCCATTTCTTTATTCGGACTGTCTGTGGTGACCGTGATTTTTGATGATCATGTTAATGATTTTTATGCCCAGCAATATGCTTCCAATAAACTTGGAAATGTACAGTTGCCAAGTGGTGCAGAATACAGCATTGAGCCTCCTTCAGGAGCTACCGGTGAAATTTACCGGTATATTATTAAGAGTAAGTTGCCGATCAAAGAAGTGACTGCCATTCAGGACTGGGTAATTGAAAGAGAATTACTGGCTGTTCCCGGAGTTGCCGATGTGGTAAGTTTTGGAGGAGAAGAGAAAACATATGAGATAAAAATTAACCCAACAGAACTTCAGAATTACGACTTATCCCCCCTGGATGTATATGAAGCAGTTTCGAAGAGTAATATCAATGTTGGTGGAGATGTTGTCGCAAAAGGTGATCAGGCTTATGTAGTGCGGGGGATAGGTCTTTTGGAAAGTAAAGAAGATATTGAAAACATTAAGATCGAGGTAAAAGGGTCTACTCCTATTTTGGTAAAACATGTTGCAGAAGTAAAAGTTTCAGCAAAACCAAGGTTGGGGCAGGTAGGCTACAATAAAGAAAATGATGTTGTAGAAGGAATTATCATTATGCTTCGTGGCGAAAACCCCAGTGAAGTTATTGCGAGGCTGAAAGACAGAATAGAGGAACTGAATGGGGGAGAGCTTCCCGGCGATGTTAAAATAGAACCGATTATTGATCGTACTGAATTGGTGAATACAACCGTTCATACGGTTTCCAAAAACCTGATTGAGGGGATTGTTTTAGTTTCCATTATAGTTTTTATTTTCCTGTACAATTGGAGAACAACATTTATAGTGGCATCCGTAATTCCACTGGCATTCCTTTTTGCGATTATTATGTTGAAAATTCAAGGATTGCCTGCCAATCTCATTTCTATGGGGGCGCTGGATTTTGGTCTCCTTCTGGAAGGAACACTGGTTATTGTAGAAAATGTATTCGTTGCTCTGGAACATAGGGCCAAAAAGATAGGACTGCGGAGATTCAATAAAATATCCAAACTGGGTATTATCAAGAAGAGTGCAGGAAGTGTGGCAAGTTATATTTTCTTCGCATTATTGATCCTTATTGTTGCTTTAATGCCGATTTTCTCCTTCCAGAAAGTAGAAGGGAAAATGTTCTCTCCGTTGGCATTCACACTAGGGTATGCATTGTTAGGATCATTAATTTTAAGTTTGACATATGTTCCTGCCATGTGTAAACTTTTACTGACTAAAAATATTGAAGAAAAAGAAAACTTTATTTCAAGATTCTTCAGAGTAAATATTTACAGGGTTTATGAATTCAGTGACCGTCACAAGAAAGGATTTATCATTGGTTTTCTAACCTTACTGGCTATTTGTGGATGGAGATTCTCAAACTATGGATCTGAGTTTCTGCCTAAGCTGAATGAAGGAGCAATTTATGTTCGTGCCACACTACCGAATAGTGTCAACCTGGACGAATCTGTACGGCTTACTAAAGAGATGAAGGGGATTTTAATGAAATATGATGAAGTGAAGTTTGTCATGACCCAAACAGGTCGCCCCAATGATGGGACAGATCCCACGGGGTTCTTTAATATTGAATTTAATATTCAGCTGAAGCCGGAAAATGAATGGAAGAAAAAAATATCCAAAGAAGAACTTTTAGAAGAAATGAGAGTTTCTCTGGAAAAATATCCGGGAATTAACTTTGGATTCAGTCAGCCTATCCAAGATAATGTAGAAGAATATGTGGCAGGAGTAAAAGCTCCACTGGTTATTAAGATTTTTGGAAACGATTTATTTGAACTGGAAAACTATGCCAACCAGGTGGCAAAGTCTATCAGAACAGTTCCGGGGATTTCAGACGTCAATGTTTTTAAAAATATTGGGCTTCCTGAACTTAGAATACAACTTCATGATGCCAAAATGGCTAAATACGGTGTTTCCACTGCAGATGCACAAGCTGTAATTGAAATGACCATTGGAGGACAGGCAGCTACAAAGTTTTATGAACAGGAGAGAATGTTTGACGTGATGCTGAGATTTGAAAAACAATATCGTGATACTCCTGAAAAGATGGGAAATATTCTGATTCCAACTCAGGATAATAAGAAGGTTCCCTTAAAAGAAATTGCAACGATTGATTATCACACAGGTCCATCCTTTATATACCGTGAAGGAAACAGCCGGTATATTGGAGTTGGATTTAATATTGAAGGGCGAGATTTGGGAAGTACTATTGAAGAAGCAAAAGCAAAGGTTGCAAAAGATGTGAAGCTTCCAAAAAGCCATAAAATGACTTGGGCAGGAGAATTTGAAAGTAAAGAAAGAGCAGCGAAACAGTTGGCGATGGTTGTGCCGATTTCTCTGGTTCTTATCTTAATGCTATTGTATTTCAATTTCGGAAATGTAAAAGATACCTTAATTTCTTCCATTACATTAGCTTTTGCATTCATTGGCGGATTTTTATCTCTTTGGTTTACAGGAACAATATTTGGGATTTCTGCAGGAATTGGTTTCATTATCCTTTTCGGCGTCGCCACTATTGATGGTATTGTTCTGATTGGGGTGATGAAAGAAAATCTTCAAAATAAAATGTCTCTTAAAGAAGCGATTGCAGAAGGAGTACGAAGCAGGATTCGACCGGTGGTAATGATTGCTTTGATGGGGTCCATGGGGCTTTTCCCGGCAGCAATTTCCAACGGAATGGGATCTGAGATTCAAAAGCCTTTAGCCATTATGATTGTAGGCGGATTGATCATCTGTATGCTGCTGTCATTTACGGTATTACCGATTGTATTTTATTACGCCTATCGTAAAAAGTATAGAGAGACGGTATAGTTTCTTTTTATTTGTTCATTATTTGGCTGGGATCCGTGAGGAAGATCCCGGCCTTTTTTGTTTAAGATCATAAAAAATGAGTCCGAAGACTCACTATATTTTCATTTTTATGGAAGGAAAATGGGTCCGGGATCAATAGGGCCGATAGGTTCAAGAACCAAAGGTTTACAAAATCCGGTATTTGCTTCACATCTTCCACCCATGCATATAAAGTTGGTCATAGAAGTTGAGCCGTCTGGACATTTGATCATGGCTTCACCATAGCATCCTCCGGGACATTCTGGTAGGTATAAATATCCTCCAAAAACATCTTTCAGCTCTGTTCTTGAAAGCTTTGATAGTTTCATTTTTTTCATGGAATTAATTTTTTAGTTAATGATGTTGATTGTAACTCTTTTATAATGAGTATTATAATTTCTGAAACAATAAAGCTAAAGTAATAAAAAAAATCAACCTTTTAACTTATAAAAGGTTGATTTTTTTTATTTGAGTTTTGAAAAGAATAGTATTATGGCTTTTCTTTTGAAATTTCATCATGATGCTTAAGGTACAAAGGTAAGGCAGCTGATCCATACCATGGGAAAATTTCATAACTGAAAATACCTGCCTGAACTGCAGGGTCAGTCTTTACCCATTGTTCAGCTTCTTCCTTAGATTTTGTGTTGAAGATAAACATGCCGCGATAATTTTCCTTATTTTTTTCGAGAAAAGGACCGGCAACTATTATTTTTCCTTCATCAGCCAATTTTCCGATATTACCCATATGCCCTTTCATAAGTTCGGCCATTTTAGCTTTATCATCAATTTTAGTGCTGCCTGTGGTGAGCATTACAATGGTATAGGCTTTCATTCCGTACTGATCAGCTCCAAGTGAAGCTGCCAGTTCCTGATTGTATTTTACCTTCTCCTTTTTTTTCTCTTGAGAGAAAGAGAAAGTGGTGATCAAAAGACTAAAAATTATATATCCTTTTACTTTCATAACTTGGTTTAACTATGATATAAATATACAAAATCTGATGTTTTCTGCCTGTATTCTAGTCTTTTATTCTTAGAAACTCTTTGGCAAGTTCAATCATTTTAGGATCACCTGTATATTTTCCATGTTCATCAGATAGTTTTACAGTTGGAATCCATTCTTTATTCGGAGCCTGTACGCCGATAAGTTTCATGACGATATTCATCGGTTTTAATCCTACATCATTGGTAAGATTGGTTCCTATTCCAAAAGAGATTCCTATTTTTCCTCTACAATAGCTAGTGATTTCTTCTACTTTTTCAAGATTCAGGGCATCTGAAAAAATAATATATTTAAACATTGGATTGATACCGTTTCTTTGATAATGGGCAATTGTTTTATCAGCAAACTCTAAAGGATCACCACTATCATGACGAACACCGTCAAATAGCTTTGCAAATTTTTTATCAAACTGTTGAAAAAAAACATCGGTTGTATACGTATCTGAAAGTGCTACTCCCAGATCACCTCTATATACATCTACCCAATGCTCCAGTGCCAGCTCATTGGCCATTTTGAAACCATATTCTGCCGCGTGGAACATGAACCATTCATGAGCATGAGTTCCAATCGGCTTTACCCCGTACTTCATTGCAAAATGAACGTTTGAGCTTCCTATAAAAGTAGAATCTTTTTTCTGAGTTAAAGCTTCCATTACCAGATTCTGTACTTTGTAAGAATGCCTTCTTCTCGTACCAAACTCTGCAAATGTCACCCCAAGCCTGCCTAATGAATCTGCCTTTTCAACAGTTTTACTCATGACAACTTCATTGGAGTCTCTTTCCATGTGGTTCATTTCATAATGTAACTCACTAATTAAGGCTAGCAGAGGGACTTCCCAAAGGATGGTTCTGTACCAAAGTCCTTCAACGATTACAGAAAGATCTCCTCCTTCCTGTCGAATTTTTACTTCAGAGGGGTCATAATGATATCCTTCTAGAAAATCCAGATAGGGAAGATCAATATAAGGGCAGGTTCTTGCCATGAACTTTTTCTCGTCTTTAGTAAGCTTAAGTTCTGCCATTTTGTTGACAGCCTCTTTCAGCGCAACATCAAAACCTTCCGGAAAATGGTGCTTTCCTCTGTTGATAAATTCATATTTTACAATAGAACTTGGAAATAATTTTACCACCGCATTCTGCATGGTTATTTTATAGAAATCGTTATCTAGAATAGAGTTCAGTCTTACGTCGTTCATAATATGTGTAATTTTAACGCAAATATAAAAATAAAAAATAAAATCGCCTAAATGTAAGGCGATTTTTTTGAAATATATTGATGATTTCTATTGATCTACTTTCCTAAATAAGAATTGTACATCCAAACTTCTTTTTCCTGTTCGGTGATATAGTCGCTCATCTGAGAGTTGGTACCTTCATCTCCGGCCTTATCGGTAATATCCAACAATTCTCTCTGCAAGTCAATTACGACTTTGAACGAACTTAGAATCTGTTCAACACTTTTAGTGCCATCTGTTACTTCTTTACTTTCTTTAATAGTTGCCACTTTCAGATAATCAGAATAATTGTGTGCCGGAATAGCTCCCAATGTCAGGATTCTTTCTGCAATTTCATCAATTTTTAAAACTAAACTGTTATATAGCTCTTCAAACTTCGGGTGAAGAGTGAAAAACTGATCCCCTTTAATATTCCAGTGAGAACCTCTTGTGTTCTGATAAAATACAGAATAGTTCGCTAAAAGGATATTTAATTTTTCAGAAATGTTTTTGCAGTCGGCTTCTTTAAGTCCGATAATACTAGCGTTTTTCATATGTATATATTTATTTTTAAAGGTCAGTCATTTGCTATCTAATGCCTATTTGATTGGCCATGAAATTTTATTGATAGCTTTTTGAACATTTGTTGTACATCAAATTTACGAAATATTGTGCCGAACTCCTTAGATTGTTAATAGATGATAACTATATGAAGATTTTTTAAAATAGTTTGGATGTATTGCAATAAGACATTTAGTATAGATATTCAGTTATTATTGAGCTTCTTTTTTGGATGAAGAAGTTAGATGTTTTTAATTATTCCTTTGTTGTTGAATTATTAAAAATTAGATAATGATTTGTTAATATAGTCCCAACACTGTTTTTTTAGCTTTGCACTCGAAATCCAAAAATAACATATACATATATATAAAACTATGAAAAGAGTCTTCTTGTATTTCATTCTGTCATTTTTAATGTTTTCATGCAGTAGTAATGATACCGATGCACAGACAAAAACCGAGGATAAATACCAAACAAAAAATGTCGTTCTTCTTGTTGTTGATGGTCCACGTATTTCTGAAACCTGGGAAGCAGCCAACAAGGTGAATATCCCTAACCGGGTAAGCCTTCTGAGTCAAGGTGTGTTTATCAGTAATTTTAAAAACAACGGAACAACTAATACAAATCCGGGGCACAGTGCCATGTGTTCAGGGGTATATGAAAACATTAAAAATAACGGAACAGAGTTGCCGGGGTATCCTTCTGTGTTGCAGCAATGGTTAAAGTTTACCGGAGCCGATAAAACAAAAGCCTGGGTTGTTGCTTCCAAAGATAAACTTGAAGTACTGAATGATTGTAAATTGGCAGACTGGAAAGGTAAGTTTCAGCCAAGCACTGATTGTGGTGTAAACGGAAACGGATCGGGCTACCGTGATGACGCCGTTACAATGACCAATACAAAAGATGTGATGAAAAAATACAGTCCGAACATCATTGTCATCAACCTTAAAGATGTAGATTCTTATGGCCATGCCAATAACTGGAATGAATATATCAAAGCAATTAAAACGACAGATGCTTCTATTAAAGAAATCTGGGATTATATTCAATCACTTCCTGCCTACAAGGATAAAACAACACTTATCGTTTCTAACGATCACGGTAGACATATAGATGCCAACGGAGGATTTGCAGAACATGGAGATGATTGCGCTGGATGCAGACACATCGAGTTTTTCGCAATGGGACCTGATTTTAAAAAGAACGTAACGATCAGTACAGGAAACTACGAACAGATTGATATTGCAAGTACAATAGCAGAACTTTTAAGAGTTCCTATGCAATATGCAAAAGGAAAGGTAATTAAAGACGCTTTTAAATAATTTTTTTATTTAATCTTCTGATTTGAAATTATTTCAATTATATAAAAAGGATGCGGGTTTGTGACAAGTATGCTATACAAATTAAAATATTTAAGGAAGAAATAAAATATATAACTGCTTGTCAATTAAAAAAATATTAGTATTTTTGCACCCTAAAATAAAAAGCAATTAAATGCCTACTATTCAACAATTAGTAAGAAAAGGAAGAGCCACGCTTGCCAAGAAGAGCAAATCGGCTGCCCTTGATTCTTGTCCACAAAGACGTGGTGTATGTACGAGAGTATATACTACTACACCTAAGAAACCTAACTCTGCACTTAGAAAAGTAGCAAGGGTAAGACTTTCTAACGGTAAAGAAGTTAACGCCTATATCCCGGGCGAAGGACATAATCTTCAAGAGCACTCGATAGTATTGGTTAGAGGCGGAAGGGTGAAAGACCTACCGGGAGTACGTTACCACATCGTAAGAGGTGCATTAGACACCGCTGGTGTAAATGGAAGAACTCAGAGAAGATCTAAGTACGGAGCTAAGAGACCTAAACCAGGACAAGCTGCTGCAGCTCCTGCAAAAGGAAAGAAAAAATAATCATTAAATAAGGTACAAAAGCAATGAGAAAGACAAAAGCGAAAAAAAGACCGTTGTTACCAGATCCGAAATTTAATGATCAATTGGTAACGAGATTCGTAAACAACTTAATGCTTGACGGTAAGAAGTCAATCGCATTCAAAATTTTCTATGATGCATTAGAGATCGTAGAAACTAAAAAAGGAGAAACTGAGAAAACTGCACTAGAAATCTGGAAAGATGCATTAACAAACGTTATGCCTCACGTAGAAGTACGTTCTAGAAGAGTAGGTGGAGCTAACTTCCAGATCCCTATGCCAATCAGAGCTGATAGAAAGATTTCTATGGCAATGAAATGGTTAATTAGCTACTCTAAAAAGAGAAATGATAAGTCTATGGCTTTGAAATTAGCTAATGAAGTTGTAGCTGCTTCAAGAGAAGAAGGTGCTGCTTTCAAGAAAAAGAGTGATACTCACAAAATGGCGGAAGCTAACAAGGCTTTCTCACACTTCAAATTCTAATCTGAAATGGGAAGAGATCTTAAATTTACAAGAAATATTGGTATCGCTGCTCACATTGATGCAGGTAAAACTACCACTACAGAAAGAATCTTATTCTATACTGGGGTAAACCACAAAATTGGTGAAGTTCACGATGGTGCTTCTACAATGGACTGGATGGAGCAGGAAGCAGAAAGAGGTATTACTATTACTTCTGCTGCGACTACTTGTTCTTGGAACTTTCCAACAGACCAAGGAAAACCTCTTGCAGATACTAAGCCTTACCACTTCAACATTATCGATACACCGGGACACGTTGACTTCACTGTAGAAGTAAACAGATCTTTAAGAGTATTAGATGGATTGGTATTCTTATTCTCAGCGGTAGATGGAGTAGAGCCTCAGTCTGAAACAAACTGGAGACTTGCTGACAACTACAAAGTTGCTAGAATGGGATTCGTAAACAAAATGGACAGACAAGGTGCTGACTTCCTTAACGTGGTAAACCAGGTTAAAGACATGTTAGGATCTAACGCAGTTCCAATCGTTTTACCAATCGGTGCTGAAGAAGATTTCAAAGGTGTTGTAGACTTAATTAAAAACAGAGCGATCATCTGGGATGAAGCTGGACAAGGTGCTACTTTCGAAGTAGTTCCAATTCCTGAAGACATGAAAGATGAAGTTCTTGAATATAGAGAGAAATTAGTTGAAGCTGTTGCAGATTATGATGATACTTTGATGGAGAAATTCTTCGAAGATCCAGATTCAATCTCTGAAGAGGAAATTAACGAAGCTCTAAGAAAAGCTACTATCGATTTATCTATTATCCCAATGACTTGTGGTTCTTCATTCAAGAATAAAGGAGTACAGTTTATGTTGGACGCAGTATGTAAATACTTGCCTTCTCCATTGGATAAAGATGATATCAAAGGTACTGATCCAAGAACAGACGCTGAAATTACAAGAAAGCCATCTGTAGATGAGCCTTTCTCTGCTCTAGCATTTAAGATTGCTACTGACCCATTCGTGGGAAGATTAGCATTCTTCAGAGCATACTCTGGAAGACTAGATGCAGGTTCTTATATCTTGAACACTCGTTCAGGAGATAAAGAAAGAATCTCTAGAATCTATCAGATGCACGCTAACAAGCAAAACCCAGTAGAATATATTGAAGCTGGTGATATTGGTGCAGCGGTAGGTTTCAAATCTATCAAAACTGGTGATACTATGTGTGACGAGAAAAACCCAATCGTTCTTGAATCGATGGTTTTCCCTGATCCGGTAATTGGTATCGCTGTTGAGCCTAAAACTAAAGCTGACCAGGATAAAATGGGTAACGCTCTAGCTAAATTGGCTGAAGAAGATCCTACGTTTACGGTTAGAACTGACGAAGCTTCTGGACAAACGATTATCTCTGGTATGGGTGAGCTTCACTTAGATATCATTGTTGACCGTATGAGAAGAGAGTTCAAGGTTGAAGTAAACCAAGGACAACCTCAGGTAGAGTACAAAGAAAACTTAACAAAAGTTGCCAACCACAGAGAAGTTTACAAAAAGCAATCTGGAGGTAAAGGTAAATTTGCTGACATTGTATTTGAACTAGGACCTGCTGACGAAGGCAAAATTGGTTTAGAATTCATCAATGAGATCAAAGGTGGTAACGTTCCTAGAGAATTTGTTCCTGCAATTGAAAAAGGCTTTAAAGCTGCAATGAAAAACGGTCCTTTGGCTGGTTTCGAAGTTGAAGGTATTAAAGTTGTTCTTAAAGACGGATCTTTCCACGCGGTGGATTCTGATGCTCTTTCATTTGAAATGGCTGCTAAATTAGGATTTAAAGAAGCGGGACGTGCTGCTAAGCCAGTAATTATGGAGCCTATTATGAAACTGGAAGTTGTAACTCCGGAAGAATATATGGGTAACATCATTGGTGACCTTAACAAGAGAAGAGGTACTATTAGTGGTCAGGAAGAGAAAAATGGAGCTGTTGTAATCAAAGGTTCTGTTCCACTTTCTGAAATGTTTGGATATGTAACAACTCTAAGAACACTTTCATCAGGAAGAGCTACTTCTTCTATGGAATTAGAGAAATACCAAGCTACTCCACAAAACGTTGCTGAAGAAATCATAGCTAAAGCAAAAGGTTAATTTTTAAATTAAAGAAATGTCACAAAGAATCAGAATAAAACTAAAATCTTACGATTACAACTTGGTAGACAAGTCTGCTGAGAAAATCGTAAAAACGGTAAAGGCTACTGGTGCTGTTGTAAACGGTCCAATTCCATTGCCAACGAATAAGAGAATCTTCACAGTGTTGAGATCTCCGCACGTAAACAAGAAAGCAAGAGAGCAGTTCCAATTATCAGCTCACAAGAGACTGATGGATATCTACTCTTCTTCTTCTAAAACTGTTGATGCTCTAATGAAATTAGAACTTCCTTCAGGTGTAGACGTTGAAATTAAAGTGTGATAATAGCACACTAATGATTATAGAATCCGTTCCTTTTTTAAGGAACGGATTTTTTTATTGAATTAATTTTTAACATAAAATGAAGCTCATCCTTCTAAAATTAATTTTATAATTCACAAATTTTCTGTTTTTTTAAATTTTAGTATCCTTAATCATAAAGCCTATTTGGGGCTATCTATTTATTCAACTTGTTTATATGTTGGCTTATTTTGAATGTTTCTAAATTGAGTTTATTGATCTGATATTGATTACTCCAAGCTGGGTGACATATGTCACTTTGAATTGTTTATTTAGAATCAATAAAAACAATAAATTTGCAAAAAATTATCAGATGAATAAAGTAGTATCCTTTTCTCTGCTGTTATTGGGTGGGGTTCTTGCAAATGCACAGAAAGTAAACGATTCAATTAAACACAGAAAAATTGAAGAAGTAGAACTGTTTGGTGAAAGAAAGAAACAACCACAAGGTTTAGAGGCAATCACCAGATTACCATTGAAAACCAGAGACCAGATTCAAAGTATTTCTGTAATCTCCCATAAGGCAATCGAGGAACTAGGAGCACTAACTGTCACTGATGTTGCTAAAAATGTTCCCGGTGTAACGTTATTTTCCAGCTATGGAGGAGGAAGCGAAAGTATGTCTATCAGAGGGTATCGTGGAGTTCCCGTATTGAAAAACGGAGTTCAGATGGATTCTGATTTCCGTACCGCAGGGATGATAACCGATATGCAGGGAGTTGAAAGTATTCAGGTGATTAAAGGGTCTGCAGCAGTAAGCCAGGGAATCGGAAATGGTCTTGGATCTGCAGGAGGAGTAATCAACGTAGTTACTAAAAGACCTCAGTTTATTGATCAGACGAATGTAGGGTTCCGTTATGGTAGCTGGGATTTTTACAGGCCTACTGTAGATTTCCAGAGAGTTTTAGACTCTGAAGGAAAAGTTGCAGTAAGATTTAATGGAGCTTATCAGAATAACAATTCATTCAGAAGCCATGTAAAAGGAGAAAGAATCTACGTGAATCCATCAGTAGCTTTCCGTCCGGATGATAAGACCTACATCAATGTAGAGATGGATTATTTGCATGATAAAAGAACACCAGACAGAGGAACTATCAATTTAGCACCAGGAAATGTGGAAGCATTGTATCATATGCCAAAGGGGAAATTCCTTGGATATACCTCCGACTATGCTATTACGGAAACTTATAACTTCGCTACGACTGCAATCCGCCAGCTTAATGATAAATTAAAAGTGAGAGCTGCATTTGTAAACTCTACAAGCAATTCGGAAAATGAAGCTTCATCAATCTCATTACCAACAGGAGGTACAAACTATAATATAAGACAACATACGATCGGTAAGTCGGAATCATTGGATATCAACAGAGTTTTACAGTTGGACTTCATTGGTGAACAAATACAAACCGGATTTATCAAACACACATTTCAGGTAGGATTTGACTGGAGAGAGACAGAAACGTCTTCTGTGACTTATGAGGCATACAAAAACTCTGTTGCTCCGGAAAATTTAATTACAGCAAGGCCTACTGAGATAAACGGTGTTAAATACGCTGCGAACCCACTTGATACATTTGATGTAGTGAATGGAAATATTCCAAATACTCTGCCGGTAAATGTTATTTTTAAAAGTCTGGGGCGCTCCAATGCAGTGATGACTCCTAGTATCGGAGCAATGGCACAAGATGTAATGTCGATTGGGAAATATGTAAAAGCACACTTGGGAATTAGATATAGCAGGTTAAATGGTTCTTCAAATGCAAGTGTTGATACTTGGAACCCATCTTTCGGATTAATCCTTTCCCCTATTGAAAATATTAATGTATTTGGATCCTATACAACAACTACTTCATTAAGATCTTCCAATAATATTCTATTAGCGGGTGGATTAGTAGGACCATCACAAACTAAGCAATGGGAAGCAGGGATCAAGTCAGACTGGTTTAATGAGCGCTTAAGATTTAACGTGACTGTATTTGATATTAAAACAGATCATCTTTCTTTCACTATTCTTGATGCAAATTATAATCCTGTTGTTATCAACAAGCAGACTATGTACGGTCTTGCAGGAAACCTTAGAAGAAAAGGTGTTGAAGTAGAATTAATTGGTAGAATCCTTCCAAACCTTCAAGTAATGTCAGGGTGGGCTTATCTTGATGCCCAATATCAGGACAGTCCATCTTATATTAATGGGTCTGCGCCAATGAATGCTCCTAAACATACTGCTAATGGATGGTTAAATTATAAATTCAATACAGGAATCTTAACGGGTCTTGATGTAGGTGCTGGTATTTACTATGTAGGAAAAAGACCAGTTGATGAATGGACTCAAAAAACGTTTACAGCAGGCCACCTTAATAGTGTGAAACCTGGTGACAAGCCTTTTGATATGCCAGAATATACTACCGTAGATGCTCAGGCAGGATATACCTTAAAAAATGGGTTAGGGTTGAGAGTATTCTTTAACAACATTTTTGACAGAGTAGGATACAGTTCTTATTTCAGAGGAGGATATATTGATCAAATTCAACCTAGAAACTTTGCTGTTCAGGTTAACTATAAATTCTAATCACAAAATCATTCATTATGAAAAGCATAAAAGTATTATTCTTAACGTTAGCTGTTGGTGCTATTTTCGCTTCATGTTCCGGAGATAAAAAGAAAGGGGTAGACTATGATCAATTCAAAACTGAGGTTCAGCTTACTCCTGACCAAGTGAAAAGCTTTGATGAAATCACTAAAAAATATCAGGATCTTCAGGAACAGAACTTCCAGGCCGCAAAAGCGCAGGGTGGTAATATGGATCGCGTAGCTTTAGGTATTAAAAATGAAGAATTGAGAGCGCAGCAGTCAATTGAAATGGCAAAAGTTTTAGATGGTCCACAAATGGAAAAATTCAACAAATTCGTTGATGAAAATTCCAGAAAGAGACCAAGATATGATAATGCTTTGCTGGATAGAATCAAAACTGAGGCACAGCTTTCAGATGATGAATTTAAAGTAGTGAATGCTGCCAATGATGCATTTGAAAAAGCATTTGGTGATGCCCATGATGTGTATCATGGAAATAATGACCTGGCAAAAGAATACTGGCAAAAGTTTGACGCACAAAGAAAAGCGGCAATACAAAAAGCATTAACCCCTGAACATTATGCAAAATTTGAACAGATTGTAAAAGATGTTCAGTTCAAAGGTAGAAAATAAACGACATTAATACTTGTGTAGTTGGAAGCGGAAGAAAGGAGAATATGATTGTTTTCTTTAGACCCAAAGAAATCCATGTACTGGCTTTAGGCCTCCAACTTATATTCGTATTAACTTTTTTTAATTTATTCATATCAATTTTAATTTTGAAAAACATTAAGACAGTACAATTGTCTTAATGTTTTTGCTATTAAGACCCTAATGAAATTATTCTTTAAAAGCCTTTATAGAAAAAGACGGAAAAATGAATCAGTTACAAAATATCTGATGTGGCTGATACACCTGTGGCTGGGACTTTTATCATCTATTATTGTTTTTGTGGTATGTCTTACCGGATCCCTCTATGCTTTCAAAAATCAGATCATCGATTTTACAAACAGAGATAAAGTTTACATTACGAAAGCATCTAATGCAGTTAAAAAACCAGACCTGATTCAAGCAGAATTATTAAAACAAAACAAACAATTAACCTCATTACTGATCCCAGATGATAAAGGCCGCAGCTATGTAATTGGATATCGCGAAAATCAATTGGATAAAAGCACGTATTATAACCAATATACAGGGGAAATTCTTGGCCAGCCTGAAGTGGGATCTAACCGTTTTTTTGAAATCATACTGGACATTCACAGAAATCTTATGATGGGAAATATAGGCCGTCAGATTCTTGGAGCAGGAGTGTTGATGTTTTGTGTATTGCTGATTTCAGGGCTTATCCTTTGGTTACCTAAAAAACTGAAGTTCTTGAAACAAGGGCTAACCGTCATGTGGAAAGCTAAATTTCAACGTGTAAATTATGATCTGCACAACAGTCTTGGCTTTTACGCTTTCCTGGTACTGTTCTTTATTGCTATTACCGGATTGTATGTGACTTATCCTTGGGTGAAAAATGGTCTTATTGTAAGTTTAGGAGGCTCCTCTATTGATAATATTTCAAAAGACAAAGAGAATGATGATGATCCGTTTGGAGGATTATTAGAAGATATGCTCCAGAAACAGGATGAAAAGAAAAATCTTAAAGATTCAGAATCAGCTTCTATTGATAAAATTTTACAACTGGCAGATCGGCACCTTCCTTACGCTGCCGTTACCAGCATTCAACTACCCAATAAGGATAATCCAAGATATGTTATTATAAAAACCAATACTCAAAACCTTCTTGGAATGATGCTTCCTGATGAAGTAACTTTTGACAAAACCGGAAACTTTAAAACCAAAGAACTGTTCTCCGATAAACCATTGAATAAACAGTTCACCGCACTGGCCAAGCCTCTACATACTGGGGAAATTATGGGTTTACCTAGTATTATTCTTTATTTTGTCATTTCACTTATTGGATGCTCTTTACCGATTACGGGTTTGTTAATCTGGTGGCACAGGCTTAAAAAGATGAAATAGTGGATTGCTAATATTTTTTGAGGTGTTTCAACTTTATGTACCTTATTTTTTATTTTAACCTTTCGTATTCAAGTTAATTTTATACATTTAATAGAAGTAAAATAAAAGATATGAGTCATAGTAATCATCATTTTTTTGAAAAATTTTCAAACTGGGCTGTAAAATTTACAGGGAGTGCTTATGCTTTTGTTGGAGCTTTCCTTATCGTTTTGGTATGGGCCGCTTCCGGCCCGTTTTTCCATTATTCTGAAACCTGGCAGCTGGTGATCAATACCGGTACTACAATTATTACCTTTCTTATGGTGTTCCTTATTCAGAAAGCACAGAATAAAGACTCAAAAGCAATACAAATCAAGCTTAACGAGCTCATTGCTGCTCATGAAAAAGCAAGTAACAGGATTGTAGATATAGAAGATCTTACAGAAGCTGAATTGGATCAACTTCATCATTATTATGAAAATCTGGCACAATTTGCTAAAAAAGATGCAGATATCCATTCTTCTCATTCTATTGATGCTGCACAGAGGAATCAGGATTATAAGCATGAATTTTTCAAAAAGAAACATGAAGAATGGTTACAGAGAAAAGAACAACAAAAAAAGGAATCTTAATGATTCCTTTTTTTATATTTCAATAACGTCTTTACTTATTTTACTGCTATCTTTTCATGAAATAGCTGAAATAACTACAGCTTCCCATTAGACTTTTGGTTGTTTCAGTATCTCCATACTGAGATTTCAATTGCGCAAAATAGGTTCTGTATTTCTGGTTTTTGAGATCATTCATTTCCTTCTGGCGGGCATCTTCTTTTTCAGACCATTTCGGATCAGAATAATCAAAGTCTTTTGGTGCTTTCGCTTCATACTGGTAATATTTACCCTGTTCAGCACTTGCCATCTGAAATAATATTCTTGCTTTTTCTTCTTTATTGTTTGTAAGTTTAAGAGCTTTTTGATAATAGTTGAGGGATAAATCAAAATTATCAGGCTCAATATAAGAAGTATCAAGGAAGTTTTTATAATAATACTTATATGGATTACTTCTGTCTGTATTCCAAAAATTATATTTTCCTCCGTTGCTGTTGTCAATATCCATGACAAACAATTCTCGGTAATATCCTAAAATTGAAGTGTTGTATAAAAGATTTCCGATAAGCTGGTTGGCTTTGGCTGCTTTTTCATCATTTCCGTTTCCAACCTTTTTAAGCTGGATCAATGTATTGGCTAATTCCAGTTTGTTCATATTGTTTTTGATGAAAGGGAAATCAGAATAATTTTCTGTTTGCATACTTTCTGTAGCCGGGCTTCCAAAGCTTTCCCATACATTATGTCCAAAGACAAGACTTGAAATATTATCAAAGCCATTATATTCAGTGGAAGCATATTGTTTGCTACTAATCTTTTGCCCATCCTTTTCCGTCCAGTCATAGTTTACTCTTGGAATTCCGGCAAACTTCTGAGCTTTTTCATAGTATGACTTAGCTTTTTCAAAATCGGCAAGTCTCATGGCTCTGTCTCCATAAATTGTACTAAAAAAAGCATCAACATTACCTACGCTGTCCATATTTTTAGCAATGATCTGTTGTTCAAACTGAGTTTTGTTTGGCTTTCTGTAAAAAGCTTCCACACTCTTCACCAGAGTAGAGTTAGGGTTATACTGAAGATCCGAAAGTTTGTTGTTCATCAGGAATGACTTGCCATCTTCTCCCTGTAGGAAATAGCGGTTTGCCAGAACATCTTTAAGGAAATCGGCTGTTGAAGGAACTTCACCATAATAATCAAAATTATCGACAGTAGCAGTATCCTTTTTAACTTCTTTTTCTACAAAATATTCAGCATAATCTTTCATTAAATGATCTTCATAAGCTGCATCAATTTTAGGTTGGGAAACGATATCATTTAACACCTTCATTCGCTTAATCTCTTCCAAATACTCAGGATTGGTTGTCTTGATATCATTTAGAATTTCAGTACTTCCTTTATAGTCTTTTTTCAGGAATTTCAGATAAGCGTTAGCGATTTGCCAGTACTCATCCTTAGATTTTTCTTTTGTCTTTTCGGTGAATTTTTCAAGGTCATTCAGGAAGTCCTGCGTTTTATCATCGTAATAATAATTACTTCTGCTGTAGAAAGGTATTCTGTCCGGATTACTGAACAGCTCATCATCACTTAAATCGGTTGTTTTACCATTCGCATCTTTATCAGACTTGGAGCCTCCAAAAAGATTTTTAAAGAACCTTACGATCTTTTGCCAGAAAGAAACTTTCTCTTCCTTTACTTCAGGTATTGTTTTATCCTGTGAATCTTTATTTTCGGTATTTCCTTTTTTTATGGTAGTCTTTTCTGAAGCAGCTGCAGTATAATAATAAGTAGGCAGATAATTTCTTTCCAGCTCATTAATACTTCTTGCAGCCATGACCTTTAAAATCTCAGAATCAGGATTAATGTCATACATCTTTTCCATGGTAGGAATAGGATTGTTGTAGTCTTCATATCCTAATAGAAAATAAGCCATATTCTTTTCATCATTGGTATGGGCTTTTTTCATAATGTTATTGAAAGAAGCGGTATCTGAAAGCTTCATCGATACAAATGCAGACTCTTTACGATCTTTACTGTTCATGAATACCTGGAAGAAATTCCAGTTGGCATCCGTACCCATTTCCAATCCTCTTTGAGCTCCTGCCAATTGATCCAGTGCCATAAAGTACACTGTGCCTTTTAGCTTTATAGGAGTTACATAAGTATTGAAAGCTTTTACAGCAGAATCATAATTTCTTGTATAGTGATTCAGGCGTACCAGTTGATATCCATAACGCTGTTTAATTTCAGGATTTCTTGCTGCATTATATAGAGAGGTTAAAGCAGCGATGGTTTTATCATAATTGAGAGCGGTAGCATTCTTTCGGTTAGCATCTCTGTCATAATAAAATGAGTTCTCACTTTCAATATAATTAATACTCATATAAGGTTCCAGGTACTTGGCCTCAATGAGATAATCAATTCCTTCTTTATACTTCTGGTAAGCTCCATTCCCTAGCTTTAATAGCAAAGGGTTGGTTGGACTTCCATTTTTCAAGGCATTAAGATCACTCATGCTCATTTTATATACCAGATTCTGAGTCTCTGTATAGGTAAGCTGATTATTAAAAAACGTTCTCCATGTTTCAATATTATCATCCGGAAGCAGAGACGATTTGAAATTTCCATAGAATCGGTTGGAGTCGGTACGTAAAAAGGGAAGGTATGACTTGTCCTTAATGATACTTTGCGTGAAAAGGTTGAAGTAATCATAATCAGGATCTGACCATGAACAGGCATCAGACTTTGTATAGAAAAGTGATACAACCGCAAGTGAAAGGATATACTTTTTCATAGGGTGTGTTTTTAGTTTTTGATAGTTTATGTTTATAATTTTCACAGAAGTTATGTCTCTGTTTACAAGGGTCTTAAAATTTTCGATCTAACACAAATTTACTATCTAATTGATAATAAATAATATTAAAATGAGGAGTTTTTTTCTGTAAAAAAAGGATTACATCTTCTAGCTGTTCTTCAGATATCTCCTCTACTTTTATTTTGAACCCTTTATTCAGGTAATTTCCAAAGTAAAATCCGTCTTTCAATATTTCGGCCTCATAATCAGAAATCTTTTTAAAATCAGGATTTTCAAGATCTTTTCTAGATAGAGCATTAATTAGTTTATGCTTGCCGAGGTGATTGGTTACAATTCCCCATGAGTAAATTGGCAGTGCTACTTCAATATTTTTAATTGGATAATCTTCTAATTTGGAAAGATAGCTTTTGAGAATATTGACATCCAGAATTGAATTTTTATTTGAGTTCTCTAAAGGTGAAGAAGTGGAATAGCACATTAGATATACCTTTTTCACAGGTGGAATACCGGTTTGCTTCTTATCCTTAACCTGATGAAGACGCAGAGTGCAAGTGATTTCTTTTCCGGAAACTCTCTTTAACTCCTTTAGAAATTTAAAATAGTCATCCCGGGTTCCGGCTGTCCAGTCACAATCGATTTGAATTTCATTGTTAATCTTCAA
Organism: uncultured Chryseobacterium sp.; assembly: GCA_963518055.1. Lineage (GTDB taxonomy): Bacteria > Bacteroidota > Bacteroidia > Flavobacteriales > Weeksellaceae > Chryseobacterium. The sequence continues at coordinate 42,987 of CAUQIC010000025.1, forward strand.
CTGATACTCTGTTACTTTCTTTTGGACTAAATGATGGATGCTTTCTGCCAGAAATCTAATTTCTTCTTGCGTAATTCCCACTAAAGTTGGATTGGTAATAAAGACTGTAGGTACAATTTGCTTGTCGGTCTGGAAACTTTGATCCTTTGTAATTACAGCAACAGGTTGAAATTTTCCACCGGATTTATCAACATCGAAGAATCTTGTATAAAGAAAAGGAACCGGAGCTTTGTCTAAAACCTGTTTTTCTTCCTTATTCAGTTTCAAATTGGTTTTCCAATAATAAAAAGTGTAAGGGTGGTTCTCTTTTTTATTGCATGAAACAATAAAAAATAAAACCCATAAAATATTTAGTATTTTCATGCGGTGATATGGCATAATTGATTCTTCAAAAGTAAAGATATTTATGCAAATCATAAACCGTAAAATCCCGGTTATTCCTTATTTATGAAAAGTCTTATAATCCCAAAGCCTTCTTTATGATTTATATAACTATTCTCTTAGCATTAGGGGGGGAATCGAAGATTTAACGGAGGGGTTATTTTCAAAATACAAAAGCCACCCAAAAGAGAGTGGCTTCATATAATAATTTAGTTAAGGATAGATTAAAAAACCGTCGCTGCAAGTTGAATCCTTGCGTACTTATTAGACGGGTTCCACATGGCCATCATGGAGACAGGTAGGTTGTAATGGTCTGTTATTTTAACCACTTTTGTTGCCTTTACCCCTACGTTGACAATGTCAAAACTGTTTTTTCCATTTCCGTAAAGGAATGTTTTGTCATTAAGAGCAAACCCGGCTCCTACAAAAGCATCAAGATTAACCTTTTGTCCGCTGATGACAGGATAACTTGCCTGGACATAAGTGGAATATCTGTTCTTTTTATAACTTCCGTCCGGCTCTAAGATAACTTCTCCCGCATTGGCTCCCCCGTAAAGCATAATGTCTGCTTCAATATTGATAGGGAATGAAGGTCCGAAAGTATAGTTGGTCCTTAAATCAATAATATGAGCTGTTCTTCTTTGTGAATAGCTGAAGATATCATCAGCAGCAACAGCGGTATTGATATTTCTGGAATTATAAAGATCCCATAATCCGATATAAAAACGTCCGTTAGAATACTGGATATAATAGTTGATTTCTTTGTAATGCGTATTGTCTTTGTCATCAGCCAAAGCAGATGCTCCCCAGATTCCTATTTTCCATTTTTTTTCTGCATCTAAAGCATAGGAAAGATTTCCCATCACAACAGGTTTGTCTGTAATGATAAGCCCTCGCCATAAATGGTTATTTTGGATGTTGGCAGTGAAATCAAGTTTCCCTTCCTTAGGCTCAGAATTTTCCTGTGAAAATAATCTTCCGGTGCCTAATGCAAGAAGAAAAGTGTATGTTAAGATTTTTTTCATCACTTGACCTATTTTAAAAATCCATATAAAACAGCCGCAATAATAGCACCCGTAACAGGTCCAATTACCGGAATCCAGGCATAGCTCCAATCACTGCTTCCTTTGATGGGAAGAATAGCGTGCATAATTCTTGGGGCTAAATCTCTCGCAGGATTAATAGCATATCCTGTAGTTCCTCCTAATGATAATCCTATTACCCATACAAGAAATGTTACGGGGATAGCTCCTATGGTACCGAGTCCAACTTTTGCAGATGGATCTGCATGAAGGGAAATACTTGGATCTGCAAAGTAAAAAATAACAAAAACAAGTACAAAGGTTCCTATAATTTCACTGATCAGGTTGGAGGAAGTTTTTCTGATAGCAGGGCTTGTACTGAAACAAGCTAATTTTGCTCCCTCATCCTCTGTAATGGCAAAATGATCTTTGTGAAAAAGCCATACCAGAAATGCTCCCAGCATCCCTCCAATCATTTGGGCTGCGATATAGGTAGGAACAAGGCTCCATGAGAATTTTCCAGCTGTCGCCAGGCCAATAGTAACGGCAGGATTTAAATGAGCCCCACTTACAGGCCCTGCCACAGTAACACCTACAAAAACAGCCAGTGCCCAGGCAGTAGTAATCACAATCCATCCGGAATTATTCCCTTTGGTATCTTTTAAGACAACATTGGCTACAACACCGTTGCCTAATAATATAAGAAGCATCGTTCCGATTACTTCTGCGATAAATGGAGTCATATAATATGTATTTTTAAGGTAAGGAATTTAATCTTCAATCCAATTCTGAGCACGGGTTACCGCTTTCTTCCAGAAATGAGCCATTTTTTCAACCTTTTCTTTTTCCTCCTGAGGATGGAAATCTTTATCTACAATCCATTGAGACTGTATTTCATCGATGCTTTTCCAGTATCCTACAGCAAGACCTGCAAGATAGGCTGCGCCTAATGCGGTAGTTTCTAAAGTTTTGGGTCTTGTGATTTTAAAGCCAAATAGGTCAGACTGTATTTGCATTAACAGATCACTTGCAGAAGCACCTCCGTCTACTCTTAGCTCAAGGCTTGCTCTTCCGGAATCCGCTTCCATTGCTTTTACAATATCATATACCTGGAATGCAATTCCTTCTAAAGTTGCTCTCGCAATATGTCCGTTGGTAGTTCCGCGGGTAACACCAACAATGGTTCCACGAGCATATTGATCCCAATAAGGGGCTCCTAATCCGGTAAGAGCAGGTACGAAATAAACGCCGCCATTGTCTTCAACGGATGATGCTAATTCGTTTACCTGATCTGACGAATCAATCAGTTTAAGTCCATCTCTCAGCCATTGAATAGCTGCTCCGCCTACAAATACACTTCCTTCTAAAGCGTAATTTACCTCGCCGTTAATTTTCCATGCAACTGTTGTCAACAGGTTATTTTTTGACAGTACTGCTTCTTTTCCTGTATTCATTAACAAAAAGCAACCGGTTCCGTAGGTGTTTTTTACCATTCCCGGTGATGTACACATCTGACCGAATAGGGCCGCTTGTTGATCTCCTGCAATTCCTGCGATAGGAATTTTAGTGGAGAATAGAGTAGTGGCTGTTTCTCCATATACCTCACTGCTTTGTTTTACTTCCGGAAGGATAGCTTTAGGGATATTGAATAATTCCAATAAATCATTATCCCATTCCAGAGAGTGAATATTTAAAAGCATTGTTCTGCTGGCATTGGATACATCGGTGATAAACATTTTACCACGGGTTAGTTTCCATACAAGCCATGTGTCTACAGTTCCAAAACATAATTTTCCTGCTTCAGCTTTTTCTCTTGCTCCCTCTACATTATCGAGGATCCATTTAAGTTTCGTAGCTGAGAAATAAGCATCCAGGACAAGTCCTGTTTTTTCTTTAATTGTTTCTGTGTGTCCCTGTTCTTTCAGTTCATCACAGTACTTTGATGTTCTGCGGTCTTGCCATACAATCGCATTGTAAATAGGCTCGCCGGTTTCTTTGTCCCAGACAATGGTGGTTTCACGTTGGTTGGTAATACCAATTGCTGCAACCTCAAGTCCAGAGATCCCTGCTTTTGCTATAATTTCTGCTGCAACGGAGATTTGTGATGACCAGATTTCATTTGGGTCATGTTCTACCCAACCCGGTGTCGGGAATATTTGTCTGAAATCTTTCTGAGATACATATTTGATTTCTCCACTGTGGTTGAAAAGAATCGCTCTGGAGGAAGTTGTTCCCTGATCTAAAGCGAGAATTAATTTTTCACTCATATCTGGTGTGTTAATTTAGATTAATAACTTTAGGCGAATAAGGAGTTAATAAATATCCTTTTGCCAGGTCAATAAATTCGTTTTCCTGTTTTTGTGCCCATTCTTCAGAGTATCCTTTTTCTTCAGCAATAATTCTTGCCACATGATGAGCACTGTCTATAGCAGCTCTCGCGTCTAAAAATAATAAACGGACTCTTCGAGCTAAAATATCTTCAATGATTTCTGCCATCTCATTTCTCACCGCCCATACCACTTCTGCTACAGTGAAAGGGTGATCCGGATGGATTTTTTGAGCATAGCGAGGGTTGCTTTCCTGTAAAGCTTTTATAGCCGGGATGTCAGATCCGTAAACATATAAATGATTCGTTCTGTCTACCTGTTCAGGTTTTACATTTCCATGAATGGAAAGGTGTTCTGTTTTAGAAGGAGCGTTTCCAAGTCTGTGAACTTTCATCGCTTCATCTACAGTATCTTCAGCCATTTTACGGTATGTAGTCCATTTTCCTCCGATAATAGAAACTAACCCAGTATCTGAAGTAATGACTTTATGGCTTCGGGAAACTTCTTTGGTACTTTTGCTTCCATCCTTAGGGGCAGCAAGTGGACGAAGTCCGGCAAAAACAGACTTTACATCTTCGCGGGTTGGTTTTTTAGCTAAATATTGTCTTGCAGTATTTAAAACAAAGCTGATTTCTTCTTCCAAAGCACGAGGTTCAAAACTTTCATCTTTCAAAAGTGTATCTGTAGTTCCTACCAAAGCTCTGTCATGCCACGGAACGACAAACAAGACCCGGCCGTCTGAAGTTTTAGGAATCATAATGGCATCATCACTCTTAAGGAATGATTTATCCAATACCAGGTGAATCCCCTGACTTGGCACCACAAGTTTTCCATGCTTAGGATTATTCATGTTAAGAATATCATTGGTAAATACACCGGTTGCATTGATAACAACATTGGCGTGGATCTGATATTGCTTTTGTGTGAATTGATCTTCAGCAGTAACTCCGATAATTTTGCCGGTGTCGTTTTTCAGAAGGCCAACTACTTTCATATAATTAATAGCACTTCCTCCTTTTTCAATAATAGTCTGGGTTAAGTTGATCGCTAATCTTGCATCGTCAAACTGTCCATCCTGGTAAACAACACCACTCATCAAATGATTTTGTTCAATAGTTGGCAGCTTTTCAATGGTTTTTGATTTGCTGATGTATTTTGTCTTACCTAAACTTAATTTTCCGGCAAGGAAGTCATAAACGGATAATCCTATTTTGTAATAGATACCGCCCCACCAGGTGTAATTAGGGATGATAAAAGATTGATTTTTTACGATATGCGCTGCATTTTTCGCTAATAATCCTCTTTCTTTCAATGCCTCTTTTACTAAGCCGACATCTCCCTGTGCAAGATATCTTACTCCACCATGTACTAACTTAGTACTTCTGCTGGATGTTGCTTTTGCAAAGTCATGAGATTCAACTAATAGTGTTTTGAATCCTCTGCTTACTGCATCTAATGCTGAACCTAAACCACTGGCTCCACCTCCTATGACTATAAAGTCCCATTCTTTTACTTCGGTTAATTTACTGAGTTCTTCGTTTCGTTTCATAAATGTTTCGTTTATGTTTCGTTTTCAAATATATAAATTAAAAATGAAAGCAAAAAGAAAATAAATGAAATTTCTACATGTGGAAAAAAAGCGGTAATTTTGAGAAAACGAATAGAATGGAGAAGCTAATACCAAGGCATGATGAAATATTAAAGGAGCTGAATGCAAAAGGACATGTTCTTGTTCAGGATTTGTGTGAAAAACTGAATGTTTCTTCAGTTACGATACGAAAGGATTTGAACTATCTCGAAAGCTTAGGTCTTCTTTTTAGAAATCATGGGGGAGCAAGTAAGCAGTTAAGATATGCTTATGAAAAAAATGTAGGAGAGAAGGAGAATATTAATGTAGAAGCAAAGCAGGCTATTGCGAAAGCTGCCTTACCTTTGATTCAGGAAAATGACTGTATTATATTGGCGTCAGGAACAACGATGCATTATCTGGCCAGAATGTTGGTGAACTTTGGTCCTCTTACTGTGTTGACTTCTTCTTTACGAGTGGCTATTGAATTATGTAATAATCCTAATATAAATATTATACAATTAGGAGGAGAAGTGAGAAAGAGCTCTACCTCTATTGTAGGATCTATTTCGGAAGGTATCCTTAAACAATTTTCCTGCAATAAGCTTTTTCTTGGAGTAGACGGCATTGATGCTGAATTTGGAATTAGCACTTCAAACGCTGCAGAAGCGCATTTGAATCAGGTCATGATTGAATGTGCGGATCAAACGGTAATTCTTGCAGATTCGTCGAAGTTAAATAAAAAAGGTTTTGGTAAGATCGCTTTATTGGATAAAATAGATTACCTGATTACAGATGTAGGGATTTCTAATGAGGATAAACTAGGTCTGGAAGAGATAGGGGTAAGTGTAATTGTATAATTTGAACTTCATTTTAAATTCTTTTTTAAAAATCAAAATAATTCTTTGGGAAATTCACTCTGAGTTTTTTCAAAAATATCTAATCGATTAAAAATCAAAATATTTTACTCGAAATATTTGTCAGTTATAAAATTATTCGTAGATTTGCACACTCATTTTAGGGGCGTAGTATGCCTATATCAAAAGTAGAAATTACTTCAGACTTCCGAAAAATGGGAATAAATAAAGGATAAATTTTATTATAATATAAACAATGTCAGGTATTATTGGTAAAAAAATCGGTATGACGTCTTTGTTTAACGAAGAAGGAAAAAACATTCCTTGTACAGTTATTCAAGCTGGTCCATGCTCGGTTTTACAGGTCAGAACCTTAGAAAAAGACGGTTATAAAGCTGTTCAGTTAGGTTTCGATGACAAGAGTGAGAAGAACGTTGGTAAAGCGTTAGCTGGCCATTTTAAAAAGGCTGGTTCTGCTCCTAAAGCTAAATTAGTAGAATTCTACAGAGAATTCGTTGATGAAGTAAAAGTAGGAGAAGAAGTAAAAGTTGATTTATTCGCTGAAGGTGAATTTGTTGACGTAACAGGAACTTCAAAAGGTAAAGGCTTCCAGGGTGTTGTTAAAAGACACGGATTTGGAGGTGTAATGCAGGCAACTCATGGTCAGCACAACAGACTTAGAGCTCCAGGTTCTATCGGTGCTGGTTCAGACCCTTCAAGAGTATTCAAAGGGATGAGAATGGCTGGAAGAATGGGAGGTGAGCAGGTAACTGTTCAAAACCTTCAAGTATTAAAAGTTGATCAAGAACAAAATCTTTTAGTAGTAAAAGGTGCTGTTCCGGGAGCTAAAAATTCTTATGTAATTATCAGAAAATGGAACTAGTAGTATTAAATACA
>CAUQIC010000026.1:0-47289 GCA_963518055.1 uncultured Chryseobacterium sp.
TACATTATTTCTTAATTAAAAGGGTAAACGTAAAGTTGATGGATAATTACGCTTTATTCTAAATGAGCAAAGCACTACGACTTTGTCGCTAATGAAGCCGTAGCCTTATCCATACGCTTCAACGAATCAACTCTGTTGATTCTATCCTTTGCTCCCTGAAAATATGCGTAATAAAAATAAGTCTTTGCGTCTAAAAAATATATCATCAGTACATTATTTCTTAATTAAAAGGGTAAACGTAAAGTTGATGGATAATTACGCTTTATTCTAAATGAGCAAAGCACTACGACTTTGTCGCTAATGAAGCCGTAGCCTTATCCATACGCTTCAACGAATCAACTCTGTTGATTCTATCCTTTGCTCCCTGAAAATATGCATAGTGAAAATAAATCTTTGCATCTAAAAAATATCTCATCAGTACATCAATCATCTAAATCAATAAAGGATGCCCTCTTCTTATTCTGAATCTTTATCAGTCCTTTTATTTTCTCTCTTTCTTTCAAGAATAAGGTAGGCGGCATCCAGCATTTTAACCATATGAATATAGGGCATCACGAGATTTCTTTCCGGTACATTTTTATAGACCCCCATTGAAAAATAGACCATTCCGGACATAAAATAATCAAATTCTTTGAGCGTGTATTCTCTGAATGCTTTTTTGAAAACCAACAGAGGGTTCCGGTATTCTTTCTCCGAAAGCAAGCCAAGAACCCATGAAGAAATTTTCTCAGTTTGAGTATCTACAGCCCATTTCCTTTCCTTCAGCATGAGGAGATACCCTGCCCGGATCAACGATCTCATCGACTGATGAAACTGGAAGATCACCGCCGGATCTTCATGGATCCAGCTATCCCTCTTGACCGCATAATTCATAATTTTGCTGAGTCTTTCTTTGGAAACATCCAGCTCATTGAACTGAAAGAAATGCTCCATCAGCTGTAAGCCGGAGCGCTTCTTACCTGCCCGAAAACGGGGAGCAAAGTTTGTTCTACTTTTTTTCATTGTTTGTATTTTTTTATAAATGTAAGAAAAGAAATTCAATTACGGTCGATCGGCCGTAATTTTTTACTATTTAATTATTTCATTTGTTCTATGACAGATATAAACGAAAAAATTTGTTTATACATTACAAAAAAATGGTTGATACCTTGGCTTCAAGAAGGCAAGTCACAAAATTCTTTTGCCAAAAATCATGGTGTAGAAGAAAGTACGATCAGAAAAATTAAAAGTGAAGAAACTTACAGAATACCAGTCGAAACACTTTTTAAAATATGTGAAGCAAGAAAAATTAGTTTATCTGATTTCTTTAAACTTATAAATGAATAATCCTGACGAGAGTTGGGATTTTTTTGTGATAAAGTTTTGGAGAAATTCCGTGAAAATACTGAATTAAAATTTGGAAGTACTTTTTATTTTTGTCGCTTACGGAAAACCGTAAATGAAGTTTAAAAAGGAATTTGTATTTTGGCCTTATAAAAAGTACTAACTAAGTTTCATCAAGTTTTGACCCAAAATTTTTTCAAGCCGATAAATTTCATTAATACTTTTTCCATTAACAGATAATATAAAAACTAGGACTCTAAATGAACATTACAAATTTTGCAATCGAAGGATTACATAATTCAAAAGACTATGAATTAATATTTAAAGATAATCGACTTATAATAGTTTCGGACAATGGTGCAGGGAAAACTACTATAGTTAATATTTTTTATTATTTCTTATCTAAGCAATGGAACAAATTATTAGAATATAATTTTCGTAAAATAAAATGTTTAATTAATGAAGAGTATATTGAATTTACTAAAGATTTTTTTCAAAATTTGTTACAACGAGATAGTAAATTCAGAACTAAATTTTCTACCAGCACTTTAAGCAAGTTAAATCAAATTTCAGAAATATTAAATTCCTTCGATTTTTTTAATATGACTAGTAAAGATATTGAAATGCTCTCAGAAAAATTTGATATACCTTCTAGGGTAATTAGAGAATATATTTTTGAAGTTTATGAAAAAAAAGAAAACATTGATAATCATAACAATATAAAATCAATTGAGTTAAAACTAAATACAATTTTAAAGGATATAAAAATTATATATTTACCAACCTACAGGAGAATTGAAAAAGATCTAGTAAATATATTACCACACCTAGAAAGAAGTATAAAAGAATATGAAATTCAAAATAGAAGATATGGTTTCAAAGAAGAAAACTATATGGAATTAGTTGAGTTTGGGATGAATGATATTCAACGAAAAATAGAAAAAAGATGTTTAGACTTAAAAAATTACTTCTATGATAAATTAAATACAAATTTAATTGGTTCATACCTTGATGATATTCTCAATAAAAGTTATAATAATTTTGATTTCACAAAAATATCCCAAATGGATGAAGAAGCTTTAAATTATATTTTAAAAAGGCTTGATGACTCTGTTATAAGTAAAGATGGAAAAAATAAGTTGAGAGACTTTGTAAAATCATTACAATTTAATTATTCAAATAATAATATAGAAGATAAGATTAATGCACACTTTGTTTGGAAGTTATTTCAAATATATGATTTTCAACAAAAAGAAGAAAGCGACATTTTAAATCTTATAAATATTTGCAATGAGTATCTTGGAGATGATAAAGAACTTGTATACAATAAGGATGAATTCAAGGTTGAAATTAATCTTAACCAAGAAATCAATTACAGAAATACAATACGTCATTTATTCCTAGATACAGAGACAAATAAAGATGAAAAGCCAAATCGTATTGAATTTAAAGATTTATCATCGGGTGAAAAACAAATTATTTCATTATTTACACATCTCGTTTTATCTGATAAAGACTATTATATTATAATTGATGAACCTGAACTATCCCTATCTGTTCCTTGGCAAGAAAGATTTTTAAATGATATATTAAAACTAAGAAAATGTAAAGGTTTACTAGCAGTTACACATTCTCCATTTATTTTTCAAAATAATTTAAGAAAATTCACTCACGCTTTAGAAGAATTTAAAAGATAATATTTATATGAGCTTGCTAGATATTTTAGATGAAAAGTTTCTAACGCCTTCCGCTACATACATAAAGATATTATCTCAGTATAAAACTAGTGATAATACAATATTTTGTTTGGTAGAAGGTGTAGAAGATATCTCATTTTACAGACCTTTTATGGAAATATATAAAGAAGGTGTTCCAATTAAATACATAGTTTGCAATGGTAAACAAAATGTTATAGATAACTATAATGATATAGATTGGGATTTTTATGATAAAAAAAGAGTGTTGTTTTTTATAGATAAGGACTTTGATGATTATATTGGAAAAGAAATAATAAGCGACAACAATGTATTCATAACAGACTGTTATTCAATAGAGAACTACCTAGTAGACGAGAGAATATTAGAAAAATTCATTATTGATAATTGCTTAATAACAAACGAAGAAATTATAGAATTAACAATTGAAAATTTCAAAGTGCAACATATTATTTATATAAAACAGTTGAAAATGATTTCTGCTTGGATGATGTTTTGTAGAAAAAACAATTTTAATGTTAGTTTTAATGAAATAAAAATGTCAGACTTATTCAAAATTGATAATGAAGGTAAGTTGAAGAAAAAAACCTTATCATCCTATAACAGCAAATTTGAATATTTATGTGATAAAACAAATACTAATCATTTTAATATAGGAGAAATTAGGCATTATTATAATTTAATTGATAGAGAAAGTAAACCTAAAAAATTCATCAGAGGAAAGTATGAACTATACTTTATGTTTATGTATCTTAAGTATATTTCTGAAAATATTGTGAATGAAATTTCTAAGGAAGTTAAGTTACATAATAAAAATGCACCAAAAAAAGACAAAATAATTAGACCAAAAATAACTATACAATTACAAGAAGAAAATATTTTTCAAATATTATATAATAAAACAAAAGTACCTGAAAAATTAAAAGCTTTTATCCAAGCAATATGACAATCTTGTGTTTATGAAGTTCTCATGACTTACCATATCAGAAAATCAAATAAAAAAAATCCCAACCTTCGTTGGGGTTTTTAAGTAAAACAACCTACAATTCTCTATTATTGTACAATTTACATTTTTTAAGCTCCACTCTACCGTTTTTCGTTTTCCCCTCTTCAGAACTATTATCTGCAATCGGGATCTTGCTCCCCCACTCTCCCAAGTCTCCTGACTTTGGAGCAAGCTTAAAGAAAACAGCCTAATTTACCTTTCAAATCCAAAGACTTTACAATTCAAAACTCATAGATCCACAGGCTTCGCTTTTAACAACAAACTTTTGCATTCAGTAGTTTGAAAAAGCTCAAGCCCTTCCTGCCACCATTTTGTCATCTCTTCTTTATCAAATATAAATGAATGGGTGGTGAGTATCCTGTTGATGAAAAAGAAATTGATGTGTACATTGGTGGTGGCCGCTTCCAACTGTGAGATAATAAGATCATCACTGGCAATCTGGTTCAGCATAAAATCTGTGGTACGGGCAAAAACATCCAATACATTTTGTAGAGGAGGATTATTATAGGCGGTTTTTTCTAGCCGCAATACAATGGTATCAATGGATGATGCTCCCTTTTTCAGTGCGTGTTGTAAAGGAATAAGATTCCCAAAGCCTCCGTCGGCATATTCATTTCCGTTTTTCTGGCATAAACTCATCAAAGGAACCATATTGGAAGAAGCCCAGATCCAGTCGCAGAAATCCTCATAGCTGTGGTCATTGGAAGACTTATATTCTATTTGCTGCGTAGTAAGGTTGGCTACTGTGACTACAATTTCTTTTTTAAGCTCTTTTATTTTTTCAAAATCCTGCTTTGTAAAGCTATTGCGGATAAGGATCCTGAGGTTGGTACTGTCTCCTAATGTCTTTTGCTTTTTTATAAACTGTTTGATAATCCCCAGATGGTTGATCCCTATCTTTACTTTCCCATCCTTTTTCGTTATTTTAAACGGGCAAACCGTAAAAATATCCGACTGCTCGATGGTGGTATACAGCTTTTTAATTCTTTGGATGTCTCCAAGGGCCAGAAAAGGAATCAGAAGACTTCCGGTTGAAGTCCCTACAAAAAGTTCATAGTCGTTTTTATGATGTTCTATGAGATATTCAGCTACTCCACCAGCAAAAGCACCTTTGCTTCCTCCCCCTGAAATGACCAATGCTTTCATAATCGATTTAAAATTAACGTAGTACTAATGTAATGATAAATCAAATAGGGTATTCATAATAAATTCGGTAAGCTAACTGCCAGAATATTACACTTTATTATAAGAAGACAAAGTGATGCGACTTCGTTGCTGATGAAGCGGTAGCTTTATTCATATGCTTCAACGAATCAACTCTGTTGATTCTGCCTTTGCTCTCTTACAATCAACGGTTTCAAAAATAAAACCTTTGCGTCTAAAAAGATCTACACTCAGCTCAAAGTCGGGAGACTTTTAGCAGCAAAGCAAGTTTTACAAAACATTCTTAGTTGTATGAATCAGGAGTCTCACTTTATACAGCACAGCCCAATATTTAAAAAAGATGATTCACCACCATTTCTTTACAACTTATATCCGCTCTCCAAAGTCTCCTGACTTTGGAGCAAGCTATGGCCATTTAAAGCAGACGAAAACTAATAAGCAAATCCAAGTCTGTTTTTAACATGCTTACTTTCTTCATCTCTTAGTTTTTGACTTGTCATGATCTCATGTTCTTTATCTTTTTGAATAACCTTAAACCAACTTATGGCAGGAATCATCCCGTTGGAATGTAATTCAAGTCTGATGATGAATTCATCTGTCGGTTTTCGGTGATTATTAATATATTGGCTAAGTACAGCTGGCTTTACATCTACCTCAACAGCAAAATCTTTATCTTTTTTATTCTGTCTGCTAACATATTCATTTAAAAAAAATCCAAAATTAAGAGCTTCCACATATTGGTTGCTATCTATATAATCTTCTAATTGAAACTTTAGTTGTAACAATCTTGAATACATTTTTTCTCTGGGAGTACGATTTTCAAATTGGTTTCGGCGAGCTTTCCAAAAGTCATCTTCCTCTTTTTTCTCCTTTGCACTCAAAACCTTATCATCAGGAAAGACAAAAGCATCTGCAAGTTCTTCACCTGTAAACTTTGAAAAATCTGTTTCTTTAATTTCTTTCCTGTTTGTCTTCATAATATTCCTGAATTAATTGTAATGAATTTTCACCTTCAGTGATCAAATACATTTTAGTTGACTGAAATCCATATTGCTGTATGTAATGTTGCTCAAGCTTTGTTTTTGGTTTTAAGCATACATATCCTTCAAACCCTTTTTTAAATGCTTCTTTGCATACAAATGCAATAAGGCAACCAGCAATTCGGCTATACTCCTGCGATTGACCGATATTTTCTTTGGAGACCGCCAAAAGCCTAATTTCCAAGGCATAATCCTGGGGTCTTTCCTCCATTGATAACAGACCTATGGGTTCTTCTTTCCCTTCTACTGTTAACTTATAGACATGATAGGCTTTTTCTTTGTTCCAATTAAAATCAAACCGCTTGGTCTTATTGATTTGCGAAATTTCAGCATCATCAATTGTAGCTATTGTTACAGCCTGTTTCTCACCTGTAATATTATTTAAGACGTACATCGCCTAACAAATATACAAAAAAGTTTACATTATACGTAAACTTTTAATCACCAATGACATCTTTTCTGGGGCTTGTCTGGTCTTTGTGAAGGTAGATTACCTGAAAACCTTTGCGTCTAAAAAATATCTACGCTTAGCTCAAAGTCGGGATACTTTGCAGCAAAGGCAGCAAAGCAAGTTTTACAAAATATTCTTAGTTGCATGGCTCAGGAGTCTCACTTTATACACCAGAATCCAATATTTAAAAAAATATGATTAGCCATCAATTCTTTACAACTTATACCCTATTTTTACAAAAAAACTAATGGACAAATTAAGTTTTCTGGAAGTCATTGCAGCGATGGCTGTTTTTGTATCGCTGTTGCTTGCTGTATTTTTGTTGACAGTAAAAACGGAAAGAAAACTGGAAAACAGATTATTTGCAGCCTTCCTTATCATCAATGCCATTGATATCAGCGGACTTTTTATGCACCTTTTTGTGGAGAGTTATAATCTGAAAGCTTTCAAAATATCTGCTTATTTATTGGTGATGCCTCTTTTTTACCTGTATGTGAATGCAGTTTGCTATTCTGATTTTACTTTAAAAAGAAAGCATTTGCTGCATCTTATTCCTTTTATTGTGGCCAACTTAATGTTAGTTCCAAGACTTTATCTGGCAGAAGGTGTTGCAAAAGAAGAATTCTTTACAACAATGTGGAACTCCCCTGAAATGTTTATGTATCAAGTCATCGGGGAACTGCAGTTTTTCTTTTATATCATTGGGGTATTCATAGTCCTCAAAAAATACAAAGAGGTTTATCTTGAAAACTATACGAATCCCAATACTTTGCTATACAAATGGCTGTTTCAGCTTACCCTGATCTTCCTATTCATTCATGTATGTATCATTTTTAAAAACATCATACGATATACACCGTACAATGATCTGTTTATCTGGCTGCATATTCTGGCGGGAGCATCCTTTTTATTGGCTGCCTGCTCATTTATATTAAAGGCATTAAATCACCCTGAGCTTTTTCGAAGAATTGATTCTACCTTACAACCGACAAAAGATTTTCCTGAAACACTGGAGACAGAAAATAAAACGGATGAGACAAAAAGTTTTCAGATCGAGCAGCTTAAAAAATTCATGGTTGAAAATGAACCCTTCTTAGAACCTTCATTAACGATTCAGGAACTGGCAGATCAGGTGAACATTCCTGTTCGGGAATTGTCTGTATTAATTAACCATCATCTCAATCAGCATTTTTTTGATTTCGTGAATGAATATCGCATTAAAAAAGCAATGACCCTATTGAAAGATCCCACGAAAAAGGAATATACGGTCTTAGAAATTATATATGAAGTGGGTTTCAATTCAAAATCTTCTTTTCATACCTATTTTAAAAAGTATACGAATCAAACGCCAACAGCATTCAGAAATAACTGATAATCAACTCATTGCAAATACTCCAACTCCGGATTATAAATAATCGGACTCATTTAATCATTCCAATGAGTCCGACTTTTTTTAGATGGACTCTTTTCAAGATTTCCTACCGCATATTTGTGTCAGATTATCAATGTCCAATTAAAATTTTGACTATGAAGTATGTAATTCCTGTTTTATTTTTTGCCTTACTGGGGTGTAAAAATGCTCATCCGATCTCTCAACAAAATGTTGAAAATGCAATAACAAAAAATGCGCTTCAGCTCTTAAAAGACAAAAGATTCCATTCGGTTTCCATTGCAGTCCTTAAAGACGGAAAATCCACTATCAAACATTTTGGAGAATTAACAATGGGAAAAGGAAACAAGCCCAACGACTCTACCCTTTATGAATTGGCTTCTGTCACGAAAACTTTTACAGGATATATAGCCGCCAAAGCTGTGCTTGATCAAAAAATACATTTAGAGGATGATATCAGGATCTATCTTAACGAACCTTATCCCAATTTAGAATATAAAGGGGAACCGCTCAAAATCAAACACCTCATCACCCATACCAGTGGCTTTCCCAATTTCCCGATAAAAAGTGAAAATAAAAAGGCCTTTTTGGAAGGGTTAAAACTCATCAATATTAAAACGAAGCCTGGAGAGGTCTATTTCTATTCCAACACAGCTCCGGAATTGACGGCCTACATCCTTGAAAAAGTGTATCAAAAACCCTATGAGGAACTTGTCATCGAATTTATCTTGAAACCCAATCAAATGAACCAAACTAAGTTTACACTCAATGAAAATGACAGGACAAGATTGGTGAAAGGCTATAACGATAAAAACGAGCTCATGCCGAACTTCAACAGAACGCTATGGGGCGGAATTTCAGGACTGCATTCTACAACTACAGATCTGGTAAAATATATGAAACTGCAGCTTGACTCATCAAATCCTATTGTCAAAGAATCTCATCAAAAACTCTATAAAGAAGGTTCTGATTTCTGGGAAGGTTTTCACTGGTACATCATAGAAAATGATCATGAAATCATCTACAGACACCACGGCGGCATATACGGAATGCAGAATTGGTTGGTGATTTATCCTAAACAAAATATGGGCATTTCCTTATTAACCAACACCAGCTTTAACGAAACAGGAGAAATTTTAGAAAAAGTGGTTGATAGCTTATATCATGACCTTCAGGTAAAATAAAAATAAACAGCAATTTGCCAATTTTCATAATCATTCCGTTCACATAAAGGATCGGATGAAACATACATCACGGGGATCTTTTCGTCCACCATGTTTTATATATCATTCCAAAAAATAATTTGGATGCAATTTATTATTGCAACAAAGTTTCATTTTATGGGATTTTATTCTTATTTTTGGCACTTCTTATGCAAAAAACATTGAAAACCTTTTTTGTCTTTTCTTTGTTACTGATCTTTCTATCGAACGTCAGTGGAATAAGCATATGCCTGGAACATGCGAAACATGCAACCGCCAGAATCGTCAATAAAAAGGATTCTCAAAAGGAAAAAGTACCTACTTTTTCTCAAAATGACGATTGCCAATGTGCCCTCCATTTGCAGATGAATACAAGTATTCTTCCGGAAGCTCAACATCAGGACTTTGCTTTTAACCCGGCAAATAATAATGAGATGCCTCAGCCCAAGGCCAGAATCTATCGTTGTTTACTCGACTATTTCTCTTCGAGAGCTCCCCCCTGTCTTTCATAATTTTAGTTTTTTATACTAAAAACTCTTTTACCTGCAGGCTTTACAATCTGTAGCCACTGTCTTTTGGTATATTTTTATTTTAAAACTAAAGGAAGATATTCTTTACTCACCCGGTATTTCATGATACCTCTTACTCCATATGTATGTTATTTATTTCATATCAACCCGGAATGATCCATTTTTTATCCGGTAAACCCTTTCATTTAACAGGTTTAGGTTTTCTCTTATTTTCAACGGCAATCAGTGCTCAGAAACCGAAAAAAGATTCGATTCCTGCAACAATTCAAACGGTAGAAATCCTTGGGAGAAAATCTAAAGGGTATATTTCCGATTACTCATTCGCAGCCACTAAAGTTGCGATGAAAAATAAAGATCTTCCGCTCACGCTCAATACCGTGACCAAGGAGCTTATCAATGACAGACAGGCCTTCAGACTCGGGGATGTTTTGAAAAATGTGGCAGGGGTTTCCAATGTAAGTTTTTATAATCAGTACAGCATCAGAGGAATCAGTCAGAACGAAGAAGGGCAAATCATCAACGGAATGCGTACCCGACAATACTATTTCCTTCAGCCGATGACCCCGCATATCGAGCGTGTAGAGGTTTTTAAAGGTCCGGCAAGCATTACCATGTCGAGTGTAGATCCCGGAGGAACCATCAATATGGTGACTAAAAAACCATTGTCAACCCCTCGTCACGAAGTAAGTGTATCCGGCGGGAGCTTTGATACGTATCGCCTTTCAGCGGATATTACCGGACCTTTGAATAAAAGCAAAACACTTTTATACCGTTTCAACGGAGCCCATCAGTATGCCAGATCATTTCGTGATCATGTAAAAAATAACGGAATTTTAATAGCACCATCGATCTCCTTTATCCCTAATGATAAGACTTCGGTGAATGTAGAAATGATCTACAACGAAATGAACGGAAACCTCGACAGAGGACAGCCTATCTTTGGAGCTGTGGCCGGAAAAACCGATCTCAACAGTACACCGATCAGTTTAAATCTCGGGGCACCCGGAGATTATTTCAAAACAAAAGATCTGACTTTGATGGGAAGCCTTGCTCATCATTTTAATAAGAATATCAGCTTTAATGCTTCTTACATGAAGCAGTTCTGGGACGAAGATATTCATGAAACCAGAACCACAAACTCATTTGTGCCGGACATCAACAATCATCAGATTCCAAGTCTGGCGATGATGCAGTATATGGAAAGAATTCAGCATTGGTCAGTGGATAATATAAGTGCTTATTTTAATTTCAACTACAAAACAGGAGCCGTTGAGCATCAGACTTTAATAGGATATGACAGCCATATCTGGGAGAAAAAAAGCGGTGGGAAGCAAGATGCCGCAAGAGGTTTCATGCTGAAAGACGGAACGGTAAGTTCTTCTTACAATCCTGCCAATGCCGCTTTATATCAGACAATGATGTATAATGGAATTACACTGCCTAAACCCAATGTGAGCCCATTCGACCTTACCTCTGGTGCAGTAAACCATCAAGGAAGCAGCTATACTGTTTTGAATATCATCAACCCGTTACCCACGGCTTTAACAACTACCCACGCAGCCTACGTACAACATTTACTGACCTGGAAGAAGTTTAAGCTTTTGGCAGGACTCAGACAGGAATGGTTTCAGGATATTACCAATTATAAAAAAGCGGAAGAAAGCTCTTTCAGAAATCAAAAAATGCTCTACCGGATCGGTTTAACCTACAGCATTACTGAAAACATCAACATCTACGGAACGTACCTTACAGGCTACCAACCCCAATCAAATACGATTACTTTGATGCCGCAAACGGGAGGTTTTACAGGCGCAATTTCCGCATCCTTGTACAAACCTTTAATTTCAGATTTAAAAGAATTCGGGGTTAAAACCAAGCTTTTCAAAAAGATTGATGCGAGTTTTTCCATCTATGAAATTAATCAGAAAAATATCTTGGTGAATGCCAATAATCCCGCAGAACCGGATCAACTGATTCAGCGTGGTGCAGACAGAAGCCGTGGTTTTGAAGCCGAATTTGCAGGCTACATCCTCCCGCAATGGCACATTTATGCAGGCTACAGCTATATTGACGCTAAAGTTTTAGATGATTCCAATCCGGCTTTAATTGGTTTGGCTAAGGAAAATACTTCAAAAAATTCAGTGAATATCTGGACGAGATATAATTTCACCCATATTCAGGCTTTAAAAGACTTCGGAATCGGTGCGGGAGTGCTATATCAAAGTAAAAAAATCCCGTGGTTCACCAGAAGTTTCGAGCTTCCGGCCTATGCTACTTTGGATGCGGCAATTTATTATTCCATACCGCAAACCAATGTCCAACTCGCATTGAATGTGAACAATATCACCAATACAACCTACTGGGTGGGAGCACAGAATTATCTGAGACTCTTCCCGGGAGCACCAAGAAACTACTTATTTACAGCAACTTATAAATTTTAAACTATGGCTTTTTCAAACTTGAAACTCATTGTAAGAAAAACCCGGCAGGATTTATTTAAAAGCAAACAAAACCTGCTCATTGCCCTCACCGTTCTCCTGTTCTGCTTTTTAAGCATGGGAATCGGGTTTACCCAATACGGCGAAACCTATTCAAAAGTAAAAGAATACCGAAAGGAAACCCGTGAAAACTGGGAACACCGACCCGACAAGCATCCGCACAGAATGGCGCACTATGGATATCTCGTGTTCAGAATCGGGCATCCTCTAAGCATTTTTGATAAAGGATTGGACGATTACCTTGGAAATGTCATTTTCCTTGAAGCCCACAAACAGAATACTGCCAATCTTTCGGAAGCAGGAAGTTCGGGAATCCTGGTACGTTTCGGAACATTCAGTGCAGCATTTATTCTGCAGGTTATTGTTCCTTTGATTATTTTATTTCTTGGTTTCGGGCTGATTGTTCGTGAAAAAGAAAATGCTACATTGAAAATCCTTAGTGTTCAGGGAGCTTCACCAAGAGCGGTTTTATGGGGTAAAATCCTAGGGCTTTGGCAATTTTCTTTAGTATTCCTGATTCCTGTAATTCCTTTCGTTTTAGGAATTGGACTTATGGCCGAATCAAGCGATTTTGATGATATTATCTCACGAATATTGGTCCTATTTCCGGCC
Source organism: uncultured Chryseobacterium sp. (assembly GCA_963518055.1). Classification (GTDB taxonomy): domain Bacteria; phylum Bacteroidota; class Bacteroidia; order Flavobacteriales; family Weeksellaceae; genus Chryseobacterium. Next base: position 12,932 of record CAUQIC010000026.1, read on the forward strand.
TATATGATCTATTATTTTTTCTTCAGTACCCTAACGGTTTTAGTTTCTGCAAAAAGCAAAGCTTCCTCATCCGCTTTAATCAGCTTAATCGGTGCATGGTTAATTCTGGTGATTTTCTTACCTAAAGGAGTTCAGTTTGCAGCACAGAACCTCTATCCTACTCCATCAAGAATTGCCTTTGAAACGAAGGTAGAAGAAGATGTCATGAAAGTCGGTGACAGTCACAATCCGGAAGACCCGCATTTTAAGCACATTAAAGATTCTCTACTCGCAAAATACCATGTAAAAACAACGGACGAACTTCCCGTTAATTACGGTGGAATTGTGATGAAAGAAGGAGAAAGAATCAGTGCAAAACTGTATGTTGATCATTTGAAAAAACTTCAGGATCAATACCAACAACAGCAGAAGTTGAATGAAATTTTCGGGTTTATCAATCCTGTGATGGCGATTAAAAACCTTTCAATGATGACTTCAGGAACAGATTATTATGCCTATCAGCAGTTTCAGAATCAGGCGGAAGACTACCGTTATCAACTTGCTCAGCAAATGAATGATCTGCAGATTGAACACATCAGCAACATCAAACCCAAAGAGAACGAAAAACCCGCAATGGTAAGCAAAGAAAACTGGCATAATTTTCCGGATTTCCAGTATAAATTTATTTCCATTAAAGAAAGCCTGAGCCATCAGGTTCTTCCCTTGGCCGCTATTATTTTCTGGCTTCTTGTCTGTATTCTGATGGTTGAATTAAGTGCAAAAAATTTAAAATTAATCTAATGAATTACTATCTATATCAACAGTTTTACCGCAACAAAGCCTATATTATTTCTTTGTTGATTCTGCTTTTTGCCGGTTTGAGCTCTTTGTACACCGGTAAAAAATTTCTGGACAGAAACGAAAGTATTATTGCTAAAAGTGCCACCTACCAAAAAAACAGCATTGATAAAAATGCAGCATTGCATAGCGATGACATCGGCCTTTTGCTCTATTATGTGAAATTCAATCTCGTGAATGAAATGCCCAAACTGGCGGCTTTAAATATCGGATTGAGAGATTTGAACCCCTCCATTCAAGGGGTTACCATAAGAAATCTGGAAGAACAGAAAAACAATTCCGATTTTTTCAACCCGGCGAATGCAGCCGTAGGAAATTTCGATTTCTCTTTTGTATTGGTATTTCTTTTTCCGCTGGTGATTATTGCTTTTTGCTACAATATTATTTCCGAAGATCAGGAAAAAGGAACCTGGAAATTGCTTTCTGTACAAAGTCAAAATTTAAGAAAGCTGATTGATGCTAAGTTAATAATTCGTGTGCTGGCGGTAAGTTCGGTTTACTTTTTATTATTAATTATAGCCGTCTTCTATATCAAGATTCCGGTAGATTCGGCTTTCGTCATTTTCGCTTTATCAGGTCTGCTATATCTGATTTTCTGGTTTGCCTTATGCCGATGGATTATCGGTTATCAAAAATCTTCTTCGTGGAATGCTTTGACATTGGTAATTTTCTGGATGAGCATGAATTTTATTATTCCCATGACAGGAAATATGATCATTCAGAAGTTGATTCCTGTAAAAGAAGGCTTGCAGGCACAAATTGAACAGCGGGAAGGCTATCACAATAAATGGGACGAAGCGAAAATCCCTACCATGCAAAAGTTTCATAAGATCTACCCCCAGTTCAGCCAATACACCGTTGCGGAAAACAGCGGCTATTCCTATACGTGGTATTATGCGATGCAGCACATGGCGGATGTGGAATCAGCGGCATCTTCAAAACAATATCATGAAAAAATGCAGAAACGAAACAATGCAGCTATTTACCTGGGATATATGTTACCGAATATTCAGACGCAGCTCGTTCAAAGTAAAGTAGCTAAAACAGGAATGGAAAATCAGTTGAATTACGCGGAAGGATTGAAAAATTTTCACGAGAAACAAAGACTCTATTTCTATCCTTATATTTTTGAAAATGTAAACGGAAAAATTATAGACTGGACGAAACAGACCGTAAAAACCTTCAGTAATTCTGAGAAAACCAATCTTTTCAGGGTATTTCTTCCCTACTTTATTTTCATTTCTTTATTGTTAATCCTTTCACAAAATAAATTCAGAAAGCTATGTTAAAAACCATCAATCTTCATAAAAAATACAATGATTTTACCGCTTTAAAATCTCTTAATCTCGAAATAGAGGAAGGTGAAATTTTTGCTCTTCTCGGGCAAAACGGTGCCGGAAAGAGTACCACCATCAATATTCTTTTAGGTTTAATTAAAGCCACTTCTGGGGATGCTTTCATCAATGATATTTCGGTGAAAGATCATCCCGAAAAAATCAAGAAACATCTGGCGTACATTCCTGAGACAGTGCTCCTCTATTCAAATCTCACCGGAATTGAAAACCTTGATTTTTTTTCTAAGATTGCAGGTTTCCATTATAAAAAAGAAGAACTATCCGCTCTTTTGAAACGTACCGGCCTTCAGGAAATTGCTCATGAAAAACCTTTGGGCGGCTATTCAAAAGGAATGCGACAGAAAGTGGGAATCGCCATTGCTCTCGCTAAAGATGCCAAAGTTTTACTCCTCGATGAGCCCACCAGCGGACTTGACCCGATTGCCACCGCTGAATTTACAGAAATTATCAGACAGCTAGGCCGCGAAGGACGAACCGTTTTAATGGCTACCCACGATATTTTCAACGCCGTAAGTGTCGCTACGAATATAGGAATTATGAAACAGGGCGAACTGGTACAAAATTTACCATCCAAAGCGTTTTCTGCTGAAGAATTGCAGGAACTGTATTTGAAAACAATCTAAAACAGCCGGGTATCTAACTTAATAAAAAAATTGGAACCAAATCATCTACACAAGTATTTGAAGATATACCTTTCATGGCCACACAACCGATATATGAAGATTTTATTCTTCGATGTCGGTTTTTTTATTTCCTGACGTTTTTATTTTATTTTTTTAAATGTTTCAACCGCATATCCCTCGTCTGACCAATACGTTTTTATCACCAGTTTTGTATTATTTAATGTCAGTATTTCTTTTTTTGCAGGCTTATAAATGGATTTAATATTCAATTTGTTCCCTTCAATACTCCACTGATAATAAGCATCAGCATCCGACGTCCCTTCTCCCCAATGTAATAAAACCCCATTACTTCTGTATTCATCATAATATCCAGGTTCAGATACATCGTCATCTACTCCACTGGTATTGGTTAAATGAATACGGGTCCACTTTCCGACAATAAGAGCCGTAAAGTTGACATCTTGGGAAGATGAAACTGAAGGTTTAACGGATGAGTCTATACTCATCGGCTGCTCTGTTTTTTGATTTGAGTTATCATTTTTAGAGGGAATTAATTCATAGGTAAAATAGGGATTTGGAGCAGAGATCTGTTCTCCCTGTACAACCTCAACATGCCCTCTGGCTGTCATTTTATCATTGGGAAGGAGATGAACTACTCGGTTTACCCAATATTGAGACTTATGCTTTGTTTGACCTACGATATCAAGATTAAATAATGTATTCACCACCTCTCCTCCTGTTGTACCATCATTAGAATATATTTTATTACAAGACTGGCCTTCAAAACTTAGGATCGCTGTTATTACAGCTGCTTGGTCTGTATTATTATTTTCAACAGTCCCCTCAACGGAGTAAATATCAAATGATTTTTTACAGTACTCATCATGGCGGCTGCCAATCTTACTCAAGATCTTGTACGATAATATAAGTCCCTTTTCGCTGGCAAGCTCTGCTTGCCCAAAGCATAATGATGAGCTAAATATCATATATGCTATCCATGAAAAGATAAAAAGATTTTTCATTTTGATGCAGTTTATTACGTTTATAATATAATTTTATCCCGCATTTATTGCCTGCTCGTTTTACAAAATATTAGATAATGAAGTTTTCCATTATCTACTTTTATGAGTTTTCATTGTAAAATGAAATCCTTGTAGGGTACTTTTTTGTTCTATTAAATTTATGAAAATTTTGACTTGTAGTCAAGAAAACATTCAACAGTTTATTTTTAGCATTTTAAATCTATTTATTAACCCTTTTTCTCCTCAATCTTGCCAGAGTTTCGGGGGTAATTCCAATGTATGAAGCAATCATATGCTGGGGAATTCTGTTGAGAAGATGGGGATATTTTTCAAGAAACCTTTCATATTTACTTTCTGCTGTAAAGACCATATTCGTCAGAATTCTACTTTGAGAAACAATAAAACTTCTCTGTATAATCTGGCTGATCAAGTAATTTAATTGGGGAATTTCCCTACAGATATTTTCAAATGCTGCTTTCTCTATTAAAATTAATTCCGTAGGTTCTATTGCATCAATATTAAATTGTGAAACAGTTCCATTTATTAAACTTTCGCGATCGCCGGTCCAATAATTTTCAGATGCAAAATTGATAATATGCTGTGATCCATTTTCTGCAACATAAAAAGTTTTCAATAACCTACGGCATACAAAGGCATTATACCGGCCAACTTCTCCTTCTTGCAATAAAAACTGTTTTTTTGCTATTTTTTTTAAATTGCAAACAGATACTATACGCTGGATTTCTTTATCTGAAAGAATAATTTTATCGGTAAGATAGGTAATAAAAATGTCTAACATCGCGGTGAAAGTTTAAATTTTTAAATAGAGTTCATAACTCTTTTATTTTCCTTTTTCTTCTGCTCAATTCATCCATTAAAATGTAAAAAATCCATTAACAAAGATCTGCTAATGGATCGATCAACTCTACGTATTTTTAAAGTCAGATCTTGTTTTAATTTACAAATAACTTAAGCTTTGGGTACAAATGTATTTCTCAACACATCCATATAGTTTTCATCAGTTCCACCATTTCTGATATCAATGAGGGGTTGTAAATCTGAACCGATAACATAACGCAAAGTATTACCTTCATCAGTAGCTGCTTTAAAGATTGTTTCTGCCACATCGGTAGCTGTAGACCCTCCACTGCTATAGATACTCTGAAATACTTCATCCATCTGTCTTAAATAATCGGCGTAGTCAGTGAGTGCCTGATCATTTGCAAAATTGGTTTTCGTCGTCTGTTCAAAATTAGTGGCAATATTTCCAGGCTCAATAATCCTTACCTTAATATTCTGAGAGGTCAATTCAAATGAAAGAGACTCAAAGAACCCTTCTAAAGCAAATTTAGATGCTGCATATATCGATACCAAAGGTACCGTTACACGGCCAACTCCTGAAGTAATGGTAATAATACTTCCACTTTTCTGTGCACGGAAGTGAGGCAGTAAAGCTCTTGTAATTTCCATCGTTCCAAAAAGATTCACAGAGAACTGGCGTTGGATCTGTTCGGAAGTAGTGGCTTCAAAAAGGCCGTGTTGTCCATATCCGGAATTATTTAAGAGAACATCAATTTTCCCGAAATGCGAAACAGCAGCTTCTATGGCCTCATTAAAGGTTTCAGGTTGTTCTACATCAAGCTTCAAAACAAGCATTTTATCACTGTTTTTTAGTACCTCTTGTTTTTCAGGGCTTCTCATGGTAGCCACCACATTCCAACCTTGGGTAGCAAAATAGAGGGCTGTTGCTTGCCCTATTCCGGATGATGCTCCGGTAATAAAAATAGTTTTATTCATTCTTTTAAGTTTTTATATTTTGAAATATTGTCCGAAATAAAGCTGAATTAGCAAAAAAGATTCTTCATAAATTCCATATATTCTTCTTCCGATGCTGAAGTTCGCTTATCAATAATTGGCTGTATATCCTTTCCAGAAATATATCGAAGTTTTTTAGTACCATCCGTTACAGCATGGAATATTGTACTCGCAATATCAAATGGTTCTGAATGGCCTGCGGAAGTATTTCTGCGTAAAACTTCCATCTTGGAATCCAAATATTGAATATATTGAGCATATTCATCCGGTGTAGAGTTTTTAACGGTACTTTCTTTCAATGTATGATGAAAATTCGAAGAAGTACTCCCCGGTTCAATAATCTTCACAACAATATTCTGTGGCGCCAGCTCATACGAAAGAGACTCTGAAAAACCTTCCAAAGCAAATTTACTGGCATTGTACAATGACATCAAAGGCACTGAAAACCGACCACTGCCCGAAGTAATATTCACAATCATACCCTTTTTCTGGTTCCTGAAAACAGGTAATATACATTGGGTAACATTCATCGTCCCAAAAACATTGACTTCAAATTGATTTCTGATCTGCTCATCAGACAATGATTCAAAGATTCCATATTGTGCATATCCTGCATTATTAAGCAGCACATCAATTGTACCAAATTTTTCAATTCCCCTATGGATTGCGCCTCTCACACTTTCTACCTGGGTAACATCTAATGGCACAATCAAAATATTGTGTATGGTTTTCAAATCTTCGCCATCCGTTATTTTTCGCATCGTAGCAATAACATTCCATCCTTTTTCTGCAAAGAGCAAAGCTGTTGCCTTACCAATACCACTGGAAGCTCCTGTGATTAAAATAGTCTTTGACATAGGAACGGAAGATTATGAATTAAATAATTGTCGCATGTGTCTGGCAAAAGTTAAATCATCCATGGATGTACGGTCTTTGATCCAGCCTTTTGCATCCTCTCCTACGATATAACGGAATTGGTCAGAATGATCCGTAGCTGCTTTGAAAATTTCCTCAGCGACCGCTTCCGCAGTTGACATCTCCTCACCCATTTGTCCTAGTTTAGCAAGTGCAGCTTCACTGAATTCATTATAGCTTGTTAATTCAGGATCTACTGCAAAAAATTGGGCCGATGTTTCATGAAACGGTGTCGCAACACCTCCAGGCTCTACCAATTTCAAACTTATATTTTGTGAAGCTAATTCGTAAGATAATGCTTCAGAAAAACCTTCCAAAGCAAATTTTGAAGATACATACATAGAAATCAACGGAATACCGACTCTACCCCCTGCAGAACTTATATTGATAATACTTCCCTGCTGCTGAGCTCTGAAATACGGAAGGATTGCACGGATCACATTCATTGTTCCAAAAACATTCACCCGGAATTGCTTTTCAATCTGTTCCGGTTGTAAGGCTTCAAATATTCCATACTGTCCGAAAGCAGCATTATTCACTACCAAATCGATTTTTCCGAAACGATTTATAGTCTCTCGAATACTTTTTTCAATAGAGGAAACATTCTCCAGATCCAGATGGGTTACCCATACATTTTCCAGCTGGCCTATTTCTTTTTCAGCCTCAGGAGTACGCATGGTTGCAGCTACATTCCATCCATTTTTGGCAAAAAGAAGTGCTGCGGCTCTCCCTATTCCTGTGGAAGAGCCCGTTATTAAAACGGTCTTGTTCATATGTGATATTTTAAATTAGAGTTGAGATGGATTTATTCCAAAATGGTTTTTGAAAGCATATGAAAAATGGGAAAGAGTTTCAAAACCGACCTCCAGATACACATCTTTCACTTTCATTTTTTTACTTTCAATTAAATAATACGCTTCTTCCAAACGTTTCTGCTGCATCCACTTATGAGGTGACATCTGAAAGAGTTTTTCAAAATCACGTTTGAAAGTTGCCAGGCTTCGCCCCGTTAAAAATGCAAGTTGTGATAAAGGTACATTGAAACGGAAGTGGGTATTCATAAATGCCTCAAGATTAATTTTTCCTGGCATCCCAAAATGAAATAATATATTTTTAAATTCTTCATTATTCCTCAACAGCAGGTGGATCATTTCTGTCTTTTTAACAGCCGCCAATTCAGCACTTATCTTATTACCAAACCAGGATTCCATCCCTTTAAAATAAGCATAGACCAGATCATCCGGTTGTAATGTAAACAAACTTTCTTTGAGGATTTCGCCAGAAGATATTTCGTGCTGCTCTGCAAATTCTTTTAGCAAAACCTCATCCAAAATAATGGAAATCGCTTCAAAGCTCTCATCCTGGTCTGGATATTTTACAAAGCGAATCAAAGCATTTTTCCGGTACAGTACCGTATCGCCTTTCCGATAAAAATGTTTGGTTGTTCCATCGTAGGCCTCCATTTCACCTGAAACAATGAATGAAATACCATGTTCAGGAATAAACTGTTCTCCTGCTTTGCTACTTTTCGTATAACAATGCCGTTGAATACCATGTAAATTTTCTGCTTCTTTCATCGCTCTTTATTTTTCCACCAATAGGTTGGTTTTGTATACAGATGATTCAAATTTACGACCTCACCAATCAAAGGGGTGATGATGGGCTGGTCTTGTTGTAAAGCTTTTTTACTTATCCGTTCCAAAGGTTCATACCAGGAATGATTAGCCAATACAAATTTAGAAGAATGCACCGGAAATAATGCTTTCGAACGCAAATCTTTGGCAGCCTGAACCACTTCCTCAGGCATCATGTGAATATACTTCCAACTTAAGTCATACTGCCCATTTTCCAATATGGCCAGGTCAAAAGGACCGAACTGATCTCCAATTTCTTTGAAGTGCGTATCATACCCACTGTCACCACCCAAATATAACTTTTTGGAAGGTGTTTCCAGCACATAGGAGGCCCAAAGTGTATTGGCAGACCAGATACTTCGTCCAGAAAAATGACGAGCCGGTGTTACGGTTACAGCAAATCCTTCTCCTAAATCTATTGTCTCCCACCAATCTTTTTCAATAATCTGGTCCGGCCTGTATCCCCAATGCTCCAGATGAGCCCCTATTCCCAGACCAACAATTATTTTTTTTACCTTGTCTTTGAGTTGTGTTAAGGTTTCATAGTCCATGTGATCATAATGATCATGTGAAATAAAAAGATAATCTATATCAGGCAGCTCTTCTACCGTAATCACATCGGAACCTTTAAAAGCCTTCCCGCTACCGGGAATAGGCGATGCACTGCCACTTAAAACAGGATCTACCAAAATATTTTTACCATCCATCTTCAGAAAATAAGACGAGTGTCCCAGCCAGACTAAAGCTGGCCAATCATTTGAAAGCTGCTTCCAATGAATATCCTTTGAAGGCACAACCTCTTTCGGTCTGCTATCTTTTGATTTCTTAAAGAGATACTCATATAACGCTACAGGGAGACTTTGGGTCACTTGGGGGGTATGGTTGATATTCTGAAATTTCCCTTCCCTAAACTGTGGCGATCGTTTTATACGTTCAAGCCTTTCGCCAGAAGGTCGTTTTCCAAATAATGGATGCATCATAACAGGTATTGCTAATACAACGAAAACAACAAATAGTATTGTAAGTCTTTTTAACCCTTTCAATAGGCATTGGAAAATATTTATTGTTTTCATCTTTTTTCAATACAAAATTACTATAGAAATACAATAAACAGTTTCCTGAGGGGCTCAAATTTAGTTTCTTGAAAAGCTCAAAAAAAATGTTATTATCAGTAGATAATTAGCCAAAACAAATCTGTCTCAAAAATTTTGTTTTTTATGCTGTCAAAAATTAATAAATCAAACCAATTTGACTTCAAAGCCAACTAAATGAATGTTAATTCAATTTAATATTACAAATTAACCAACAACATAAGCTTTTTAATAAATTTGTCATAATAAAAAAATAAAATAAATTTAAACCAACAACATGTTTATATAGTCAAAAAATTAAATAAAAAACGAAAAATTAAACAAAACAAATACATAAAGTCAACTTATACTAAAAATTTAAACTTAATCAAAATTAAATTCATAGTAATAATTCTATAAATATTTTCAGTTACATTATATAATTTTGCATTCTAATACTTAATAAACTTGCACACAATGAAAAACACCTTTCTCATGCTGACTAGCATGTTGACGTCAGCCACTTTATTTTCCCAAGTTGGGATCAATACACCTTCTCCCAGCCAAACCTTAGATGTTAATGGAACTGCGCGAATAAGACAGACTCCTGTAACATCTACTCTTGGTACTTCTAATTTGTTAATTTCTCATGCTAATGGTGACATTTATCAAATTGCTCCTACTGCAGTCACTGCACAACTTAAAATCCCAACCACGGTTCTAAGTGTTCGACTTGCGACGCCAGGTACCACCCTACTGCCAGGAGGAAATGTAATAAATACGGTGAGCTATGATACGATTGATATCGCTCCACAGGCAAGTATAGGTAGCTGGAATGCAGCTAGCAATACATTCACAGTCAACACTGCAGGAGTATATCAAATTTCCGGAAGTATCCAGTTATCCGACTTTAGTAACCCAAGTGCAAATTTCGCCATTGTAACAACTCCATTTAACCAAAACGCGGGGGGGCTTACCTTAGCTGGTAATAGATATACGGTCAATCAGGTTCTATCCCTGAAACTCAATCCGGGTGATACAATTAAATGTAATATAAATACGGGAGGCAGTGATTCTTTTTATGAAGAAAATGCAATAATGTCTATTATCTATACTCCTTTATAATCCAATATCAAAATCATACCCTATCTGATCAATATTTTTTTATTAAATATTGACTTATGAAGATGAAACTAGAACGTCTCTTTTTCCATCTTATGTAAGCTTAAATTCTCAATAAATTTATTTTACAATAAACCCGTTTTTAATTATTCAAGGAGACAACTAGTATATAGTTGCCTCTTTTTTTATCGATAAAAGCCTTACAGAAGAAAATCACCGCATTATCTCCAGTCTGTAAAAACAAAGAAATCAAATGACTTCAGAGATGCCAGAAGGCTATTCATCCCGTTAATATTAAACTCCATCTCTAAATCATTTTAATTATAACTAACATTCTGTATTTTTACCCTAGAAGATTTACGATATGAAATATCTGATAGTAGAAGATGAACGGTTTGCCTATCTGGAAATACAGCGAATGATGGCCAAACTATGCCCCGATTATATATTGATGGGAAGAACAGAGTCTGTTGCAGATACTATTCTTTTTCTCAACAATAATACGGTAGATTTTATGCTGATGGACATCCGTTTAGCGGATGGAAACTGTTTTGAAATCTTCGAACAGATCCATGTATCAATCCCGATTATTTTTACTACGGCTTATGATGAGCATGCTATTCGCGCCTTCAAATTAAACAGTATTGACTATCTGTTGAAACCCGTTGAAGAAGATGAGCTATCGGCCGCTCTTAAAAAGCTGCAACAACAGCATTCGGCAAAGGAACCAACTTTTGATTATAAAAAAATAGAAGAAGCTTTATTGGGAAGCCAAAAGAAAAATCGCTTTCTGGTGCAAATGGGTGATGCGTACAGTCCTGTAAACACCAATGATATCGCTTTTTTTTACAGTGAGGAAAAAGTAGTTTTTTTACATACATTTTCTGATAAGAAATTTGTTATTGATTATACCCTTACTCAGCTGGAATCACAATTGGATAAGAAAACTTTTTTCCGGGTTTCCCGCAATTGTGTGGCTAATATTACTTCCATTAAAAAAATAGCCAAATACTTCAACAGTCGTCTGAAACTTACATTCCAACCGGAATGTCCACACGAAATTTTAGTCAGTCGTGAACGGGTTGCAGATTTCCTGAAATGGGTAGACGGATGGCATTAAAAATGATGAAAAATATCAATAAAAAACATATTATTGCTTTTGTACTGATAGTCGCCACACTATTGGTTCTCTTTTATTATGCATTTCAGACATTAACAGGGAAAGAGAAGAACTTTTCACAGTTTTTTGTCATCAATTTATTTCCATGCACATTTATTGCCTTTGTTGATTTTCTGATCATTAGTGCTGTTTACAAGTACTTTAAAATACGCAATATTTATTTCCATGTTGCAATAGATCTGTTCATTTCTTCATTGTTTTCCGTACTGGTTATATCTCTGGGCAATCTTATCCTTGGAGGACCGTCTATATTTGATGGAGACCCGGAAATGATCAAGTCAACTATTTTTATTATTCTCTGGAACAGTATTATCGTTCTCTTAATTGAGATTTTCTTTTATAGCCAACGGCAGATTGATGCAGAAAATAAAATGGCTGTCATGGAAAAAGAGAAAATACAATACCAGTATGAAACGTTGAAAGCCCAAATCAATCCGCATTTTTTATTCAACAGTCTCAATGTTCTGTCTTCTCTTGCTTATGAGGATCCTGAAAAGGCTAATCTCTTCGCAAAAAAAATGTCCGGAGTTTACCGTTATTTACTGCTGACCAATGAGCATCCGGTGGTTACCTTAAAAGAAGAACTGGCATTTTTGGATTCCTATATATTTTTGGAAAAAATCAGATTTGAAAACAACTTACTTATAGAGCTTAACAATAGTACAGATGGCCATAGAAAAGTAATTCCGGTAAGTCTTCAATTGTTATTGGAAAATGCGGTAAAACACAACATCACAACTTCTACCCAACCTTTAACGGTTCACATTGAAATATCAGAAGAGGGCATCACGGTATCCAACAATCTTCAACTGAGAAAAACAGCGGACTCCGGGGGTGTAGGATTAAAAAATTTAGAAAAGCAATATGCTCTGTACCACAAAACCATGACCATCACAAAGACTGACAACAAGTTTATTGTAAAAATACCTTTCCTGGATTAATCGGCGGCTTGTTTTGATACTTATTAATTCATCTTTCGGGTATGAAATTTTGATCTACCGTACCATAAGCTTCATCTTGTTTATCCTGAACTTCATCGGGAAAGACTTTATCCTACTCTTTTTCATCTGCAATTTTGCGGGTAATTAGTTTAGTATAATCAATTTTATTATGAAAAAATCAGTGATTTTATCAATTGTGGCCACCACAACATTTCTTATGGGGTCTGTTAGATTACAAGCCCAAAACAAAATGTCTTTAGGATTAAAAGGCGGAGTCAATTCAACATTCTACAAATATGATTCAGGGAGTGATTATTCCAAAAGTTCACCGGAATTAGGAGCCTCCGTAGGGGGATTTCTAAAATATGATTTCGGACAATGGTTTGCCCTTCAAACGGACCTTATGATTCATTATCGAAATTCTGAGATGGAAAATAAGCTCACCGCTGAAAAATCCAAATTAGAGTCTTATGATCTGGAAGTTCCTTTGTACGGAGTCTTTCAATTCAAGGTGGGACCGGGAAAAGCATTCTTTGGAATTGGCCCTTACATTGGTTACGGACTCAGTGCTAAAGCAGGAAACCTTGACATGTACAGCAAGAATGCCGAAGGGGAATCCCTGATGAAAAAACTCAATTATGGTGCAGCAACCATGTTGGGATATGATTGGGGACACTTTCAGATCAATGCTTCCTATATTTCACAAAATGGAAGCGGATCAATAAACAATAGTTCTCTAAGACGTCAGACATTTGGGCTGGGAATCGGATACAGCTTGTAGATTTTTTGAACTTTAAAATGAACGAAATGAAGAAAATAATTCAATTATTGATTGCTGTTTTGCTATCATCTCCGGTTTTTGCACAGAATATTAACCCCAAAAGACCACAGGAGCCCAAGGCCCCTTACCCTTACTATTCGGAAGATATTCAATTTAAAAATCAACAGGCAGGAATACATTTAGCAGGAACTTTAACCCTTCCCAAAAAGGAAGGTATTTTCCCTGCTGTTGTTTTGATAACCGGAAGCGGACCACAGAACAGAAATGAAGAACTGGCGGGGCATCAACCATTTCTGGTACTTTCAGACTATCTTACCAAAAACGGAATTGCAGTTTTACGGTATGATGACAGAGGAACAGCCCTATCTGAAGGCGATTTCAAAAGCGCCACCTCTGCAGATTTGGCTACTGATGTAGAAAGCGCCGTTGCCTATCTGAAAACAAGAAAGGAAATTGATCCGAAAAAAGTGGGTTTGATAGGTCATAGTGAAGGTGGTTTAATCGCTCCATTGGTGGCCACTCAATCTAAAGATGTAGCATTTATTGTCTTGCTGGGTGGACCGGGGATTCCCGGAGATAAAATCCTTCAGATACAACAAAGGCTGATCGCAGAGGTATCAGGAGTAGGCAAAGAAGAAATCAAAGGGACCGAAAAGATCAACAAAAAAATATTTGATATTGTAAAAAAATCCTCGGATATTGAACAGTTAAAAACAGATTTAAGAAGTAATTTGCAGAAGTTCTTACATGAGAATCCTGACTTTAAAAAACCTGACAACATGACCGCAGATGAGTTCATCCACTTACAGATTGAAACCTATGCCACTCCATGGATGCAGTATTTCATGAGGTATAATCCTGTAAATACGTTAAAAAAGGTGAAAATTCCGGTTCTAGCTCTTAATGGAGAAAAAGATCTGCAGATTACGCCAAAAGAAAATCTGAATGCCATAAAGAGAGCATTAAGAAAAGCCGGAAATAAAGATATGACGATTATGGAATTACCGAATTTAAATCATTTATTCCAAGAATCTGATACGGGATCCCCGCAGGAATATCAAAAAATAGAACAGACATACTCACCAATGGCTTTGAAAGAAGTATTGCATTGGTTAAAAATAAAAGGTAAAATAAAAACAAAATATTAAAAACCAAACACTCCCAAAAATATGAATGAAAATAGAATTCAGCTAGGCTTTTTTCCAACTCCTCTACAGAAATTGGAAAACCTGTCAAAGCGATATCCCGAGTACAACATTTACATAAAAAGAGATGACAATACAGGATTAGCCTCAGGCGGAAATAAAACCAGAAAATTAGAATACCTGATAAAACAGGCTCTGATTGAAGGTTGTGACACCGTGATCACCGCAGGAGCTCAGCAATCCAATCATTGCAGGCAAACAGCAGCAGCCTGTGCAAAAATGGGATTGAAATGCCATCTTCTTTTAGGGGGTGATGAACCGGATTCCTATGAAGGGAACTTGCTATTATCTTCATTATTGGGAGCCACCATCCATTTTACCGGGAAAAACAGAAAGGGAGAGGATAAAGAAGTTTTAAAAGAAAAGCTTGAGACTGAAGGAAATAAATGTTTTATTATACCCTATGGAGGTTCAAATTCTACAGGAGCGTTAGGATTTGTCAATGCGGTAAAAGAATTAAAACAACAACTTACTGATCAGCAAATCAATATAGATTATATCTTTTTTGCATCAAGTTCGGGTGGAATGCAGGCCGGGCTAACGGTAGGCAAAGAATTTTACGATCTGAAATCTGAATTAGTCCCCATCAGCATAGACAAAGACGAAACCAATGGACTCTCTTTGGAAGAAGTTGTTTTTGATATTGTGAAAGAGATGGCTCAGCAGCTTAATATCAATAAGAAATTTGAACTTTCAGAGATCAGGCTCAACAGAGATTATGATAACGCAGGATATGGTGTTGTAACGTCTAATGAAATGGATGCGATAGATGAGCTGGCAAGAAATGAAGGAATTCTTTTAGATCCCGTTTATACAGGAAGGGCATTTTACGGTATGCTGGATATGATGAGGAAGAAAAAATTACCTGTAAACTCTACCATCCTGTTCTGGCACACCGGTGGCTTACCCGCTGTTTTTAAATACGCTAAAGAACTGAGAAAACCTTTAAACAGATAACCTCAGTTCATATTATTTAAAATTGCAAAGGATAACATCATTGCAATATTTTTTTGTTAAGTAAAGACTGCCATTGGTAGTCTTTTTTATTGATATGACCTCAACCATGTTGATGGGAATTCCAAATCGAAGGCGGACCCTAAATTTGATCTTACTTCAAATAGGATACATGGGATGAATGATCTTTTTTAATCGTAAAAGCCATGCAGAAAAGGGATACACTTGTAGGGATATTTTTATAAAAAATGCAGTATTTATACGTAATCATAAAATTAAAAATTGAAATAAGTTTGTACATCTGAAATGTGGTATTGAAATGATTTTATTATTATAAATCAATGACATATAATAAACAATATTAAAAACTAAATAACCGGAAACATGAAAATTAAAGAATTTTATTCCCTGGTTGCTTTATGTGCAACTATTACAACCGCAAATGCACAGGTAGGGATTAATACAGAAAATCCCCATGCAACACTAGATATTACCGGAAGTATGGACCCTAATAAGAATGATGGTCTGTTACTTCCCCGAATATCTAAGCAGCAATTAGCGGAAAAAGATTCAGGAGTTTATGGAAGTGACCAGATTGGTACCATTGTTTATATCACAGATATTACTCAACCTACGGGATTAGTCCCTAGCGCAGCGCAGGTGGGCAGTATCCATACTACCGGATATCATTATTTCACGGGATTGCAATGGATGGCCATTTCGACCAATATTTACAATTCTGATGGGAACCTTACAGGAAACAGAATGGTAACGCAGGATAATAATACTTTAGCGTTTACCTCTACCGCTGTCAACGGTTTTTCTGTTGACGGAACTACTTTCTCCATAGATGCGGCTAATCATAGAATCGGATTGGGGACAACTTCTCCTGAAACAAGGCTTCATGTAACATCTTCAATCCCATCCTTAAACAGATATAATTTGATTGATGCTACAGCCGGAACCAATCAATATGGAATTCTGGCTTTAAGAAATACTTCAGCTTTGGCTACAGGCAATTATTCATTATTGGGCTTTACGAATAGCGGTCCCTCTTCAGGAGGAGCCAACTGGGCAGTAGGATCCATTCGTACAGGATCAATATTAATCAATGGTTCAGAAGAAGACTTTTATATTGGAAACTCCGCCGGAGGAGGTTTAATTGAAAGAATGAGAATTAATCCGATCACAGGAAATGTAGGGATAGGGACATCTGCCGCAACCAATAAACTTCACATCATTGCGACCAACCCGATAAGACTGGAAGGGCTGCAGGGCGCCTCAGGTACCGTAGGAAGTTTATCTGTAAACAGTACAGGAGTTGTACAATTACGAAATGCATCCAACATAAGTGCTGCAAGAGCTACCGGTACGGTGACAATAACACTAAACAATACATTTACCAACGCAGCATTCTCGGCAAAAACCTTTGATAATCTGAATGAAATGTCAGGAAATTCTTTTACAGCCAATGCAGCCGGGTTATATAAGGTGGATTTTATGATTAATTATCCTCAAAGAGATGCTACCGAAGACGATGGAGACGGATATATGGGATATGCCCAAATCAGTTTAAACGGAGTTCAGCAGTCTTTTACAAGCACTAAAGTCAGTCTGCCGGAAAAAAATGGAGCCCCATCATTCATTACATGTACCAATTCAACTCTGCTAAAGATGACTGCAGGCCAGATTCTTTCATTTCAGGCACTTTCTTTTGGATCAACCCCTTCATCAACGAATATTACAGCTCCCTTCATTATTAGTGTAACGCGATTAGAATAATCGTTTGAATGACAACACAACAGGTAAAAGTTCCCCAATACCTGTAACAGGCAAATTCTATTAACACAAAGTAAAAGAACATCTACATTTTTGCAGATGTTCTTTTTTAATCAGATATCATATCCTACCTTCTACTCCCCGCAACTCCAAAGGAAAACAGGACAGGGAACAGATATTTTTTTCAATTTCTTTGTTTTGAAAATCTGAAGTTTTTTATACAAAAATCAATCATTTTAGTTGAACTCATTTTGCAATTTCCTTGAAATATGATCCAAATACAATTTCAAACTAAATAAATTACTGAAAAATACCGGATTAAATAGGTTTACTCACTTTTTTGTACTTTTATAGAAGAATATACATCTTCTGCCGGCCAAATTTAATGGCAGCAAAGGCCAAACACTACTATTTATGAAAAAATTAAATCCTAGTTATTTTGAATTCTTATTTTCCAGATATGGCCCTATTGTAATCGGTGTCCAGATAGTGAGCATCTCGCTTTATATTTACACCAAAGAGACAGATCTTGTTTATTTGGCTATTCCGGTTATTGCTTGTATAGTATTTCTATTACTTGTCTGCTCAACAGAATATTGGATGTTGCAAAAACATCTTCCCCCTGCTAATGTTTTTCTGACTGCTGACAGCCTTATCATTAACGAAATTCCTTATCCTTCTGAGCAAATCAAAGCAATCACCTATATGCCTGTCAGCAACACGCTGAACAAATACACGGATTATTTTTTTGAGATTAAAACCAATGATGGGTACGTTTTCTATTTTCTGGATAAGAGGATGAATTGGAAAGGTGAATCAGCTACGATGAAACTGTTAAATAAACATCCCCTATTCTCTTTAAAAACTAAAGAAAAAAGTGAATCTTTACGGGGGTTTGCCGTATTCGAAAAACAGAAGAAATTATAAAAACAAATACCTATTCCTTTTTACGGGTAGTTTAGAATCTGATATTTTATTTATCTTTGTGAATCACCTAAATTGTACGAATTATGAAGTTGGAACTGTATCAAATAGATGCGTTTACAGAAAATATTTTCAATGGAAATCCCGCGTGTGTTGTCCCATTAAAAAATTGGTTACCCGATGAAACCCTTTTAAAAATAGCCCGTGAAAATGCTGTAGCCGAAACAGCTTTCTTTATTGATAATGGCAATACCATCCATCTGAGATGGTTTACTCCTGAAATAGAGATGGATTTATGTGGACATGCAACTCTTGCTACTGCGCATTGCTTAGCTTCCATCTTAAATTATCAGAACGACAGAATCATTTTTGAAACCAAAAGCGGAGAATTAACGGTGGATGTAAAAGAAGGATTCTATTATATGGATTTCCCGTCAAGAATGCCTGAAATATCTAGTTTACCGGATACTATAGCTCAGTCACTGAATATACAGCCAAAAGAGGTCTTCAAATCAAGAGATTACATTTTGGTATATGAGTCTGAGGAAGACATTAAAAATATCAAAGTTGAAAGATCTGTTTTGGATCTTATCAATCTGGATCCGGGAGGTGTTGTGGTGACTGCCAAAGGTACTGACAGTGATTTTGTTTCAAGATATTTTACACCACAGTCATCAATTCTTGAAGATCCTGTAACGGGCTCTGCGCACTGCTCACTTATTCCGTTCTGGTCATCAAGATTAGGGAAAAATAAGCTTTTCGCCCGCCAATTATCAGAAAGAGGCGGACAGCTTTATTGCGAAAACAAAAACGAAAGAGTGATTGTAGCAGGTAAAGCCAGAACGTATTCTACCGGATATTTATGGATAGAGTAATCATATTTTAATCAAGCAGTGTAAGAGTTATTATATCTCTTTTCAATAAAAACAATGGCACCCCTTATCATAAGAGGTGCCAATTTCATAAACTTGCTCTTACATTTTATATTGATAATACTCCAATAATTAAAAGTCTTGGTACATCTTAAAAAGGACTTATAACTTTATTTCGTCAAAGCTTTTTTCAACCGTTCCAGGCCTTCTGTCAAGAGCTCCCTGGGACAGCCGATATTAATTCTCAGAAAGCCTTCTCCACTTTTACCGTACATGGTTCCGGAATTGAGCCATACTTTACCTTCCATCAGCAAAATTTTTGATAATTCATCCGAAGCTTTTCCAAATGCAGAGCAATCCAGCCAAACCAAATAAGTTGCTTCTAAAGGAATCACCTTAATATTTGGTAAATGCTCACTACAAAAATCTTTAAGAAACAGATAATTCTGATACAGATACCCTTTAAGTTCATCCATCCACTGATGCCCTTTTGTATAGGCTGCAATCATTGCTTCCATGGCAATAGGATTAGGGTAGCAGTTCTCCTGAAGTTCCAACATCTTATAGGTTTCTTCTAAAATATTTTTATTCCGGGAAATAAGATAGGATACCGGTAACCCTGAGAAATTAAACGTCTTACAGGGAGAACCGCAAGTCACAGATTCAAGATCATAGTTGGCAGCAACCGAAACAAAGGGAATGTGTTGATGATCCTTAAAGACCAAATCAGAATGAATTTCATCAGAAACCACCATTACTTTATATTGTGAGCAAATCTCAGCTATTTTATCCAAATCCTCTCTGGTCCATACTTTCCCAACCGGGTTATGTGGATTGCACAACAGGAGAAGTTTCGTTTTCGGGTCAGAAGCTTTCTCTTCAAGATCATCAAAATCAATAGAGTAATTTCCGTCTTCATATTTCAAATTATTACAAACAATATGACATCCATAATTTTCTAAAATGACAAAAAAATGATTGTAAACAGGAGTTTGCAAAATAATATTTTCATCAGGCTTCACAAAAGTACGGACAATAGCCGAAATAGAAGAAAGGACTCCCGTGGCGGGTAAAAGCCAGTCTTTTTCTATGGTAAAATGATGATTAGTCTCCCACCAATCGATTACCGACTGGTTAAAATTCTTTGGAACAGTACCATAGCCGAAGATACCGTGCGAAACCTTTTCAGAGATTGCCTGAATGACCTCCGGGGCAGTCTTAAAATCCATATCGGCAATCCACATGGGCAAGATATTTTCTTTTGCCAAATCCCATTTTACAGAATGGGTACCTCTTCTTTCTATGATTTCGTCGAAATTATATTTCATCTCTAAGGGTCATTATTTTGAATCCAGATAATTTTTTAGGTCTGAAATCGTTGTAATTTTAAGTTCCTGAGCCTGGTTCCTGCGCATCATCAAAGCATAAGCATTATTGAACCCAAGTGGTTTCAACCATTGAATTCCATATTGTTTTCTAAATTCCAGATTGACGTAGTCGAATGTTTTTTCCGGGCTTTTAGAAACGTTCTCTACCGTTTTAGCAGAAGGTTTCAGCAATACCAACAATCCGGTTCCTGTATATTCAGGATAAAAATCGATACCATCATTCATTAAAGCGTCAAAGCAGATCTTCGTTCCGCCCAAACCTGTTTTGGTCTCCACTTTATAGTCTGTATAGCCTTCAATGAGCATTTTGTAAATTTCGGTAAGAATATACTGTTCACCAAAAATTTTTGAGCCTATTTTTATGGTTTGGGAATTTCCCTTTCGCGAAGCCTTGTATAAGTTCATTTTTATTAAAAAATCTTTGGCAATCTTCTCCGGTGTTTGTTTGAGATAATCGGCTTTATAATTCAGATCTGTCATTATGGAGTCATTGAATTTCCCTGATACCAGATTCAATGTTTTTTCCAGATCGGGAAACTTTTCCAATGTTTTTGTTTTGATAATCGGTGCTGCAAAATAAGGAGGAAAAATATTTTTATCATCCTCCAAAACAAACAGATCAAAAGCCTTGATTCTACCATCTGTAGAGTACCCGCTAATCAGGTCCAATTCTTTTTCATATGCCGCTTTGTACATAATGGCATCGCTTACTACTAAAGGGTGTACATCCAGTCCGTACACCGAGCGAAGTCCCAGATCACCATCCTGCCGTCCCATAAATTCAGGGGTAAAGCCTGCTTTAAGCTTATGATCTGAAACGAAAGTTAAAAGATAAATACCACCCAAAATCACCAATACAATCGGAACGATATATTTTAATTTCTTTACTGATTGATAGCTTAACTTCTGCAAAACAGCAATCGTCTGATCTAAAAGAATTGCCAGTAAAGCTGCCGGAATGGCTCCCGCCAGAATCATATTTGTATTATTAAGAGAAATTCCGCCAAAAATAAATTCACCCAACCCTCCTGCAGCCACAAAGGATGCTAAAGTAGCCACCCCGACATTGATCACGGCTGCCGTTCTGATTCCGGCAATCATTACAGGCATTGCCAAAGGGAGTTCAACTTTAAAAAGCAGTTGCTTCCTGTTCATTCCCATTGCTTTTGCGGCTTCAATTACCGTGGAATCAACTTCAGTGATTCCCGTGTAAGTATTTCTGATGATGGGTAAAAGAGCGTAGATTAACAATGCTACAATAGCCGGGGTAGCCCCAATTCCGAATGCTGGAATCATAAAACCCAGCAGAGCAATACTGGGAATAGTCTGTAAAATCCCTGCAATTCCTAAAACGGAACCTGATAATTTTCTCTTTCGGGCAATTAAAATTCCCAAAGGTACTCCGATCATAATGGCCAAAAACAGAGACAAAAAAGTGAGTCCAAGATGCTGTACAATCTGGGTGAGCAATTTTTCATGCTGCTCTGCAATAAACTGCCAAAAATTTTGTTCACTCATACAGTCTGGAATTTTCGGTATTCATTAAAAGCCTTAACCAGATTTTCGTAATCTTCAGCAAGTAAAATATCTGCACTGAGCTCTTGTAAAGCATCCCATAAACCGGTATGTTCTGAAAACTGAAGTTCTCCATAAAGACGGGGATAATCAATCAATCCTTCAAGATCCTTCAGCCTAACTACTTTATATTCCAGTAAAAGCCTGTTTTTAGCAAAGAAATTTTTCACAAAATCATGCTTTGGCCGGTACAGCATTTCTTTAGGGCTTCCTGTCTGAATAATTTTTCCATTATCCATCAGGCCTATGGTATGACCTAAATCAAATGCTTCCTGCACATCATGAGTAACCAGAATAATGGTTTTATTTTTAAGCTCTTCCAACGATTTGAATTCTGCATGAATATCCGCTTTGGTAATATTATCCAATGCTCCAAACGGCTCATCCATTAATAAAACCGGAGAACCCGCAATCAAAGCACGGGCAATCCCTACTCTTTGCTGCTGCCCACCACTTAATTCGTTCGGAAAACGGGAAAGCATTTCTTCTGAGAGATGAAGCTTGTGTAATAATTCCCGAATCCTGTCTGCCGTCTTTCTTTTCTCCCATTTCAGTAAATCGGGAACGACAGCAATGTTCTGTTGAATGGTGTAATGAGGAAATAATCCGGAATGTTGCATGACAAAACCAATTCCCATCCGTACCTCTTCTGCTTTTTGAGATTGAATATTTTTCCCGTCAATCAAAATATTTCCGGAATCTGCCTCTATCAGGCGATTAATCATTTTCAACGTTGTTGTTTTTCCGCAACCGCTGGTTCCTAAAAGCACGAAAACTTCCTGATCATTAGCCTGAAAAGAAATAGTATCGACTGCTTTTTTTCCGTTGAAACTTTTTGAAACCTCTTGAACTGTAATCATAGGCTAATTATTGTGCAAGTCTGATTCCTGTAAACTGCCACTTTAAATGGGTCTGGAAAAAATTACGGTAAGTATTCCTGCTGTGTCCAGGCGGAGTTGCCACTGAAGCACCACGCAGTACCATTTGATTCACCATAAATTTGCCGTTATATTCACCCACAGCTCCCTCTTCTTTTTTATATTCAGGATAAGGAAGATAGGCAGAGTTCGTCCATTCCCAACGTTCTCCCCACTGGAGATATTCTGACGCCACCTCCCATTCTGCCTCGGTTGGCAGACGCTTTCCTTTCCATGAAGCAAATGCGGAGGCCTCAAAAAAACTGATATGGCAAACGGCTTCATCAAAATTGATTTCCTGTAACCCATTTAATGTATAATTCATCCATTTCCCATCAATGAAATGCCAGTATAATGGTGATTTTGCATTGTTTTGTCTTACCCAATCCCAGCCTTCCGCATGCCAATAACGGAAATTTTCATACCCTCCTGCATCCATAAATTCTAAATATTCCTTATTGGTTACTAGCTGATTGCAGATTTCAAAATCATTCAGATAGACTTTGTGTCTTCCCAGTTCATTATCAAAACAGAACCCCTCACCTTTATAACCAATTTCATAAATTTCTTCTGAAAAACGTATCATTTCAGGGCTTCCTTTACTTTCCTTTTTCAAAATATTTTCTTTCTTGTAAGCAGGAAATAAAGGGTTATGTCCTAAAATATATTTAATGTCTGTCAGTAATAATTCCTGATGTTGCTGCTCATGATTTAACCCTAGTTCCAACAGAGATTCCAACGATTCCGTAAGATCTCCTTTTTGGAGAAATTCATTCATTTTACTGTCTACATATTCACGGTATTTAAAAACATCTGACACGGAGGGTCTACTCAGATTTCCTCTATCAGTACGAATGACACGGGCTCCCACAGTTTCGTAATAACTGTTGAATACAAAATTATACTGTGAATCAAAAACTTCATACCCCTGAAGATTCGGCTGTAAAATAAATGTTTCAAAAAACCAGGTAGTATGCCCTAAATGCCATTTAGGCGGACTTACGTCCACGATGGGCTGAACAACATAATCTTCAATTTCCAAAGGCCTGCAAATCTCGATGGAATGGTTTCGTATTTCGGAGTACTTTTTTATCCAATTTTGATGAGGATCTGCTTTGATCAATAATGCATTTTTTTTCATAAAAAGTCATTTTTAATTATACCATCCAGATGGAATCTACAAACCAGTTTCTAGAATCTTTAATCTCAGTAAGAATATGAAATCCGGAATTTTCCGCCAGTTGACGAATATCTTGCTCAGAGAATTTCTGAGAGATTTCCATATCAATCAGTTCATCTTTTTTAAAGTGAAAAAAGTGGTTTCCTATATGAACCTTCTGATCACAAAGACTCACCAGAAAGCTTCTGCAGGCTCCCGAAACCGGATCATAATTTTGGTAGTGCTGAAATTGATCCACCTTGAAATCAGCCTTCAGTTCGCGATTGATTCTTGCGAGAAGATTAAGATTGAATGAAGCTGTAATTCCCGCGGAATCGTTGTATGCGGCAAGGATAGTGTTCGGATTTTTCTTTAAATCAAAACCTACGAGAAATAAATCTCCCGAATTCAATTTTCGCTTCACTTCACTACAGAAATGCACCGCTTCCTCTATTTCCATATTCCCAATATTTCCTCCCAAAAAAAAGACTACTTTTTTTCTTTTGGAAATAGCGGTTGCCTTATCAAGCATATCAAAATATTCTCCTTCCAAAGGCAAAATTTTCAGGTCAGGTAATTTGATGTGCAGATTTTCCTGTAAAACAGAAAGGATATTTCCTGAAATGTCTATGGGCATATACGTAAAATCTATTCCTTTCTCCACTAACCTTTTAAGCAGATATGATGACTTCATGGCATCACCTGCTCCTAATTCTATAAGGTCAAAAGATTCGTTGATATTAGAAATTGCCTTTACCAGTTCTTCTGTTTTATTTTGAAAAATATCCAGCTCACAATTGGTGAGATAATATTCGGGCATTGCCATAATCTTCTGAAAAAGGCGATCACCTGTTTTATCGTAAAAATATTTTGAAGATAATTTTTTCGGATGGAAAGATAAGCCCTTCACAACATCTGAGTGAAAAGTATCGGCATGGCCATCCTCAGACTGAACATCATCTTTTAACTGTATATTCATAGTTCATATTTGTTTTGGTGATTAGATGAGTACAAGTATCCTGCCGCCTTCCTACTTTCAACCCATAAGCTTCAACAATCTCATCTTATTTTAAAGGTATGCTTTATTTTTTACTTTATCTCATCTATAAGTTTTGAAATTGTATAATTCTCAATTTTTTAAAATAGAAAGCAACTATCTTTTCTAAGCCTTTAAATGATTACATTAGCAAAGAATTAAAATGCGCTAAGATTTCTATGAAAAACATATTCTGTGTATTGCTTATTTCAATGATACAGCCTGTATGGGCACAAACTAAATTAGAAAAGGCAATTACCAATCTTGAGAATAATTATGAACAGGAAAAAGTCTACCTGCTTACTGATAAAGCTCAATATGCAGCCGGTGACAAAATATGGTTTAAAAGCTTTGTATTTGATGGCTATAATCGTTCACCACTATCTACTACTCTATTTGTTGAACTTTACAATTCTGATAAAAAATTAATAGACTGGAAAACGATACTTCTGACCAATGGTGAAGGAAGTGGAGATTTCCAACTGAAAGAAGACCTCCCTGAACAAGTCTATTATGTAAGAGCCTATACGCCTTATATGACCAATTTTAACGAAGATTTTCAAATTGTCAAAGCCTTCCCTGTTTATAATCCTAATTCCCAGGAATCATTAGCGATTTCTAAAAGTTCAGACTGGTCTGCAAAAGCCTTTCCGGAAGGAGGAACTTTCATTAGCGGGATGCCTACTAAATTTGCGGTAAGATTATTCAGCAATACCTCTTTGCCGGAGAACTGGACCGGAAAAGTAATAGATACTCAAAACCCTAAAACACCTGTCACTACATTTACATCTTTTGATAAAAATGTAGCCTCTTTTACCGTCACTCCGGGTTCAGGAAAAAAATACCAGGTTATCGTTCAGGATAATGCAGGAAAAAGTCAGACAATAGATCTGCCACAAGCAACAGACAATGGCCTCTATGTAGACGTTAAAAGCACTAAAGAGGGGATTAAATATACTTTAAAGGGCGTTAATTTAAAACAACAGCTTCAAGATTATAAAATTGTAGGAACCATCAATAACCATCTGGCGTACAAAGCAAATATTAAGCAATTAATCAATGAAGCTTCGAGTCTTATTCCTACAAAAATCAGCAATGGAGCAAACGGAGTATTACAATTAGCGATTTTTGATGAACAAGATAATCTGGTTGCCCAAAGGCTTTGCTTTATAAAACCTAATGATTTAAAGGTTGAGAAAGCAGAAATTATCGGTCAGAGTATAAAGCAGACACCAAGATCTTTCAACAGCATTGATCTATCCCCGGAATCTTATTTTAAAAATTATACGGTTTTGGTCAGTGAAGATGATGGTAAAAGTACTCCCCAGGAAGAAAACCTTTTAAGCAGCCTTTGGTTAGCGGGGGACTTTACTTCAAAAATAGACAGCCCTGCACAATATTTTTCCAAGAATGCCAACAGTGAAGCTTTGGATGCTTTGCTTATTTCTGAAAACTGGAAAAGATTTGACTGGAATTCCGTCCTGAGCGGATCTGTACCTACCATTAAAACCCCTTCTCAGCAATTTCTTTCTTATAAGATAAAACCTATTAAAAATAATGCCCTGATGATCAACGCCAACGTAAATTTAATGTTGAAACTGGGTAAAAATGAACCTGCCATTAATCAGTTTAAAACGGATCAAAACGGATATATTTATCTAAATAATCTTAACTACGATGAACCTTTGGAAGTTTCCTTATTCGCCAATTCAGAAAATGATAAAGACTCCAATACTAATGATTTGTTCGTTACAATAGAACCATTGGTTACTCCTACCGATTTTAAAGGTAATTTCCCGGGTACAAAATATACATTAGTAAAAACCACCGAAAGCAAAACTCTTTCACCAACCATTTCTAAGGCAATCAATACCCAAAAAAACATAAAGAAAATTGAGGCTAATGAAATAGAAATTGAACAGGTAAAGTTAGTCGGAAAAAAGAAAGATCCTAAAGAAGAATTAGATAAACAACTCTCCACAGGAATGTTCAGTTCCGGCAATTCCACAATTTTTGATTTCGTTAATGAAAATCAAAATGCCTCCGGATCATTTAACATATTGGACTGGCTGCAGGGAAGAGCTGCCGGTTTAACCTTTCAAAGGAATAGTTCAGGGGTAAATGTACCCTCTATTCGTGGGCAGCAAGCTAAATTATATCTGGATGAAATGCCTACTGATGCTTCGATGATTGCCAATATCCCTGTAAGCAACATTGCCATGGTAAAAATCATTAAAGGATCAGGATTAATAGGGGATGCGGTAGCAGTCTATACGATGAAAGGGAATATGAAGCCTAAAAGTAATGAAAAAGACACCAAAAAGAATAACTTATCGGTTATAAAAGGCTATGATAAACCTTCAGAATTCCTTATTGAAACGCTGGATAATGATGATCCTGCAAAGAAAATCGACAATGATACCCGAGAAACTCTTTACTGGAACCCCAATTTATTTGACAGCGATTATGTTCCCCCGAGAATTAAATTTTTCAATAACGACAGCGCCAAACAATATAAAGTACTGATCATCAGCTTTGATGAAGACGATCACATTCTGTATGATCAGCAAATATTTAAATGATACAAAAGCCTTTCAGTTCTTATGAAAGGCTTTTTTTATATTGATATCCAGGGCTCTCGTATGTTTTTTTTAAGTGCAAAGGTTAGATTCGTTTCCTTTATTGATAAGAGGGCTTAGAAAGTAACAAAGTCGATGATGAGGCGATATGGTTATGCATGCACTTAGAAAGAATCAACGAAGATGATTCCAAACTTTGCTTCCTAAAAATATAGCATAAGCAACTGAAACCTTTGCGTCAGATTTAGACTCTATGAATACAAACAGATTCCATCGAAACGAAAAGGCTCATATTGAGGTTTCTTAAACGCAAAGATAAAATTAACATCCTTCATATGTAAGGGAGCGAAGATGGCAACAAAGTCGATGATGAAGTTGCCTGGCTATGTGTACGCTTAGAAAGAATCAACGAAGATGATTCCAACCTTTGTTCCCTAAAAATATAGCATAAGCAAATGAAACCTTTGCGTCAGATTTAGGCTCTATGAGTACGAACCAATAAGCTCAACACCAAAGACTTTACATCTCTATTTATTATCAAAAAATGATTATCTTACCTTAAAAAAAGAAAAACGGAACCCCTCAGATATTTTTTTAACAAGATCTTTCAAAAGAAAATACTAAATATTCCGTTTAATTCTTAAATTTAACCAATGCGAAAGAATCTTTATCTCATCATTATATCTTTTTCCCTCACCAGTTGTTATACGTATCAGGTAAAAAAACAAGTGGACCCGGCAACTGACAATAAACAAATGTCTAAGAAGGATGCTTCTCCTCAAATGAAGAGTGCAACCGCCGAGTCTCAAAACCTCAACTCACAACAAATGCCTGCTCCGGTTAATATTCAGGAAAAGCTTGCCGCAGGTAAAAATGTTAAAATAGATGTCGATGGCAGAAGCTATAAGGTTATCGTTGACCGATGGGAAAGTGACAGCCTGGTAGCACACCCAGTTCATAATGCTAAAAAAACGCTGAAATTCCATAAGAACCAGATCAATGCAGAGAGAATTGCTGAAAAACGATTTTCACAGCCCATAGCCGATATTATTACCGTTACGGCTTATGCTGCTATTGGAGCCGGAGTATGGTTTCTTCTCCGCTAATTTTTTTAAACTTTACGATATTTTATTCTTCCAAATCCCATGGTCAGATATGGTGTATACCAAGAGTTCACGAATGGATTTATTATTCGTGCATCCGTGGCTATTAAACCTTTAAGAAATCTGCTCAATCTGCATAATCTGCGAGAATAAAAATCTGTGTAAATCCGCGGTTAAAATAAACCACAAAAGACACAAAAGTTTTTGAACACTTTAGTTATTTTAAGTGACAAGCTTTGCGCATAGGAAGTTCACAGAAGTTTTTTAAAAATCAAAGATTTTTTCATGGAGAGATACTTTATGATGCTTTTTATGCCATGAATTCACCAATGCCTTTATTATTCGTGCATCCGTGGCTATTAAACCTTTAAGAAATCTGCTCAATCTGCATAATCTGCGAGAATAAAATCTGTGCAGATCTGATTAATCTTTGGAAAAACAAAAACATCCACAGCCCCTATTTCCTAGTCTTTCTTACTTCAATACCAACTCAGTCTTCTCCCCTCTTCGTTCCAGAATGAGGTGTGCCGCATCCAGCATTTTAATCAGATGGATGTATGGACTCACCATATTCTTTTCCGGAAGGTTCTTCTCAACAGCCATTGAAAAATAAACCATCCCTGAAATAAAATACTCAAATTCCCTGATGCTGTATTCCCTGAAGGCTTTTTGAAAAACCAAAATCGGATTTTGATATTCTTCTTCTGAAAGCAAGCCAAAAAGTGCTGGAGAAACATTTTCCAATTGGGTATTGACTGCCCATTTTCTTTCCTTCATCATAAGGCGATAACCTGTATGGATAAATGATCGCATAGATCTGTGAAACTGAAAGATAGCCACCGGATCTTCATTGATATAGGCGTTTCTTTTTACCACCGAATTCATAATGTTGTTGAACATCTCCTTAGAAGTAACAAGGTCGTTACAATGAAAGAATGTTTCAATCTGTTCCAATGCGGAACTTTTCTTATGGGTACGGCATCGGGTTTTTACATCGACTTTATTTTTTTTCATGAGGTTGTATTTTTTTATAAATGTAATGAAAATTTACAACAATTCGGATTTAAGTCCGAGATTTTTATAAGAATAAGTAATTTATTTGTTTCTATGACAGAAGCAAATAGAAAAATTGTTGAATTTATAAGGGATGAATGGGTTATCCCTTTGAACAATAACAGCAAATTTGCGGTAGATCATAATATAGATGAAAAGACCGTTCGTAGAATAAGAGACGATGAAACCTATCAAATTGCTCTTCTTACCATCATGCGAATTTGTCATGCTAAGAATATAACTCTTGCCAACTTTTTTAAAATGGTTGGAATATAGATTATAATAACGATATAAATGAATAAGTCTTGACGAGAGTTGGGATTTTTTTATGCTGAAATTTTTAAGAAATTCAGTGAAACTACTTATTTGCTTTTATATTTGTTGTTTAAGGACTCTAATCCTTTCTTGTGATTTTTCATATTATCAATCAAACACTCTACAAAAACCAATATCATATAAAAGACTTTTTCTATAAGAATTGTCTATTACACGATTGTATCTATAACTTTCCACACAGAAAAACTAAACTTGCTTTGAAAGGATTTTAAATGTACATCATTATTCTTTTTGGCTAATCACTATTCACAAAAAGACTTTTCAATCTTCTCATAAAAATATATTTAAAAATATCGCTTTACGGAAATCCGTATTTTTTTAGAAAAACATATTAATAGTTTAGTTGATAATTAATAAATTAAAAATGGCAAAATCAAAAAAAGTGGAAGTAGAGGTATCTCTCGTTTCTCAAGATCCAACAGTACCCAAACCTAAATTAACAAAGCTTATCATTAAAAACTATCGATGTATAGGAGCAACTCCAGTAGTAATTGATCTTAATGAAATTGTAGTTTTAGTAGGAGCAAATAATGTCGGAAAAAGCTCTATTTTAAAAGCATATGAACTAGCAATGTCACAAGGTTCTGGAAAAGCCAATCTAAGCCTAGAGGATTTCCCTAACAATAAAATAGATTTGGATAACTTGCCAGAAATTGAAATTCACACAAGAGTTTATGATAATGCTCCAGGAGATCAGTGGATTGAGAGACTTGAGAATGGTGATTTAATTGTTAAAGAAAAATTTATTTGGAAAAACGAAGGAAAGCCTACTAGACAAGGCTGGGATGTGGAACTTCAAGAATGGAGTGAAAGTGTCCCTTGGGGAGCTCCAAATGTAGCCAATTCTCGTAGGCCAGAACCTCATAAAGTAGACGCTTTCGATTCACCGGAAAAACAAACAGAAGAAATTAAGAAGCTATTGATGCAGGCATTGAATGAAAGAGTTAAAAATTATAAAAGTAATAATGAAGAAAATGACTATCAAAAACTATTGTATCAAGTAAAAGATCTACAAAAAAGGATTCTGGATGAAGCTCAGGAACAAATCGATGAAGTAAATTTGGAATTAACGAATTTAATCAGCAAAGTCTTTCCAAACTATAAAATAGATTTCGATGCGAAAGCTGAAGATAATTTGGATAACGCAATAAACTTGTTCAAAACTGACGCGCAGCTTCTTATGGGGCCAAATAATGGTTATCTCAGTACTATCGACAGACAAGGTAGTGGTGCAAGAAGAACTTTATTGTGGACAGCAATAAAGTTTATTTCTGAAAATAATCAAAAAAATAAACCTGAGGGAGCAGTTACAAGGCCACATTTATTATTAATTGATGAACCAGAATTGTGTTTACATCCTAATGCTATTAGAGAGGCATCTAATTTACTGTATGAATTACCTGAAATAGGAAATTGGCAGGTAATGGTTACTACACACTCTCCAATCTTCATAGATTTTTCTAAAGATAATACTACAAT
The DNA here is from genome assembly GCA_963518055.1 of uncultured Chryseobacterium sp. GTDB lineage: Bacteria > Bacteroidota > Bacteroidia > Flavobacteriales > Weeksellaceae > Chryseobacterium. The sequence goes on from CAUQIC010000026.1 coordinate 44,586, forward strand.
AATTAAAGTTGAAAAAAACGAAGATGGAGAAGTAAAAGGAACAACAGTCTTTCGACCTGACAGAGTTTCCTTAGATGATGACGATAAAAGAAATTTGAAGCTACTAAATCTATGTGATCCATATGTTGCTGAATTTTTCTTTGGTGGTAAAGTCATTGTTGTAGAGGGTGATACTGAGTATACTGCATTTAACTATATCAAACAACAAAAACCCGATTTATATAACAATATTAATATTATTAGAGCAAGAGGCAAAGCAACAATTGTTTCATTAATAAAGATATTGAATCATTTTGGTTCCGATTATTCTGTCTTGCACGACTGTGATAAACCAAGAATTACAACTAAAACTGGTAAAGACATGGCAAATCCAGCATGGGGAAATAACCCTAATATTTTAAATGCTATAAACTCAAAACCAGCAGGAACTTCCACAAGATTATTAGCTTCACTTCCCAATTTCGAAAAAGCATATTTTGGAACTGTTGCTGAAGAGGAAAAACCATATAACGCATTAAAAAAATTAGAGGAAAATCAAGAATTGTTTCATATTGTAGAGACTTTATTAAAAGCTTTAATAGATTTTGAATCTGAAACACCTATAAATTGTACTGATTGGAATTCTATGGATGATTTGCTAGAAAAGGTAAATGCTGTTTAATTGTACCATTCAAGTCTTAGTTACAAAATCCTCACTACCACACAAATACCTCGTGTGGTTTTTCATATTATCAATCAAACATTCCCCAAAAAAAACAATATCATTTAAAAATCCTTCAGAATAATCTCTTACCCTATTTTATCTATAACCTCCTGTACAAAAAACGAAAACCTCATCTCCAGGATTTTGTTGCACATCATTATCATATGTCTCACTCACCTTTTCCTTCTAAAATCAAAAACTACCCAATACAATAATTTGATTTCAAAAAGTAAAATTTTGTAAACCGGAAAATGTTAACGAAATTGCATCAAAATTATAACTAAGAACTGATGACAACGCAATTTCCGACAATAAACAGTACACTCTCCCCCACTAGACTAGGCCAATTTATTCAAGAAAAATATGGACTCACTAACAAAACGGAATGTAACATATTCCGGCTTGCTATGAACCATCTGTATATTGTTCAAGATGGTGAAAACAAATACGTTTTTAGAGTGTATACCCATAATTGGCGGACTCAATTAGAAATTGAAGAAGAGCTCAGGCTTTTACATCTTTTAAAAGACGCAGACCGACAAGTTGCATTTCCCATAGCTGATACCTCTAACAAGTTCATTCAAGAAATTGAAGCTTCGGAAGGGACTAGATTTGGCGTTTTATTTTCGTATGCTAAAGGTACAAAGACCGCAAAGTTTTCATCTCAAGCAAGCTTTCTAATAGGTCAGACATTAGCAAAAGTTCATCAATCAACAGAAAATATCGAACTGATGCGAATGACTTACAATGCCCAAAACTTGCTACACAATCCTCTTTTAAAAACCAAAGAATTTTATAGTAAAAATAAGAGTGAAATTGAATTTTTAGAAAGTCTTTCTACTTTTTTAACGCTAAAAATGGAAAATATAGACCCACAGAAAATGAGATATGGAACGGTTCATCTTGACGTCTGGTTTGACAATCTGCATATTGACAATGACCAAGAAATCACATTCTTTGACTTTGACTTTTGTGGCAACGGTTATTTATGCTTTGATATCTCTTATTTCCTATTTCAATTATTGTCTACCCATTTGAACGAAGAGGAATATCAGGTAAAAGCAGAGAGCTTTCTCAAAGGTTACGAGACCATCACTCCAATAACGAACGAAGAAAAAGAGTTTTTACCTTTCGCATGTTTAGCAATTATGAACTATTATATAAGTGTTCAGTGCGACCGATTTGAATATTGGACCAATATTTTCCTGAATGAAGATCATTTAAAAAGAATGGTTGGAAATTTAAAACGATGGATGGCTTACAACAAAATTGAGATGAATCACAAACTTTTAACAGACTAGAATGGTTGAGGCTGACAAACAACACTCCGATACTGCTACCGAGTCCTTTCATGTAGTTTTAGGATAGATTTAGTATAACAATTATTATAGCTTAAGTTGTTATTACCCATTGAAGGTGAAGTAAATTACCTTAGATATAGACTTGTAAATTGAAATATGCACTAATGTTGAACTCAAATATTTTTACTTAATGACAGAGAATTATATACAATACGCAGACGGATATCAAAAAGACAATATTGATGAAGCAGATATAATAAAAGCTATATCTGATATTCAGTTAATGGATGATGAACATGGAGCCTTTTGGGTTTCAGTTATAACCGATGATGAAAATGTAATTGAAGTAAATAAGAATTTATCCCTTTTTGTAGTTTTCGAGGGACAACAAACCAAATATCAGGCTACAGATTGGAATGAAGTCGCAGAACTTTGTAAACTATTATTGTTGGAAAAATTCGATGTAATAACTTCAAAAGTAAAATAACAAAATCCTACACCAACCTCTTCATGTAATTTTTCATATGATCAATCAAGCATTCTAACAACAATATCATCTAAAAGTTTCCAAAACCATACGATATAATCATGCGGTAATAACGTAATATTTTCTCTCCCACGAATTCACGAATGGATTTATTATTCGTGTATTCTAAGACATATGCAAATTATATCTTGTTAAATTTACAAAAGGTTCATC
>CAUQIC010000027.1:0-42004 GCA_963518055.1 uncultured Chryseobacterium sp.
ATTATCTAATTTATTACTAAATCCTTTTGCAAATCTAAAGGTATTCGTGGCAATTATAAAAAGATATTCAATTGTATTGCAGATAAACCTATTGTGTATTATAGAGTATCAAAATGAAAAAGCTTTTGTGCCCTAGCGTTTTTCCAACATATCCATAAACAGAGATTAAATACTCTGTTTTTAGCGAAAAACAGTAAAATTGGTAAGCCGAAGTTCCATTTTTTTGTTGCAAATTTGTTTAAACACTTTATATTAATCATTAAAATAAAGATTTTATGCAAAAGAAAACTTATGCAGGTCAACCTGTAGTAACTTTAAATAATGGAGTAGACATTCCGGCCCTGGGATTTGGAGTATGGCAGATGGAAAACCTTAAAGAATGCGAAGATGCAGTAATAAAGGCTATTCAAACCGGATACAGAATGATCGATACGGCTGCTATTTACCAGAATGAAACAGCAGTAGGAGCTGCTGTAAAAAATAGTGGTATAAACCGAGATGATCTGTTTATTACTTCGAAAGTCTGGGTTCAGGATCATGGATATGAAAAAGCCAAGGCTGCCTTTCAGAGAACATTGAACAGATTAGAGATGGATTACCTTGATCTGTATCTAATCCACTGGCCATACGGTGATTTTCTTGGAACTTGGAAGGCTTTGGAGGAACTGTATCAGGAAGGTAAAATTAAAGCGATTGGGGTATGTAATTTCACGATTGAAAAATTAGAGGAATTAAAAGCGAATTCAACAGTTCTGCCTGTAATCAATCAAATTGAGCTGCATCCCGTCTTCCAGCAGAAAGAATTACAGGTTTATGACAGAGAAAACAATATTGTAACACAGCCTTGGAGTCCGCTTGGAAATGGAAATGCAAATCTTTTAAGCAATGCCGATCTTAAAGCAATTGCCGAAAAATATGGAAAAACAGTGGCTCAGGTGATTCTGAGATGGCATTTACAGGAAGGTTTTGTAGTCATTCCGAAATCTGTAACCCCATCGAGAATTGAAGAGAATTTTAATGTATTTGATTTTGAACTAACAGAAAATGAAATGGATGTTGTTCGTTCTTTAGATACAGGAAAAAGATTATTTTTTGATCCGAAAGACCCGGAATGGGAACAGAAGATGCTTAACTCTGTAGCAGATATTTAATTAACGCATTTAGAAATTATAACATTCCCGCAGATCGCACCTATTTCACGGATTACAATCTGTGTCATTTGTGAGATCTGCGGGAATTTTTTTTAAGAATGAGTTATATCATATATCGCTGAAATTGAAGTATATCTATTTTTTGTACCTTTTTAATTAAAATAATTTCTTATGCTTTGGCCAGATACAATCAGTAAAAAATTAGGGATAGAATACCCTATTATTCAGGCTCCGATGTTTGGAGTGAGTACGGTAGAGATGGTAGCGGCAGCTAATAGGGCAGGCTGTCTGGGCTCTTTGGCATTAGCGGATCTTTCAGCAGATGAATCCATTGAACTCATCAGACAGACAAAGAAATTAACAAATAAGCCTTTTGCTGCTAATATTTTTGTCCATCACATTCCGGAAATAACTGATGCTTTAAAAGAAAAATTTATTAAGACCAGACGATTTTTAGAGCAGCTGGCAAAAGAGAACAATATTGAGGTAAGTCTTCCTGATCTGGGAGACCTTAAAGTAAGGTCTTATCATGAATTGGTGGATGCAATCATTGAAGAAAACTGTGAAATTTTAAGTTTTACGTTTGGAAATCTGGATGAGCAGAGTATTTATAAATTAAAAGAAAATAATGTAACCCTTATTGGTACTTGTACGTCTGTACATGAAGCATTAATGTTAGAAAAATCTGGAATTGACATCATCTGCGTACAGGGAACGGAAGCAGGCGGGCACAGGGGAACTTTCGATCCTGATCATGTTCTGCAAATCGGAGGATTATCTTTGTTATCCCAAGTATATGATCATGTAAAGGTTCCGTTGATTTATGCAGGTGGAATTTATAACGGAAAAACTGTAAGGGCTGCAAGAGATTTAGGAGCTCAGGGTTTTCAAGTGGGAAACCTTCTGTTGGCTTCTCAGGAAAGTGCTTTGGAGCCTTTTGAAAAGGAGAGACTCAAAAAGGTAAGAGAGCATGAGATTATGTTAACGAAAAGTTTTTCAGGCAGATATGCAAGAGGGGTTAAAAATAAATATATTGAGGCTGTTGAAGACTCAGAATATATCTTACCTTATCCTTATCAGAATAAACTGACAAACGCATTACGTAAAGCTGCGAAATCCAAACAGAATTCCGATTTTGTAGGTATTTGGGCAGGGCAATCTATTCATGAGTATGATAGCCGTTCTACAGAGGAAATCCTGAGAAATCTCATTGTTCAGGCAGAGGTGAAGTAGGTACAAAAGGCCTATCTTTGGGGTTCAAATGTAAATATAAATTAACCATGAAAAAATTATTTCTATCATTTGCTGTATTCTCAGCAATAGCATCATGTAGTAGTGATAACAATGAAGAACATAGAGCCCCTATTGAAGGGACCTGGAAAGTTTCTAAGGCAGAGATCGATGTACCAAGTACGGGTAAAATAACCACTATTATCCCAACAGGCTGCGAAGTTGAAAACACACTGGAGTTTAATGGAGTTCACCAATTGGCAATCAATTATAAACTGAAAAATGACGTTTGTGTTCCTACGACGTATACCGTAAAGTATAATTATGATAAGCCATCTAAAGTTTTATATTATAACGAAGATACCGGCCAATATAGTTATAAAGTCACTAAATTAACCCGAGAAGAAATGATTATTGAAAATGATCAATATGGATTTGATGACCAGGGAAATACGAAAGTTTTAAGAAGATATTATAAAAAGATAAAATAGATAAATAACACCCCTTTCAACTTATGAAAGGGGTATTGTTTTTATTAAAAATAAGGGTAAAATAAGAACTCCTTTCTTGGATAATAGAAAGGAGTTTTTTTATGTAAATGGAATACTATTCCATTGCCCAATTTTCAAATTGTAAAAAATTTATATGGTTTTTATTTTGTCAGATCTAAACCTCCAAAGTTTCCTGAGCTCATCATTAGATAAACACCACTTGTTTTATCTAAAGTATCCCAGTAAGCATGAAGATCTTCAGCATTGGTGAAAACTTTTAAATTTTCATTTTTAAACTTTTCTTTGATAAATTCCGGAGATATGGGTTCCATTCTTTTGATTTTTAATGCTTCTTCTGAATAGAAAACCACTGCTTCATTCAGACCGTCCATAGCATGGTCGTATTGTTCTAAAAAAGCAGGGTTTAAGCTAGAGTAGGTATGAAGTTCAAGAAAACCATATTTCTTGTCATTTCTGAATTGCTCTACGAATGCCTTTACGGCTGCTTTTACTTTACTTGGAGCGTGGGCAAAATCTTTATAAAGGGTTCCTTTATCTTCTCTTTCCACTTTTTCAAGACGTTTTGAAGCTCCTTTGAAGCTCATAATAGCTTCATAGAAATCTTCATCCATGATTCCCAGTTGCCTGCAGATATGTCTTGCTCCTTCCATGTTTAAAAGGTTATGGGCCCCAAAAACAGAAAGTGGAATATCTCCCATTTCAGTTTTTAAATATACTTTCCCATTATTGATCTCATAGTCAGGAGTTTTATATGGAATTTTTCTGAAATAATTTTCAGCATTTTCCACTACTTTAACAACTTCCGGGTCTTCTTCATTATAAACAAGAACTCCACCGGCTGTAATGCTTGCTACAAATTTTCTGAACTGATCGATATAGTCATCGAATGTCTTAAAAACATTGATATGATCCCACGCAATTCCGCTCATTAAAGCAATGTTCGGTTGGTATAATAAAAATTTTGAACGAAGATCAATAGGGGAGGAAAGATATTCATCACCTTCCAACACCATAAAATCATTATCCTGAGTCAGTTTTACCATGCAGTCAAAACCTTCCAACTGTGCTCCTACCATGAAGTCTACATCTTTCTGGTGGAAATTCAGAACATGAAGAATCATTGAGGTAATCGTTGTTTTACCGTGTGATCCGGCGATTACAACTCTTGTTTTATTTTTAGACTGTTCGTATAAAAATTCCGGGTAAGAATATATTTTTAACCCTAATTCTTTTGCCTTTGCCAGTTCAGGGTTGTCTTGATGCGCATGCATTCCAAGAATAACAGCATCAATATCCGGGGTGATTTTTTCCGGGAACCAACCCATTTCCTGAGGTAATATTCCCTTTTTCTCCAATCTGGACTTTGACGGTTCAAAAATAGCATCATCTGAACCGGTAACCTGATATCCTTTATCTTTTAGTGCAATGGCAAGATTGTGCATGGCGCTTCCGCCAATAGCAATGAAGTGGGTTTTCAATTGTATTTACTGTTTTTTTATATTAGTATTAATGATCTGCTGGAACGCTTCAAGGATATTATTCCAATTCGTCTGATAATTGGGGGTAATCATACTGGCATCCGATTTACTGCCTTCATTAGATCCTTTTTTAATATTGATCGAAGTAGAAATATTATCGTACAATTTTTTACGGTCTTCCTGAATTCTTCTGAAGTTATTCTGCGAAAGAGTCTGATCCAGTTTCTTCAGATCTTCATTTGAAATTTTAAAATCCTGTTTGTATTTTTTTCCCTGACCTTCAAAAGAGTAATGTACATTGTTTCCTTTGATAAGCAGATTTTCGTAAACAGGAGCCAATCCGCCACTTTTCGAATAACTGATGTCAAAATCCGAATATACTTTTTGGCTGTTGCATGAGACCAATACAATGAGAGCGAATATGATCCCTATTATTCTGTTCATAATTTTACTTTAATTATTGGAGTCCTTTTGTTCTAATTTTTTAGCTTTAAGTTCTTCATCATAACTGTGTAATACGTTGAAATCTTCAGTCTGTTCGATGGCAGTCATGATTTTTAATAAAATTTCCGGTGCCTTCTCATTATCATAATCTATATCAAGAGGAGCCTTGAATTCCATCGTAGGTTTTACACCGGTTACTTTTACACGAAGTCCTTTTTTATCAAATGCTCTTCTGAATCCATTGATTTTAATCGGGATTACAATAGGTCGTTGATTCTTCACCAGTTTGGCAGTTCCTCTTCGTCCCTGGGCAAAAGCTGATGTAGTACCTTGTGGGAAAGTTGCTACCCAGCCATTATCCAATGCCTTCATGATATTATCTACCTCACTCATGTCTACCATTCTGTTGACATTTTTACCCTCTGCCCTCCAGGTTCTTTTTACGGTTACAGCACCTGCAATTTTAAAAATTTTAGGAAGAATCCCTTTGTTCATGGTTTCTTCAGCTGCTACATAGTAAAAATCAATCTTTGGGTTCAATAGGTAAATCGGATTTTTAATGGTGTTTAAGTATCCATTATTTACGGCGCAGAAGGCATGGTACATTGCTGCAACATCCGCAAAGTAGGTTTGATGGTTAGATACAAAAAGTACATTAGAGTCCGGAAGATCCACAAGGTGTTCTGTACCGGTAATTTTCAATTTATTAAAGCCATTGAATCGCCTGTAGGATACAAGTCCTAAAATAAAAATGATTAACCTTTTTAAAAAATAAGGTGTTCCGAATGCATCGGTGAAAATATTTTTCTTCGCCATCTCTCAATTAAACACGGTAGTGCAAAGTTACATTTTTTTCAGCAACTGGCTGAATTCACTTAATATCATTGCTGTGGCTCCCCAGATGATGTATCCGTTGAAATTGATTACAGGAACTTCTTTTCCTCCGGCGCTTGGAAGTGCCATAATTTCGGGGGTATCAGACAGGCTTAAAAAAGAGGTGATGGGAAATTCAATGACTTCTACCGCTTCACTTTGTTGCAGAATGAAAGTTGGATTCTTTTTAGTATATGAAATATAGGGATATACATAAAAATTGCTGGCAGGGATATAGATAGGAGACATTTCTCTGATAATTCTTACATAATGTTTATCTATTCCTATTTCCTCAGAGGTTTCGCGAATGGCTGTCTCAGCAAAATCCTGATCCATTTCCTCGCGTTTTCCACCGGGCAATGAGATTTGGCCACTATGCCTGTCATGCTCATTAATAGTTCTTTGAATCAATGGAAAGTACCATTCGTTGTCTTTCAGGTATAATACAATATTAACAGCTGCAAACTTTGGGTTTTTTGTCAGTACCTCATCATAAGTGAAAATGGGACGGTAAGGAGGTGAAAATACTCCATGGGCGTATTCCCCGGGGAGCTCTACACTTTTTATTTGTCTCAATAAATCTTTTCCAAAATTTTCCATAGCTCAAATTTAGCAATATATCTTGAAGAAATAGGGAGCTTAACATTTATTAACCTATAGGTATTTAATTAAAAAAATATAATTGATAAATTTTAAAATCAAAATATTTTGTAAGAAAAAATCAGTATACCTTTAGCGTATATTCTTCCTATTGGTAGCTTCAAAGCTATACTTGAACTCGTATATTTGATTGATGTTTTACAGGAAAATTGACCGAGTTTGCAATAAAACAATATTCATTGGCCTTGTGATGGAGTAATTTTGCTTTTTCAATCATTGATTCTTCACTTACTACAACGATGGGGTGTAAAGTTGCCTCTGTGAAATGGCCGCTTCCATTCGCTGTTTCTGCCATAATTCCAGTGGCTTCGTCTGTATAATCAGTGACAATAATCCCTTCTTCAGAACAAAAGTGAAGATACCAAAGCATATGACAGGATGAAAGAGAAGAAAGAAACAGCTCTTCCGGGTTGTGTTTTGTCTTATCACCACGGAAAGAAGGGTCAGATGAACCTTCAATTACAATTTTACTTTCTATTGAAATAGCATGGCTTCTTTCGTAATCCCTGTAACCGCTAGTTCCTTTTCCTTTGTTTCCTGTCCATTGAATCTTAGCTTTATAGTGGTGACTTTTCATAGTTTAAAAATTAGAAATATTATTGTTGGTATTTGGTAGGAGCAGATTCTCTCTTGTTTCAAATATACAAACAAGCTATTGAGCTTTAAAGAAATTTTTTAAATATTATACTCTAGATCATTAAAGTACAATTTGTATTCGATACCTGGAATATAATGTTTTACATGATATCAGTATAAAAAAACCTCCGGCATAAAGCCGGAGGTTGAAATTTTGTCTTAATTAGAAAATTCTATCAATTCTTCTTTTTTAGAATTGTAGATTTTATATTCTAAATATTTAAAAGAATCCCTTGGGACGATGGTTACCCATTTTTTGTATTTGATAAACCATTTCATTTGGATACTTTTGATTCCTTTGGTAAGGTAAGCTTCCACAAATGGATGCACATGCAGGTAGATTTTTCCTTTTTCCTTTTGCATGATTGACCTGAGGGTTTCTTCCATTCTTTCCACGATAACAATGGGAGCTACAATTTCTCCGTCTTTGTTCGGGTTTTCTTCTTTGGTTTCGATCTGTTTTTCCGGACGATTTCTTTGTCTGGTGATCTGGATCAATCCGAACTTGCTGGGAGGAAGTATTTTGTGGCGAGCTTTGTCGCGTTTCATTTCCTCTTTCAAGTGTTCGTAGAGATCTCTTCTGTGTTCAGAGTTAGGCATGTCGATGAAATCGATCACGATAATACCTCCCATATCGCGGAGGCGTAGCTGTCTTGCGATCTCTGTAGCTGCCATTTTGTTCACTTTCAGTGCGTGTTCTTTATTGACAGCGGTTCCGGTAGTAATATTATTTCCGGAGTTGACGTCGATGACGTGAAGTGCTTCTGTGTGCTCAATAACAAGATAAGCTCCTTTTGAACTCGGAATGTTTACGTGTTTTCCGAAGCTCTGTTTAAGCTGTTTTTCAACGTTATAATATTCCAGGAGAGGAATATGGGAATCATAAAACTGGACAATATTTTTCTTTTCAGGTGCGATTACTTCAACGTAATTTTTCATTTCGTTTACCATCTGCTCATCATCACAGATAATATTGACGAAATCCTGATTGAAATTGTCTCTTAAAATAGCTGAAGCTTTGTCTTCTTCGCTTAAAACTTTAGACGGAACTTTGTTTCTCTGGATATTTTTAAAAGTGCTTTCCCATTTTTGAATCAACTGATTCATATCATTGTGAAGGTCGGCTACTTTTTTTCCTTCGGCAACTGTTCTGATGATAACTCCAAAACCTTCAGGTTTAATACTGTCGATCAGAGTTCTCAATCTTTCCTTCTCTTCAAAGCTTCTGATCTTTTTGGAAATGGAAACCTTATTGTCGAATGGAATCAAAACCAGAAAACGCCCTGTTAAGGAAACCTGAGTGGAAATTCTTGGTCCTTTGGTAGAAATAGGTTCTTTGGTAATTTGTAATAGAACGAGATCATCCTTTGCAATTACTTTATCTACCGTTCCGTTTTTGTCTATTTCGGGTTGTATCTCGAAATTTTTTAAGCTTGAAGTGCTTTGTTTTTTAGAAATAGTATCTTTTAAAAACTTTCTGTAGGTAAGATATTGAGGCCCTAAATCCTGATAATGCAGAAAAGCATCCTTTTCATATCCGATATTTACGAATGCCGCATTCAGGTTGGGTGCCAGTTTTTTTACTTTTCCTATAAACAGATCTCCAACTATAAAATCGCTTTTGTCCTCTTGCTCATGAAGTTCACATAGTCTTCCGTCTTCCAGCAGTGCAATCTTTGTAAGATCATCCTCATGCGAAACTATTAGTTCTTTCTTCATTTTGTTATAAGATAAAATTGTTAAGATTATAGGAATTTGACGTTTTTTCTCGATTAATTCATCTATTAAATATAAGGATTTAGAATGAAATCCATAATATTTTTATTAAAATAATATTTGAAACCGTCCTTTTTCCGCGGAATCTTATAGTTGCAAACAAAAATATAGTCGGTGAACTTTAAAAAATAAAACCACCAACTATATTATTATATTGTAAATCTCGAGAAGAGGAGATTATTTTTTCTTATGTCTGTTCGCTCTTCTTCTTTTCTTTCTTTTGTGAGTTGCAACCTTGTGTCTTTTTCTTTTCTTTCCGCTTGGCATAATTTTAATTTTTTAGTAACTAGTTAATATTCAGTTAATGTTCTTATTTTACTGCAACTTTAGTTTTTACTTTCTCAACAAAAGATTTTGATGGTTTGAAAGCAGGAATGTTATGAGCAGGAATCTCGATTGCAGTGTTCTTAGAAATATTTCTTCCTGTTTTAGCAGCTCTTGTTTTAATGATAAAAGATCCAAAACCTCTCAGATAAACGTTATCCCCATTATACATAGAAGTTCTGATCTCCTGCATAAAAGCTTCTACAACTTTCTGTGTTTCATTCTTTTCTGTTCCCAACTTATTTGAGATGGTGTTTACCAATTCTGCCTTTGTCATTTCCTTATTTTAATTTTAAATTTTAGGTGTGCAAATTTAGTTAAAAAAATTGAATACTAGCAAATTAGTGGCAAAATATTTTTATTCAAATAGTTGGACTTTTTGTGTATGGCCTATATTAACAACGACTTTGGATAATTTAATAATTTAATAATATAACAGTAAATGGGTAATGAGATACAATAGAGGATATTTTATAGAAAACCCCTTTAACAGTAGATTAAACAAGGTTTTTGCTCTTTTGTCTATCCATTTTGAAACGACCTGTTCGTTGGTTTGAATTTCTTACATACTGGAATTATAATATCCATTTTCAACACAAAAACGAATTAGATGAAGTTTTGTTTTCAAACCTAGTTTTTCTGTAAGTCGATTGATGTAAGTGTCAATTGTTCGGGTGCTCAGATTAAGTTTTTCTGCAATTTCTTTATTACTAAAGCCTTCATAGCAGAATCTCATGAGCTGTATTTCAGCCGGTGAGAGCTCTTCCTGACCTTTTTTCTGTCTGTCCATATATTCCTGTACGGCAAGAGGTTGTTGTTCCCATTCCTTGGAATATGTTTGGTAATCAAAGCCTTCAGAAGCAATGCTTCCTTTAATGATATCTTTAATAATAGTACTTTTTTTCTGACAGTAGTATATATTGGGAATCTTTGAAAGGATTTCAGCCATGTCTTCCTGGTAAGTACCGGAATAAGTGACAATAGGAGTTTCGGCGTTATTTTTTCTTATATATTTGATGGCTTCAATTCCACTCAATACCGGCATAAACAGTTCAATGATGAATACATCTTCCTGTCTTCTGTAGATTCTGTTAACAAGCTCATGTCCATTATTACAATCGTTCAGAAGCATATAGAAAGGGTTTTCCATAAGCGTTTTGATCATTATTTTTTTAAAATAAAAATCGCTGTCAGCAATAGAAAAACGCACGGTATTAGATAATATTTTACTCATTCTTAATATCGATTTGGCGAATGATATTTAAAATTCAGAGGCCTAATTTATGAAAAACTTATTAAAGTTGTAATTAATATTAAGTTAATTAGGGTTTTTACGAAACGGACATGGGGAAAATACGTATTGTGCATGTATTTTTTTTTTTATATTTTCACAGGCCAAACAAATCGCAAATTATGTCTTCAAATAGGGAAAAAAAATTGAACAAATCGGATGTCAGAACGGGCATCTTGAAGTTTATTCTGTCTTTTGTAGCTTTGTCGGTAGTGTCGTTTACATGTTTGTATCTATTCTTTAAAAGTTATGATATCCAAAGAGAAGGGATCAGCAGAGAGGCTGAAGCCTATAAAGAACTTATGGGCAGGAGTGACGTATTGAGGGAGCATGTAGATAATATCTATGAGCGTATGACCCAACTTGATGCTAATAAGGTAGAGAACGATGTTTTTCTAAGAACTAATATCATGGATAATGTAAGAGATGCTAAAAATATTATGGGCAAAGACAGCACCGGAAATTTTAAGCATTATGCCATGCTGATGAAGCAGATTGAGCCCATGATCAACTTAAAAACAAAAATAATCGGAGTAGAATATAAAAAGAAAACGGTGCGCAGAGATCTGGATGAATGTATGGGGAAGGTAGATAGAGCGAATAACCAACTCAGAAAAGATCCTACCCGAAACTTTACGGGAGGTAGAAGAAGATAAAAATAAAAAGATATGCAAGGACAAATTACACTATCTAAAAAGGAAAGGCATTATCAGTTTTTTTATTTGATACTAATGCTTGTAACTGCCATGATATTTTTGGGAGTTATCTTTTTAAAAGGATTTGAATCTCCGTTTTCTGATGAAGATGTGAGGGGTATTCAAAACCTAGAGCAAAAAGCAGAATTTGAACAACATCAGAAGATTGTTCTTCCTATCATGGACAGTACATACACCATGATTACTAAACTTACAGATGAGGCTCCTCAGCCTTTCGTTGAAAATAATATTTTTACAAATATCAACGATCTGAACAATTATTTCAAAAGTTATGATATCGTCGATATCCGAAAAGATGCATATCCACAAATCGCAAGATTCTATAAAATGTACTTTGAAGACAAAAAAGTAATCTCAACAACCTCTGAAGATATCAAAAAATTTGAGAAGCAGGTTGAAGAATGCAGAATAGGCTTTAAGGATAAACAGAATAAGCTTTATGAGCGTGAAAATGCATTAAAAGCACGAATGCAGTAATTATTCAGGAATGAATATAGAAACTATACATAAAACACATCACAATTATTAACTATGAATTATTTTCAAAAGAACAAAAAGAACATTATTATTGGTGTTATTGCAACCTTGCTTATTGCGGCCTTAGTTGCGCTGTGGCTGCAGAAAAAGGTGATTCACTCTGCTGATGATATTGTTGGAGTGGTTTATCCGTCTTCATTGTCGGTAGGAGATACGCTCTTATTTGAAGATAAGACCCAATTTGCCAAAACCAAAAGATGGAATTTTGGAGATGGAACTACTTCTGATAAAAACAGAGGGATCCACTTTTATAATAAACCGGGGTATTATCAGGTAAGTTTGATCGTTGATAACAAGTATACGAAGTCTTTCCCTGTTATGGTAAATGCCAGGAGTCTTCAGAAAAAAACAGATACCACCAAGATTAAATCAACCATTGAGGCACCTGCTCAGGCGATGCAAAATGAGAACGTTCAGTTCCGTGCTGTTTCCGAAGCAAAACAATTTGCCTGGAAGTTTGGCGAAACCGGGAATACAGATTCTAAAGATAAATTAGCAATCTATTCGTATAAAAAACCGGGAGACTATTTGGTGACATTGTATACTGAGGAAACTCAGGAGCCTATCTATCACCGTATCAAAATTCTACCTGCGTATAACTCTTTGGAAGAAGAGGAAGTGTCTGTAGAAGATTCTTATGCAAAAATTGATAACGACTTTAAATACCATTTGCAGCAGATTGCCAACGGAAACAGTTTCAATATGCACTACAATTACTTGTTGAAAACTTATCTGTGTAATAACGAAAACACAGTCGTAAAAGTAAATGACAGCAAAGTAAATAATTTCTACATGTACTGTGCCGGTCTTCAGTTTGATAAAAATACAGTGATTCAGACTGTAAAAGTAAATTTGGATGATACGCAGAACTGTGTAACCAAAGTAGACATAAACCAAAGCAAATAATTCCGTCCAGCAATTTGGATGCGCCAATCATAAAAGATAAAATAGGATGAAAAATAAATTTCCTCTAGCAGCATATTATATAGGATTATCAGTGTTATTGACGAGTTGTCAGGTAAAGCTTCCATCGAAGAAAACTCCTGAGCCATCTCAATATGGTCAGATAGATAATTCGCCGGTGGTTAACGGATTTCCTAAAAAATCTGTTCCATGGATCGTTGTTTCAGACAGATCAAGAAATACCGCTTATTTAGATAAAGATGACGAGAAGTCTTATAAAGAAGTTAAGTTTTTAGAACCGTTAATGGTTTTGAAACACAGAGATGGAATGGTAAAAGTAGCCGAATATGTTCCGGATGCTTTAATGAAAAAGGTTTCTTCAAAGTCTATTAAAACGTATGGATGGATCCCTGATTCTGACTTGCTTCTCTGGAACAATTCTTTAAAAAGCGAAAAGACAGGTTATCCTGTAAGAGTAGCAGTGGTACCAAATAATAGCGAAGTTATCAGAAATGCTGAGAGGTACTATAAAAATGATTCGATTATGGTGTTTAACTCACCAAGTCTTATCGAAGAAGCTAAAGTAAAGATTCCTAACGGACAGATGGTGTATGTCTATAAACAGGCTGAAAATAACAAAAGACTCTTAGTCGGTAAAAGACCATCTGTTGATATAGATAGTATTGGGAAAAGCCTATATGGATGGGTAAGCTCCAATGTTATTTCCACATGGGGAGAACGTTCTGCTATAAAACTTAAAAATACAACGGGAATTACTGAAAGTGAATTAGGCGTTCATGAAGGATATCCTGGTGGTTCAGCATCTGATGCCGTAAATAAAACAGCTATTCTTCTTACAGATGTTAACAAAAGAACACCTTTGGAAAATATTTATCCTGTTAATCTTTCGTTAGAACAAGCTCAGACTCCGGACATTAAGACAAAATATTTTACCAACATTTTAGATTATAGTAAGAATTTTGTTTTCAATGTTTTAGGAGAGGAAATCTATTTTGACCGTTACCGAGAGATTACAGATAGAGACAAGAATATTAATATCGTTTTTGCATTAGACATTAGTGCACAGAATGCTCCATATGCACCTATTGTAAAATCATTATTACAGGATTTGCAGCTTAGATTTGAGAAACCATCCTATTTTAGCAATATTAAATATGGAATTGTTTTATATAAAAATAATCCATGTGGAAATAATATTTCTGTTTCAAATTTAAGTACAGATTATAGTAAAATCACTTCATTTATTGACCAGAAGTCTAATGAAATGAACTGTGCAAGTACCAGTGGCTATCAGCCGGTAGGAGAGGCGCTTTCTGCAGCCGGAAATCTTCTTTCTAACGTACCTGATGAAACGAATATAGTGGTAACCGTAGGTACATCTGCAAGCCAGAGCGGGAATATGTACAGTGTGATTAGTTCACTTACACAGGCGCAGGCAAGATTGATCATGTTCCAGACAAATGCGAGGTCTTCGGATAATTATAATGATTTTGTATTGATGGCTGAAAACGTCGTTACCAATACGGCAAAAAATATTGCTGAGCTTAAAAAACAAAAGATCATTAACCAATATGATGTTCTTACCAAGAATAACTTTAGCTT
The DNA here is from genome assembly GCA_963518055.1 of uncultured Chryseobacterium sp. Lineage (GTDB taxonomy): Bacteria > Bacteroidota > Bacteroidia > Flavobacteriales > Weeksellaceae > Chryseobacterium. The sequence continues at coordinate 14,155 of CAUQIC010000027.1, forward strand.
GGTAGAAAGTGATGAGGGATTTTTCTCATTGGCTTATCCTAAGCAAAGTATGTCTCAGGGGTTTGTTATTTTTCCTAAAAAAGGAGATGTTGCTACTCCGGGATTCCTAAAAAAATCTGTTGATAGTCTTATTTCACAGGTTACTTTAGATAATCAGAATATTGATAAATCACTTAATAAATATTTCCATTCGTCTGTAGGGGCAGGGAGAACAGATGTAGATTTAAAATATAAATATCTGTACCCGGGACTTACAAATCCTGTTTCTGCAGGAATTGCAGCACAATTGATCAACTATGGAAATCCATTCCTTGTAAAAGGGTATATTCCTAAAGAAATGAAAGAATATTCGCCGGCAATGGAAAAAGGAATTCTGATTTCAGAAACGGAATATGATAATCTAAAAGCATTCTATACTGAGGTATATAGAAATACTGATGCTGATAAGCCTGATTTTAACCAGTCAAGGGCTATTAAAGAATATGTAAAGCTACTGAAGAAATATAATCCTACCATCAAATTCCTTGATAAAGGAGATCTTTATGAGCAGCCGATGTCCTATGCTATAGGAATGAGTACAGGATTTGATCTTTCAGAAGAAGAACTGATGGCAAAGTATAAGCTTAAAGGCTGGAGAAAATCTAAGATTGTTTCTAGCGAGACGGTAAGAAACTATTTCCGCCACTATAAAGATTTGTCAGACAGAATGCTTGCGAACAGAAATAACCCTGCTGTGAAAATTCAGCAGAATGGACAAACATTCTATTGGCTTAATGAATATTTTACACCAACAAGACTTCCGACAGAACAACCGGAATATACTAAACATTAAAAACGTTAATTTTTATAATACGAAGGCAGAAGTGGTAATACTTCTGCTTTTTTGTTTTCTTAAGAAAAATAAAAGGAGTTGAAATGACAATTTCGGGTTTCTTTTATTAATTTTTCAATCAGAATTATTAGCCCTCAAAATTTCAATTCCAACCTTCAAAAACACATTTTAAAAGTGTTTATTTCTCATTCGGGTGGAAAATATCTGTATCGGCTGACATTTTTAAATTGTAGCAAATGCTTTTATAGTGAAGCTTGAGGCGTGGTGGTAAATCTAAAGTCGTAGAATTACGACAAGAAATCGTAGAACTACTACAATTTTTCAGTTTTAGCTTTAAAAGTTTTTTTTAGAGAAAAAGAGCCTCTATATTTGTTTCACAATCACCGAATCACAAAATATTATTAACGATTAAAATTTACAATCATGGCAGAAAGAAATTCAAGAGGAATTTTAAAATTCAACGGAGGAGAAGGACAGAAGCTGTTAAAAATGAAATACAGTGTATCAAGATCTACAGACGTTTCAGGACGTGTAGCATCAGATCCTTCTAATGCATTAATCAAGGTAACAGTAGAAGCTACTGAAAAATCTGACATCCTTGAAAGCTTACTGAACGGAAAATATAAGCCTACTGTAGGTGAAATTACATTCAACAAATCACACGAAGAAGGAACATTGATTACCTTAAACTGGCAAAACGGATATGTTATCCAACACCAGGTTGATTTTGATGCTATTGACAGCAATAGTATGTTAATCAGTTTTGTAATCAGCGCTGAGACTATTGACTATGGAACTTCTCAGTATGCCGGACTTTGGCCTTCAAGCTAAAAATAATACACATTATCAACATTCATAAAAGAAAAAGACTGTCCTTGTTAGACGGTCTTTTTTTGCCTGAATGATGCGTGTGTCCTTTTTGAAATGTTTTTAAAAACTGCTTTTAATACTGAGGCTTTACGGGAAATAAATTGAACGACAATGATCAAAGGTAAATAACCGATTATCAGAAGATTTAGTGATGTTGCATACTATCTATACCGGATTACAATGGTTAAGTTTGGCTTTATTATACTTTCTGAACATTTAAAAAATAGATTTTTTGGAATACTGATGTTAAGTTTTTATTGTGAAAGTAATTGAGATTATAAAAAGGAAGCCTACTGTAACTTCTCTGATTAAAGAATTAACTATCTTTATCCTATCTAGTTTAGAATAAAATAATTAATTTTAGAGAGGCTAAAAAGAACAAGTTTTCCTTACGAGGTTAAAAAGAATAGATTCCGGACAGCCCACATCAAATTATCAGGAAGAATAAGTAAAACAGAACACACAAATATATTAATATAAGAAAAATTATAAATGGGAGTACTAGTAACCAACGAATCAGTAAAACAACTATTCCATATTGCTCAGTCAATAGCGAAAGAAAATTATAATGCTACTTATGGAGGTCCGCATATTTTACAGGCTTTAATGCATAAAGACATTGGTCTTAATGAATTTTTAAAAAGTATAGATAAAGACCCCGGATATTTCTATGAGTGGGCAGATGTTCGTATTGAAGAATATCCCAAGACTGCTCATCTTCCAGACGAAGTAGGGCAGGATGAAGCTATAGATGCTCTTGTAGAAGAGGCAGACGATATCCGGTTAAAATTAGGACTGGATGAGATCACACCGATCTGTATCCTCACTGCTATTGTAAAACCACAAGTTGTATTTTCGCTTCAACAATTGAAATCACTTCCGTTGAGAGAGCATGAAATTTTCAACTTATACAGAAAAGATACTCCTTTTACAGTTTCTGAAGAGGGTGACTTTTCTTCTTTATTTTCTAATGGATCAGACTTTACCGATTCTTCTTTTCCGTCCATCAAAAGCTATTGTGTAGACAGAACGGCACAGGCCCGAAAAGGCGATCTGGAAAATATCATTGGTAGAGATAAAGAACTGAGAATGTTGGTAGAGATTCTTTGCCGCAGAAGTAAGCCTAATGTGATTATTATAGGTGAGCCGGGAGTAGGGAAAACAGCTTTAGTAGAGGGCTTTGCCATTGAAATCACCAAAGGAAATGTTCCTGATATGCTTAAAAACGGTACCCTTCTAGAACTGGATACCGGAGCATTACTGGCGGGAACTTCTTATAAAGGAGAAATTGAAGACCGTCTCAAAAAAATAATCAATGAATGCAAAAAAATTGAAAAAGCAATTCTTTTCATTGATGAGATTCACACGCTTCTTGATCCAAAAGGAAGTATAGGAAACGTAGCCAATCTTTTGAAGCCTGAGCTTGCAAGAGGAGAAATTACCGTTATCGGAGCTACTACTCAGGAAGAATATAGAAAAATTATAGAGCCGGAACAGGCTTTCAATCGTCGTTTTGAGGTATTAACCGTGAATGAACCGGATGAAAAAACCTGCGTAAAAATGATTGATGTACTCCTTGAAGGATATAAAAAACATCACGGTATTGAAGTGGAAAAAACAGCCCTTCCTGAATGCGTACGTCTGGCGAAGAGATACGCTAAAGGTAAAAAATTGCCGGATGCAGCAATAGACTTATTAGACAGAACAATGGCTGCCATCAAAATGCTTGATGAGCTTTCTGAAAAAGAACTTCAAAGCTGGAAAGAAAGTTATGATATTATTTTAAAAGAAGAATATACAGACAACAAAGACAAAGCAGATGAGTTAATATGGACTTATAACCTGTTGAGGGATAAGATCAGTCCTATTTTGTGGGGCTCCCTGAGGGAGCAGCCTGCCATTGATAACTCTATGCCTGTAGATCAGATTCAGAAGATTATTGAAGATACTTATGCCGAGCTTTTGCAGCATGCTGCCAAGAAAAGAGAAAAAGTAGACCGTTTAGAACTGGCAGCTGTAATGGCAGCTAAAACCAATATTCCAATCGGGAAAATTCAGGCTCAGGAAAAAGAAAAACTCCTGAACATGGAATCTCTGCTTACGAATAGGGTAGTAGGGCAGGATCATGCGTTGAAAATACTTTCTGATGCTATTGTTGAAAATCGAAGTGGATTAAACAAACCGGGGCAGCCTATCGGATCATTCTTCCTTTTAGGGCCTACAGGAACCGGAAAAACTGAGTTGGCAAAATCAATGGCAGAATTGCTTTTCAATGATGAAAAAGCGATGGTACGTTTTGATATGTCAGAATTTAAAGAAGAACATTCTGCGGCATTGTTATACGGAGCGCCTCCGGGATACGTAGGATATGAAGAAGGAGGTATGCTGGTTAACAAAATAAGACAACAACCTTATACTGTAGTATTATTTGATGAAATTGAAAAAGCCCACCATTCCGTTTTCGATGTATTCCTTCAGATTATGGATGAAGGTAAAGTACACGATAAACTGGGAAAAGAAGGGGATTTCAGTAATGCTTTAATCTTATTTACCTCCAATATCGGAAGTGAAGAAATTGTAAAGCAGTTTGAAGAAGGTAAAGTCCCGGAATCATCTTCCCTGATGCAGATCATGTCTAACTCGGGCAGATTCAGACCGGAGTTTTTAGCAAGAATTACAGAAATTATTCCTTTTGCACCTATTACAGAATCTATTGCAGAAAGAATCTTTACTATTCAGTTGAAATCACTCCATACCTCATTGACAAGGCTTGGAATTGCTTTAAAGATCAGCGATGATGCCGTAAGAAATCTGGCATTAGGAGGATTCAGCAGTAAATATGGAGCAAGACAGATTTCCGGAGTGATCCGTGCACAGCTGGCAAGACCGATCTCTAAAATGATCGTAAGAGAAGAAGTGAAATCCGGCCAGACGATCCATGTAGATTGGAATGCAGAAGACGAAAAGATAAGCTGGAAAGTAGACTAATTTAAAAAGAAAAAGAGCAAAAAGGTGAAAAAGTAAATGTACAGATTCGCCTTTTTGCCTTATAAATATATTGAAAATGAAAACCATTATCAGAAATATCTTTACAGGGGTAATGTTGTTAGGAACCGTCGTTTTCGTAAACGGACAGTTTCTTGCCGCTTCTGATACTTCAGAAAGTAGTGTGAGAAAATATCAGGGGATCATTAATTCCAACAAAGACCTTGTTGAGTTTATTGAACAATTACTGATTCAGAAAGGACTTCCAAAACATTTGAGAAACCTGGCCTTGATTGAGTCTCATTTTAACAAAAATATTACTTCGGGAGCCGGAGCTGTCGGAATATGGCAATTTATGACGTCTCACGCTAATCAATACGGGCTTACTGAACAAAGCCGTAGCGATGTTTATAAAAGTACAAAAACAGCTGTAATTTCACTGGCTAACCTTTATAAAAAGTATAACAATTGGGTGACTGTAGTCGCTGCCTATAACTGCGGGGAAGGAAATATAGCAAAAGCAATGGAGGCGGCAGGTTCATCTCAATATCACGAGTTCTCAAAATATCTTCCGGCAGAAACCATTAATCATGTAAAAAAATATCTGAATGCCTGTTACGCAACAGGAGAGCTTCAGAGCGTTTTAAGCAATTATAATTCTTCAAGAATTAATAAAGTTTTTTTTGAAGATGGAAACAGGAAAATGACTGCCGCCGCACTTTCTGAAACGGAAATTAATGCAGGCTTTAATCTTAACGTTGTTGCGGATGAACTTAAAGTAGATATGGATGAACTACTCGCATGGAATCCCGGTATTGTAGAAGAATTACAGAATAAAGGAGAAAGCTCTTTTTACCTACCCACCGATCTGATGCCTGATTTCCTTTTAAGAAAAAATAAAATACTGATGAAATCTATAAAAGCTGGAGTAAGCTCACAACAATAGATTCTGAATATAGTATAAAAATAATGATTGATGAATGATAGCCAATGGTGGTGTACTGCCGGCTGTCATTTTTTATGGGAAGAAGCCTAAAATTATTGTGGGTATTCGTGAAGATTTGTGTGTGATCATAAATAAGGAAATCAATCATAAAAGATTTTCATCACTTTTACTATTTTGCTTAATCAATTTTCAGTCTCCCTTACTATGTGTTAAGACATGCTAAATTGAATTAAAAAATCTTAATATTTCTCATTGGTGTGTAAAATATTTCTTTTTGTTTGATTTTTATTTTATCTTAAAATCCTTTATTAATAGTGTTTTTAATGGGTGTTGTAAATCTAAAGTCGTAGAATTACGACAAGAAATCGTAGAACTACTACAATTTTTCAGTTTTAGCTTTAAAAGTTTTTTTTAGAGAAAAAGAGCCTCTATATTTGTTTCACAATCACCGAATCACAAAATATTATTAACGATTAAAATTTACAATCATGGCAGAAAGAAATTCAAGAGGAATTTTAAAATTCAACGGAGGAGAAGGACAGAAGCTGTTAAAAATGAAATACAGTGTATCAAGATCTACAGACGTTTCAGGACGTGTAGCATCAGATCCTTCTAATGCATTAATCAAGGTAACAGTAGAAGCTACTGAAAAATCTGACATCCTTGAAAGCTTACTGAACGGAAAATATAAGCCTACAAAAGGAGAAGTTGTATTTAACAAATCTCATGAAGAAGGTACATTAATTACTTTGAACTGGGAAAACGGATATGTAATTCAGCACGAAGTTGATTTTGATGCTGTTGACAGCAACAGTATGTTAATCAGTTTTATCATAAGTGCAGAAACCATTGACTACGGTACTTCTCAATACGCTGGACTGTGGCCTTCATCAGGTAAATAAGCCTATTCATCATCTTAGTAAAAATAAAATTGGTACAGAACAGTGCACTCACCAGAGTATACTGTTCTGTTTTTCCATTTAAAATAATAAGAGTTTCACGAGCCATTTTTTAAGAAAAAATAATGAGCCGATAAGTGATTGGTTAGCCTTATATTTTTAGATTCTATACACTGTGAATATCAGTAGTTTATAGATTATTAACCTAAACACAATATATTATGTTTCAGGATGACAAAACAAGTAAAGTAGACAGCCTAAAGAGCAACATAAAAACAGGCAAAGAGCCGGTGAAGAATACGATAAAAGAAAATGTTGCCGGAAAAGCAGCCGGTAATTTGAATAAAGCGGGCGAAAAAGGGAAGCAAATAATAAAAGCAGAACAACAAGGCTTAAATTCTATAGAGACATCAGATATGTTTATGAATCAAACATTTGTTCCTAATAAACCTTCTGTTATTGATGATAAAGTATGGGCAAAACAGCCGACTTCAAAAATACATAATGTAGAAGCCATTGCTGAAAGTTTTATCGCCGGGATCAACCGAGTGGTAAAACTGGATGTTGTTATTGAAGGAAAGATGATCAAACATTTTAAGCATTTCAGACTCACTCAAAGTGCTGCTAAACATCACGAATTTTGCCTGACACTGCCTTATGATACATTAGGAAATGCAGAAAATCATAACCTGGAAGGGACACAAGGCTTTCTTGGAAAAAGAATTACAGTAGTTTTTAAATATAAAGATATTGAGAAAGGTGCTGAACGAAATTTTGTAGGAGTTATTACAGAAGTTGGTTTTAGTCAGGAAAAAGGAAGTCTGGGTAATGTTGTTTTGAAAGGCTGTAGTCCTACAGTCCTTTTGGATGCAGCTCCGCATATCCAGAGTTTTGGAGGGAATCAGCCGGTGAGTCTTAACAGTATTGCAGATCAGGTTATAAGACAAGGATTAGGACAAAATAAATTTGACTTTAGAATTGATTCTCAGCATGGTAATGTTTCTTATAGTTCGCAATATGAAGAAACACATTACAATTACCTGGCAAGAATGGCAGAGGCTTATGGTGAACAGTTCTATTATGACGGTGAAGTATTGCACTTTGGAAAACTTCCACCACAGGAGAAACCTATTAAACTTACCTATGGAAGCAGTGTAAGCGATATTGCTGTCAAAATGAAAGCGCAACATGTTAATCCTACATTTTATGGATATAACAGCAGTAAAAATGAAAAGCTGACTACAGGAAGTTCAAAAATAAGTCACGCTTCAGATATTGCGCGACGTGCTTATGAAATATCAGAAAAAACCTTTACAACTCCTTCGTTGAGAGTTGCTCCTATAAAAGCCATTTCCTTTATGGATATTGATGCTTCTCAGAAAGGAACTGCCGGAAGTAAAGCATCTGAAGTTTTCATTACTTCAGGAACTACCACTGTTCCGTTTTTATATCCGGGATGTACAGCGGATATCGAAATGCGTAAATCTTCAAGCAATGAAACTTCCTATTTTACCAAACTAATGATCATTGAAGTGACACATGAAGTGGATGCAAGAGGGTATTATGATGGTAAATTTGAAGCCATAGCAGCTGATACAGGATTTATTCCACGTCCGGAATTTGAAACCCCGAGAGCAGAAGCGCAGTTTGCCAAAGTTGTTTCCAATACTGATCCCATGAATCAAGGGAGAGTTCAGGTACAGTTTGACTGGCAAAACGGACCGGATATCTCAGAGTTTATCCGTGTGATGTCTCCCGATGCAGGAAGCAGTGATAAAGTTAATAAAAACCGTGGCTTTATGTCTGTTCCCGAAGTAGGTGATCAGGTCATCGTTAATTTTGTACACCAACATCCCGACCGCCCTTTTGTGATGGGAGGAATGTACCATGGAGCAATTGGTGGAGGTGGTGGAGTAGGAAATAATGTCATGAGCTTTAGCGGAAGAAGCGGTGCCGAACTAAAATATGATAATGGAGCAGGATCCATGAATCTGAAAGACCAGGGAGGGGCAAATATGTTTTTTGACGGATCAGGAAATACGGAAACCAATGCCAACAATAATAAAACGGTAAACGTAGGAAATGATAATACGAAAAACGTTAAAAATAATAACACCACCAATGTAGGCTGCAAGCATACCACCGATGTAGGAGAAGGACAGAGTATATTAACAATGGGAAGCGATGGAGTGATCGATCTTAACGGAGCAGAAAAAGTGACCTTAAAAGTCGGAAGCAGCAGCATTGAAATTACCAAAGATACCATAACCGTAAAAGCTGATACCGTAAAGATAGAAGGAGTAAGCCTTACCAATATAGGAAAAGAAAACGGAACTCCGGGAATGGTTGTCGATGACAATGTAACCATCAAAGGAGGTCAGGTAGATATAAATTAACCCATATCAATAAGAACTCTGGATTAAATCTTTGGAACTTTATTGATATCTTTTAATTGTAAAATAAGCAGAAATCCATGTATGGAATATAGTAAACACCACGTAAAAAGAGGAGATACATTAGAATCGATAGCAGAGAAATATAAACTGACAGGGAAAGAGCTGCTGACTTTTCATAATTCACACTCGCCCGTTACCCAACAGTTTTTTGGAGACTACCTGCCAATTCATATGAATGTTGTTATCATCCCTCTTCAGAAAAATAAAGAAGAGAAAAAAAATACAGACTATAAAACATTTGAGCACAAAAATAAATACAGAACAGAGCAGCTGAACATAACCAGAATTGAAGATGATATAAAGACTTATTCTCAACTTAAAAAAGAATATGAAGTGAGATTCAATCTATCCCAGCATTGGGCGGAAGTTAAACTTTGTGATTTTTTTTATGAATTTAATCCACCGGGATTATCGCGGGTTTTTGATTTTGTTTCTGAAGTTGATTATATAAGAAATGATTGCCTGATAGAAATCAACGAGCTCGGAAGGTTTTCCAAAATTATTGATAAAAATAAACTGAAAATAAACTGGGAACAATTTAAGAAGAATAAACTCAACGAAATTGAATTCGTAAAAGTGATAAAGGAAACCAAACCTGAGGAATATGAAAAGCTACTAAAAGAAGGAGACTTTCAGTTTTCTGATCAATATAACGATGAGAAAGATTACAACAGAGACCTTTTTTATCTCGCAGTATTGGATAAATACCTTTACAATGATGATGAAAATCTTGGAAAAGAAGACTATATCTATCAATCTCAGCTTTTCCCCGACGTACAAGTACCCATGAAGATGAGGTATGATATCCTTAAAAAAGAAGGAGACCTTATCACCATCAGAAAAGTTTGGGAAACAATAGAGTCTGAGGAGCTTTTAGAAAAAGTAACACAAGGGTATGAAAAATACCACCAGCCGCTCATAAAATATAAATTTTCCGAATATAAACTAGACATGAGAAATCTATTCACTTATAATGTGAAGACAAAGGTTTTAGAAAAAGCAGAATTGACAATTATCGAAAATATAGAAAACAATATAAAATCTGAATGTATATTTAACCTGAAAAAATTGAATAATGGCGGTTAATAAATTCATATTTCGTGCATACCCTGATTTTTTAAAGAGGATAATCATCTTAATGATATCCGTGATAGTTTGTGGGCTGCTTTCATATATCATCCCGGGATGGGAGTATCTGAATAGCCATTTAGATGCACTCGAAGATCACTTTGGGAAATATATTCCCCAGGGAATCTTATTCGTATTTTATTTATCCCTTTTCTGTATTCTTTACATGGTGTTGTTCAATAGATTATGCAAAGATTTTTATATTACCACAACAAATGATCATCAGTTTATAGTAAACTCTAAAGATCAGAGAGAAATATCAATTACGAAAAATGATCTTGTGTTTAATGGAGAGAAATCTTTCAGTATTAAAGGAGTTTTGAATACTACCCTGAGAAAGCATCCAAAAGGAATATCTATAAAATCTTTTGAACAATATGTTCATAGTGCTGACGTGGAAAAGTCTCCGGAAAATTCTTTTTCAGGTTCAATCCTTCCGTTGTCTGTGCTCTACGGATCTTTAGCGGTAGGCTTTATCATTTACATAGCTTTTGCAATTGGTATTTATACACTATTATTTCCTCATATCGAAGCTCTTCAGGTACTTTTCAGAGCAAGGAGCCCTTTGTTGTTGATGATGATATCAATACCTTTTCTGGCTGTATTCTTTGTGGTAATGTATTATTTATATCATCAGACCGTATTAAGAAAACAATTAATAAAGATAGATTGGTCCGGAAATCAGATAAAAGCTTGTAAGGGGAACAAAAAATATGTTTTTGAAAAAGATGAGGTTAAAGAATCTACATTTTTCATCAACAGATTAACACACTTATCCAAATGGCTTATTATAGAACGGAAGAATGGTACACGGTATATGATCCTGTGTGAAGACGAAGATAATATCGCCTTCCAGAAATTCATCAATTCATACGTGAAGTATTTTGATATTGATATTGAAAATGCAAGCACTACCATTGGTTCTGCAAGCAGTCCGTTAATGAAAAAAAAATATACTCATGAGTAAATATCTTCCACAGGAAACATTTATTGTTTGCTCACATCAGGTAAATACTTCCCCGGGGAATATTCTGGCAAATCCCAACGTATGGAATCTGTCTGTAGTATATAAATCCGAAAAGAAACCACTGTTAACACAAGCTGATTTAGTTCTTAAAGAAGATTTTGAATGTAAATCCAATTGGGGACAGGCAGTAGGATGGGGGTTCTTTTGGGGAGGTTTAATTGCCGGGCTTGCCATTGGAGCAGCGGTAGCATTTTCTATTCTAACTTTTGGTGTAGGAGCAATAATCATAGGAGTAGTAGCAACTGCTGTTATTGGTACGGGACTTACATTTGCCCTGAAATCAAATGCTACAAAATGTAACCCTAATCTGGTAGAGTGGAAGAATCCGCACCCTTCCGTAGCATTTGAAGGGAAAAAAGCAGTCAATTTATCCTCATTTATGACCTGTTCAGTAGGAGCCGGAATTCTGACACCATTTATAGACGAAGGAGAAGCGAACTCAGCGGCTAAAAATGTAGCATTCCGGAATATGGGTGAGCTGGGGCTTACTGCCGTTATTTCCGGACTGTTCGGTTTTGGGGTGGGTTTTGCAGCGGGGTCAACGGGGGGGCTTGGGAGTGGATTATTAGCAGGCGGAGCTGAAGTTGGGGTAGGAATCGCAGGAGCCTATCTGGTATATCAACCCCTGGCGTATCTGGAAGGAGAAGGAATGCAATATTTGTATAGCAGTAATGATGGAAGTACTCCATATGACAAAATGTTAGAGTCCCGCCAGGAAATGTCAGGCTCTTTTACTGTTGATACACCGGATGATCCTTATATTGGAACAGCTCAAACCGGAGCTGCTGAGAAGCTGTTATATCACTCTTATGATAAGTACAGACAAAATCAGAACGAAAAGTATATTAAAGAAATCATGAACCTAAAAGGGACTCGTGCACAACGTGAGGCAAGAATTGCCGAAATAGTTGCGGAAATGAAGAAAACACAATCCGGAGCTCAGGCGGTAGAAGCCATGAAACGTAAAGGGAGCGGAAAAATTCTTCCAAGAGTAAAAACAAGTAATAAAGGTAACAGGGTAATTAATCAACATAAGGCTGAAACCAACAAGGCGATGAAAAGTGAGACTTCCAAAGGTTTTGGAGGAATGGCGGGAGTGGGGCTTATCCTTCCTTTATTGGTGACTCCTCTCAGTGAATGGACCTTCAAGGTGTTAGCTGATTCTTATGCAAATCAATCTGGAGGAGGAGTTACAATCACCGCGGAACAGAATTGATAACTTAAGTTTTATTGTAAAAAGGAAATTATCAGTCCAATTGGAAATATAAAATGAAAGACCTGTGGAGGGTCTTTTTTTGTTTCTCAATGGGGTTCAGAATAAATAAATTTTAGAGTGCAGTGATAAGGTTTAAAGTGATAAAAGAAGAACTTTTATTTTACTATAATTCTCTTAGTTGTGTATTAATAGAAGCTTTGTTCTGAATTTTAAACTTTATTTAAAATATTAATTAGTAGTGTGTTGTGGTTTGTTTTGATCCTTTTGTCGTAGTATTACTACACAAAATCGTAGTATTACTACAATTTTTCAGATTTCCATTCAAAAGCTTTTTTTTCGAAATCAATGACTTTATCTTTGTTATATAATTATTGAATTACAATTTATTACTAACGATTAAAATTTACAATCATGGCAGAAAGAAATTCAAGAGGAATCTTAAAATTCAACGGAGGTGAAGGACAGAAACTGTTAAAAATGAACTACAGTGTATCAAGATCTACAGACGTTTCAGGACGTGTAGCATCAGACCCTTCTAATGCATTAATCAAGGTGACAGTAGAAGCTACTGAAAAATCTGATATCCTTGAAAGCTTATTAAATGGGAAGTATAAGCCTACAAAAGGAGAAATTACATTCAATAAATCTCACGAAGAGGGAACATTAATTACTTTGAACTGGGAAAACGGATATGTAATTCAACACGAAGTAGACTTTGATGCTGTAGATAGCAATAGTATGTTGATCAGCTTTGTAATCAGTGCTGAAACTATTGACTACGGTACTTCTCAGTACGCCGGATTATGGCCTTCTTCAGGGAAATAAGTCTAGCCAAATTAAGAAAATAAAACAGTGTACTAAGTCAGGTATACTGTTTTTTTTGTTTTAAAATTATTTCATAAGTCAATGATAGTTGTTTATGATAAAAAGAAATTGAAGAAGGATCACGAATCGACCATTCGCTGCTCTCATTTCAATAGCTTTACTTTCAAACCCTTCCGTTTTCAATCCTTCAAACTCTTATCCGGACTACCCAATTTTATTCCTATTTTATTATCTTTGTTCATTATAGAAAATATGGACGCAACACAAGATAAAAGGCTTTTCCTCATCGATGCTTATGCGATGATTTTCAGAGGATATTATGCACTGATCAGAAACCCGAGACTCACCAGTAAAGGATTGGATACTTCAGCCATTTTTGGTTTTACAAATTCCCTGATCGAATTAATCAGAAGAGAAAAGCCAACACATCTGGCTGTCGTTTTTGATGTTGGCCGGGCAAGTGTAAGAACTGACGATTTTGCAGATTACAAGGCCAACAGAAGCGAAACCCCTGAAGCCATTAAAATTGCGGTTCCATATATTCACAAGATTCTGGAAGCAATGCATATTCCGATTCTTGGGGTAGAAGGGTATGAAGCGGATGACGTCATAGGTACCATTGCCTGTAAGGCTGAAAAAGAAGGATATACCACATTTATGGTAACTCCTGATAAAGATTTTGCACAGCTCGTTACTGATAATATCAAAATTTATAAACCGGGCTTAAAAGGCGGGGATATCGAAATTTTGGGTGTAGATGAGGTAAAGGCAAAATATGAGATTGAAGACCCTAAACAGGTAATTGATTTCCTTGCGATGATGGGAGATGCCGTTGATAATATCCCCGGATTGGAAGGAGTGGGAGAAAAGACTGCCATGAAATTCCTTAAAGAATTCGGAAATATTGAAACTTTATTAGCCAACACAGACAAACTGAAAGGAAAGCTTAAAGAAAAGGTAGAAGCTTCAGCAGAACGTGGTATTCTATCTAAAAAATTGGCGACTATCATTTGTGATGCTCCGGTAGAGTTTCATCAGGAACAATACGATCTTGAAACACCTGATTTCGAAAAAGTAAAAGAGGTCTTTGATGAAATTGAATTCAGAAGGCTATATGAAAACCTGTACAGAGCATTTGCAAATGCCCCGGCTGAAGCTGCAGTAGTGAAAAGTGAAGCAGAAGTAAAGCAGATTTCTACCGCTACAGAAGTAAAAGGGCAGGCTATGCAGCTTGATCTCTTTGCCAATTTCGAAGAACTGGATCAGGCAACTTCTACAAAATCTACGATTGAGCATAACGATCACCTTTACCAGTTTGTTGACAATCCAAAAGCTCAGAGAAAATTGGTAGAAAACCTGCTGCAGCAAAGAGCGGTTTGTTTTGATACAGAAACCACTTCACTGAATGAACTGGAAGCAGAGTTGGTAGGAATGAGTTTCTCCTATAAAAAAGGTCTTGCTTACTATATTCCATTGTCTGAAGACAGAGATGAGGTTTTAAAAACACTGGAAATTTTCACACCGTTTTTTGAAAAAGAAGACCTGTTGAAGATTGCTCACAACTTAAAATTTGATTATAAAATTTTAAAACAATATGACATCACCGTTAAAGGTGCTATGTTTGATACCATGATTGCCCATTATCTGTTGAATCCTGACGGAAGACACGGGATGGACTACCTTTCTGAAGTATATCTGAATTATAAACCTGTTTCCATTGAAACCATCATCGGGAAAAAAGGAAAAAAACAAGGAACTTTCAGAGATGCTGATCTTAGAACACAAACAGACTATGCTGCAGAAGATGCAGATGTAACCTTCCAATTGTATGAGCTGTTTGCTCCACAGCTGAAAAAAGAAAACCTGGAAGAGCTTTTCTACAATATTGAAATGCCTCTGATGGAAGTTCTTGCTAAAATGGAGTTGGCCGGAATTTCTCTTGACGAAAAATGGCTGGCACAGGAAAGTATAGATCTTGAAAATGATCTGAAGCAACTGGAAACCAAAATTTTTGAACTTTCAGGAGAAGAGTTTAATATGAACTCACCTAAACAGCTGGGAGAAATTTTGTTTGAAAAAATGCAGCTCGATCCCAAAGCAAAAAAAACCAAGACAGGACAATATGCCACCTCAGAAGATGTCCTTCAAAAGCTATCTTCAAAACATGAGATCATCAAACATATTCTGGAATACAGAACCTATCAGAAATTAAAATCAACCTATGTGGATGCACTGCCTTCACAGATTGATAAAAAAGACAACAGAGTTCATACAAACTTCTCACAGACTACAGCAGCTACAGGTCGTTTGGCAAGTGTAAATCCAAACCTTCAGAATATTCCGATCAGAACATTGAGAGGGCAGCAAATTCGTGGAGCTTTTGTTTCAGGAGAAGGGAAGAAAATTATCTCTGCCGATTACTCACAAATTGAACTTCGCCTTATTGCTGAGATTTCCGGTGAAAAAAACATGATCAAAGCTTTCCAGGACGGCGAAGATATTCACGCTTCTACAGCAGCCAAACTATTTAAAATTCCTTTAGAAGAAGTTTCTAAAACCCAGAGAAGCCAGGCTAAGACCGTGAACTTTGGTATTATTTACGGACAAGGAGCTTTTGCTTTAGCAGAGCAAACCGGTTTATCCCGTACTGAAGCTAAACAAATGATAGAAGCCTATTTTGAAACCTATCCGAAACTAAAAGAATATATGGCGGAACAGGTAAATAAAGCCCGTCAGCTAGGATATGTAGAAACTATTCTAGGAAGAAAACGACACTTAAAAGATATCAATTCCAATAATTTTGTAGTGAGAGGTCACGCTGAAAGAAATGCAGTAAATGCTCCTGTTCAGGGAAGTGCTGCAGATGTTGTAAAACTGGCTATGATTAAAATCGACAGGGAATTGGAAGAACAGCAACTAAAAACCAAAATGTTACTTCAGGTACATGACGAATTGGTGTTTGAATCTCCGATTGAAGAAATTGAGGTTGCTTCAGCACTCATTAAGAAAGAAATGGAAAGTGCTCTGGAAACACAGGTTCCGCTCCTGGTTGAGATTGGAGTAGGAAACAACTGGCTGGAAGCACATTAATAAGATTAAAGTATAATTCAGCTATAAAACAAAAACTTCCGCACTAATAGCGGAAGTTTTTGTTTTATAAGTTCTCGGTAAGAAAACTAATAAAAGAGTATTTTCAATAATTTTATTTTTTTGTGATCATCCGGCTTTTGCCTCCTGATAATATAACAACGAAACACTGATGACACCCAGAAGAATTACCGGGAAAAGTGACAAAGAGAGGGTATAATGAATTTCTGACGTAAAATCATACGTACTCCATGAAGACTCTCTATCCACAAAAATAGAGTAGTTCCAGAAAATCCAAAGGCCCATAAGTAATAAAAGCTTAACCCCATGTTGAACCAATTTTTGCTTAATAAAGTGCAATGAAGAGAAAATAGCGGATAATAGAAATCCTGTTATGAGCGCCATCAATAAAGCATCTTCAAAAAAACCACATTCCATACAGCCACTTGACATATGATCAGAAAACTCTCCCATAGACCAGTAGATCTTAATATAGGTTGCAATGAAAATGATGCCTGTACTGAAGGAAAACCTTTTTATAAAGGGAATAAGCTTATTTCTTTTTGATTCTGTGTTATTCAAAGTATTAGTTTTATATAAATTTATTCTTTTCTTAATCGTATTATGGCCAGATCATCCGTTGGCTTAAGACCATGTTGATGCTCTAGGCTTTTAAGTTTTTTGTTAAGCATTTCTTCAGAATCCTTACCGGATTGATCTATCATTAAAAAATTTACAAAATCGACATTATCATCAGAGTCAGTTTTTCTGATTTTTGAAAAAGTTTGGATACCGTCAGTGGCTATTGAAATATCGTCAAGACTATTAAAAAATATTTTCTGATATTGTTTTTCATACCAAACCTCAAAACTCTCATGAAGGTGATAGGCTAAGTAATCTGGCTTATTGTCACGATCAAATTCAGTTATTTTTCCATTAATGCAAACAACTCCATCGCCAATTGATAATATAACTCCTTTGTCTTCCGAACTGTCATACAGTAGAATGATTAAAGTCGTCAACAATTCTTTTTCGTCTAGCATCAGGTGATTTTTTAGAAAAACCATTTCTGCAAATAAGCTTTTTAAAATTTCCTTGAGCTGTTCATCAAGGGTACGTTGAATATCTTTTTCATAGAGCTCTTTGTAGCCGTATTCAATGATAATTTTACGAAGAGCTTTTCCAACTAAAGTGGATGCAAAGTGACTGTCTATAGCTGTAGAACAACCATCCATTACGGCACATACCATCTTGTTTGTACTTATTTTTTTGATAATAAAATAGTCTTCACAATGATTAGTATGATAATCTCCGATTTGTAGGGTTGAATATATTTTCATTAAACTATTAGCGGATCTTACTAAGAAGCTGAACTATAAAAGGAATGATTATATTGGATTACTTGTAAAAATACCTTGCTGTATTGGAAATAATGACAACAAGGTATTCTATCTTTATTATTTAATGATGAGTTCTAAACATCAAATTCAATTTCACCGATATAATATAATTTATTTTCTTCTCCATCTACAGAAACCGGATTAGGAATAATAAATCTGCTGGCAAAAATAATGGCATTCACCGGTGTATCCAGGCTCATCTCATTAAGCTTCTTTTCAAGAACAGGGAGCCATTCATCAGCGTAAGAATATTCTGAAAACTTTTCATAAAGACCCAGGCGCTCATCTTCAAACCCATATTCTATGAAGTCATCGTCAAACCACTTGATATTTTGTGATTCTGCAAATTTTGAAACATATTGATCATCTGTTTCTTCTTCCATATAATAACTTTCGTCCTCTTCTACAAAGTCATAAAAGTCCTCTTCATTTTTAAAATATCCTAACCAGAAATGTGAAACTTCTTTATCCATGGGAAATATATTGATTGTTTAAAATTTTTCTTTGTTGATTTTCTATACCGAGATGTATTGAAGGTGTAATATTACGAAAGTTTTCACTGAAATAAAATCTTCTTGCTATGAACAAAGTCACACAAATGAAAGGAAGGATCGCTTTTTTATTGTAAATTTAATTTTAGTTTAAATTAAAAACGATGGATTTTCTTCAGGATCACTATGCCGTTAAAAACGAGCTATTGTTGATATTTATTTCTGTTATTCTGGGGCTGCTGATTGGAGCAGAACGCGAGTACCGCAACAAATCAGCTGGGCTCCGTACTTTTATTTTAGTCTGCTTTGGTTCCTGCCTTTTTACCATCCTGTCTATTAAAATAGGAGTGGCCAATCCCGATCGTCTGGCAGCCAACATTATTACCGGAATAGGATTTTTAGGAGCCGGAGTGATTTTTAAAGGTGAAAATAAAATTGAAGGAATAACAACGGCAACCACCATTTGGGCCACAGCATCCATAGGAATGGCTGTAGGCTCAGGGTATGTTTATTTTTCACTTTTAGGAACAGCTTTAGTGCTTATCGTTCTCAGTGCTTTGACCTATCTGCAGACCTTTATAGACAATTACCATAAAATAAGAGAATATAGAATTACAGTGACTGCATCAACAGATATTAAGCATTGTGAGGATATTTTTGGAAAATATCATTTAAAATACATGAAGATCAAACAGCAATACACCCAGGGGAACTTGTCTGTTACCTGGAGGCTTACAGGAAACAATATTCACCACGAAGAATTGATGAAAAATCTTGTAGATGATCCTAAAATTATAGCCTATCAGTTTTAAAATAGAGCAAAAAAATAAAGGCCGAAGCCTTTATTCTTATTTTTTCTTGAAAATATATAAATCCTTGTTAGGACCTGTTATCTCTTTTCCTTCCATATCGAGTTGGTAAAGTGCATTTTCGCCTACCTGATACTTGTAATTTGCAGATTTTCCTTTTAAAGTAATGATACTTCCTGTAGCATCCCAGCTAAAAGATCCCTTGTCCTGATTCTTTGAATTTCTGTCGATATACTCTTCAGTAATGCTGAAGGTTTTATCCTTATTCAATGTTAATGACGTTTTGATTCCCGGGCAGTCTGCACATGGTACGACTGCATCATAAGTGCCGTCCCAATCCAATGCATTTTCAGAAGTATCCCCTGTCGCACTGGTTATAGGTTTAGCAGTGCTGTCTGCAGCGATTGGTTGAACAGTGGTTGTAGAATCTGTTGCAGTTCCGGCTGTTTCAGCGGTTTTTTCCTTTTTAGAACAAGAAGCCATCAGTAAGGCGGCTCCAATTCCAACAATAAGCATGGTGTTTTTCATCGTAAAAATTAATTTAATTATGTTTTTTTATTTAATTGACTAGCAACCCACAAAAATTAAGCCAAGGAGATTGAAAATATAAAGTTTGAAAGCTTACAATTTAAGATCATAAATTAATAGAAAGCAGAATGCTGAAAAAGCTGTATTGTCTCAAAATAAAGATTTACAAAAAAAGAAACTAAGTATTTACCGTCATGAAGTGGAAATTTAAATTTTCATTTTCCTTTTTCAGCTTTCCGTTTTAAATTTTCAATACTTTTTATAAAGGCCGTTCTTATTTTTCTTCGTAAATTCGGGCAAAATTTTGATTATGACAAAAAAGATACTTTTATCCGTATTTCTTTTGCCGGCTGCAATGGCATTTGCACAACAATATGGAGGAATGTGGATTCCTACAGAGCTGAATGAAAAAGAAATGAAGGATTTGGGAATGAAAATCTCTGCAAAAGATATTTTCAATACTCAAAAACCTAGCATAAAAGATGCTGTTGTACAGTTTAACGGTGGATGTACGGCGGAAATCATCTCGCCTAAAGGGCTTTTATTAACCAACCACCATTGTGGTTTTGGACAGATACAGGCACATTCTACAGTACAGAATGACCTTCTTTCAAACGGATTTTGGGCTAAAAATACAAACGGAGAATTACCTAACCCCGGGGTGAAAGTAGATTTTATCGTAGATATAAAAGAAGCTACTGATCAGATTCTGGAAGGAACGGATAACCTTACAGAACCTGAACTTACTAAAAAGATCAACAATAATATTGAGGTGTATAAAAACTCTCAAAAAATTGAATCATATCAGTCGATTTTGGTGAAGCCTATGTACTATGGAAACAAATATTATGCTTACACGATCGAAACCTATAAAGATATTCGTCTGGTGGGAGCTCCGCCTCAAAGTATTGGGAAGTTCGGAAGCGATACAGACAACTGGGTTTGGCCAAGACATACCGGAGATTTCTCTATGTTCAGAATCTATGCCGGAAAAGACAATAAACCTGCTGAATATTCAAAAGACAATGTACCTTATATTCCAAAACATTACTTACCGGTTTCTATAAAAGATAAAAACGAAAACGATTTTACTTTTGTATTCGGATTCCCGGGAAAAACTACAGAATACCTTCCGGCAGTTGCAGTAGAAAAGATCATGAAGGATATTGATCCTGCTAGAATCGCGGTGCGTGATGTTGCATTAAAAACATTGGATGAAAAAATGCGTGTTGACAATGAAACACGTATCAAATATGCTTCTAAATATGCTTCAGTAGCTAACTACTGGAAAAAATGGATCGGTGAAGTAGAAGGGTTGAAAAAATCCAATGCTGTTGAGAAAAAAGTAATGTATGAAGGTTCTTTGGTAGCTAAAAATTCAGAGATTAAAACAACTTTAGATCAACTGAACAAGCTGTACAATGACCAGGCTCCGTATGCATTAAACAATGCCTATTATACAGAAGTGGTAAGAAATGCAGAAACATTAAAACTGGCAGGGGATTACTATGATTTCATCTCATCTGTTGAAGCAGGAAGAATGGATGAGAAGGAATTGTCTAAGTTAAAAACAAAACTAACTTCTTTCTATAAAGATTACAGCGCAGAACTTGATGCGAGAGTAACCGCAAAATTATTAGCACTGTATGCTAATAAAACAGCCCCACAGTTTTTACCGGCAGGTTTCAACAAATATAAAGATGAAAATGTAAACATTCCTATTGTAGAGGATATGTCTAAAAACTCTATCATCACCGGAAGAACTGCAGTAAATGGTTCTACATTAACGACTGATATTGACAAAGCATTTTCTAACCAGGATAAGTTGATCAAAACTTTAAAGAAAGATCCTATTTATCAATTATATGCTTCCATCAAAGAAACATATATGAAAACTGCAGATCCTCAATATGCTTCAATGCAGACAAAAATTGATGCGCTTCAGAAGAAATTCATGGCTCAGCAAATGGCTACTGATAAAGACAGAAAATTCTTCCCGGATGCCAATTCTACCCTTCGTGTAACCTACGGAAAGGTGAAAGGCTCTGCACCAAGAGATGCTGTTGCGTATGGCTATCAGACACATCTTGCCGGAGTAATGGAGAAATACGTTCCTGGAGATTATGAATTTGATGTTCCAAAAAAACTGATTGATCTTTACAACAAAAAAGATTTTGGAATGTATAAAGATAAAACCGGAGATGTTCCTGTAGGATTTACAGCAACAAACCATACAACAGGTGGGAATTCAGGAAGTCCTGCACTCGATGCCAACGGAAACCTTGTAGGATTAAACTTTGACAGACAGTGGGAGGGAACCA
The DNA here is from genome assembly GCA_963518055.1 of uncultured Chryseobacterium sp. Classification (GTDB taxonomy): domain Bacteria; phylum Bacteroidota; class Bacteroidia; order Flavobacteriales; family Weeksellaceae; genus Chryseobacterium. Next base: position 35,975 of record CAUQIC010000027.1, read on the forward strand.
TGAGTGACATCAATTATGATCCGCGTTTTAGCAGAAACATCATGGTAGATACCAAATATATTCTTTTCATCATCGAAAAATTTGCCGATTCAAAATGGCTGGTTGATGAAATGAAGATTATAAAATAATTTTAAAAGTTATACCTTTAAGAATCTATTTGAATGTAATTTAAATAGATTCTTTTTATTTTTAGCAGGATGAAAGACAGAATCATCAATTTACTGGCAGCTTTTGAAACCGATAATATCGGGAGATCTTTTCCGCTGGATTATTGTTTGCCACTTTATCACACTGTCTCCGACAAAGATCTTCCCCATATCAAACATGTGATTCAATACAAGAATACAAAACAGTTTGAAGAAGATCTGGATTACTTTTCAAAACATTTCCAGTTTGTAAGCTGGAGTGAATTCAAAGATTTTATTTCCGGAAACTTTAAGCCTAAGAAAAAAATAGCTCTGCTTACTTTTGATGATGGCTTTAGAGAATTTTATGATACCATAACACCTGTTTTAGAACGTAAGGGAATTTATGCCTGTAATTTTGTAAACCCGGCTTTCATCGATAATAAAGAGATGATGTTTCGCTGCAAAGCCAGCCTCCTTGTTGACACCGTTCAAAACATGAAGAATATAGATCCGGAAGTATATCGTTTGTTATCCCTTGAAAACAAAACGAAAGAAACAATTCAAAACTCTATTTTAAAGGTTAACTATCAGAAAAAAGATATTCTCGACCAATTGGCTGCAAAACTTGAGGTAGATTATAAAGAATATTCCTTAAAATATAAACCCTATTTAACTACAGAAGAACTAAAAACACTTACCCGAAAGGGCTTCGGAATATCTTCACACAGTTGGGATCATCCTAAATATGGGGATTTATCGTTAGACCAACAGATGGAAACGACAAGCAGGTCTTTTACTTATTTAAAAGAAAACGGTTTTCTGTATGAAACGTTTGCATTTCCCTTTACCGATTTCGGAGTGAAGAAAAACTTTTTTGATGAACTCTTTAAAAATGAAGATATTTCTTGTAGTTTTGGGTGTGCAGGAGTAAAACTGGACAGTGTGGAAAAAAATTTTCAACGGATTCCAATGGAAATGGGAAAGAGCGGAGAACAAATACTGAAAAAAGAAATCGCATATTTCAAACTGAAAAAGATGATTCATAAAAATACCATTGAACGAAAATGATGCAGCTGAAAACATTCAACAGAAAAGAACTGGAAGATTTTATATCATCCGGAGATTTCCTGCAGTATGATTTTCTTCCCATTACCAGACAACGTGCGCTTTCTCAGATAAGAAACCCTAAAATCTACGATGATCAGACGCTCCTCATCCTTGCATTTGACAATGAAAAACTCATTGGATATGTAGGATGCTTTCCCGATTATTTTTTAATTGACGGAAGAAAAATCAGGTACATATGGCTCAGTACATTATATGCCGATCCGGAATTTCGTAAGAAAAGACCCGCAAAAGCTCTATTAAAAAAGGTTTTTGAAGAATATGAAGGGAAGGTTGTCATTACGGAATTTACCAGAGAAGCTGAAGCCTTATATAATATTGTAGGAACTTTTGAATATATTTTCCCCAAAGAAGGGAAACGATATTACTTCAGAACAGATGCCACCGAGATCATTCCTGAAAAGAAACCTAAAATGAAACAATTGAAACCTCTTTTTCAGGTTTTGGATGTTGTGGCCAACTCTTTCATTTCACTGAAGAATTTACTCATCAAAAAACCGGATTTTCATTATGAAGTTCTTAACCGTATTGACGACGAAAGCGCTGGTTTTATCAATAACTTTCCCTGCCATCGTACAGCACAAGAAATTAATACCTTCATCGATAATCCATGGGTATTGGAAGGGGAAAAAGATAAAAAGTATTTTTTTTCAAGCTATGCAAAGACTTTTAAATACTTCTGGATTAAAATCTTCGATGAAAATAATAAACTCTCAACATGTTTATTGTTGCAGCTGAGGGATGGATATCTTAAAATACCTTATATATTTACTCAAACAGATCAGGACAGAATTATCCTGTTTTTAAATTATTTTATTGCTAAAAATAAGGTAAAAGCGCTCACGTGCTATCAAACCGAGTTAAATGAGGCTATAAAAAACGCCAAGTCATTTCCTAAAATCCATGAGCGTGATTTCAAAAGAGAATATCTTTTTCATAAACAATTGCTGAAAGATCTCCCGGATGACTTTGATCCTCATTTCCAGGACGGAGACGGTGATTGTATGATGACGTAATCAAATAGTAAGTGATGAGTCAATACAAAATTGTTGCTCAACTTCTAAATACATAAAAAAATCCGCTCCATGTAGAGCGGATTTCTATGTTTAATGTCCGAAGATATCTTGTAAGCTTACTTCTTTAAATGTTCCCATTTTATCAACCGCTTCCATATTTAGGTTTTCTTTCTTCCCAATGATGGCAGTATTAAAATCTACAGACTTTACATCCGTATGGTAAAACTCTTTAAGATCCTCAAATCTCAGATTTTGAATCTGCTCATAAATATCCTTTCGGAAATCATGATGAATATTAAGTTTCTTTAACCTTAAAGTGTTGAAAAATATATTATTTCGGGTAACTCTCGTTGATGCAATCTGCTTCAGCGCAGCATTTTTAGAATTTTCAAACTGAATAGGGACCTGCGGAAGCTCATTCATAAGCTCATTCATTGTATCAACAGCAATCATCAGCTTATCCGGTTGTGTTCCAATATAAGTTGTAATATAATCCGGATGTTTCAGCTCTCCATTGGCAGCGTAAGATACATACGCAGAATAGGCAAGACTCTTGCTCTCACGAATCTCCTGAAATACAATAGAAGACAGCCCCCTTCCAAAATACTCATTAAAGACATTGATCTTTCCAAAATTTGAAGGATTGACAAGATGTCCTTTCCCAATTTTACTCATTTCCATCTGAACCATATCATAAGTCGTGAAATATACATTCCCTCCGGTAGCTGGTTCAGGGTATTGCTTCGGTTCAGGGATTTGAAGGCTTTCGACTTCCGTATATTCACCTATATATTCTTTAAAGCTGTCAAAATACTTTCCGTAAAAGAAGATTTGATAAGGATATTTGAAAAGACTTTTCATTCGGTCTGTAAAAATCTCAGCTTTACTGTTTTCTAATTCCTCTTTAGAAATAACATCCGTAAAACGTGAGTTGCTGCCCAGCTTTGTATAATTGGTCAGAGCAGTCATAATACGGTTTTTATCCTTTTTAATGGCCTGGCGGTTTTCAAGAACTGTTCCTACAAATTGATTATAAATATCCTGGTCAGCCTGTACATGATACATCCAGTTTTGGAGAAGAATAATTCCTTTTTCTATATTTTCTTCCAGTCCGCTTAATGTAATGACCAACTGATTACTTGTGGTTTTAAAATCATTACTGATCCCGATTTTAAAGAATTCCTTTTTTAAATCCTCAGGAGAAAGATGATCAGTTCCCAAATACTGAAGCAATTGCGTGGAAATCCCTAAATCTCTGTCGTGATCACTTCCAAAAGGAAAAATAAAATGTACCTGGGCTATATCATTGTATTTATTGTGAACAAAACTGATTTTTTTACCTTTAATTGTATCTGTAGCGATCTCCTTTTGGTAATCTATAAATTCAGGCTTTATATCTTCAGTCTTTTCAGATAATATCTCACTTAAAAACTCAGATTGTGCCTCACGATTAATTTTAATAGGTGTAATACCCGGGTTCTCCACTCTTATGAGCTTCTCATTAACCCCTTTCTCTTTATTGACAAAAACATAATTTTCTTTAAAGAAAGAATTAGCAAAGTGGATCACATCTTCCTTGGTGAAGTTGGCATATTCATCCATTTCATTCAGCTCCTCCTCCCAGGTTCTTCCTTTTATATAAGTGTCATAAAGATTAGTAGCAAGACCATCAGCGGTTTCAAGCCCCTTCATTCGCTGAAGCTTAAAATCATTGATAATAGCAGGGAGCATCCACTCCGGAAAATCTCCTTTTTTGATGAGTTCAATTTCTTCAAGAACCATTTCCCTGGCTTCATCCAATGTTTGAGTTTCCTTGGGAACAGCAACAATAGAAAAATAACCATATTGCTTTAAACCTACCGAAAAAGCCTGTGCCCAGAGCATTTTTTGCGTCTGGTTGATATGAAGATCCAATAAACCGGCTTCACCTCTGTTGCTAAGAATATTCGCAACCACGTCTGCAAGCATTGCCTCGCGGGTTCCATAGCTGTCTGTTCTCCATGCCAGCTGAACCCTTGGAGTGGTCGGGCTTTTTACCGTTTTTTCTACAATTTCAGTAATCGGTTTCTCAATAATCGGTGTTTTCTTGGGAAGCTCCCTATAAGGTAACGAACCAAAATATTGATCTATTAATAAGATTGTTTCTTCAAAATTAAAATCACCTACCAAAACCATTGCATAATTATTAGGAACATAATATTCATCAAAATATTTATGAATAGCCTTCATCGATGGGTTTTTCAAGTGTTCCGGCTTGCCTAAGGTCGTTTGCTGTCCGTTGGGGTGCGTGGGGAAAAGCATAGCCATCAGCTCATAGTTCACAAGTCTGCTATCATTATCCTGTGCTCTGTTGAATTCTTCATATACAGACTCAAGTTCTGTATGGAAAAGACGAAGTACAATTTCAGAAAATCTTTCCCTTTCTATTTTGAGCCATTTTTCCAACTCGTTGTTCGGAATGTTGTTTTTATACACTGTCTCATCAAACCATGTATGAGCATTTGTACCGGTTGCACCCAGAGATGAAATCGCTTTGTCATACTCGTTTGCAATAGCGTATTGACTGGCTTCTTGAGAGACCTGGTCTATCTTTTTATAGATTTCTTTCTTTTTCTCAGGATCCTTTTCAGCTTTATGCTCTTCATATAGCCCGGAGATCTGATGGATAAGCTCACTTTCTTTTTCCCAATTTTGAGTTCCAATTTTAGAAGTCCCTTTAAACATCATATGTTCTAGGTAATGAGCCAACCCTGTATTATCTGCGGGATCATTATTACTTCCCGTCCTTACAGGAATAAAACTCTGTATCCTTGGAGCATCGAAATTTTGTGCAAGAAAAACCTTCAAACCGTTTTTTAAAGTATAGATTCTTACCTTATTTTCGTCGTGGGTTACTGTAATATATTCGTAGTGATTGCTATCTGTATGAACCGTTTCTTTATATTTTCTTTCTATCATATATAAATTCATTTCATTCCTTTGAGTCCGGAATTCATTACAAATGTAAGCAATAGAAAAAAAAGTTTCCGGTTTTTTATCACGATTACATCTATAATTCTATTCAAAAACTTAAATCAGGAAAATAATCCCCCATTCATTATAAATAGGGTAGAGCAACTCTCTGTCAACACAACATCTCCCTCGATCTCTGCAAAACAACCCCTTCCGATTCCCTATTCTCCATTTTCCCCTTTCAACTTTCAACTTTCAATTTTCCACTTATTAAGGAGCTATTTCCCGCTATCCACTCATACTCCTCGCGCCCTTGCCCTCCAACGCTCAAACCCTTCGGCTCTCCAATCCATGCTGCGGGGTAACCGTTACTATCGGGGCTAACTTATTTAAATGGAAAGTGGAGAGTTGAAAATTGAAAATGAATGAGTCCAGTATAAGATTAGCTGTTTCCTTATTATATATGTAATGATAAGAAAAAATTCAATCCAAGCTGCCTATTCCTTATTCAATAGGGACGGGCTTTAGCCCGTTCAAATAAAAAAAGATTTTCAACAAGGGCTTAGTAAGTTGAAAATGGAGAATTGAAAATTGAGAGTTAAAATGAAGGTGTGGGAGATAGGATTTCAGGCATTCTGTAGGGCTTCTAGCCTACTGCCTCTGGCTTACTGCCTAATGTTTAAAATTTTTCTCCTTCTGGTCCAGTGGTTTAGGGATTAATATTACGGAAAAGTGAATTTTATGTTATGTAAACTTGCGTGGTGTGTTATAAGTTTCTATCTTTGCCCCACTGAAAAACGAAAGAGATT
>CAUQIC010000028.1:0-40860 GCA_963518055.1 uncultured Chryseobacterium sp.
TATCTTTTATCTTTTATCTTTTATCTTTTATCTTTTATCTTTTATCTTTTATCTTCCAAAATTAATTCCTGGCCCAGCCTTTTATTCTCAATCAGGATCTATTATTTCATTTCATAAACCCTTATCTTTGTTAAGCCTAAAGCATTTTATTTTCCATCATGAATCTCTACAATCTTATTATTCAGGATAAAGAAGAAGTAACACTCAGTGAGGTATTTCTCAATAAAAATAACAAAGATCATCTCGTGCAGCTAATCAAGGAGCACACCTACGCCAAAGAACTTCAGGAATATGGTCTTCCGGTTAATCATAAAATCTTATTACAGGGAAGTTCCGGATGTGGCAAAACGATGACTGCAAAAGCTATAGCGAATGCTTTAGGTAAAAATATCATCATCCTCAATTTAAGCAATATTGTTTCATCTCGTATTGGTGAGACTTCGCAGAATATTAAAATGATATTTGACAAAGCTGCAAGAGAAAGATCCGTTCTTTTTCTTGACGAACTGGACCAAATCGGAAAGGCAAGAGGAAGTGATGATAAAGATGTAGGAGAAATGAGGAGATTGGTTAATACTTTACTGCAGCTTATTGATTATTATCCTGAAAATGCACTTTTATTATGCGCAACCAATCACCCCGAGATTATAGACACTGCCCTCCTAAGACGCTTTCAGCTTAAAATCAATTATGAAATGCCTTCTATTGAGTTTCTAGATACCTTCTATGATACTTTACTAAGTCAGTTCCCCGAGGATATGAGATCCATTGAAAGAAAATATTCCATTTCTTTTGCAGAAGCCCGAGACCATGCTTTAACAGCTGTAAAAACAGCTTTAATCCAGAAACTGGAGGCCAAAGAAACGATTTCATCATGAAAGAAGATATCATCAACAACCTAGAAATCATCCGCAAGAGAATAGAGACATCTTGCGAAAAATCAGGAAGGGATCCTAAAGATGTCAAATTATTACTGGCCACCAAGACTGTTGAGCCTGAAAGAATCAGAATAGCTTTAGAAAATGGCCAAACTTTAATAGCAGAAAATAAAGTTCAGGAATTGAAGGAAAAATACAATGCTTTAAAGGATATATTTCACGAAAATCATTTTATAGGACATCTTCAAACCAATAAAATCAAAGATATTCTGAAATATGATGTCACCTGCATCCAATCTGTAGATCGTCTGGATTTGGCTGAAAAATTACACCAGAGGCTCTCAGTTGAAAACAAGATTCTTGAAGTTTTAATCCAGGTCAATACTTCCAACGAGGAAAGCAAGTTTGGAGTGGCTCCAAATGAGGCCCTTGAGCTAACCAGGAAGGTTTCAGGATTCTCTACATTAAAAGTAAAAGGCTTAATGACCATCGGGTTGTTCAGTGCTGATTCTGAGCAGGTAAGACCATGCTTTAAAATCTTAAAAACGCTGCAACAACAAATCATCCAGGAAAATATTCCTAATGTAGAAATGAAAGAACTTTCTATGGGGATGAGTGGAGACCTGGAAACCGCTATCGAGGAAGGCGCTACCATTGTGAGAGTAGGAACAGCAGTATTCGGGACAAGAATTTATCCGGACAGCCATTATTGGAATGAAGAAACTAATGAAAATAAAGAATAAAATTATATGTTCCCATTTACTTATACATTTAAAATAGAAATAACAGCTGAGAAAACTTTAAAAAATATAACTGATGCTGCACGTGACTCATTCATGGAAAGAGATATAAATATGATAGAAATACAGGGCAATACAGTCATTGGGAAAGATAGTCTTGTTAAACTGGATTTTTCAAACAGATATCCGCTTACCTTATCTCCCGGTAAAGAATATTTTATCTATGATGAAAGCAAAAGAATTTTAACCTATAAAGTTGAAGTTTTTTTCAATATAATATATGCCGCTATTCTTTTTTTAATCTTATACTTCTTTGCTCATCATTGGGTAATAGAACTGGTCGTTCCTACGATATTTTTCATTTTTATCACTATGGTAAGCTACCTTCAATACCATGCGGTTATTGATAAGATCTCCAAAAAGCTGAATTAAATAGCTTTTAAGACATCTCACTTTTAGTCTACAAAATCGGTATACTTTTTGATCATAAAAACATAAATAACCAAACAAATACATTTATGATTAGAAAATTACTATCGAGCTGTCTATTAATGACAGTATTATTCTTTTTTTCATGTGAAAAAGAAAACACACAGATGAAAAGTGGAATTTCAATTGAAACCATTTCAATTATAACCGTTCTCACTATGGGGATTGCCATTCTGGTAGCTTATAGTTATAAGAGAAGATAACACACAAACATAACACTAAGCCTCTCAACATTTTGAGAGGTTTTTTAGTTAAATTTAGCCATTCATTGATAAGTATAAGAACATGTTTAGCGAATACTCTATAACAAAATTCTTGTATGAATTGGGAAACCCGAACAATAGCAAATTTAAATTCAACTGATTAAGAAATACTTTAATGAAATTATTATCGATATTTTTTTAAATGTAAATAAAAAAATAATCATTATTACATTAAAATAAGTCTACTTTCAAAAGCAAAAATTTCGGTATATTTTTTGATCATAAAATATTAAAAACCAAACAAATACACTTATGATCGGAAAAATAAAACAACAATACTTGTTAACAACAGTATTGCTTTTAAGTTCGTGTGCACCACAAAACACATCAGCAAATAAAAGTGGAATCTCCATGGAAATGGTATCAGTTGCTACCTTTATATTTGTCGGAATGGCAATTTTAATAGTTTACAATACCACCAAGAAAAAATAGCCTTTTGAAAAATACAAAAAAAATACTTCTTATTGATGAAATATATGTCATTTACTTCCTCTTGAGCCCCTTTGAACGCCCTCATACTCAATAAAGCGCTTATTTAATAAGTCATAAGAATTCATCAGTTTTACGGTATAAATAAAAATAAATCTCTCTCATTACTGAAAGGGATTTATTATATTTAACATTATAAAATGTTTCCCGATTGATGACCCATACAAATATTCTTGAAAAATGCCTTCCTGACTTTGGAAAAGACCTTATAGCAGAAATTGAAAAGTCCGGAATAATTAAAATATTCTCCAACGACGAATTTATTGTAAAGCAGGGACAGCTTATCCGCTATCTGCCTATTGTTTTAGACGGCAGTGTAAAAGCATACAGCGAAGAAGATGGAGTACAATTTTTATTGTATTACATTCAACCGGCATCTTCCTGTATTTTCAGCTTTGTCCATCTATTTAATCAAAAGCCTATTGATTTTTCAGCTATTCCGGAGGAAAAATCCACCATACTTCTTATTCCTATTGATAAAGCAAAAGAATGGCTCATTCGATTTCCAGCTTTTAACAATCTTATTATCGGCGAGTTTCAAAAGCACTATAATGATTTACTGCATACAACTAAACAGATTATCTGTTATAAACTCGAAGACAGGCTTTGGAGCTATTTAAAAACAAAAGCAAAAATTTCCGGTAGTCACGAACTCAGCCTATCTCACAAAAACATTGCTGATGATTTGGGTACGACAAGAGAAGTGATCTCAAGATTAATGAAAAAGATTGAACTGGATGAAAAGCTAATACAGAATAATAGAAAAATAAAATTATTGATCAGTGACTTTTGATACTGATACCAGAAATGATGGCTCCTACTTTTGTGGCATAAAATAAACAAATATGAAACAACACTTAAGAGGAAACATAAGAACATTTGTTTTTGCAACCACTATTTTAACGACCATAGAAATACAGGCACAAACAACTTCTACCCCTCAGCAAATGGTGGATGCCCTCCATAGCACTTTTGGAAAACATACCAATGCAAGAGCAGTACATGCAAAAGGAATTATTTTGCAGGGAATATTCACTCCAGACCCCGAAGCTAAAACAATCACGAAGGCCATTCATTTTCAAAACATGACTACCCCTGTCACAGTTCGCTTTTCAGATTTCACGGGAATCCCCAATATTTCAGATACAAATCCTTTATCAAACCCAAGAGGGCTGGCTATTAAATTCAATTTAGCCAACGGACAAACCACCGATATTGTTGCCCATAGTTACAATGGTTTTCCGGTAGCAACAACGGATGATTTCAGACAACTGCTACAGGCAATTTCATCAAGCGGGCCTGATTCCGCTCACCCTACTGCTCTTGAACAGTTTTTCGTAACCCACCCTATTGCAAAAACTTTTTTAACCTCACAAAAACCTGCAACTACGAGCTTTGCAACATTATCCTATTATGGGGTAAACTCCTTCAAGTTTACTAATAAGAAAGGAAAATCATCGTTTATCAGGTATCAGTTTATTCCGGTTGAAGGTGAACATTTTTTAACAAAAGAAGAATTATCAAAAGCCGGCTCTGATTATCTGTCGGATGAGATTAAGAAGCGTATTGTTAAAAAGCCTTTCCAGTTCAAATTATATGCCCAAATAGCCGAAGAAGGCGACGATATCGCCAATCCATCAATCGCATGGAGTGACAGCAGAAAAAGGGTTCTTTTAGGCACAATTAGCATCAATGCATTAGGTGATAACAGTGAAGAAGGTGACAAAAAGCTATCTTTCATTCCTAATCATACTACAGAGGGTATTGAAATTGCAGATCCAATGCTTGAGGATCGTTCAAAGGCCTATCCGATTTCTGTAAAAGAGCGTCAATAAATAACAAAAAAAATACAATATAATGAGCGAACCCATTCAATTAGTACCGAACAATTCTTTATTGACAAAAACTCCTGAAGAAGGGCGGCAATTAGCCGTAAAAATGGGAAGATTGATCATTAAAGCAACGCAACCCGACGGAGCAGTGCGGGAAAAATTACGTCCGGTCTATGCAGAAGATGCATCTATGTTAATTGCCATCGGACAAACTGTTGCTACAGAATTTGCTACTATTGCTGCAGCAAATAATTACTGGAGAGAAATAAAAGAATAGCTTTCTATATGCTCACAAAAAAATATCGCGATCACATTATTAAAACAAAAAATCCCTTTCAGTTACGAAAGGGATTTACTATATCTGGAAAAACTTTTAATTACATATAAGCTTCAATCGGCTCACAAGTACATACTAAGTTTCTGTCTCCATATGCTTCATCTACTCTTGATACAGAAGCGAAGAATTTATGGTCTCTTACCCACTCCAGTGGATAAGCTGCTTTTTCTCTGCTATATGGTTTATCCCAAGAATCAGAGATCACCAATTGTTCTGTATGAGGAGCATTTTTCAATACGTTGTTAGCTGTATCAGCTTCTCCGTTTGCAATTTCATCGATTTCTTTCTTAATAGAGATCAATGCTTCTGCAAAACGGTCAATTTCAGATTTGCTTTCAGATTCTGTAGGCTCAATCATTAATGTTCCGGCAACCGGGAAAGATACTGTAGGAGCATGGAAACCATAATCCATTAATCTCTTCGCTACATCAGCTACTTCAATTCCTAAAGACTTAAACTGGCGGAAGTCAACGATACACTCGTGAGCTACTCTTCCGTTCTCGTTTGAATATAAGATCGGGAAGTGTTCTGCCAATATTTCCTTCAGATAGTTTGCATTCATAATCGCATGTCCGGTAGCTTTTTTAAGGCCTTCAGTTCCTAACATTTTAATATAAGAATAAGAAATGTTAAGGATCAGACCAGAACCGTAAGGAGCAGCAGAAATACCTTCAATAGCATCTTTTGTTCCAATTTTAATATTGGCATTAGAAGGAAGGAACGGCACCAGGTGTTTAGCAACACAGATAGGACCTACTCCAGGACCTCCTCCTCCGTGAGGAATAGCAAATGTTTTGTGAAGGTTTAAGTGACAAACGTCTGCTCCGATATTTCCAGGACTTGTAAATCCTACCTGAGCGTTCATATTGGCACCATCCATATACACCTGTCCACCATGCTCGTGGATCAGATTGGTAATTTCTTTAATATTAGCATCAAAGAATCCGTAAGTAGACGGATAAGTAATCATTACCGCAGATAGATTCTCTGAATGCTGCTCTGTTTTTGCTTTAAGATCTTCGAAGTCGATTTCACCGTTTTCAAGGTTTTTAACGACTACGATTTTCATCCCAGCCATTGCTGCAGAAGCCGGGTTTGTTCCGTGTGCAGATTGAGGGATCAATACTACATTTCTGTGGTGATCTCCTCTTGAAATATGATACTCTCTGATCACCATTAGTCCAGCGTATTCTCCCTGCGCACCAGAGTTTGGCTGCAATGAGGTTCCTGCAAAACCGGTAATCTCCGCAAGGTCTTTTTCAAGTTCTGTAATCATTTGCTGATATCCACCAGCCTGATCTACAGGTACAAACGGATGTATACTACCCCAATCCGCCCATGAAAGTGGCAACATTTGAGTAGCCGCATTCAGTTTCATAGTACAAGATCCTAAAGAAATCATTGAATGAGTCAATGATAAATCTTTTCTCTCAAGACGCTTGATATAACGCATCAATTCTGTCTCCGTATGATATTTGTTGAATACTGATTCCGTAAGAATCTCATCTTTTCTCAAATTCTCTTCAGGAATACTGTATCCTTCTTTGATTTCTAATTTGAAAGCCTGCTTATCTTTAAACTGAGCAAAAGAGGTCATCAGATAGTTTAACTTCTCCAATGTTGTACTTTCATTAATCGCAATACTTACAACACCTTCTGTAAAGTAATTAAGGTTAAGTTTGTGATCCTGCATCATTCTCACCAATCTCCCTTTCTCATCTTCAGCCATTACGATTTTTACAGTATCGAAAATTGGCTCTTCTGCAGTTTCATATCCTAGTGCTTTAAGACCATTTTTCAAAGCATTTGCTTTAAAGTGAATCTGATCGGCAATATAGCTCAAACCTTTTGGACCATGATAAACAGCGTACATTCCAGCCATTACTGCTAAAAGAACCTGAGCTGTACAGATATTAGACGTTGCTCTTTCTCTTTTGATATGCTGTTCTCTTGTCTGTAAAGCCATTCTCAATGCACGCTTTCCGTACATATCCTGAGAAACACCGATGATTCTTCCCGGAATATCTCTTTTGTAATCTTCTTTACAAGCAAAGAATGCAGCGTGAGGACCTCCGTATCCTAATGGAATACCAAATCTCTGAGTTGTTCCTACCGCACAGTCAGCACCCATTTCAGCAGGAGACTTCAACTTCACCAATGCCATTGGATCACAAGCTACTGCTACCTGAAGGTCTATTTTTTTATACTCAATGATATTTTCCGTATAGTCAAGAACAATCCCGTTTTTCCCCGGATATTGTAATAAAACACCGTAGTAAGAACCATCAAACTGATGAGTTTTATGATCTCCGATCACGACTTCAATTCCTAATCCTTCTGCTTTTGTTTTTAATACAGAAACGGTTTGAGGTAATACAAGGTCAGAAATAAAGAACTTATTAGCATCAGCCTTTTTTTGATCTTTAGTTCTGTTGTTGAAGAACATATGCATGGCTTCAGCTGCAGCGGTAGACTCATCCAACAGAGAAGCGTTAGCTAATGCAAAACCTGTAAGGTCACACACTACAGTTTGGAAATTAAGAAGAGCTTCAAGTCTTCCCTGTGCAATTTCTGCCTGGTATGGTGTGTATGCTGTATACCAACTAGGGTTTTCAAAGATGTTTCTCTGAATTGCTGATGGCAACAGGGTATTATGGTAACCAAACCCGATATAACTCGTATAATCAACATTCTTAGATGCCAATTCTTTTGAATGGTTCAGCATTTCATATTCAGAAAGGGGTTCCGAGATCTCAAGATCTTTTTCTAAGCGGATAGAAGAAGGAATGGTCTGAGAAATTAACTCTTCAATACTAGAAACGCCAAGTTTTTCCAACATCGCCTGTTTATCGGCTTCATTAAGGGAAATGTGACGGCTCACAAACTGTTCTGTATTCATTTTTATTTATTAGATTTTGTTTGTAAAAAGATGTGTAAAATTACAATTTTTTGCACGATTGTACAACAGCTTACAATGACTGATAATAGAACGGAAGATATCTGGTAATCTTTTAATAATAACTGTTAAAATCTAATTTATTTCTTTCAATAATAAAATTGATTTTATAAATAATAACAAATAATATAAAACATTTATTACTGATAAAACATCAAATCTCTAGTTTAAAATAATATAATCAATCGAAATAAATTAAAATTTTTACAAAAAACACTTTTGAAATAATTTTGTAGTTTCACTTCACTATTAAGAGAATAAACAATATATAACAATGTAAAAAACTACACATCAACAACTTACATTCTTGTTTAATATTATTTATAATCATCAATACTTCAATAAAACTAATAATCTAAACCTAATCGCCTATGAAAATATAATAAGCCTTACGAAAAAGACAACGATAAATGATGAAAAAAGCACATGCAAGACTAATTGCCTTACTAATCTATGCTATAGTTCCCAACACAAAAGCTTCTGCACAGATTAGTCTTGCCAAAATGAAAACAGACGACCAGGATGAGTGGGATCTTTATGTAAAAGGTTTTATTCAGACCGATTTCATGGTTGATTTCCAGCAAATCAATGTAAAAGATGGTTTTGTTGCTCATGCTATAGAGATTCCCCAGAAAAACGGGGTAAGCAGCAATTTCAGTATAAAACAATCCCAAATTGGGCTGGGACTTCAACAGAAGAATGCAAAAGGCAGTAACCCTCTTTCTGCCTACGTAGAAATAGATTTTTATGGTCCCAACGGAACTACCGCACCAAGATTCCGACAAGGATATATACAATGGAATAAATGGTTGATAGGACAAACATGGAGTAATTTTTCCGATCTTGACATCTTTCCGAATATCTTTGATTTTGTTCCTCCCAATGGGTTAATTTTCACACGGAGCATGCAAATCCGCTACTCAACACCTGTTTCCCGAAAAGGCAGCCTAAGTCTATCTCTCGAAGATCCAAATACCCCAAGTATTACCCTTCCTGCCGATTCTTTACAATGGAAAAAGAAAGCAGTGATTCCCAACTTTATAGCTCTCTATCGCTATGGAGATGAGAAGAACTATATCAAAGCCGGAGCCGCAGTTTCACCAATCAGTTATGAGAGAAAGCAATTTGCGAAGGATGAATATACCACTCAGACCCTATTAGGCTGGGGAGGAATGGTTTCAGGAAAACTTTATCTTGACAAGGCAAATATTATCAGTTTTCAAAGCTCTTTTGGAAAAGGGATCTCTACCAATAACAGTAATTTAAACGGAGAAAAATACGATGCTGTTCCGGATATCTACAATGGAAATTCATTAAAAACGTTAGAAATGTTTAACATTGTAGCCATCTATGAACATTGGTGGAATGCTAAATGGAGCTCTGTGACTTTTATGAGCCATTCTAACATTGGAGAAGAGCGCTTTATTTCCAAAAATATGACGAAAAATTTTCAAAATTTTGGACTTAATATTGTCTTTCATCCTCATAAAAAAATAAGAATGGGAATAGAAACCAATTATGGAAGGAGAGAGAATTTTGGGAATCAAAGTGCCCATGCATGGAGAATTCAGGCCTCGACAGCTCTGAAGTTTTAGAACAATTTATTGGCTGTACAGGGGACATTAAGTGCTATTCCTCAGGTTTCAAGAATTTTATGAAATTTTATTAATTATATTTATTCTAAATTAATATATTTGCAACATGAATATGATTGTCCCGTTTAAAGTTCCGCCTTTGGCCCCTGTATACTCATTTAACAACGAAGAAATGTTTTGCGAAAAGAAATCTTGTTGCAAAAAATTCAAAAAAGGGAAAAGATGTAAAAAGTGCCCTGGAAGAAAAAAAATGGCTTAAGCTAACTTAACGTTTTTATTAAAAAATAGAGGGCGATTGCTAATACAAGAACTCCCCAAAACAACATCACAATTTTAGGTTGTCCTGATTGGTTTATTGCTGTTCGGGGCTGTGATTTAAACATCTCCTCCGCCTTGCTTTTAAACTTTTCTGTATCATTTTCAAAGACCTCAGTAATGGTAATTCCCTGGACCACGGTTTTGTGTAAAAGAGAATTCGTTGCATGAAGCAAAAGCTGGAATTTTCCATCTTTAAATTCTGTGATTTTAAAGACCCTTTCACCATAAGGTTTTTCAAGCCCAAAAGGCAATACTTTCACAACATCAGCATTGCTTGTCTGCCAACTTACAATAATCTCCTCTCCTTTTTTTGCATGAATTTTATTCGCCGTAAAGGTCTTGATCGCAGGGGGAATATTATATCGGAAACTTCTTTGGTGGCTTTCTAAATTCTTATCGTAAGTTTTTCTCCTTACAGAATCACTCAATGTTTCATACGCTTCCTGAATCTCACGGAAACGATCTGCAAAAAAATCATCATTTTCGTTTTTATCGGGATGGTACTTTAATGAAAGCTTCCGATACGCCTTTTTGATGTCTTCTTCTGAAGCATCCTGAGATATACCGAGAAAATAATAGTAATCTTTCATTGAACAATACAAAAATAGGGATTTATTTTTCTTTTTGCCTTGTATTGAGCCTAAATAATAAGTTCTAAACTCATAATTAATAACAACTTTAAATCGGATCTTATTGTTGAAAAGTTCTCGCAGATTTTGCTGATCAAGCAGATTTCTTACATTACAAAATTCTATAGTATTTGTTTCATAGCGAGATCCAACTTTTGAAATATAACCTGATAGGTAGTCAATTCAAAAGCACAAAGACGCAAGGATTTTCTATTTTCTATACATCCATTCTTTTGTAGGAATAATCCAAGCATCCAGAGCTTTGAATAAAAAGCCATGATTCAACCCTGTATTCAATTCAATTTCTTTGAAATCTTTAATATGGGATCTGATAAACCTCTGTTCCTCTGATAATCGAACATGCCCATCATCAGACGCTTCAGTAATAGACAAAATTTTCCCATATAACCTAAAATCCGGAATTTTATCTAAAGAATCATCTTTAAAAGAAGCACCGATAATCACAAACTTTAATTCAGAATTCTTTTCGTAGAAGGATACATACTGAGCAATATACCCTCCTTGTGAAGTCCCTACCACTGTAATATCTTTCGCCGGAACACCTCTGTCTACAAGACTGTCAATTTGTTTCTTTACTTTCAAAGCATAAACATCAGGGGATATATTCGGTTTTCTTTTTTCTGAAATCAACACCCTATTTTTCCCCTTTAATTGCTCCAATATCTTTTCATACTCGGCAATACCATATTGAGGATGCTTTTCTTCCAGGGAATGTTCCTCCAGAAATTTGTTATGCAAAAAAAAGACATATTGCTTTTCAGCAGATTTCTGTGCCAACGTAAAAGTTGAAAATAATGACAATCCCGCAATCAATATATTTCTCAGCTTCATAATCACTCAAAATATTTTTTAATAATGATAACAAATGTAAGTCTAAAAACTCTTACAACTTTATATTTCTCTTCTTAAAAACCAAAACCTTGTTTTGCTTATTAAATAGCCATAAAAAAATTCCGTCAAAGGGAAGCGAATCTTCCCTCTGACGGAATTAACAATTTCAATTTCGTATTTTACTTTTTATGCTTCAAAGGAATTCTCCTTTCTGCAACATCTTGCGCTAAATTGCTTTTTAAACTTTCCTTTTAGCTCCTGATATTCCTCTTCATTCATTTCTCTGATTTTATCTGCTAATCCAAAAGGGGATTTTTCTTTGATTCCATATTCATCAAAAATACCTTTGATAAATCTTTTTCTTTGGGCTGCTTTTTTAGCAATCAATGCTACACCCACAACGGCTAATGCTCCAAGAGCTCCTTTTAATGCTGAATTTTTCATTTTTTCAAAATTTTAAATTTTACTACTTCTTGTTTTTTATATAGACGAATTAATTCTAATTTTACTTTACTACTTCTTTCAAATTTTCAAATTATTCGTTGTTTCTGTTGAAGAATCCTCCTGAACATCTGTTTCTCCAGACTTCTTTAAATTTTTCTCTTTCTTCAGGTGACAAGGATTCCATTTTTTGTCTCATTTTTCTTTCTTTGAAGTCTCTCATCCCTTTTCCAAAATGAAAGCCTCCAAAAAGAATTTTACTTAAAATCAGGATTCCCATTGCCTGCCAGAACGAGATCGCCTTTACTCCCAAAATTTCAGGAAGAAGACAATTCCAAAGCGACATTACAATCCATGTAACGGCAGCTAAGATCAGTGGTGGACATAACAATAAAAAAATCCAGCCTTTTTTGTGTTTATAATTCATAATTTTCTTTTCTAACTTTTTAAATCTTCGTATAACTTTCTCAGTCTGTTTCTTAAGTGCTTCACAGCATAATTTTTCCTACTGATGATGGTCTTGATGTTCTCTCCCTGCTCATCGGCGATCTCCTGGAGCGTTTTGTCGTTGAGTTCATTTTCTACGTAGACCAGCCTTTGCTTTTCGGGAAGTTCATCCAGGGCTTCAAACAGTTTTTTCCAGATTTCATCCTGAAACATTTTCACCTCGGGACCCGCACTATCATCCAACAATAAAATATCTTTGATAGAGAAGCTTCCGTCTTCATCTTCGTAGACGAAATCTTCAAGATTTTCTGTTTTCTTTTTACGGTAACGGTCTGTAATTTTATTTGCAGTTACCCTATATAGCCAGCCCCCTACATTTACAATCTCGGAAAGATTGGTCAGACTGCTGAACTGATACCATACTTCCTGCAGAATATCTTCCGCATCTTCCGTATTTTTCACTTTGGGACGAATATAGGACATCAGCTTCCCTCCGTAGTTGGAAACGGTCTGTGAGATGATGCTTTCTTTCTCCTTTTGTGGCATTG
This sequence comes from uncultured Chryseobacterium sp., assembly GCA_963518055.1. Lineage (GTDB taxonomy): Bacteria > Bacteroidota > Bacteroidia > Flavobacteriales > Weeksellaceae > Chryseobacterium. Next base: position 12,815 of record CAUQIC010000028.1, read on the forward strand.
TTATTTTTTCGACAACCTCCATACTGTTATGACGATTATCTTTTTAGGTTTACTTTAATAAATTTAAAATATTTTTCCGAAAATTCAATTTTTCTTTTATTCATCGAGATTTTATTTTATGACCATCATCTATTTCCAGGAGCTGTTTCCTGCTATCCGCTCCTACTCCTCGCGCCATGCCTATGCCCACCTATGCTGTGGGGTAACCGCTACTATCAGGGCTAGAAAGAAGCCATCCGTTTATCTGTAGAAGAATTTACTTTCAATAAAGATTTTTAGAACAGTAGATAAATCAACGAAGCAACTGCGTGATCAGCAAGATCTGCGAGAGCTTTTTGAGGTTGAGAAAACGTAAAATCGCAAAGAATGATCCTACTCATCGTTTTTAAAACGCTAGAAAATCAAAGAATACCTTTCAAATAATCTATCCACTTCAATATTCTATATGCCCTTTACTATAGGATTATTCGTGCATCTGTGGCAATTATTATAGAAATATGTTTTAGCAGCACACGGTTTTATTGCAGATAAAATCATAGCGTATTAAAAAGATACAGTTTGGAATGTTCTTTGTGCCTTTTCATTTTTCCAACTCCTATGGATAATTTTTATAGAGATCGCTTCATTTTGCTCGCAATAAAAAAAACAGAGGGCATCACACCCTCCGTTTCCATCATTATAAAAAGTGTTTTTATTTCTTAAAGTTTTCTGCAAAGAACCCTAACATAGCTTTATAGAACTCAATTCTATTTTCTTCCTTTCCAAATCCATGGCCTTCATCATATTTTACCATATAAGGCACTTCAACCCCTTTAGCACGCAGCGCTTTTACCACCTGATCAGATTCATTGATATTCACTCGTGGATCATTGCCTCCTTGTACGACAAACAACGGTTTTTTAATCTTATCAATCTGGTAAACCGGAGATACTTCTTTGGCAATTTTGGCTTCTGCAGGATCATCAATATCATACCATCTTTGTTTAGTCATTGCAATGAGAGGCTTCCAATATTCCGGAAATGAACCAAAAAATGTAAAAATATTAGATACCCCAACATAATCAACTCCACAGGTGTATAAGTCAGGTGTCTTAATCAAGCCCATCAAAGTAGCGTATCCTCCATGGCTTCCTCCATAAATGGCCACTTTATCTTTATCAATCCACCCTTGGCTTATGGCATATTTCACTCCATCTTCTATATCATCCATTATTTTTCTCCCTATCTGCTTATATCCCGCTTTTTCAAATTCTTTTCCATAGCCACTTGATATCCTAAAATTAACTTGAAGTGTTGCATAACCTCTGCTTGCAAACAACTGGTTTTCGATATTAAATCCCCATATATTTCTTTCTGAATAAGGCCCTCCATGGGGATTCACGATTAATGGAACTTTTTTCCCTTCTAAAACAGCTTTAGGTAAGCTAATATATCCATGAATAGTTAACCCATCTCTGCTTTTAAATTCAATAGGTCTTATTTCTGCCATATCCTCTTGTTTTAACTGAGGCATCAGATTACGAATCAAAGTAGTTTTCTTTGTTTTAGTATCAAATTCATAATAAGCCCCATAAAGCTTGTCACTATATACATAGACCAAAAGCTTATTTTCATCATCATCGGAAGAATGTATAGAAAATTTTTGGCCCTTAAATTCCTTTTCCAATTGGCTATAAAGTTTCTTATAAAATGAGCTTACAGGAATCGTTTCTTTTTTTTCACCTATATAGCTGATATAATCCAATTCATAATTTCTGTTTTTATCTGCAATACTTATTGAATTTACATCATAAACAGAATTGGAATAGACCTCTTTAATCACTTTATTTTTCTTTAGATCATACAAAACAATTCTTGTCTTATCTCCTTCCAAATTGGTTGCTACATAGGCTTCATCTTTATTTTTAGAATTCAAATTAAAACTAAGGATATCGAATACATCAGACCAGTCAGTTGTCTTAACAAGACTAAATTTATGGGTTTCCGAATCTTTATAATACGTTTTTCTAGCGACTCCATTTTCAAGAATTGTGTATCCTCTTAAATGACCCTCTTGATCCAAAATATATCCACTAACGGGGGTTTTGCTATCTTTATTTTCATATAAAGGAATAGTTTCTCCTGTGAGATAATTTATTTTATACAGATCAAAAACCTGTCTATTATTTTTATTCATTGTCACGATTACAAAATCAGTATCCCTAATAAAGTTATAATAGCCGACTTTTACTCCTTCAAATGGGGTCAAATCTTTTATTTTCTTTCCATTGATATCCGTAATATATAAGTGAATATTTTCATTTCCTCCTTTATCCTTGGTGAAAAACAAGTAATTTTTATTCACCCATCCGTAATTCCGGATAAGATCTTCTTTTTCTTCGATGGCCTTAGTTATTTTTCCCGTCTCTACATTTTTAACATATACATTATTCTTTTTATTTTCATCTTTTTCCGTGTAAGAAAGAAACATTCCGTCAGGAGAGATTTCAAAACCCGATACTTTGGGCTTTCCAAAAAAATCTTCCACTTTATATTGATATTTCCCTTTATCATAGGCCATAAGCTTTTCAATATCAGCTTTACTCGATGGTAAAGTAGTATCTCCCGGCTTACCTGTTTTCATTTGCCCTTGAAGTATTGCAACCCATAATAAAATTGGGATTATCCTTATCGTATTAAAATTCATCTTTGTTTTGTTTATGATTATGGAGACAAATTTCCTTAAGAAAAAAGGAAATATAGGTTATCATAAAGTTACATAGTGTTAAATAGTGTTATCGGATTTATTTTTTATCCCTAATAATATGTAATTTCGAAAGAAGGTAAAAAAATAGTATGCGTCAATTTTTAATACGTTTTGGGAAACCCCTGTTTATGATTACAATTCTTGTCATTCTTGTCTTTCAGGGATATTGGGTAGTGAATAGCTTTGAGAATAAAAGAAAAGAGTTTCTTGAGCAGACTAAGTTTGAGATGACCCAAATCCTGTTTAACAATATGGTAAGAAGGTCTGATGCTGACGCTAAAAAGATTGATTCTTTATTTGGTAAAGACAAAATAAGGTTCGATCTGTACCCTAATCTTAATTCCAAAAGTTTCGTAGCGCAAACGGTTAAAAAAAATGAAACAAAATCAAGTAAAAAACCCTCCCAGAAAAAGATCTTAAAAATTGAAATAAAAAAAGATACTCTTTATAAAACCTCTCCTTTTGATATGAATAGTAAAACAATGGATAGTATTTTGTATAATGACATTAAAACATCCATTCCTGAATTATCTAATGAGAAAGTCGTCATTTATCATGAAAACCCTACTTCCAGACGTACTTATCCGCTCAACCAGCCTATTAAAAACAAAAATACTACTGGTAAAGTCACTCCTTCCAATGACGAGAATACGTATCGTATTCATATTGATGACTTGCCACGGATCATCATCCTTCATAAAATGGCGGGAATTATCCTTTTTTCTATTCTTTATATCATTCTTTTTATAGGTACTTTTTTTATTCTTTACACTACCCTGCTCCTCAACCAAAAGGTGTTAAAAAACAAAGAAATATTTACAAGAAATATGACTCATGAGCTTAAAATTCCTATCTCCACATTGCTTATTACAGCAGAGGGATTAGAAAAGCATGACATAGCCACCGAACCGGAAGGTGCCAGAAAATATGCCTCTATTATTCAAAAAGCTACACACCAGCTTTCTTTTCTGGTAGATTCAATACTTCAAAATGCAAGAGCTGAAGAAGCGAAAGAGGATTTGCAAATAACCGGAGTCAATCTATTAGCCTTGCTAGAAGAGGTAAAGGAAATATTATCAAGTATTATAGACAGTTATCAAGCTCATATTATTTTTCAGGACATTCATCCGACAATGTATGTCAGCGGAAATATTGAACAGCTTAGACAGGTTTTTTTAAATTTGATTGACAACTCCTTAAAATACTCGGAAAAGAAACCTGTTGTTATTATTTCTGCAAAACAGATCCATAAAAAAACAATTATTTTAATTAAAGATAATGGAATAGGAATTCCTCATGAATATGCCGAAGAAGTTTTTGAGCCCTACTTCAGAATCAGTAACGATGATATTCACAATGTAAAAGGCTTTGGCCTTGGACTTAGTTTTGTAAAAAAAACTTTAAAGAATCAGGGTGGCAGCATCAAAGTATTGAAAACAAATGATGAGGGATCCCTAATAGAAATTAAAATGTTATCCTATGAATCTTAAAATAAAAATATTATACCTTGAAGATGATCCGTTATTGGGAGAAGTTACAGCAGACATGCTTACAAGGAAACATTTTTCGGTAAAATGGGCTACGAATGGTATTGACGGTCTGGAAGCCATCAAAAACGAAAATTTTGATATTGTGGTCGCTGATATTATGATGCCTAAACTGGATGGTTACACTTTTCTCAAAACGCTAAGAGAGCAAGGGAACAAAATACCGCTGATTCTTCTTTCTGCCCGTGTATTAACGGAAGATGTATTAAAAGGGTTTGAAATTGGTGCCGATGATTACATCCGAAAACCGTTTAGTATAGAGGAACTGATAGCCAGAATTCACAGATTGGTTAAAAATACATCTGCGCCAGCTGCGAACCCGGAAAAAATAATTAGCATCGGAGATTATACATACAATCCGGATAGCTATAAACTAAGCTATAAAGAAAAAGATATCAGCTTATCGCCCAGGTCTGCTGAAATTCTTTATCGCCTGGCAACTCATAAGGATGGCATTCTTTCAAGAAAAGAAACACTGCTTGAGCTTTGGGGTGATGATAGCTTTTTCAATGGAAGAAGCCTGGATGTCTTTATTTCAAAATTACGGAAACAACTTTCAGAGGATCCAAGAATAAGCATTATCAATATTAGAGCTACAGGATATCGACTCATAATAGACTAGTAAAAAGCTGCTATTACAATCAATAGCAGCTTTTACAATTTACTTATAAATACGGATTTCTTTAGCCTTGAAATCAATCGTTGTCTTGTATGACTTTAAAAATTCATATCCTAAAAGACCATCAAGCTTTAGTACACTTCCTTTATTAAGTGCATTCAATGTGGCATCTTCAAAAACAAAATGTAGCCTGTGATATTCAACATCTCTTATTGTTAATTTCTTGATGCGCCCTTTTTTGGCCTTAATCTTCCCCCCAATTCCTGTAAGATCAGTTTCTTTATATCTGATGATCGACTCTTTCAGCTCTGGAACATATTTTTCGTAAAATAAATTGGCTGCAGCTCCTGTATCTAAGCCCATATTATAGATTTCCCCACTGATCCCAATTTGCAAAACAGGAATATGTTTATACATTTCAAAAGGGATCCTTGCAAGCAGTTCACCATTGACCTCTTTTTCATCAACAAGAGAGGAATGTAAGGTTCCAAAAATCTTACGCTTCTTATAATCAAAGGTCAATGTATAATCATTGAATACGCTATATCCTATTAAACCTAAGATACTTCTCTTTGTCAAATGAGACATTGAAACAGATAAAACATCTCCCTCATTAAGCTTAATCCCTGACCATTCAAAGGTGTTTATATGCACTGATCCCGCTTTTCTTACCTTTCCTCCAACTCCACTGGCTTCACTTTTATATGTTGAATTGAAATTTATATTTTCTGCATCAGAATTCAGTATCAATTCCGGAGCACCACTATCCAGTATAAATGTACCCTGCTCTCCATTTAATGATGCCTGCACATAAATTATCCCTTCATAGACTTCAAAAGGGATTTCAATATTTTCCTGAGTATTCGTTTTTGAAGGTATTGACAGTTTTACTTTTTTTTGAATGCCCGACTCGGAATGCCCGTCATTCTTAGCCTGTGCATTCGTAAGAATAGTGATAACCATTAGGGTTAAAAGTAGAAATAATCTGTATATCATAATAACCGTTTTTTGATACTGCAAATCTCTGCAGAAAACATTTTGTTGTAGGTTATCATAGGGTTATATAATGTTAACTAATGTTATCGACAATAAAAAACGGAGGGTATTTTTACCTTCCGTTTTCATTATTATAAAAATTGATTGTTTATTTCTTGAAGTTTTCTGCAAAAAATCCTAACATAGACTTATACAGCTCAATTCTATTCGGTTCTTTTCCAAACCCGTGTCCTTCGTCATATTTTACCATATAAGGGACTTCAAATCCTTTGGCTCGCATTGCTTTTACAATCTGATCGGATTCATTGATATTAACTCTTGGATCATTGGCTCCCTGAACTACAAATAATGGCTTTTTAATTTTATCAATCTGGAATACCGGCGATACCTCTTTAGCAATTTTGGCTTCTTCAGGATTATCCAGGTCATACCAGATTTGTTTAACCATTTCTTTGTAGGGTTTCCAGTATTCCGGGAAAGAATCGAAGAATGTAAATATATTTGACACTCCGACGTAATCAACTCCACATGCATATAAATCCGGTGTTTTGATGAGACCCATTAAAGTAGCATATCCTCCATGGCTTCCTCCATAAATAGCTATCTTATCTTTATCTATCCAGCCTTGGCTGATTGCATATTTTACCCCATCTTCTACGTCATCCATTGCTTTTCTTCCGATCTGCTTATATCCGGCTTTTTGGAATTCTTTTCCGTAGCCTCCTGAAATTCTAAAGTTAACCTGAAGTGTAGCATACCCTCTGCTGGCAAACAATTGTGTTTCAGGATTAAACCCCCAATGATCTCTTATTCCTTGCGGGCCACCGTGAGGATTTACGATCAATGGAACCTTTTTCCCTTCTAAAGCAGCTTTTGGCAAAGTAATATACCCACGAACCGTTAAGCCATCTCTGCTCTTAAATTCAATAGGCCTCATCTCCGCCATATCTTCTTCTTTAAGCTGCGGCATGAGATTGTAAAGAAGCTTTAACTCTTTTGTTTTTGTATCATATTCGTAATAAGTCCCATATAACTTATCGCTGGCAACCATTACCAACAGCTTATCATTATTATCATCAGAAGAAACAACTGCAAACTCTTTATCTTTAAACTGAGCTTTTAACCTGTCATCAATTTCTTTATAAAACTTACTTACAGGCACGGTTTCCCCTTTGATTCCTTCATAGCTGATATAATCCAGTTCATAATTCCTGTTTTTACCCGCAACACTTATTGAACTCACATCATAGACAGGGTTAGCATATACTTCTTTGATCACCGCATTCTTCTTCAGATCATATAAAACAATTCTTGCCTTATCTCCATCTAAATTAGTGACTACGTACGCTTCATCTTTATTTTTAGAATTATCATTAAATCTGATAATACTGAATGTATCAGACCAATCTGCGGATTTAATAAGGTTAAATTTACCACTTTGCAGATCTTTGTAATAGGTTTTTGTGGTTAATCCGTTTTCAAGAATTGTATACCCCCTCAGATTACCGTCTTTATCAAAAATATAATCATCAATCGGACTATTGACATCTTTATTTTCATATAATTGGGTAATTTCTCCTGTTACAAAATTGATTTTATACGGTTCAAAGATCTGTTTGTTGTTTTTGTTCATGGTAACCACAACAAAATCCGTATCTTTTATTGGCAGGATAGTTCCCAAAGTAATTCCGTCAAACGGAGTCAGATCTTTAAGATTACCTCCGTCCACATCAGCAGCATACAGGTGAATATTTTCATTTCCTCCTTTATCCTGTGTGTAGTATAGACGTGTTTTATTGAGCCATCCATAATTCTTAATCAGGTCGTCTTTTTCAACAATAGCTTTAGTTATTTTACCTGTTGCCAATTCTTTGACATACACGTGATTTTTTTTATCCTGATCTTTTTCTTTGTAAGAAAGATACTTGCCATCCGGAGATATTTTAAATACTGAAGCCTTGGGTCTTGCAAAGTAATCTTCAACTTTATATTTGAAGTTTCCTTTATCATAAGAAATAAGCTTTTCAATACCGGCTTTTGAAGAGGGCAATGTAGGATCACCCGGTAATTTAGCGGTTGTATTTTGTGCGTTGATCATAATAGAAGACAGTACGATATAGGCCGTACCAAAAATTTTGGAGTTTAGATTCATAACCTATGTTTTAAGGATTAACACTAGTCAGCATTTAAACTTTTACATTCATAAAAGAATAAGCACCTTTTACACAATAAGACGCCTGAAAACCTTAAAACGTTACATTATTGAACATTTATTTCAAAAACAACACGGAAATTTGATAATAAAAAAACTGAATAAAAATATTCAGTTAATGTAAATAAATTCCGAAGTACCAGGTCCAGGCGATTAAAATAATCTGCATCGGAATTCTTTCTTTATAAAGATAATTCATTCCTGGTCCGGTATAATCTGCTTTGAAAATATTAATTTTTTTTCTGGAAGAATTGATATTGGCTATAAAAACCAATACATAAAAAATAATAAGCAAAATGGCTGTCGTTTCCCGTAGAGAAGGAATCATCAATCCTATTCCCGCAGCAATTTCCAAAACCCCTGTAAAATATACCCAAAACATTTTGCCGGGAATAAAATCAGGCATCATCATTGCCATTCCCTTCTGGAATTTAAAATGTGAAAAACCGGTAAATATGATAAAAACAGCCATTCCCAGATTGCCTGAAAATAAGAAATCCGGCTTTCCTTGAAACACCATTGTTCCCAATAAAGCCAGAATAAATGTGACGAAAATAATTACTAATAGCTTCATATTTATATTTTGGAGGATTATGTATCAAGAAAATTACTATTCTTTTATTATATACACAACCTTTATTGTATGCGTCTCACTACACTTCCCCAAAGCTCTTTCCTTCCGCCAGACTTTTAACTACTATTAATCCTTTTGTAAAGCCCATGTTCAGATGGTCTTGCCATTGTTTGTCAACCTGAACCTCGGTATGAAGTTTCGTTTTCCCATCAAAATCAATTAAGAAATATTTTTCGAAACAGCCACTCCATTCCATAACTTCTTTGCTGTGTATATCTTCATTACCTTCTTTATCAACCATTCCCAAGTGTTTAAAAACAACCTGATGAGGTTCATTAAGACTATCAATAGTCGAAACCATTCCTTCTCCTTCAGCATTGACAAAATAAGTTTTACCTCCAACTTTCCAGTCAGATTTCATAATTGAACCCGGACCGAAATATTGCGTCCATTCACGATACGTTTCCGGGCCCCATAGGATGTCCCAAACCTTTTGTAAAGGCGCATCTATTATTGTTTCATAAGATAAGGTTTCCATATTTTACATTTTGGTATTTACTGATGTTTTTGGGAGTTCTTTAAAGCTGGTTTTCCGAAAGATGTTTAATAATAGACAGTGCTTTGGGAAATTTTTCTTCAAAGAAATCTTTAAATTCCGCAGGAGTCTGAATTTTTATTTTCAACAGCGTCCCTTCCTCATTTTCTTCAAGAAAGTAAGATTCTGTTGCTTCTCCCCAGTCTCTGGCTACTTCAATCCCTTCATAAATCTCTCCAAGATGGAGGAATTTTATTTCTTCATTATGAATCACTTTTTCAACCCTGCTATACATCCCATTATGTTTGGGATCAAAAAACTTTATAATATTATTTTCTTCCAATGTTCCTTCGTAGAAAGAACCTTCCGTAAAAGCAGTTGTCCATTGTCTGTAGGTAATATCTCCCCATAGGACGCTCCACACTTTTTCAGGTTCTGCATTGATTTCAATTTCATATGATAATCTTTCCATAAACTTGCTATTTTAATTTTGGATTTCAACTATAAGATCTTAGATTTCCAGTAATCTTCAGGCTAATTTTCATTATGATATACATGATCAATTCTGAAACATAATGGGTATCTTTAGACAAATCTTATACAAATCACATCAAACAATAAGCCGAAATAAGTTTAAGAGTTATAAGCATCTTCTAAATCCTGGATAATTATTTTCTGCATTTTCATCATTGCCTGAACCACTTTGTATGCCTTTTCGTGATCAGGATCACTCATGAGCTGAATCAATCTCTTAGGAACAATCTGCCAGCTAAGTCCGAATTGATCCTTCAACCAACCACACATACTTTCTCTTCCGCCATTAGACGTTAAAGTATTCCAGAGATGATCGGTCTGTTGCTGGTCATCGGTCATAATAACTAATGAAATTCCTTCATTAAAGTCGAACTTATGATCATAAGAATTATCCATACAATATAGATTATAATGATCAATTACAAATTGAGCATGCTGCAAATTTTCTGCCGGTTCCTGTATATCGTGTCCTTCACTTCCTTGTCCGTAAGTCAGGATATTGCCAATCTTTGAATTGGGGAATGTTTGGGTATATAATTCCATCGCCTGTTTAGCTTTACCATTATTTTCATGGATAAACATCAGAGTGGGAACTATTTTCTGATCTCCCGGTTTTTCACCAAGAAATAATTGCCAGGTTACCCCATATTTATCCTGTACCCATCCATATTTTTTACTCCAGGAATAAGAACCAAGCTCCATTAAAGCCATACCTCCATCTGTCAACCGGTCCCAATATTTTTGAACCTCATCTTCGGTATCACAGATCACCATAAAAGAAATAGAAGGATTTTTTTTGAATTGAGGTCCTCCATTGAGGAGCATCAATTTTTGTCCAAATACCTCAATATTCATTACAACCGGAGTGTCTGCAGTAATTTCACCGTCAAAAACATTACAGTAAAACTCGGCAGACTGCTTGGCATCTCCGTCATACCACAGACATGGAAAAATATCGTTGTTCATATGTTTAAATTTTATAAGTTGATTTCGTATTATTTTTTCTTAGTAACTGAATCACTTTGGTAAGCAATTTATTCATTAAATCTAGAATCCCGAATAATTATTCCTATTAAAATTATTAATTGTGCTTTGTTTCATCCAGAATGCGGAAAATAAAACTTGCTTTTTGCCTTGTGAATGGAATAAATTCGGCAGATAATGGAACTTTAAAAAACCTTTGAAATATGATATATACCGGAGATTATTCATTACAGACGGCTTCATTCAGAATAACAATGACAGACTTTACCTTGCACCGCAAGAAAGTATTACTTTTATTAAAGACAAACATAAAGCAAAAGAAATCCAATGTCCTTGCGATCAAAGAAAATTATATTCATCTAATTGCAATGACACTATAAAAATTCAGGTGTTTTTATTCTTACGCTTCTTTAAAACACATTTGATGTTCCTTCATATAATCTTTCAGTTTCATCACTGTGTTTTTTCCAAAGCCATGTAACTGTAGAATTTCCTTTTCAGAATAATCCGACAGCTTTTCCAAAGAATTTATTTTTTCTTTCTCCAAAGCCTTCCTTGCAGGTATTGCAATAATCCCCCGGAGAAATTCATCACTGCAGTCAAAGTTAACAGCATAGATGGAGTTTAAACTCTTTGACATGATAATTAAATTAATCATGGCCTCAAAAAATATTATTAATGGTTTTCAACATACTTATGGAAATTATTGAGGATAGCATACCATCCTTCTCTTTGCATTTCCACAGAATTTTGTTTTTCCGGATCAAAAACTTCAATAACTTTCGTTGTATTTTCATCAATTTTCTCGAAAATCACTTCTACCTTTCTTCCGTCTATAATATGATATCCTATTTTTTCAAAAGGAATAATTTCATCGTATACCCCTTCAAAATCGAATCCGAAGCTTTTATCTTTCGCTTCCATTCTATTTTTGAATTTGCCTCCTATTTTGAGATCATTTTCAGAACTAGGACATTGCCAGCTTTCATGAGCAAAATTCCATTTTACAATATGCTTAGGTTCATTGAAATAATTCCAAACCTTTTCTACAGGAGATAAAATGGTAATGTCTATTCTTATTGGATCCATGGTTCTTTCTTTTAAATGGTTAATAAAAGAGTGGCCCAAAAATGGGCACTCTTTATAATAATGAGTTAAATATAAGATTATTTTCCATATTCCTCGTTATAATTCACCATCCAATGAACGCCATATTTATCCTGAAAGCTTCCATAATAATCTCCCCAAAATTGATCTTCAATGGGCATTTCTATATTTCCACCTTCAGAAAGTCCTTTGAAAATTCTATCAGCTTCATCTCTGGAATCAGGGAAAATAGAAACATAATTATTATTTCCCACCGTTAATGTTTGTCCAAAACCGGGAACGATATCTGATGCCATCAAAAGATCTCCTCCCACAGGCAATGCAATGTGCATTACTCTGTTTTTTTCTTCTTCTGAAAGGTTCTCGGTGCCTGGAGCATTCCCCATTTTATGAACACCTCCCACGAAGTCTCCTCCAAAAATAGATTGATAAAATGTGAAAGCTTCCTCAGCTGTTCCATCAAAATTTAAGTACGGGTTTAATTTAGCCATGATTTTTAATTTTTAAAATGTTATTATTTTCTTTAAAAGACGATTAATTCTCACATTGACAACAATGTTTACATTATTATTTATTAATTTTTATGTAAAAATTTCCCCACTTCTTCACTGGTAAAATCGATCATATTCTTGTCAACATATCCTTCGAAATCTGCCATCATATACCCTCCGTGCCCCCCGGGAAGGATCATCAGTTCTGAACCTTTTACCAAACGCCACATGGCTACGGTATGCTCAGGTTTCATTACATCTTTATCTCCACTGATAAATAAGGTAGGGCATTGTATTGAAGCTAAAATATTATCATCCCAATCTTCAAAAGTCTGCATTCGTTTGCAGTCTTTATCAAACATGTTTTCTAATTTTGAAAAATCAGGATTAAGATTTAAAAAATTGATTTTCAAAGGCTCAGGCATTGATTCCATAGTCGCTTCCTGCATTCCTTCAAAGAAACCATCCATCATTCCATTTTTCTTATAAAATGCTGATGCTACAACCAGGCTTTCAACAATTTCCGGATATCGATATGCAATTTGCATGACTGTACTTCCTCCGTTACTGAAGCCCCAGAATGATGCTCTGTCAATACTAAGCTCTGCCAAAAGTGCCACTACATCATGCGCATCTTGTTCAAAAGTCTCAGGGGTATCACGATGCTCACTTTTGCCATGATTTTGAAGGTCAATCCCAATAAGCTGAAACCGATATTGCAGCCTTTCAATCACCTCCTTAAAATCAAACAAAATAGAAGAGCCGCCCCCGTGAACCAGTACCAAGGGTTTTCCGGATCCATAGATTTCATAATACATTTGGATACCGTTTACTTTTTTATACCCTGATTCTACCGGATTCATAGATTAATATTTAATTGTTTCATTCACATCATACTTCATTCCCGGATAGTCCAGAATTCTACGCATTAACCCTATTTGCCCACAGAGATAGTCTTCACGACCAATACACATTCCGGCAAAATTTAGTTTTGTTTCTTTAACAAAGGGAATATTCATCCCTATTTCAAAAATTTCATCCAGTTCTTCATCAGTAACTTCCCATAATTTCTGGTATACTTTAGGTGAAATTTCGTGAAAATTCTTTTTCAATTCTGCTAAGCTTGGATATTTCATATTCTCATCCAATGCTTTTCCTTGAAAAAAAATATCATTATTGGGATCCTGCTCCTGCAGTCCCAGCACCCAGCCTAAACCGTAGCGCATGTTGATAAAGTTTCCGGCCATCCATACAATATGGTTGGTTTTGTTTTCAATTCTTTTCAATCCATCTTCTTCCGAAATACGATCCAAAACATTGATGAAATTTTGGGTATGCATTCTATAAGCGGGAATGATGAGTTCTATTTTTTTTGATTTTGGAGTGTCCATTTTTTTAGTTTTTTTTAGTTTGTAGCCGGATATTTAAGACTGTATATTATAAAGGCGCAAGAAATTAAAAATTTTCAGCAAGTAATCAAATATCCTTATACCTTTAAATATGTAGCTTATTATCTATTTACTTTTTCCAATAAAATATTTATTTATTTTTATCTCGCAGATTTTGCGGATTAAGCAGATTTTAATACTTAGTGTGTTATTTTATCGCTCCGGATTTACCCAGAATTCTACGAATATAGCCTAACTGCCCGCTATGATAATTTTCATGAAAGCAAAGAGTAGCAATATCTTTAATATGATCCGGATTAAAATTTTCAAGCATACTGAATTTAGCATCCAGTTTGTCCTGAGACTTTTTCAAGTGAGATTTTAATTCTTCGAAATTCAGGAATTCTTCTTTTCGATCCACTGCAAGAACACCTCTGTTATAACATGAAAACTGCTCATTATCCCATACTCCCGTTTCCCCGATTACCTGTAACAAACCGTTTCTCACGTAGATTAAATGTCCTAAAACCCAATTCATACAATTGGCTTCACCATTAGGAAAAATCATTGATTCTTCATGAGTAATCCCTTCTATATTCATAAAAACTACCTGAGAAGTAATGGATACCTGATTTTTCGCTAATTCTATATCATTTGATTGTGTTTCCATTTTATAGATATTATAAGTGATTATACTCAACTATTCTGTAGGTAACTGAGACATATCTCCATACATGACCTCCCACTGATGTCCGTCAATATCTGCAAAAGCACTCTGATACATCCATCCGTGATCTGTTGGCTCACTATATGTTGAACCTCCGTTTTCTACAGCTGTTTTTACCATGTGATCTACTTCTTGACGGCTGTTTGTTCCGATGGCGAGAAGAACCTGCGTAGTATCTCCTTTTGCATAAGGTCTGTTAGTAAATGTCTGGAAAAATTCTTCTTTTAGGAACATGGTGTAGATATGATCTTCTTTCATGACTACACATATTGCTTTATCGTTCGAAAACTGCTCGTTAATAGGAAAGCCAAGCTTTGTCCAGAATGCTCTGGTTTTTTGCACGTCTTTTATAGGCAGATTGACATAAATCTGATTGATTTTCATTTTGTAATTTTTTGGTGTTAAACTTTGAATCAAAGGTATCAAGAGATGAAAAAAAACGGCTTGCCATAGGACAAGATAATTTTCAGCTGAATGGAATTCCGATTTTATATTTAGATATACTATTGTGCTGGCATTTGAGACAGATCAGCGAATGTCATATTCCAGCCATGCCCGTCCAGATCCCAAAAAGAATTTTGGTACATCCATCCATAATCCTGAGGTTCCTCATGTTGATAAGCTCCGTTTTCTACCGCTTTATTTACGACATGGTCCACTTCTTCGCGACTGTTTAAACCAATGGTAACAAGAACCTGACTTGTATTTTCTTTAGCAACAGGTTTATTTGTAAAAGTTTTGAAATATTCTTCCTTGAGAAACATGACATAGATATTATCATCCTTCAGCGCAATACATGCTGCCTGGTCATCAGAAAATTGTTCATTAATGGTAAATCCAAGGTTCGTCCAGAATTCTTTTGTTTTCTGCACATCTTTTACCGGTAGGTTTACATAAATTTGATTGGCTTTCATTTTTGTAATTTTTAGTGTTAAACTTTTATTCAAAATTACCAAGGTGTAATGAAAACCTACTTGTCATAGGGCAAGATTTAAATTTTCTTCGGATGGGAGACCAGTTCCTTACGGATACGGCTCAAAGAAGTATCGGTAACGCCAAGATAGGATGCAATCTGTTTCAAAGGAGCAAATTGTATCACTTTAGATTTCTGCTCCAACAGATTGAGGTATCTTTTGGTTGCGGAAAGGGTAAACATTTCTACAGATCGTTGTTTGTAATCGAAAAGCTCTTTGGACATCCAGGCTCTTCCCCATTCTCTGAGATTTGGAATTTTATGGAATAATTCCTCAAAAGTTTCAAAATCAAGCTTCCAACACTCACAGTCTGTAATACAAACGATATTCTCCTGAGATGGAATTCTTTGAAATAGTGACAAAACCTCTATAACGATCTCGTTGTCAGTAAAAAAATGGGTGGTTACTTCATTTCCGTTAAAATCATTTACATAGGAACGGGCAAGCCCCTTTTCGAGGATATAATATGCATTGGAAGTTTTACCTTCCTTAAGAATCATATCACCTTTCTGGAAAAAGACCTTTTCGTGAGCCTGGAATATTTCATCCAGCTCTTCTCTCAGGAAAAAAGGAAAATCATAGCAGATTTCGAGGGCTTGATTGGTCATTGTGTTGATGTTTTTTTAAGTTTCTAAAAATAATTTTTTTAATTGAATTAACAGCAAAAAAAATTAAACGAATCCATATAAAACATTTAAAAATAATCTATACCAATCTATAATTAAATGCATTTCATCTATTAAAATAAATTAAACATTAAAATACATCTTCCTGGAATCATTGATTCAACCCGACTTTAAAAGGGAGAGTTTTTTAAAATAACGATAACTGTATTGACTGTGGTTTTTTAGGTTCCTGAGCATCTCCGAAGACGGTTTTGCCTCCAAAACGCCATGAGTTTTGTCTTTCTTCCTCAATAACTTCCTGAATATCAAAATCCGGAATAAAATCTTTTTCTGTAGCAGCTACCATCTGATGGAGCTTGTTGAGGGTATTCAGTTTATCAGAATTACCCAATTTGGATTTTTCTATTCCTTTTTGGAGAATGGTAATACTTTCGTCATATGTATTGATAGGAACGGGGAAAGGATGCCCATCTTTACCACCATGAGCAAAAGAAAACCTTGCCGGATCTTTAAATCTTGAAGGAGCTCCATGAATTACTTCACTTACCAACGCCAGAGACTGCATGGTTCTGGGGCCTACTCCTTCCAACATCAGTAAATCTTCAAAATTTTGAGGCTGTTGCTCACGGGTCACATACAAAAGAGCACCCAGACGCCTCAAATCTACATCAGATGCACGAACATCATGATGGGCAGGAAGAATTAATCTTGAAAAATCTTTCATTACCTCTGCAGAATCCGTGTGAGAAATATCCAAAATTCCTTTACGGTTTTCCGAAGCTTCAGCATCTGTGAGGTTAAGAATTTGCCCTCTTGAAATCCCATTAATCCCGGTATGAGGTTCTTCTATAAATGATTTGATATTTCCGGAATGCCAGTGATAACGCCTTGCCGTTCCATCAGATTCATGCATTCCCTGTTGAATAACACTCCAGCTTCCATTGTCTGACAAAACAAAATTATGAAGATATAACTGATAACCATCCTGAATGGCTGTATTATCAACTTTAGCGGAAAGTTTACTTGCTCTTACCAGTTCATTTCCATTCAAGCCTGTTTTATCAGCTATTTGAAGAAGTTCTGAAGGAGTTTCTCTGGAGAATTTTCCTTTTCCACCACAAATATAAAGCCCTAAAGATTGTGAGTTAGGATTTATGGAACGTTTCAACGCCCCCATAACGGAAGTGGTTATTCCTGAAGAATGCCAGTCCATTCCCATGACAGCTCCAAAACTCTGAAACCAGAACGGATCTGCCAACCTACGAAGGACTTCATCCTTACCGTAATCCATCAGAATCACTTCAATAATAGACAATCCAAGCACAGACATACGTTCATACAGCCATGGCGGTACTTTTCCATAGTGAAGAGGTAAATCTGCTGTTCCTGAACGTTTCATTTCAATTCTAAAGTGTAAAGGTAGCGTTATTAATCTTAAATTTTATTGATTTCAATCATCAGTCAACAGAATGAAAGTCTAAATTCCCATGCTTTTCCTGAACAAATTTTTCGTTGAAAATAATTTTATTACCAAAAGGATCATGCACTGTGAAAGAGATAGCGTTATAAAAGGTTTTCTCAAGACCGGGACGATTGTATTTGTATTTTTTATCGATAAGTTCTTTATGATAATCTGCGATTCCTTCTGCCCAGATGAAAATACTGCTCCCCGGACTTGCATCACCATGATGCTCACTCAGATGAAGGACAATATTACCTTTCTTAACTTCCATATATACAGGAGTGTTTTCATCAAAATGATGTTCCCACGCTATCTCGAAACCTAGCCAGTCTCTATAAAACTCCAGCGTTTTCTGATAATCAAAAATCCGCAGGATTGGTATAACTTGTTCTGTTTTCATATTGGATATTTTTTTATTGATGAGAGAGTATATTAATGGCCTTTCCAAAAGGATCTTTCACAAAGAATCTCCGAACTCCCCAATCCTCGTCAGTTATTTCATATAGTATTTCAAAATCAGCTTTCTTCATCCTATTGTACATCTCATCCACATTATCCACTTCAATGGATAGATACGGTACTTCAGTATCATTTCCTCCTTGCACGGCAAAGCTGATCTGTACTTTTGCTTCTTCATCACTCCCAAGAGTAGTAATCCAGCCATGATCCATCAGGATATTAAGTCCTAAAATCTCATGATAAAAAAGATCAGCTTTGGAAGGGTTATCTGTTTTGATATTGGCTACGATTCTTTTGACCATTTTATATTCATGTATTTATTGTATTAAAAAGCCTTGTGAAATTACATAAAATTTCACAAGGCTTGATATAATATTTATAGACTATTGATAGACTAAAGGGAAGACGCTGCTTCTAAAATAAGATCTGTAACCTCTTTTGGATGTGAAGCCAATGAAGCATGTCCTGCATCTAGTGTAATTATTTTCTTAGGCTCTAGGCGTTCTGCCATTTCCTTTTCTGTTTCTGCAGGAATCATTCTGTCATTTGATGAGATCTGATACCAACTCGGTTTTGTTTTCCAGGCGGGTTCTCCTGCTTCATCTCCAAAGCACTGACCGTGAATAGGCTTTTGTGAAAGTGCCATGACCAATGCTTTTTCATCATCCAGATCCTGGCAAAAAGCAGATTGAAATTCATTATACTTAATCCATAAAAAGCCTTTGTTGTCAGGATAGATACTTGCTCCTCCCGGAGACTCTCTTCTTCCTAAAAGAGCTCCTAAACTATCTCCTGCATCCGGAGCAAAAGCCGCGATGTAAACCAATCCTGCTACTTTATCATGATTTCCGGCTCCGGAAATAACCGCACCTCCATAAGAGTGGCCTACCAAAAGGACTTTTCCGTCCTGAGCATCGATAAGATCTTTTGTCTTATTAACGTCATCCTGTAATGAAGTTAATGGATTTTGAACGCTTCGTACTTTATATCCCGCTTTTGTAAGAGAAGGGATAACATATTGCCAATGAGAGCCATCTCCCCACGCACCGTGTACCAAAATAATGGTCAGATCTTTTTGTTCCATAATAAATAAGTATTAAAATTTGATGATAGTCAAAGCTACAAACATAAATATACATGCACGTTAACTTAAGTTAATTAATCAAATTCCAGTATCTTGAAATAAGTTTAATTTACTATTCTACTCCTTATACGACTAAGAGACTGTTCTGTAACTCCCAGATAACTTGCAATATGTTTCTGAGCAATCTTCTGAAAAAGAAGGGGTTGTTTTTGTAAGAGATTTAAGTATCGGTTTTCGGGAGAAAGACATAATAAATCATCTATCCTTTTTTTGGCATCTAAATATATTTTTTCACTCATCACCCGTCCGAATTTCTGCCAGTAGGCTTCTTTTTTATAGAGTCCCTGCAGATGGTCTTTACTTAACAATAAAATTTCACAATTTTCCAGAGCCTGGATATTCATATTGGAGACGGTGTCACAGAGTATGCTTTCATAATCCGTGAAAAATTCATTTTCGAAATAAAACCCAAAGTTAATTTCACGTCCCTGGTCATTAATATAAAAACATCTGATGGTCCCTTTTTTAATAAAACCAAGATACTTGCATTTTTCTCCCTGTTTGATAAAAAAATCGGTTTTTAGAAGCTTTGTATCTTTTAATAAGGCATAAAATTCATCAAAATGCGCTTGATCTACCTGAAATAATTCTCCATACTTTTCATAATTATCATTATCTGACATAATTTTTTATTTGTGTTTTATAAAAATAAAAAAAGCCTTGCAAAAAATTACTTTTACAAGGCTTTTTTACAAAAATTATTTTTTAGTTATTTAAAGCTCCTAGAGCTGCTTCATAATTAGGTTCATCAGCAATTTCTGAAACCTGCTCTGTGTAAACTACTTTATTATTTTCGTCAGTAACGATCACCGCACGACTCAATAATCCTTTTAAAGGAGAATCAGTAATCGTCACTTCATAATCATCTCCAAAGTTACTTCTGAAATCTGAAAGAGTCTCCACATTGTTTAATCCTTCAGCAGCACAGAATCTACCTAATGCGAAAGGAAGATCTTTTGAAACGTTAATCACCACAGTATTATCCAGTTTTGAAGCCTCTTCGTTGAATTTTCTGCTGGAAGCTGCACAAGTTGGTGTATCAATACTTGGGAAAATATTGAATACTTTTTTCTTTCCTTCAAAGCTTTCAAGTGTTTTTACATTTAATCCTGAATCTACTAAAGAAAAATCTTTAACTGTTGTTCCTACTGATGGTAATGTTCCTATTGTGTGTACTTCGTTTCCTTTTAAAGTGATTGTCGTCGACATAATATATATTTTTTTAGTTTTTCAAATGTAATCAAAATAGATTTTTTTCCTGTCTAATAAAGGTTAAATAATTCTTAAAGAATAAATAATATGCTTTTAGCTGACCATCAATTTTTCAAACAATATTTTCTCGATATTCGCTGTCCAAAAAATTAATATCCATGCGACAAAAAATCACCAATCACCGGGGTAACATCTTCTAATTTCACTGGATTTAAAATCAGAATTTATGCTTCAGGATCTGGTGATACTTTTGGAGATAATTTAAACGACGGAAGCTTAGATATTGATGGAGCTACGATTACAATCCCTAACCTGACCGCCACGCCAAAAAATGTTACACTAGAATTTAATATTAACTTTAACGGGACCGGAGCATATACCATTACCCAAATATAAATTTAAAGAGGCATAAGCCTCTTTTTTTATGTAAAAACTTCAAATAAAACAATGATATTTAGTAAATTTGTGGGACTTAAAATTTCAAATAAAAAAACAACAGTATAATGTCAGACAAATCAAAAATCTATTACACACTTACTGATGAAGCTCCAATGTTAGCGACTCACTCGTTTTTACCTATTGTAAAAGCTTTCACAAAATCAGCAAACATCGAGATCGCCGTTCCGGATATTTCTTTAGCAGGAAGAATTTTAGCAAATTTTCCTGAGTTTTTAAAAGAGGATCAAAAAATTGGTGATGCTTTATCAGAACTAGGCCAATTGGCAACTCAACCTGACGCTAATATTATCAAATTACCTAATATTTCAGCTTCTGTACCTCAATTGGATGCAGCTATTGCAGAATTACAGGCAAAAGGTTTTGCGGTTCCTAATTACCCTGCTGAGCCTAAGAATGATGATGAAAAAGCAATCAAAGCTAAATATGCTAAAGTATTAGGAAGTGCTGTAAACCCTGTATTAAGAGAAGGAAACTCTGACAGACGTGCTCCAAAAGCTGTTAAAAATTATGCTAAGGCAAACCCTCATAGAATGGGTAACTGGGCATCTGACAGCAAAACAGATGTTGCCCATATGAACAATGGTGATTTCTACGGGACAGAAAATTCTACAACGTTAGAAAACGCGACAAAATATAAGATTGTATTCAAAGGAAATGATGGTGCTGAAACTTTATTAAAAGATTTCGCAGGCCTTCAGGCAGGTGAGGTAATCGATTCTTCTGTAATGAACCTGAATGCATTGAAAGCATTCGTTCAGGAAGCTATTGAAGAAGCTAAAAAAAGAAATGTAGTTCTTTCTGCCCACCTTAAAGCTACGATGATGAAAATCTCCGATCCTATTATTTTCGGAGCTATCGTAGAAACTTTCTTCAAAGATGTATTTACTAAATATGCTGAGACTTTCAAGTCTTTAGATATTAACCCTAATAACGGTCTTGCTGATCTTTTTGAAAAAATCAAAGGAAATGCTCAGGAGGCAGACATCAAAGCGGATATTGAAAAAGCTCTTGCTGAAGGACCAAGAGTGGCCATGGTAAATTCTGATAAAGGGATTACCAATTTCCACGTACCTTCTGACATCATCGTTGACGCATCTATGGCTGCTCTTGTAAGAGGTGGAGGTAAAATGTGGAACAAAGACGGAAATGAAGAAGATACGGTTTGTATTATTCCTGACCGTTCTTACGCAGGTTTCTATCAGTCTGTAATCGACGATATGAAAGCGCATGGAAAACTTGACCCTACTACTATGGGATCTGTTCCTAACGTTGGATTAATGGCTCAAAAAGCTGAAGAATACGGATCTCACGATAAAACTTTCCAATTGTCTGCTGACGGAACAGTAGAAGTTCAGGACGAGGCTGGAAACGTTCTTCTTTCTCAAAAAGTAGAAAAAGATGATATCTTCAGAATGTGCCAGACTAAAGATGCACCTATCCAGGACTGGGTAAAATTGGCCGTAAACAGATCAAGATTATCTGATACCCCTGCGATCTTCTGGTTAGACAAAGGAAGAGCTCACGACAGAGAAATCATCAAAAAAGTAGAAAAATATCTTGCTGACCACGATACTACAGGTCTTGATATCAGAATTCTTGATGTAAAAGATGCAATGACTGAAACCTTAAAAAGAGCAAGAGAAGGTAAAGATACAATCTCTGTTTCAGGAAACGTATTAAGAGATTACCTAACTGACCTTTTCCCAATTCTTGAACTGGGTACTTCTGCAAAAATGCTTTCTATCGTTCCATTAATGAACGGAGGAGGATTATTTGAAACAGGTGCCGGAGGTTCTGCTCCAAAACACGTTGAGCAATTCCTTGAAGAAGGGTATTTAAGATGGGATTCTCTAGGTGAATTCTTAGCGCTTCAGGCTTCTTTAGAGCATTTGGCACAAACTCAAGGAAACACTAAATCTCAGGTATTGGCTGATGCATTAGACGAAGCTAACGCTAAATTCTTAGCAACAGACAAATCTCCTGCAAGAAAAGTAGGACAAATCGATAACAGAGGTTCTCACTTCTATTTGGCAATGTACTGGGCTGAAGCTTTGGCTAAGCAAACTGTTGATGCTGAATTAGCTTCTCAATTTGCTCCTATTGCACAAGCGATGCAGGAAAATGAAGAAGTTATCAATGCAGAATTAATAGGTGCTCAAGGTCAACCTCAAAACATTGACGGTTACTATAAAACCGATACTTATAAAACCTATGCTGCGATGAGACCAAGCACTGTTTTAAATGAAATTATTGACGGAATCTAATTTCCGATTTTGATTATAAAATAAAGAAAGCTCCTTCTTAAAAGGAGCTTTTTTGTCTTCATTACTTACAGAATAGCTTTATAATATTTACGGTTTTATTGCAAATGATTTGATACCGAATGAAAAAAAATATTTTGCGAAAGATAATTTATTTTATATGAAAGCGGGCTAAAGCCCACTCCTATTGAATCTTTTTCTCATTATTCAATGAGAACCGATAGCATCTCTTATTTATTGCCTATCCTCTACAATCACTCTTCTATGCTCTCTTCCCCAGGTAATCATTTCGGAAATAATTTTTCCGAATGTTCTACAATATTCGGTAGGTTCATATTCGATAAGAACAGGGGTATCGGGGTACACCGTTCGTTTTACCAATTTGTTCATTTCCATATCTTTCAGCTCTTTTGAAAGCATTCTGGTAGTAATTCCGGGGATGCTTCTTTCAATTTCACGGAAACGTCTATTGCCGTTACAAATTGAATTGATAACGGGAATTCTCCATTTTCCTCCTATAAAATAAAGGGTATCCTGAAGGGCTCTTAATTCTTCTGTCTGGTCTCTTTCCATACTGCAAAGTTAAATGATATAACGCATGATACTGGTATACTCTGTGATACTGGTAACAAAAGTATACCAATTTGAAATAACTTTGTCAAAAATTTTAAATACAATGAAAAAATTCAGTAATAAATTAGCCATAGTAACCGGTGGTAACAGCGGGATAGGCTATGCTGCCGCTCAAGAACTGATTGCAGAAGGTGCTACAGTTCTCATTACGGGAAGAAGAAAAGAAGCTGTTGAAAAAGCTGCCATGGAGCTTGGAGCTATTCCTTTTATAGCAGACCAGTCCCATCTTGATGATATTGATCTTTTAAAAAATGAAATTGAAAAGCAGTTTGGAAAAATAGATATCCTTTTTATTAATGCCGGAATAACAGGGAGCCTTACCCCCATTGAAAATATGGATGTTGAAAACTTCGATCAAGTCATGAATATTAATTTCCGGGGTGCTTATTTTACCTTAAGCAAATTAACCCCTTTGTTGAACGAAGGAGCAGCTGTTATTTTCCTCTCATCTATCGTTGCTACAACTTATAAACCTAACAGTTCGGCTTATCAGGCAAGCAAAGCCGCATTGAATTCTATTGCCAAAACGGCAGCAGCTGAACTGGCTCCGAAGAGAATAAGAGTGAATATAATTAGCCCGGGGCCTATCAAAACGGAGATCATGAGTAAAGCCGGATTGGATGATGAAACGTTGAAAAACCTCAACCATCATCTGGTGAATCAAATTCCTTTAAAAAAGATGGGAACCCCTGAAGAAGTAGCGAAACTGGTGACTTACTTATCCAATGATGAGGTTTCCGGGTTTCTTACCGGCACAGAAATCGTTATTGACGGCGGCATTAGTCTTTAAACCCTTTTTTTAATTATATACCGATATTATTTGTCGGTATTTTTTTGCCTATAAACTTCGGCTGATAAAATTCATGATTTACCCTTCAGTTTGTCCGGTTTACCTTTTTCTGCATTTCAGCTGAGCTCACAACGATCTACTTTTGAGCAAGAAAATAAAACTCATTATGGATACTGTAAAGAAAAAAAGAAATCTCATTGCTTTAACCTTTCTGGTTATATTGGGAATCTTCGGAGGGCTACAGCTGTATAGCAAACCTTTAGAAGGAAAGCCTGTAACCGGAAAAATAGAAGCACCGAAAGAAGTTATTGCAATTCTCGAAAACTCATGTTTTAACTGCCATTCCAACCAACAGGATTTGAATTGGTATGATAAGATAGCCCCTATTTCCTGGGCTGTTAACAAAGATATAAAAAGGGCAAGGGAAGTTTTAAACTTTTCAGAATGGAACCAACTTTCACCTGCTGAGCATAAAGGAAAAATGTATGCTATTCTAAATATGATGCAGAGTGGTAAAATGCCTCTCCATGAGTACACTATTCTACATCCTTCCGCAAAAATAACAGCCAAGGATGTCGACATTATAAAAAAATACACTCTGTCTTTGGCTGATGCCACGCCCACTCCCAACACTAAGAATCAAACTCAGGATGCCCTTGCCAGCCTACCTGTAGCCACGCACAAAACATTTCCTGTTTCTCCCAATGGTGTTGAATATACCGATGATTTTAAAAACTGGAAAGTCATCAGTATGAGTACTCTCTTTGATCATTCAATACGGGTTATTTACGGAAATGACATTGCGGTGAAAGCGGTTGAAGCAGAAAACTTTCATCCATGGCCGGACGGCAGTATTGTCGTAAAATCGGTATGGAAACAACAGAAATTACCTGAAGGTGAAATCAGAGCCGGCGAATTTGTCAATGCTCAGTTTATGGTTA
The DNA here is from genome assembly GCA_963518055.1 of uncultured Chryseobacterium sp. Classification (GTDB taxonomy): domain Bacteria; phylum Bacteroidota; class Bacteroidia; order Flavobacteriales; family Weeksellaceae; genus Chryseobacterium. The sequence goes on from CAUQIC010000028.1 coordinate 38,236, forward strand.
AAGATTCTAAAAAATATACAGACACTGAAGGTTGGGGATTTGCTAAATTTTCAGGAAATGATCTCCATCCTACCGGAAAATCTGCCTCATTTGCTAAAGAGTCATGCATTGCATGTCACAGACAATTATCAGAAAAAACAGGATATCTTTTTGATGTTCCGATGAAAGTAAATACCCAACGATTAATTCAAAACCTACAGAAAAGATGAAAAATACAATATTGATCATGCTAGCAAGTTTTATTTCACTTGTGTCATGTGCAAAAAAAAACTCTAATGAGAACAGCATGGTAAGACTTGTTTTTGATCCCGGTAATCTGAAATTTATTTCTACTTCCCTGAATCCCCAAAAGGAAACGATGTCTGCTCTTTATGGAAATCAGGAAGCACTGGAATCACTGTCAAAAGAAAAAACACAACCGAAACAAGGAAGTATTATGAAATTGGTAACCTGGCGTTATCATGACAATCCACAATATTTCGGAGGGAAAATAACCGGTGAGCTAATAAGTGTAGAAACCGTTTTGGCGGATCAACAAGGAGGTGTTTCTTATGGTATTCAAAATGACGAAAAAAATAGCAATCATTATAACCAGGAGAAACGGATTCAATATTTCATGAGCTATCGCCCTGTAGTAAGACCTTAATAAAAGGGAGTCACACGGCTCCTTTTTTGTGAATCGTGAGTTGACTACTCTCCACAATGGCCTGAATGGCAAAAATGAATTATTTATCATTTATCATAATATATTTCCTATTTTATTAATAAAAGCATTAATTTAACCTCTTCAAATCTACAGTTTTGATGCAACAGCAAAAAATAAAAATTTCGCAAGCTGTTATTTGGGTAAGTTCTCTATTTCTGGGAATCTTATCTTCAGTACCTCAACTTGCCTCTCATGAATTCAACTGGAGAGAAGCTATCGTCAATTCAGTACTTACTGCAGCATTTTCTGTGATTATGTGGTATGTTAATATTTACATATTGAATAAAACAACAGAAAAACGCAACCAACATATTTCTTATTCAAAACTGCTGATTATTCTGGCTTTTGGAATGGTTGTTATGTTTGGGTTGGCATGGATTCAACAATTGATTTTATCTCATATCAATTTTGGTCCTGTTATGCTGATGGTAGAGGTCAGAGGAATTCTGATCAATCTCGTGTGTTATATGTTTTTAACCTTACTACAAAATAATTATACGGGGCAGCAGATACAGCTTGAACTTGAAAAAGTTAAAAGCGATAATCTAGGGGCTCAATATGAATTATTAAAACAACAAATCAATCCTCATTTTCTTTTCAACAGCCTGAATACATTAAAACTGATGGCTGAAACCCATGACACGGAAACGGTTGATTTTATTGTTAAACTATCAGATTTCTACAGATTTACCTTAGAAAGCAGAAAATTAGATCTCATCAGTGTTCGGGAAGAGATGAAAATCGTGGATGCTTATCTTTTTCTGCAAAAGGCGCGTTTTGGAGAGGGTATTACATTTACCAACGAACTGAATACCCAAACAGACTCTACGCTTATTCCACCTTTTACCCTTCAGCTTTTGGTTGAAAATTGCATCAAGCACAATATAATTTCTCAAAGCAAGCCTTTGCATATCAAAATATATAATACCCAAGATACCCTGATTATTGAAAACCCTATTCAGCGAAAAATGGCCAGCGAAGACTCGCTGGGAGTAGGACTTGATAATATTAAAATGCGCTACCAGCATTTGTTGGAGCAAGACATTTCCATCCATTCGGACGAAAAAATTTTCCAGATAAAACTCCCGTTAATCCATGAATATCATCATTATTGAAGACGAGTTCAGAGCCGCAAAATCTCTTCAGAATTTAGTTTTAGATTTAAGACCCAACTCCCACATCTTAGGAGTTTATGACAGTATTGAAACAAGCGTAGAAGCTTTATCAAAAGATCCTAAACCTGATCTTATTTTTATGGACATCCATCTCTCAGACGGACTTTCGTTTGAAATTTTTAAAACCGTAGAAATTACCTGTCCTGTCGTTTTCTGTACTGCATTCGACCAATATATGTTGGATGCCTTTAAAAGCAAAGGAGTCGATTATGTCTTAAAACCTTTTTCACGGGAAGATATTGCTGAAGCTTTAAAAAAAGTTGATGAGCTTAAAAAATTCTTCCAAAAGAACGAATTACCGGATATCGAAGCAATTTTACAGAAAATTAATCAGCCTGAAGGTAAAAGCAATTTCCTTGTTTTTAAAAACCAGAAGTATTCTACCATTCCTACTGAAAGTATTGCCTATTTTTATATTCATAACGAAATTACCCATCTGGTTACGTTTTCCAAAGAACAGTTTCAGCTTTCTCAACCTTTAGGACAAATCGCAGAACAGGTTTCTGATAAACAATTTTTCCGGGTTAACAGACAGTACCTTGTTAATTTTAAAGCCATTAAGGAAATGGAACATTACTTCCAACGTAAAATCCTGGTAAAACTCGTTATTGAAACTCCCGAAAAACTCCTTATCAACAAGGAAAAAACACATAGTTTCTTTACGTGGCTGGAGGAGAGATAGGGGCAATATAATTGATAATTGATAATTGATAATTGATAATTGATAATTGATAATTGATAATT
>CAUQIC010000029.1:0-38117 GCA_963518055.1 uncultured Chryseobacterium sp.
TATCATTCCACTCATTCACCGGAATAAGTATCTCAGCCCAGCCATTATGTAAGCGCTTGAAACAGGCTCCAGCTTTAGGAACTCCACAGAAACTACTTGTTCCCGCTATACTCCATTGATCCTGAGGTAGGGCATCCAATGTATTTGATACTGCTGCATCCTGAGAGCTACTAACTTCAAATGTTAACGTCTGATCCCAAACAGGTTGTCCTTTAATATCACTTGCACCTTCTGCCTTAAGGTAATAATACATTCTATTATTGGACAAGACCTTGGGCAGTGATTGGGTAGTAAATATTTGATTAGTAGACACTGTTCCATCTTTAAAATAACTTTTGAATCTAACACTTGTATCATTCCACTCATTCACCGGAATAAGTATCTCAGCCCAGCCATTATGTAAGCGATTAAAACACACATTAGCTAAAAATTTAGACGAATAAGAGGGGTTATTTATATTTTCATGATGAGCATGATGAGCTTGCATGAAAATGAAACAAAAGAAGCTCAGTAAAAAAGTAATACTATTTTTTTTCATAATGGTGCATTGTGTTTGTTGTTTTTCAGATCCATTTTCTAATGGATCAAAATAATGACTGATGTTTCCTGTATCGAATACGGTGTGAGTTCTTCAATTCTTCTGGCTGAAGGAATGCCAGGAAGCTGTTCTTCCTTCTGAATATATTTTTCAACTTCAGATAAAGATATCAGGATATACTTTCTCAAATACATAGCCCATCCAATCGTTGGCAGATGTAATGTTTACCCTGTAGCTCAGATGTTATGTTTTACGAATAAGTGATTGTTTAGACCATCCGTACCGGAAAGATTAATTATTCCCGGGTTCGGTTTTCCATCGGGAGCACATCTCGTCCCCGTAGTTGTCTGGGTTGAAAACAAGAGGTTATCCAGTATATGAGACAAATATTGGTGACAGGGTCGGCTCCTAAATGGCGTGTGGTACTCCTTGGCTGTGTTTGAGAATTGCAAAAAGAAATGCTAGGAGTGGGAACAATGAATTTACTTTTTTTCATAGAGCATGTGTGTTTTATGAGGATAAATCTATAATAAGGATAACCTTCAATGCAAATTCATATAGACAATTATGCCCTAAATTCATAAATTTTGTAAGTGAAAACATAAAATATTTAGGTAAAAATAAACCACACAAACAAATTAAATGATTAAAAATCAATTCATTAAAAAATCAAAATCTATTTATTACTTTTGATTCTATTAATTCATCAATATGAGAATAATTATACTTGCCATTTTTCTTGGCTTTGGCTATTCCCAAGCTGCTGCCAAGAACTTAGCTTATGTAATGTACCTAGGAAATTTTGCTGAAAAATTACCTGAACAGCCAGCATATGAAATATCTGATGTATCAAAATTAAATGATGAGTTAAAAAAAATTAATAACGAAAATAAAGTGCTGAAGCAGTCAAACAAACAGGAAAGATTATTTAGTTTTGATCTTACAATTGCTTTCATGATTATATTTTTTTCATTTTTAGTCTTAACATTTATCTATCAACACCAACAAGAACACTATAAAAATCTTTACTATCAGAAAATTACTTTTTCTTCTACAGGAATCATTGATCAAAACCAAGAAGGAATAGACCAGCATAACGAAAAGATTCATAGATTACATGGGATTAATCCGATAATAATTGAGAATATTCTGTCTTATCTGGAGACCTTTGAAAATCAAAAAAAGTTTCTGAAAAAAGAAACTTCTCTTCTTACGATGTCTAAAGAATGTGGAACCAATACTACTTATTTGTCAAAAATCATCAACCATTATAAAAACAACAATTTTGCTTCCTATCTTAATGAATTAAGATTGAATTATGCCGTTGAATTATGGAAAAACAAACCCAAACTACGCTATCAAAGTATTCAGGAAATGGCCGATATGGTAGGTTTTAATACAGCCCAAAGTTTTTCCAAAAAATTTCATGAAAAATATAATATTTCACCTACTCATTTCCTGAAAAATCTTATTAGCAACACTCAAAAAACAATATAATTTAAAGCCATAGGTTCATTATACTTTAATATAGCATGATTAATGGGTTCAACAGACATTTCCATTTTTATTTATATCAGTTCCAAATAATTTAAATCTGTTGCAAATTTTATCACAAATATTTAATACTTTAGCATGATAATTTGAACGAATGGGAATACTCCTTAAACCAATTGATATTGTAGATGATATTTCACAAGAAGACTTCCGTGAAAAGTATCTAAAGCCATGTAAGCCAGTGGTAATCAAGAATATGGCAAGAAAGTGGCCTGCCTATCAAAAATGGACGATGGATTACATGAAAGAAGTGGTGGGTGATGTTGTTGTTCCTTTATATGATAGTGCTAAAGCTGATCCTGCAGCTCCCATCAATACACCAACAACAAAAATGCCTTTTGCAGACTATGTTGATCTGATTCAGAAAGAACCGACTGATCTAAGAATTTTCTTTTTTGATCCTATTAAATTTGCTCCAAAACTATTGGATGATTATATCCCGCCTAAAAGTTTAATGGGTGGATTTTTAGATAAATATCCGAGTATGTTTTTCGGTGGTAAAGGTTCTGTAACCTTCCTTCATTACGATATTGATATGCCTCATATCTTCCATACTCATTTTAACGGAAGAAAGCATGTTATTCTTTTTGAATATAAGTGGAAAACGCGTCTGTATAAGCTTCCTTATGCGACCTACGCTTTAGAAGATTATGACATTTCAAATCCGGATTTCGAAAAATTTCCGGCATTAGACGGTATTGAAGGAATCGAATGCTTTTTGGAGCATGGAGACACTTTATTCATGCCTACCGGTTGGTGGCACTGGATGAAATATCTGGACGGTTCATTCTCTCTTTCTCTGCGTGCATGGGATAAGAGTTGGGCTGTAAAAGCACATTCTTTATGGAATCTTGCTGTTCAGCGTAATTTTGACAATTTCATGAAAGGCCGTTACAAGAAAAGATATATGGACTGGAAGGAAAGAAAAGCTGTTGAAAACGCCCATGAAGCTTTAAGAAAAGGATTACCAAAATAAAAGATAAAAACCGGCCGAGAGAGATTTCTTTCGGCCGGTTTATTTAATAGATATTTTTCTTTTGGGACAGCGGTATTTTTAATTTACATTATTACATCTCAATATGCTATTAATTTTTTTTAAATTGCATCGTAAATAGATTCCCTCATCACTTAATACCGGATACATATGTTCGAAAAACTGATTGATAGCTTTGAGAAACTTTGTCTGCAGATTATTATTGAAATCCTGCTTGTTCCGGTAACGATATTCAAATTATTCCAGCAGCCTTCACGCTGCTATGATTTTTCGGTACATGAAATGGAAAAAGATGAAACGGAACGTTTTCAGGATTATTTGTCCCCCATCAAGCTTTCGGTGTATACCTCAGTTATTATATCAGTTCTCTTAATGGATTATAGTGGTGAGCAGAGTTTTATTTCGAAAATCAAAGGATTAAGTATGGTGGAGAAAGCCTTATTTATATTTTTGATTAATAATTTTACCGCAGTATTATTCAGTGTTATTTTATTATGGTATAAAAAAGAAAAAGTAAATACGGTAACCTTTCGTACTTTATTATTTTCATTCATTTATACTACTGTTTATACCTCTACTCCATTTTTTCTACTGATCCTTTCAGCTATGTTTCTGGGGCAAACCGTGAATGTACAATCGTATTTATCACACCTGGAAAAGCTGGAAACCTACGGGGCAAGAGATTATGCCTTTTTTATGGTATTCTTACTATTTTCTATTATCGGAGTTATTGGATTATTTAAACTGTTGAAAGCTTTACATTATATTTTAAAGGAAAACTTTCGCTACCACCCTTATATAGTCTGGGCTTTTACCTTATTATTTTTTTGTATACAACTTTATTACGCAAGAGGGTTTGTATAAAATACATATTTGGTAGAACAGTCTCCATCCATCATCTTATTTTTTCGCTACATACATATTTTTTTAACAAACACACCAGTCTGTTCATTTTTTGTTTACATTTGCCGCAAACCTATAATTAATATGGCTAAACCCCGCGAAAGAATTTTAAACACTTCGATGACTCTCTTTCATCAACAGGGCTACAACAGTACCGGTATTAATCAAATCATTGAAGAAGCCGATGTTTCCAAGGCAAGCTTTTATCAACACTTTAAATCTAAGGACGATCTGTGTATTGAATTTCTTAATAAGAGATTCGATTACTGGGTTTCAGAGCTTGAAGACTTTATATCAGATGCACAGACTGTCGAAGAAAAATTTTTAAAATCATTTGATTTTCTGATCTATATGAATAAAAAGGAAGATTTCAGAGGGTGCAGCTTTTTAAACATTATGTCTGAAATTCCAAGTGAAAAAATAGATATTCATGATGTTATTCGCAATCACAAAAGTAAACTGAGAAGCACCTTTAATGAAGATCTTAAAGATGAAATACTCTCCGCCCATATTTATCTTCTTTTTGAAAGTTCCATATTGACCAGCCAACTTTACAGATCCAATGAATTAATTGAGAAATCTAAACTGATCGTTCAAAATCTATTTTTAAAAAACTAAAATTATAGTAAAAGCAAAAAATGCTTTATATCTTTCCGAATCATGCACATCCCGGACATCTTTTCTCTATTACAGCCTCATCTTCAGGTATTGTCTGAAGTTAAATATCCCGCAAAAAAAATTTTACTCGACGAAGGAGAGGTTTCGACTAAAATGTTCTTTATAAAAAATGGAGCAGTCAGAGAATATTTTTATCAGGACGGTCGTGAGATTACCCTCGAATTTATCACCGAAAATCAGGCGGTGGCCTCTTTTGAGAGCTTTTTCAATGGAACTAAAAGTGAATTTATCATCGAAACACTGGAAACCTCTGTTGTATATGAGATTGAGATCGAAAGTTTCCGGAAACTCATGGAGAAAGATCAGTTTCAACAAACTTTTAATCCGCTTTTTTACAAGCGTTTCAGTGAAATTACGAAAAGGCTGATGTCTTTTATCAAAGACTCCCCTCAAAAAAGATATGAAGACTTGCTGAAAAACAGACCTGAGCTTCTTTTACGCTTTCCCCAACATTATATAGCCTCTTATCTTGGGATTACCAGTGTCTCTCTTAGCAGAATCAGGAACCGCAGATAATTTCTTTACAATTGTTATCGTCCGGAAGGGAATCTAGGATCTAATTTTGCTTCATATTTAATATAAAGCTATGAAAAATTTTATCCGTGAGGTTTTCAGCCAGGTGCTAGAAAACCCAGTATTTGATGAGGTAACAATTGAAAAATATTTCTCAAAAGACTATGTACAATTCGTCGATCATTCGCAATTAAATTATGATGAATTTGTATTGCATATCAAAAAATTAAAAGAGAAAGTATCCGAACAAAAAATCGAGATTCTTCGTTATGCAATCAATGGAGATATTATTTTTACCCATCATGTTGCAGAATCATTATTGAAGGACGGAAGTAGGGTTAAACATAAGGTGATCGCGCAGTTTACGATTCAAAACGATAAGATCGTTCAATGTGATGAACTGACTTTATTACTGGAAGGCTCTCATACAGAAAAAAATCTGGGATCTGAAATGTAAACAGTCCTTTTTTTACTTTTCAGTATTAACAATTCTTAAAAAAACCTTAATTTATACTTCAACCCTTTCCCCAAACAGATGTTTAATTTTGTTAACGTTTTTAATCTAATTAAAGAAAGTGAAGAAAATTTTTACATCTGTTTTATTTTGTGCTTCTCTGTTTTTTTATGCACAGACCGGTTCTCTTTCCGGAAACATCAACGACGACTCGAAGATTGCCCTACCCGGTGCTAAAATATTTTTAAACCCGGGAAATATTTATACAACTTCCGATGAACACGGAAATTTTGTATTCCTGAATGTCCCTCCCGGAAATTATACCATGAAAATTGATTACCTAGGCTATGGTATTCATCAATATAACGTAACGGTTGAACCTGAAAAAAACACAAAACAAAATATTATTTTTGATAAAAAGGAAACCAGTATTGCTGAGGTAGTCGTTTCAGGAACTACTTTAAAAAATCAGGCAAGAGCGCTCAACAAACAAAAAAACAATGCTAATATCACCAATGTCATCTCTTCCGATCAGATCGGACGTTTTCCTGATGCTAATATTGGTGACGCTTTGAAACGTGTTCCCGGAATCACCATACAGAATGATCAGGGAGAAGCCAGAAACCTCATCATCAGAGGCCTTGCTCCCAATCTGAATTCTGTTACCCTGAACGGAGACAGAATTCCTTCTGCTGAAGGTGATAACCGAAATGTACAAATGGACCTGATTCCTTCCGACATGATTTCCACCATTGAAGTGAATAAGACACTGACTCCGGATATGGATGCAGATGCCATCGGTGGATCTGTCAATCTTATTACAAGGGCTTCCCCCAATGGGCAGAGAATTTCTGCAACTGTGGCAGGAGGTTACAATCCTATCCGCGAAAAAGGAAATTATACAGCCGGACTAGTCTATGGGAATCGGTTTTTAAACAAAAAATTAGGAGCTGTCTTCAGTTTCTCGTATAACAATAATAATTTCGGATCTGATAATATTGAACCCGTGTGGAGCCTTGCCAACGATGCTGCGAAAACAGCCTACATCAGTAAAATGGGAGTACGTTATTATAATGAACACCGCATCAGGCATAGTTTTGATCTTAATATGGATTATGAATTCAATTCAAAAAATAAGATTTATGCTTCTGCCATGTACAACTTTCGAAATGATAAAGAAACAAGGTATGCATTGGGCTATAAAGTAAAACCTGTTTACAATATGGATGAAACGGAAATCACAGGTTGGAAAGGCAGCCTCACAAGACAAAATAAGGGTGGAGATGCCGAAAATGATTATACCCGTCTTGAAAAACAAAAAGTTCAGAATTACGCTTTAAGGGGAGAACATTTATTAGGATCTAAAGTGGATCTCGACTGGTCTATGAATTATGCCACCGCCAGTGAGGATAAGCCTCACCAAAGGTATATAGAGTTTGAAAACAGTAAAATGACATTTTCTCCGGATCTTAGTAACCCGCGTCAGCCTATGATCAATCTTTTGAATGAAGATAATCTGGGAAACTATAAGCTGAGTGACCTTTCAGATGCCAATAGTTACACTCAGGAGAAAGAATTTGGAGCAAGAGTGAATGTTCGTTTTCCTTTCTCCATTATTGAAGGACAAAAAGGAAGGCTGCGTACCGGTTTACGTATGCGTTTAAAAGAAAAAGAGAGAAATAACGATTATTATACTTTCACGCCGGTTAATTCTATGGGAAGTTTGCTTTCTGTACCTACGTTGTATCTTAACGGCCAAAATTTTCAGGCAGGAAATTATGTTCCGGGTACCTTTGTAGATCCCGGCTATCTGGGAAATCTGGATTTGTATAATTCCGGCCAGTTCAAAGGTCAGTTAAAACCGTCAAAATTCCTTTCCAGCAACTACAGTGCTAAGGAACAGATTTATGCGGGATATGTCCGTTGGGATCAGGATTTCAACGATAAACTTTCTATGATTCTGGGAGCGAGAATTGAGACAACACAAATTGATTATACCGGCAATTATGTGATGAATGAAAAGGACCTTGTAGGTAAAATCAATAATACCAATACCTATACGAATGTTCTTCCCAATATATCTTTCAAATACATTCCGGTACAGGATCTCATCCTTCGTGCCGCATTTACTACGGCTCTTGCCCGCCCTAATTATTATTCGTTAGTTCCTTATCTTAATGTGATCTCGGAAGATGAGATCATCTCAGCAGGAAACCCCAATCTAAAGGCTACTTATGCGTATAATTTTGATTTTATGGCGGAAAAGTATTTTAAATCGGTAGGGATTCTTTCAGGAGGAGTTTTCTATAAAAACTTAAAAGACTTTATCTATACCTATTCACGAAGAAATTATACCGCCAATGATTTTGCCAATGAATTTGCAGGACAATCCAATCCGATCCCGGCAGGTGAAAGCAACTGGAAATTTACCCAGCAGCGTAACGGAGATAACGTAGATATTTATGGATTCGAAGTTGCTTTACAGAGACAGCTTGATTTCATTCCGGGAGCATTCTGGAAAGGACTGGGAGTATATGTTAACTATACGTATACCCACTCAAAAGCAAAAGGCATTACCAATGATGAGGGGATCGAAAGAACGGATGTAGGATTTCCGGGAGCTGCTCCTCATATGTTCAACGGATCACTTTCATGGGAAAACAAGCGTTTTTCAGCCAGAGTCTCTATGAATTACGCTTCCCGTTATATTGATGAATTGGGGGGCAAAGCATTTGATGACCGTTATTATGACAAGCAGTTTTTCCTTGATGCCAATGCTTCTTATAAAATTACCAGCCAGTTGAGAATCTTTGCTGAAGCCAATAATTTAACCAATCAGCCGTTACGATATTATCAGGGCATCCAGGAAAGAACGGCACAGGCAGAATATTACAGACCAAGATTTACCCTGGGAGTAAAATTTGATTTTTAAAATGAAAAAGATACCTTATTATACCACTACCCTTGCCATTTCTTTTTTTATGATGAGCTGCCAGGGACAAAAACAATCGATAGAAAAGCTAAAACCCAGTATTATTACGGAAACAGTGGATCATGATACGGATGATCCTGCGATATGGATTAATCCTAAAGATGCTTCAAAAAGTATTATTGTAGGAACAGATAAAGATACTGACGGCGGGTTGTATGCTTTTGATCTCAAAGGAAAAATCATCCACAAAGTTCCGGGCTTAAAACGTCCTAATAACGTTGATATCGAATATGGCTTTGTTTTAAACGGTAAAAAGATTGATATCGCAGCTGTAACCGAAAGAGAAACAAACAAAGTTAAAATATATGTTCTTCCTGAACTGAAAGAAGTAGGCGAATTTTCTGTATTTGATGGCGAAACTGAGCGCGGCCCCATGGGAATCTCCATGTATAAAAACCCTGAAACAGGAAGAATATATGCCATTGTAGGAAGAAAATCAGGTCCGAAAGACGGATATCTCTGGCAGTATGAACTTTCTGAAAAAAATGGAGCCCTCACAGGAGAAGTGGTTCGTAAGTTTGGGAAATACAGCGGCTTGAAAGAGATTGAAAGTATTGCGGTAGATGATCAAATGGGATACATTTATTACTCAGACGAGCAGTTTGGGGTTCATCAGTATTATACAGATCCGGCAAAAGGCAATGAAGAGCTACTGGTTTTTGGAAAAGGAGATTTCACCTCTGATGTGGAGGGAATTTCCATCTATCCTTCTTCGAAAAATACAGGTTATATATTGGTTTCCAATCAACAGAATGATACGTTTAATGTCTATTTAAGAGAAGATCCCGCAAAAGGAAGAATTGCAGAAATCCCTGTTTCTACCAGTGAAAGTGACGGCTCTGAAGTGACTCCTGTTAATGTAGGACCCCAATTTCCTAAAGGGGTATTTGTAGCAATGAGCAATGGCAGAGTTTTCCATTTTTATGACTGGAGAATGGTTGAAAAAAGAATAAAAGAAGCTATAAAAACTTCAGGTAAATAGCAGAAATTATAAATAAACCATTGAGAAATGATAAGGTTTTAAGAATAGTAAGAGATTGCTTGGCCTTAGGCTGGCAGTGTCAGCATAATTCATCCTCCATTTCTTAATGGTTTACTTTTTTTAAGATAAGTAAGTGTATTTTTCGGTAATTCTTCTAAAAAATGGTTCCTCTATTTATATGTTCCAAAAAGCCTGTCCCAAATAGAAGTATAGAAGCCAAAATTCTTGGTATCGTCTAAGTGATGCTGATTATGAAATCTTGTTGTTCCTATCAGAAATTTATCAAAACTGGCAGGAAAAAACTCTCTGTTTAAATGACCAATGGTTCCCCAAATAAGATTGATCATTAAATATATTGAAATTGAAATAACGGAAAAATCATAGGACATCAATACGATCAACATCATCAATCCGAATCCTATAGTTTCTAAAGGATGTAAAACAAAAAGGCTTAAAAAGTTAGTGCTTACATGCTCATGGTGCTTGCTATGCAGTATTTTATAGACAAATGGTAAATGTGCAGCATAATGAAAGAAATACATAAAAACATCCATCAACAGAAGCAGCGCTAAAACCTCCAGGCAGATAACCCCCATGGACTCATCCTGCCCGAGATCAATCCAGTCTTTTTTCCATAAGAAAGCTCCTATCAACAAGATAATACTATTACAGAAAACTGTAAGAAAGCTAAGATAAACATCAGAGGTTTTCAACGGATGATCTTTTTGCTGTAATGGACTTTTCCGGCACGTTTTATCAATAAAAAAATAAAGTCCTATGGAGAACATATACAAAAATATATTGATAGCAAAACTGAATATTATCCATTGTAACCATGAAAATTGCCAAAACATTGTTATATAATCGGAAAGCTCGGTATCATTGAAAATCATAAGTACACCTCATCAAATTAATGCTGTAAATGTATGAATTTCAGAGTAAATACAGGTTATAAAAGCTATTATTTCTGTCTTTCCTTCCTCTTAAGTTCACGATATCGCAAGGTGAGCCTTTTTCTTAAATTCTCATGATATTGTTTATAATTTTTTATACTCTGTTCAAGATTCTTTTTATGGGACAAATAATCTTCGTACAAATTGCTCAGTTCTGAGATTTGCAGCATTATATCTGAAGATCGGGATTCAGGATCTTCCAGCGCCTCCAATAACAGACGATAATTTTCTATTCTGCTGGTGAGGCTTACATGAAGTTTTGGTTCTATTCCCTGCATGATTTTTATTATTTTGTTTGATTGGGTGAATCGCAAATAAAAATGAGAATGCCGAAAGACAAAGTTACTTATCCTTTTCTACGGCAACAGGCACATCGCTTTGGTATAATACCTTAACCTGATGGACCGGGTTACTGTTATTGATGGATTTAAAATATACATTCGTCAAAGCTGCTGAAATTAAAGTTTCATCCGGATCCCCCAAAGGACGTAGTGGAAGATCATTATATTCATTTACTTTTATTTGAGGAGAAATTCCGGTGTTATACTCTCCGGCCCCATTCCCGTTAAATACTTTATAAATAACCGGATGTATCTGCCAGGAAATCTTTTTGGGCTTACGTTTATCTTCCACAACAAATCCAGCCATATCTTTTCCTAAGGTAACATCACCAATCTGTATCACCTGCAGATAGGGTTTCAGATTATTAACCACTATTTCTGCTGCTGAGGCCGTACTGTTTGAAGTGAGGATATAGACTTTATTCAAACCTAATGCATTTGCACGCAATGTGTTAAAATCAAGAGCTTTTGGATCATAAGCAATCTGTTCAGTAAAGGTTCGTTTTACTTCCCCTCCGTTTTTATTTCCTTTAAAAATAATGAAAGGAGAATTTCCGGATATCCCCGAAGGAATCAGTGAACACAATGCGGCGGCAGATGATACGGAGCCTCCATAGTTATACCTCAAATCAAGAATCAATTCCTGAACTCCTGCTGTCTTAAACTCGGCAAACTTTTGATGAAGTGCTGTTGTCATTCCATCCGGGAAATCGTACACATACAAGTATCCTGTTTTTTTACCATTTTTATCAAAAATCCCGGATAATAAAGGTTGTTCTGATGAATAACCATAATATACGGTAATTTCTTTTTCATCAACAACCGTATTATTTTTCCAATGGCCTACTTTGAGATTAATAACCGTCTGCTCTTTCATGCTTGAGGTAATACTTTCGGCATTGGCAGCCGTAACAGCCTTTCCGTTTATCGCTGTAATAATCATACCTCTTTCCAGCCCGGCATTAAATGCAGGAGAGTTTTTAAGAACCAGCTTTACAACGGTAACAACTTCACCACTTGCCAGTTGGAGTACCGTATAATCGAAACCATACATATTTCTTATGGAACGGGGATAGCTGGATGGATCCTGTGTATTGACAATAAAAGAGAAACGATCCTGAGGAGACAGTAGACTTTTAAAAAAATCTTTTACAGGAAGCCGATAATCCGGTTTGGCAGGCATCTGATCAGCCCAGTAATAATACCGTTTCATGCTGTCCTGTACCCAAACATTAACAGCCTCTGTACTTCCGTCAGGAAAAACAGGCACCCCTTCATCATTAGTACTGGCACATGAAGAGAGAAATACTGATAAGATGATGAATGGAAGTATTAAAATTTGTCTCATAGGGTTATAAATATCCTGATATATCAATATCTCCTTTTACCGTCCACTTTCCATTTTCCATTTTCTCCTGAAGAACAATCATATTGGCTCCGGTGTGCTGGTTGATTTTAACTTTAATTATTTCAGATCCGACATAAGGTTCTGTAGTTCCGGGTTTGTACAATTCCAGATAAACCGGTGTGAGCGGATTGAAAGAATTATAAATTTTCACCACGGTGAAATTATCCTTTCCAATAGTATCAAACTCAGCTAGCACGACCCCGTTGTCTCTTTTCAAAATCCCTTTTACATTTTTAAGGGGAGATCCTGAAAACTCTCCCAGGTTCGGAAAAATAAATTCAAATCCTATTTTACCCAAATTAACTTGTGGTTTTACCGCATAGGTTTGAAGAAATACTCCCGGTAGGTTAAAGAAATACAGGTTTTTATAGTCTTCTATATTGTTATAGCCGATTGTATATTTTGCAATTTCGGTTCCTGTTTCATGGTTATATATTCCCAGTTTGTTGGTCTCTCCTTCGTCCAGTACAAACTGAAGCTGGGTTTCTATTTTATTGGTATAAGAGGTATTTCCGTTAATGGATATCGGAACTCCGTTAAACTTCAGTTGAAGCACATCAGGTTTAGAAAATCCTTTAATGGAAACTTCTCCGGGTTTCTGTACCTTGTCAAATCTTTCCAGTCCTGTATTACCGGTACATGAAAAAAGCAGTGTCAAGAAAACTAATGCAAAGATTTTATTCATCTTTTTGATTTCAATTATATCATTTAAACTTAAAAATATTGCCCTACCCTTATGTGCAGGGCAATACACAATTATAAAAAAACTAGTTGGATATGTTCCGGACAGCCTTCTTCCTATAGCTATCCGTAGTGGTATATATAAAACTGATCATCAGTTTATACTATTTACTTTATTATATTATTTTTTAATAAACTTCAATCGTTCTGAAGTTTTACCGTCAGTAATTTCTGCGATATAGGTTCCTACTGTTAATTCTGCTACATAAATAGATGGAGAATACGGAACTTCAAGAACTTTTTGCCCTGCAGTATTGTAAATATTTACTCCTGTAGTACTTTCTTTTAATCCCGGGCTAAGCTTTAATTTTAGCGTTTCTTTTACCGGATTCTCTACTATTTGTGTTAAATTTTTATTCTTTTTTATCTCCTTTGTGCCTAAAAATGCAGTAGCATAGATCGCCATTTCATCAATATTAATATTCTGAATATTATTCCCTGTAGGTTTTCTGTTAGACCACATTCCGATATAGATTTTCTTGCCTGCAAAAGCTGAAAGATCCACAAGGTTTTCTACAAACTGAGTGAGATCGGTCGGGAAAGGGTTTGTAGAGCCTCCCACCTGTATTTTGTAGGGGCTTGGAAGATCATTCCCTGATGCGTCTACCGTCATTGCCTGGAAATCAGACAACGTTGGAACCTGTTTTTGCGGTGTACTCACAAATATATACAAGTCACGTCCCAGAATGGTATGGGTTGTTCTCTGTCTTCCGATAGAAGCAGCAAGAGTAATCGTTCCACCGGCATTCGTCAAATCAATCGGAGGCGAAATAATCCAGTCATTTTCTGTAGCAAATCCTACTGCGCTTCCGGTGGGTACCAAGCTCATTGAATGACGAAGTACACCAGCTGTTCCATAGACCATTGCAGTACCGTTGTGGTAAATATTCTGCCCTTGAAGCCATCCGTTACTGTTAGTATTCAAATCATGGAAAGTCCATCCCTGAAGATCAGCAGGCGTATCAAAAGTATTCCCCCAAACCATCGTTTGTGCGGTAGCCAACTGGGTTAAAAATAGAACAGATGATAAAATTATTTTTTTCATGATACTTATTAATTAGATTTTTTTTAAATAGAAAAGCAAGGAATCAGCATATGCTGTTCCCTGCTTCATTTTTTTATTACTCTACAATCGCAAAATTGTATTTCGTCCAGATTCCCTGGAAGTTTCCACAATTTCTTGGAGATACATTCCAGCTTCCTTCGTTAAAGAATGGCTGGCTCATTCCCCATGATGCAGCGGTAGTTCCTGTAAGAAGGTTAGCTACAGGAATTCCTGCTGTACCTGCTCCCATTACAGAAGTTGTAAAACCATGCACCTGGATTGAACCTAAGTTAGAAGCAGCAGATAATTCAGAACCTGTCCCTTCTACTCTGATTCCTACAGGATATCCTGTTACGACAACATCATTTAAAGTCAATTTACCATATCTTCTGATGTGGATTCCGTTTTCATAGGCAGCCCCTTGTCCTGCTGTACCGAATTTCGGACCTACGATCGTAAGGCTATTGATCACCGGATTAGTAATCAATGAAGTTACCGTACCTGTTGCATTGTTATCCAACTCAATACCGTTAGAATCCGGGCTTCCACCGCTTACTGTGTGTGCTGAATTATAATCAGCTAAAGAAAGGGCACAAGTAATTGTTCCTGTATATCCGTTATCAAAGTCAAAATTATCATCTTCTGCAGCGAAAGAAATTAAGTTGCTGGCATTTACCGTACCTCCGAAGAATTCAAAAGAGTCATCCTGACCATAAGAAACCTGGATATGATCTAAAGTAGTTCCATTTCCAACCCCTCCTAATGATAAAGCATTTACTTCGTTACCGGAATTTGCTCCTACGAAATCATAACCTGCAAATTCAATACGTACATATTTCAAAATTCCTGCGTTATGAGAAGGATTTGAACCTCCGAAATAATAATCACTTCCTGTAAGACCTTCAATCGTTGTTGTAGCAGGTACGTTGGTAGGGGCATCTCCTAAAAGAATTACGCCTCCGAAATCTCCAGGAGTTGCTGTAGTATCTTCATTTCCGTCCAATAAGTTGTAGCTTGTGAAAATAATTGGCTGAGATTCAGTCCCTGTAGCATTGATCTTACCTGTTTTAGTGATAACAAGGATTCCTGATCCTTCTCCCGCAGCATTAGGTTTAGCTTTGATAAAAGTTCCCGGCTGGATCGTAAGTGTGGCTCCATTTTTAACGGCTACCGTACCATCAATTTCTATTACTCCGCTCCATGTTGTGTTGGAAGTAATAGGTCCGCTAACTTTAGTAACAGGAAGTGAAGAAGCTGTAAGGTATTCAGCTGAAGTAGCTTTCATATCAAACTGTGTAGAAGAATCTGCAAGGTTATCGTGTTGACAAGCAGTAAGGGATAATGCAGCAGCTGCAATTAGAGTTAATCTTTTCATTGTTATAATTTTTGTTGCATCCGGTCATTGTTTTATAGAACCGGAAGTTTTAATATTCAGAAATATCCGCCTCTATATTTCTGCGATTTGGTTTTTAGTTCCGTCCGGCATTTCATGAGGAGCTGATCTGCCGGGGTTCCCTATTTTTCTGCAACTGCCCGGGAAAAGACAATTACAGTCGGTTGTTTACTGATCCGGTACCGACGTGCGCTTCATCAGTATTGATCCGGGTCATGTTCAGGATTCCGAAACCTGTACAATTCTCTATCAAGAGCTCTTATCCTTTATTTTATCATGGATTAAAAAGTGTAAATCACATTTAATCCGAATATTCTTCCGCTATAGGCACGAAATAATATTTTATCAATATTCTTATCATATTTATCAGTAGCACCGGGTACCAGTTCCATCGATTCTCTTTCAGTATCAAGATCGCTTCCTCCTCCATTTTTCTTAGTGGTATAAGAATTAAAATTGTTGTAATATTCTTTTACCCTGTTGAAAAGGTTTTTCACATTCAACTTGACTTCAAGATTTCTGTTTCTAAGAAATTTATAAGAGATCTGTGCATCTGCCACTGCATAAGGACGTTGTATTTCCTCACTGTTATAAGAGTAGCCCACGGTAATATATTGATCACCTTTAGCATTATATAAAAAACTCAACCCCAGCCTTTCTCCATCATACATCAATCCTAAGTTGTATGCGTACGGAGTCTGCCCGTAAAGCGGTCTCGACACTTCGTAGGTAGCATCCTGATCTCCGGTTTTTTCCCGGTCTTTAAAAGCGATTACTTTGGTGGTGTTATAGGTAAAATTTCCGCTTAAAAAAAGTTGGGAAAGAATAGGATTGGGAGCAATAAAACCCAGATTTTTCCTTACTTCCACTTCAAGTCCTTTTAATTTTGCATTTTTTGAATTTCCATTGTAGAGGTAAAGATTTCCTTCCCCGGAAAGGTACCCCTCACGCTCAATAGGATGATCGATATCTTTATAGTAAATTCCTGCTGAAAGAATCTCTCCTAATCCCGGAAACCATTCGAATTTAAAATCATAGTTATTGACTACGGATGATACCATTGCCGTATTATAGATCTGCCCGTTCGCAATAGGATCAAAATAAGGAAGTCCTGTTCTTTCATTGAACTGAGGTCTGATTACCGTTTTATTATACGCCAATCTCACATTCATTTTGTTGGTAGGGCTGTACGTAAAATTTGCTGAGGGCATCCATTGCCAGGGTTGGTCATCAATAGTCGGTTTATTGACATTTCTGGCATCTCCGGGATCAAGCTGCTGAGAAATAAGATCATATTTAAAATATTCTGCACGTAAGCCCCATACGAGTCTGAACTTATTCTTCCATCGGTTATCAAACATTACATACATCGCATGCTGCTCTACTTCCCCTTCATATTTATCATTTTTATACAGTGGCCGCGTCTCCCATCCTATTCCTCCGGGTGCATAATGAGAGCCATCAAACCAGTCAGAAAGTGCTCCATACATTTGTAAAATTTTACTGTTTGGAACGTTTCTTTTTTCATCTACTCTCAGTAAAAATTTTTGTTGTTGATTGGTATTGGTTTTTGACGCTCCTGCATAGCCTATTTTAATATCATTTTTAAATGTATTTCTGTCAAAATTCCATTTGAAAGAGGCCCCGTAATTATAATCTGTTTCTTTACTGGCAATATACCCTCTTGCAAAGTCGCTGGAAGAGTTATTTACCTCATGATAACTTAAAATTTCCTGCCCTATAAAATTGTATAAAGTCTGGTGTATCGTATAATCTTTGGTATCTGAAGAAACTCCCGTTCTTGCGGCAAACCAATTGATTTCCATATTTCCGATTTTATGATTTCCTTCCAGTTTATTTTGCAAAAACATCTGGTAGACGGGATAATCGGTATTTCCGGTAAAAGGTTTGTCTAAATTTTTTATCTGTGAAGGGTCATTATTCGGGATGATTCCATTGTAAAAATAGTTATAAGAGGTTTCTGCATTGGAGGGCAAACCGCTTCCTCCTGTGTATTCATTCCATCCTGTAATCCTTGTCAGGGTATTATCGTAAATATGAGTATAGGAATTACGGAATGAGATCCTGCTCTTGTTAAGCTGCAAACCGAAATTAAGCATTCCCGCTACCGTGGAACTGTAATTGTAAGAAGCTCCTTTATTTTTAAAGTTATAAAAAGTAATCTGCCCGTTGGCATCCATCGGACTGGTAGTATCCAGCCAGTTTCCTCTTCCTGTATGGTCAATATCGAGTTTATTCTGTTCATTTTTAATGATAAAGGCTCCTGCGAAACCCCATTTATTATTATTCTTAAGAGCATAGGTTCTCCCCAGCGCCAGCTGTAGGTTTGATCCCATATCCCCTCTTGTTTTATACGTCGTAAAATTGTCATTGACGAACTGCTTTGACTGTTCAAAAAACTGAGGATTATTTAGACTCATCGCTTCCAGGCCTTTGGGAAAATCTCTCGTTCCGTCATCATATCCGAAATAATCATATTTCCCGCGTTTACGGGTCAGAGATTCTTTGAAGGTTGCCTGGTCATTATAAGATGTCCCTAACGTTATTGTCGTGAAATTCTCATTGGGGATATCTTTGGTTCTCACTTCCACATAGCCTCCTGCAAAGTTGGCATTCATATCCGGTGTAGCCGACTTGCTGACCACTACACTTTCTACCATAGCGGTAGGGATAATATCAAAAGAAAAGTTTTGATTATAAGCTTCCGTACTGGGTAAGTTAATCCCATCCATTGCAGCAGTATTCCAACGTTCTCCCATGGAGCGAACCACTACATATTTATTGTCGATCGTTGTAATTCCGGTAACCCTTTTTAGAGTGCCTCCAACATCACTATCCGGTGTTTTGGAAATCTGTTCGGCGGAAATACCATCGCTCATCTGAGCTGCTTTTTTCTGCTGAGTCAATAATCCGGCCTGGGTATCTGCTCTACGGGTTGCCGTGACAACCACTTCTTTGATATCTGTAATCTTATCCGAAGCTGTATTCAATGCAAATGAAACAGTATTGGTTTCTTTATTAGTCACGGAGAGCTTTTCTACTCTAAGGGTGTTATATTTAGGCGCTTTTATGGTAAGATTATATATTCCTGAAGGAAGATCTACGGTAAAATCTCCATTATTATCCGTTAGTACAGTTTTCTGACCCATAGCAACTTCAGCCCCTGCAATCGGGTTTCCCACTTCGTCAACGATTTTCCCGGAAATACGCCCGTTTCCCGGTACTGATACAGCAGAACCCTGGTATTTAATTGAAATAAGATCTCCATGCAAGCGGAATATTACGGGAAGCCCGTTGGTGATATCTTTCAGGCAACTGTTAACGGAGCTGTTTTCACATTTCACTCCTTTTACCTTCAGTTCTTTGATATCTACCTTTGAATAAGCCAGTCTCATCCCGGTTTTTCCTGCAAATTCTTCCAATACTTCAATTAACGGTCTGCTGGCAGGAACAGAAAATGAAACTTTCTGAACCAACTCCTGGGCTTCTGCTGCCACAGTAAAAAATAACGCTGCTATGGTAAAACCACATTTCAAACTTTTCATAGTTAAGTGCTCTCTTTTTTTGATGTAAGGTTATCTGATTATTTGTTTTTTTGAGGAAGATCTGTTTATTTTTTCAGGGTATATATATTATCTTTCTTCTCTACCTCCAGCCCTAATATGAAGGCCAGGGCTTCAATATTCTCGCCCAATGTACCTCCTGTAAAATCGGCGGTAATCTTTTTATCTTCAATATCTTTAGGATAATGGATCCTGGTACTGTAATTACCCTCCAGAATAGCGATCACTTCTTTTAGCCGAACGTCATTAAAGCTTAAAGACAAGAGCTCAAAAGCTTTTTTTCCGGAAACTTTATCTGAAGCCATTGATATAACTGCCGAGGTATGGGCTATCCCGAAGTTGGTCCATTTTTGATTGGGTTTAAGATAAGAAACAGCCGCCCCGGAAGAAGACACTGCAACTTTACCTTCATAAAGATCTACCGCTTTTTTCTTCCCGGACTGGGAGATTTTAAATACAGTTCCTAATACTTTAGTACTGAAACCTTCGGCATTCACAATAAAAGGATGAACTTTGGATTTGGCTACGGAAAATACTGCGTCTCCTTTCAAATCTACCACTCTGGTAGAAGCAGGAAATGATTGATCTACCGTAAGTCTGGCACCCGGTAATAAGGTTATAACCGATCCGTCTTCAAGATGAACGATCCGATTTCCCGCACCTGCCATATACACATCAGGCTTAATAAACATTGTATAGGTAAAAATGCCTCCCAGAGACAGAAGCAGAAGAATAGCGGCTGCCATCTTATAAGTATATGTCTTAAATCTTTTTACCCCTACATGATGGGACGTTGAGAAATAATGCTCTAGTCCTGCTAATATTCTTTCGCGGGATTCTTTCCTATGAACAACATCCAAATCCTGCTGTACATGGTCTTCCCATTTTTTTAAAAGTTCATTTTCCTTTTCAGAAATGTTATCTTCCGAAACTTCACGTTCCCAAAGTCTGAAAACAAAGGATTCAATAGTTTTATATGTTACACGTTTCATAGAGTCTTTCATGGTATTCACAGATACTTCTATCTATAAGACTTTGAAAATGAAAAACTTCCCCAGGCTATCATTAACGTTTTATTCATATTTCGACCAAATTGTTAATAATTTTAATCGTTTTTCACATTTAACCAACATTTAACCTTCATTTAGGCTATGTTTTTCAGAAATATTTAATCTTACCCTACCCAAAGTTCACAAAAAGTTAATTTTCCTTTAGGTAATTTTGTAATCAGATTATGAACCCGACCGACTCTATATTATTAAAGAAAATACAATCAGGCGACCGCCCTGCATTTATGCTGTTGTACGACCGCTACTGGGATAGCTTGTATCGATTTGTTTTTGTCCGTACGCGAGACAAAGAAATTTCAGAAGAAATTCTCCAGAATCTATGGGTAAAGATTCTCGAAAACACAGATGCCATACAAACAGACAGTTCCGAAAGCGCAAAAGGCTATCTGCTCCGCCATCTTCATTACCGGATTCTTGATTATTATAACAGCTACAAAAAGGGCCCTCCCACCCTCAGTATTGATGAGTTTGACCTCCCCAATGAATCAGAGTTATCGGATACCGAGTACTTCGAAATTCTTGAAGAAAATGAAATCACCACTTTATTGGTAATGATTGATGAGGTGGTTGCTCAACTTCCTGCAACCGAGCAACAGGTATATGATATGCGAATCAGAAAGAATATGTCGGTTAATGAAACGTCAGAAGCGCTGGGAATAAGCAATAAAACCGTAAGCAATAAGCTCAGTAAAGCGTTGGGAGAAATCCGTGAGAAGCTGAATCCGGAGTATAAATCATCTAAAAAGCTGGTCTCTATCCTTTTATTGATGGAGATGTTGACGAGATAGCTATCCTGAATTTTTGTTATTGATAATATTTTTTTAGACCCCCTTTTTAATGCCGCAGCCTAAAAAATAGGCTACACAAAAGACTCGTGTAGCAGCGAAATAGGATTTATTCCTTATTGAATTTAAGTCTGAGAAGTTCTTCTATCAATTGTGGCATACTATTTCTTGCCATCGCAATAAAATTCTGATCTTCCGGCTTTATTGTTACAAATTCTATATCGTAATCTCTGTTTTCACCTGTTCCGGTCATTATAAAACTTGATCCGGAAGTACAATTTCTTCCTTCAATATATGATGTCCAGGGAGATGGTGTTGCATTATTACAAATCTCCAACATTTTTTTGAGTTCAATTTCGTTTAACATTGTAGGTATTAGTTTTTTATGGTTGGGGTGAATAATTTTTTGATCAGAATAATCAACCGGATTTCTATCTGAGCAGGTAAAGATATAAAATGAAGGATCTTGCGGAAAGGAATTATAATAAAATGCCACGCGAATGGATTCGCGCGGCGGTTATCTGTAATATATCATTTCATTATTTACCATTATACGTCTTAAATAAAATATATTTATTACCTATCTTTCTAAATACTTTAAATTCATCAGTATTGATTTCTTTATAGATAGAGTCACCAATACTTAATAAGTCTCCTTTAGTATCCGTCGTAGTAATACAATAATCATGATCATAATAAAATTGTAATGATTTGCTTTCATAATTTTTTATGCGTATAATTTTAGCTTGTATAGAATTCTTATAAAAATAATCACTATTTCTTACTACTACTCTGTAAACATAAAAATATACAAATATTATTAATCCTAATAATAAAGGAATAAAGCGATAATAATTATTTTTTTTCATTTATTAATTTTCAAATTTACTGATGTATTTACGGTTTACAGAACACATCATTTGCTTATACTTATAAATTTAAATATTTTGGTAAACTTTCCTGTTTTTGAAGACAGCCTTTTTATTTCAATTCAATTTTCAAGATAGATCTTCGAACTAAATAAAAAGTTTATTTATTCAATGTTTATCCAAGAGAATTTATATGTACTTATGGAATATTTAATTCGTTAAAATAAAATTTTAAATCTGTAGAGTCTAATTTTAAAGGTAACTCTTTATAGGACCAACCATTGTTAGGGGGAGATAAACTATCATATATTTTTTGTTTATACAACATAATAAAATATTTAGGTCTTAATGAATCATATAATAAAAGATATTTTTCACCTTTTTTTAAAACACTAGTACTTGTACACGTTCTATCATATTTTTCTCCTCCAACAAAATAGATAAAATCCGAACCAACGCCTTTATTATTTTTTTGATGCCAATCCGTTGTTATATATGCTATAGTGTATTTTGCATTTTTTTTGCATTTTGCTGATGCTTTTTACCATAAAAATTAGTAATAACAAATATTAATATAATGCAAAAGCCTATCATGATAAAGAAATATTTCTTTCCAATATTAATGACCTTTTTTATACTTTTCATTTGCATCATTTAATAATTTATCCCGCTGGCGCAAGCTTCCAGCTCGTGCCCATTAATCATATATATGAATTTACGTCCATATTTATTGACATTCCAAAAATACGAGATATTTACCTCAATAAATATAAAGATTATTGCATTGAAAATGATAAAAACCATTGCAAAAATCACAATGGTTTTTATGTTATTATTAGGAAGCGGTTATGTGTAATACAGCTTTTCTATTTGGATTTTAATTTTTGCACCTCGTTTTTCAGCGATTCTATTTGCTCTTTAAGTAGTTTTATATATTCCTGTTGGTTCTCTAATATATAGTCAGGAATATTACAATAGGTATAATTGGTCGATTGAAAGTTACCGGCATGATCATTAAATGTTGCCCCATTATTATCATTATTTTGTACCAGTTCAGATCTTTCTTCCCTAATATCTTCCACGGGAACATCTAAAGCATTGGCCAGCTTTTCCCATTCATCATCAAATATCCTTACATCACCACTTTCTTTGCGGCTGTAATTGGATACATCCGTTGATATGATCTTGGACATATATTCCTGGGTATAGCCCCGCTGTTTTCGTAAAGTCTTTAGCTTTTCCATCATGATTTTTTATTCATTACTACAAATATAAAAAATTCCAGTCCTTTTATTATACTCCTAAACGCAATCCTGAAGATTTATTTCCTTGTTCTGTTTTCTAATACAAAACAGAACTCTTTTATAACACAAAAATTTTAAAAATTAGTAGATAAGACTTCATCTATATTAGATTCATAATCTAAAGTATCTATTTTCAAATTATTCTTTATGACAAGTTTTAATGCTCCTTTTGCTTTTATAATAGAGTCTCCAATTTGAATTTTCTCACTCCAGCCTGTATGTGTGGGTAAACTGTCATTACCATATATAATATATGTTGCTCCGTGATTAGAATAATCTATTGATTTTCTATCGATAATAGATCTTATAGTTTTGCTTCTAATTTTTTTAAATAATAAATCATTTTCATCATTATATGGATAAAAATGAAAATAGATTTGCATAGATGTAAAAATCAACACAATCCCTAAAACTCCAAGAAAATATTTTCTTTTTGAACTTCCCATTATCTTCCGATTAAAGTGATTTTAGATCTTGTCCACATAGCCCCAACTTCCTCGCTGGCGCGAGCTTCCAGCTCGTGTCCATTACCATTTCAATAAATTTACATCTATATTTATTGACATTCCAAAAATATAAGACACTTACCTCAATAAATATAAAGCTTATTGTATTGAAAATGGTAAAACCATTGCAAAAATCACAATGGTTTTTTATGTTATTCTTAGGACACGAGCGAGACGCTCGCGCCAGGGGGAGATGTTTATTATTTATTTGTTAGCTTTAAGATATTCAATAATTTCTATACTATCTATTTTAATAGGAACATTACTATATTCCCATCCATTTATAGGGGGTTGAACATCCTCTATAATAGGATAAATTTCTAATATTCTACAATTACTCGGCTTTAACGAATCATAAACTAAAAGATATTTGGCCTCTTTTTTTAAATCTAAATTTATTGTATAATTATATCTTTTTTCATTAACAGAGTATTCATAATCTACACCAATTCCATGATTGTTTTTATGATGCCAATCACTAATAATTAATGCTATCGTATATTTGGGATATTTAATAAGGTTTTTCAAGTTATTATTTGAATAAATATAACCAAATATAATCATCACTATTGCCATTGCAATCATGATTATATGATAATTTTTTTTTATCATTTTTTCTTACCACTTTCAATTACATTATCAGTCACCCTCGCTAGCGCGAGCTTCCAGATGGTCCCCATTAGCCATATATATGGATTTACATCTATATTTATCGACGTTCCAAAAAATAGGAGACATTTTCCTCAATAAATATAAATCTTATTACATTGAAAATGATAAAACCATTGCAATTTTTACAATGGTTTTTTATGTTATTCGTAGGGCACAAGCGAGATGCTCGCACCAGCGGGGGATTGAGACTTCAAACTAATCTAAAAAGTTTTCTAGAAAATTAGGACTATAAATTTTATCATAGCCTATAGGTTTATAAAAAACAAATGTCATCATTAAAGGGGTTGATTTATTATTTGGATTTTTAATAATATATTTAACATATTTCATTTTTGCTCCCAATATATAAACTGTATCTTTTATTTTTATATTGTTTTTTAAATCCTCATAATTAATATGTTTTAAATTTTTATTTAAATAATGTAGCTGCATACTTATTGCACCAGAATAATGATCACCTTCGTATATTAAATCTTCACATTTTTTTCTTTCTTTTTTTTCAGCTGCATTTAAAAAATTAGTTACCGTTTGTTTGATTCTTCTTTCCTCAGAACTTCTTGTATTGCAAGATACCAACTGAATACTTATCAATACTATTAATATCCATATTCTCATCGTCCTACATTTTGTAATTTTTCTTGTTGTTGTCTTGCTGCTTCACTCAGCTCTGTTCTTTTTTTAATTTCCGGGCTATTACGAACCACAATGCTATTTTTCTCATAATTGAGTTTGTAGTATTGACAATATTAGTTTTTGAGCCTAAATTTACCTATTGGCGCGAGCTTCCTGCCCGTGTCCATTAACCATATATATAAATTTACGTCTATATTTATCGACGTTCCCAAAATATGAGACACTTTCCTCAATAAATATAGAGCTTATTGCATTGAAAATGATAAAAACCATTGCAAAAATTACAATGGTTTTTTATGTTATTCATAGGACACTAGCGAGACGCTCGCGCCAGCAGGGGGGAGTTTGTTTTTCCTTTGTAAGCTTACCTTATTTGTGAAGCTTTCTCCAATTGACTAGACTTTCTTTACAAATCCCCAAATCTTGAGCCACCAAGGATATATTGCCTCGTTTTTCACTTAATGATACTGCTTGGATCTTAAACTCTAAACTGTAATTTTTTCTGATCTTTTTCATACTCTTAAAGTTAAAGAGTATAAGAATTGTGTCCTAACAAAGTTAGCAACTCCAGTTATTAGGATTCTGTAAATTTTGAACGGATTGTTTTATGAAAAAAAATTCCTAATAAAATGATCCCTATTAGAGCATTATAAATGCCATTCCAATCATAAAAATATTTTTGCGAATTCAAAAATGTATATACAAAATATTCTACACAATAAAATATAATTATACACACAATAAAACTCCACCATTTTTTAATTTTTAAAATATAGTATAAAGGAAATCCAAAAACCAATATCATTGGTATTGCAAATATTAATATATAAACAATATAACCTAGGGTCAGCTTAAACATTTCAGATGATGTTTCTGCATTATCAATTACTACGTGTTTAAATCGGTCTCCAATAAAAGCAAGTATCAAAAAGAAGATAATATATTTTATTAGTAGATAGACGAAACTATTGATAAGATTAATTTTAAACATATTAATTTCTTTTATAAAATTTTGAGGGATAATAAGAAAAATCTCTTACAGGAGCCATTCCTCTTGGAGTTGCGACTGATCCAGTAATGGGAGCTGAATGAGTTCCTGGAAAAGAAGGTTGATTATACTGCATTAATAGATAATTATTACCAGAACGATCACCATTACCAGAAACCCTTAAGTCTGCTGAAGGAAAAATGTTCGTGGAAGCTTCTACTGAAAGATTTCCATTGCTGCTATTGTAATTAATATTCAATTTCTGAGCGACATCTACTATTTTTAAACCAGCAGCATTTAAACCATATTCTTCAATTTTAGAAACACTGGCGTGTTGTTCAAAATTAATATTAGCTCCTGTTGTCGTAGAATTCATACTGAATATATTATTGCTTCCTCCTTCTCCTGGATAGAACATTCTTGGGTCACCTATTGGAGTTTCACCAGGTGTAGATTTAAAATTCCCTACCAAGCTTGTTAATTCTCCTGCATCATTTTCTCTTCCAGTCAATGTTAATGTACTTGTTAATTTAACTCCAGCTGCGTCAACTAATCCTCCCATAGTAGGACCATCCCAAGTTTTTCCATCAATATAACTGGTAAAATTAAATGTTAATTCTTTCCCTAAATAAGTTTCGTCGTTTTTAGTTGTTTCTAGAGAATTTGCATTCTTATCCCAATATATAGAGCCATCTTGTCTTTGCACAAAATCATTAACTCCACGACCATCCGGATCGATGAATCTTATAGGATTATTTACAGCATAATTGTATGTAGAATGTCTTCTATATTGGTCCGCCAACGGATCTACAACACCCCATCTACCAATATCCGGCATATACATCCTTGCACCATAATCATACATACCCGTCTCCTGCAGCTCCTTACCGTTGTACTTATACTGATACGCGGCATTTCCTGTCAGAATATTATACCCCTCATGCTTTAACCCAAAAGGATAATAATTACTTTCCTCAATGATCTCTACGCCTGATCCGCTGTTCATATAACTTAATCGTACATTTCCCAGGTGGTCTGTATAGTGGTAAATATACTTATTTTTCCCTTGTTGGCGCTAGCTTCAGGCTCGTTTCCAATAGCCATATATAAAAATTTACGTCTATATTTATTGACATTCCAAAAATATGAGATATTTACCTCAATAAATATAAAGCTTATTGCATTGAAAATGATAAAACCCATTGCAAAAATTACAATGGGGTTTTATGTTATTTGTAGGACACGAGCGAGACGCTCGCGCCAGCAGGGGGCAATACTCCGTTTGTCAATACTTGTAAGTTTACTTCTTAAATTTTAACATTTTTTACTTGTTTCTCTTCATAGAATGCGCCAGCGGTAGACTATTTAAACATTGTATGCTTCTTAACAAAATCTATATTGTAGGGATCAACAATTATAAATATACTGCCTTCTTCTTTACTATTTTTAGGATTATAGTATATTGTTTGTTCGTTTGAAACTAATTTAACAATATCTCCCTTTCTTCTTTCAACAGAAATTGTACAATATAATTCAGCCATATCTCCTTTAATTCTATAAGGATAAATACCTTTCTTTATAATTTTATTAAATTCTTTTGTATTACTCTTAGTTAATTTTAAATGAACTACTCCAAAAGAGTGATTATTGGATTGTTCAAATCCCGTCACATACCCTTCAAATTCTATACTATTATGAAGATATTCCTCTGATTTCTTCATTGTAGCATCTGAACTTTTGTTATAATAGATTATAACTGTTACAAAAGCTCCTAATAAGATAATATACCATAAATATTTTAAATACTTTAACATTAATTCTTCTTTTTATTATATTGCTGTATCTGTTCTATTGTCCCCGCTGGCGCGAGCTTTCAGCTCTTGCTCATTAACCATATCAATAAATTTATGTCTATATTTATTGACGTTCCTAAAATATGAGACACTTTCCTCAATAAATATAAAGCTATTGCATTGAAAATGATGAAAACCATTGCAAAAATTACAATAGTTTTTTGTTATTCTTAGGACACGAGCGAGACGCTCGCGCCAGCAAGGGGTAGATAAATCTACTTACTCCAAAATCGAAAAAGGATTAAGGAAAGTTACTGTAACAGAGCTTACCAAAATGGCTAAACTCTTTAATTTATCTGTGGACCAGATTATTAATTACGATGAAAACGTAAAACCTAAAGAGATTGTAATTGAAGATAAATCGACTCTCGAACAAATGGAACTCATTCAACAGCTCGACGAAGAAGATAAAAGCACTGTCTTTAAAATCATTGATAAAATGCTTACCACCAAAAAATTTAAATACTTCTTTCAAAAAAATGTAGCTGCTTTATAAACTAAAAAATCCCGCTTCACAGCGGGATTTTTTAGTTATTTTTTTATGTAATATAATCCTTTCAAATTATCTGCCGTATATAACTTTATGAATTCTTCTTCACATACTTTGGTTTCATCAAACATATAACAATGGATTACATAAGGAGTTGTTGTAGTATTAGTTAAAGGATTATTATCAATCATATTTTTAATAGGATATTGATGTAATATAAAACTATATATTTTTCCTATTTTGACTTTATTATTACTTGTTTTATCAATAGATTCTTTTGAAACAATTTTATATTTCTGTCCATCTTTTTCACAATAAATGATGTAGTAAGAATTTAACTTTTCTATTTTGTAAACTCTATATTCTTCTTTTTGAATATTTGTTGATTTACAAGAAATAAACAAAATAATTGATAGTATTAAAATTAAATATTTCATAAGTTATTTTTGCTTAGGAACTGTATGGAAAGGCACATTGTTAAGCTTATATATTAATTTTACAGGTTGAAAATTTGAATTTCCTCTATACACCTCTTGTCCTTGCGAGTTGTAATAATGCGCCGAAGGAATTTGCCCTTGATTTACAGCACCATCGTGAGCTCTTCTATATACACTATTTGGATTATCTGCATCATCATTATTTCCTGTAGACCTAACTCCCGTATTGCCATCTGACTGCGTTATCCTTGCGCCTCTGTATGCTTCAGTTACTTCGTGTAACATTGATTGTCCCGGATTCCCATCTGCTTTAGAATAATTTCTAGTCGCATCAGCATTGACTTCTTGGCTTGCAACTGTTTTTTGTCCTGGCGAACCAACTAATGAGCCATCAATTGGGGAATTACTACTTTTGTTTCCTGCAAAATAACCAAATAAGGGACCTGCTCCGTCAGAAGTAAAATCATTATCCGTTGCAGATACATTTACTGTTATACTATTATCCGTTGTTGCCGCTAATAATTCTGATGCACCTTGCGAAAGTGTAGAACCCTCTACTTGTGTTGCAGTTACTTTTCCATTACTATCCATTGATAAATTAAGTTGTCCTTGAGTAGCGGCTTGTAATTGTTGAAGAGCTTCTTGAGATTTATTACCTTTAATAATAACATCTTCACTCTGCATTCCATCCGGATCAATAAAACGG
Organism: uncultured Chryseobacterium sp.; assembly: GCA_963518055.1. Classification (GTDB taxonomy): domain Bacteria; phylum Bacteroidota; class Bacteroidia; order Flavobacteriales; family Weeksellaceae; genus Chryseobacterium. The sequence continues at coordinate 29,387 of CAUQIC010000029.1, forward strand.
ATCGGATTATTAAAAGCATACGTATATCTGGAAGTTTCTGCCAGCGGATCCACAACTCCCCATCCTCCCAAATCCGGCATATACATCCTCGCTCCATAATCATACATGCCCGTCTCCTGCAATTCCTTCTCGTTGTACTTATAGTTATAAGTAATTTATTAAAGTCACCTTATGAAGTGCCCTTAATAAATTACTTAGGGTTGAAAAGTTTTACAGTTTCAAGGGGTTCTTTTTCATACAAAACAGGAGGTTCATAGATCACATCCTTAATAATTTTGTTTTGAATAGTATCAAATAAAGTTTCACCTTTTATGTATTCATTTTTATTATCATGAGAAAAAGTATATATTGAGTACACCTCTCCAGTTTTACTATAAAAAATCCATGGTCCCCTTTTCAAAAACAAATTTTTATCTTTATAAAAGTCTCCTTCTCCCTCACTTGCCATTTTTCCATTATTAAAATAAATTTTTGTAGTAAAGTGATTAGGTGCTTTATGCATGTAAGAATAGCTATTTATCTTTTGATTTGGATAATAATGATAAATTTTAATTACAGTCCCATTATGATAACTATATTTACTATCTAATTTCCCACTTTTATCATATACTTCAGAACTTACAATTCTCCCTTTCTGAAAAGTTGCTTTTGTATCAGTTTCATTAGTTTTAATCCATTTTGTATAATTTTCTTTCCTGCAAGATTGTAATAATAAAATGATTATCGCAACCACAAAACTTAAGCTCTTCATATTATCTTTTTTTAGACTTTATTACACTATCAACTTTTGCATTGACATATGGGTTTGAAATCTCATCATAATTATTTCCTGTATGCCAATTTTGATAAATATTTCCAACTTTTGGAACTTTAAATTGCATAATAGTATCTTTATCATCAAACTGTATCTTAGCGTTAATAATTGTATCTGTTTTAAAACTCTTATTTCCTCCAAAATATCCATTTAATTTAGAGTATGCCAGATCTATCAATGCCATTGCATCAACCATAAAATTAATTTTATCAGACCCATCATTTCCTCTACTCAAGCTATTTACCATTCCTCCCATATAACCATCCAAACTTACTATTTTATCAACACCCCCCTGCTGGCGCGAGCTTCCAGCTCGTGCCCATTAACTAATTTACATCTATATTTATCGACATTCCAAAAATATGAGACACTTTCCTTAATAAATATAAAGCTTATTACATTGAAAATAATAAAACCATTGCAATTTTTACAATGGTTTTATGTTATTCTTAGGACACGAGCGAGACGCTCGCGCCACCGGGGGGATAAAAATGAAAATAGATTTGCATAGATGTAAAAATCAACATCCCCCCTAAAACTCCAAGAAAATATTTTCTTTTTGAACTTCCCATTATCTTCCAATTAAAGTGGTTTTAGATCTTGTCCACATAGCCCTCAGCTTCCCCGCTGGCGCGAGCTTCCAGCTCGTGCCCATTAGCCATATATATGAATATACGTTTATATTTATCAACATTCCAAAAATATGAGATACTTACCTCAATAAATATAAAGCTTATTGTATTGAAAATGGTAAAACCATTGCAAAAATCACAATGGTTTTTTATATTACTCGTAGGATACAAGCGAGACGCTAGCATCAACGGGGAGAATTATTCGATCTTATTTGATAAATTTTTTCATTAAAACTATAGTTATAAAAATAAATATGATCCCTGTAAGAAATTTTATATATCCCTCTGTCTGATCTTGTATTTCTTTATAGCTTCTCTTATCTCCCATTAATTTACGTAATAAATAATATATGCTACTACCAATTAAATTAATAATTATTTGTTGAAATATATATTCAAATATCCCCATAATTAATTTTTATGTTTATCCTCAGATAAGGGTTTTATTAAACTTTTTGCTCCCCGCTGGCGTGAACTTCCATCTCGTGCCGGCTGGGGATAAATACTTCAAACTAATCTAAAAAGTTTTCTAGAAAATTAGGACTATAAATTTTATCATAGCCTATAGGTTTATAAAAAACAAATGTCATCATTAAAGGGGTTGATTTATTATTTGGATTTTTAATAATATATTTAACATATTTCATTTTTGCTCCCAATATATAAACTGTATCTTTTATTTTTATATTGTTTTTTAAATCCTCATAATTAATATGTTTTAAATTTTTATTTAAATAATGTAGCTGCATACTTATTGCACCAGAATAATGATCACCTTCGTATATTAAATCTTCACATTTTTTTCTTTCTTTTTTTTCAGCTGCATTTAAAAAATTAGTTACCGTTTGTTTGATTCTTCTTTCCTCAGAACTTCTTGTATTGCAAGATACCAACTGAATACTTATCAATACTATTAATATCCATATTCTCATCGTCCTACATTTTGTAATTTTTCTTGTTGTTGTCTTGCTGCTTCACTCAGCTCTGTTCTTTTTTTAATTTCCGGGCTATTACGAACCACAATGCTATTTTTTCTCATAATTGAGTTTGTAGTATTGACAATATTAGTTTTTGACCCTAAATTTACCCGTTGGCATGAGCTTTCAGCTCATACGCATTAACCATATATCTAAATTTACGTCCATATTTATCTACATTCCAAAAATATGAGATACTTACCTCAATAAATATAAAGCTTATTGTATTGAAAATGGTAAAACCATTGCAAAAATCACAATGGTTTTTTATGTTATTCTTAGGACACGAGCGAGACGCTCGCGCCAGGGGGAGATGTTTATTATTTATTTGTTAGCTTTAAGATATTCAATAATTTCTATACTATCTATTTTAATAGGAACATTACTATATTCCCATCCATTTATAGGGGGTTGAACATCCTCTATAATAGGATAAATTTCTAATATTCTACAATTACTCGGCTTTAACGAATCATAAACTAAAAGATATTTGGCCTCTTTTTTTAAATCTAAATTTATTGTATAATTATATCTTTTTTCATTAACAGAGTATTCATAATCTACACCAATTCCATGATTGTTTTTATGATGCCAATCACTAATAATTAATGCTATCGTATATTTGGGATATTTAATAAGGTTTTTCAAGTTATTATTTGAATAAATATAACCAAATATAATCATCACTATTGCCATTGCAATCATGATTATATGATAATTTTTTTTTATCATTTTTTCTTACCACTTTCAATTACATCATCAGTCACCCTCGCTGGCGCGAGCTTGCAGATGGTGCCCATTAGCCATATATATGAATTTACGTCTATATTTATCGACATTCCAAAAATATGAGATATTTACCTCAATAAATATAAAGATTATTGCATTGGAAATGATAAAAACCATTGCAAAAATTACAATGGTTTTTTTGTTATTCTTAGGACACGAGCGAGACGCTCGCGCCAGCGGGGAGTCTCAAAAAGAAGTTGCCCTAACTTTGAGTATGAACCCAAGTCAATACTCCAAAATTGAGAACGGTAAAGTAGATCCTCAGTTTTTCTCCATAGAAAAAATTGCAAACGCTTTAGGCGTAAGCATCGCAGATATTTGTAAATTCTGATAACATATTTTCTGATATTAATTCTCTGAATAAATCTGTAATAGAAAAAGTCCAGCTCATAGAACAGCTGGACGATAAACAAAAAGAGTCCATTTTCAATATCATTGATATGGCACTCTATAATCTTAAGCTAAAAAAAAACACTTCCTAATGCGCTTGCAACATAGCAACAAAGCCACTCGTTTGAGTGGCTTTGTTGTTTTATTTATCTTGTTCTTTATATCGTGTAAGGATTAGCACACCTTCATAATTATTACGTTTTGTTCCCTGTAATATAATGGTGTCTTTGTTGTAATAAAGTATCTTTCGATGGTCTTTGTGATAATATCCACTTTTAGGATTTCTTACAGAGCCAATACTAACAACGGAATCATTGATAATAAACCATTTTTCAGGATTATACATATCATCCTTGGGGATAGTATCTAAATTTTTAGTTGTAGAGTTATTTATATATTGGATTTGTCGTCCATCTTTGAAAAACTCCTTTACTCGAAAAGGATAAAATGCTTGAGAACAATGTATACTGTCAATAGTATAGGCATACCATTTTTTACTGTTTTCTCCTGCAAAAACCGACTTTATCTTATCTTGTCTTGTTTATTTTCTTTACATGAAAATATAAAGAAAGCTAAAAAGAAATAATTAATCTTGGGGATGTTTAATATCTTCATATGGTTTTGTTGGATAAGTATTATTTCCTGCACTAACGGTTATTGTTGTACTGGTTGGCAAACCATTTCCACCACTATATGGTGTAATGGTTACGCTTCCTGTATTTCCATTGTTATATTCATTAATCATATTCATAGGATCATTACCATAACTGGATTCTTTTTGTGCCGCATTAAGAACTCGCTGTCCAAAACTTGTTGCTTGTCCAACTCTATACTTCTCTGTAGCCTTACCAAAATCAGGATTTTTTGCTTCATTTAAGTAAACAGTTGCATGATCTACAAAAGTATAATCATCAGGGTTAATATTTTCATTTTTATGCCCTAATTTCCCTCCCTCATGGTTTAAAGTAGATTTGATATTGTATGCATTGTCATAAGTTCCTTTACTTAAATCTTTTATGTTAAAGAAAATATTACCACTAGGCATAGTTAGAGCAGACCCTCTTGATCCTGAATATGTTCCGGTATATCCAGATATTCCTTTTTCTCCTGCATAATGTGCTAAAACGTTTGAAACAGCTTTGTTTGTTCCTTTACTACTATAATCTAATTGAGACAGATTTGCAGCTCCTGTATTACCTTTTAATTGAGATAATTTTGTAGCAGAACTATTAGTATGTACAACAACATTATTTGTACTTTTATTATCAGTCCCAATATAACGACCAAATTTATTAAAGTGATCATCAACAGGAGCTTTACCATCAGGATCGATAAATCGGATCGGATTATCAAATGCATAATTGTACGGAGACCAACGACGCATTAATTCAGCTTTTGGATCCACCACGCCCCATCTACCCACATCCGGCATATAGAATCTTGCTCCATAATCATACATCCCCGTTTCTTGCAACTCCTTCCCATTGTACTTGTAACTAAAGTATCCACCAAAACCAGAACTATTTAATCCATTTACTCTAATGTGGTCCAACCCAAACGGGTAATAGTTGTTGGTATCGGTTACTTCCAGAACTCCTGCGCTGTTTTTAGCAAAACTGATCCTTACTTAACTTCGTTCGCAGCTTTCGTAAAAGATTTTCTTTTACTCATCTGTCAAGATGATCTTTATATTGGTAAATATAGAGATTTTATTAGATCGAAACGACAAAACCACCGCAGTTGCAGTGGCTTTTGTTATATTCAATGACACAAGCGAGATGTTCGCGCCAGCGGGGGATTATCCTTAAAGAAAATCTCTCATATATATAATATTATTCTTGATACTCTTTGGAAAATTTCACTTTATTTTTCTTTAAAAATGGAAGTATATCTTTTATTGGATATTTTGATTTTATTAATAAAATTTCATTTTTATTATTAAGCTCAGTATGAAAAGGAACTAAATCATAAGTCATATTATATTTTGCTTTATTAAGATTTTCATAGGGAATTTTATCGAAAAGCTTTTCCAACAATTGACTTTTATTTAAATCTTTAAATATTATAACCTTCAGTCCATCTATTTGGTATAAATCTTTATAATCCATACCAGATAAAGCATAGCTATTATCAAATACAATATCTAGCCAATAGGAATTTTTATCAATAGAACTTGCACCTATCAAAATAACATCATTCTCCACATCAAACTTTCTAATGCTCTTTTTAAAATCTATGTATGATTGGGTAATTCTTTTTAAATTATTTTGTTTATTTTCTATATTCTGTCCTTTACAGGATATTAATAAGATTATTAAAATAAGGTTTAAAAATTTCATTTCTTTGTTTTTGTATATGTTGCCTTTTCTGTATCATACTTGATGTAACCACCACCATTTAAATTATGTAGATATTTACTGAAAACATAATTATTTTTGGCATTTGCTGATTTTCTATCATACCAAGGTAAACCGGGGGTAAAAGTAGGATTGCTATCTTTTCCATGATTATTATACCCAGAAGGCCAAAATGGATTCTCATCAGGATGAGAATGTGACATTTCTATTTTTGTAGAATTCCTAATATTATGGCCTGTTGAAAATGAATAATCTTTTTCAAAAATATCACCAACTCCAAAAACTAAATTTTTCATTCCATTTGTAGTAATCGTATTAGTTGATCCTCCATCAGAGAAAGAAAACAGTTCTTGTCTAAATTCAACACCAGTATTAAGTGCTGCAAATTCAAAAAATTGGGTTGCAGTGTCATAATTCTGAATTTGAAAAAATGTAAACTTTTCTCCTCCTGGTGCCTCATCCATTCCAGGTATTTTTAATGGAATTGTATTTATAGGGCCTATCTGTGAATCTCCGGTTGGGTTTGCATCTGTTACATTAGTCCGAGCAATTTGTATAGATTTAGATTCATCTTCGTTGGTAATAGTATCGTAAGGATTACTATCTGCTGTACGTTTTATATCTCCATTATTAAATATCTTAATCTTATCTTCTGCTTGCATACCATCTGGATCAATAAATCTAATTGGGTTATTATAGGCATAATTATAAGTACTCCATCTTCTAGATTTTTCTGCCAACGGATCAACCACGCCCCATCGTCCCAAATCCGGCATATACATCCTCGCACCATAATCATACATCCCTGTCTCCTGAAGCTCCTTACCGTTGTACTTATACTGATACGCAGCATTTCCTGTCAATATATTATACCCTTCATGCTTTAAACCAAAAGGATAATAATTACTTTCTTACAATACTACAATACATCCACCATCTTTATATATAAACAGGTAACCGTTTTTAAATTACCTGTTTTTAATTATTTTATTTAAAATTTTCTTAGATAAGTACCATTAATTAAATATACTCTACTTTCGTAATCTTTTTATAATAATAAAAAAAACTTGTAGAATTACGCCCCAAATTATTCCATTTAAAGGTATGTATAGTAAGCTATTTTGGGGTCTAAATGGTTTTCCTAAAATAAATAAAATGATTTTTTGAAAAATATTTAATTTCTCTCCCCAAGACCAAGCCATTATAATAAAAGAAAAGCCAATAGTAATTATAGTATAAATGATTGTGAATATAATTAAAAACAAAATTAATTCTTTACTCCTTGTTGTTGCAGCCATTGTATTATTGTTTGAATTAAATTATCTGATTGTTTACCTGGTCTAGCAGCATCAAAATGATGTCCAGAATCGTTACTATTTTCATACCCCCCTTGAATATATTTTAAAATATCTTTTGGATTGCTTAGTAGATCTCCTTTTATATCATAACGCATAACATTTTTAATATTCTTATTATTTTTTAATTGCTTCATTAAATCTGATTTATCGGAAATTGGACTTCCAATTAAAACCAAATTATCAATAGTCTGTCCTGAATCTGCTAATTTTAAAGCAGCTTGAGCTTGCAAAACACTTCCATAAGAGTAACCGGCTAGATTAAACTGTTCGCCTTCTTTTAATGGGTTCTCTTTTAATTGAGACTCATACATTTTAACTGTGGAATCAATCATACCTTCATTAACTGGTCTTTCTTGAGAATTATATCTTGCTGTTGATCCCATTCCTCCCATTACACTTGGATAAGTTTGGGTTCTTTCATATCCAGAATCTCTATATTGCGAAGTAAAAAGAACATCTCCCATTTTTCCATGTGAAGCGTTTACTCTATAAAAATTTATCCCTGCTTCCTTAAAATAATTCCCCCATCTATTTACATAATTCCAGCCATCTTGATCATTACCTGCACCTCCAATAAAATAAACTCGTTTACCATCAGGATCTATTGCCACAGTTGGACGATTTAGAACATAAGCATAATTACTTGAAGGTAAATATTTTTCACTTAATTTATCAATACTTCCCCATCTTCCCAAATCCGGCATATACATCCTCGCTCCATAATCATACATACCAGTCTCCTGCAGCTCCTTGCCATTGTACTTATACTGATACGCAGCATTTCCTGTCAGAATATTATAGCCTTCATGCTTTAACCCAAAAGGATAATAATTACTTTCCTCAATGATCTCTACACCGGATCCACTGTTCATATAACTTAATCGTACATTTCCCAGGTGATCCGTGTAATTGTAAATATACTTATTTTTCACCACATCAAAATAGCCTTCTGAAGTCGGGAAGAATTGCAAGGCATTATTCTCATACTGGAAGCCGGTCAGGTAATCTACAATCTTGTTTCCTGAAGTCTTTTTTACCTTTACTCCGTCAGCACTGTATAAGTACGAGGTATTTCCTTGTGGAGATAAAATACTTTTGGGTAGGTTCAGGTGATTATAGGCAATGCTCAATCCTTTATCTTCCTGAACAGTCATATTCCCATTATCATCATATTGAAAAGCATTCCCTCCTACAGGATATCCCGAAGGGTTTCCGGACTCATCCTTGACTTTAGTAACACGGTTTCCTTCATAAACATAAGAAAGATTATCCAATGTTTCCGGAGCCGTATATCCCGGGAATTGTCTTCCTGTTCGATATAAAGCCATGATATTCCCATTAAAGTCATAAGCCAGCCTCTCGGTATATTCTCCTCTTTCAAGATTCATGGCATCCCATAAACGCCCCTCTGTTA
>CAUQIC010000030.1:0-37679 GCA_963518055.1 uncultured Chryseobacterium sp.
TCCCGATTTATAATCGGGACGGTCAAAGGTTCGAATCCTTTCGCGCTCACTTAAGACTCTCAATATTTTGGGAGTCTTTTTTTGTATTAAATTTCAAAAAATAAGAAAGACTCTGCTTGGATAGAACATCCCGATTTATAATCGGGACGGTCAAAGGTTCGAATCCTTTCGCGCTCACTTAAGGCTCTCAATATTTTGGGAGTCTTTTTTTATGTATCAAAATTCAAAAAAAAACTAAAGCTTAGCCAACATACAGCATCCCGATTTATAATCGGGACGGCAAAGGTTCGAATCCTTCTGCGGTCACATTCAAACTTAGAAAAAATCAGTACAATTTCTTTTCTATTGATCTCCATAGAATATAACGGAAGATATTCCCCTTGTATCAAATTTACTTTACACAACTATTAAAAACAATAATTCTAATACATTTTTTATAACTAACTTTAGATTAGATATCAGCATTTCAGATCAATAATTTTTAAAACTTAAAATTATGTGGTGGATATACGCAATTCTTTCAGCTTTTTTCGCTTCACTAACTGCAATTTTCGCTAAAATTGGAATAACAGGAGTTAACTCAAACCTGGCTACTGCGATAAGAAGTATCATCATTTTACTGGTTGCATGGGGAATCGTCCTGGCACGCAGTGAATACAAAGGAATCCCTGCCCTCTCCCGCCATAATCTTATGTACATTGTCATTTCAGGAGTAACAACAGGACTTTCCTGGATATTTTATTTTAAAGCTCTGCAAACCGGTAAAGTCTCACAGGTTGCTCCCGTAGACAAGCTTAGTGTAGCATTAACTATTTTCTTATCCGTAATATTCCTTGGAGAATCTCTGTCCTTAAAAACTGCTATAGGAGCTTTATTGATCATCATCGGTACCGTAGTCCTGATCTTTGAATAATAAGGCTTTCATTTCTAACTTCTAAAGATCCTCTCCCTATCAAAGTATACGTTTCATCGAACAAAAATAACGTTTCAACGACTTATTTTACCGCATCAGTTCAACTTTCATTTACACAGCTATTTATTCAGCTTACATTTACCGAGTAAATAAATAGTAGACTTTTACCAAGTTAGTTTAATTGATTTAATGAACATCGATTAAGGGTCAATAAAAATCTTTTTGTGCACCTTAAATTCCTTGCAGTCATTTATGATGGCTATACTATACACTTAATCATGTTTGATAGGATTGGCATATTCCAATCCTATTTTTATTTTTTTTCTCTTAACAAATAATTACAATTTGACAAAATTTGTTTTATTGTCAAATATTATTTAATTTTGTACACAAATTTCAAATAATGTCAACCGGTACAGAACAAGACCAACTTTCACAACAAATCCTTGAAACGGCTTCAGGGCTGTATTTGAAGTATGGTTTAAAGAAAGTAACGATGGATGACATTTCAAAAGCTCTTGGTAAAAGCCGAACTTCTATTTATTATTATTATAAAAACCGTGAAGAAGTCTTTCAGGCGGTTTTGGATAATCTGATTAAAGAAGTCATTTCCGAGATTGATTCCCATATGAGGAAAGAAGATACTTTCGAAGGAAAAATCCGACAGTTTTGTATTTCCAAAGTAAAGACTTCTGAAGAAAGAGCTTCATTCTTTAGAGCAATAGAAGCAGGCATGGACACTGAGGAAAAATCAAAACACATTACCGATGCTCACAACAGGATGATGGAAAGCGAGAGAAATCTTCTGCTAAAATTATTTACAGAAAGTATTTCGAGTAAAGAAATTCCTGATGTTTCTTCTAAAGAGCAAGACAATATCATTTTTATTCTCCAGAGCAGCATCAGGGGAATAAGGCGTGAGATGAATTTAAAAAACAATTTTAAGAACTTAAAAAATGTTGTGAATACATTGACATCAATGGTTATTAAAAATATCATATAAAATTTTTTACTCAAAATTTGACACTTTTACACTATTCGTCAAAAAGTTTATTATAGATCATGAGCAAATTAAGTAATATCAATACTTTCCGGGCTTTTAGCAGTACAAATTACACGCTGTACTTTTTTGGTCGTTCTGTTTCTCAGTTTGGAACATGGATGCAGCGCACAGCAGTGGTATGGGTCGTATACAGTATGACCGGTTCTGCATTCATGTTGGGTTTAACCATCTTTGCCGAGCAATTCCCTTCTTTTTTATTTTCAGCTTTCGGAGGGGTTGCAGCAGACCGCTACAATCGTTATAAAATAGTACAGATTACACAGATTTTATCATTGATTCAGGCATCCTTACTGGCTTATTTGGCGATGACAGGGCATCAAAACATCTGGAGCTTTTTACTACTGAGTGTCTTTCTCGGAATTATCAATGCGTATGATGTTCCGGCAAGGCAGGCTATGATTAATGAAGTGGTAACCGATGATGATGACCTGCCGAGTGCTCTTTCTCTGAGCGCAGCCATGGCAAGTATTGCAAAATTAGCAGGACCTGCACTTTCCGGTATTATTTTGCAAAAGTATGGAGCGGGAACCTGTTTCCTTCTTAATGCAGCCAGTTTTGCTGCCGTGATGGTTTCAATTTATATGATGAAAGTGACCATATTTCCAAAAAAATCAACCAAGAAAGGAACATTTACTGAACTGGCAGAAGGCTTTCGCTATCTCAAAAAGCAGCCGTCTATTAGTTGGGTTATTATTATGTTAGGGATTACAGGTTTCCTGATTCTTCCTTATGATACATTGATTCCGGTTTATGCCAAAGAGATTTTCAAAGGGGATGCTAAAACCTTTGGCTATATTTCCAGTTTCATCGGAATTGGAGCTGTTCTCGGAACAGTGTTCTTAGCTTCTCTAAAGAAGGGGGCTTCTATGAGAAACATTCTTATTTTAAGTACTGTTATATTAAGTATCGGACTGATTTGTTTCTCCTATACAACTAATTTTTATCTGTCTATGTTCTTTGCTGCCCTTACCGGATTGGGAGGTGTTGCCCAATTTACAACCTGCAATATCATTGTACAGTCTGAAGTAATTCCTGAAATGCGCTCCAGAGCAATCAGCATTTTACTAACCGCAATATTTGGGATGCTGCCTTTAGGAAGTGTTTTTATTGGATTTATTTCGGAAAAAATCGGAGCTCCGAAAACTTTATTACTGGAAGGGATAGCAGGAGTTTTAATCGCCATAATTTTTAGAAAACTATTATTTAAAAAGAATAAAACAGACACAGTCGATGACCAGCTATTAGAAGAGTCAGAAGAACAGTTTATCAATAAAATATAATTAAAATGGAAAAAGTAAAAACGGCACTATTAGTGATGGATATGCAATCATCAATTCTAAGCATGTTACCAGATGTAACTCAACTGATTGCCAACACCCAAAAAGTTATCAAAACAGCAAGAAACAAAGAAATTCCGGTTATTTATGTAACAGTAGGCTTCAGACAGGGAATGCCGGAAATAAGCAGCAACAACAAGTCTTTTTCAGCTATAAAAGAGCAAATGGCTCATACAAATATGAAAGAATGGACAACCATTCACCCTGAGTTATCTCCCAAAGAACAGGATATCCTTATTACCAAAAAAAGATTTAGTGCTTTTACAGGAAGTGATCTTGAAATCGTTTTAAGAGGACTGGATGTTAAACATTTGGTTTTGACTGGAATATCCACCAGCGGCGTTGTTCTATCCACGTTAAGAGAAGCTGCAGATAAAGATTATCGGTTAACAGTAATTTCAGATTGCTGCAAAGATGGGGACGAGGAAGTACATAGTGTATTAATGACTAAGGTTTTCCCAAGGCAAGCTGATATTATTACAGCAAAAGACTGGATCTAAAAGAGTTTCCATCCTCATATGCAGAATACAAAAGCCTTTATGTAGATAAAGGCTTTTAATTTTTAAAATTTAAATTCATCTATTGCTGTATCATTCAGTAAAATTCTGGTGCAGACTTCATGATTTTTAGCGGCTCCCTGTACACGCCATATGACAGTATATTTTTCACCACTCCTCACTTGCTTCCCTCTCATTGATTTTAAGTTATGTACATTGAATAAGCTTTCGTACTTCTCCATTATTCCATCCTCATAAGGAAGTGTGATCTGGTAGGTATAACGAACACTGATTTTGTCAATAATATTTTGAATATATTTAAACATAATTAACAATAGGAATACTACAATAGATCCTATCATTGCTTCCTGATAGTATCCTGCACCAATGGTCATTCCCAGAGCAGCACATATCCAGATGGTCACAGCTGTTGTAAGGCCTGACACTCTGTTTTCTTCTTTAAAAATCACACCGGCACCTACAAATCCTATTCCCGTAATGATATTGGCAGCAATACGATCAGGGCTCCCCGACTCCCCTAAATTCTGGGAAAGCATTGTAAAAATACAAGCTCCTAATGTCACCAGGATCATTGTTCTTAATCCGGCTGACTTCAGTTGATATTCTCTTTCAATTCCTATGATACCTCCTACAAAAACTGAAAATAAAATAGGCAGCAGATCATCAAATAAATTATCCATTGATATTGTCTTTAAGTATAATTTTTAATGATAAAAGATACAAAAGTTTTTGGTTCAAAATATTGAATATATAAGTCTTTTCCACATAAAATAAAAAGCCACTGTAATGATACAGCGGCCATATTTTATAGTAAGAATTACTTACTTCAACTTATAAGAGCTTCCGTTCCAAAGATAGGTTTTGAAGGAATGTTTTTTCTTTTCCCGGTCTTTATCATCTTTTTCCATTTCTTCCATTTTAAAAATGAAAGCATCAGAAATTCCTCCTTTATCATTGGGAAAAACATATGCTTCAGTGTGATAAAAAATATCAGCATCGCCCACATTCATCAATTGGGGAAGGGTGATTAACTTCTTATCTTTAAAAAGAATATACTGGTCATAACTTGCGATACCACATGCCTCACCGGAAACTGTTGCTTTAAGGGTCAATTCAACATTTTGTAATTTATGATTACTCTCAATATTGAATGTTGCATAGCTCAGCTCTTCTCCTCTTCCGGTATTGAAGTAAACCTCATCAACCAGCATATTTCCTTCCATCACTTTTACCCCGGCAATATTCTGCTTTTCGGTACCGTCAAATTCTTTGCTTTTCTTACTGATTGTTTTTGACAACCCAAAAAGAAAATCATATCCATTTTTATTACGGTACCCTACACTGAGATTACCACCCCAGATATAACCTTCAGAAGGAGTATCTCCTTTTTGGTAGGAGATCTTATACCAGTTAGCCTTTCTTTCTCCCAGCTGTAAAACGGGAACTGTTTCCTCTTTTTTCAGAACCATTATTTGCTGATTGCTTTGTAATGAATCCAAAATCAAAGAATTGGCATTGGGTTCTTTTCTGACTCTTGTCCAATCTGTAAAAATTTTCTGAGTTTTATTCTCCTCAAACCCAAAGATTCCGTCTGCATAGACTTCACTTTCCTGTGCTGCAAAAAACTGCAATATCAGTAAAAATAAAGCTGTCCATAAAGTTTTCATAGTAATATTTTGTTTTTTTATTTTTCTAACAATAGGCTAACCCATTCTTCTCGTTGTAATTGTTTTTTCAATTCAAGACCGTTCTCTTTACATACTTCAAGAATATCATCTACATCGAAGAAACAAAGCCCTGAAAGTAATAGTTTACCTCCTTCGTTCAATACGGAAACATACGTCGGAATATCTGAAATAAGGATATTTCTATTGATATTGGCTAAAATAATATCATAGTTTTCTTTTCCTAAATTATCAGCCGTCCCTTGTTCTATATCAAGCTCAACACCGTTTCTAACTGTATTTTCTTTTGAGTTTTCTACAGACCATTCATCAATATCAATCGCTTTCGTATCTCCTGCTCCCTGCTGTTTTGCATAGATCGCTAATACAGAAGTTCCACATCCCATATCCAGAACTTTCTTAGTACTAAAATCAATATCCATCATCTGCTGGATCATCAGGTGAGTCGTTGGGTGATGCCCTGTTCCAAATGACATTTTCGGCTGAATGATAATTTCATGCATTCCCGGTACAGATTCATGGAATTCTGCTCTGATTAATACTTTATCATCAATATTGATGGGTTCAAAATTCTTTTCCCATTCTTCATTCCAGTTGATGTTAGGCATTTCCTGGAAAGTATATTCTATTTTTACATCTTCATTTTGAAAAAGTGGTAAGGCTTTTAGCTCATCTTCATTAAATACATCTGTCTGAATATATCCTAAGATCCCTTCCAATTCTTCTGTGAAACTGTCAAAACCTATTTCTATAAGTTCTGCCATTAATATTTCGTTCCATGGCTGAAGCGGAGAAATTTTGAAATCGAATTCTAAATAATTTTGCATGTGACTAATTTGTTGCAAAAATACTAATGTTATTATTGCTAAAAAAATGGAAAGGGTAAATTTTGGCTAAAGCCATTGAAATGGCATATATAAGTAAAGCGGGCTAAAGCCCGCTCCTATTGAATTATATTTCAGCATTGAAAAAACGAATTGTCAATACTCAATTTTCAACTCCTTAAGGGTTTGTAGAGAAAATAGAACCGTTAGCGATTAATGCTCTTCTGTTCATTTTCAAAATATCTCTCACCCATTCTGCAAAGTCTTCAGGTTGTAACACTTTATCAGGATTTCCGTCTGTTAATCCTCCTTGAATACTCATATCGGAAGCAATTGTACTCGGCGTTAATGTAATAACACGGATATTTTGTTTTCTCCATTCTGCCATCATCGACTGAGATAAAGAAACCACTGCAGCTTTTGAAGCAGCATAAGCTGACATATTGGGACCTCCTTTTAATCCTGCTGTAGAAGCGACATTCACGATGTCACCCTCTCCCTTAGCCTTCATGAATGGATGTACCGCTTTAGCCGCATAATATACTCCAAATAAGTTAGTTTTAATCACCTGTTCCCAAGTTTCAGAAGGCATATCTTCTATGGTTCCGAAATCACCGATTCCTGCATTATTAACTAAAATATCAACCCCACCAAGTGCTTCGGCCAACTTTTCAATTCCTGTTTTTACAGCAGCTTCGTCATCAATACTAAATATAGCATATGCTGAATTTACGCCTAAGCTCTTAATCTCTTCAACTGTATTTTTAAGATTTTCTTCGTTTCTTCCAGTAATGGCAACATTCACTCCTTCATTGGCTAGTGCTAACGCTACAGCTTTACCCAAACCTCTTCCACCACCTGTCACGATGGCATTTTTTCCGTTTATATTCATAATCGTAATATTTTTCGTTACACAAAGTTACGAAACAACATTTTTATGGAACGGAGAGAATTGATATTTAATAGTTTTTTAATGGTTTTCCAATAAATAATGAAAATTAGTTTTCTTTGTAAATCTTTGATCTTCTAACATTTTTTTTGAATTGACCATATTAAACCTCAACAAAATAAGGAAACCGATTTCAACGAAACCGGTTTCAAAATCTAAAAAAAGTATAGTAAAAAATTAAAAGTCTAAGGAATCTGGATTGAATTCTGCGCTTCAAATTCTTCTGAAGTGGTAAACTCATTTCCATACATATCTATGGCTCTAACCTCAACGTTATGTTTACCTAAGCTCAGCTTTTTGGGAAAATCTGCTTCCCAGATATGTTTTGACATTTCAGGATTGGAAGGCCTTCTACCCGGCAGAATTTTTTCTGTTGTGTCCCATTTGAAAACGGAAAGGGCAAAATTCGGATCTAGGGTTTCATCATATTCCATTTCTTCCCATTTTCCGTTGTCTATCCGGTATTCTACTTTGTCTTTTTTACTTCCCATAAAGAAGTTAGCTACTACTTTTGCGGAAGTTTTGGATGGAAAAGGAATTACTTTCGGAACGTATAGTTTGATCTGATAATCTTCCGGTTTTCCGGCTGTCTTATATTTCACTTTATACTGGTTATCTGTAAAACTGATAAAAGAATACCCTTTGGCAGTTCCATCCCTCATGGTGGAAGTCGGAAGTCCCGCTTCATCAGCTGTTCCGGAATACCAGTCGCCACAAGTTGTTCCTACGTTGTATTCGTGCAAATCTTTCATCCCTTTCCAACCTTCTTTTTTACCATAGAAAATCTGTTGCTGAATATGAGTATGCGCTGATAAAAGCAATACGTTCTGGAAAGGATTCAGGAAATCAAATAGCTTCTGACGGTCTGCATTCCTGAAGCTATCTTCATTTTTATGCTCTAAAGGAATATGGAAAGAGATCACGATTAATTTATTTTTATCCACCAATTTCAGGTCATTTTCTACAAACTGAAGCTGATCTTCACGGAAACCTCCCCAATATCCTTTACCATCTCTTGGATCAGGATACAAAATATCATCTAAAATAATGAAGTGTACATTACCATAATTAAAAGAGTAATTGGCAGGACCAAAATTGGATTCGAAAGTTTCATCTGATTGACGGTCGTCTTTTGCATCATAGTTCATATCATGATTTCCCATCACGTTGTACCAAGGCAATCCTACTTCCTTCATTACATCTGCATAAGGCTTCTGCAAGCTCAGATTATCCCCTACCAAATCTCCCAAACTAATTCCTAATACCGCATTTTTTTTAGTATTCTTAACTTCATTGACAATTCCTCTTTTGAAATAATCAAGTTCTTTTTCAGTGTATGGTTGAGGATCACCAAAAACAAGAATGTCAAAATTCTTATTTTCATTTTGTTTGTACAATGGGAAATTCAACTCTTTAGGAAGATCTCCCGTGGGTCCCACTCCTTTATACTTAAAATCTGCCGGTGAGCCTTTTGGTTTATGATGATAATAAAATTGAGGAAGGTTATTGGAGTTTAATGCTGTTTGATATCCTGAAGGTTTAATCACAAAAATGGTTTGATCTTCCTGAACAGGCAGGCTGTATCTTCCATTTTTATCTGTTAAAACCACCTGAACTCCATTAGAAACAGCCACTCCTTCAATTCCCTTCTCGCGATTTTCTTTCTTTTGATTATTATTGAGGTCTTCATAAACATATCCTGAAACAGAATTTTGAGAAAAGGCCATTGCTGATATCAGCGCGCATGGCATTAAAAACTTTATATTCATATTTTTATTTTTTTTAATTATTTATTCCACCACATTTTCACGTTGATATTATCACCACCCATTTGCTGAACGGCAGCCTGATAGTTTGTGGTATTTAATACTTTAGGATTTGGCGGGTACATTAATCTTTGAGGAAGATCGCCATTATTTAATAATCCACCGTTGTTTGGTAATACAGGAAAACCTGTTCTTCGTTTTTCAAACCATTGCTGTTGGTCTACAAAGAAAAGGGCGATGTATTTTTGAAGCATAATTTTTTTAATATCCGGTTGATAGGCTACATTCGTATTATCGAAATAATTGGCAGGAACTACAGCTCCCCATTGCTCGATAGATGCTTTCACTCCGTTTTCATAGAAAGTCTTTGCTGTTCCGGAAATAATTCCATTGAGCGCTAATTCGGCAAGCGTAAACTGAAGCTCAGCATAGGGATAAATAAAAATCTTCAGAGGAGCTTTTGCCAGATTCTGGTTAAGGTTTGACGGTTGGAAATTAAATACTGTTCCAAAAGGATATCCGGAAGGAGCTCCTATATAGCCAATGTTTACATTTTTTAAATCTTTAGCCTGCGTAAAGAACATTGCCATACGAGGGTCATTATTCGCTTGGAGTGTCTGCACAAAAAAGTCTGAAGCTGCTCTGCCTGTTGTAAAGTCCTGTGGTCTGGCAATAGGAGGCATTAATGGTGAAATTCCTGAAATATCCAGCTTAGCTCCATCAGCATTACTTTGAAAAATAGGAAATAGTGTCGGGTTATTGACAATTTCCTGAATTCTTTCTTTCACATTTACCTCTCCGTCTCTGCTTAAGATTCTTGTAAGGAGCCTTAAAGAAAGAGAATTACAAAACTTTTTCCAATTGGTAATTCCGTTAACATCGGTATCGGCTTTATAAAAAAGGTCGGCTCCGGAAAGGGTTTTAGTGGTAATAAAAAGTGAATTGGCAGCCTTCAGATCATTCAGCATGTTTATATAAATATCTTTCTGTCTGTCAAATTTTGGTTGTAAAATTCCGTTATCAAGCTGTGCTGCCTCAGAAAACGGAATATCTCCGTAAGTATCGGTAAGATTGGAATAGATCCATGCATTCAGAACCATTGAAATGGCCTGATAATTTTTATCCCCTTCATTAATGGCCGCTTTTTTCAGGTCATCTACCTGCTTCAGCCATCTGTAGGAATTATTCCAGAATCCACTTCCTGTATTTTCCGTAATGTAATAACGACTCAAAGAGTTTCCTTCATTTGGAAAATCCAGAGAGACCTGCATAATATCAAAAGTAAAATCATTGGCTCTGTTATAGCCTACCGAAGCCATATTATACTGGATAGGAAGCAATAAGGAACTGGCTACAGGTTCATTAATTCTACTGGTATCTTTATTAATTTCTTCAAGACTTCTATCACATGAAATGGTAGTGCCCACAAGAGCGAGGAATGAACATATATAGATTAGCTTTTTCATTTTTCTGATTTTAAAATTTAACGTTTAACTGAATTCCGACTGTTCTGGCAGTAGGTAGCTGCCCCATTTCCACTCCCGGTGTAATGGTAGAATCATCAAGGGTAGCGGCTTCCGGATCAAATAATGGGAATTTTGTCCACATCCAAAGGTTTCTTCCAAATAGAGCCAGCGTGATATCAGTCATTTTTAAAGATTCAGTCACTGATTTTGGGAAAGAATAAGAGATTCTGGCATCTCTCAACTTAATAAAAGAAGTGTCAAATGAGTTGGTTTCCACATTAGCCCTTCTGTAATAATCGCCATAGTAAGTGGAAACAGGGATTCCTTTTGTATTCGGAGAGAAAGTTCCGTCAGGATTCTGCACCACACCCTGGCCAACAATCAAGCCACCGGGATTGTCTCTTCCTGCGAGTGTATGTACCAATTTACCTTGCTCTGACATTTTATGATGAGACTGAGAATATGCTATTCCTTTATACTGACCATCGAATGAGAAACTGATTGTAAAGTTTTTGTACTTAAATTCGTTTTGCAGTCCTGCTCTCCATTTCGGATAGGCATTTCCTATTTTCTTCATTTCTGTTGGCTTTGCAGTCAATCCGTCGCTTCCGTAGATGACCTGGCCATCGGGAGAATATAGTAACCCGTAACCGTACATATCTCCCAGAGAACCTCCTACTACTGCATTATAATATACGACTCCCCCAACACTTGCCATGGTATAGGGTTGTCCCTGGAATTCCTCCGGAAGAGAAAGAATTTTATTCCTGTTCATTGACCAGTTAGCATTAACATTCCATGAGAAGTTTTTATTTTTGATTGGAGATGCGCTCATTGTTAATTCAATTCCTCTGTTTCTCAACTCTCCGGAATTAATGATTCTTTTGTTATACCCTGTTTCATACAATACCGGGATGACAATTGACTGATTTTTCGAGTTGATCTGATAGGCTGTAAAATTAAAAGTCAATCTGTTTTTTAGGATCGTAAAATCCATTCCTCCTTCAATATTGGTAATCATTTCCGGTTTAAGATTTGGATTTGGATACAATAGCGGTGATTCTACAGATCCTGAAAACACACTGTTTTCATAGTATTTGTCAAGCATATAGTTGTAGGTATCGTTTCCTACTTTTGACCATGACAATCTTAGTTTCCAGAAATTGAACTGGTCTGATTTTAACTTAAAAATATCAGACAGAATAAAAGATGATGATACCGATGGATAAAAATAAGACCTATTGTGACGAGGAAGTGTACTGCTCCAGTCATTTCTTGCCGTCACATCCAGAAAAACCATATCTTTATAACTGAAGTTGGCCAGTGCATAGGCACTGTTTACCTGATTATCATTAGGTTTTGGCAATCTATTGTCTAGCGATGTTGCATTGGAAAGCTGGTACAATCCTGCTTTATTCAACCCGATTGCACGGTAGTCATTCATGGTTGATTCATAATATCTGATACTTCCTCCTGCAGAAGCTGTGACCCCAAAGTCTCCAAATTTATTTTTATAGGTAAACAAGATATCATTGTTCAGATCCAGATATCTGATATATTGCTCTCTGTAGTATCCTTTCAGATAGTTGGCAGAGCTCCATGGTCTTCTCTGGGTACGGATTTCGTTACTCCATTCCATTCCTGATTTGTAGGCAATATCAAAGTTTTTTGCCAACTGATAGCTGATATTGATATTTCCGGTAAGGATTTTTTTATTGGTTGAGTTCAGATTTTCATAAGCAATCAGATAAGGATTATCGATATATGAGCTAAAAGGATGGATCTGATCTACCTGTTCCTGACCATTTTTCCAGATGGGTTTGTACCAGTCAAGATTCACATTCGGGTTTTGGAAAATCATAAAATAAGAAATCGACTGATTATTATACCCTGTTGCAGGAAGGTTATCACTTGTCGTCTGGCTGAAATTGATTTTGGTTCCTACTTTTACTTTATTGCTTAATTTGTGATCTAATGATATAGCCCCATTAAATCTGTTAAATCCTGTATTCGGCATCATCCATTCATTCTTCAGATAAGAAATAGAAGTTCTGAATGCTGTAGTCTCATTAGATTGAGCAAGAGACACACTGTTTGAATAGGTAGCCCCTGTTCGCCAGAAATCTTTGATGTTATTTTTATAAGGCCTCCAAAGTTGCCTCTCTTTACTTTGCCCTTCTACTGACGGGTCATACTGAAAATAGTACTGACCGTCAAATTTAGGTCCGAAAGCACTACTGGTAGAACCGGTATTAACTCCATCAGGAGAAGCCCCATAGGAATAATAGTAATTCCCATTTTTATCTTTTTGCTGAGTTCCCTGCCCATATTCATACTGGTAATCCGGCCACTTTAATACGGTATCATAACTTGAATAAGAGTTTAAAGTAACCTGAATTTTTCCTTTTCTGGTCTTTCCTGATTTTGTGGTAATCATAATAGCACCTCTTGAACCTCTTGAGCCATATAATGCAGATGCAGAAGGCCCTTTAAGGATAGATACAGACTCTATATCATCCGGATTGATACTATTGAAACTATCTCCGTAGTCAACCGGTAAATCACCCCCGGAACCTGCTCCGTAAGCACCGGTTCCCGTTCCGGTTCTCTTATCACTCAAAGGAACCCCATCCACAACGATCAGTGCGCCATTATTTCCCATGTTCATAGAGATATCTCCACGAAGCGTAATACGACTTGTTCCAAGAGGGCCTGCCCCTGCTGTTTGAATTTTTAATCCTGCGACTTTACCTTCCAGAGATTGTGCCCAGTTGTTATTCTGAATCTGTAAAATCTCATCTGAATTGATGGTTTGGGTAGAATAGCCCAAAGACTTATCGTGTCTTTTGATCCCCAAGGCAGTCACTACTACTTCGTCAAGTCCTTTAATCGTGTCTTTTTTAGCTCTCTGCTGAGCTGTCAGATTGACGCTGATTAATCCTAACAGTGACAAAACCAACAACTTTTGTGTCTCTTTACGCATTTCCTTTTTGTTTGCGCAAAATTAAAACGACATTATGAGTACGGTTTTAATACTATTTTAACATTTTTTAAATATTTATTGAATCATTTGTTAATTTTTTCTTAACTAGATCAATTATATAACTGGTTAACAAAGGATTAATCAATTAATAACTTTTAATACCGTGTTACAGAACTATTGATGTATCTTTATTGTCTTTCTATGAGATAATAAAACACAAAACACTGATAAACAAAATATTACATATGTGATAAAATCCAAATCTATTTCTTTACCGTTGAAAAAGGGTGAGTGGGTACTAAAAACAGCAATCTGCCCTTTTACAAAGGCAGATTGCGGCTATTACTTATGTTTTTGAAAGGTGATTACCCCTCATCAAATCTCTGATTTGACCTCTAGGGGAAATATTTAGCTTTTTGACTAGGATATTTGTAATAACTCTGATTTAACAAAATCAAAATTTCACTTTCATGAATTATTTATTTTTCAATTGATCAGGGATATTTGTAGTCACAAATCCGATTCCTTGTTTTTTAAGCTCCTCATAAATCGCAACATCATTTACTGTCCATGAATTGGTAATAAGCCCTAATGTTTTAGCTTCAGTAATCCATGTAGGGTTTTTCTGGAAAACGCTGTAGTGGTAATCCATACCGTCTAATCCTTCTTTTTTGATCTGTTCCGGAGATAATTCTCCGTTCAGATACTGAACTTTAGACGTTGGGGCCAACTTTTTGATTTCTTTACAGATATTCAGGCTGAAAGAAATGAACTCACTTTGAGATTCCAGCTTCATATCTTTAATCATTTTGATTGTTTTCTGAGTAAGCTCATTTTCTAATTCCGGAGTTTTGGCCGGTTTGATTTCAACAATTAGTTTTAAAGACGGATCTTTCTTTCCTTGCTTTAAATAATCTTTCAATGTAGGAAATTTCTCACCGTTTGATAGTTTCAGAGCTTCCAGTTCTTTGAAAGAAGTTTCGGAGATTTCCATTTTACCATGATGCTCATCATGATTGATTACCAATACTCCATCTTTTGTCATTCTCACATCGAATTCTGCTCCATAAATCTTTAATTTCTGAGCATTTTCCAACGACTTAAGTGAATTTTCCGTTGTAGGCGGCTGAGCCTGAAAATACCCTCTGTGGGCAATAATCTGAGTTTGTGCTTTCATCAATCCTGTACTTAAAACTGCTAACCCTAAGATAAAATTTTTCATAATATAATTTAGATAATTAATATAAAGTCCGGAAACCTTCTGATAAAGGTAGGTATTATAACGATAGCCATTGGGGCTTATTATAAAAACTAAACCACAAAAGACTCAAAAATCCATATAACTGACTTCTGTTTTAAGGATTTTGTCTTTTGTGGTTTAAAATAGTATGATTGGTTAGAAACTATATTTTGCTCCAATTTGGATCTGGTATGGATTTCCAGTTAAAGGAGCTAGCCCGTTACCGCTGATATTTTTAGCATATTCAAACTGTTTGGTAGACTGGTTAAATCCTGTTATTCTGTACAAAGCTGTATTTCCATAGGATTCATTGACCCCCCAATTTTTATTCAATAGATTCGCAACGTTGAAGATATCTACAGAAAGTTCAAAGGCGCCTACTTTATCAAACTTGATCTTTTTAGCAATTCTTACATCCCACACTCCAAAGAATCCATTTTTTCCACCGTTACGTTCTGCAATTTTGCCATTATATTCGCTTACATAATCTTTCAATGCTTTTCCCACCTGAGGATCATCCAAAATGGATTGAGCAATATTTGGGAAAATATAAGCCAGATCATTGGTATCTACAAAGTCACCATTAACATTTCCTCCTGCCGTCATAGAGAAACGAGTCCCTCCGATTCCTGAATATCTTATCCCTAGTGTAAACCCTGCAATGGTAGGTGAGTTACCGTAGATCACCACTTTATTACGGAACTGGTTATCAGAATAGGTCATTCTTAAATCTCTCGGGTCTCCCTGAACCATTGTAGATAATGTTGCAGAGTTGGCTACGTTTCCGTTGTAAGAAGTATTGTCCTTAATATCAGACCATGTATAACTTGCCGTGATTTCTCCGTCTTTCCAATACCTGTAACTGGTATCTACAACAAATGAGAACTGATTTACTTTACCGTCACTTACTAATTCCAGTACTCTTCCGAAATTTTTATTGATTCTTCCTTCCTTCCAGTCTATTTTACCATCAGCTGTTATTGTTTCGGCCGGAACAAATACCCCTCTGTTTCCTTCATTCCCTAAAGTGAAAATTGGGTTGGGTTTCATATTTCTGTCATAGTAATAATAATTATTTCTTCCCAAAGCCATATATCCTGCAATTCCCGCTCTGAATCTTTCATTGAAGAAGTGAGTATAAGAAATATTCGCTTTGTAAACGATTGGGATTTTAGCATTTTCACCTGTATAGTTAATTGTTGGAATTTGTTTATCAGCCAACGTAGGAACTGTACTGTAATTATTTCTATAGCTGTTGAAATCAGGAACAGGAACATCTTTACCAGTAACATCTACGGTTGCCAGGTGTTTTCCGTCAAATACAAGGTTATTGATGATCATATAATTATTGATATCAGATGAAAATATTCCCGCTCCGAATTTTAAGAAGTCTTTATTTTCTTCGTTGATATTCCAGTCAAACTGAAACCTTGGCTGAATCACAAATGATTTGATCTTATTATCTGTCCTGATTCCCATTTCGTCATACAACTTTTGATTGAATTCCGCTTTAGGATAGCCTCCGTAGTCTAATCTTAAACCGGCCATTAAATCAAGTCCTTTTGCAATTTTTGTCTGGAATTGTCCATACACACCGATGTTCCAGATATTGGATCTTACGGAAGGATCATCCACTAAAGGGACTTCTCTATAAAACCTATAAGGCGCAAGATTATTAAAATTATCAAGACTACTTATTTTTTTAGTCACATCATCCTTGAAGTGAAACCTTCCATTAACCTCACTTCCATAGATAGATTTTGAAGTGGTATACATCAAATCAGCTCCAAAGGTATATTTTACTTTATCTGTGTTATAATACAAATTATCTACGATCTGAAATACATTATTTCTGAAGCTTTCCTGTCCGAAACGATGACCTCCGATCTGAATATTGGTAGATCCTACCCCTGGAGAAAGGACATTTTCTACAATTGCTCTTGGTACAGGTCCTCCCAGTTCATCGTTCTGATAACTATTCTGGAAAGTATACAAATACTGAGCTTTCAATTCATTGGTCAAATTAGGCTGTAGATTAGACCTCAATGTTAGTAGTAAGCTATTATCAAGGTTTTTATCATTTCCATAGGATTCGAAGAAATTAATACTTGTATTATCCCCTAATCCGTTTTTGTTAAGGTCATAGGTAAAGTTATTTCTTAACGTTAATAAATGTTTTTCATTGATCTGCCAGTCTAAACGTAAAAAGGCAGCATCAGAATTTCTTACTTTATTAAAGCTTCCGAACTGTGGGGTATTTCCCACTCCATATTTTGCTCTTGCAATATCCAGGAATTTATTAAGGGTCTGAGTCGTTGTATTCAACCTCAGCTCATCTTCTTTTGACCCGATATCCGCAATAAGCAATGGTCTTGAATCAAGCTGATGATCCCATGCCACAAAAAAATGCAGCTTATTTTTGATAATAGGGCCGCCCAATGAAAACCCGAACTGAGAGGTAGAGAAATCATTTTGTCTCTTGGTTCCCTTAATATCATAAGGGCTGGAGAGCCAGTTTGTTCTCAAGTATTCCCATGCACTTCCTGAGAATTTATTGGTTCCGGATTTGGTAACTGCACTTACCGTTCCTCCTCCACTTCTTCCAAGCGTAACATCATATTGATTAGTGGTGATTTTAAATTCACGCACTGCTTCAATTGAAATTGAGAAAGGGGCGCCACTTCGGCTGGTTGTCGCTCCTGCTGAGGTTGGGTTTTTAGCGGTCATCCCATCAATGGTGAAATTGGTAGAAGAGCCAAGCTGCCCGGAAAGGTTCCCGTTTTTTCCGCTTAACGGAGATAATTCTGTAAGATTGGCAAAGTTTCTTCCGTTTACAGGAAGCATACTGATATTTTTGGCAGAAATAGCTGTAGCAGCCCCAAGGTTTCCGATCTTATTTTTCAGGTTCCCGGTGATTTTTACTTCTTCAATACGCTTTTCGCCTCCCAGATCCATGTTTACCGTAACCTGATCTCCGAAGTTGACACTATAGCCTTCCTTCTTATCATCATTTACAATAACCGTATAAGGACCTCCTAAAGGAATTTCTTTAAAGATATACTCTCCTTTCGAATTGGTTTCCGTTTCCGTTCTGAACCCTGTAGATTCGTTAATGATGGTTACTTTCACTTTTTCCTGAGCCGTACTTCCCGGTCCGGTTACTTTCCCTACAATAGAAGCTTGTGTTGTTTGCGCATACGCTATCGTTCCAAGTCCTAAAAACAATAATCCCAGTACAATCTTTACTTTTCTCATTTACACAAATTAGATGTGCAAAGGTATCCCGACATAGCAGGCAGGCTGTTTAAGGGAGTTTTAACATTTTTTTAAATAAATTAGAACGATATGTTAAATTATTATAAACATCCATTTTATTCTCTGTATAACCAGCCTGTTGAAGCATGTTACATCTTATT
Source organism: uncultured Chryseobacterium sp. (assembly GCA_963518055.1). Lineage (GTDB taxonomy): Bacteria > Bacteroidota > Bacteroidia > Flavobacteriales > Weeksellaceae > Chryseobacterium. The sequence continues at coordinate 18,161 of CAUQIC010000030.1, forward strand.
AATTTTCTCATAATATTTAATTCCGTTATTTTTTAAATGAGATTAGTTTAGTTATTTTTGCTCAAAAGATAGAAAAGCAATGTCTGAAAACATTCAACAAAGGATAGAGGAGCTTCGAAAGGAGCTTCACCAACATAACCAAAATTATTACCAACTGGACACTCCTACCATATCTGATTATGAATTTGATATGTTACTGGAGGAACTTCAGGATCTGGAAGCAAAACATCCTGAGTTTTATGATGAAAATTCTCCTACGGTACGTGTAGGTGGAGGAATAACAAAGGTTTTCCCTACGATCCAGCATAAATTCAGAATGTACTCTCTGGATAATTCTTATGATTTTGATGATCTGGAAGACTGGGAGAAAAGAATCATTAAGACCATTGATGATCCTGTAGAATTTGTGGCCGAACTTAAATATGACGGGGCATCCATTTCCATTCTTTATGAAAACGGAAAACTGACTCAGGCTGTAACCCGTGGAGATGGATTTCAGGGAGATGAGATTACTCCAAATGTCCGTACCATTTCAGATATTCCTTTAACCTTAAAGGGAGATTTTCCTTCCCCATTTTTTATGCGTGGAGAGATTTATCTGACCCGAAAAAACTTTGACAAACTTAATACACTTCGTGAGGAAGAAGGATTAGATCCGTTTATGAATCCAAGAAATACAGCGAGTGGAAGTTTAAAGATGCAGGATAGTGCTGAGGTAAGAAAACGCAGTCTCTCTTCTGTTCTTTATCAGTTTATTTCGGAAGAAGCTCCGGCGGAAACTCATTGGGAGCTGCTTCAGAAAGCTCAAAGCTGGGGTTTCAAAACGTCTCAGCAAGCTAAATTATGCAGAACCTTAGATGAGGTAAAAGAATTCATCACTTTCTGGGATACAGAGCGTCACAATCTCCCTTTTGAAATTGATGGAATTGTTTTAAAGGTAAATTCATTACAGCAGCAAAGACAACTTGGATATACTGCCAAATCCCCACGTTGGGCGATGGCTTATAAATTTAAAGCAGAAAAGGTAGAGACAGAATTGCAAAGCGTTTCTTATCAGGTTGGAAGAACGGGAGCCATTACTCCGGTAGCCAATTTAAAACCTGTATTATTAGCCGGAACTATTGTAAAAAGGGCTTCTCTGCACAATGAAGATATCATCAAAAAGCTGGACCTTCATGAACATGACTTTGTCTATGTGGAAAAAGGAGGCGAGATTATTCCAAAAATTGTTGGGGTCAATACAGAGAAAAGAACGGAAGAAAGCAAGGAAATAGAATATATCAAACATTGCCCTGAATGTGGGACTGAATTGGTAAAAGTTGAAGACCAGGCCATCCATTTCTGCCCTAATGACCTTCACTGCCCACCACAGGTAGTTGGAAGAATGATTCATTATGTATCCAGAAAAGCATTGAATATAGAGAACCTGGGAAGTGAAACTATTGAGCAACTGTACAGAGAAAAACTGATTGAAAACCCTGCTGATTTCTATGTTTTAACAAAAGAACAACTTCTGCCATTGGAAAGAATGGCTGAGAAATCTGCTCAGAATATCATTACCGGAGTTGAAAAATCTAAAGAAATTCCTTTTGAAAAAGTGTTGTACGGAATCGGGATCAAGCATGTGGGGGAAACCGTTGCCAAGAAACTCGTAAAAAACTTCCCTACGATTGATGAATTAAAGAATGCTACCGCTGAAGAGCTTTGCCAGGTTGAGGATATCGGAGCTAAAATTGCTGTAAGTATTGTAGAATTTTTCCAAAATTCAGAAAACATTCTGATGATTGAACGCTTAAAGTCTTACGGTGTACAGCTCGAAAAAGGGGAAAGTACTAATGAGGTCTTATCTAATGTTCTGGAAGGGAAAACTTTCCTTTTTACCGGAAAATTATCTCTGTTTACAAGAGAATCTGCTGAAGACATGGTAGAAAAACACGGAGGAAAAAATATTTCTGCGGTTTCCAAAAACCTCAACTACCTTGTGGTAGGTGAAAAAGCCGGCAGTAAACTTAAAAAAGCTCAGGATATCGGAACGATAGAGATTCTGGATGAGCAACAGTTTCTGGATTTGATTGAGAAACAATAAAACATTTCAAATAATTATTAAATAAATCATTAAGATAAACTCTTAATGATTTATTTTTGCTTTCTATTTAAATAAAAAACTGAAACTTAAATAAACTAATACATGAAAAAACTCTACTTAGTCATTCTGATGGCTTTGTTTTCTGTGATTCAGGCCCAAAACATCTCGTTCACTGATCAAAACTTCAAAAACAAATTACTCAGCTCAAATCCCGGCAATCAAATTGCAAAAAACCTAGCAGGTTCCTTTTTCGCTGCAGATGCTAACCAGGATAATGAAATCAGCTTAAGTGAAGCTGTTCAAATCAGTTATCTGGATATAAGCAGCAGTGGTATTTCCAACTTGTATAACATAGGATCTTTTAGTAATCTGAATACTTTAAAATGCCAGGGAAATGTACTAACTTCTGCTTTAAACTTATCCAGTTTAGATAATTTGCAAAGATTAGAGTGTCAAAATAATCAGTTAACTTCTGTCACCATATCTAATCCGGTTTATGTAAATACAGCAAATAATAATTTAACTGCTATTTATTTTCCCGGTAATACAGATAATTTAACCTACGTAGATATCAGGAACAATCAGATTGCGGGATTTACTACTTTAGAATACCCTTCTCTGACAGATTTTTATGCAGATGGAAACCCAATCACCACTTTAAAGATTTACAGAACAGCATTAATTGATTTTGTACTTCATCCTATAACACATTTGCAAGAACTTTATTTTTATAGCAGCTTTAGTGGTACCAACTATACTCCAACTTCATTTACCGTAGATAATTTCCCCAATCTTAAAACGATATCCGGATATGGAATAAAGCCAGTGAATGGTTTAAACCTAAGTAATCTTCCTGCTTTAAATTATGCAAATGTTACAGGACCTGACAAAATAACTGTCAAAAACATTAATCCTTCTATCATGCCATCGGGTTTAAATTTACTTGTTGATGAATTCCATGAAAACGGCACTTCAAACAGCAGTATTATAAACCGAACATCCGTGCGGGCTAAAAGATATTACTTTGAAAATTTAACCAGTGTAGATAACTTATCTTATAAATTAGATTCTGAAGCTGCTGAGGTTCATTTTAATAATCTTCCTGTTTTAGATACTCTAGATTTAAGTACTTATCAACCTCTAAACGGATGTATAGATTTCGATTTCAGTGCAATTGGCTCTTTAAAAAAATTAAAAATTGATGACATCAAGTACAACTCGATTAATGTGTCTAATCTGAATCAGTTAAAAATATTACAAATCAATGCTCCCAGTTGTAACCCTGTTGCTTCAATTGTAAATATTTCCGGTCTCCCACAGCTTGAATATATTTCTATTAAAGACCAATTTCTTAAAACAATCAACATCAATTCATTAAGTATCTTAAAAGATATTAAGATATATGGACCTGGTTATTCTTCAGTCAATATAGGAACCCTTCCTCAATTACAGGATTTTCTTTTAGATACGACAGATAAGCCAACAACTAATCCGATTCATCTGCTGGATTTTAATAATTTTCCTAATCTGAAGAATATTACACTGATGCATCCGGTTGTAACTGCTATTAATTTTAATAATTTACCTAATTTAAAAACCTTTACAACCGGAGATATAAATTATACGGCAACCAGTGAGGTTCCTGCAGCCTATAATTTCTCAAATCTGCCATCACTTGAAAATATCATATTGAATAATGCCAATATCTCCCCACTTACTCTAAACAATTTACCTGCCTTAAAAAATATAACAATTAAAAGAACTTTATTTGCAGAAACTTATACATTCCAGAACCTTCCGTTGCTTGAAGATGTGACCATAGAGTATCCCCAAATCTCAGCAGTTTTCTTAAAAAATTTAGCATTTAATAATCTTCCGCAAATTAAAAATATTACGTTAAAAGATTTCTATTATCTGAACTCTTTAGATCTTGGAAATATCAATACCACATTGGAAAACTTTTCTTTAAAAAATGATATTTCTGTGTACGGTTCACTGAACACTCTTAGTTTTAATAATTTTCCTCAGTTAAAAAAATTAGATGTTCAAAATAACTTAACAAGTCTTCAACTATCTAATCTTCCTCAGCTACATACCTTAAACGTTACCCATAATAAGTTTACCAATCTTACGATTGCAAGCCTTCCTGCTTTGGAAAACTTCACATCAAATTCAAACATTCTAAGCTCTCCTTATAATATCACTTTTTCAAATCTGCCTGTTTTAAAAGTCGTGGATGTGAGTAATAATGGTAACAATTTGAGAAAGATTGACCTATCTGAAGCCCCACAACTGGAAAAATTATATTTCAAAGCTAGCTTTTATGGTACCTCTCCTAGTCTTGATTATATTAATTTAAAGAATGGAAATCCTAATATGTTATTGATGGATACTGGATATTTTAAAAATATTTGTGTAGATGATGACAATGAAAGAGCTCAGCTTCAAAGCTTACAGTCTAATCTTGCCAATACTGTTTTCACATCTTATTGTAGTTTATCTCCTGCGGGAAGCAACTATAAAGTAGAGGGGAAAACAAATTTTGATATTAACAATAATGGTTGTGATCCATCTGATCCTAAATTCTCCAACCTGAAATTAGGAATTAATACGGGAGGAATTTTAAGTACATTTACAGCCAATCAAAATGGTTTGTTTTCTATTCCTTTACAAGCAGGAATCCACTCTATTACACCTATCCTTGAAAACCCCGCCTACTTTAATATTTTTCCAACAAATTTAACAGTCAATTTTCCTGCACAAATAAGCCCGCTGACTCAAAATTTCTGTGTTTCTGCGAATGGAACACATAATGATCTGGAAATAATGATCATTCCTGTGACGGATGCTGCACCCGGATTTGATGCACAATATAAAATTGTTTACAAAAACAAAGGAACTGCTTCACAGTCCGGAAATATTGTATTTAATTTTAATAACAATTTGATGCTTTATAAGAGTGCCACAATCGCTCCTTCTTCCCAATCAACCGGACTTGTAAATTGGAATTTCACCAACCTTCTTCCCTTTGAAACCAGGGAAATCACTGTCACTGTAAAATTAAATACGCCAACACAAACACCCCCTGTAAATGGAGGTGATATTCTCCATTATAGCGCGCAAATTAATGGTGCTGCAGATGAAACACCTGCAGATAACAATTTTGCATTAAACCAAATAGCCGTTAATTCTTTTGACCCTAATGATAAAATCTGCCTTGAAGGATCCTCTATTAGTCAAACACAGGTTGGAGATTACGTTCATTACCTGATCAGGTTTGAAAATACAGGAACAGCTAATGCTAAAAATATTGTAGTAAAAGATGAAATTGACACTTCAAAATTTGATTTATCTTCTTTGATTGCATTAAATGGCAGTCACAATTTTGTGACAAGAATCACTAATCCTAATGTGGTAGAATTTATTTTTGAGAATATCCAGCTTCCTTTTGATGATGCCAACAATGATGGGTATGTTTCATTTAAAATTAAAACAAAATCAAATTTAGCTACAGGTAATAGTTTTAGTAATACAGCAAAAATTTATTTTGATTACAACCATCCGATTATCACCAATACATACACTACAACGGTTCAAGGGACTCTCGCTATTTCTGAAATTAAAAGTGATAAAAACGGAATCAGTATTTACCCTAATCCTGTAAAAGATCTATTGTATATTCAATCTAAGAATGTAGTAACCAAGGCAGAAATTTATGATATCACCGGAAGGATTATCATTTCAACAGGAGTACAGGAGAAATCTGTCAATGTTTCTGAACTTCCAAAAGGGAATTATATTATTAAATTATATACCAAGGAGAATATTACTCCCCTAAAATTCATCAAACAATAAAATTATTATCCGAAAGAATATATAAAGCTGTGAAAATTCACAGCTTTTTTTGTGATCAATAGTATGAAATCAAAAGCACTATAAAATCACTTTATTTTTTCTTACAATGACAATATCCATCTTAATATTCAAGAAATTAATCAATTATTAAATATCACGTAAAAAACAATATTAAAGATAAAATTTACAACCAATACCAATTAAAAATGAAAAATATATTAAAATAAAAACATAATTATAAACAATTTTTATATATTTACATAAACTAAACATCACTAAACCATGAGAAAATTCTATCTTTTTGTGCTATTTTCAGCACATTTCGCAATTCATGCCCAAACTATCAATTTTCCGGATCCTAAGTTCAAAGCAAAATTGCTTACCGCAAATACAGGTAATAATCCCTTTTCTTATGACCTCAATGGAAATCCAACAAAAATAGACACCAATAATGATGGAGAAATTCAGGTAAGTGAAGCTCAGAATATATCAAAGCTAGTGCTAGGCAGCACTCAAATTAATGATATTACAGGAATTCAGAATTTCACCAATCTTGCGTCTCTTAATCTAACAGGAAACTCATTGCTCACCACTGTTAATGTAAGCAATATGACTCAATTAAAAGAGTTACTGAATTACACTAACGCTCTGAACCTCATTAATACACAGGGTTGTAACCAACTTGAGACGTTCCTTTTATCTAATAATAGCGGGACTATTTCAAATCTTGGTTTTTTACAAAACACCTCTCTGAAAAAACTTACAATCACTACAAATTCAAATTTGGAAAGTGCAGATCTGTCAATTCTTACGGGGTTGGAAGATATTTATTTTGGGGAAAGCAGTAACCCGAACTTTACAAGTTTAAATCTGTCTAATAATGTCAATCTCAAAAAGATATACATTGTAAAGCCTAACCTTGCTTCACTTACATTCAGCACATTAAATCATCTTGAATATGTTAACATTCAAAAAACAAAACTAACTTCACTTGATTTTACCGCTGCACCATTGCTTAATGATCTTTCATTGGATAAAAATGCATTGTTGAACTCACTTAGTATTCAGAATAATAACAATCTGGAATATCTAAAAATTTCAACCAGCCCGTTGCTTACCTTTGTAAGTGTTCAAAACAAACCTAATTTACTAGGATTAACTGTACAAGGAACAAGTGTAACTTCGTTGAATTTGGCAGGATTAACCGCCATGTTCAATTTATCATTGGGGGATAACAAAATAACGTCAATGGATTTCTCCCCTGCGACTAATCTTATATTTCTGTCATTGGGTGAAGATTTCCTTACCAGTGTCGATATAAGTCAGAATGCAAAAGTAAGTTCTATAAGCGCAGTAGGGAATGCTATAACGACTGTAAATGTTAAAAATGGCAAGCCTAATCTGGATTATTCTGCCGGTCCGAAATCGATGTCTCCCAATTTAGCATATGTCTGCTGTGATACGAATAGAATACAAACGTTTTCTAATATGTTAGCTACCTACGGGCACAATACTGTAGAGATTAACAGCTACTGTTCTTTTGTTCCGGGAGGGCCTACTTATACTGTTCAGGGAAATACCAAGCTGGATGTTAATAATAACGGATGTGATGCAAGCGATCCGGTAAAAACATTTCAAAAATTCAATATTACCAGTGGCAGCAATTCAGGAAGTTATATTGCCAATAATTCAGGAAATTATTCAATCGCTTTACAGGCTGGGGTAAGCACCATTAGTCCGGTTGTAGAAAACCCTTCATATTTCAACATTTCTCCCACCAGCATTAATGTTGATTTCCCTACCCAGACAAGTCCTTTAGCACAAAACTTCTGCATTACTCCGAATGGAACTCATAATGATCTGGAAGTAATGATCATTCCGGTAAATGCAGCAATTCCCGGTTTCTCTTCTAAGTATAAAATAGTTTATAAGAATAAAGGAAATACAGTACAATCAGGAGCTTTAGCATTCAATTATAATGATGCTATCTCAGATTACCAGACTTCAACACTTACCCCTACTTCACAATCTTCCGGCGTTTTAAATTGGAATTTGACGAATATTTTACCATTTGAAACTAAAGAAATTACGGTGGCTATTAAATTAAATACCCCCACCCAAACTCCTCCCCTAAACTCAGGTGACATTCTGCACTATACTGCCCAAATCGACGGAGCAGCAGATGAAACACCGGCTGATAATATCTTTGCACTCAACCGAACGGTAGTCAATTCTTTTGACCCTAATGATAAAACCTGCCTTCAAGGAGCATCTATTGCTCAGTCTAAAGTTGGAGATTATGTGCATTACCTGATCAGATTTGAAAACACAGGAACCGCAAACGCCAGAAATATTGTCGTAAAAGATGAAATTGATGCTGCGAAGTTTGACCTTTCGTCAATTGTACCTTTAAACTCAAGTCACGACTTTATCACCAAGATTACCAACCCGAATATCGTAGAATTTATATTTGAAAATATACAGCTTCCTTTTGATGATGCAAATAATGATGGCTATATATCATTTAAAATTAAAACAAAATCTACCTTGAATGCCGGCGACAGTTTCAGCAATACGGCCAAAATTTATTTTGATTACAACCATCCAATCATTACCAATACTTATACAACAACTGTTGAAAATGTTTTGGCAACAACAGAAAGCAGCAAGAATACTACTCAGTTTACGATCTATCCAAACCCTGTGAAAGATATTTTAAATATCAAATCAAAAGACGAAGTTATCAAAGCTGAAATCTACGATGTAACGGGAAGAATTATCAACTCCTCAAATGTACAAGGAAATTCTATGAATGTTTCCGAACTTTCTAAAGGAAACTATATGATTAAAGTTTTCACGAAAGATAAAACAATGGTACAGAAATTCATTAAGGATTAAACTGACCTTACCTATAGAAAAAAGCTGCAGAAATCTGCAGCTTTTTCATTTTATCATTTTAGATCTTTATTAAAAAAACATGAACCATATAGAGTTAAGAAACAGGCAATCTAAAATAGAATGTGCTTCCATTATTTAAAGAACTTCTTACTCCTATTTCACCGTTCTGCTTTTCAATAAAATTTTTAGAAATCGCCAACCCAAGGCCTGTCCCATTCTGATGCTCACCCGGAACCTGAAAGTAACGATCAAAGATCTGACGATGGTATTTCTCATCAATTCCGCTTCCGGTATCGGTAATACTAAACTGAATGAAGACATCCTGCCTTTCTACCAAAATCTGAATATTCTCATCTTGAAATGAATGCTTCACAGCGTTGGTAAGGAAATTATTCATTACCCAAACCGTTTTATCAAAATCTGCTGTGGCAAAATCATCCTCTCCTAAAAGATATTCAGTGTTGATGGAAATATTTTTCTGCTCAGCCAGTTTTTCAACATTTTTTATGGCGGTCTGAACAATTTCTTTAGGAGAACATTTCCCCACTGTTAATCTGATATTTCCGGATTCTACTTGTGAAAGATTCAGTAATTCTCCGGTAATATCCAGCAGACGCTGCCCGTCTTCATTGATACTCTTCAACAATTCCTGCTGCTGTTCGTTAAGCACTCCAAATTTTTGATTTCCGAGCAGCTGAACCCCCATTTTTATGGCTGAAATCGGAGTTTTTAATTCGTGAGAAATGGTAGCAATAAAATTAGTTTTCGCAAAATCCAGTTCTTTGAAAGGAGTAATATTACGTAACAAAATCACTTTTCCAATGTATTTTTTTTCTTTTTCCCCTGTTTTTGCAATATTGATGGGAATAATATCCTGTTCAAAATAGTTTTCTTTATTATCCCGGACAATTTTGATAGGATCTTTAACCGGATGATCAATATTCTTCAGCAGTTCCCGCATCAGATCATTATTTATGGCAACTTCATGAGCGGTTTTCCCTATGATCTCTTCTTTATGGAGGTTTGTAATCTTCAATGCTTCATCATTGATCATGTAGATAAAATGATTTTCATCCAGTCCAATAACGGCATCATGCATATTATTAACCAGTGTTTCAATCCTTTTTTTCTCCATTAATTGCTTAGAGAGACTGCTGCTTTCATATTCCTGAAGCTTTTCTGCCATTACATTAAAAGATTCCGCAAGGCTGCTAAATTCCTCACTCCCTTTAAAATGAACCCTTTCGTTATAATTCTTGTTGGCAATTTGCCTGATACTAAATGTCAGCTGATTAATAGGTTCAGCAATTGTTTGTGGAAGATTAAAAAGTAAAATAAAAGAAATCAGAAAACATACAGTTCCTAAACTTACAATCCAAAAGGTAGCGTTACCGGCTGTAATAATAGCAATATCACTTTTCCGTTCAATCCCTTTCATATTTAAAGACATAATTTTGGCCAGATCTTCCCGTATGAGTTTTTCCTTATTTGAAGTAGGTTCTTTCAAATAGCTGTTAAAATGCAGATTCAAATTCTGAGTCGCTTCTTTTTCGCCAAATTCGGTAAGGTTTTTTTCCTGTAGTCTATTATTTTTCTGAAAATCTGTGATTGCAATGGCACTATCGGTACTTATATTATCTAAAGCAAGGAGCATGTTTTTAGAAAACTCCAGACTATTATAATTGGCGGTAAGAATCTTTTCTGTATCCGATTTCAATTTATTGATGTATATAGAGCCGATCACTGAAAGCAAGACAATCAGTAAAAATAGAAGGCCTACGCCTAATGTAAGTTTCGTTTTAAGTTTCATTACTGTTAAGATAAAATAATAATATCTACCTGTCGTTCATTCAACCTGTTCATCAGGGTATAGATCCAGCTGTACCCAAACAGACGGTGCCAGAATTTTGCATGGGGTTTACCTATACAAACCGTTGTGATATTATGAGCAATGACGTATTCCAGAATTCCATTATGAACACTTCCCTCTTTGATCCGGACTACTTTTGCTCCCAATTCCTGTGCTAAATTAAAATTATTAATCAGAAACCGTTGCTTATCCAATGCTATTTTTTCAGGATTTTCAGAAGGTTTCTGAATATATAAAACAGTCCATGGACTATTATAATAACTTGCTAGCCTTGCTGTTTTACGAATGATGGTTTTAGCAATTTTTTCGTTACTGCTGATACAGGCCAGAAATTTTATGGGTTTAAAGTTTTCTGTCTTAATTTCAGTTTCTACTTTTCTTTCGACATGGGTAGCCACTTCTTTTAAAGCAAGTTCTCTCAATTGCAGAATGTGCCCACTTTGAAAGAAATTGCTAAGGGCTGTTTGAATTTTTTCTTTTTTATAAATTTTTCCTTCTTTCAAACGCGTCAGCAATTCATCCGCTGTAAGGTCAATATTCACCACTTCATCTGCAAGCGCAAGTATTTTATCCGGAACCCGCTCTGTCACTTCTACTCCCGTAATTTTTTTTACTTCTTCATTCAGACTTTCAATATGCTGGATATTCATAGCACTGATAACGTTGATTCCGTTATCAAGAATTTCCAGCACATCCTGCCATCTTTTTTTATTTTTAGAACCTTCTACATTAGTATGTGCTAACTCATCAACCAGTACAACTTCCGGATGTTCATTAATAATGGCCTGAAGATCCATTTCTTCCAGGTTTTTCCCTTTATAAAAAACTGATTTTCTCTCAATTTCAGGAATACCTTCTGCCAGAGCAACCGTTTCTTCCCTGTCATGGGTTTCTATATAGCCAATCTTTACATCAATGCCGTTTCGTAAAAGGGAATGAGCTTCCTGAAGCATACGATATGTCTTTCCTACGCCTGCGCTCATCCCGATATAAATCTTGAATTTCCCTTTTCGGGACTTCTGGATCAGTTCTAAAAAATCTTTTGCTGATGACATTGATTTTATTCTTTTTAATTTTATTTTAAACACCCTTTTGTGTGGTTAAATGTATTCTTAAAACCAAACTGCTAAACTTGTTGTAATAAAGAAATTTCCTTTTCTAAACTCATCATTTTTAGCAAAAATGGCATCTTTAGAAGTAAAACCTCTCGCTTCTGTACGGAATACTACATTCTTCAGTACTGCATAGTCTACATTCAATGAGTATCCGAACGTCTGGAACCCATTGGGAGTTCCTGTGTTAATGATTACCCCATGTTTATCATTATAATATTCAAGCCTTCCTGCCAGAGCCCATTTACTATCAAGCTGATACTTCATCTGTACATTAGGACTGTACCAGATATTATATTGTTCACTCCCTTTCATTTTTTGTTCCGCTCCGATATCAAAGCCCAATAAAGCAGAAAATTGTTCTGTTAACTGGAAGCTTCCGTAAAGATCGTGAAAATAACGCATTCTTTTGTCTGCTTTAACTTTATCATTCCCGATAAACGAGCTGCTGTTCAGTGTCACTTTATCATTGGGTTTATAGGTAATCTGATGCCCAAAAGAAATACTTTGATTACCTTCAGGTTTAGCAATTCGTTGCCAGCCATTGAGGACTAAACCGCTTACAAACCATTTCCCACTGTCTGAAGTATAAGAAACTTTGGCACCCGTTTCAAAATAAGGAGAATTTTCAGCAGCAAAGCTTCTTGTTAAGTTGATATTATCCTTTCCTATAGCACTTTCCCAACCAATATGAGAAGGCATAATCCCTACATCAATCCATAAGTTTTTATGTTTTGAAATCTTAAGGCCTATATTAGCCTCATTTACATATCTTAATCCACTTTGTTCTGCTGCCATATTATCCTGAGCATAAGCTCCGGCCATTAAGGCAAGATTGGCACGAAGATTATCCGTTTGATACGATGCCTTTACCAGCCCCAGATTTAGATTAACTTCATTATGTCTATTGTATGAGTATAAAAAATTTTGACGAAGGTGGCTGTTTGGATTATTAAAATCATAGGTATAAAAAAGTTCTGCATATGCGGAAAATGTAACTTTATTTCCTGTTTTTAATGAATCCGATGACTGTGCTTTGGAAAAAAATAGTCCCAACACTGCACCTATAACTAGATATTTTTTCACGGTAATTTTAAAGGATGTTAGTCATGCCAAGTTTAAAACTTGGCATGACGATTCAAGATTATTATTTTAATTGGTCCAAAGCGATATTAAGCTTCAGGACATTGAGTTTTGATGGTCCGAAAAGTCCTAAAAATGGCTTTTCGGTTTGTGTATTAATTAAGTTTTTGACCTGTTCTTCAGAGAGGTTTCTCACTTTTGCAATTCTTTTTGCCTGGTACAAAGCCCCTTCCTCAGAAACATCCGGATCCAGTCCACTTCCGCTGGACGTAACCAATTCTACAGGTACTTTAGTATTTCCCATTTCAGGATTATTCATTTTTAAAGTATCTATTCTTTTTTGTACAGTTTCCAGATACTCCTCATTACTTGACCCCTTATTGCTTCCCCCACTTCCTGCAGCATTATAATTTACTGTCGAAGGTCGACCATGGAAATACTTTTCAGATTTGAACTCCTGCCCGATATTGGCATAGAATTTCTGTCCATGATAATTAATAATCTCTGCATTTCCCTGCGTTGGCAATACTTTTGAACCTCCATATACAATGGCAAGATACAGCCCTACAACAACCAGCATTACAAGAGTCAGCCTGAATGCTGAAACAATATGATTTTTCATTTATTTAAATTTTAATAGAATAAACTAATCAGTACATCAATGATTTTGATTCCAATGAACGGGACAATCACTCCACCTAATCCATAGATCAAAAGGTTTCTTCTTAGTAAAGCACTTGCACCAATCGGTTTGTATGCCACCCCTTTTAAAGCCAATGGAATAAGAAAAGGAATAATCACTGCATTGAAAATAACAGCTGATAAAATAGCCGTTTCAGGACTGTGAAGATTCATAATATTCAGCTTTTGAAGCGAGGGAATAAAAGTGATAAACAGAGCAGGAATAATAGCAAAGTACTTCGCCACATCATTGGCAATACTAAATGTTGTTAATGTACCTCTTGTCATCAGCAACTGTTTCCCGATTTCTACAATTTCAATCAGTTTTGTAGGGTCATTATCAAGGTCAACCATATTCCCGGCTTCTTTTGCTGCTTGTGTTCCACTGTTCATGGCTACTCCTACATCTGCCTGAGCCAATGCCGGAGCATCATTTGTTCCATCTCCCATCATGGCCACCAGCTTTCCTTCCTGTTGTTCCTTTTTAATGTAGTTCATTTTATCTTCCGGCTTTGCTTCCGCAATAAAATCATCTACGCCTGCCTTTTCAGCAATAAACCTTGCTGTCAATGGATTATCTCCGGTCACCATAACCGTTTTGACTCCCATTTTTCTTAATCGTTGGAAACGCTCCTGAATTCCTGTTTTGATAATATCCTGAAGTTCGATGACACCCCATACTTTTTCATTTACAGACACAACCAAAGGAGTCCCCCCGTTTTCAGCAATTTGGGTAACAGCATCTTGTGTTTCCTGCGGGAAGGTATTCCCGGCTTTTTCAGTCAGTTTTTTTATAGTGTCATAGGCTCCTTTTCTGATTCTGGTCTCTTCAAAATCGATTCCCGATGTTCTGGTTTCAGCAGTGAAATCAATATACGTAGGATTGGGAACCAATAAATCTTGTGATTGTAAAGAGCTCAGCTCAATAATTGATTTTCCCTCAGGAGTTTCGTCAGCTACAGAACTCAGCGCGGAAGCCTTAATAAAATCTTCAATCTTTATTCCTTCTGCCGGGTGAAACTGTGTAGCTTTACGGTTTCCTATAGTAATAGTCCCTGTTTTATCAAGTAATAAGACGTCGATATCTCCAGCCGTTTCTACTGCTTTTCCACTTTTGGTAATCACATTTGCTCTTAATGCTCTATCCATTCCTGCAATCCCAATTGCAGAAAGCAGACCTCCGATCGTTGTCGGAATCAGACATACGAAAAGAGAAATAAATGCCGCAATCGTAATCGGGGTCTGCGCATAATCTGCAAAAGGCTTTAAAGTGAGGGTAACAATAATAAAGGTTAGGGTAAACCCTGCTAACAATATGGTTAATGCGATTTCGTTTGGTGTTTTTTGTCTTGAAGCTCCTTCTACAAGAGCAATCATTTTATCGAGGAAGGATTCTCCCGGTTTTGTGGTTACTTTTACTTTAATTCTATCTGAAAGGACCTTTGTACCCCCTGTTACCGAGCTTTTATCCCCACCCGCTTCACGAATAACCGGAGCACTCTCTCCTGTAATGGCAGATTCATCAATAGTAGCTAAACCTTCAATAATCTCCCCATCCATAGGAATCTGATCTCCTGCTTCACAAAGGAAAATATCTCCTAACTTCATTTCTGCAGACATCTTCAGCGTTGTTTCAACCTGAAATCCCTGCTTATTTTCCATCACTAATTTGGCAGGCGTTTCTTCACGCGTCTTTCTAAGCGTATCAGCTTGGGCTTTTCCTCTGGCTTCCGCAATAGCTTCGGCAAAATTGGCAAACAGAACCGTGAAAAGTAAAATAATAAATACTATAAAATTATAAGAGAAGCTTCCCTGAGATTTATCGCCTGTCAAACTAAACATGCTTACGATAAACATTACAACGGTTCCGATCTCTACCAGAAACATCACTGGATTTTTAAACATAATTTTCGGATTCAGTTTTACAAAAGACTGTTTAATAGCCTCGTTTACCAAATCTCTTTGAAATAATGTTTGTGATTGATTTTTCATTTTTTTGAAAGAGTTATATCATTGTCAATCAATAGTAACCATCAAGGTAAACCAAAGTATAAGGAATAGAAGTAGATAATATTATGTAGTGAACGTTTCGGTAAGTTTTAGACTAGTTCCCAAACTATTCAGCTTCCTTAATGGTTGGATATTGATTTTAATTTTTAATGTTCACAATTATTTAGAGAAATACTGTATCTGTTCTGCAATAGGCCCAAGTGTCAATGCAGGGAAGAAAGATAAAGCAGCAATGAGCAGTATGACCGCAAGTGTCATAAAACCGAAAGTAGCCGTATCCGTTTTCAGTGTTCCTGAACTTTCCGGGATGAATTTCTTCTGAGCTAATAATCCGGCAATGGCCACAGGACCAATAATCGGGATGAACCTTGATAACAACAGTACAATACCTGTTGAAATATTCCACCATGGTGTATTGTCTCCCAGCCCTTCAAATCCGGATCCGTTGTTTGCTGAAGATGAAGTAAACTCATACAACATTTCGCTAAACCCGTGGAAACCGGGATTATTCAATGTTTTTGCTCCAAACTCGGGTAAATAAGCTGTCAATGCAGTTCCCACGAGAATTAAAAAAGGGTGAAATAAAGCGACAATCATCGCAATTTTCATCTCTTTTGCTTCAATCTTCTTGCCCATAAATTCAGGTGTCCTTCCGACCATCAGACCACTGATAAATACGGCCAGAATAATGAATATAAAATAGTTTAGGATTCCTACCCCACAGCCTCCGTAGAAGCAGTTGATCATCATCGCGAGAAGCTCATTCATTCCGGAAAGAGGCATCGTACTGTCATGCATAGAATTCACAGAACCTGTTGAAATGACGGTTGTTGCAATACTCCAATATCCTGATGCGGCACTTCCAAAACGGATTTCCTTACCTTCCATCGCTCCTAGGCTGCTGTCGGTTCCCATTTTTGTAATCAAAGGATTACCGCCTGTCTCATTCACAATATTCGGAATGGTAAGCGCAAGAAAACCGACTGTCATTACCGTAAAGATAACCCAGGAAAGTTTTCTCTTATTTAAATAGAAACCTAAGGCAAAAACCAACGCAAACGGAATGATCATTTGGGTAACCATTTCTGTCATATTCGTTACGTAGTTAGGATTTTCAAGCGGATGCGCAGAGTTAGCTCCGAAGAAGCCACCTCCATTGGTTCCCAGGTGTTTAATCGCAACAAAAGCGGCTACCGGACCTCGGGAAACATCAACCTTTTGTCCCTCCAAGGTTGTAATATGATCTTTACCTTCAAAAGTCATCGGGCTTCCATTTATAGAAAGAATCAACGCTACAATTACACTGATCGGAAGCAATATTCTGATCATTGATTTTGTAAAATAATCATAGAAATTACCCAGTTCCGTAGCCGTTTTTTCTTTAAAAGCTTTAAACAGAACCGCCATAGCAGCCATTCCGGTCGCCGCAGTTACAAACTGTAGAAACATTAAATAGAGCTGACTTAGATAACTTACTCCCGACTCTCCTGAATAATGCTGTAAATTACAGTTAACTAAAAATGAAATAGTTGTGTTAAAAGCAAGGTCAGGTGACATATTGGGATTACCATCAGGGTTTAAAGGAAGCCAGGCCTGAGTCATTAATAATAGGAAGCCTATAATGAACCAAACAAGGTTAATCGTCAGCATGGCATACATATTTTGTTTCCAGTTCATCTGACGGTTCGGATTAATTCCCGATATTTTATAGATTAACTTTTCAATGGGTTGGAATACCGGATCCAGAAAAGTTTTTTTATATCCATAGACATTAGCAATGTATTTACCTAAAAATATTCCAATCACTAATGTAATAGCAAACATTGCTATAATGCCTAAAATCTCTGTATTCATGATCGATTAAAATTTATCTGGTTTCATTAAAACATAACAGATGTACACAAAGGCAAGTATTGAAAGAAAAAATAAACTCCACATAATTTTATATTTTATCAAAAAACTCAACTGATTTATATAAAAGCCAATACAATACTGCAAACAGCAGAATCAAACATATAAGCATCATATCTTTATTATTATTAAGGTTAAAAGGGTAAACAATACATACGATACAATCAGCAAACTAAAAGTAGAATGCTCCCGTTTTTTAAACGTTTTTCTTGAAATTGTCATTTTTAAATATTTTATTCAAGTACTATATGCCAAAAGAAAGTCCATTCTTGAAATAACAATCATAACAATCTACATATCAACATATTAACACATAATCCATAGGTGTATAAAAACAGAAAAGCCTATCAAAATGATAGGCTCTTTATTAAAATGATAAATGTTTATTTTAATCCATATTCTTCCAGTTTACGATATAAAGTTGCAATTCCAATCTCTAGCAATCGGGCCGCTTCTGCTTTATTACCTTTTGTATATTTCAATACTTTCTGGATATGTATTTTTTCAAGAGATCTCATACTTAGCGAATCGCTTTCCTGGACAACTTTCTCAGAATAATGAGGTAAGCTGTCAGCATCAAGGATATTATTATCCATTAAAATCAGACTTCTTTCCACTGCATTTCTTAATTCACGGATATTTCCCTTCCAGTCATTCTTTTCCAAAGCTTTATAATAGTCTGGAGTCACCTCAATAGAGGATAAATGAAGTTTATGAGAGAATAAATCGATAAAATTCTTAGCCAGCACCTTCAAATCCTCTTTTCTTTCCTTTAACGCAGGAAGACTAATCTCAAACACATTCAGTCTGAAATACAAATCTTCTCTGAAGTTGCCCTGCTTTATTTCTTCTTCCAGGTTTCTATTAGTAGCTGCAATCAACCTGAAGTCAGACTTCGAAACCTTTGTTTCACCCATTTTGATGAATTCTCTGGTTTCCAGAACGCGAAGTAACTTAGCCTGCAATTCTATAGGCATTTCTCCAATCTCATCCAGGAATAAAGTTCCCTCATTGGCTTCTTCAATAAGCCCTTTTTTATCCTTCACAGCACCTGTAAATGCGCCTTGCTTATGTCCAAAAAGTTCACTTTCCAGTATTTCCTTACTGAAAGCAGAACAATTGATCGCAACAAAATTATTTTTCCTTCTGTCACTCCCTTCGTGAATAGCACTTGCAAAAACTTCTTTTCCCGTTCCTGTTTCTCCGGTAAGCAGTACCGCGGCTTCAGTTAGCGATACCTTTTCCGCTAATTTCTTAGCTTGTAAAATAGCAGGAGAGCTGCCAATAATCTGCGCAAATCCTTTTACTGTATTTTGAGGCACAATTCTGCATCTGTTATCCTTTACTTTTTCCAGTGCTTTGTATACCAACGGAATAATCTTATCATTATCATCCCCTTTTACAAGGTAATCATAAGCACCATTTTTCATCGCTTGTACAGCATCAGTAATGTTACCAAATGCCGTCATAAGAATAATCTCCAGATGCGGATATTTCGTTTTAATCGCTTTCACCAGCTCAACCCCATATGCATCAGGCAGCCGGACATCACATAAAACGACATCAAAATCATACTGCTCCAGCATGATCATTGCAGAACGTGCTGTAGAAGCTTCTTTTACGTTAAAATTTTCTTGAGAAATGATCATTCCCAGTAACTTAAGGAGCTTGATCTCATCATCGATGATCAGAATGTTTCCTGACATTATAATTATTTTGGAAAACTTATACAAACTTATCGAATTTATTTGAGTAAAGTCCACTTATAAAGGAAATTAATTTTATGCCTATACCTATTTTCAGGAGCTTTATCCTGCTATCCACTCATACTCCTCGCGCCAATGCTTTCTCCAACCCATGCTGCGGGGTAACCGTTACTATCAGGGCTAGGGAATTGAGAATTGAGAATTGAGAGTTGAAAGTTGAAAATGAATAGGTTTAGATAATAGACATCAGACGTCAGATTTCAGATACCAGACATTCTACAATGCGTAGGGTATTGGGCTTATGGCC
>CAUQIC010000031.1:0-30728 GCA_963518055.1 uncultured Chryseobacterium sp.
TAATTTTTGAAAGCAATTCACAACTTCCATTTTGATGGCCATACCTACTATGTTGTTGTGACTAATCATGAAGATAATAATTTTTGAAAGCAATTCAGAACAGTCGTGTCCATGCTACTATTTTTCCTGATGCTGTCATTGATCTTGGTATCGGTAAATCCTAAACTAAATAATAAAATAGAAATGCCTATTACTACTAAAAAAGTCGGTCGTTTTTATAATAGAATAAATTTAAAACAGACTTTAATTTACATTCATGCTAAAAAATGATAAAGAATTATTTTTATATCTTAGATTAAAGATAAACAAAATTCTCTTTTGAAAGAGTGCATGCTCATAGGAATGATTAATATCACCTGATTTCATATAATAAATTGGAGGAATTTTCATTTCTTGATGTATGGTAAGATGACGGAAATACCGTTTTTCTATTTTTGTAACCGAAAACAACAAAGATTTTAATAAACTTTTTTAAACAGTTCAATATGAAAAAAATTAGCGTAATTGCATTGGTAGGCGTAGGATTGCTTGCAGCATCATGTAACAGTAAAGAAAAAACAGATACAGCAGTAGCTACTGAGCAAGCGGTTGCAGAAAATAAAGGAGAGACTTTAGCCGTAGATGCAGCCACTTCTGTAGTAAATTGGAAAGCTTTCCATAAAGGAGGTTTTGCTCCTCGTTGGGGAACTCTGAATGTAAAATCAGGAGATTTAAGTATTGAAGGCGGGCAGGTTGTAGCCGGAAATTTCAATATCGATATGGCTTCTATTAAAGTTGATCCTGCTTCAGTAACAGAAAAAGATAAAAAGCCTGCAGAGCTTGAAACTCATTTAAAAAGTGCTGATTTCTTTGATGTAGCAAAGAATCCAGTATCAGACTTTAAAATTACAAGCGTAGCAGATTTAAAAGAAGCTCCAAAAGATGCTGTTGCAGGAGCAAACAAAACAGTAAGTGGAAACCTTACTTTGTCAGGAAAAACAATGAACGTTTCTTTCCCTGCTAAAGTAGATGTTGCGGATAACTCAGCAGCTATTCAGGCTAAATTTACAGTAAACAGAACAGATTGGGGAATTAAATTCGGTACTTCTGAAGCTGACCCTGCTGAATGGATGATCAGTAAAGACATCGAAATTGCAATCGATGTAAAAGCTAAAAAATAAGTGATTAAACCATTAATCATAATTGAGCTGCCTTGTTACAGGGCAGCTCTTTTATTTCTATGAGTTTATTACAGTCCAACTCAATTCAAAAGCCATGAATCCTGAATGCGTACACAATATTCACTTCCCAGATACAAAGGATTACCGTGTTTTTCAGACCAAAATCCGTCCAGAATATCTTTGCTTAGACAACGGTATACAGCAACACCTTTATAGATTTTATGATCATCGCCTTCATAGTTGAAGTTAAGAACTAAAATTTGGTCTTTATAGAACCCTGTTCCATTCTGTATATGATCACCAATAATCCAATGGGCAACAATTCGGTTGTTTTCATCTACAGATAAGATTAATTTGCCCCGGTAAGAAACCTGGTTATCTTCTTCCTGATTGTTTCCCTCAATAGAATAAGTCCCCGCAAGATCATGTACTGTCATTGATTTAATTTTTATGGACGGCAAATTTAAAAAATCTTATCCTGATAACCCTAGGAATATTTCCGGTATCCGGGTTTTCCATATCTAAATTAAGCTTTATTTTTGCTGCAAATTAATGTTACAATGATCTTATTTCTACTGATCGCTAATCTTATAACATTCGGGGTCTTTGGCTTCGATAAGTGGCAAGCCCAAAGACATCAATGGAGAATTTCTGAGAACACGCTCTTGGGACTTTCTCTTATAGGTGCCATAGGTGCCGCGTTGGGAATGATCATTTTTAATCATAAAGTTTCTAAAAAATCATTTCTTGTGAAGTTTTTCCTGGTTGTTTTAATTGACCTTGTATTATTGTACCGCTTGATAAGACATTAAATAAGTCTCATGGAGGGGGAATGAATTGTTTTACGGTAAGAAGCATTTTATATGTTCAGTAATTCGTTTTAAATGATTGATGCCTTGGTATAAAATTTAATTTGTTTAGATTTTTTTTGTATTTTCATGATTCAAATCTTAAAACTAAATAACATGAAAAATCTCAAAAAAATTTCCCGAAGTGAAATGAAAATACTTCAGGGGGGAATTACAAAAGGAATGGTAAGATGTAAAGACCCGGATACATGTACTCTCAGATGGGGCTGGGGAACCGGTTTTTCCAGTAATTGCGGTGAATTTGACATTATTTGTGGCGAGCCGCCTGCAGTAGATCCATGTGAAATATCAATATGTGCATAACAGCTCAAGAGTGTTTTTTGAACACTCTTTTTTTTATAGGTCTATAAACGAGTATTTTAAACAGAATGTTAATTATTTGCCTAACAAAATTGTTTTTCATTAAAAATCACTATTTTTGCACCCGTAAAAATCTTTTATGCAAAACATTAGAAATATTGCGATTATCGCACACGTTGACCACGGAAAGACGACTTTGGTTGACAAGATCATTCACGCTACCAACATTTTCAGAGAAAATCAGGAAAGTGGAGAGTTAATTATGGATAACAACGATCTTGAAAGAGAGAGAGGAATTACCATCTTATCCAAGAATATTTCTGTTACTTATAAAGACACAAAAATTAACGTAATTGATACTCCTGGTCACGCGGATTTCGGTGGGGAAGTAGAAAGAGTATTGAAAATGGCCGATGGGGTTATTTTGTTGGTGGATGCGTTCGAAGGACCAATGCCACAAACAAGATTCGTGCTTCAGAAAGCTTTAGAATTAGGGTTAAGACCATTAGTTGTTATTAATAAAGTAGACAAACCAAACTGTCGTCCGGACGAAGTTCACGATCAGGTATTTGATTTATTCTTCAACCTTGAAGCTACTGAAGAGCAGTTGGATTTCCCAACTTTCTACGGTTCTTCTAAACAAGGATGGTTCAACACTTCATTAGAACAAACTGAAGATATTTTACCATTATTAGATGGTATCTTACAATATGTACCTGCTCCAAAAGTAACTGAAGGGAATCTTCAGATGCAGATTACTTCTCTTGATTACTCTTCTTTCTTAGGAAGAATTGCTATCGGAAAAGTAACCAGAGGAGAGCTTAAAGAATCTCAATGGATCGGTCTTGCTCAGGCAGATGGTAAAGTGGTAAAAGGAAAGGTAAAAGAACTTTACGTTTTTGAAGGATTAGGAAAGAAAAAAGTAACTGAAGTACAGGCAGGAGATATCTGTGCGGTAGTTGGGTTTGATTCATTCCAGATCGGTGATTCTTTCGTAGATCTTGAAAATCCTGAACCATTGGAAAGAACGGCAATTGATGAGCCTACATTGAACATGACGTTCTCAATCAACAATTCACCTTTCTTCGGTAAAGATGGTAAATATGTAACTTCTAATCACCTGAAAGAAAGATTGACAAAAGAATTAGAGAAAAACCTTGCATTAAGAGTTCAGCAGACTGATGATGCCAATACATTCCTTGTTTTTGGTAGAGGTATTCTTCACTTGTCAGTTTTGATTGAAACGATGAGAAGAGAAGGATATGAAATGACTATTGGGCAGCCACAGGTTATCTTGAGAGAAATTGATGGTGAAAAATGTGAGCCGTATGAATCTTTAGTAGTTGACGTACCTGAAGAATATGCTTCTAGAGTTATCGATTTGGCAACTCAGAGAAAAGGAGATCTTCACATTATGGAAACAAAAGGTGAAATGCAGCACATGGAATTCGAAATTCCTTCAAGAGGTTTGATCGGATTACGTTCTCAAATGTTGACAGCTACTGCAGGTGAAGCTATCATGGCACACCGTTTCACTGAATACAAGCCTTTCAAAGGTGCTATTCCTGGAAGAAACAATGGAGTATTAATCAGCAAAACTCAAGGTCCTGCTACAGAATATTCTATCGCTAAACTACAGGATAGAGGTAAGTTCTTTGTTGATCCGGGTGAGGAAATCTATGCAGGTATGATTATCGGTGAGCAGAATAAGCCTGGAGATCTTGTGGTAAATATCGTTGAAGCAAAACAGTTGAACAACATGAGAGCTTCCGGTAAAGATAAAGATACAGGTGTTGCTCCGAAGATCTTATTCTCTCTTGAAGAATGTATGGAATATATCCAGGGTGATGAAGCGATTGAGGTAACTCCAAACTTTATCAGAATGCGTAAGAAACTTCTTTCTGAAGAAGAAAGAAAAAGAGTTGAAAGATCTGGAAAAGCATAATTAAATTCTTATATATAAAATCAAAGCCTCGATTTTCGAGGCTTTTTTTCTGATACATTAGAAAAAATGTTTATTTTTTCAATGGAATAATCCAAATTATAAAATGTAATTTAAAGTAGTTTTGCGGCTATGAAAATGAATAAATTAAAACTTATCGTTTTATTGGGCGTCTTTGCGTCTTACAGTACTTCATGTTCTGTTCAGAACAGTGCAACGAAAGCTCCTCCTGTTAAAAATACAACAAAACCTAATAACAATACCTCACAGCCAAAACCTCCTGTAGCAGTAACGAAACCAACACCGGTAACACCACCGGCAACCGGAGATGATGCTTTCAGAACCAATCTTCCTGAGATTAAAAGAGAGTTTCGAGGGGCTTGGATTGCGAGTGTGGCGAATATCAACTGGCCTTCAAGAAATGACCTTACCGTAGATCAACAGAAAGCGGAAGCAATCAATATGCTGGATATGTTGAAAAATAATAACTTCAATGCAGCTATTTTTCAAATCAGACCTTCAGCAGATGCTCTATATACCAGCAATATTGAGCCTTGGTCATACTTTCTGACAGGAGAAACAGGAACAGCTCCTTCTCCCAACTACGATCCGCTTCAGTTCTGGATAGAAGAAGCTCACAAAAGAGGCTTGGAACTTCACGTATGGCTGAATCCTTATCGGGCACACCATACCAATGGTGGAGCTGTAAATAGCCTTTCTATGGCCAATAAGCTATCCGATATCGTAGTACGATTAAAAAACGGAATGTATTGGTTTGATCCGGCTAATCCTAAAACTCAAGGTCATGTATCCAATGTGGTAAAGGATATTGTGACAAGATATGATATCGATGCCATTCACTTTGATGATTATTTTTATCCGTACGCTACCTACAACAAAGGAGCCGATTTTCCGGATAATGCTACATGGAATGCTTATGTAAGCAGTGGAGGAACGCTATCCCGTGCAGACTGGAGAAGAGATAATGTAAACAAATTTGTAGAACGTATCTATAAAGAAATACATGCTGAAAAAAGCTATGTAAAATTTGGAATCAGCCCGTTTGGAATCTGGAAACCCGGATATCCGGCAGGAATTGTTGGATCTTCACAATTTGATGAACTCTACGCGGATGCTAAATTATGGCTAAATAAAGGGTGGGTAGATTATTTCTCCCCTCAATTATACTGGCCTATTGATTCTAAGGGGCAAGGTTTTGAAGCGCTACTAAGCTGGTGGCAGTCTGAAAATACAATGAATCGTCACCTATGGCCGGGCTTAAATACCGTGGAGATTAAGGTTTCGGATCGCCCGACAGAAATTAAAAACCAAATTGAAATTTCCAGAAATATCCTGAAAAAAGATGCCGGAGAAATTCACTGGAGTATCGCCGGTTTAACAAAAAATGCCAATATGCTTCCGACTTTGAAAAACGGACCCTACAGTGAAAAAGCATTAATTCCGAAGACTCCCTGGATTAAGGCTGTTCCACTACAGACTCCCACCTTATTTATGGTAGATAACGGAAGCTTCGCACAAACAAGCTGGAGTTCCAAAAATGTAAGCAATGTTTTCCAATGGGTACTCTTCAAGCAGTACAACGGAGTTTGGGAAACAGAGATTTTAACCTTGGATACGCTTTCCAAAGATATTCCTAAGTTTAAGGATGGTAAAAAATTAAATGCAATAGCGATTAAAGCTGTTGACAGACTTGGGAATGAAAGCGATTATATGGCGAAGAAAATCAAGTAATTGATAGTAGAAAATTCTAACTAATGTCATCCTAAAAGAATCTTTAAACAAAAAGAAATCAATAACAATTTCTTTAATTTTAAATTTTAGATGGCGTAACAAAATAATATCCGGTTCTGAAAAGAATCGGATATTATTTTAGAATAACTATAAATTATTAATTTAAAATTATGATAATCAGTTTTTTATAAACGTTAAATGTAGTGCGTGATTTAAAATAAAAACTTTCTCGGAACCATTTTTGTATGATTCATCCTATAATCACCAAAATATAGAATTATGAATACTAAAAGACTTTCCGCAAAAGTGGAAAAAGCACTTAGTGACCAGATGAACAAGGAAATTCATGCATCACACATTTTTTTATCGTATGGGATCTGGGCTGATGATAAAGGATATCAGGGAATTGCCAACTTTCTTTACAGACATTCTCAGGAAGAAAGAAACCATTCAATTAAATTCATGGAATATATCTTAAATAGAGGAGGAAAGCCCAAAGTAACAGCTATTCCGGCTCCCCCCGCTGATCCTAAAAGCCTGACAGCCTGTTTTGATGGTGTTTTTAAACATGAGGTTGATAATACAACCTCGATCTATAAAATTGTAGATCTGTCAATGGAAGAAAAAGATTGGGCAACATGGAATTTTATGCAATGGTTCGTGCAGGAACAAATAGAGGAAGAAACATTGGCTCAGAACTTAATTGATAAATTGAAAATAGCCGGTGGTGACCGCGCAACAGACGAATCTTTATTTACTTTAGATAAAACTTTACAGGAAGCACCCAACGATGTGCCGTTGGCTCAGAATGCTACGGGTAATAACCCTTAAACACTCCGGGTATTGTAAAGACCTTTTAAAAACTGTCAGAATTCTGACAGTTTTTTTTATTATGAAACTCTCTTAAATTTCACTATCTTTGCACACTCGTAATTCAAGGTTCGCAGTTCAATGTTTAAAGTTGTAGGTCCCTTGAGTTGCTATAAACCTTAAACTTTGAATTTTACAATATGAAATGTGGAATCGTAGGCCTGCCGAATGTAGGTAAATCAACTCTTTTTAACTGTTTGAGTAATGCAAAAGCTCAATCGGCAAACTATCCTTTCTGTACGATTGAACCGAACTTAGGGACGGTTTCAGTACCGGATCAGAGATTGTTTGAACTGGAGAAAATCGTAAAACCTGAAAGAGTTTTACCGGCTGTAGTTGAAATCGTTGATATTGCAGGTCTTGTAAAAGGAGCAAGCAAAGGAGAAGGATTAGGGAATCAATTCCTGGCAAACATCCGTGAGTGTGAAGCAATTATTCATGTTTTAAGATGTTTTGATAATGGAAATATCATTCACGTTGAAGGTTCTGTAGATCCTTTAAGAGATAAAGAAATTATTGATATTGAGCTACAATTGAAGGACCTTGAAACAGTAGGAAAAGCAGTTGAAAAAGCTAAAAAATTCATCAAGTCAGGGAAGAAGGAAGATATCCTTACTTATGAGACGCTTCAAAACTTGCAAAAATTCCTTGAAGATGGTAAAAACGCAAGAGAATTTGCGACTGATGACTTTACGGCATCAATCATTGCGGAAGTTCAATTGTTGACCAATAAACCAGTACTTTATGTTTGTAATGTAGACGAAAACTCTATTAAAAACGGGAATGACTGGATCGGTAAGATTGAGGAAATGGCTAAAAATGAAGGGGCTGAAGTTGTTGTTTTAGCTGCTCAGATTGAAGCTGATATCAACGAATTGGAAACTTTTGAAGAAAGAGAAATTTTCCTTGAAGAATTAGGACTTACTGAACCGGGAGTAAATCGTTTGATCAGAAAAGCTTATGATTTATTAAAACTTCAAACATATTTTACAGCCGGAGTAAAAGAAGTAAGAGCTTGGACTATCGGACAGGGATGGACGGCTCCTCAGGCAGCTGGAGTAATCCACACAGACTTCGAAAAAGGATTTATCCGTGCAGAAGTAATCAAATATAATGATTATATGACATACGGATCTGAAGTAAAAGTAAAAGAAGCCGGAAAGCTTTCAGTAGAAGGTAAAGAATATATTGTTCAGGATGGTGACATCATGCACTTTAGATTCAACGTATAAAAGAAAATATTAAAGTTAGTTATAGTTAAAAAACGTTCCCATTCATTTGGGAGCGTTTTTTGCATTTAACTGGCAAAATAATACCTATGAGAATTTTATATTTTGCCCTTCTGGCCTTTCTTTCTTCCTGCTCAAAATCTGTTGGAGATGAATGTTTCGTTGATAAGATGAATACTGAAGATATTGTGATTCACGATGAACAGCTCCTTCCTTATAGTGTAAAACAAATTCTTGCAGAAAAACCCAATTACCTTGAAATAATAAATCTTACACAATACAGAGATTTTAAAAAAGACAGCCTTGCTTCTTATGAAGGTGTTAACTCTAAAGAATCCGAAGACATTTTCAAGAAGCAGGATAAAGAGTTTAAAGAATTTAAGGAAGCATTTTCAAACCAATTTTTATTGTATGCTAAACAGCAGGTTCAAAATACTTTATATGCCTTAGGAAAAAATAGACTTGGATATTGGCTGTTGAGAATCGAAAATGACAAGCCAACGGCTCATTTTCTAGGATTAAGCTTCAGTCATTATTATATCAATATTATTCAGGAAAAGCCTATTATAAAAGATGGGTTTCTCCAGTTTGAAGGAAGTTTAGTTAAAATAATAAAGGTTGCCGGGTTTCCGGGTTATGATGATTATTCTGCTATGGAAGATGGTAAATTGTTTAAAATCAATTTGAAAAATTTAACTCAGGATTCTGACAAAGATGGTTACAACGATATTTTTGAGAAAAGCTTTGGATTAAACCCTAACAGTAAAGATACAGACGGAGATAGAATTAATGACTTTGAAGATCTGAATCCTATGTTCAAGTCTAAAAAGGATAAGTTTACGGAACTGTATCAGATGCTGTTACCCAACTACGGAACTGCAGATCTTAAGAAAATGAATTATGTATTTCAGGTGTATAAAAGTGATTGTGAGTATTTTCATCAGGTTAACCCCGAACTTAGAGTGTTGTTTGTCCCTGAAAGTACAACGAAACAAACCTATTATGAAAGAATGACGGATGTTATTGACGAAGATATTTCTAAAATAAAGAAAGATAAAAAAGATCCGAACAGATTTTATATTCAAAAATCCGGAAACAGCTTTGGTAATGATTATTCTGCGGACTATGAAAATGGGAAGTGGGTACTTAAAATGGTTGGTGGATATAACGTTTAAATAGCTACATTGTGCTCAAAAATAAATCGCATCCCGGAAGGGACGCGATTTTTAGTATTATCCATGTGGAGGAAGTTCTATATTTGGTCTACAGGCTGGTTCTTCGCAATTGGGAGCAATTCTCCCGCAAGTTCCTTGTGGAGTTGAACATTGTACTGGAGCTGTACCTTGGCAAGCTGGTTCCATACATGTAGGGCTTACCTGAAGGCACATGCCATTAGAACCGCATATTTTCTTTCCTCCGGCAATTGTTTTTAACTCTCTTTTACTCAGTTTTTTCCCCTGGCTAAGATGTTGTTTTTTCATAGTTTTTGAATTGTGATGGTTTAGTTTTTTAATGAAATAATATAATGAAAACGCTTCCATAGGAGAGCGTTTCTTTATTATATTATTATTGAAGTTCTATAGGCCCCGGTTGGCATTGTGGCTCTGCACAGCTTAGGGAGAATCTCTTACATTGTAGGTTGGCAAGTAAGCACATCTCTTTCCCGCCGGTAATGATTCTTAATTCTTTTTTATTCAATTTTTTTCCGTTATTTAAATTTTGATTTTTCATGATTTTTTTGGATTAAGGGTTGGTTATTGTAATCAATTGCCTGAAAGGCACGCATAGTACTGCTTATAATAGTGGCATACACTGTGGTTCTGAACAGTTCATACCGAATGCTCTGCATTGACCGGTCATGGGATCAATACACTGTCTTAGTCCCCCGGTAATAACTCTTAATTCTTTTTTGTTGAGTTTTTTTCCGTTGTTTAAATTTTGATTTTTCATAACATCTTACGGTAATGAAGTTGAATAAAATGGCTATAGTTCAATGGGTTGTGGTCTGCACTCTTTTTGAGCACATGATTTGGAAATGATGGTGCATCCATTGGGATCAGATGAGGGTTCGCATGGAGGATTTGTACATAATATAGGCTGAATGCAATTTAATAATCCACCTGTGATCGATTTTAACTCTTTCTTGTTGAGTTTTTTCCCTTTGTCTAAATTTTGATTTTTCATAGTACTTGATTTTAATAAGGTTACGTATATTAGTTTTAATGATAATTAGGGTCTGCAGATTTTTTGCCCACAGAATGGAGAGATCATGGTGCAGCCATTAATATCTGCATGAGATTCACAAGTTCCCGGATACGGCTCACAAGGTTCCGGCTGCATACAGTCATACATTCCACCGGTAATAGATTTCAATTCTTTTTTATTCAGCTTTTTGCCGATTTGTGAAAATTGATTTTTCATTGTTTTGATTTTTAATGGTTTAGTGCTGGCTAATGTAGTAAAAATAATTAATCGTATGTCACGTATTGTAGAAAAAAATAATAAGATAGTTGTTTCTTGATTAACGTTCAACTTTGTATATTTGAATTTTACAAATTACCAGTCATGGAAAAATTAGCCCATACTTCATTAGAAGATTTTTACACACAAATGGCAGCTAAGCTGGGTAAAGATCTTGAAAGTATATTCCCCAAAGGCCTCCATAAAGATATCGGACACTTTAATGTATTTGATATTGCTCAAACGATTGAAAGGGTAAAATCTACTTCAGAAATGCCTTATAATAGAAGGAAATATTATAAAATAAGCTTGATCAGAGGAAATAACAGAGCTGAGTATGCAGACAAGACTATTTCAATAAAAGAAAATGCATTGTTGTTTGCCACACCCAAAGTTCCCTATCATTGGGTTCCTGAAGATCCGAATCAGTCAGGAAGCTTTTGCGTATTTACTGAAGATTTTCTTTTTAAAGGTTCCTCTTATAATACTCTCGAAGATCTTCCTATATTTCAGCCGGGAGGAATCCCTATATTTGAAATTAATAATGAGTTGGCAGATGAGATTGAAGTCCTTTTTAAAAAGATGAAAAAAGAAATTGATTCTGATTACATCTTTAAATATGACTTAATCAGAAACTACGTGATGGAATTGATTCATTACGGACAAAAGCTACAGCCTGCAACTAAAATATCCACTTCAAATGATGCATCAATGAGAGTGGTTTCTTTATTTATAGAATTATTAGAAAGGCAGTTTCCCATTGAGTCTCCGGAACAGAGATTGCAGTTGAAAACAGCAAAAGACTATGCCGATCGATTAGCGGTACATGTGAATTATCTTAACAAGAAATTAAAAGAAAATACGGAGAAAACAACGACGGAATTTATTGCTGACCGTGTTATTCAGGAAGCTAAAATACTTTTAAGACAAACAAAATGGAATGTTTCTGAAATCTCCTATGCCTTAGGTTTTGAAGAAATTGCCCATTTCTCCAATTTCTTTAAAAGGAAAACTTCCTTTACTCCATTAGAATTTCGTTCGTGATTTGAATTTTGCAAATATCAGATTGATTCAAGCAAACAATTCATTCTGAAAATCCCTCAACTTTGTATCATCAAAATAATAAGACAAATGGAAACAAAAACAAAAATTGCATTAGTAACAGGCGGAAGCCGTGGATTAGGAAAAAATTCAGCACTTAAGATTGCTCAAAAAGGATTGGATGTGATCATTACTTACCGAAGTAATAAAGAAGAAGCGGAAGCAGTAGTTAATGAGATAAAAGGATTAGGTAGAAATGCGGCAGCTTTTCAACTGGATACAAAAGACATTAAAAGTTTTGATGCATTTATTAAAGAAGTTACAGATCATTTACAAAAAAATACCGGAAGCTCTACTATTGATTATCTTGTTAATAATGCGGGAACTGCATTATATTCTCCGATTACAGAGGTAACGGAAGAACAGCTTGATGATGTTGTAGATATTCATTTTAAAGGAGTGTTTTTCTTAACACAGAAACTATTACCGTTCATTAATGATGGTGGAGGAATCGTTAATATCTCATCAGGATTAGCAAGATTTGCAACACCGGGATCTTCTATTTATGGATCCATAAAAGCAGGAGTGGAAATGCTCACGAAATATATGGCGAAAGAATTAGGAGCAAGGCAAATCAAAGCTAATGTTGTTGCTCCGGGAGCCATTGAAACCGATTTTGGAGGAGGAAGAGTAAGAGATAATAAAGAGATTAACGCTGTTGTTGCCGGTGCTACCGCATTAGGTAGAGTAGGCCTTCCGGATGATATTGGTGGAGTAGTAGCTTTCTTATGTACAGAAGATGCAAGATGGATCAACGGTCAGAGAATTGAAGCTTCAGGAGGAATGTTCCTGTAAAATTACAGTTCTGAATCTCGGAATTTCATCAGTAAAAAACATAAGAACCGGTCGTAAAGGCCGGTTCTTTTTATTATCGTTGTTGATCATTAATCAATAGGGTCAACGGGTATGGGCGGTTGGCATTCTGTTTCTTGACAACCTGGACCGTGATAATAACAATAATCTCCGTAAATTTTACATCTTACAAGGCCTCCTGTAATTATTTTTAGCTCTTTCTTTGCTAATTTTTTTCCTTTACTTATACTCTTATTGCTCATGTCTTTATTCTTAAAGTTTAAAAGTTGATAACATTAAGGTCTGCAAGCTACCTGTGCACAACGTGGTGAGAACATGGTACAATAATCTCTCGGATCATCGGAAACGATAGGTGGATCGCAAAGAGGGCCTTCACATGGTGTTCCCGGTTGCATACAATTGAGCAGTCCGCCGGCAATTGTTTTTAATTCTTTTTTGTTTAATTTTTTTCCTTTTGATAGAATTTTGTTGTTCATGGTTTAGTTTATTGGGTTGATTCTTACTAAGATAAATAAAAAAAATGAATTGGTTCAATAGCTTGGATAAAATTAAAAAGAACTATCCTTTTGGGTAGTTCCTTATTTTATTTTAATATAGAGTATCACTTATACTAAATCTTGGATAAATTTTCAATTGCCTTTTCCAGGGTTTCCTGTTTTTTAGCAAAACACAGCCTGATTACATTTTCATTTAATTTATTTTTATAAAATGAAGAAAAAGGAACACTGGCTACTTTATGGTTAATAGTAAGTTCAGTGGCAAAATCAAAATCATTTTTATCTGAAATCTTATTATATTTTACCGCCTGGAAATAAGTTCCTTCACAATCCAACAATTCAAAAGACGTTCCGGATAATCCTTTTCGTAAAAAATCTCTTTTCTCCTGGAAAAAATGGTTAAGATGGGTGTAATGTTCATCATTTTTCATGTATTCTGCTAAAGCTAGCTGAATGGGTGTATTAACACAAAAGACATTGAATTGATGTATCTTTCTGAACTCATCCATTAGATTTTTAGGAGCTGCACAGTATCCAACTTTCCAGCCTGTTACATGGAAGAGTTTTCCAAAAGAAGCTACCAGTAGGCTTCTTTCCTTAAGCTCCGGATATTTACAGATACTGAGATGTTTTTTTCCATCAAAAACAATATTTTCGTATACTTCATCACTCAGTATCAGGATAGAAGTTCCTCTTACCAATTCAATAAGCTGCTGGATGTCTTCTTCTTTTAAAATCTTTCCCGATGGATTATTGGGGTTATTAAGAATGATCATTTTGGTCTTTTCGGTCACCAGCTTTTTAACAGCATTCCAATCGATCTCATAATCCGGAGCTTTCATTTCAAATCGCTGAACAATACCTCCGAAAAGCTCTACTGTCGGTTCGTAACAATCGTAAGCAGGCTCAAAAATAATAACTTCATCATCTTTCTTTATAAAAGCTGCAATAGCAGTAAATATAGCTTGTGTGCCTCCTGCGGTAACTGTTATTTCGTGGTCAGGATGATAGATTGCCCCGTGGCTGTTTTCAATTTTACGGGCAATTTCTTCTTTTAAGCTAATCATTCCCCCCAAAGGAGCATACTGATTGAACCCTTTTTTAATGAAATAATCTACGTGATCTAATAGCTCTGAATCCGGCATGAAATCAGGAAACCCCTGTGAGAGATTAATAGCCTCATTTTCATTAGCCAATTGTGTCATTTGACTGAAAATAGTAGTTCCCACATTGGAAAGCTTAGATAAAGGAAGTTGTATCATAAATGTGTGTTTGTAAAAATCGAATTTAATGAAATATTTAAAAACGATTGAACTGTAAATGATAAAAATTATAAAAGTTTAAGTAGAGTTGAAATTAAATAAACATTTGTTTAATGTTTTGTTTTTCGTATGAGGAAATATTGATACATTTGATTTTAAAATAACCGGATTACCCAATCACATGAAAATTAAGAAAATTGAATTCCCCAATCATTCTATCCTGTCCAAAAAGAAAGAGAGTTTCGATTATGTTGACAGCTTTGAAGGGAGCTTAACAAGCAAGACCCGGAATGTCAAAATAGAAGAGATTGGAAAAGCATTTTTTACCAGCGGGCCAAAATGGGGAAAGAAGATGTTTGCTCTCCGAAATAAAGCTGTGGCCTTATTGGGGTTGAAAACGGGAGCCGAATTTACAGAAATACAAGATGTTAATCATTTTACATGTGAAGTAGGAGAGAGAGTCGGTCTTTTTAAAGTATTTGACAAGACCACTAACGAAATTATTCTGGGAGAGGATGATAAACATCTGGACTTTAGAATTTCCCTTCTCTATGGCAGAAATAATAATCAAAAAGATGAAAATTCTCTAACCATTTCAACAACAGTTAAATTTCATAATTGGTTGGGGATATTGTATTTTTTACCGGTTCGCCCTTTTCATAGATTAATTGTTCCTGCTATATTGAAGAATATAATCGGAAAACTAGAAAGTAAATAGCAGTAACTTTTTATGGATTATCGGCAACGAAATGTGAGCTTTTCTTAAAAAATGTAAAGTGTATGTGTTGATGGAGGCTGATCTTTAATTTTAAATCATTTTCAGGATACGGCTCATAGCCATTAAACAACCTAACTTATCCAAGGAGAGAACAATGTATATTCTGTAAAGCTTCTGGAAATATCAAATATAAGGACATTATTAAAGGACCATTCATAATAGCTTTAATACTTTAATCCATTTATCGAATTATTTCCTGATTTATTAAGAGACTGGGCATAGCATTAAAAGTTGATAAAAATGATTTTTAAAATTCGGATAATTTTAGACAATTTCGTACTTTTGTATGTTTGCTGAAATCATATATGTCACAAGAAATAAATCCAACCTACTCAGAAGATAATATCAGAACCCTCGATTGGCAGGAACACATCCGTTTGCGCCCCGGAATGTATATCGGGAAGCTCGGTGACGGTTCTTCGGCTGATGATGGTATTTATATTCTACTTAAAGAAATCCTGGATAACTCTATTGATGAGTTCAGGATGAGATCTGGAAAAAGAATTGAAATAAAACTGGACGACGGTAAAGTTACCATCCGTGACTTTGGTCGTGGAATTCCGCTGGGAAAGGTAGTTGATGCTGTTTCCAAAATGAATACCGGAGGTAAGTACGATAGTAAAGCCTTCAAAAAGTCGGTAGGGTTAAACGGAGTCGGTACTAAAGCGGTAAATGCTCTTTCAGACTACTTTAGGGTACGCTCTTTCCGTGACGGAAAGATGAAAATAGCGGAGTTTTCGCGAGGTATGATCACCGAAAATTTTGATGAAAAAGAGACTTCAGACAGAAATGGGACAGAGATTTCCTTTATTCCTGATGGTGAAATATTCCTTCACTTTAAGTACAGAAAAGAGTATATCGAAAGAATGCTCCGAAACTATGCGTACCTGAACCCCGGATTAAAAATTCTTTTTAACGGCGAAACCTATTTTTCTGAAAACGGTCTGAAAGATCTTTTGGAAGAAGAGCTGGAAAGTGACATTCTTTATCCGATCATTCATTTGAAAGACGAAGATATTGAAGTGGCGATTACCCATTCTGACAAATCTCAGACTGAAACCTATTTCTCATTCGTTAACGGACAGAATACCACTCAGGGAGGAACTCACCTTAATGCATTTCGTGAGGCTTATGTAAAGACAATTCGTGAATTTTTTAATAAAAATTTCGACGCTTCTGATATTCGAAAATCAATTATTGCTGCAATATCTATCAACGTAGAAGAACCGGTTTTTGAATCTCAGACTAAAACAAAGTTGGGGTCCAATGACATGGGACCCAACGGACCTACCGTAAGGACTTTTATTATTGATTTCCTTAAAAGCAAACTGGATAATTTCTTACATAAGAACCCTGAAATAGCAGAAGCTATTCAAAGAAAGATTTTAATTTCTGAAAGAGAAAGAAAAGAACTTTCAGGAATCCAGAAATTAGCAAGAGAAAGAGCCAAAAAAGTGTCTCTCCACAATAAAAAACTTCGTGACTGCAGACAGCATTATAACGATCAGAAAGCAGAAAGAAAAGGAGATACACAGATTTTTATTACCGAGGGAGATTCTGCATCAGGATCAATTACAAAGTCAAGAGATGTAGAAACACAGGCGGTATTCTCCTTAAAAGGTAAACCATTGAACTGCTATGGTCTGACTAAGAAAGTAGTCTATGAAAATGAGGAATTTAACCTTCTGCAGGCCGCTTTAAATATTGAAGAAAGTCTTGAAGATCTCAGATATAATCAGGTAATTATTGCTACCGATGCCGATGTCGATGGAATGCACATCCGTTTGTTGATGATCACATTCTTTCTGCAATTCTTCCCGGATCTGATCAAAAATAATCACCTTTATATCCTTCAAACCCCGCTTTTCAGAGTTAGAAATAAAAAAGAAACCAGGTATTGTTATTCAGAAGCCGAAAGAATAAAAGCTCTTAATGAATTGGGAAAAAATCCTGAGATTACCCGATTCAAAGGACTTGGAGAGATTTCACCGGATGAATTTAAACATTTTATCGGTAAAGATATTCGTTTGGAACCTGTCGTATTAGGGAGAGACCAGACCATAGAGCAGCTTCTGGAGTTTTATATGGGGAAAAATACCCCGGACCGACAGACTTTTATTCTGGAAAATCTGGTAGTGGAAGATGATACTGCTATCGATAAAAAAGAAATCATAGATGAAGTAAACGGCTAATAAACTGAGAATAACAGAAGAATCAAATGAGACTAAGTAACCGTAATAAAGCATCAGTTTATAATTTTATAAATACACTACTTATGATGGCAGTAGTGTTTGGAATACTAGGATTTTTAGCTAATAAATACAGATTCAATGCATTGGGGAAAGAAGGTTATTTATTGATTATTATTCCCATATTGACGTTGATCATCTTTCATCTTAACGGGAGGCAGATTTTTGAATATGACAGTGATGGTGAAGCGTTGAATTTTAAAAACAGGAATATCATTCCCTTTTTAAACAAACCTCTTCATGATGAATTTCCAAAATATAAACTGATAAAATATGATGTGATCAGTATTTTCTTTATCAAAAGATTATACGTGACCGTTTCAAGTAAGAATAGTGGTTCCACCATGCTGAAGTACCAGATTTCTTATTTAACTAAAAAAGAAGTAAACGATTTAAAACTCTCTCTGAATAAAGTAGTGAAAGCTAATAAAGAGAAAAAAGATAAAAAAACAGATGACGACAGAAGAACATTCGCATGAAGGTGAAAGCCTGAAGAAAGTTTCAGGTCTCTATAAAGACTGGTTTCTGGATTATGCTTCCTACGTAATTTTAGATAGGGCTATTCCTTCGGTGTATGACGGGTTAAAACCGGTTCAGCGTAGAATCATGCATTCTATGAGAGAACTGGAGGATGGCCGTTATAATAAGGTCGCCAATATTGTAGGAAATACCATGAAATATCACCCTCACGGTGATGCTTCCATTACCGATGCCATGGTGCAGATCGGACAGAAAGAAATACTGATAGATACTCAGGGAAACTGGGGAAATATCTATACCGGGGATTCTGCGGCGGCGGCAAGGTATATTGAAGCAAGGCTGACTCCTTTTGCCTTAGAAGTAGTCTTTAACCCTAAAACAACAGATTGGACTAAATCTTATGATGGAAGAAATAACGAACCTATCGACCTTCCTGTTAAATTTCCTTTACTTCTCGCTCAGGGGGTAGAAGGAATTGGAGTTGGTCTTTCTACCAAAATACTTCCCCATAACTTCAATGAACTGATCAATGCTTCTGTAGCCTATTTAAAAGGAAAGAAGTTTGAGGTATTTCCCGATTTTTTAACCGCAGGATATCTTGATGTTTCAGAATATAATGACGGTCACAGAGGAGGAAAAGTAAGAGCCAGAGCTAAAATTACCCAGACAGATAAACATATGCTGGTAATTTCTGAGCTTCCTTATTCCAAAACGACAAGTGACCTGATCGACTCGATTTTGAAAGCTAATGAGAAAGGGAAAATCAAAATTAAAAAAATTGAAGATAATACTTCAGATAAAGTAGAAATCCTGATTCATATTCATAATGATGTCTCTCCTGATAAGACAATTGATGCCTTATATGCATTTACAGACTGTCAGGTAACCATTTCTCCGAATGCATGTGTGATTGTTGGTGATAAGCCAATGTTCATGAACGTTTCTGAGATTCTGAGGATGAATACGGATCATACGGTTTCCCTCCTTAAAAAAGAGCTTGAAATTGAGCTTCATGAGCTTCAGGAAAGCTGGCATTTTTCTTCATTAGAAAGAATTTTCATTGAAAACAGAATTTACCACGATATTGAAGAGGTAAAAACCTGGGAAGATGTACTGAAAACAATTGATGCAGGATTAAAGCCTCATACAAAGCATCTTTTAAGAGCGGTAACAGAAGAAGATATTCTGAAGCTGACAGAGATCAGAATCAAGAGGATCTCAAGGTTCGATTTGGATAAGTTTAAAGAAAATATTGCGGCTCTGGAAGGTAAAATAGAACAGGTGAAATATAACTTAGGTAACCTGATCGCCTATGCCATCGATTATTACTTAAATATCCAGAAGAAATACGGAAAAGATAAGCAGAGAAAAACTGAACTTAGAATCTTTGATACGATTGATGCTACAAAAGTAGCGGTTGCCAACGAAAAGTTCTATGCGAATTTTGAAGAAGGTTTTATAGGAACTTCCCTGAAAAAAGACCAGTATTTATTTGACTGCTCTGATATTGACGATATCATTACTTTCAGAAAAGATGGAAGCATGAAAGTTGTAAAAGTAGAGGCCAAAACCTTTATCGGAAAAGATATTCTGCATGTTGCCATCTGGAAGAAGAACGACAAAAGAACGGTGTACAATATGATCTATCGTGAAGGTAGGGAAGGACCGTATTATATGAAGCGTTTTTCCGTAACAGGAGTAACCCGAAATACAGATTATCCACTGGCTTCAGATAAAAAAGGTTCAGAAACACTTTATTTTTCGGCAAACCCTAATGGAGAAGCTGAAACGGTAACAGTACTTTTAAAACCAAATCCCAGAATCAGAAAGAATAAAATGGAAATTAATTTTTCCGAATTGGCCATCAAAGGCCGTGACTCTAAGGGAAACCTGGTAACCAAATATGCCGTGAAAAAAGTAGATATGAAAGAAGAGGGCGTTTCCACGCTCGCTCCTAGAAAAATCTGGTTTGATGATACGGTAAGAAGATTGAATGCCGATGTAAGAGGTACTTTACTGGGGAACTTCAAAGGAGATGATAAAATCTTAACCATTAATACCAATGGTGAAGTAAAACTAGTTTCTTTTGATTTGGGGAATCGTTTTGATGATGAATATCTGGTACTGGAAAAATGGAGACCTGCACAGCCAATCACATGTATTTACTATGACGGAGAAAAGGATATTTACTTTATCAAGAGATTCTTACTAGAGAATACAATAAACGTACAGACCTTCATGCCATCTGAACATCCGAAATCATTCATTGAGAATGTGATTGTAGCCAACGAAGCAACAGCAGAAATCATTTTTGCAAAGGATAAAGGGAAAGAGCGTGAATCTGAAACGATAAATATTGACGAATTCATAACTGTAAAAGGGATGAAAGCCATTGGAAATCAGTTTACGAAATTCAAAGTGAAGGCAATAAATATAACAATTCCGGAGCCTGTAGAGGAAGAGCCGGAGGTTTATGAAGAACCTGAATTTATGGGAGATACAGATGAGGATGGAGGAATGATCGGGGATTTATTTGAGAGTGATGAATCTGAAAATTAAATAGAATGAATATTTTAATATTGTGCATTATAATAACTGCAATTATAAGCTTCATTGCATTTAACAATCCTGCCATTACGGAGAAATATAAATTTAGTGTAGGTGATATTCTTCATCGAAAGGAATACATACGCTTGCTTTCTTCAGGTTTTTTGCATGCAGATATTATGCACCTGGTGTTTAATATGCTGACACTGTATTTCTTTGCGCCCATTGTCATGGAGCATTTTGGAAATATTGGATTTCTGATTGTCTATATAGGGTCTATATTGTTGGGAAATATTCTTTCTTTGTACATTTATCAGAAACAACCATGGTATTCTGCCGTAGGAGCCAGTGGGGGAGTCTCAGGAATCCTGTTTGCTTCCATAGCATTATATCCTAATATTGGTATCTATATTTTCTTTATTCCTATTGCGATTCCCGGCTATATTTTTGGCTTGGTATATTTCGGATATTCGGTATATATGATGCTGAATCCGAGACCTCATGATAATATTGGGCATGCAGCCCACTTAGGAGGTGCGTTTCTGGGCTTGGTATATGCTGTTGTAAATGCTCCGGCACTGGCAATGAATAATGGAGCTTATATTGGTATTATGTCGCTTCCGTTAATTTATTTAGCCTATGAAATCTTTGTCAGGAAAAGAATAGGATAAAAAGACTATTTTTATATAAAATATCAAAACCAATGAACACATCAGAATTAAATAGCTTCATCGCGATACTTCTCTACGGTTCATTGGTTTTGCTGTCTTTACTCACGTTGGCAAACCCCCTGAAAGTTAACCGGAAAGCTAATTTCTGGTTCGGTATATTTCTCTTCTTGTGGTCTACATTCTGGCTGGATGAAATTTTGTTTCTCATTACAGGTTCAACAATAGAAGTTCATTCACTGCTTCCCGTTCGCTTTATTCAATATCTGACCCCAATCTTTTTCTATTTCAGCGTATTATTCTTTACCAATCCATCTTTTACATTCAAAATAAGTGATTTCAAATATTTTCTGCTTCCTGCAATATTTCTCGTATGTCTTTGGTGTATAGCCTTAGGTTACAATACTCCATTTGAGTACCTTAGCATTAGTCTGATTCTGGTTCAGGCACTATTTTATACAGGTCTTTCTTACGTTACCATTAGAAAACATCAACGGAAAATTCAACAATTCTCTTCCAATACAGAAGGAATCAACCTGAATTGGCTCGAATACATTATTCTGGTACTTCTCATCGTGAATATTATCTATGTAATTTATAATCTGTTTTATGATCCTAAATCATTGAATTTTGTGATTAATACAGTATTTCTCATGGTTATTTACTTTGTAGCCTATTATTCTTTGAAACAAAAGGAAATTTATCCTTTGGAAGAACAACAACGAAAAGATCTGATCTCTATTGAAGAAAACTCCGATTCAGAGGAGGTGAAAAAAAAGCTGATTTCCGATGAAGAACTGCTGAGAATTAAAACACAGCTGGAAAATATAATGGAGACAGAAAAACCATACCTCGATAGTGAATTGAATCTCATCAGGCTCTCAGAGATGTTATCCGTTTCTACCCATCATTTGTCTTATGTGGTCAATACCGGTTTTGGAAAAAATTTCTTTCAATATGTAAACGAATTCAGGGTTGAATATGCTAAAAAATTACTGAAACAAACTGACTCTAAACTTTCCATTCTTGGAATAGCTTATGAAGCAGGATTCAATTCCAAAACGTCCTTCAATACAACTTTCAAAAAAGTGACCGGTCAGACCCCTTCCGAATTCAAAAAATAGGTTCCAACTTATAAAGTTTTCCTCTTTGTGTTATTTAACTTATTGATATTGAGTTGTTTGTTTTTTAATAATGCTTTGTCTGAAAATAGGTTCATTCAGATAATCCGGAACATGTAGAGATCATTTCCATGATAGATTTGTATCATAAAATTTAATCTTATGGATACCAAAGAATCATATGCCGTGGTCACGGGGGCAAGTCAGGGTTTAGGTAAAGCATTTGCAGAAAACCTGGCAAAAAAGCAGATCAATGTTATTCTGATAAGCCTGCCGGGTCAGAAGCTGAAAGAGTTTTCCGGAGAACTTGAAGAGAATTATCATGTAAAGACCCATTATTATGAAGTAGACCTTTCTATTAATGAGAATGTAATGAAGCTTACAGAATGGCTGAATAGCTCATTTGATATTCATATTTTAATCAATAATGCCGGTCTGGGTGGAACAAAAAAATTTACAGAAGCAACATCAGACTATATCAATGCGATTCTACAGGTTAACGTAGCGGCAACTTCACTTATTACCCATCAGCTGCTTCCGAATCTTTTGAGGCAGCCTAAAGCTTATATCTTAAATGTTTCAAGTATGGCAGCATTTTCTCCGATTGGATTTAAAACAGTGTATCCTGCCTCTAAAACTTTTATTCATTCATTTTCGAGAGGTCTTCATGAAGAATTAAAAAATACAAATGTCTTTGTAAGTGTGGTGAATCCCGGAGCAATGAAAACCAATAAAGAGGTCTGCAAAAGAATTGAAAAACAAGGCTTTTTAGGCAAACTGACACTTTTAGACCCTGATCATGTAGCATCTTATAGTATCCGTCAGTTATTTAAAAAAGATTCCGTAATTATGGTGAATCCAATAAGCTGGCTTGTCATGAAAATTTTACCGATTTGGATCAAACTGCCATTGATGACCAGAGCTATAAAACGAGAAGTTGAAGCATGAAACTTAGACTCATAAAAGAACATCATCCTGAAATAAAGGATTGTAATTTACCTGCAAGAAAAGTTTTTGTGACCGGAGCTACAGGGCTTTTGGGGACTAATGTTATTATTAAATTATTAAAAGATGGTTATTTTGTTATTGCTATGGTGCGCAAGAAAAGCGGCTATTTGGGTGAAAAGAACGAGAATCTGAAACTGATTGAAGGGGATTTGTCTTCGGATATCTCATTATCCCTCAAGGATATTGATTATTGTATTCATATGGCCGCAGAAACTCGTCAAAATCTTCTCCAATATGAAGAATATAAGAAAACAAATTATAGTATGGTTGTGAATGTATTCAACCAAGCAGAAATTTGTGGAGTAAAAAGATTCCTGTTTATAAGTTCTGCGAATACGCTGGGATATGGAAGCCCGGAAAGCCCCGGAGATGAAGAAAATCCTCAATACTATCCCTTTACAGATTCTTTTTATGCCCTGACTAAGTTGGAGGCAGAAAATTATATTTTGAAGCATCGTAAAAATATGAAAGTGGTCATTCTCAACCCTACTTTTATGATTGGAGCTTATGATCATAAACCCAGTTCAGGAAAGATCATTTTCTGGGCCTGGAAAAAAAAACTGATTTTTTTTCCAAAAGGAGGAAAAAATTTTGTTCATGTTGAAGATGCAGCCCATGGAATTGTAAAAGCAATAGAGAAGGGAAAAGACGGGGGAAAATACCTCTTAGCTAATGAAAATCTAAATTATAAAGAATTTTTTAGAAAAATAAACACGATTACTACCCAAAAGCCTGTCATGATCCCTATTCCCAATATAA
This sequence comes from uncultured Chryseobacterium sp., assembly GCA_963518055.1. Lineage (GTDB taxonomy): Bacteria > Bacteroidota > Bacteroidia > Flavobacteriales > Weeksellaceae > Chryseobacterium. The sequence goes on from CAUQIC010000031.1 coordinate 23,866, forward strand.
TTCTGAATATTTTGGGATGGATAGGGGACGGATTGAGAAAACTGAATATAAAAACGAGTCTTTGTACTCCCCATATGAAGGCCCTTCAGATTCATAATTATTATTCCAATCAAAAATCTGTAACCGATTTGGGAGTTCAGTATCAACCGGTAGATAAGGCAATAGAAGATGCTGTTCAGTATTTTATTAAAAAGAAAATATAATTCTGCTTTACATATCACAAAAAACCAGCCTTGAGAGCTGGTTTATAACTTTGTATTTCTTCTGTCTATTAGGCGTAAAAAAGACTTAGACTCTTATTCTTTTTTTATTTTTTGAGTGACATTTTTATTAGAAATTACGCAGGCTTTGCTACAGTTGTTAGAATTTGAAATATTAACTTGTATCAATGCAGGCATAGATCTGTAGTCTTCCTGATTATAGGGAGCTTCGGTACCATTTCGCCCTCCCCCCTTAATATCATACATTATTTTGGCAACCCCGGTAAATCCGTTAGCAGGTCTAAAAGATAATTTTCCTGTTAAAGGCGCATACGTCCATGTTCCTTCATTATTGGTATACACTCCTCCTACGATATTCGGAATGACGCTTCCATTGAGGTCTAGAAAACGGAATGAATTAAAATCAATATTATCATAAGATGCCGTCGGGGGATTCTGTCCATTTTTTGAAGTGTAAGCCACATCATTCAATAATGGAGAAAAAGTAGATTTTATCTTTGGACATCCCGCAAAGAGATCATCAGTTACTTCCGCTGCATAAGGTCTTGTCACCCCTAAGTTTTTTAGTAAGTGTATATTTTTAGCATCACCCGTTGAGGCTGCAAAACCAATTCTGAAAGTAGCAGGCGGAGATGTATCAAGAGTTCTTACCTGATTGTTTTGGGTTGCATTTTCCGTATATTTTAAAGAAGTGGGATAATAATAATTATCAATAATTTTTTCTTTAACGTTTCCATGCTGTATTTCCAACGTTACATTATAACCACCCGAAGGATTGGGTACTAAGGTTACATAGGCCTTACGAAATCTTACATCGTTTTCATCCTGAGGTATTGAGTTTCCTCCATTCTCTACGGTAAACTGTCCGAATGTTGAATTTTTAATACCAACATGTTTTCCTGTCTGAACATCCAGATATACCGAACGGTTATTGCTGGAAGGCGAGGCATTGGTTGCTGTACTGTAGAGTAATGGATAACCATTGTATCCCGCTTGTTCATTGGATGATAAATATTGGTTTCCCCGTTTTCCTCTTAACGTAACATTATTTCGCCATTCCGCTATTGTAGCACCGAAAAGGCCATTTCTTGTTCTGTCTCCTTGTTGAAATCGGGTTTTAAAATTCCCAAACTCATCTAGACCAATTCCTAAATACGCACCTCTCAACCCTTCCAGATTTCCACCTTGTCTGGAATTTCTTAAAACAAAAGTATATCCTAATCCTCCTCCAAAATATCCAAGATTAAGTTGCTGTTTAGGAATAGAACCATCTACTAAAAATATAGAAATCCCGTCTCCTCCATTAGAGCCCCCTCCGTATATGGCATATTCAAATTCAAACTTAATTCCCTGATCACTTTTGAATATCCTATCGGCTAATATAACCCCTCCGGAGGTATTATTCACATTTCTGGTTAATCGTAAACCGTCAGTAGTAAAAGTGGCGTCATTTTGAACTCCGCTTGTTGCTACCTTATACGCTTCCTGGGGCTGCAATCCCTGGGTAAAACTAACGAAATACGGATAACCTGTCCCTTGTTCATTCTGTGCTAAAATATTTTGAGAAAAAATGAATAGTAAAAAAATAAACAAAGCCTTTTTTTGTTGTAAAATCTGATTCTTTATCATCGTCAAATTACTTTACAACAAAAACTATATTAATAAAAGAACAATCTGTGGCTGCAGCCTTTACATCATACCTCATGACCCCTGAATCACTAATGGAAATATTGCTGAATACATTGGGATCTGCATCCGTTACATAATAATAAAGATCCTGACTCGACGGGAAAAAAGGAATTGAAGCCGGAGCACTTGTACTCTTTGCTTTCGGAGATCCGAATTGATTTTTATAAAGCGTATAGAGATCTTTAGTCTGCCCGGTAGCATTCTGAGAAGTATCAAAAGATACACTTGGCATATAAAACATTTTAACTGCATTGCTGCTGATACATAACCAATCAGGTTTTGCTGGTGTTCCGATATTCTGGCTCAAACATTTTTTATCCGTATCATAGATAAGAAGAGAATTTGCAGGATTTGCAATAGCATCTCTTTTAGCAGTAGTGAGTCTTGGAATCAACATTCCTTTGCTTTGGCTGTAGACATCCAATGCGGCACTGTTGTCCGGAGAGTTGGTGTTAATCCCAACTTGTGCACATGCAAAGGAGCTGATTAAAAAAAACGAAATTTGTAAGAAAGAATTTTTCATCGATTGTGAATTTATTTAATGTTAATACTAGCTATCTATTTGAACTGTTACATAGTTTTTAGTGATTCTGTTGATTTAAAATAGAATTTATAGCTTACTTACAGCCCCTCTAATGGCACTGAAATTAAACTTCATAACAAATTCATAGAATTTGTTACACTACTATTGGGCATGGTTAATGGAATTCTTATTTAATAGTTAAGACAGGTATTGTATTTAGTAATCCGATAGCTCCCTTAAAGAAACTACAATTTATTATTACTTGTCTGTCAGAAGAATTAAAAACGAGAAATATCCAACTAGTTTTATTCTCTATGTTGGATCCGTAATTTGATTAGAATCTTGAAGTTCATAATGTTTGTGTTTTTTTCAAAAGTACACAAAAAAAATGATAACTTACTTATTTTGTGTAAATTAAATTTATTCAATGAATTTTATAAATCAAAAAACACGTTGAATACTTATAATTTAACGTGTTTTTTACATTGTAAAGATTTTTTTTCAGATGGTAAGCATGGGGTATATTTTGAAAATTAATCTCTTGCTTATTAGAAGTTTATATAAGTGCTTGATTAAATTAGTTTAAGAGTCATAATTTTCTTTAAGAGGCCGCTCTCGAAAGGAGTGGTAGATTCGAAGTGAAGTTGACAGGTTCTTTTTCAGAAAAAGAGAAACCGGATCTTTTAATTTAAAAAGATTCCGGTTCATAATTAGATCTTGTTAAAAAGGAATTTAGACTAAAGCAGAACAAAATTGTTACGCAATTACCCAACAGAGGATCATTTGTAAGTCTTATTTTGTAGAAATTTCTAATGCATTTTCTAATGTTTTTGAGAAATTGATGTGTTTCCCTTTATTACTTTCAAAGATAAAATCCTTCATACTTTTACTTTCATATTTACTGAAATCCCCCACAATTACAAGTCCAATGCGGTAGTTGGAAAATTTCTGGAGAATTTCACCTGCTATTTTGGTCTTAAGGTCAAAAAAATCAGGAGTGATGTTTTTTTCATAAAGAATAATTTTATCGAATCCCTGATAATAGATATCACCCATCAAATCTAACCCGTCCTGAACAGATTGGATAATGATTTCATCAGAAATTACCTCCGCAATTTTGATGGTATTGATATCGTGTGATTTGATTGTCATGGTGTTTTGTTGTTTTAGATTAACCCGGAATATATTGTTTGTGAAAATAAACGTATTTACTTTCTTCCATAAATAAACCTGTCATTTTCAGATAAATCCCTTAATAATTGAGCATCAGAAAAGGATGGGTATAATTGCAGCGTTTCAGGCCCCAATTTTTGATTGATTTCTAAAAATAATAGCCCTCCGCTATTAAGATGATTTTTAGAATCTTCTGCGATTTTTCTATAAAAGATTAAAGCATCAGACGTAGGAGAGAACAAAGCCATTTTAGGCTCAAAATCTTTTACCGAGTCCGCAATTTCCACTTCTTCTTCAATTCCTATATAAGGAGGATTGGAGATAATAACATCATATTTTTCGGTTAATTCAAAGTTCAAATAATCAGCATGAATAAATCTGATATTCAGATTGTGATAGTCTGCATTTTGTTGAGCTTTTTCTAAAGCTTTTTCAGAAAAATCGATAGAAGAAACTTCGGCCTCAGGGAAATGTTTTTTCAAAACTAAAGGTATGACGCCACTCCCGGTTCCGATATCAAGAATCCTCAACGCTTTCCCTTTGGAAAATAAATCCCGAATTTCCCGGATTGCTATTTCGAGCAATTCTTCTGTTTCAGGCCGGGGGATAAGTACATGTTTATTCACAAAGAATTTCATTCCATAGAATTCAGTTTCTCCCAAAATCTGCTGATATGGCATGCCGCTTTTTAAATCTGAAATCAGATCGAAAAGTTGTTTTTCATCATCAGCCAAAAGTTCCTGTTCCGCAAATCTTCTTTGTTGGAAATTATCAAACCCTACAATTTTATGTAAGAATATAGAGATTAAAAAAGCACTTTCCGACTCAGTATAAAGATCGGCAAGCTCAGTTTTGAAATGTTGTTTAAATGCTGAAATTGTCATTTATCTTGTAAAAACCAGTTTTGTATCGGTAGATCTTTCTTCGTCAATTCTGTACCCTTCATAATTAAATGCTTTTACATCATTTAATGTTTTGGCATTCGTTTCTGCACAAAATCTTACCACAAGACCCCTTGCATGTTTTGTATAAACTACGATGGTTTTTAACTTTCCATCTCTCATCTCATAGAAGTCAAAGTCAACAACAGGATGGGTTAGTTTTTTTCTGTCAATTACCTTTCCATATTCATTGCTGGCAAGATGAAGAAGGATTTCTCCTTTTTTCATTTCAGAGTTCAGTTGTTCTGTGATCTTTTCTCTCCAGAATTCATAGAGGTTTTTATACTGGTCAAACTCAAAATGACGTCCCATCTCCAGCCTGTAAAGCATGACTTTATCAGATGGTTTCAGAAGTCCGTATAGTCCGGAAAGCATTCTGTGATTTTTTTGAAGGTAATCTACTGCATTTTTGTCAAGTGTTTTGGCATCCAACCCTCTGTATACTTCACCTGTAAAGGCAAATAGAGCAGGAGCAGACTCTTTGGCAGTAGGCTTTGATTTCCATTTTTGATTTCTTTCCCAGTTCTCATCAGCCAGCTTTGGAGATATTTCCATGAGATCAGAAAGATATTTAGGAGATTTTTCTTTTAAATAAGTTTGTATGAAAGCCGCGTCTTCAATGAATTTAGGAGTAGTGGATTTCAACAGATCCGTTGAATTGTCTACGTTCATTAATTTGGCAGGTGATGTTACAATTTTCATAATGTTAAAATACAGATAAGTGTTTAAAATCAATAAAATTCATGGCCATCAAGGTGATGAAATCAATCATAAAATGACAGACAATCAGAATTTTAATGTTTGAATATTTTTTATAAAATATAGCAAAAACGACTCCAATAAAGAAAGGTACTACAACCTGACCAATGGTTCCGTAAGTGCTGTGCAGAATTCCGAATAAAGCGGCAGAGGTTAAAACCCCAGCAATCGGACTGTTGTATATTGTCTCAATTCTGGGTTGTATATAACCCCGCATCAAAAGCTCTTCAACAGCGCCCGCAGTAAAACATGTAAAAATAATTAAAAAATAATCATTTTTAAAGAGAGAGGCGAATTGTAGAATTTTATTACTTTCTTCTTTATGAATTAAAAGCTGGATCAATACATTCAGAATAATACTTCCGAGGATACAAATCAAATATAAATAGATGACTGATTTTATATTGAATGCGGTAGAATACGTTTTCTCTTCTTTAAGTAAATAAGGACCCCTTTCAATAAATAGTGTATACAGAAATACGATGAGTAAGGCACCCCATATTATAATTCTGCTGAGAAAGAACGTGTTTCCTGTAACAATTTTTGCTCCTGTTATCAAAATGATAACGGGAAATACATACAGCATCACTATTACTAAAAGAACAAATGTGAGCAGAATTCCTATAGAATATTTCCCATTAAGACTCATACAATCAACCGCAATCCCAATCTTTAAACTAAATAATCCCTTTTCCCTGTCTGATGATCTCCGGCTCTCCTGATGTAAGGTCTACAATAGTGGAAGCCACATTATCACCATATCCTGAATCAATGACAATATCTACAAGGTGATCATATTTTTCTGCAATAAGTTCCGGATCAGTAGAATATTCGATGATTTCATCATCATCTCTGATAGAGGTGGATGCAATAGGATGTCCCAATTTTTCAACAATAAGTTGCGGGATAGGGTGGTCAGGAACACGGATACCAATAGTCTTATGTCCTTTATAAGCTAAAGGTAAACTCTTATTGGCATCAAGAATAAAAGTAAAAGGTCCCGGAAGGTGGCTTTTCAAAAATCTGAAAACCGAAGTGTCAATAGGTCTTGTAAAGTCGGAAAGATGACTTAAGTCGTTACAAATAATCGAAAATTTAGCCTTGTCCAGCTTCATTTTTTTGAGTTGAGCCAGCTTTTCCATGGCTTTTATATCAAAAATATTACAGCCTAATGCATAAATAGTGTCTGAAGGATAGATAATCAGTCCTCCATTGTTGAGCGTTTTAATAACCTCATTCACAAGATTTTCCTGAGGGTTGTCTGGGTAAATTTTCAATATTTTTGCCATAAAACAAAGATACAAATAATAAAATAGGTTTTATAAAAGTCCTTTATTTAAAAGAAAAATTAGGATTTTAAAGAAAAAGTCGTACATTTGCAATCCAATATCGCGGGATGGAGCAGTAGGTAGCTCGTCGGGCTCATAACCCGAAGGTCATCGGTTCGAGTCCGGTTCCCGCTACTAAGTTAAGTGTTTTCGGTAAGCACTCTAAAAATACACCGCGGGATGGAGCAGTAGGTAGCTCGTCGGGCTCATAACCCGAAGGTCATCGGTT
>CAUQIC010000032.1:0-24839 GCA_963518055.1 uncultured Chryseobacterium sp.
TAGGAGCTCAGGGGTTAGCAGGAGTTACCGGAGCAACAGGTGCACAAGGTATGCAGGGGATTACAGGTCCAGTAGGAGCTCAGGGTGTAACTGGTGTGCAAGGAATACAGGGAATTACAGGTCCCACGGGGCCAACAGGCGTAGTGGGTGCTACCGGAGTAACGGGTGCACAAGGAATACAGGGAGTTACTGGAGCCACGGGTTCAGGTTTTGCAAATGGGACTGCTTCAGGACAGATTTATATAACAGGAGCGACTCCATTTGCTCCATCTGCTCCGGTAAGCTTAAGTGGGGACGTTACTATAGTTAGTTCCGGAGTTACAACTATTGGAAGTTCTAAGGTAACAACAACCAAAATTGCCGATGCGTCTGTTACCGTAGCTAAAATATCTACATCTTCGGGTACTCCAAGCTCTTCCACTTATCTTAGAGGGGATGGAACATGGTCTACACCGAGCAGTAGCGGTGCACAATTATTTACAGGAACAGCTACTGTGACTTTGCCCGCATCAGGTACTGCTGGGGCATTTACAATAACTGTCAATGGGGCGGCCATAGGTGATGCGGTTATCGTAAGCCCAACAAGCAATATTTCAGCAGGAGATTATCCACCAATCTACACCCCAAAAGTGACAGCAGCAAATACCGTAACGGTTTATATATACGATTCCGGTAATGCTGGTGGTTCATCCTTTTCTTTCAAGGCTACAGTGGTTAAATAGATAAAATACTCTTTTAGGAAAGAATTTATAATTGCATAATAGTAAATATTAAAAAATCCAGTCCTTACTGGATTTTTTGATTTAGTTATGATTATACCTGATTACCCGCTTATCCTATTTCTAATGCTATTTTAAATTTAATTAATAATGATAAACCTTATACTTATTCCCGAAGAATTGGAATGTGTATGGCCGTTATGGATAGGTATTATTCCAATGTGATGAAAATAGAAAAGGAATTAAAAAAATAAAATATACGGGATTCTATAAAATTCATTCTCAAATGTAATAGTCCCTTTTTCTCAGTTGTTTTAAGATTAACTTAGACAACAAAAATAACCATATCATTAATTATTTAAACATGAAAAAAATCCATTTGATGATCGTCCTGTTTTTATCACTCAACATTTTTGCACAAAATGTAAACGATAAAATTAAATTGTTTGAAAACGATTTCTACCATTGGGATAAATCAAAAAAGAAATCATCTTTACGAGATAGAATGTCTTTTTATAACGTCAATGCAGTAAGTATAGCAGTAATTAAAGATTACAAAATAGAATGGGTAAAAGCGTATGGTCTTGCAGATGTTTCTGAAAAAAGGGTAGCTACCCCCCAAACATTGTTTCAGGCAGGATCTATTAGTAAAACAATTAATAGTTTAGGGGTTTTGAAATTAGTTCAGGAAGGGAAATTAAGTTTGGATGATGATATTAATAAGTATCTGAAAACCTGGAAATTTCCTTATGATAAAGTTTCAAAAGGCAGGAAAATCACTATAGCTAACTTATTAAATCACAGCGCTGGCTTGTCAGTTCACGGTTTCGGAGGGTATGAAAAAGGAGCTGCTTTACCTACGACAATTCAAACGCTTGACGGTCTGAAGCCTTCCAATTCCGGAGCTGTAAGGTCTGTGTTTGAACCAGGTTTGAAATTCCAATATTCTGGGGGCGGAACTACGATTACTCAATTAATTCTCGAAAATATAACCGGTGAAAAGTACGAAAATTATATGCTGAAAAATGTTTTGAATCCATTGGGAATGAATGACAGCTCTTTTAACCAACCCCCAGCAAAAAATAAAGAAAATTTGTTAGCAACGGGCTATAATTATGATAAAGAAGTAAAGGGGAAGTATCATATTTATCCCGAAAAAGCAGCAGCCGGATTATGGACAAACCCAACCGATTTGGCAAAATATGTCATTGAAACTCAATTGTCATTATTAGGAAAATCCAATAAAATTTTGTCTAAAGAAATATCGGAAAAAAGACTTGAAAATAATTTTGGAACATTTTCGAATGATTATGATGGTGCGAAATATTTCCATCATGATGGTGGAACAAATGGTTTTGTCTGCTTTTATATGGGAAGTGTAGATGATGGAAACGGAATTGTAGTGATGACAAATGGGAGCACTGGTAAATTGATGGAAGAAATTGTTACAAGTATCGCAGCTTTGAATCAATTTAAAAATTATCCTTTAGAATCAAATAAAGAGTCGATTTCTTTCGCAATAAGAAAAGACTTGTCAAAAAACGTAGACAAAGGTATCGAGCTTTACAAAAATCTGAAGAAAACTAAACCGGATGATTATAATTTCTCAAATGAAAGCGAGCTCAATATACTGGGTTATGAATATTTGAATAATGATAACATTGATTCTGCTATCAAAATTTTCACTTTGAATAGTAATGAATTTCCAGATTCTGCTAATGTCTATGACAGTCGAGGAGAAGCTTATTTCAATAAAAAAGATTATCATTTGTCAAAAAAAGATTATCAAAAGGTATTAGAACTGGAACCCACAAATCCAAATGCGAAAGAAATGCTTCTTAAAATAGAAAAAGAAATCGGAAAATAATTGGGTTGAAATAATAGAAAAAAAAATTATACATTATCATAAATAGAAAAGACCTCTTTAATAAGGAGGTCTTTTTTGATGGGGCTTTATCAAACATAAGTTAATCTCTGTTCCCGCTTTTAGCTTGTCGTACCGCCTGATTATCTTTCTGATTAAACCTATAAACTAATGTCAGACGATAACGGGCAGCATTAGGAATACTGGTTTGATTAATTTCATAATCCGGTCCGACAGTTCTGCTATTAAACTTTCGGAGTCCGAATAAATTGCTTACATCCAGAGTAAGAGTAGCTTTGTCTTTCAAAAAAGTCTTGCTGCACCCAAAATCAATACTATGCAAAGCATCTGAACGGGTTTGTGCTGTAGCATTAGCTCCTTTGAAATTATAGACCGCTTGGAAGGAAAGTTTATTTTTTAACTTTAATTGAGAGCTTAAACGGGATGTAAGCGTAGTGCCTGAATAATTGAAGTTTTGATTTTGATAGCTACCTTGTTCTTTGTAGTGGAAAAGATTGAATTCAGCGTTTGTCTGTAACCATTTGAAAGGGTTATAGAGTAGGGAGAGCTCAAAACCAACACGTGTTTCTTTATTGATGTTGACTGGCATGGTGATAAATAACCCATTAGCATCCCTAAAGGTATAATCTTCAATGACTCCGTTATTTCGTTGGTAATAAAGAGATGGATTAAAAGTAAGCGTTTTCCAGTTTTTAAGGAATGCGATTTCAAATACATTGGCATAAGACGGGTTAAGATCGGGATTTCCTACATAACGGGTACTCAAGTCGGTAAGCTCGTTAAACGGATAAAGCATACCTAGTCTTGGCCTATTGATACGTTTGCTGTAACTGGCTTGCAGGTTACTTGCAGTATTAAAATGATAACTGATGTTTAACGTAGGGAAGAGGCGATTGTAATTCTTTTGGTTGGTATGACTACCCGTGCGGTCTTCAATCCCAATATGGGTTAACTCACCACGAAGACCTGCCTGGTAGGCAAAAGGACCATTTTTACCGGAAAACTGCACATAGGCACTTCCTATCAGTTCTTTATATAAAAGATGATTGTCAATCTGATCAATAACTGTCCAGCCGGAAGCGTTCTGCTGTTCTGCAATAAAATCACTGTTTACCCTTCGGTCTTCCATTTTTAAACCAAATTCCAGGGTAGAAGTACTGTCTATTGGCTGTATCATATCTGTTTTAATCATCAGGTCTTTACTTTTTCCGAAAGAATTTGTTCTTATCATCGGTAAAGTATTGGTAACAGGTGAAATTTTGCTTGTTGATAAATTCCAATCCTTATCACTGTCCCAGAAATCGTATTGCATATCTACGGTAAACTTTTTACCCGGCTTCTCAAATGTTTTGGTGTAATTAAATTCAAGCTGGTTATAGCTTCGTTTTTCCCACGATTCACCACTTCGGCTGAGGCTGCTGTCAATAATATTGTTTTTTCCTGAATACTGATAACTCAATCGGGTCTTGTCATGGTCATTGGTTGAGTTACGCATATAGGCAGCGGTAATGCTATTATGATCATTGATTTTAAAATCACCACCAAAATAGAGGAGTCTGGCATCATCGTGCCGATCTTCATCCTGGCGTTGGTGCAGGTATACCGGTGTGCCGGACAGTCGGGTAGATTGCTGCATCGTATATAAACCAACATAATCAGATAATCGGATACCATAAGTTGCAAATAAATTGATTTTATTGGATTTATAATTTAAGCTAGGGGAGATACGGGTTTCATTGGGGATGCCACCAACCAAACGCAATTGTCCATTGAAACCTGCTTTTTTATTCTTTTTAAGGATAATATTGATAATTCCTGCTGAACCGGCTGCATCAAAGCGTGAGGAGGGATTGGTGATGACTTCTATTCGCTCCACCTGATCGGAAGGAAGCTGCTCAAGGGCATTGCCTTGGGTCAATCCCGTACGTCGTCCATCAATGAGCACCAATACACTGCTGTTACCGCGTAGACTGATTACCCCACCAGGACTGACGCTGACTGAAGGAACAATGTTAAGTAAGTCGGTAACAGCTCCCGATTGTGAGAGAACATCTTTGCCAACTTCGAACACTTTTTTGTCGAGTTTCAGGCTAACTGATGATCGCTGAGCTGTTACAGTAACTTCCTGCAAAAGTTTAGTGTCAGGTTCTAAAATGATGGTTCCAAGATTTTTCGCCTCATTAGGGTTGACTACTATCGGTTTAATAATCGTCTGAAATCCAGTCAAAGTGTAATTGATAATGTAATTGCCTGCAGGAATATTTTCCAACCGAAATATACCCTTGTTATCTGAAATTCCTGCAGCAGCAACATTTTCTTGATCTCCTTTTAATGTAACTGTTACATAGGGCAGTGAGGCTGTTGACTTTTCTTGGATTATGCCTGTTATTTGTCCTTTCTGCGCAAAAGAATACTGAGCAGTTATAAGAACCAGGAAAGTTGTTGTTAATAGTTTCATGATCTAAATTTAGATCGCAGAGAAATCGTTTTTCAGATAAATCATCTGAACAGCTCTATAGGCTTTTAAACGACTATCAGCCTTTGAGAATTCCTTGTATATTTACATCATGCATAACCTGTTATTTTTATTAACATTTCTAAGTGCACTGACAATACCTATTATCAGTACCGAGGAGCCAATACCTGTTTATAAAACGGGTGATAATATAACATGGGCTGCCAAAGATTATAATGACAAAGACTGGCTGCAGGTTAGAGATAATGTCTCAGACAAAATATTTTGGTCGAGAACACGTTTTGAATTACGTCAAGTAGGAAGAGAGATGACTCCTTTAGGGCTTCAAATTCAATCCTTCGGTTCTTTTGAGGTGTATTGGGATGGAGTACTGATTGGCAGGAACGGACAACTTCCTCAACATGGAAAACCGGAAGTTCCGGGTACTGAGTGTAGTTATTACAGGATTCCGGATCATCTGATTTCACCGGGCTTTCATACTGTTGCTCTGCGTAGCTCACAATCATTTTTTCCTGGTTTACAACGTTCCATTAATTTTGAGGTGGATAGCTATACGATGTTATTGACAAGGCCATTGGTGATAATGTCTTATATGAACTTGATGGCAGGAGCCTTTCTCATTGCTGCAGTTTACTATTTTTTTCTTTATCTGAACAGCAAGCGCAGACAATGGGATATCTTAATCTTTGGGTCTATTTGTTTTCTCTTTTTTACTTTACTCATTATGGAATATCTGAAATTCCATGTTGCCATTCCGTATACTGATTTCTTTATACGTCTTGAGGTTATTGGCTGGCTGACCTTTACTAATGCATTACTGGTTCCTCTGTATTTTATCATTCAGTTTAATTTTAGAAAAGGAAAATGGCTAATGGCAGCATTGCTGGTAACATTGGTGTTGTTTTATATCTTCAATTATGGATCTTATGATCTTACCGCGCGCTTGTATAGTCTGGCGATGTTGATTGCTGCTTTTATTGTGGTCTTTAATGGTATTATTCAAAAAGAAAAAGGAGGCTTTATTGCTTTGGCAGCACTTTTGGTCAGTGCTTTGATTAATAAGCTTGTGGTTTATGATTTTGGTTTGTTTCTTAGCTTTACGGTTATTGTCTTGAGTATGCTTTACCTTCATTCCATCCGTACAAGTGTTATAGAAACCGAACATCAGAATGCAATATTGCTTTCTTCAAGATTACAGTTAGAATTGCTTAAAAAGAATATTCAACCCCATTTTTTAAGAAATACCTTAACTTCCATGATGGACTGGGTTGAAGAATCCCCTAAGGAAGGATCCCGATTTATCCAGGCACTAGCCTCAGAATTTGATATTATGAATGAAATTTCTGAACAGACTCAAATTCCCATTATGAAAGAACTGGAACTTTGCCGGCAGCATATATCAGTGATGGGTTTTCGCAAGGAAATTAATTATAGCTGGGAGGAGATTGGAATAGATGAAAAACAGGTAATTCCACCTGCTATTATTCATACATTACTGGAAAATGGAATTACCCATAGTGAACCGTTGCCGGGAAACACGGTTAACTTTGTTCTTTCTTATACTTTAAAAGAAAAGGCCCATCAATATATTTTTGAAACATTTGCAGAAAATCGAAAAGTGAGGACAAATCGAGCCGGGGGAAGTGGCTTTAAATATATTAAAGCACGGCTCACTGAAAGCTATGGCCAAAACTGGACATTCGATTCAGTGGCTACCGAAAATGGATGGATATCTACAATTCATATTTTAAGATAATGAATATACTGATCATAGAGGACGAAGCGAGGATTGCACGTCGTTTGGAAAGAATGTCTATTGAGTTTTTTGCAAGTAAATCGGTGAGAATTACAATCTGTGATTCCTTACAAAAAGGACTTGATCAGATAGCCGATCAGCTTCCGGATTTACTTCTTTTGGATCTTAATCTTAATGGAGATAATGGGTTTGAAATTTTAGAACAGATGGTTGCTGCCTCCTTTCATACGATAATTGTGTCGGCTAATACAGATAAAGCGATTACTGCTTTTGCTTATGGTGTACTTGACTTCGTTCCCAAACCTTTCGATCAGGAAAGGCTTTTTAAAGCGTTGACAAGGTTTGTTAGTCCCGCTTTAAAGGTTGAAGAAGACATTAAATATCTGGCTGTAAAGAGGGCCGGCCAAGTTCGCCTTATTAATATTACTGAAGTGATCTATATTAAAGGAGCGGGAATTTATACCGAGCTCCATCTTAGTAATGGGCGGACTGAACTTCATGACAAGTCTCTAGAATTATTAGATCAGCTCCTTCCTGATCAATTTGAACGATTGCATAAATCATATTTAGTTAATTTTCTACAGGTTGAAAAGGTGCTTGTGAACACGGGAACCCGTTATAGCGTTTTGCTTAAAACAGGTGAAGTATTGCCTGTGGGACGCTCAAAGTATAAAGAATTGAAAAATAAAATGATATAATTTTCCGATTGATTACTCCTGAACATCTCAAATAAAAAATAACTCAACAAAATAATCAGAATATGGAATTTTCACCATTCAACACTGTTGTTAAACTTTGCCTTCAGGGGATGAGTATGGAAGAGCAGGGAGAGTCTGAAGCGGCATACAAACTTTTTGAACAAGGATGGGATGAAGCAAGAACTGATCTTGAAAAATTTCTTGCAGCTCATTATATTTCTCGGCATCAAAAAACCGTTCAAGATAGATTAAAATGGTTGAAAACGGTTTTGGAATATGCTTTAAAGATAAATGATGATACTATTAAAAGTGCACTACCCGGGCTTTATATAAGTATTGCTCAATGTTATGAAGAACTTTCGGACAGGAAGAAGGCAAAGGAATATTCAGAATTAGCAATACTATTTAAAGATAATCCTTCTGATAAAGGGCCTTTTTACCATGGTACTAAAGCAGACCTGCAGGTGGGGGATTTGTTGATAGCAGGGGGTAATTCTAATTATAAGTCTGAATTTAAAATGAATCACATTTATTTTACGGCTTTACCCAATGGAGCTGGGCTTGCAGCTGCTCTGGCAAAAGGGAGCGGGAGTGAACATGTATATATTGTTGAGCCAACAGGAGACTTTGAAAATGATCCTAACTTAACAGACAAGAAATTTCCGGGTAATCCAACCCGTTCTTATCGCTCTCAAGTGCCATTGAAGATTGTGGGTGAATTGACAGATTGGGTAAAACCAAACGCCGAAGAGCTTCAAAAATTTCGTGAAAAATTAGAAAATAATAGAGGGGAAATAATTAATTAATCACTTACTAAGTTTGTTATTTATCATTTGTATTGGATTGAATTGTAAAAAATAAACATTATAATTGGTAAAATGATGAAAAAAAATTGTGTAATTAAATTGAAGTCTATATATTTACAAACGAATGAAGCACATCATCTTAAATTTATTATTACAGATGATGTTCGGAACAGTATTCTTCCGAAATTAATAAAATTTGATTGTACAATTTTTCTAAGTATTTAATACCAGAAGAAAAATAGCGTTGTTATTTTCTCCAATTATTTTAATCATAATAAATAAACTTTTTTTTCAGGTTTCTAGAAGCAGGTAAACATAGATATCTGGTCGCTTTTTGCATTTGAATTCCCATATTTGTGATTTATTAAGTTTCTTTTACCTAATATATGAATCAGGAAAAATGGCTATACTATTACATGATTTTTTATAATTATAAATAGACAGAAATATGAGATAGTCTTAAACGAATAAAAAAACAATAACCAACATAAATTTTAAATTATGAGAAAACCATGGAATTATTTTCTTGTAGGCAGCTTAACAATGCTTACATTCTTCTCTTCGTGTACGAAAGATGATTTTCAGAGTGAAAACAATGAAACTGTAAAGTCTGAACGGGGAGAATTAATTACTCTGAAATCTGGAGTCAGAGTTCTTTTAAAGAATGGAACCTATTATTTATCTGATGATATTGTATTGTCTGAAGCACAACTCAAATCTTTGGAAAAAGACGGGGATATTTATTCTGGTATTAAAGGTCCTTTAAAACCAGAGGTCACAGTACATCCTTCTACAGGGATGCCATTTGATTTTAAACCCGCGGCAAAGGCTGTCGGTCAATATCCAACAGCTTACAACATGTGGGCTATGGTAAGGTATGTATATAGTCCAGGTTTGTCTCAGGTACAACGAGAGATTATGAAAGCTGCCATTGAACATTGGGAAGCAAATTCTAATGTAAGGTTCTATAATGCAACGGGTCAGCCTACTGTTGATCCTACCTATGGATTTGCCTATCCGTATATTGAGTTTGTTAACGGAGGGAATGTCAATAGCTCACAAATTGGCAGAAATGCTAATGGAGGAAGACAGGAGTTAAAAATTCAATCTTCACCTTGGGTTTATGATGAGGTTATTGGCGCAGGTATCCACGAATTAGGGCACGCAATGGGCTTGGATCACGAGCATAATGCTGTAAATCGTGATAGCTATATTAATCTAAATATAAATAATGTTATTCCTGAAAAGAGATTTAATTTTGACAGACGTACAACAAATTATCATAATATTGGTTCTGTTGACTTTAGTTCAGTAATGATTTATGACTCAAGAGCTTTCGCAAGCAGTCCTAATCTTATTGTAATGACAAAGGTCTCTGACGGGTCAACTTTTTCAGGAAATAGTGTGACCTCCGGAACAGATAGAAGATGGATTAATGGTCTTTACATTCCATATATAGCAAGATCTGATGTATATAGAGAATTAGCGGATGTTGTGTATAAAGCAGATAATACAGTAATGACGCCACAGGAAAGGTTAAATTATCAATCACAATTGAATAATGGAAATCCATATCCACCATCAGGAGGTAGGATTCCAAATGATCATGGCCGTTTTCAATAAACATCATATTCTGAGATAATAAAACACAGTTGGAGATGAATGTTTTCAACTGTGTTTTTAAATAAAAAATAGTCAGACAAAAAATAAAAATAATTATGAAAAATAGGTTTACATATCCTGCCTTATCTTGTATTCTCCTTTTAAGCGTGGGATGTCATAAGGATGATGAAAATTTGGTAAGAGAAGCAGAGTTTAATATTGCCTCTACTTATGAAAAGTGTACCCCTTCATATCCTTCCACAGAATCTAATCATTGTCTTAAAATAACAGAAACAGGTAAAAATATACCTTATTATGTTGGAGAAACTACTATCATAGGATTCAATTATGAACCGGGCTATGAATATAAAGTCCTTATAAAATTAACTAAAGTAACCAACCCTCCGGCAGATGGGAGTGATACTAATTACGAATTAATTAAAGTTATTTCTAAAGAGGAAGCTAAATAACGGATAATTGTATTTTCAATAAGCAATAGTGGTTTATTATGGCAATACATCGGCTCATACTAATCACTTAATTATATAGAAGAATGTAAACTTCATGTTGATGTATCATTTAAAAGCCGGCACCATACAATTTCTTTTGAGATACCAGCCTAAATTTTTTATATTTAAATACAATCCTTAAGGTAAATTAATTTTTTTGCCCTGCTCTGGAAAAATATAATTGACGTTGTGCGGGTTGTTTTCCAGCAACTCTTTTTTTATAATCTCCGGGTTATTTCCGGTGGGTTTTCTATGAGTGACTACGATATTTAAATCCGCCAGACTTTTTAGTCCTGTTTTTTGTTTCAGTTTATCCAACTCCTCTGATAATAGATTAGGAGTAAGGTGTCCAAATAATAATTTTTCAGGTTGACTGTTCGGGAAGGAAACTTCAATTAAAATGGTATTTAATTGCTTCTTTTTGATCAATGGAGCAATATTTTTCCAAAGGTGATCAAGACGATCAGAATTTTCGATTCGATCAGCACCGGTATCTCCTAAATACAGCAAGTAATGTTCACCACTTCGGACAAGAGCTGCACTGCTTTTGTAAGGGTTAACATGGCTCAGTTCAAATGCTTTTAAGAATAAAGATGTATTTTGCACGGGAGTTTCTACTCCCTCCTGAAGTTCATTATAATGATATTTCCCAAGCATGGGTTTTTGCCCTTGATCAGCAAAGTTAATCCAGGTATCAGTGATAAAATAATGATTTTGTAGAATTTGCAGCACAGGAGCTATTCCGAAAATATCTTTTTTAGAATCTGCTGGGGAATTAATAATAAGGCCCGCAAGGTGATCCAAATGGCCGTGTGAAATAAAATATCCTTTAATCTGATCTCTTAAAACGGTTTCCTCGGGTCCATTAAGGCTTCCCATTTGAACCGCCTTTCTTATTCCTGTATTGATTGTCCCTGCATCCAAAGATAGAAATGTATTGTCATTGGGAACTCCCACTAAATAGGCAGATAAATTATCTTCTTGTTCTCCACCATATATCCCTAAGGGAATTAGATTAAAGCTTTGTGCTTGGCAAGCAAAGTGTGCGCAGACAGCAACGAGACAAAGTGCTATTTTTTTCATAATATTAAAACTAAAAATCTATCCTTTTGCAATAGAATAGGGCAAATTTACATTATTTTTTTGCCCCTCTTTCAACTAACCGAAGTAATTTTAAGACTTTTAAATTTTAAATTGTTTAATAAAATCAACATGGAACCCATGAAATCATTCAACTTTATTAGTTTGTATGTTCTAAAAAATTAATATGTTTCTGTAAAGTCTGTTTTTCACTTAGAGACTTTGTCAGAAGAATGGCTTCCTGAAAATGTTGGATCGCAAGTTTTTTGTCTAGTGTAGAATATAAATAACCTAATAAGCCTTGATAATATTCGTTATCGGTAAGATTTAGCTTTTGGGCTTCAATAATTGCTTTTTCATTTCCAAAAACTTTAGAATATGCAAAAGTTCGGTTTAAAGCGGTAATAGGAGAATATTCAATAATAACCAATTGATTGTAGAGGTCCAGAATGGGCTGCCATTTATCCTTATTGGGCGGTGAAGTATGCCAATAAGCGATGGCTGCCTCCAGATGATATTTTGAAACTTCGTTAGTATTTATATCACAAGCCTGTACCAGATAATAATTACCTTTTTCAATAAGCTCCTGATCCCATAAGTTTTCATCCTGCTCCTCAAAAAGAATAGCTTCACCCTGGCTGTTGATTCTCGCATCCAGCCGTGAACTTTGAAAGCACATTAAAGCAAGCAAAGCATTAGTCTGCGGAATATTTGTAAAAGGATAATCGGTGAGTATTAGGGTAAGTCTTATGGCTTCCAGACAAAGATCTTTACGAATTAAAAGACTATTGGTTCTTGAAAAATACCCTTCATTAAACAATAAATATACTGTTTTTAGTACTGTTTCCAGCCGATGTAGGATGTCCTTTTCATGGAGTGGATCTATTTTGAAATTTTGACTTCTGAGATTATCTCTTCCTCTTTGCAAACGTTTTTTTATTGTTTCGGTTTTCGAAAAAAATGCGTTGGCAATTTCCTCTATACTAAACCCGCAAAGAATCTGAAGTGCCAGACATATCTGTGTTTCGGGAGAGTTAATCGGATTGCAGACAGAAAAAATCATTTCCAGTTGACTATCGGAGATATTCTTAGGGTCGAAATCTATGGATTCTTGTCTTTCAGTTTCTGTAATTTTTAATTCCTCCTGTATGTTTTTTTCAACAATGGCGAGATGTTTAAAATAATCCTTAGTTTTATTCTTTGCTACAGTATAAAGCCATGCTGAAGGGTTTTCAGGGAGTCCGTTGATTGCCCAATATTCTGATGCCTTAAGAAATGTTTCGCTGGCAATATCTTCTGCAATTTCAATATGTTTTATATGAAAAGTTTTACAAAGTACAGCAACGATTTTACTATACTCAGTTCTGAATAAATGTGGTGTTATTTCATTCGGGTTCATCACAAAGAAAAATCAAATTTTTGTTACTCAATGCAGCATTCATTTTGAAATTGTATGATATTCACCACGAATACACTCATTCA
This sequence comes from uncultured Chryseobacterium sp., assembly GCA_963518055.1. Classification (GTDB taxonomy): domain Bacteria; phylum Bacteroidota; class Bacteroidia; order Flavobacteriales; family Weeksellaceae; genus Chryseobacterium. The sequence continues at coordinate 13,014 of CAUQIC010000032.1, forward strand.
ATAATTTGTACATTCGTGGCAAAAATAAGGCTTTGTCAATTATTGATTCTTTTATAGCCCCGTAATTTCTAAAACTAAAAATTACAATGTACTAATTTCTCTGATCTCAACACTTCCACCCGATAATAGAATTGGACATTCTCTGGCTATATTTGTAGCTTCTTCCATAGAATCTGTATGAATAAGCGTATATCCCATGATAGATTCTTTGATTTCAGCATAAGGACCATCGGAGATGAGCCCGCCTGACTTCAATACCTGTCCGGAGTTTTCCAGACGGTTACCTCTGTCCGCCAATTTATTTTGAGCGGCAATTCCGGCAATCCAGTCCATCCATTTTTGAGTGTTGGTTTGCTTTTGTTCAGGTGATGTCTTAGGCATAGATTTGTAATCTGCTCTGAAGACTAATAAGAATTCTTTCATTGTTTTAAATTTTCAATTCACCTTAATGACGATTGATACCTAAAAGAAGGGACAGACTTATATATTTATATTCTTCTATGAAGAGAAATCATCCAGCATATCTGCGGAAGGAACAAAAAATAAAGTCCCTGTCTTAGCTATACTGAAATCAAGAATTCGGTCATAATTTCCCGGAGGATCTCCGATGAACATATTGGTCAGCATTTTTTCTACCGTGCTAAAAGTACTGGCATAACAGATGAAATAGGTTCCCATTTCATTGGTAGAAACATTTCCAAAAGGCATATTGTCCCTTACTACTTTAAAATCATCTCCTACGTTGGCTAAGGCAATGTGGGAGTTTTTAGGCTTTACATCATCATCCATTTCAATGTCCTGCTCTTTTGATCTGCCGATCACTTTTTCCTGATCTTCAACAGAAAGAGATTTCCAGGCATCCATGTTGTGGATATATTTCTGAACAAAAAGATAGCTGCCTCCCGTATATTCTGGATCTTCGTCTCCAATAACCGCAAAATAGTTACGATCTTGCCCATGCGGGTTCTCAGTGCCATCTACAAAACCTAAAATAGATCTACTGTCCCAATATCGGAATCCTTGAACCTCAACAACAGAGTCGGCAATACCTTTCATAAAATCTGAAATGGTAGAAGCCATATCATAAGCAAAACTCTTTTCATCTGCACGGATATGAAAATGAAGATCACCTTTGGTACTCACGGCGGTGTGCTTATCCCCCTTGATTTCTTCAAATTTTTTAAACTCTTTAGGTAAGGGAGCCGGTAATTCCAGTTGTGACCATGCTTCATATCCGATTCCCATCACACAGCTGGCTTTTGAATCAGGAAATCGGTCGAGCGCTGAATTATTAAGGTTTATAATCAGTGCACATACTCTCTGAAAGACGGATTTAATTTTGGACGGATCTGCATCCTTCTTAAAATTCCACACCAGAAAAAAAGTGTTGTTGTTAGGATAATCTGTGACATTTTGAGAATTCATATTTTTTTGTGTTTCGTTGATTGACATTTTTTATTATTTCTAAATAGGCCAAATGTAGTGAATGATAAGTATACCTTATGACTTACTTCTTGAGATAAACAATGTAAGACATTTTTTTCACAAATTACAGCAAAGACTTTTACATTTTATCCTATTAAGCAAACCGTAAAATGAGTATTATTGTAATAAAATTAACCTTCAGCAAAATTATATGGAATATTGGGAGATCTTTCTTTTCTTTTTAATAATTGCTTTTGTGTATTCATCAGTAGGTTTCGGGGGTGGCTCCAGTTATCTTGCTGTTTTGGCTATGTATAACCTCCCTTATCAGGAAATACGGTTAACAGCATTGATATGCAATGTCATTGTTGTCGTGGGTGGGGTTTATATTTATATTAAAAATAATCAAATTGATTGGAGAAAAGTCCTTCCTATTACATTGGTCAGTGTTCCGATGGCCTATTTAGGAGCTGTAGTGAAAATAAGCCAAGAAACCTTTTTTCTTATTTTAGGAATTACCTTAATCATAGCGGCTATCCTGCTATGGGTGAAAACAGAAAATAAGAATAATGAAAAGGGAGTATTATATTCGAAAGGATCTTTGGCAGGAAATAGCACTTTAGGTGGAGGAATAGGTTTTTTATCGGGATTGGTAGGAATAGGTGGTGGAATTTTCCTTTCCCCATTACTGAATCTTATGAAATGGGATACTCCAAGGAAAATTGCAGCCACATCCAGTGTTTTTATATTGGTTAATTCAATATCAGGAATATTCGGCCAAGTATCTAAGTTGTCTGTGGAAGTAGATTCTTTAAGAATTTTGAGCCTATGTCTGGCAGTTTTTGTTGGAGGACAAATGGGTTCCAGAATGTCACTGAAATGGAATCCGTTGATTATAAAAAGAATGACTGCTATACTTGTCTTGGTAGCAGGGATAAATGTTTTAATAAAATATTGGTAAATCCTTTAAAAAATAAAAATGAAACTAAAAATATTGGCGTTCGGGATCGTAAAAGACATTTTTGGAGGTTCAGAAAGGGAAATAGAGGTAGAGGACCATCTAAATGTGAGACAATTAAAATTGGTATTGGAAGATTCATTTTCAGACTTGAAAAAGCTGAAATCTTATTTTATTGCCTTGAATGAGGAATATGCTGAAGACGATCAAATGGTTGAACACACTCACGAAATTGCAATCATTCCTCCGGTAAGTGGTGGATAAAATATGACAATAACCAATACCCGAAATTGGGACATAGTTAAAAGACAAAGGAAATGATTGATATAAAAATAACCGAAAATACGTTGAGCATCTCTGAATGTCTTGATTTAGCCAAGGACTTAGGAAGTGGAGGGGTAGCAACATTTATAGGGACCGTTCGTAACATCACAAAAAATAAATCTGTCGTTCGGCTGGAATATGAATGCTATCAGTCTATGGCAACAAAAGAAATTAAAAAAGTAGCAGATGAGGCGATGTCTTTATTCTCCGTAAGAAATGTGATCGTTCATCACCGTATTGGAATTTTGTTTCCCGGTGATGCTGCCATAATGATTGTGGTAAGTGACGGACATAGAGAGGCTGTTTTTGATGCCTGTCGCTATATTATTGACACTATAAAGCAAACAGTTCCCATATGGAAAAAAGAAATTTTTGAAGACGGTGAAGAATGGGTTTCTGCTCATCCATAATTTAAAAACCTAAATTTCGTATATTTACTATACCAGACCATTGAGATATGAAAACCAATGTTTTAGAAAATAACTCAGTACGCAGGATAGACATTGTCAAAGTAAAAGATGATAACCGTTTCCCTTATACTGATGATATTGCTGTAGAGGAGCCGCTTGAAATACGGGTTTCTTATGGCCCCAAAGATTACAGAGAAAGTAAAAATATATCCGTGACGATGAGAACTCCGGGAAATGATGATGAGCTTGCTGCAGGTTTTTTATTCACGGAGGGGGTTGTTTCAGGATATCAGCAGATAAAAGGTGTCCAGCACCCCGAAGCAGAATGTTCTAGAAATCGCGAAAATGTTATTACCGTAGATTTAGTAGAAGATTTTATCCCTCAATTGATGAATACTGAAAGAAATTTTTATACTACATCCAGTTGCGGAGTATGTGGAAAAGGTTCAATTGAGTCTATACGAACGGTAAGCTCTTTCTATAACTTAGAGAAAGATAGCCAGACAATCACTTTTGATGTTTTGTATCAGTTATCAGAAAATTTAAGATCATTTCAAAATAATTTCAGTGCTACCGGAGGAATACATGCATCGGGACTTTTTGATTATAAGGGAAATCTGCTTGCGCTCAGAGAAGATGTTGGAAGACATAACGCATTAGATAAACTTATAGGGCATGCGTTATTTACAGAGCAACTTCCTCTTAAAAATACCATTCTGTTACTAAGTGGCAGAGCGAGTTTTGAATTGATTCAAAAAGCAGCTATGGCAGGTATTCCTATTGTTGCAGCAATTGGAGCACCATCCAGTCTTGCGATAGATCTGGCTAAAGAGTTTGATATTACTTTATTAGGCTTCCTACGGGAAAACCGATTTAATATCTATCATGAAAGTAATTCCCACAAAATTAATAGGTAACAACGACCACAAAGATGTGCAAATTACTCATTAAAAAAAATAGTGTATTCGTGACAAAATAAATATAAGAAAAAGGAATTATAAAAAAACTTATGCCACGAATTCACGAATAAAATGATGGTGGTTTATAGTAAAAACAAATGATGAAAGATTTAATTTATAGAGAAGAATCCTATGAAATAATTGGAATTTGCATGGAAGTACATAATACTTTAGGGCCAGGTTTCTCAGAGATTGTTTATAAAGATGCCTTGGAGTACGAGATGAGCCAGGCAGGTATTCTGTATGAAAGAGAAAAACAATATTTGGTTCATTATAAAAGAATTGTATTACCTCATAAATTTTATGCTGACTTTGTAGTTTTTGACAAAATAATATTAGAGATAAAAGGGGTGTCGGATATAGTAGATGAGCATGTTGCTCAAGCAATTAACTATTTGAAAGTGTCTGAAAATAGGCTTGCATTAGTGATTAATTTTGGAGAATTAAAATTAAATTACAAGCGGATAGTCCTATAATTTCGATAAAATATATTAAAATAATTCGTGCATTAGTGGCAAAATAGAGATATAAGAAAAAGGAATTATAAAAATAATAATACCACTAATATACAAATAAGAGAGGTGAATTAGTCTCCAAAAAAAACAAACAAATGAAAATAAGAATAAAAGATAACTCAGTCAGGTTTCGCTTAACCCAGTCGGAAGTTGCAGAATTAGGTGAAAACGGAATTGTTTCCAGCATGACCGAATTTGTTGACAGACCATTTATGTATATAATAGAAAAGACTGAGGATAATGTTTTGTCTGCCTCTTTTATTGAAAACAGAATGGTGATGAGAATGCCTGTGGAAATGATTAAAGAATTGATATCAACTGATACTGTTGGTTTTGAGGGCCAGACCGGTTTAGTAAAACTTCTGGTTGAGAAAGACTTTGTTTGCATAGACAATACCATGGAAGATCAGAGCGATAATTATCCCAATCCCAATCTTACGTGCTAATCATTGAATACAATAAGAGGTTATGGAAGAAAATAATAAAAAGAAAATAGAGGATGAAATCAGCAAAGAACCGAATGCTGAGAACCCCTTTAGTTTGTTGGATCTAAAGCTTACACATGTTGAAAAAGCGGCAGCAGGAGTACCTGCTGTGATGGCGGCTTTCAGTGATTTGTTTGAAGAAAAGGCTCCTATAAGAGGAATGAGGGCTTTATTCAAAATGAATCAAATGGGTGGTTTTGATTGCCCTAGCTGTGCGTGGCCTGATCCGGACGACGAGCGTTCAGTTCTTGGAGAGTATTGTGAGAACGGAGCGAAAGCTCTTGCCGAAGAAGCAACTACCAAAAGGGTAACGCCTGAGTTTTTCAAACAAAATTCTGTCTATGACCTTGCAAAATTAGATGATTATCAAATCGGGAAAATGGGACGGCTTACAGATCCCATGTATTTAGCTCCCGGTGCTACTCATTATGAACCGATCAGTTGGGATAGTGCTTTCAAAAAAATAGCAGAACATTTCAATGCTTTGGAATCACCGGATGAGGCAGCCTTTTATACATCGGGAAGAACAAGTAACGAAGCATCATTTGTTTATCAGTTGTTTGCTAAAGAATTCGGAACGAATAATATGCCGGACTGTTCTAATATGTGTCATGAGACTTCGGGCTCAGCCTTACGTCCGACTATCGGAATAGGTAAGGGGACCGTAACTTTAGAGGATTTTTATGATGCAGAAGTCATTATCATTGTAGGACAAAACCCGGGAACCAATGCCCCCCGAATGATGAGTGCTTTGGCAAAAGGAAAGAAAAACGGAGCTAAAATTATTGCCGTTAATCCATTACCGGAAGCCGGATTGATGGGATTTATCAATCCTCAAAATGTAAAAGCAATTCTTACAGGTGGGGTACAGTTGGCAGATCTTTATTTACCCGTAAAGATCAATGGTGATATGGCCCTTTTAAAAGCGCTTGAGCTGCTGTTGATTGAATTTGAAAAGAAAAATCCGGGTCAGATTTTTGATGAAGAGTTTATCAGAGATAAGACGGTAGGATATGACGATTTTTTGAAGCAGTTTGATCATTATAAACTTGAAGAACTGGCAGAACTCTCAGGAGTGTCAAAGGAAGCTCTTTATCAGGCAGCAGAAATGATTGCATTCAAAAAACGTATCATCATCAGCTGGGGAATGGGACTTACTCAACAACCGAATGGCGTAGACATGATCCGCGAAATCCTCAACATCCTTTTGCTCAAAGGAAGTATTGGGAAACCCGGAGCCGGAGTTTGTCCCGTTCGCGGTCATAGTAACGTACAGGGAAACAGGACAATGATGATTGATGAAAAACCTACAAATGAACAACTTGATCGTCTTGAAAATTTTTATGGCTTCAAAGTCCCTCGCAAGCATGGGTATGATGTGGTGAGAGCGATTAAAGCGATTCATGAAGAGAAAATAAAACTAATGTTTTGTATGGGAGGAAATTTCCTGTCTGCAACACCGGATACAACCTATACAGCCAATGCACTGAGAAAGCTGAACCTATTGGTCTGTGTTTCAACAAAATTAAACAGAGGGCATCTCGTTCATGGTAAAGAAGCTTTGATTTTACCTACTTATGGACGAAGTGATAAAGACATTGTGAACGGTGAAATACAGATAGTGAGCACTGAAAATTCAATGGGTGTTGTTCAAAGCTCAAAAGGGATGTTAGATGCGGTCTCGGATAATCTGGTCAATGAAACGCAGATTGTTTGTCGCATGGCTATGGCTACTCTAGGAAGCCGGTCCGTTATCGACTGGCAGCGTTATCATGACAGCTATGATGCCGTAAGGGATGCTATTGAGCAATGCATACCCGGTTTTGAAGATTATAATATGCGGGTAAGACAGAAAGGAGGTTTTTATCTTCCCAATGCCGCAAGAGACGAACAGCGTTTTTCTAAAGAATTTGGCGGGCGCGCTCCGTTTACCCTAACGGAAATACCGGACAATAGTCTTGAATCTGATGAATATATGATGGCAACCACCCGGACACACGATCAGTTTAATACCACAATTTATGGATTGGATGACAGATATCGGGGGATTAAAAATGAACGTCGCGTCATATTCATGAATCAGAAAGATATCGATAAGGCCGGGTTTAAAGCCGGGGATAGAGTAGACCTTTATAACTATGACGATGGCATAGAAAGAATTGCTCCTTTGTTTATTATTGTTTCTTATCAGATTCCTGAAAAAAATACCGTTACCTATTTCCCGGAGACAAATGTATTGGTCTCTGTTAATAACGTAGTAAAAGAGAGTAATATGCCGGCTTCCAAGTACGTTAAGATTAAAATTAAAAAACATGACCCGGAAGTATATAAAAAAGTAGATCAAATGCTTTACCAGGGAGCTATTCAAAGACCATAATGATTATTTATATTGTCATATGAAAAAAATACTGCCTTTAGTCCTTCTATTAAGTTCCGGATGGATATTTTGCCAATCCGGATTTAAACTTAAAGTAAGTGGAGATGTTTCAAAACCTTTAGAATTTAATTTAACGGATTTATCAAAAATGCCAAGAAAAGAAGCTTCGTTAAAGGATAAAGACGGAGTCATTCATATATACACGGGTGTTCCTCTTTCTGATATTCTGGCAAAAGCCGGAGTTCCTTCCGGAAAAGAACTTCATGGTGAAAATCTTTCAAAATATCTGCTGGCCAAATGTGCAGACGGGTATCAGGTTTTATTTTCACTGGCAGAATTGGATGCCTCTATTGCCGATAAAAATGTGATTGTAGCAGATACTGTTGACGGGAAACCATTACCTGAAACAAAAGGGCCGCTTCGTCTCATTGCTGAAGGAGAGAAGAAACCTGCGCGGAGTTCCTATCAATTGGAGTCTTTGGTGGTAGGACAGATTAAAAAATAATCCTTATATTAATGCTTTTTACAAAAATCGTATGATTATAAGGAAGAAGGAACATTGGTTCAAAATGCTTTTTGTGTGGCATGGTTCTGTATTACCGGGATTATTGCCACGTCTTTTTTTACTTTTTATTTTATCTCTAGGGATAGTGTATCTGCGGGGTGTTATTTTTTCTTTTAAAATCCCACTCAATCCGGCTCCATTAACTTTATTTGGCTTTGTGCTCGCTTTATTTCTGGGGTTTCGCAATAATGCAAGCTATGAGAGATTTTGGGAAGGAAGAAAATTGTGGGGAGCTTTGCTTAATACAGCAAGATCGTTAACCCGGCAGGCATTAACCCTGAAAAACTTAGATAAAACCGACATTTCAGTTTCCGAATTTGTACAGTTGATTGGCACCTTTATTTTTGCACTCAAACATCAGCTTAGAGGAACAGACGCATATGAAGATCTGAAATACAGACTTTCTGAAGATCAATTGAAGATTGTTGTAGAAGCAAAATATAAACCCGCTGTCATTATGCGTTTATTGGCTGAATGGGTGCAAAAAGCCAAAAGTGAAGGATGCATAGATTCTATTCAACAGGCACGTTTTGATGAAAACCTTGATAAACTTTCGGATATTCTAGGAGGTTGTGAGAGAATCGTCTCCACTCCAATACCTTACAGCTATCGGGTTTTATTACATCGTACAGTGTATATTTACTGCTTTCTTTTGCCTTTTGGTCTTGTGGATTCATTGCGATGGTTCACTCCGCTTATTGTTGTCTTTGTGGCTTATACCTTTGTAGCATTTGAAGCGATTGCAGATGAAATTGAGGAACCTTTTGGAACAGAAGCCAATGACTTAGCGCTTAACAGCATGTCCGTTATGATTGAGGAGACCATTCGTGAAATGGCTGGTGAGAAAATTGTAGCTTCACAAAAAATAGTTCAAAATATTATAGACTGATAGCTAGAAGCATAAATCCCATGGAAAACAAGGAAACCCCCGTTATTTATAGTATTGGGCATTCTGTTCATCAACTTGAATATTTCATTGAAATGCTGAATTCGTTTGATATTAAGGCACTTGTAGATATTCGTAGATTTCCTGGTTCAAAAAGGTATCCTTGGTTTAGCAAAGACAACCTGGAAAAGATATTACCGGAGCATAATATAGAGTATATTCATATGGAAGAACTGGGAGGAAGGCGGAAAGTACAGCCTGGTTCAGTTAACAGCCTATGGAAAAATGAATCCTTCCGAGGATATGCCGATTATATGCAAACACCGGAATTTGCTAAGGCTATCGAAAAACTGGAAAATATAGGCCGCAAAAAACCAACTGCTTTTATGTGCTCAGAAGCAGTATGGTGGAGCTGTCACAGAGCTATGGTGTCAGATTATCTGAAATCGAAAGGCTGGAAAGTAGAGCATATCATGAATCTGGAAAAAATTGAAGAACACCCTTATACTTCGCCAGCAAGGATAAGAAATGAAAAGCTTTTTTATTCTGATGAAAGTTTGTTTGAGTAAGCCTACTACTTATTGCTGTATGTTGTTAATTCCGTCTTTTAAAGAAAATACTTCTTTTTCAGGAAAAGCTTTTTTTATGGTTTTCGCCGCCTGAGTACTGCGTTTTCCGGATTGACAATACATGACAATAGGTTTGGAAACTAAAGAAATACGATCAAAATAATGATCCAGGTCTTCCATAGGCATATTGGCACCTCCAATATTGAAATTCAGGTGTTCCTGTCTGGTACGAACATCTATGATTTCAAAATTTTCCTGCTCTTTGGTGAACTGCTCAAAAGAAATAGACTGAACGGTCTGGGGAAGGCATGTGATTTTTACGGATGTTTTTTTCAGTTTTATAATTTGCGTTTTGCCGCTCATGACGTTCATTATCCATAGTTTTCCTGATAAAAGATCTTCAGATTGTGTTAAATATTTTATCGCTTCATTAGCTTGCATACAACCTACTATTCCGGCTAAGGTAGGAATTATACCACCTTCTCTACAGTTAGGAACCTGTGATTCTTCTGCATCAGGAAAAACGTCACGATAGTTAGGGGAATATGTCCCATCTTTTTGTAAAACATTCCAAATGCTTGCATGGCCTTCATATTGATAAATGGCACCGTAAACCAATGGCTTTCCTGCCAATACACAAGCATCATTTAATAAGCATTTTGTTTCAAAATTATCAGTTCCTTCTATAATCAGATCATATTCCGAAATCAAATCCATAACATTGGAAGATGAGACTCTCATACGATAAGGAACAATGGAAACAGAAGGGTTTTGCTTCTGAAGCCTTTGAGCAGCAATATCTACTTTATAAGCTCCAATATCATCAGGTGTATATAAGATCTGACGGTGTAGATTGCTTAAAGAAATAATATCATCATCAACAATACCGATCGTTCCGACCCCTGAGGAAGCAAGGTATTGAGACGAAGGGCAGCCAAGTCCGCCCATGCCTACAATAAGTACTCTGGCATTTTTAAGTACTTCCTGGGCAGAAACCCCAAATCCTGGCAAAGCAATCTGACATTGATAACGTTCAAACGAGTCACTCATAATTACATATTTTACATCTTACACAGACTGATATTCTTAAATTTATTCGTGAATTCGTGGCAAAAACAATGCTGAGAATAAACGATTTTTTTATACTTATTCTGTTAGCCTTTCAAAATTTTTTGTGCTTTTTCAGCATCATCAGGGGTATTCACATTCATCAAGGCATCCGGATTATCGGACTTTAGAATAAGCGTATCACTATGAATTAAAACTTTTCTTGGGCATGTTTTTTCCATTCCTAAGAAATGTAATAATAAAGGATAACTTTTAGGCTCCCAAATCGTGATTAAAGGCTCAGGTAATCCATCAAAAGGACTTTCGTAAGTAGTAGCAGCCTTTTCCGGATCACGGGATTCTATTAGAAATTCTAATGATTTTTTGTCAAGTAAAGGCAGATCACAAGCAATAACCAGCCACGCTTTATCCCTTTGGGCACGCAATGCTGAAAGGATTCCTCCGAAAGGTCCCATATTGAGAAATGTATCTGTAAGAGCATGGTAATTGGGATCAACACTTTCCAGTTGATCCTGTCTACAGGAAATAAAAACTTCTTCACAAAAAGGAGCCAGCAGATCAGCTGCAAAATAGCGTTGTTCTTTTCCATGCCAGTGGAGCAGGTCTTTAGCAGTTCCCATTCTTCTGCTTTTTCCACCGGCAAGAACAAGTCCGTTGATCAAAGGGATTGAATTATTATGTTCTTTTGAAGTCATTTTTTCCACCCGATTTTTCTATTAATTTAATTTCTTTAATGACAATATCATGACTCAGAGCTTTACACATATCATAAATAGTTAATGCAGCAACGGAAGCTCCGGTAAGGGCTTCCATTTCCACTCCCGTTTTAGCCTCGATGCTTGCAGTACATTGAATGACAATATCATTTTTTTCGTTCAATTCTATCTGTAAATGACAATTGTCAAGCCCGATAGGATGGCACAGTGGAATGAGTTCACTGGTCTTTTTAGCTCCCATAATTCCGGCAATGATAGCAACCTGAAATACAGAACCTTTTTTTGTTTTAAAATCATCTTGTTGTAATGCTTCTAAAACAGGAGCAGGCAAAGAAATAATGGCTTGAGCAACCGCTTTTCTAAGACTTACCTTTTTGCTGCCAATATCTACTATGGCAGGTTGTCCGTTGGTATTGAGATGAGTAAATTCTGACATATCTATATTTTTTAGCCACGGATACACGAATATCTTATGACTGAGTATAATTTTTAATACATTCTATTTTTATTCGTTAATTCGTGGCGTTTTTTTCTATTAACAAGTTGATCATCTATTTTTAGCCACGGAT
>CAUQIC010000033.1:0-20484 GCA_963518055.1 uncultured Chryseobacterium sp.
AGTAGATCTTAATGTTTCTGCTTATCTAAAAGCTCTTCTGCGCTACTGAATCTCTCTCGTTTTTCAGTGGGGCAAAGATAGAAACTTATAACACACCACGCAAATCTATTTAACATAAATTTCATATTCACGTAATGTTTTAACCCTAAACAACTGATAACATGAAGGAAAAATCTTAAACATTTGTTTGGGCGATAATCAAGGACAGAGCGTTTATTTTATTTGAGTGGGCTGAAGCCCACCCCTATTGATGCTGTTATGGTGGGTTGGGGATTATGAGGATGGTTTTGATTCGGGAGTATTCTATTATTATATATACCTATTCATTATATATGTATGCTATTTAATTTATATATGCATACTCTATATATACAAAATCAACTTTCAATTGGATTCTATCATGGATAAGATTGGGCTTCTACCCTAGCCCCGATAGTAACGGTTACCCCGCAACATGGATTGGAGAGCCGAAGGGTTTGAGCGTTGGAGGGCAAGGGCGCGAGGAGTATGAGTGGATAGCGGGAAAAAGCTCCTTAATAAGTGGAAAATGGAAAATTGAGAGTGGAAAGTGGAAAATTGAAAATGGAGAATTGGATATAATGAGGAGCGGTAAGATATTTATGTAGGTAGGATAAAAAAAATCCGCAAAAATCCTTGATGTTAGGATCTTTGCGGAATATAGGTAAACCGAAGTTTCTATTTTTAGTTCAGAACGTATGATGTTCCGTCTCTTCCATCTTTTAATTCGATGCCTTCTGCAAGCAGTTTGTCTCTGATCTGGTCTGAAAGTTCGAAGTTTTTGGATTTTCTTGCCTGGTTTCTAAGCTCGATTAACACTTTTAGGGTCTGATCCAATTTTTCATTATTATTTTCTTCCACAGCCTGCAGTCCAAGAACGTCAAAGATAAAAGCATTTAATGTTGACTTTAAATCTTCAAGATCTGCTGATGAGATTGTTTCTTTTCCGTCATTTAAAGCAAAAATATATTTTACAGCTTCAAATAAGTGAGCAATCAGGATTGGAGAGTTGAAATCATCGGTTAATGCTTCATAACATTTGTTCTTCCATTCTGTAAGGCTGAATTCTGACTGTTTGTTGTCATCAGGAGTAATGGTGTTCAATACTTTTACAGCTTCCATCAGTCTAATGAATCCTTTTTCGCTGGCGATCATGGCATCATTAGAAATGTCTAAGACACTTCTGTAATGTGCCTGTAGAAAACAGAAACGTACAATTGTCGGGTGGAAAGGTTTTTCAAAGAAGTCATTATCACCTGTTACCAATTGCATCGGAAGGATATAGTTCCCTGTAGATTTGCTCATACGCTGGGAATTCATCGTCAACATATTGGCGTGCATCCAGTAATGTACCGGTGCTGCACCATTGCAAGCTTTTCCTTGGGCAATTTCACATTCGTGGTGTGGGAATTTCAGGTCCATTCCTCCTCCATGGATGTCAAAAGTTTCTCCCAGGTATTTTGTACTCATTGCAGTACATTCAAGATGCCATCCCGGGAAACCTTCTCCCCAAGGCGAATTCCATCTCATGATGTGGGCTGGTGATGCTTTTTTCCAAAGGGCAAAATCCTGTGGATTCTTCTTCTCCCCTTGCCCGTCTAAATCACGGGTATTGGCAAAAAGTTCTTCTATATTACGTTTTGAAAGTTCACCATAGTTCAAGCCTCTTTTGTTGTATTCTAATACATCAAAGTATACGGAACCATTACTTTCGTAGGCAAAACCTGTATCTATTAATTTTTGAGTAAGCTCTATCTGTTCTACAATGTGCCCTGTAGCGGTAGGTTCAATATTTGGAGGAAGCAGATTAAACATCTCAAGAACTTTGTGGAAATCAACGGTGTACTTTTGTACGATTTCCATAGGTTCTAATTTTTCTAATCTGGTTTGTTTTACGAATCTGTCGTTATTTACATCTCCATCATCGGTAAGGTGGCCTGCATCGGTAATGTTTCTTACATACCTTACTTTATATCCTAAATGCATTAGGGTACGGTAGATAAAATCGAAGGACAGGAAGGTTCTTACGTTCCCCAAATGCACATTGCTGTACACGGTAGGTCCGCAGACATACATTCCTACATTTCCTTCTAAGATGGGTTTGAATATTTCTTTTTCCGCTGTAAGCGAGTTATATATTTTTAGTTGCATTTATTTTTTATTAAAAGATTCAATAGTTTTAAGATTCAAAAATTAGTTAAAATAAAGATCTGTCACAACAAATAATTGTTGCAATAAAAATTTTATGTGAAACTTTTTTAAATTTTATCATAATTAAATCGATTTTAAATGATGCTGCAAATGATCTACATAATCCTTAATGATAAACTCCAGCGTAAACCTTTGAGGTTCTGTTTTGGTGGTATCACAAGTTCTCTGTAATGCTTCATCAGGAATATTTTCTACAACATGAACAATCTGATGATTCAACGCTTTCCAAAGGTTAATTAATTCGGAAGCTTGAACATGTTGATAGTTCTGGGCCTTCACCCAAATGTTCTGATCGTATACGATATTCTCGTTCTCTTTATATTGAGTCACTACAAATCTACGGATATTTGTAAAAGCACTGTCACAAAGATGGCCTATAATTTCTTTTTTAGACCATTTTTCCGGGGTAACCTTATGATTCCATTCTTCTTCAGAGATTGTTTGAAATCTCTGAGCTTCGGAATCTACAATATTCTTAAGGATTTGATAGTTCATTTATATTAGTAGTCTAGCTTAGCATGGCTTCCTACGTAATGTAAGAATTCCTGTCTTGTAATTGGGTTTGTTCTGAAAATACCGCTCAACTCCGCTGTAATGGTAGAGCTTGCTGTGTCTTTAATTCCTCTACAATTTACACAAAGGTGCTTTGCATCAATGATACAAGCAACGTCTTTTGTTCCCAAAGCTTCTTTCAGGGCGTCTACAATCTGCATGGTAAGTCTTTCCTGAACCTGTGGTCTTTTTGCGTAGTAATCTACAATTCTGTTAATTTTTGAAAGCCCAATTACTTCTCCATTTGAGATATATGCTACGTGTGCTCTTCCTATAATCGGCAAAAAGTGGTGTTCACAAAAAGAATATACTGTTATATCTTTTTCCACCAGCATCTGACGGTATTTATATTTATTGGAAAATGTAGAAATCCCCGGTTTGTTTTCCGGAAGAAGTCCTCCGAAAATTTCGTTCACATACATTTTGGCTACACGCTTCGGTGAGTCTTTCAGGGAGTCATCTGTCATATCCAGACCTAATGTTTCCATAATTTCTCCAAAAAGCTCAGTAATTTTTTCAATTTTCTCCTGTGGCGATTTATCAAAAGCATCTTCCCTTATAGGCGTATGTTCTTTTCCTGTGAAAATATCATCGTCGTTATCAGTAAAATCAACCATTTTTATTTAATTTGCAGCAAAAATACGGATAATATCGTTTCATCTATTTCTTCGGAAAATTTTTTATTTATTTTTTGGTTTGGCAGGAATTCCTATGGTTTTCATAATCATTTACTATTTTTAAAATACTGGAGATTTCGATTGGATGAAAATATTATCTTTTATAACCTATTCTGATTAAAAATTATATGATTATTGTCGAAGAAGTACAAAACAAAAACCATAAAAGGGAATTTCTGGAATTCCCCACACAACTTTATCAGCACGACAAAAATTATATACGTCCTTTAGATAAGTATATTGAGGAGATTTTTGATCCTCAAAAAAATAAATTCTTCAGGGATGGAGAATGCCAGAGGTTTTTATTTAAAAAAGACAATAGGACGGTTGGAAAAGTAGCTGTTTTTATCAGTAATTGTTATGAACAGGAGCAACCTACCGGAGGTTTTGGATTTTTTGACTGTGTCAATGATCAGGAAACGGCTAATTTTATTTTTGATCATTGTAAAAACTGGCTTCAGGAAAGAGGTATGGAGGCAATGGATGGTCCTATCAACTTTGGAGAGAGAGATAAGTTCTGGGGACTTTTAATTGAGGGTTTCATTGAGCCTTTGTATGGAATGAATTATAATTTCCCTTATTATAAGGACCTTTTTGAAAATTATGGATTAAAGATTTATTTTGAACAGCTTTGTTTTACCAGACCTGTGTTTGCAGAAGTTTCACGAATTTTCACGATTGCTCATGAGAAAAACAGAAGAAATCCTGCGATCTCTGCTCAACCCATGAAAAAGAATAACCTGCCCAAGTTTGCCAAAGATTTTACTGAGGTTTATAATAAGGCATGGGCTGCTCACGGTGAAGGAAAGCAGCTCGAAGAAAGTAAGGTTTTGAAAATGTTCAATACTATGAAACCTATTATGAATGAACATATCTCATGGTTTGTGTATGAAAATGATAAACCTATTGCTATGTGGATCAATCTTCCGGACCTCAACCAGTGGTTTAAATACCTCAACGGAAAATTTGGAGTTTTTGAAAAGCTTAAATTCTTGTTTTTAAAACGATTTAAGAAGAATGAAAAAATGGTTGGCCTTGTTTTCGGAGTTGTTCCGGAATGGCAAAGAAAAGGGATTGATGGGTATATGATTTGGGAAGGTACACAACATTTGAGAAAGCATACAGATTTTACAATTACTGAACTTCAATGGATTGGTGATTTTAATCCGAAAATGATTAAGATTGCGGAAACGCTTGATACTACAGTAACGAGGAAATTGGCTACTTACCGATATCTATTTGATCGAAATAAAGAATTTGTGAGGCATCCCATATTGGATTAATCAAAATAAAAAAACCGTTTATTAAGCATAAACGGTTTTTACAACTATTTTCAGGAGTAATCTCTGAAATTATCTTAATCTCTGAATTAAAACCAAGCTTCTATAAGACTTTCCTGTTCCGGGTGTTTCATTGGATGCTACTAAAAAATTACTTGAAGTAGCAGATACTGTAAAGTCTACTGTTTGTGCTCCTCCGGTAATATTAATATAATCATCAAAGTAATAGGCCCCTGCCTGGTTACTTGTGTTTGCCTGATTCACTAAGGAGTACTCATTATTATTTACTATACTCTTGATAAATATTGAATTGGTACCACTGGCAGAGGCAAAGCTTCCTACAAGCCTTACCTGTACTTTATAGACTCCCGGCTGTAAAGTTACTCTGTCTGTTGTTCTTGCGGGAGAACCTTGCCCCGCTGCTGCTGAAGCATTATCGGTAATAGTAGCTCCTACAATGGTATTGATAAAATTGGAAGCTGAATTGGGAGCATTACCCATTTCTGTTGCGTCATCATTAGCACTAAATCTAAGTGCGGATTCCGTACCTGCATTATAGGTAACTGCATTAAGACCTATTCTCAAAATCTGACCTTCAACCGAGATTGTATTATTTCTATAGATATCTCCGTTGGTATCAATAACGAGTCCTGAAGAGCTGGCTCCATTAGGTAAAGCTGCCAGATTTTCAAATCTTACTGCTGCTGATTTAGCATTCACATGTAATGATTGTTGTGGTGTAGCGGTCCCTACTCCAAGTCTATGATTGGCTGCATCAACTGAGAGCGTAGTTCCATCAACAGAAAAAGCATTTACTGCAGAACCAGTAAAAGCTAATGTGTTGGCTCCTTGTGTAACGACTCTGTTACCGGCAAGTGTTCCATCAGCATTATAAATATTAGTAATCGCAGCAGGCTTCCATGTTCCAACTCCATTTGCGTCTGAAGTAAGGACATAATTATTATTTTGATTACCGTCAACAATTTTGATTGCTGCTACAGGTGTTGCAGAAGTTCCACCTGACTGTACATCCAGTTTCACAGCTGGTGTTATTGTTCCTATTCCTATGTTTCCGGAAGATTTAAGAGTCATTCTTGGGGCAAATCCTGAAGAGTTTCTCGTAAGGAATTGGAGCCCTGCATAATTATTAGTGATATCCCTGTCAATTCCGACAATAGAAGCACCTGAAATATTGGTAGCAGATGTTCCGGGAATAAATTCTAATCCTGCAAACTGAGTATTGGTAACATTGGCATTAAACAAGGTAAGATTTCTTGCTGAGCCTTGTCCACAAGGAGTTCCACAATTGTTAATACCTGCTGAAAGAGCATCAATAAGATCTCCGGATGTGGGTGTTAATACGGAAAGAATGGATGAAGGGGCAATGGTACCAACACCTAACCTTTTATTAGATGCATCTACAGATAAGGTACTTCCTGCCACTGAGAATGCATTAACAGCCGTCCCCGTGAAGGATAACGTATTGGCATTTTGTGTTACAGTTCTATTTCCAATTAGTGTTCCATCAGCATTATAAATATTAGAGGAGACAAAATTAGAGTTGTTAGGGTTATGGAGCTTTACCCAGGCTGTCCCGTTGTAATAATAATATCCAACGGCGTCAATATTAATAGCAGTTCCTGTCTGAGTTCCTGTTGTAATATTATTAACATAAATTAAAGTAGAAGTAGGAGTTCCGGTCATCACCTGTGCTCTTTGTCTGTCTACTCTTGTCATTAAAACCCCATCAACATTTGTAGAAGTTCCGGCAGCATTCTTTGCTACAACATCCAATGTTGCACTAGGGGAAGGTGTATTAATTCCTACCTGTGCATCAACAAAACTAAAAGAAATAATACCTAGCAGTAATAAAGTGTTTTTCATAAAAAGCTTAATTTATTTCTAAAATACATAGAAAAAATCAATCGAAATATTAATTTTATGGTTTAAACATTTATAATTCATTAATATAAAACATCAAAAAAGTAGAGTAATTCTACTATTAGGGAATAAAAAAGCCTTGCTATAAATAGCAAAGCTCACCTTTCAAATTTACCGGATTATTTAGAATAATTCTCCAGCTACTTTTTTTATATTATCGCTTTTCCCCATTGAGTAGAAATGCAATACAGGAACTCCAAAATCTAATAATTCTTTGCATTGAGCAATAGACCATTCTATTCCGATTTGTTTTACGGCTTCATTATTTTTAGCATTCTCCACTTCATTGATTAATTCTTCCGGCAAATCGATTTTAAATACTTGCGGTAACAATTTTAGATGTCTTTTTGTGGCGATAGGTTTAATTCCCGGGATAATAGGAACGGTAATTCCCATTTCTCTGGCCTTTTGAACAAATTCAATAAATCTTTTATTGTCAAAAAACATCTGGGTAACGATATAATCAGCACCGGCATCTACTTTTTGCTTTAACCATTTCAAATCATAATTCATGGAAGGAGCTTCCATGTGTTTCTCAGGATATCCGGCAACACCAATGCAGAATTTATTCAGCTCATCACAGATTTGATCTTCATTATGTAGGTACTTCCCTCTTCCCAAATCATTAATTTGATTAACAAGCTCCATGGCACTTGCATGGCCTCCCTGGGTAGGTTCAAAATACTGATGTCCTTTCATCGCATCCCCTCTTAGAGCCATTACATTTTCTATCCCAAGATACATACAGTCTACTAAAAGATATTCTGTTTCTTCTTTTGTAAAACCACCACAAAGCAAGTGGGGAACTGTATCTACGTTATATTTATGTTGAATTGCTGCACAAATTCCTAAGGTTCCCGGACGCATTCTTGTAATACGGCGCTCCATAAGACCATTCCCTTTATCTAAATAGATATATTCTTCTCTTGAAGTCGTAACATCAATGAACGGAGGTTTGAATTCCATCAACGGATCTATATTTGTATAGAGATCTTCAATACCTATTCCCTTTTGTGGTGGAACCACTTCTAAGGAAAATAAGGTTTTTCCATTTGCATTTTTAATGTGTTCTGTTATCTTCATTTTTAATTTTAATTACCTAAAATTTCATTAGTCTTTATAAATCCAATCCGTTATTAAGGTATTAGATTCTCCACATCTATCATAAGAATCCAATGAAAAGCTTAATTTAAATCTGTATTTTTTATCATTAAAAACTTCAAAGAAATTGGTACTTTGCAGCACTTCAAAATCAGATTTAATATTGATATCATAAATGTAGGTCTGCCCTGGCTTAAGATTTCTAGATTTATTATGATATGTAAAACAATCAATGTCTTTTTTCGGCACATGAGCAGTTTCAAAAGCTTTATTTTTTTCATTGTAAAGCTCTAATTTCTCTAATCTCATATTACAAAAATTAAGTTCTTTACTAATTTTAAAAGAACTATCATCATTGTTTTTAATCAATAATTTAAACTCTCCTGTTTGTTTTAAATTTTCAGTATTTACAACAGTCAGGTAATTACACTTCTGCCCATATGCAAAAATGTTTACCATTAAAAACAAAATAAGGATTAGTTTTTTCATATTTAAATTCCATCTGCTAAGTTGGGGGATAGCCACTTCTTCGCTTCCTGAAAAGAAATTCCTTTTCTCTGCGAGTATTCTTTTAACTGGTCTTCTGTAATTTTCCCTAATCCAAAATACTTGGCATGAGGGCTTCCGAAATAATATCCTGAAACAGCTGCAGTCGGAAACATCGCTAAACTTTCAGTAAGGTAGACTCCTATATTTTCTTCTACTTTTAAAAGATCCCAGATGGTACTTTTCTCCAAATGATCAGGGCATGCAGGATATCCCGGTGCCGGACGTATTCCTTTATATTTTTCGGCAATCAGTTCTTCATTGCTTAAAGTTTCCTGATTAGCGTACCCCCAATATTCTGCTCTGACTTTCTTATGCAAAAACTCTGCATATGCTTCTGCAAAACGGTCGGCCAGTGCTTTTACCATGATCGCATTGTAATCATCATTGGCTTTTTCATATTCTTCTGCTAATTCATCAGTTCCAAAACCTGTGGTCACACAAAATGCTCCCATGTAGTCTGTCTTACCTGAGCTTTGTGGAGCAATGAAGTCGCTTAATGCCAGATAATCTTTTCCTTTTGATCTTTGTGCCTGCTGTCTTAGGGTTAAAAATTTCGCCTGCTCATTATTGTTTTCATCAAAAATCAAAATATCATCCGTTTCATTAGAGTTGGCTTTGAAAATCCCAAAGATTGCTTTTGCGGTCAAAAGCTTTTCATCCATAATTCTCTTCAAAATAACCTGAGCATCTTTGAACAGTTCCTTTGCCTGAACACCTATTACCTCATCTTCTAAGATATTCGGATATTTTCCATGAAGATCCCAGCTTCTGAAGAATGGAGACCAGTCGATAAAAGGTAATAGTTCTCCCAAATCCTGGTTTTCAACTACGGTGACCCCTAGGTTATTTGGAGTGAAGATGTCTTCGTTTTTCCAATCTATTCTAAAGCGATTTGCTCTAGCTTCTTCAATGGAAACATAATCTTTATCTACCTGCCTGTTTAAGAATTTCTCTCTGAAGTCTGAATAGTCGTTCTTCAGATCGGAAACATATTCTTTATTTCTGTCTCCTAATAATGAACTTACAACGTTTACGGCTCTTGAGGCATCATTAACGTGAACGACTGCATTTTTATATTTTAAATCGATTTTCACTGCAGTATGTGCTTTTGAAGTGGTTGCACCACCAATCAATAAAGGAAAATCTAAGTTTTGCCTTTCTAATTCTGAAGCGATGTACACCATTTCATCCAGACTTGGGGTAATCAATCCGCTTAAGCCAATTACATCAACTTTTTCTGCTATAGCTGTTTGGATAATTTTTTCTGCGGGAACCATTACTCCAAGGTCTACAATCTCGTAGTTATTACAGCCCAATACAACACTGACAATATTTTTTCCGATATCATGAACATCACCTTTTACGGTAGCCATTAAAATCTTTCCATTGGCAGGTCTTGATCCGTCTTTTTCAGCTTCAATATAAGGCTGTAAGTAAGCCACTGCTTTTTTCATTACCCTTGCAGACTTCACTACCTGTGGCAGGAACATCTTACCACTACCGAATAAATCTCCTACCACTCCCATCCCGGTCATCAGATTAATTTCAATGACATGGAGTGGTTTGGCTGCTATTTGTCTGGCTTCTTCCACATCTTCTTCAATGAAACGATCGATACCTTTTACCAATGCATAGGTAATTCTTTCCTGTAATGTATTGTTTCTCCATTCCAGGTCTTCAGTCTTTTCTTTTTTAACCGACTTATGCTTTTCTGAATAATCAAGAAGCCTTTCTGTAGCATCTTCTCGCTTATCAAGAATTACATCTTCTACAAGTTCTAAAAGTTCTTTATTAATTTCATCATAAACCTCTAACATTGCAGGGTTTACAATACCGATATTCATCCCGGCCTGAATGGCATGGTAAAGAAACACGGAATGCATCGCTTCTCTTACGGTATCATTACCACGGAATGAGAATGAAACGTTACTGACTCCTCCACTTACTGAAGCATAAGGTAAATTTTGTCTCACCCAGCGTGTAGCTTCGATAAAATCGATGGCATTTTTTCTGTGTTCATCCATTCCGGTAGCAACCGGGAAAATATTTAAATCGAAAATGATGTCTTCTGCCGGGAAACCAATCTGGTTCACCAAAATATCATAAGATCTCTTTGAAATTTCGATTCTTCGTTCCAGAGTATCTGCCTGCCCAACTTCATCAAATGCCATTACAATAACTGCGGCTCCATATCTTTTGATCGCTTTGGCATGTTTAATAAATTCTACTTCCCCTTCTTTTAAGCTGATGGAATTCACAACACACTTTCCCTGGGCTACCTGAAGACCTGCCTCCAGAATTTCCCATTTGGAAGAGTCTACCATAATCGGAATCCTTGCGATATCCGGTTCAGAGGCAATTAAATTCAGGAATTTGATCATCGATGCTTTTCCATCGATTAACCCGTCATCAAAGTTAACATCCAAAATCTGGGCACCTCCTTCTACCTGATGGCGGGCAATATCTAATGCTTCAGAGAATTTCTCCTCTTTGATCAGTCTTAAAAATTTTTTAGAACCGGCAACATTGGTTCTTTCACCAACATTGATGAAATTACTTTCCGGCGTTATGATAAGAGGCTCAAGGCCTGATAATCTTAAATATTTCATTTTATTCTTCTAAAATATAATAGGCATTATTTGCATTCTGCCGCAATAAATCCCTGTGTTTGCCTAAAGCGGTAAACAGCGGAAATCTTTTGTATGCTAAGTCATGTTCTTTAGCAAATTCTTCTATCTCTTCTGTGATCTCATTGTAATACATATAGCTGTAATTAGGAAAAAGATGATGAGCCACATGAAAATTAAAATTTCCCAATATATTTCTCACCAACCAGTTATTCTCTTTTAAATCATTGGTTACTTCCAATTGATGACGGAGCCAGCTAAATGGAAGTCCATTGTCTTTATTCAGTCTTGGAAAGGCATTATCAGGGAGTGGATGTAAAGGCAATAAAACAAACAATGCAAAAATACTTGCTGCAATCACCTGTAAAAACCAAGCTCCTAAAGCTAAACCTATCGATACTTTAAAGAACATAACAGGAATCATAATTTGATAAAAAAAGTAAAACAACTTATAGCTTACCATTTTTACTTTTTCCACAGCAGGTATTCTTCCCTGGGTTTTTAAAATCACTCTTTCCTTGTCAAAGAAGTCTCTGAAATCTCTTATGAACATCCAATTGAACAAATACAATGGATATACTAAAAAGAAAAACCTATGCTGATACTTCTGTACTCCTTTTGCCTTAATCCAAGGCACTATTAACAGTAAACCACTCTGTTCAATATCTGTATCCCACCCATCCACATTAGGATAGGCATGATGACTTGCTATATGCCTTTTTTTCCATATATATGAATTGGCACCTATAAAATCAAAAATGTGTAAAACCAGCCAATTCAATTTTTTATTTTTATAAATATTATTATGGGCAGCTTCATGAATTAAATTTAAA
The DNA here is from genome assembly GCA_963518055.1 of uncultured Chryseobacterium sp. Classification (GTDB taxonomy): domain Bacteria; phylum Bacteroidota; class Bacteroidia; order Flavobacteriales; family Weeksellaceae; genus Chryseobacterium. The sequence continues at coordinate 11,790 of CAUQIC010000033.1, forward strand.
TAGATTAAGACTAAAGATATTCCCATCAAAACAAAACTCAGGATATAGATCGAATGCTTTTCAGCATTCAAAACAGCTAAAAAATATAAACCTATATAGATTAATGGTAAAATCACTGCCTTGATCTGAATATAGATATCTCGGTTTTCCGGAATTGCTTCTATTCGCCGGTTTACCTTCTTTCTCAATTCATTAAAGAGTTTTGTATCATCTGAATCTTTTAAATAAATCGGCTTTTCCATTTTAGTAGATTTTATGATTTACTTAAAGTTAATATTTATAATCCAGCCTTCATCCTTGATTTTAATTTAAAAAATCTATTAAATCAAACAAATTTTCTCAATTTTCTGGGCTCATATTTTTCTACCAGATCAGCAATTGCCTTGATATGCTCCGGAGTTGTCCCACAACAACCTCCGATGATATTGATTAATCCTTTCTCTACATATTCTTTGATCTGTCTCGCCATATCTTCCGGTGTTTCATCATATTTACCGAAAGCATTCGGCAGGCCTGCATTCGGATATGCTGAAACGTAGAATTCTGAATTATGAGCCAGTGTTTCAAGATATGGAGTCAACTGATCTGCTCCCAATGCGCAGTTAAAGCCTACACTCAATAAATTCAGGTGAGAAACTGAGATCAGGAAAGCTTCAGCGGTCTGCCCGCTCAATGTTCTTCCTGATGCATCTGTTATTGTACCTGAAACCATGATCGGAATTTTAATTCCTCTTTCATCCTGCAGCTCATCAATGGCAAATAAAGCTGCTTTGGCATTTAATGTATCAAAGATGGTTTCTACTAAAAGAATATCTGAACCTCCGTCTAACAATGCTTCACATTGTTGCTTATAGGCTACTCTCAACTCTTCAAAAGTAATGGCTCTGTATCCAGGATCATTCACATCCGGGCTTAAGCTTGCCGTTCTGTTTGTAGGACCAATAGATCCGGCTACGAATCTAGGTTTATCCGGATTTTTTGCGGTGTATTCATCACAGGCTTTTCTGGCAATTTTTGCAGATTCATAGTTCAGCTCATAGACCAGATCCTCCATATGATAATCTGCCATCGCGATGGTAGTTCCTGAGAACGTATTGGTTTCAAGAATATCAGCTCCTGCTTCCAGGTATTTCTTGTGAACTTCTTCAATAGCATGTGGCTGTGTCAGCGAGAGTAAATCGTTGTTTCCTTTTACGGGATGTTCCCAGTCTTTGAAACGTTCTCCACGGTAATCTTCTTCTTCGAACTTATAGCGCTGCAGCATCGTTCCCATCGCACCATCAAGTATTAGAATTCTCTCCGATAAAGCTTTATATAGTTGTTCTGAATTATTCATTTTTATATGTTTTGGCTAAAGCCGTTTTGTATTTGATCATCAAGACGAGCTTTAGCCCGTTCCTATTGATTTAGTCTAGTGCTTGCTTCAGATCCGCAATGATATCGTCGACGTTTTCCAATCCTACGGAACAACGAACAAGACCTGAAGTAATACCCACTTCGTTTCTTTCTTCGTCTGTGAGCTTAGAATGTGTTGTTGAGGCCGGGTGAGTAACGATCGTTCTTGTATCACCTAAGTTGGCAGAAAGCGAACACATTTGTATCTTGTCTAAAAAGTTTCTCCCTCCTTCAATTCCACCTTTGATTTCGAAGGCAACAATATTTCCTCCCAGCTTCATCTGCTTTTTAGCAATTTCATAACCAGGATGAGACTTTAGGAATGGGTATTTTACCAATTCTACATTAGGGTGGTTCTCTAAAAACTCTGCCACTTTTAAAGCATTTTCACAATGCTTCTCAACACGAATTGCCAGAGTTTCTAAACTTTTGGATAATACCCAAGCATTAAAAGGAGATAGTGCAGGTCCTGTATTTCTTGCAAAAAGATAAATTTCTCTGATCAGGTCTTCTTTTCCTACTGCTATTCCTCCCAATACTCTCCCTTGCCCATCAATCAACTTTGTTGCTGAATGTACAACAACATCTGCCCCATACTTAATTGGCTGTTGAAGGTAAGGGGTTGCAAAACAATTATCTACAATAAATATAAGATTATGTTTTTTTGCTATCTGTCCGAAAAACTCAAGATCCAGGATTTCAATAGCCGGATTGGTAGGAGTTTCAAGGTATAATATTTTTGTATTAGGCTTGATATATTGTTCTATATTCTCAGCATCTTCAGCTTTAAAATAAGAGGTTTCAATATTCCATTTCGGGAAATACTTTGTAAATAAAGTGTGAGTAGATCCGAAAACAGACTGACAGCTCACGATGTGATCTCCTGCACTTAATAAAGCCGCGAATGTTGAATAAATTGCCGCCATTCCTGTTGCAAATGCATAGCCTGCTTCTGCGCCTTCCATTTTGGCAATTTTCTCTGTAAATTCTGTTACATTCGGGTTAGAGAAACGGCTGTAAAGGTTTTTAGGCTTTTCTTCAGCAAAACTTGCTCTCATATCCTCAGCATCCTGAAAAATAAAACTGGAGGTAAGGTATAAAGGTGTGGAATGCTCATCAAACTGAGATCTTTCAGTCTGGGTTCTTATTGCTGATGTTTCGAAATTTTCCATATAGTTTTAATTAATTTACCAATATAGCAGTCTAACAATATAACAATGAGACTTTTCGCTTTGCTCATCATAACCATAATAGTCATTGGTAGACTGTTACCTTGTTAGATTGTTACATTAATTTTATTTTGTTTCACTTACTCTTAAAATATCGCCGAATACTCCTCTTGCTGTTACCTGAGCTCCGGCTCCGGCTCCCATAATGACAATTGGGTTTTCACCGTAGCTTTCTGTGTAAATCTCAAAGATTGAGTCTGAGCCTTTTAATTGACCTAATGCTGAAGTTGCAGGAACGGAGATCAATTTAACATCGAGCTCACCTTTGTCTTTCTGCAAATCTCCATGTAAGTCTCCAACGTATCTCAGTACGTGCCCGGCCTCCTGGCTTTCTTTAATTTTTTGATATTCATCATTCAGCTCTTCAAGTCTTGAAAGGAATTCCGGTTTTGAAACTGAAAGTAAATTTTCAGGAACCAGGTTTTGAATATTGATATCATTGAATTCATTGATTAAATCTAATTCTCTTGCCAAAATCAATAGTTTTCTTGCCACATCGTTGCCCGACAGGTCTTCTCTTGGATCCGGTTCTGTGTAGCCTTTTTCAAGAGCTTCGTTAATGATAGTTGAAAAATTATCGTTTCTCAATGAAAAATTATTGAAAACATAACTCAATGTTCCGGAGAATACTCCTTTGATCCTTGTAATATTTTCTCCTGAAAGATGTAGAAGCTTTATTGTATCTATTAGCGGCAAACCAGCACCTACATTGGTTTCATATAAATAGCGTCTATTATTTTTACTCAACGTATATCTTAGTTTGCGATATTCTTCAATAGGCAGAGTATTGAAAATTTTATTGGAAGAGACGAGATCAAATCCATTTTCAGCTAAAGCATGGTAATTTTTAACAAAATCCTTACTTGCCGTGTTATCAACAACGATAAGATTTTCCAATTGATTTTCTTTCGAAAAATTAATTAATTCTTCCACATTCGACGGATTGTCTGCTGTAAGTACCTCATCACCCCAATTTTTATCAAAACCTTTTTTGTTGAATGCTATTTTCTTTGAGTTGGCTACTGCGACCACTTTAAGGTCTATTTTCTTACGCCTTTTAATCTCTTCTGAAGACTCTAATACCTGTTCGATTAATGTTTTTCCTACATTACCATGACCTATGATTGCCAGATGAACTGTCTTTGGTTTTTTAAATATTTCAGATTCAATGATATTTTTTGTCTTTTCATCCTGTGAAGAAGTCACAACGATATTTACTCTGTTTTCACCCGCAACCTGATTTAAAAGCAATGGAAAAACATTATTTCTTGCCAGTTCTGCAAAAACTTTATTGAAATCTTCTGCTACAAAACCAATGACAGAAACATTGTTGATACTATATATCTGAGAAACTTTTCCTGATTTTCTTTCCTCTTCAAATTCATCAATAAGGCAAGCGACTGCTTTTTCCGCATCATTTTCCTGAACCAAAATAGAGATTCCGTTTTCTATCGCTTGTTGGGAGATTACCCCTACACTGATACGCGCTAAAGTAAGCGCTTTAAAGATTCGTCCGTCAATTCCGATTTCACCTAAGAAATCTTCTCCTTCAAATTTAATGATTGATCTGTTCTTCAAAAATTTTATTTCGTTAGCATTTTTCATTACTTATAAAATGTTTTTTATGATATTATTTAATTGTTGATATTCCATTAGGAAGGCGTCATGCCCATGCAAAGATTGGATCTCGTGATAAGATATATTCCCTTTTTTTTCCTTTAATCTTTCAAAACATATTCGGACTTCAGAAGCAGGAAAGAATAAATCGCTATCAACGGAGATCATGTGCATTCGTGCTTCGATCCTTTCCATTGCAGATTCATCGGTATTAATATTCATCAATAAATGGTTCATCAAACGATATGATTTTAAACTAAATCTTTCGTTTAATGCATTACCATGAAAAACTAACCAGTCTTCTGATTCTAAGCGCTGTTTTTCCTGATTATATTTATTTTGAAATCTGTCGTTAAGTGATTGTGGAGTCCTATAGCACAACATCGCATGAATTCTTGCTTTTTGTAAAGGGGTATCTTTTGAATCCAGTAGGAATTTCTGGACCAAGCATTGAGCATGAAGCCAATCGTGAGTTCTGTGATCACAGGCAATGGGAATAAAAACTTCTGCCAGGTTTGGTTGCTTAGCCAGCATTTCCCAGGCAATTCCTCCTCCCAGCGACCCTCCAATAATAGCATATACGTTTTGGATATGTAAAGCTTCCAACCCTTTCAGAAATATATTGGCAATATCCGAAGGGGTAAAGTCTTCATAGTCTTCAATTAAAAAATGATCGTACCCGTTTCCAGGTATGTTGAAACAAAGAACGGTATACTTTTTTGTATCGATTACCTGGTTTTCACCAATCAACTGTTTCCACCAGCCTTTATCTCCGGATACATTTGAATTTCCAGTTAAGGCATGATTGATTAAAACAACAGGGGCTGTAAACAGGTCTTTCCCGAATAGCTGATAGCTCAACGGGATATGATATTCCTTACTGGAATTTGTTTGATACGAAAGATTAATATAGTTTAGTTCTGTTTTCAATTCTATTATTTTAATACAATTGAAAATGCCACAGGAAATGGCTGAAAAGAACTTCAGTAAGTTATCTGTCCAAAATTATTTTGGTAGAACGTAGCACCTTCTTTGCTTGCGCAAAGGGTTGCTAAGGTTTCATAGGGTCTAATCCCTCAACCTTTCTTGATAACATTTTCAATATTTGAATGAACGAATGATGCAAAGGTAGTTCTTTTCTTTTAATTTCAAAAAAAAAATAATTTAATATTTTTAAAATGGCTTAAACACAAGTATTTCAAGGGTATATTAATAATTATTCAGATGAAAAAAATTGGAATTACTTTTCAAAAAAACTAACTTCGTATGGAAAAATGATGATATATGACCGCCGAAAAAGAAAGATTACAAGATACCAAATGGAAAAACTGGGGGCCTTATGTAAGCAACCGGCAGTGGGGAAATGTACGTGAAGATTATAGCCCAAACGGAAATGCCTGGAACCATACCAACCACAATAATGCTGAAAGCTATGCTTATCGTTGGGGTGAAGAAGGTATTGCAGGGATTTCTGATGTAAAACAACTCTTCTGTTTTGCTTTTTCATTCTGGAATAAGAAAGATAAGATTGTAAAGGAACGTTTCTTTGGACTAAGTAATCCTCAGGGAAATCATGGTGAAGATATAAAAGAGATTTTTTATTATCTGGACAACACCCCTACTCATAGTTATATGAAAATGGTGTATAAGTACCCCATCAATACATTTCCTTATGATGATCTTGTTTCAGAAAACGGAAGACGAAGCAAAAAAGAACCCGAGTATGAAATTTTTGATACGGGCATCTTTGACAATGATGAGTACTTCGATATTTTTATTGAATACTGTAAAGTTGATCATAATGATATTCTGGCCAGAGTAACGGTATGTAATAGGAGTCAACAAGCAGCTCCTTTAGTCGTAATTCCTACCATATGGTTCAGAAATAACTGGAAGTGGGGCTATAATACTTATAAAGGACAACTTAGTGCTTCTCATAATGGGTGTATTGATATTGAGCACGACAGTATTTCCATCAAAAAGTTTTATTCAAGAAATACAAATGTGCAAAGTGTTTTCTGTGATAATGAGACCAATACCCCTAAGCTCTACGGAACGCCACAGGCAGAAAATAATTATTTTAAAGACGGGATCAATGACTTTATCATTCATCAAGGTAATAATACCATAAATCCGGAGAAGATAGGAACGAAAGCATCTTTTCTTATCGATGAAATAATTGACGCAGGACAATCCAAGGTTTTTGAATTCAGATTATGTCCTAATGAAATGGATCATCCTTTTGACAGGTTTGATGAAATCTTCAATAGCAGAGTTGCAGAAGCCGAAGAATTTTACAGTGTCGTTCAAAGTGATCCCATTAATGAAGATGAAAAAAATGTTCAGAGGCAGGCTTTTGCCGGGCTTCTTTGGAATAAACAGTTCTATCATTATAACATCGGAAAATGGCTAAAAGGTGATCCGAATTTTGAGGCTCCAAGAAATTTCAATGAATATGTAAGGAATACTGAATGGAATCATCTTCATAATAAGGATATCATTTCGATGCCGGATAAATGGGAGTATCCATGGTATGCCACCTGGGATCTCGCTTTCCACTGTGTCCCGCTTTCTATTATTGATGCTGAATTTGCAAAAGGACAACTTTTGCTATTAACTAAGGAGTGGTATATGCATCCCAACGGACAGCTTCCTGCTTACGAGTGGAATATGAGCGATGTAAATCCACCTGTACATGCATGGTCTTGCTTCCGGGTTTTTAAAATTGATGAAAAAAATAACGGTAAACCTGATCTTTTATTTCTTGAAAAAGTCTTCCAAAAGCTTCTTCTAAATTTCACATGGTGGGTCAACCGAAAGGATAAAAACGGTAAAAATATTTTTGGAGGAGGCTTCCTTGGTCTCGATAATATTGGAGCATTTGACCGAAATATGGTCTTAAAAGACGGCCAGCATCTTGAGCAGGCAGACGGAACAAGCTGGATGGCGATGTATGCTTTAAATATGATGCGGATTGCGATGGAACTGGCGCAATATTATCAGGTATATGAAGATATGGCCATTAAGTTTTTTGAACATTATCTTTATATTGCCGAGGCTATGGAAAACCTGGGTGAAGGGACCAAAGGGCTATGGAATGAGGAAGACGGATTCTTCTATGATGTCCTTCAGCTTGGAAACGGAGATAGTGTTTCTTTGAGATTAAGAAGTATTGTAGGACTGATTCCTTTATTTGCAGTAGAAATTGTTGATCACAGACTTCTTGAAAAGATGCCCAATTTCAAAACCAGAATGGAGTGGATCTTAAAAAATAAGCCTGAACTGACCAAACTTGTTTCTCACTGGGACGAAGAGGGACAGGGAAGAAAACACCTCATGAGTATTCTCCGTAAAAACAGATTAACAAAAGTTTTATCAAGAATGTTAGATGAAAAGGAATTCTTGAGTTCTTACGGAATCCGGGCTATGTCTAAAGTATATGAGGAAAACCCATTTGTGTTTTCTGTTCATGGAAAAGAAAATATGGTTTACTATACGCCTGCAGAGAGCGACAGCAGGATGTTTGGGGGAAATAGCAATTGGCGGGGTCCAATTTGGTTTCCAATTAACTTCCTGATTGTAGAAAGTCTGCAACGTTTTCATTATTATTACGGAAATAGCTTAAAGGTAGAGCTTCCCACAGGAAGTGGTGATAAAAAAAACCTTGATGAAGTTGCACAAAATATCAGCAAAAGGCTTTGTTCCATATTTTTAAAAGATGAGCATGGGCAACGAGCCTTCAATGGTGGAAATCCAAAGTTTAATTATGATGAACACTTTAGGGATTATATCACCTTTTTTGAATATTTCCATGGAGATAATGGTCGAGGTGTAGGAGCTTCTCACCAAACGGGCTGGACGGCTACTGTAGCGAAACTGATAAAACCAAGACTTACCTTTTAAATATATAAGAGTAATCAGAAATAAATAATAAAAAAGCCGGATTAATTATCCGGCTTTTTCTATCTTCAAATGAAAGATTAAATTTTTTCTCCATTCACATATACTTCGTATCCGATTTCTACATTCGGTTCTAATGTTTTTGATACGGAACAGTATTTCTCAAAAGATAATTCGGCGGCTTTTAAAGCTTTCTTAGGATCAATTTCTCCTTCCAAAAGGAATTTCACTTTAATGGATTTGAAAGGTTTTGCATCATCTACCTGCACTCTGTCTCCTTCTACTTCTGCCTGAAAGCCTTTAATCTCCTGACGTTGTTTTTTTAGAATAGAAACTACATCAATTCCGCTACAGCCAGCTACAGCCATTAATACACTTTCCATTGGAGAAACTCCTTTGGCTCCCGGCTGGGAAGTATTATCCAAAAGAATAGAGTTTCCTTGAGAATTGGTACATTCAAATAAAAAGTCGTCGTTTATTCTGTTAAGTGTTATTTTCATTATTGCTTATTGCTTATTGCTTATTGCTTATTGCTTATTGCTTATTGCTTATTG
>CAUQIC010000034.1:0-19357 GCA_963518055.1 uncultured Chryseobacterium sp.
TTTCCGTAATATTAATCCCTAAACCACTGGACCAGAAGGAGAAAAATTTTAAACAAATGTTTGAGGGAACAGAATCCTGAGCACAAGACACCAAGGCCGGGAGCAAAATACCCGCATTTTTGCGGGTTTGGGGGCATCCGATTACATGATGATAATGGGTAATATCTGTAAATCTCACCCCTGATGTCTTAAATATTACCCCCTGCTTACTCATTCTCCATTTTCAACTCTCCATTTTCAATTTATATAAGTTTTGGCTAAAGCCGCGGAGAAGGAGATGTATTATATAAGTATTATATAAGATGTATTATATATAGGAAGGGCTAAAGCCCTCCCCTATTGAATAAGGAATAGGCAGTAAGCCAGAAGCAAAAGGCTATAAGCCCTACAGAATGTCTAATGTCTGAAATCCCATTCTCCATTCTCAACTCAAAAAGATAAAAACACAGATGGCACAGATTGACACAGAGGCTTAGATTGAATTTTTTCTTCCCCTTATATATATAATAATAAGGAAACAGCTAATCTTATACTGGGCTCATTCATTTTCAATTTTCAACTCTCCACTTTCAATTTAAATAAGTTTTGGCTAAAGCCTTTGTTGAAAATTATTATTTTTTATTTGAACGGGCTAAAGCCCGTCCCTATTTAATAAGGAATAGGCAGTAAGCGAGAGCAGCAGGCTATAAAAACCTTACAGAATGTCTGGCGTCTGATGTCTGATGTCTGATGTCTATTATCTAAAATCCTATCTAACACCCCATCCCATTTTCAACTCTCAACTCTCCATTTTCAACTCAAAAAGATATTTGTAATGAAAAGGGAGTGATTTTCCTGATTTAAGTTTTTAAATGGAATTATAGATGTAATCGTGATAAAAAACCGGAACCTTTTTACGCTGTGTTTTTTATGTTTATGAAACAAATTTTACTATTTGTAAACTTTTAGATTTTTCAATGATCATAAAAATGAACGCTATATTAATTGAAAAACACTTTTTATATAAAATACTCAATACCATACATTTTTTTAAAACACATTTAAAAAGCCCTGAAACAGAATTAATTATGAAGACTAAAGATATCTTTAGTCTATTTTCATTTACTTTTTAAAGTAAAAAATAGGTTACAAATAGGCTTAATTTGTTAAACAATACTTAATACAGAATATTTATATATATTAAAATTATTAGCGTGATTTGCATAAAAAATTTAATATATGTAAAAATGAAAACAAATTTAGAGAAATTACTTACCCTTGTTTTTGTCTGTTTCATTATTTTCGTTTCAGCGCAAAAACAGTTAATTATAGGAACTGTTCTTGATGACAGTCAGCCCCTCCCTGGGGCCACTATTAAAATAAAAGGCCTAACCAGAAATATAACAACTGATATTGATGGAAAATTTGCGGTTAATGACATTAAAGAAGGTCAATATACATTACAAATCAGTTATATAGGCTATGACACTAAAGATATTATAGTTGATCTACAGGCAGATCAAACAACAGACCTGGGAATTATTAAACTTACCCAGCCTCGTAAAAACATTGATGAAGTTATTGTAACCGGTACTTTAAAAAATACAGAAGCAAGAGCACTAAACCTTCAGAAAAATGCAATAAATATTACCAACGTTATTGCATCGGACGGAATAGGAAAGCTTCCGGACAGAAATGCTGCAGAAACTGTTCAGCGTGTGCAGGGTGTTTCTATTGAAAGAGACCAGGGAGAAGGTAGATTTGTTTCATTAAGAGGACTTCCTCCATTCTGGGCATCTACAACGATTAATGGTAACAGGCTTCCTACCGCAGAGGAAGAAACAACTTCCAGAGCAACGGCTTTTGACTTTTTCCCTACAGAATTAATTTCTTATGTACATGTGAACAAGTCTTTCACTCCTGATATGGAAGCTGATGGAATTGGTGGCGGAGTCAATTTTATTACCAAAACCCCTCCGATGAAAACCGAGTTTAAGGCAACTTTAGGAAGTGGATACAACGCGAAAGCAGATAAAGGGGTATATAATATCGGTTTACTTTATGGCGGAAGAACGAAGGATAAAAAATTCGGTTATCTATTTAATTTTGCTCATTTCATCAGAAACTGGTCGACAGATAATTTTGAAGCCAGACGAAGTGGTGACGAAGGAGTCTTCAGAATGGAACTCCGTGATTACAATGGGGTTAGAAAAACAACAGGAATCAATACCGCTTTTGAATATGTGCTTTCCCCAAAGAATACTTTATATCTGAAAGGAATGTACGGAACGCTTTCGGATGATGAAACTCATTATAAACATAGAGTAAGGTTTGATAAATTCAGCAGTGCCAATAATACGGCGAGAGTAGAGCTTCAGAATATTCATAATTTGTTGATCACTGAGCTTACTTCTGTTTCATTGGGCGGGGTTCATAATCTGGATAAAGGAAAAATTGATTGGGATCTCTCCTATTATGATAATCGATTTAAATATGGAAATATCCCCGACAAGCAAAACAATTCTTATTATGTGATTAAATATACGCAATCGGGAGTAGGTATCGATCCGGGGTATATTGCTGATCATGGAAATGGTCCAAGAGCCTACTGGAAAGCAGATGGAGGTAAGCTAGATTATAAAAACCCGGATGCATTGTTTGGTTTTTACAGTGATCCAGGCTTTAAAATGGATGCTTCTCAGATGAAATTTACCGACCTTGAGTTTTATAAGGTCTTTGTAGAGGAAAAAGATAAGATTGTGGCAACATTTAATCACGAAATCAATGTTTCTGATCGCTTAACGTTAAAATATGGTCTAAAATATAGAGATAAGGAACGTAATGCAAGGTTCTCAGATATCTTTTATAACTGGAATAACGGAACAGCTCCTCTATTGTCTGACTATTCTCAATACATCACCACGCAACCTAACGGGCCAAAATACCTGAGCGAAATGAATGCTCACATCGGAAATACTTTCGGACCGGTACTTTCTACAGCAGGGATGAATCAGTTTTGGTTTCAGAACCAGGGGAATTTAAAAATAAACACCACGGATTCAGAGGCATTGGAGTACAATAAAGCGTTAGGAAGAAACTTTGATGTTTTTGAGAAGCATGCAGATGCTTATGGGATGGGTACCTATAAGATAAATGATAAGATTACTATTCTAGGAGGAATCAGACTTTCCAACACCAATACAAAGGTAAAGGGGTATAATGTAGTTGATGATATTCTTACACCGATAGAACACTCAAAAAATTATCTGGCTGTGCTTCCCATGCTCCATGTAAAATATGCCTTAAACGATAAAACCAATCTGCGTTTTGCTGCTACAAGAACGTTTTCAAGGCCAAATTTTGGAGATCTTACACCGGGAGGAACTTATATTGAAGCAGATAACGAATTCAAAGGAGGAAATCCGGATCTTAATCCAACCTATTCATTAAATTTTGACCTGATGGGAGAATATTATTTTTCAAATGTTGGGATTTTGAGTGGTGGTATTTTTTATAAATCTATCACAGACCCAATCTTCCAGGATTCTTTTATCGGAAGTTATAATGGAATGAATGGGGTACAGTTTTCAGCGCCTAATAATGGAAAAGCAGCGTGGCTGGGCGGTCTTGAATTGGGAATCACTAAAAGATTTGATTTTCTTCCGGGGTTTCTTCAATATTTCGGAATACAGGCTAATGCCACTTTTATGACTTCAGAAATGGAAAAGCCTAGTGGCAGAAAGGTAGCTCTTCCTTATCAGGCTAATGATTTGTATAACGTGCAGCTTTTCTTTGAGAAGAAAGGCTTCAATGCGAGGCTTGCTTACAATTATAAAGGGAAATATGCTGTAGAATACGCTGAAGAGGACATCAATGATACGTATTACGGGAAGTATAGTAGTCTGGATTTTGGAGGTTCATATCAAATTACAAAGCATATTGGTGTATATGCTGATGTCAACAACATCCTGAATAAACCATTAATTTATCATTTCGGGAAGAATGAGGATCGTCCTGAACAGGTAGAATATTATGGGGTACGATGCAACCTTGGAATAAAACTGAATTTCTAAATCATTACCATGAGTAGAACCATCAACAAAAAAACACGGGTAACACTGAAAGCTGCTTTTGCTGCTTTCGGTGTATACTTCTGCATGTATGGCTTCAGAAAGCCATTTACCGTGGCTTCTTTTGAAGGACTGTCCTATTGGGGAATCGATTATAAGATTTTGATTATCATTGCCCAGGCCGTGGGATATTTTATTTCTAAATTTATTGGGATTAAATTTATTTCAGAATTAAAACCTGCAAAAAGGCTCATGTATCTGTTTTCTTTTATTGCTGTTGCAGAGCTTTCTCTGTTAGGATTTGCAGTTATTCCGGCTCCTTACAATATCTTATGCATGTTCTTCAATGGAATTCCTTTGGGAATGATCTGGGGAATTGTCTTTTCCTATATTGAAGGTCGTAAAACCACTGAAATTATCGGGCTTTTTTTATGTTCGAGTTTCGTAGTTTCGTCCGGTTTTACAAAGTCTGCCGGAAAGTTTTTGATGGATACTTTTCCTGTTTCGGAATTCTGGATGCCTTTTTCTACCGGACTTATTTTTATTATTCCTTTAATTCTGTTCGGGATTCTTTTGAATAAGACTCCAAAACCTAATGAAGAAGATATCCTACTTAAAAGTAAAAGGCAACCTTTGAACGGCTCAGAAAGAAAGGCACTGGTCAAACAATTTTTTATCCCGATTGTCTGTATTATATTTCTGTATATAAGTCTCACTGTTTTAAGGGATTTCAGAGATAATTTCAATCGTGAGATCTGGGATGGTATGCATTTTAATTTTGATAGCTCTATTTTTACCCTTACCGAAATTCCCATTGCCATTATGGTTCTTATTATTTTGAGTTTTATGGTAAAAGTAAAAAATAACAAAAAAGCTTTTGCTTACTATCATTATATCCTTTTTGCCGGAATTCTGGTGGTTGGCCTGTCAACCTATTTTTTTCAACAGGGATCATTATCCCCTTTCTTATGGATGACCATTTCCGGTTTTGGAATGTACATCTGCTATATTCCTTTTAACGGAATTTATTTTGATAGGATGATCGCCGCTTTTGATATCAAAGGAAATGTTGGTTTTCTTATCTATATGGTAGACTCGTTCGGATATCTGGGAAGTGTTTTGATTCTACTTTACAAAAATTTTGGCTCAGCACAGACCTCATGGTTAACTTTTTATATTGACCTGAATTATATTATTACCATTAGTGTTTTAATTCTTTCAGTCATCGCTTTTCTGGCTTTCAAAAAAAAACCAAAACCGAATTCAAATTCTAATCAATACATCAATTTCGATACTTCGAAAATCTAATAAATTATACTAAAATGACAACAAAATTTGATTTACTCATTGTGGGAGGTGGAATTTTAGGAACATTCCATGCTTATCATGCTTTGAAGAAAAATCTTAAGGTCGCTTTACTGGAAAGAAATTCTATCCCTCAAGGGGCCACTGTAAGGAACTTCGGACAGGTAGTTCCTTCGGGAATGGATCTTAAGTGGCAAAATTTCGGAAGAGAAAGTCTCGCAATATATAATGAACTTCATACTCAGGCAGATCTTACGATAAGGCAAAACGGTTCTGTATATATTGCTTCTAATGATGAAGAGCTTCAGCTTATTGAAGAACTTCATGAGATCAACAGGAATAATGATTATGAATCTATTCTGTTATCTAAAAAAGATTGTACTCAAAAATTTGATGGCCTTCGTTCTGATTATTGTAAGGGAGGACTATTTTTTCCACAGGAGCTTTCTGTAGATTCTTCGGATATGATTGTAAAACTTCATAAGCTTCTACAGGAGAAAATGGAGCTTCAGATTTTCTACAATACAACGGTTGTTGAAACTTACGAGGATGATCAGAAATGTACGGTAATCACAGCAGATGGAACAGAACTCCATGCTTCAAAAATAATTATTTGTGGAGGCCATGAGTTTAAAACATTATACCCTAACGTATTTAATGAAAGCGATCTGGAAGTAAGTAAACTGCAGATGCTGCAAACCAAACCGCAGGGAATTTATTCTCTTCAGGGTAATATCCTTACGGGACTTTCGATCAGAAGATATGAATCGTTCAGTGAGTGTCCTTCATTTCAAACAATCAAATCATCAGAAGATCAAAATTCGTTTGAAAAGAAATATGGAATTCATATTTTATTTAAACAAGCACTTGACGGATCAGTTATTTTGGGAGATTCTCATGAATATGCGGATGCCAGAAATGCTGATGATCTTGGGTATGATCTTAATATGGAGATTGATGAATTTATGATTCATGAGGCAAAAAAAATTATAGATCTTCCCACTTACGAGATCCAGAGAAGATGGTTTGGCGTGTATTCCCAATGTAAAACAAAAGATATTTTCGAACATAGTCCATCGCCGAATATTCATATTGTAACGGGAATTGGAGGAAAAGGAATGACTGGAAGCGGAGGCTTTTCCAAGTTTAATATAGAAAAAATTTACGCATAAATTTCAATGAAAAATATAGAATTACTGGTTCTGGATATGGCCGGAACAACGATTGATGAAGATAATGTAGTGTATAAAACATTAACAAATGCTGTTACTGAATATGGCTATTCCGTTACCTTGGATAAAGTCCTTATCAGTTGTGCAGGGATGGAAAAACTGGAAGCTATAACCAGTTTACTAAAAGAAATCAACGGAAATGAAGAAGATGCACAACCCATTTTTGAAAATTTTTCCGAAAAATTAAAAGAAGCCTACCGAAATCTTGAGGTAAGGCCCATCAACGGTACTGAAAACTTTCTGTTGAAGATGAAGCAACAAAACAAAAAAGTAGTTCTCAATACTGGCTATACATATGAAATTGCCCAACAGCTTTTAGATAAATTACAATGGAAAGAAAATATACATTTTGATGCTTTGATTACGGCTGATAATGTATCAGAAAGCAGACCAAGTCCGGAAATGATCAACCTGGCAATGAAAAAATTTAATATAACGGAGCCTTCCAAAGTACTCAAAGCCGGAGATTCGGTGATTGATATTGAAGAGGGTAAAAATGCAGGTTGTGGCCTTACCATTGCTGTTCTTTCGGGTGCACAAAACAGAGCGGAGCTGGAAAAAGCAAAACCTGATTATATTCTGAATACCATTTCTGAGGCTGAAAATATTCTTTAGAAACTTCTTTTTCAATTCTAATAACACAAATGTTTTCATAGATAACATTTGTGTTGTTTTTTAGTCACTCCCCAAATTATTTGGTATTCCGAAAGAGGAAGTAATGCTTTCTGTAAATTCAGAAGCTTTGGTGTACTATATTCTTCTTCAAAATTCAATAGAACTTAAAACTATTTAATTATCAATTAATTAACTTTTTGTTTACACATGTTTACAAATAGTAAACTAATTTTACAATAGTTAAAAATAAATTACTATTTGTAAACTTTCATTTAAACCCTCTTTCCCATGAAAACAAAACTATTCTCAATGGCAGTGGTAATAAGCTGCTTTCTTGGAGCCCAAACCAAAAAGGTTCTATTTATTGGTATTGATGGATGCCGTGCTGATGTCATGATGTCAACGAGTATTCCTAACATTCAGAGCCTTATCAATCAGTCAATTTATTCTGTTGATGGATTGTGCGCTGCTACCACATGGAGTGGAAATGGCTGGAGTACTATGCTGACAGGGGTCTGGCATACCAAACATAATGTACAAGATAACAACTTTACCAGTCCCAATTATGTCAATTATCCGGACTTCTTGACAAGAGCAGAAAGCTATAATCCTAATTTAAGGACTATGTCTCTTGTGAACTGGGCACCTATTAATGATAAAATAATTAAAACGGCAGATGTAAAAAGTAATCTGGGAACAGATCTGGCGGTAAAAAATGCAGCAGTAAGCGCTTTGCAGAACGACAATCCTGATATTTTGTTTGTTGATTTTGATGATGTAGACCACGCCGGTCATTCTTATGGCTTTTCATCTGCAGTTCCACAGTATATCTCTTCTATCCAAACTACAGACTCTTATATTGGTGAGATTGTAAATGCGATGAAAAACAGATCTACTTACCATAATGAAGACTGGTTGGTAGTTCTTACCACTGATCATGGAGCTATCGAAAGTTCTCATGGAGGAGGAAATCTCTCTGAGAGAAATATTTTTACGGTCTATTCTAATCCGGGGTTTGTCCCTCAGCAGATCAGTAAAACGGTTTTAGAGTCTAATAAAACGTTCAATCAACTTAATTTTCCGGCAGGAACTTATGCCAAACCTGCTAATCAGGTTCCATTCAATTTTGGGGCTAGTCAGGATTTTACCATTGAATTTTGGGTAAAACCTAATGCCAGTTACTCCAGTGATCCAGTTATGATCAGCAATAAAAACTGGGCAAACGGAAAAAACAAGGGTCTTGTGATTTCGGGTTATTCCGGACAGACATTTAAAATGAATATTGGAGACGGAACCAACAGGATTGATCTTGTAGGTGGAAAAGTAGAAACAAACAAGTGGAAACATATCGCTGCCAGTTTTGACAGAGACGGTCTGGTAACACTTTATGAGGATGGTGTTCCCGTTACTTTTGCCAAAATGAATACGATTGGAAATATTGACTCCGGACTTCCTTTCACTTTAAATCAGGATGGAACCAATGTGTATGGCCAAAATCTCGCTGCTTCTTATAAGGATGTAAGAATCTGGAAAACGGCTCTTCCTAATGATGTGATCGTTAACTGGGCCAATCAGGACATTACCTCATCACATCCTTATTATTCTCAACTTTTGGGGAACTGGAAATGTAATGAAACTTCTGGAAATACATTGGCGGATTCAAGTCCAAATGCTAATAATATGACGGTAACAGGATCTCCGGCTTATATAGCCAACACTGTTAACACCTTTAAAATTTTTGATTATACCTCCACTACGAGAGAAACAGATCATCTTCCAACAGTATTGAACTGGCTATGTATTCCGGTACAATCTGTCTGGGGAATCGACGGTGTAAACAGGATTCCAGCCTGCTCGAATGAATCCTTAGCTACGAAGGAAGTAAAAAGGATCACTAATGATTTTTCCATTTATCCCAACCCTGCTTCAACAACAGTAAACATCAGATATCAATCTGAAGACAAGGAAGTTAAAGCAGAAATCATTGATACCAAAGGATCCGTTGTTTCAACTAAAAATATAATATCATCAAAAGGATACTATGATGAGAAAATAAATATCGAATCCCTTCCTTTAGGAACATACTTCATTAAAATCAAAGGAAGCAAAAAGTCACTGACAAAGACCTTCATTAAGAAATAAAACAGTAACACAATTAGATTTAAATTTTGATATTAGAACTCGGATAGCAATATCCTTGTTCTAATATTTTTTTATGGACCTAGACGGTAAGGTCCAATTCCATTTGTACATCAACACGGTCATATCCGGCATTGGTAATTGGCATATGTTTAAACCCTAGTTTTTCATAGAGTTTTATGGCAGGCACCAAAATAGAATTGGTTTCAAGAAATAGTCTCTCCGCATTCAGTTCTCTGGCTTTTTTTACCAATGCATTTCCCAAAAGATAACCAATTTTCTTTCCTTGTGTTTTAGGGCTGACAGCCATTTTTGAAAGCTCAAAAGTAAGTGGCTCTTCTTTACTTTTTACCAGAGCGCATGTTCCTACTGCTTCTCCATTAAGCAATGCAAAAGCAATATATCCACCTTTGTTTATAATCTTTTCTTCCGGGTTATCCAATAGTTTATAATCACCGGATTCCATCACAAAGAATGTTTTGATCCATTCTTCATTTAAAGATTTAAAAGCTTCTTTATATTGAGGTTCGTAGGCTATTATTTCTACTTCATTCTGAGTGTCATTCATCACTATAAGGTTTATTATATTCTTTTTTTAATCATTTTTCCCAGTTTTTCAAGATCACTTTCCACGCGATCCGTCCATTCTAGGGCATAGTTCAGGCGCATACAGTTTTGGTACTGATTGTATTGAGAGAACATCCTACCGGGAGCAAAATTGACTTTCTGGCTCACGGCTTCGTCATACAGATCTTCTGTACAAATTCTTTTATCCAGTTCCAGCCACAGCATAAACCCTCCTTTCGGTTCGGAAATTTTTGTATTATCCGGAAAATACTGGCCAACTGATTTCTGAATCTGAAGATAATTGGCATACAACTTCTTCCTGAACATCCTTAAATGGTGGTCATACCGCCCATGTTCAAGGAAATCAGCAATTACATCTGAAAACAGAGAAGGACTTGAAACCGTCTGCACCAGCTTCTGTCTTATTATTTTATCTTTAAATTTTCCCGGCGCGACCCACCCTACCCGATATCCCGGAGCCAGTGTCTTGGAAACCGAACCGATCCACATCACAATACCCTCTTCATCATAAAACTTACAGGGTTTGGGTCTTCCGCTACCGAAATAAATGTTTCCATAGACATCATCTTCAATCAGAGGAACATTATGGCGGGTAAGCATTTTTACCAATTCTTTTTTGTTTTCATCAGGCATTTGGAAACCCAACGGATTGTTATAATTCACCACAAAACAACATGCCGATAGCTTGGGAAGTACTTTTTTCAAAGCATCCAGATCTACTCCCGTAATAGGATGGGTAGGAATTTCCACCGCCTTTAGCCCTAATAACTGAATTGCCTGAAGGATTCCAAAATACACAGGGCTTTCAACCGCGACACTGTCTCCCGGCTGAGTCACTGCCATCAGGCAATTATAAACTCCGTTCATGGCTCCGGAAGTAATTACCAGATCATCTTCTGTAATTTTTCCTTCCATAACAATAGACCATTTAGCAATTTCACGACGTAATTGTTCGCTTCCTTGTACCGGTTCATAGTTGGTACCGCTGTCATGTTTCCGCTTTATTACGTCGATCATACATTTTTTCATCTTGCCTACAGGAAGAAGGCTTTTTCCTGGAATACCCAAAGCAAACTGAGTAACGTCTGTTCCCGCAATAGATCCGAATACCTTACCAATAAGGTCTTCAGGAGAATTTTCTCCTTCAGAAATCTTCATTTTGGCAACGGAGGGTAACGCCAATTTTCGTTGTGAAGTCTGACTCACGTAATATCCATATTTGGGACGGGACTCAACCAGAGAGCGGCTTTCCAGCTCCATATAAGCCTGCTTAACGGTATTGAGACTCACATTGTATAATTTTTGAGCACTCCTCAATGATGGCAATCTGTCTCCAAATTGCAGAGTCTCACTTTTAATCTGCTCAGTAACAGAATTGGCTATTTTAAGATACAGAACATCTTTCAACATTGCATTACAGTTTTAAGTAAATGTACAATTTTATCCCTGTTTTATTAGAGATCTAGCCAACTAATCATACTTTTGATACTGCTTTTTAACTGTCCGGGGTTTCTGAAATTAGGGGTTGTATTTCTTTTAAAATAATTTTCAGCTTTTACAGAAAAGAATAGTTTCTCCTGTTCTGAAGTTCCTTTTTTATCATAAACAGCAAAAGCTATTTCTCCTTTTCCATTGATAATAAGGCTGGCAAATAAAAGAATTTCATTTTTCTTCTTTGCCAAAAGAAATGGAATTCCAAAATCTGATCCCGTTTTTGAAGTGTTTTGTACCTGCAGAAATAGGTTTTTTAGCGCCAACATGTCTGAAATATAGACTTCAGCATATTGAAGCTGCTCCTGATGTTGTGCAATTGTTTCCATAGTATTTCTTCTTTAGCTATACAAAATTATGGAGTATTGGTGATTGGATACAGATACAGAAGAATAGAATATCATGGATACAGATTTTCAATAAATGACATTTTTTAATAAATAATATCCTTTCTATTTTTATTTCATTGAAAAGAGTACATAAAAAATTACATTTATTTGTTTATTTTTATTTTTAGTAAAAAGATCGAATACAATGGTGGGAAAGTTTTTTAGATTTATCAATCTTCATTTTGGAGAAGAAGATAAACAAAGGGTTCTTGAGAATGTTACCGAAAATATTTCTTTCCGGGGATCTAATCTCTGGATTCTGGCTTGCGCCATTGTGATTGCTTCGGTAGGGCTAAATGTTAATTCTACCGCTGTCATTATCGGAGCGATGTTGATCTCTCCGTTGATGGGTCCGATAGTAGGAGCCGGATTTGCACTGGGTACTTATAATTTTCAATTGCTTAAAAGGTCAATGAAAAACCTGTTGATTGCCACACTGGTAAGTTTATTGGTTTCTTTTATTTATTTTTCATTAAGTCCATTTAAGGAAACACAGTCAGAGCTTTTGTCCCGTACATCTCCGAATATTTATGATGTTCTTATTGCTTTTTTTGGAGGGCTGGTTGGGGTTATCGCCATTACGAGAGTGAAACAAGGAAATCCGGTTCCCGGGGTTGCGATTGCCACTGCTTTGATGCCTCCTCTCTGTACTGCCGGCTATAGCCTATCTGTAGGGAATTGGAGCTACTTTATAGGAGCCTTCTATCTCTATACAATCAATTGTTTTTTCATTTGTATCGCAACATTTCTTATCATCAAATATCTGAAGTATGAGCCTATTAAACTGGTTGAAAGAAAGTATGAAAGACAAATAAGGTATGGTATAACAGCATTAATTATCATCATGATTGTCCCAAGTTCATATTTGGCTTATAATCTTTTGAATCAGAAAAAATTCACCCAAAATATTGATCAGTTCATCAATACCGAATTTACCCAGAAAGGATATACCCTTATTTATAAAAAAGTAAGTTACAATTCTTTTCCAAGAACTGTGGAGCTGGCATTTTTATCTAAAAAATTTAATAAAAGCGAGCTCGACAGTCTCAATAAAAAACTAAATGATATTGGAATAGCCAATACGAAATTGGTGATCAAGCAGGATGCAACAGATCTTAAATCAGAGATACTTAATGAAATCGGAAAACAAAATAATGTATTGTCTGAAAAAGATATTGTCATCAATCAATTAAGGCAACAATTGGATAAGTATACCGTTAAGGACTCAAGCCTCATCAAGGAGATTAAGATTTTATTTCCTGACTTTAACCATGTATCCATTGGTAAAATAACTAATTTTCCCAATACGGACAGTGCGAATGTAAGTACTGTTGTTCTCTATCAGTCTGAAAAGGAAGAAAAAGAGCAAGAGGAAAAAATGAAACAATGGATTTCTGAAAAACTTTCTGATAAAAATGCAAAAGTAATCCGGCAATAGAAACCTTTAAACTCTATTTTCCTTTCAAGATTTCGGGTATTCTGTTTATTCCGGCCGAGATGAGAACCTAGTGGACGACATCTCCGTTTCCGTATAAGTTTGCGAATGGATCTTCAAAAGATACTTTGATTCTCTATATTTGCAAAAAGGGAGGGATAAAATGAGTTTCTTTGGAACTAATATTAAGAGGATAAGACAGGCTAAAGGGTTGAGCCAAAAAGCTTTTGGAGATTTGCTTGGCTTGAATAGAGGGGTAATAAGTTCTTATGAAGAAGAACGTGCAGAACCGAAAATTGAAACCATTGTAAAGGTAGCCCAACATTTTAGCTTGAATATTGAGAAGTTACTCACTGAAGGCCTACAGGTAAATCAATTAATAAACATTTCTGATAATAACCAGCCGGTGCTATTTCCGGAAGTGGTTATTGAAGTGAATGAAGAAATAAAAGTAAAACCGGAAACCAACACTCCAAACAGTTTATTGTTGCAAAAGATCATAGCATCTGTTGATCTGGTCTATGAATTTACTTCGGAGACCTCCATTTTACCTCAATATCAAAGGGGAGATATTCTTTTTCTTAATAAAGCAGATCTGAAAAAAGAGTCTTTCCATACGCTTTTAGCTTATATGGAAGGAAATCTTTTGTATGCATCAGAGCTCCAGGAGCCTAAAGAAAAGGAGCTTTATAAAATTGTAGGATATGTTTCTATGGGTGAAAAGAATGTCTTCGAAAGTATTTTTGAAAGGTTGGAAAGGCTGGAAATAACAACTAGGAGTATATAATGAATTCAAAAAGTTAGTTTTTCCTCTTTTTCTTAAACCACCACACCAAAAACCCGGTAATGGGAAGCGAACATCCTATAATGGTAATAAAAAAATACAAAGTTCTTCCCCATATTCCCCCAAAAGCAGAACCTACATGAAGGTCATAGTTTAATTTCTGAACCTTAGTCGCAAAATCAGCCTGTTCGAACGGGTTTGAATAGGCAGAGGCATTAGATAGTCTAAGCCCTGTATTCCTGTCATAGCTAAAACTCTGCAAATTGTAAAACCGACGATGTGAAGGATATAGAAATAAACTTATTGTTTCTGTAGAATCTTTGGGAACAGAAAGATAATATCCTTTAGCATTGACCTTATCTAAGGCATCTTCCCATGCTATAAGCATCGATTGAGAGAGTTTTTCAGGCTGGTAAGAGGTCATATTTTTAACTTCCTGACGCTCTGTTGCAGGCATCTTTCCTCCTGAAGTTGTAATGTAGAGAAGCTTATTAAACCAAGGTAAACCATAATACATCCCTGTCATAGCTATAATGAGAAGAATAATCATACTGTAAAACCCAAAAACATTGTGCAAATCATAATTCAAACGCTTTGTTTTAGCATCCCATTTTACTAAAAAACTCTGTTTTCGCATGGCTTTTGTCCATTTTTTGGGCCACCATAGTACCAAACCTGTTATTAGAGTAATGAAGAAAACTAAAGTTGAATAATTGATAACAGGTCGACCAATTTCTGACGGCAGCCAAAGAAAACGATGTCCTCTTAAAGTCCATTCAAAAAAGTCAAATTCCCTTTCAAAGCTTGGTTTCTTTAGTACATTTCCTGTATAAGGATTAAAATACAGGATAAATCCCGGATTTCTCTTTCCAAACCCAACCATGGCTGCCTTTCCCGTTGGACGCCATACAAAAGATATTTCCCGGGAGGGATAAAGATGTTGAGCTTTCTCATACAAAACAGCAGGATTGAGCATTGCTTTACCCTCAATCGATTTTATTTTTAATTCAGGCTGAAGCCAGTCTTTTATTTCATCCCTAAAAGACCATGTAATTCCTGTAAGACAAATAATAACGATGATGATTCCGGAAATAAGACCCAGCCACAAATGCAGCCAGGCCGAAATACGGTAGAATAAACTTCTGTTGTTTTTCTTTTTAATTTTGGGTTTTCCGGTATTCATTTAAAAACTATAAGAAAGATTGAGTCTGAAATTGATAGGGTTGGTAGCTCTCCATCCATAATGGGTATAGCTCCATGCTCCGGGGTAAAACCCTACATAATTATAACGGTCTGTAAGATTGTTCACCAGGAAAGAAATCTGGTAATTATTTCTTTTATAAGACATTCCTACATCTAAAGTGAAATAATCATCGGGAAGGTATGGATGATTCAGCACTACAGGCCAGGCTGCTCTTTTGGCCTGATACTCGTATCCGAATGAAAAGCCTAATCCTTCAAGATCTCCTTCTGCAATAGTATACTTGATCCATGCATTGGTAATGTGTTTTGCCGTTCCGTACAACATTCCTCCAATTTTTTTAGGATCATTGTCTTCCGTAACTTTGGCATCCGTGTAAGCATAATTGAAGAGAATACTCCAGTTTTTGCTGATATTACCATTTAAATCAAATTCAATTCCTTTGGAGACACTTTTCCCGGATTGTTCAAAAAGTCCAGGGTTTTCAATTCCCGCGGAAGTCAGCATAT
Organism: uncultured Chryseobacterium sp.; assembly: GCA_963518055.1. GTDB lineage: Bacteria > Bacteroidota > Bacteroidia > Flavobacteriales > Weeksellaceae > Chryseobacterium. The sequence continues at coordinate 15,738 of CAUQIC010000034.1, forward strand.
TGGTTTTGGTGAGATGATAAAAGGTTAGGTTTGTCATCAACTGCCCATTGAACCAGGTTTTCTTAAATCCTATTTCAGTATTCTTTCCGTAAGAAGGATCTGCAGTACTTCCGTTAATGAGTTTTCCTGTCTGCTCCTGAAAACTTTCATCATATAATCCGTAAATCGTGAAGGTTGGCGTTACCAGACCGGTAATACTGAACCTTGGAGTTACTGCTGTATTTTTAACCTCTGCTCCTTTGTCTGCCGCACTGGTTTTTGAAGTAGAAGTATAACGGAAGCCCGCTGCTATTCTTAATTTATCTTCGAAGAAGCGCGCTTCATCCTGTAAATGGAAAGAGGTATAAGAGTAATCCGTAAGATAATTGGCACCCCGCTCACGAAGAGATTTGGAACGATCGTATTCCGGGATATCAGATTTCTTTAGATTTCCATAAACAGGATTATAGATATTAAATACCGGACCTACCGTTTGTGGTAATACAGACCAGTCTGCCACATAAGATTTTTTTCCCATGTCCATTCCTGCAAGAATATTGTGATTGATGGCTCCTGTAGAGAATTTACCTCTTGTAAAAACCTGCCCTATCATTGAGGTATTCAATGCATCATTGACACTGATCCCTCGGTCTACATCTCCCTTTTTCCTTCCTGTTGCAGAATTATCCGCTAAGGTAATATTGTTGTATTTAGCATACAGAGATTCACCCTGCATCTCAGAACGGATATATCCAAATTGGCCCGTGATTAACCAATTATCGTTAAAATTGTGGTTAATGGTTCCATAAATATTATGCTCCCACGAACGGGTTGGGTCAATAATTGGATCAGAGAAGGTGAATGATCTTTTTAACTCTTTGAAACCATCAATGCCATATACATATTTCGAAAACCCTCCCTGGAAATTATTCTGAGATAAGATATATTCCAACGTTACATTCGTATTCTCTGAAGCAATATATTTAAAAGACGGATTAATCACATACTGCTCATGGTCCACATATTGTTGGAAAGAGCCTGATTTTGTTCCCATCAAATTGAGCCTACCCCAGAATTTACCATCCTTACTTAACTTTTTCTCCACATCGGCAGTTGCCCTGAAAAGATTGAAACTTCCCAAAGTAAGCTGAACATTTCCTTTTTCTCTTCCTACAGGCTTTTTGGTGACAATATTATAAAAACCTCCAGGCTGGGTATTTCCCATCATAAATCCTGCGGGCCCTTTTACAAATTCTACACGGTCTACAAAAGACATATCTTCACGAAGCGGACCAAAACTGCCACTTACATCCATTCCGTTTCTGAGATTGGAGGCGGAGAAACCGCGCACTGCAATTCCTACACTCCCTTCTTCCTGATGGGTAATTGTACGTACTCCACTTACATTTCTGCTTAGCCCTTCAGCAGTGGTCAAAATCTGCTGATCATTTAATAACCTCTGGTCGATAACCTGAATATTTTGGGGGGTTACCAGTAAGTTTTCTCCCAATCTTAAAGTAGAGGATGGAATTGTTTTGCGATTCGCCGATACATTAACGGCAACAATCTGGTAAGTGTCTGCAATTTTCCTAAAATCATGAGTAATCTTATCATCTTCCTTTAAGGTAAAAGAATAGGTTCTTGTCACTTCCGGATCATCTACACTGAGCACGTAGCTTCCTGCAGGAATATTGTTGAAACGGTACACCCCGTTTTCATCGGTATATGTTTCTACTTCTCCATTATTCAAAATGATTTTTACAGAAGCAACCGGTTTTTCCTGAGAATTAATGACCTTTCCGGTAATCTGTGCAGTATTTTGAGCCCAAACAACAGCAGGGAAAAATAATGCTGAAAAAAGAAATACATTCTTATTCATACATTGTTATTTAGAATTAGTTTAATTAAATTTACGCTGGCAAAATTAACTGTTGTGAACAGGAAAAACTTTTGAGCCTGGGATAAATACTTTAGAATTTGGGAGAGATCGTACCGGACCATACCATAGCAAAACAAATATTGGATTTTTTTGGTGAGAATCATGGGAATGGTATCCCTGAAGTTTTTGAAAATAATCTGGGAAAATTCGAAACCTTAACTTTATATGAAGGGGATGAATTTCTGGTGAAAGAATACCAATATTCTTATTTTGAAGACTATACCATGAAATTCCGGACTAAAGACTCAGAGTATATTGAACTGGCTTTTTTTCTCGACGGAGCAGATCATATCAGAGACTCAATCAATGGAAAAGAAGGAAATTATAAATTATTTCACCATTATATCTATTTTACTCCCGAAAATACTGATGTAGAAATTTACTTTCAAAAAGAAATCTGTTATAAAAACCTGGATATTTATGTTTCCAAAGACTATTTTCATCAATTAACAGATAAGAGCAGAAGTTTACAGGAATTTATTCTAAAAATAGACCAGAATAAGCCTGCAAGCCTTTTTTCGGAAGGACTCCCCATCACTCCACAAATGATGGGTATTTTACTGGATATAAAAAGATGCCGTCTGGAGGGATTTTATAAAGAGTATTTCATTAAAAGTAAAATACTGAATCTGTTACTCCTCATATTTGAGTTTACAAAAAATAAAGAGTATGAGCCTGAAATAAAGAGCAAGTCCTCCATTAACGCATCGGAAATTTACAAGCTGATGGCGGTAAAAGAATTTATAGAGGAAAACCTGAAGTCATTTTATACCATAGAACAGCTTTCCATAAAATTTGGAATCAATGAGTTCAAATTAAAACATGGTTTCAAAGAATTGTTTGGAGAAGGTGTTTTTCATTATGCCTCTAAGCTTAGAATGAAAGAAGCGCTTTACCTGCTTAAGAATTCTGATTTCTCCATTAAAGAGATTGCTTATCATCTTGGCTATTCCTCACCTTCATCTTTTAGTGTAGCATTTAAAAAGGAGGTAGGAATGGGGCCCAGCTATTATCGTAAAAACTAAAATAATCAGGTATAAAAACAAAAAACCCTCCGTAATCAAATTACAGAGGGTTTTGTACCCCAGACGGGACTTGAACCCGTACGTCCTTGCGGACACAGGATTTTAAGTCCTGCGTGTCTACCAGTTCCACCACCAGGGCAGGTAGTGGGCGAAAAAAAAGATCCAAACCAAAGTTTAAATCCTTTCATTGGATACCCAATGATTTCGCTTAGTGCGGATGAAGGGACTCGAACCCCCACGCCTCACAGCACCAGATCCTAAGTCTGGCGTGGCTACCAATTACACCACATCCGCTTGCTATATTGATCTGCTTTCACAGATTTTAATCGATTCTCTTACAAATATAAGAATTTCTATTTAAAGAACACCTTCTATAAAAACAAAAAACCCTCCGTAACGAAAATACAGAGGGCTTTGTACCCCAGACGGGACTTGAACCCGTACGTCCTTGCGGACACAGGATTTTAAGTCCTGCGTGTCTACCAGTTCCACCACCAGGGCATGGTGTGGAGCGAAAAACGGGATTCGAACCCGCGACCCCAACCTTGGCAAGGTTGTGCTCTACCAGCTGAGCTATTTTCGCATAGTGCGGATGAAGGGACTCGAACCCCCACGCCTCACGGCACCAGATCCTAAGTCTGGCGTGGCTACCAATTACACCACATCCGCTGGTTTTT
>CAUQIC010000035.1:0-10092 GCA_963518055.1 uncultured Chryseobacterium sp.
TTATCTTTTATCTTTTATCTTTTATCTTTTATCTTTTATCTTTTATCTTTTATAACCTATAGTTATCCAATATAACAAAATACAATTTACTTTGTGATAATATATTGCCGAATTTTGACCCATATTAAAGTTCGACAAATGAAAGATCTAATTCAAAATGAAGCTACACGAAAAATCATTTTTATTCTACTCGCTGTTTTATGCTTAACTCCGCTTATTTCTTCTCCAATTGCTTTGGCTCTGGGGTTTGCTCTCGCTGTTTTTATTGGAAATCCGTTTGAAAAGCATCTTCATCAATATATTCATCTGCTTTTACAGATTTCTATTGTGGGATTAGGTTTCGGGTTAAAACTGGATGAGGCCTTACATGCAGGGAAAACAGGATTAATGCTGACTGTTGTAAGTATTGTCACTGTTATGTTTTTAGGTTTTATTTTAGGAAAAATATTTAAACTTGAGAGACCTTTATCATATCTTTTATCTGCAGGAACTGCCATTTGTGGGGGAAGTGCTATTGCTGCTGTTTCTCCTATCATTAAGCCCAGTACAAAACAAATTTCATTGGCTTTGGCGATTGTCTTTACTTTAAATTCAATTGCATTGTTTGTGTATCCTGCCATCGGTCACTTGCTGAATCTTTCACAGGAGCAATTTGGGCTATGGTGTGCTGTAGGAATCCATGATACGAGTTCTGTAGTAGGGGCAGCCGGTAAATATGGAGATGAGGCTTTAAAAGTCGCTACAACAGTAAAGTTAGCCCGTGCATTATGGATTATCCCCGTTTCATTGATTACCATGTTTATTTTTAAAAATAAGGAATCAAAAATAAAAATCCCGTGGTTTATAGGATACTTTATTCTGGCAATCCTGTTGAATACTTATTTTCCTGTTCTTGACAGCTTCAGTACTTCAATTACTGCTTTAGCAAAATCAGGATTAAATCTGACCCTATTCTTTATTGGTTCCAGTCTTTCTATCCAGACATTGAAAACAATAGGATTCAAGCCGTTGCTCACCGCTGTATTGCTTTGGGTCACAATAAGTATCGGCAGTTTGCTTTACATCATCCATTAAAACAGCGGCACCCTTTTGAAATCAAAAGGGTGCCGCCTATTAAATGTGGAAATGTTTATTTCATATTGAAATAATTTTCTTTATATCGCTGATTCGCCACAAGTATATACCTGAGGGCAACCAATGTATTGCACACAGTACCATGGTCCTGTTACGGCTCCTGAGCAGCTGCATCCGCAAAGAGATAAATCAGGGTTTCCTACCTGAACATCTCCCCAACTATCAATTCCTCCTGTAATATTTTTCAAGTCAGCTTTTCTTAATTTTTTAGCATTTTTAATAATATTCATGTGATTAGTTTTAATTAAACAATTATAATTTTAGTTACTTTCCAAAGTTAAACAAATATTAAATACTCGCAACATAAATTATAAAAAAAAATAATCAATAAACTGATTACAAATCAATTATTATATTAAAAAACAAGATAACAGGCTTGTTATTTATTAAACAAAGAGATTATTCTGTGAATTCAAGATCCTTATTGTGCGTTTCTGAAATAGTCAGTGAAGAATAAAATGCCAGCCCAAATACTACCACTCCCACAATAGCTGCACTTTCCACCACTGAAAAGTTACCTTTAAGAGAGTCAAAAGCCAGAATCATAACCGGCACCAGTCCTCTTACCATATTCGGAACAGTCGTTGTGGCCGTATTTCTGATATTAGTCCCGAACTGCTCTGCCGCAAGGGTAACAAACATTGCCCAATATCCGGTTCCAAAGCCTAACCATATACAGAACATATAATATTTAGATTCCGTGTTGGTGTTCCCAAAAAGCATAATCCCTACCCCCACCAATGTGAAGGCCAACATATAGAAGATGGCCATTTTACGAGATTTTAAGGCATGAGAAATAAAACCGCTCATCAGATCTCCTACGGAAATCCCTACATAAGCCCACATGATTGCTTTTCCGGGGTTAATGTCTTTTATTCCTAGTTCAGGTGCAAACTGATTGGCCAAAACAGCCAGAATACCTATACAATACCAGGTAGGTAAACCCACAGCAATACATTTCAGGTATCTTATCAGTCTGTCTTTATTCGTGAAAAAGGATAGAAAATTTCCTTTGGAAACATTTTTGTGCTCAATATTCTTATAAATCCCGGATTCGGAAACACTTATTCTTAGCAGTAAGAGTAGAATACCCATTATTCCACCAATGATATAAGAAATATTCCATCCTCCGGACAGTTCTACGGTGAGCTGGGCAACCACTGCCCCCATTAATCCAAAACCGGCCACCACGGATGTTCCAATCGCTCTTAAATTCTTTGGCAGACTTTCAGAAACCAGTGTAATTCCTGCTCCAAGCTCACCGGCCAAGCCAACACCTGCTATAAACCTTAAAGCAGCATATTGATACACCAGATGCTCTTTCGGAAAATAGGGCAAAAAACCACAAGCTATATTGGCTAAAGAATACACCAAAATGGAACCGAATAAGACGGAAAGTCTCCCCTTTTTATCTCCGAAAATCCCCCAGAAGATACCTCCAAGCAGCAATCCTATCATTTGACAATTTAGGATAAAGGTTCCGTCGGCATCTGGATTTAGCCCTAAAGCCTTCAAACTCGGAATTCTTACAATCCCAAATAACAGAAGATCATAGATATCAACAAAATAGCCTAAGGCAGAAATAATAACGGGAATAGAAAAAATGTACTTCAGTTTTGAAGACAGTGACAGTTCTTGCATTTTTAAGTTTTGATAAAAATAAAAAACCTTTCAATTTCTTGAAAGGTTTTAATAAGATATCTTTGTTTGATTATTATCTTGCAATATTCACAGCTCTCGTTTCTCTGATTACTGTTACTTTTACCTGCCCCGGATAAGTTAGTTCGTTCTGGATCTTTTCAGAGATGTCATAAGATAATTGAGAAGCGACTTCATCATTTACTTTTCCACTCTCTACCATTACTCTTAATTCTCTACCCGCTTGAATTGCATAGGCACTTGATACTCCTTCAAAGCTTAATGCTGCAGATTCAAGGTCTTTTAGTCTTTGAATATAAGATTCCAGTACTTGTCTTCTCGCTCCAGGTCTTGCTCCTGAGATCGCATCGGCTACCTGAATGATTGGAGATAATAATGATTTCATTTCGATCTCATCGTGGTGAGCTCCAATAGCATTTACTACCTCAGGGTTTTCACCGTATTTCTCTGCCCATTGCATTCCTAATAAAGCGTGAGGTAATTCAGATTCCTGTTCTGGAACTTTACCGATATCATGTAATAGACCTGCTCTTTTAGCTAGTTTTACATTTAATCCTAATTCAGCAGCCATAGTTGCAGCGATGTTGGCAACTTCTCTTGAGTGCTGTAGTAGGTTTTGTCCGTATGAAGAACGATATTTCATTCTTCCTACGATTTTGATCAATTCAGGGTGTAATCCGTGGATTCCTAAATCAATGATCGTTCTTTTACCCACTTCAATGATCTCCTCCTCTATCTGTTTTCTTGTTTTTTCAACAACTTCTTCGATTCTTGCCGGGTGAATTCTACCATCTGTTACCAATCTATGAAGAGATAGTCTTGCGATCTCTCTTCTTACAGGGTCAAAGCACGAAAGAAGAATGGCCTCCGGAGTATCATCAACGATGATTTCTACTCCTGTTACCGCTTCTAAAGCACGGATATTTCTACCTTCCCTACCGATAATTCTCCCTTTTACCTCATCAGATTCAATATTGAAAACAGATACTGAGTTTTCGATAGCCTGCTCGGTTCCAATTCTCTGAATGGTTTGGATAACGATTTTTCTCGCTTCATTTTTAGCATTCATCTGAGCTTCCTCCATGATCCCCTGAACATGTGCTTGAGCTCTTGTTTTTGCCTCTGCTTTCATGGTTTCTACCAATTCTGCTTTAGCTTCATCTGCGGTATAATTAGAAATTTTTTCAAGAATTTCTACTTTCTTAGCAGTTGCTGTATCTAGCTCTTGCTGCTTTCTTTCAAGAATCTCATTTTTCTTAGAATAATCTGCAATCTGCTTATCTAAATCCTTTTCAAGCTTTCCTACTTTGCTAAGCTCATCATTAAGCTTATGTTCTTTATCCTTCGTTCTTTTTTCAACCTCCTGCATTTTCTTTTCACGAGACTGAATATCAGCATCATGCTGCGATTTTAATTCAAGGAATTTTTCCTTAGCTTGTAGGTTCTTTTCTTTCTTTATGGATTCGGCTTGTACGTTAGCTTTTTCTATAAGGTTTTCGGCATTTTTGTTTGCATCATCTATGATGAATTTTGCCTTAGTATTCAAAGAGCTTTTGGAGAAAAACATTCCCACAACAGCCCCGATTACTAAACAAACAACACCGACTATAACTTCTATCATAATGTATATTGAGTTTTAATTGTATTCATATCCTTTAAAAATAAAAAAGCCCACAATAATCCAGAGATTGAGAGTAAACTCCTAATCAACACGATTTGAACTGATTTCCACTTTCTGTAATCCGGGAATCCGGCACGCCATTTAATGGACATTCGCTCGGCAATTGTTTAGCGTTGAGTTTACCTTTAATGTGTTAGAATTATTGTAGGCAGTCTGTTTTCAGGAAAAAAAATCTATTTCCCGATTTCATCCAATGATTGATTAATCTGAATTAATCTGTCGTTGGTAGAATTAATATTTTTTTCGTAGTTAAGAGATACCACTTCCGCATTCGTTCCCAATTTAAGGGCACACATTGCCAAAGCATCCTGTTTATCTCTTACATCGAAGTTTTGTTCAAAATCTTTAATCATATTTTCGATCTGCTTCCCGACTTTACGCAAAGTTTCTTCCTCTGCTGCCGGTACGTTCAGCGGATATACCCTTCCTGCAATGTTTATGGTTATTCTCCTTACCTCCATTATAGTCCACTGTTTTGAAGCTGAGCAATACAGAAATCAATTTCTTTCACCAATCTGTTGATATGATTTTTCATTAACCTATTGTGTTCAGGATTTCCTGATATTGCTGAATAAAGTTTTATATTTTTTTGTTCTTCTGCTAATACCTGATTTCTTCTTCTCTCCTCATCATACTTCTTCTTCAAGTCTTCATGCTCCGTATTTAATTCCGTTAACTTTTCAGTAAGATTTTTATAATTCTTTTGAAGAGCCAAAATCTTTCTCTCTAATTCTGAAAAATTGTTTTCTAAATCTTGAAGCATTTCAGGTTTGTATATTCTAACTAGAAGCAAAAATAAAAAAATAATAACACTAACAAAAATAAAAGCTACTATATTTTGGCATGCCAACAAAAAAGGAGATGCAAAAGCACCTCCCGTGTATTTCTAAATATGATATTTTTATTCAAATTTAAGAACAAACATGATCGCTCTTGTTTGTAATGTTGAGATTGCTGATGCCCAGTAAGGAGGAGTGGTCGCATTATCTGCTACTTTTTCATTGTTCATGAAGAAAGTTCCCCTGATCCCCGGAGTCAGTTTAAATTTGTTGAAATAAAACTGAATTCCCATTTCTGCAGACCACGCAAAGTTGTGTGTGGTAGATCTGAAGATACTCTGCATATTATCATCACTAGAGGATGCATTCGATTGCAGGTTTACAATATAGTTTACCCCGGCTGCAACATAAGGCCTTGAATTATACCATCTCTGCCCATGCAGCTCCAACATTACAGGGATATCTACCAATGTAGATTTTATTTCTCTTACTTTATCTTTTTCCTGTAAAGGGATTGGCATGAAAGGAGGATTTGTTAAAGATCCACCTGCATAGATGTCATTTGATTGCGTATTAAAAGTCAACTGTCTTTGCGCAAACTGCAAACCAGGTTCTACTCTTACATCCAGATAGTCATTCAGTCTCCATTTTGCAATAAGCCCGGCACCGAAACTATAACTCTCTTTTGAGGTAACAAGATTCTGATTTTCATTCATACCATACCTAGGGTGCAGTACAATGCGGTAGTCTAGTCTGTTCCCGTTCAGATAAAAACCCCAACTGAATTTCTGCTCGTCGAAATCTTCCAACTTATCCATTCTGTTTCGGGTTCTAAATTGCGCGTTTGCAAAAACGGCAACATTTACTGAGGTCAAAACCAGTGCTTTTAATAGAAATTTATTCATAGGTTACTTTGTTGCTTTGTAAATTGTGGCTATACCTAAACTTAATTTTTTATATTCTACTTTCTTAAATCCCGTATCTAAAAGAATTTGTTTCATCTTCTCCCCAAAAGGAAAAGCATTTACAGAATCCGGAAGGTATGTATACGCCCTATTATCTTTGGAAACCAGTCTGCCTATGGCAGGTAATATATTTCTGAAATAAAACATATAAAATGGTCCCATGAAACCCTCAACCTTTGAAAACTCCAGTATATAAACACTTTTGTTATCTTTAACTACTCTTCTTAACTCTGCTAAACCTTTGGTAAGGTTTTCAAAATTCCTCACTCCAAATGCAACGGAAACAGCATCAAATCTATTGTCCTCGAAAGGTAAATTTTCAGCATCCCCTTTTTGCATTGAAATTTTGCCGTCTAATTTAAGTTTTTTTATTTTAATAACGCCAACATTCAGCATTTGTTGTGATAAATCTAAACCAACTACTTTCGAGCCGGTTCCTTTTTCAATTGTAATTGCCAGATCTCCCGTTCCTGTAGCGACATCCAGCACTTCCTGCGGATTATCATTTTTCATCCATCTTACCAATTTATTTCTCCATAAAACATCAATTTTCATGGATAAAACATGGTTAAGAAGGTCATACTTCGGTGCAATATTGTCGAACATATCCTCTACCTGGCTTTTTTTTGTAGCCTCTGAATTGTAGGGAGTAACTTTGGTGATATCTTTTGTCAAAACTTAAAACTTATAATATTCTTTGTAATAATTTAGGTAATCCTGCTTTCTGAAGATTTTAGATCTTGATTCCACTTTCTGAACGTTTTTGATCAGTTTATCATAATCTTCATCCACATTGTAATAAAAATCTTCTGTGTAAAGCTTATTGAAACGCTTTGCTCCACCAACATAATCTTTTCCATCGATGACCGTCTTATCAAGTGCCATCAATAATGAATCTTTTTTAAGATTATACCCGTAGTACTGTTCATTCAAGTAGTAATCCTGATGAGCAATGTTAAGCAAACCACGAAGTTTATTCACTTCAAATGCTGAATCGTAAAGCATTTTTTTGTTTTGGTCGAAAACCTGAATAGAGTTTTTCCCTTTATTCAAATCCACATGCACATACTGCCCCGCTGAAATGATTCCCTCGGAACCATTATTGATCTTAAAGTAATACGTATTCGGGGTAGGATTATCTACAACATAATAATTCTTCTTGGCTAAAAAAAGGAAGTAGATCCCAAAGGCAACGATAAACGCCACAGCTGCAATGAGTAAGCCTTTTAAGGACGAGTTGTTTTTCATAGATTGTAAAGTACAATTTTTGCAAATTTAATAATATTTTTAATTCTCCGTTATTAATATTAATTATTAACTTTGCATCTTTAAAAAAATCATATATACGAATGCCGAATACGATCATTATTGGCTCTGGATCTTACATTCCGAACAGAGTTATTGGTAGAGATTATTTCATGAATTCCGAGTTCTATACAGAAGATGGGGTAAAGATTGAAAAGCCTGTGGAAGAGACCATTGCGAAGTTTGTAGAAATTACAGAAATCGAAAACAGGAGATTCATTGAGGATGATCTTTCTAACTCACAAATCGGATATGAAGCCGCGAAAATTGCTCTTGAAGATGCAAAAGTAGATGGTGAAGAACTTGATTATATCATTTATGCAAGTAATTTCGGAGAAGTTACTGAAAACGGATATGCTGATTTCATGCCTACAATGGCCGCAAGAGTAAAGAATAAATTAGGCATTAAAAATAGAAAATGCGTAACCTATGACATGCTTTTCGGATGTCCTGGATGGGTTGAAGCTATGATTTTAGCAGATAATTTAATCAAAGCTAAAGTGGCAAAAACAATTTTAGTAATCGGTGGGGAAACATTAAGCCGCGTAACGGATCCACATGACAGAAACAGAATGATTTTTGCTGACGGCGCCGGAGCTGTTGTTGTAAAAGCAACTGATGAAGAAAATGTAGGTATTATTGCACACAACACGATTTGTGACAATGGCCTTGAATTAAACTACCTTGAAAATGCTCCTTCTATCAACAAAGAAGTAGATCAAAAACGTCTTTATGTAAGAATGTTGGGAAGAAAAATCTACGAGTACGCCCTTAAGAACGTTCCTGTTGCTATCAAAGAGACTATTACCGATGCAGGTCTTTCTATTGAAGACATCGATAAAATCTTAATTCACCAGGCAAATGCTAAGATGGATTACGCAATGATTGAAAGACTTCACAGACTTTACGACGTGAAAGAATATGACCACTCAATCTCTCCTATGACGATTCAGGATCTTGGAAATACGTCCGTAGCAACCATTCCTACCATGTATGATTTAATAATTAAAGGAAAAATGGATGGTCAATCGTTTAAAGATAATGGTAACATTGTGATGACTTCGGTAGGTGCCGGAATGAACATTAATGCTATCGTTTACAGATTTCCTAACAAGTAATATTTAAACAATTAAAAATATAAAAAGCACAAAGGAAATCTTCTTTTGTGCTTTTTTTACATCAGATTATGCAAAAGAATCTTTTAATCATTGCCGGAATCTTCCTATTTTTGGAGATTTATATTTATCAGGCTGTAAGAACATTGACTGATAATTTTTGGTTGAGGATTGGCTATTGGGTTGTATCCTTAATTATTTATGGAATTTTCGCCTATGAAGTGACCCATTATCAAAGGTCAGACCGAAGCATGGTAAGAGCCCAGATCATGATTTCACTGTTTCTGGTATTTATTCTTCCAAAAATCTTTGTAGTACTGTTTTTATTAATTGATGATATTTTCAGATTGGGAAGTTATGCCATTGGCTTTACCCAGTCAACCGATCATTTCTTTCCGGAAAGGAGGAAATTCCTGAGCCTTGTAGGGCTAGGACTTGGCGGCGTACTTTCAGTCCTGTTCATTGATGGAATAACCTTTGGAAAATACCGTCACAAAGTGAGAAGGATAAAGGTAAAATTAGCCAATCTTCCAAAAAGCTTTAAAGGTTACAAAATCATTCAGATTTCTGATGTACACAGTGGAAGTTTTTCCGACCCGAGTAAATTACAACATGCCATTGATCTGATCAACGAACAAAACCCCGATCTCGTTTTATTTACCGGAGACATGGTTAATAATGTGGCGGATGAATTCCAACCCTTTATTCCTTTATTTTCAAAAATAAAAGCTAAGGATGGCAAATTTGCTGTCTTAGGAAATCATGACTATGGAGATTATGTTACCTGGACATCCCCTGATGAAAAAAGAAAGAACCTCGATACCCTTATTGACTATGAGAAGCAAGCAGGTTTTGATATGTTAATGAACGAACACAGAGTGATTGAAAAAAACGGAGAAAAACTATATATCCTTGGGGTAGAAAACTGGGGGCTAAAACCTTTTCCACAATTTGGAAAAATTGACGATGCTTTAAAAGGGGTACCGGAATCTGCTACGAAGATCTTAATGAGCCATGACCCTACCCATTTTGATTATGTAGTAAAAAAGCATCCTGGAAACATCCATTTAACTCTTTCAGGACATACTCACGGAATGCAGTTTGGTCTGGATCTTAAAAACATCAAATGGTCACCTGTACAGTACCGTTATCCGAAATGGGCCGATTTATATGAAAGTGAAGGAAAAATGCTTTATGTGAACAGAGGATTTGGGGTACTGGGGTATCCTGGAAGAGTGGGAGTATTGCCGGAGATTACTTTGTTTGAGTTGAGCTAGGATTTTTTGAATTGAAAGTTGAAAGTGGAGAATTGAAAATTACCGATGCCCCATCTTCACTTTTATACTGACATTACAACTTATCTCCTAAAAAATATAATCTTTCATTCGGGAAGTAGCCATTTCCCTGGCATTAATAAAACTAAGGAGGGCACCGAGTTTGTCCTCCATTTTTTT
>CAUQIC010000036.1:0-9789 GCA_963518055.1 uncultured Chryseobacterium sp.
CCTTTTGTAAATTTAACAAGATATAATTTGCATATGTCTTAGAATACACAAATAATAAAGTCATTCGTGTATTAGTGGCATAAAAAGCATCATTAAGTATCTCTTCATCAAAAAATCTTTGATTTTTAAAAACTTCTGTGTACTTCTTATCCGCAAAGCTATTAACTTAAAATTATTTAAGTGTTTAAAACTTTTGTGACTTTTGTGGTTTTATTGAGACACGGATTTACAAGGATAATGATAGTCTCGCAGATTAGGCAGATTGAGCAGATTTTTCTTTGGTTAAATAAGTTATTAAAGAATGTTCTTCTAAAAATTTTATAGCTTTTGCTGTTTAATCAATTTGTAATCGAATCAAGTAAGTTCTACCTGGAAATTATCATTTAAAGTCAAAACACCTTCTGCAATAGTTTCCGGGTGGGTAGTGAATCCTTTCAATTTTGAAGTTTTACCTTTTAAAACAAGATCCATCAATTGCTTATCAGATAATTTTTTTCCAAAGATTTCAAAAGTAATTTTAAAGCCACAGTTCTTGAAATCGGAACATCCTACAGCAGTTTTTCCTTTAATCAACTGATGCTCTTTACATTTTGGGCATGAGGTTTCTTCCCATGATTGAAGCTCTTTTTTCTGAGCAGGCTCTCTTTTCTTCTTTTCTTTAGGTACTTCTTTTTCTTCTTCCTGCAGGGTAATCACTTTACCTTTTCCGTAAACTACTTTATCGGTAAGTTCTGTCACCATTTGAATGAGTTCTTCTTTGAAAAGGTTGGCTTCATACTCTCCTTTTTCAATTTTACGAAGCTTGGATTCCCATTCACCGGTTAGTTCAGGACTCTTCAGAAGTTCGTCTTCAATGGTGTCAATCAATTGAATTCCGGTTTGAGTGGCAATAAGGTTTTTCCTTTTCTTCTCAATATATTTTCTTTTGAAGAGCGTTTCAATGATATTGGCACGGGTAGATGGTCTTCCGATTCCGTTGTTTTTCAACAATTCTCGTAATTCTTCATCTTCTACCTGTCTTCCGGCAGTTTCCATTGCTCTCAGTAAGGTTGCTTCAGTATACGGCTTGGGTGGTGAAGTTTTTCCCTGGTGAATCATCGGATCATGAGGTCCGGTTTCTCCGACCACAAATTCAGGAATGGTCTGTTCTTCCTCTTTTTCCTTTTCTTTGTCTTTATCTGTAGATTCTTCTTTAGGCTCTTTTGCATACACCGTTCTCCAACCCGGTTCCAGAACCTGTCTTCCACTGGTTTTAAAAGGAATGGTTCCTACTTTCCCTTCTACTAATGTATTGGAAATTTTACATTCCGGGTAGAATACAGCAATGAAACGTTTGGCAATCAAATCATAGATCAGCTTTTCTTCTCTGCTCAGGTTTTGCGAAGGAGGTACTTCAGTAGGAATAATGGCGTGGTGATCTGTTACTTTTGCATCATCAAAAACTGCTTTTGACTTTGGAATCGGAGCTTCCAGTAAGGGGGCTATTAATTCCTGGTAAGGATACATTTTCTGAAGAATACCTTCTATCTTCGGGTACAAACTTTCGGATAGATAGGTGGTATCAACACGCGGATAGGTCACATGTTTCTTTTCATAAAGACTCTGAATATAATTTAATGTATTCTCAGCAGAATATCCGTATTTTTTGTTGGCTTCTACCTGAAGTCCGGTAAGGTCAAAAAGTCTGGGGTTTTTCTCTTTTCCTTCTTTAATTTCGAAAGAGACGATCTCAAAAGGATTTACTTTTAAATATTCTAGGCCTTTTTCAGCACGTTCCAGGGTTTTTAAACGATCTATTGCTGCATTAAAAATAACATCACGGTATTTTGTTTTCAGCTCCCAATATTCTTCTGTGGTAAAAGCATCAATTTCTTTCTGGCGTTGCACCAACATCGCCAAAGTAGGCGTCTGAACTCTTCCAATGGAAAGAACTGCTTTATTTCCTCCAAACTTCTTGGTGAAAAGACGTGTTGCATTGATTCCTAACAGCCAATCACCGATCGCTCTTGCATTTCCGGCCAGATAAAGATTTTTATAATCTTCTGCAGGTTTTAAACTCGCAAAACCTTCTTTGATGGCTTCTTCCGTCAAGGAAGAAATCCATAAACGCTGGATGGGTTTATTGCATTTTGCTTTCTGTAATACCCAACGTTGGATCAATTCCCCCTCTTGCCCGGCATCCCCGCAGTTGATGACCTCCTCACATTCTTCGACTAATCTTTCAATGACTTTAAACTGATTTTCAACGCCTTTATTCGGGATCAGCTTTATTCCAAAGCTGTTAGGAATGATCGGCAGTGAAAAAAGATTCCAGGATTTGAACTGAGGTCCGTAATCGTGAGGTTCTTTCAATGTACAAAGATGTCCGAACGTCCATGTTACGCAATAGCCGTTCCCCTCCATATAGCCCTGTTTAGGCGTGGTAGCACCTAATACTTTGGCGATATCTCTGGCAACACTTGGTTTTTCGGCAATACATAATTTCATGAACTCGGGTTTATTGAAGGAGTGCAAAAATCGGGATTTTTTTTGACTTTAGCTAATTTAGTTGGGACTTAGCCATTCACAGTTGAGCGTTAAAGACTTGACGAGCTTCTTCGTGCAATCCAATCAAAAAATGAATTTTTATTTTGAAAGCAGACTCATCTGAAAAGATAATTTCTAGTAAAATTTCACTTTTACACCATTAATACACTAATAAAATTACCAATGGATTGGTGGCTAAAAAAAGGTTATCTCAAATTTGAGATAACCTCTTGGATCAACAATATTAATGAAAATCAATTCATTATTTACTTTTCACTTCTGTAATGGCATCGGCAATTCCACCTCCTGCGGTTTCAAAGAAGGCGGGGCCAGCCAGCAGATATACTTTTTCTAATTTTTTTGTGGTGGATAATTTATGTTCTTTCAGGTAATTTTCAGCACGATTAGCATGAACGATTCCTTTGACTACATTTCCTGCTATTAAAGCGGTTGG
The DNA here is from genome assembly GCA_963518055.1 of uncultured Chryseobacterium sp. Classification (GTDB taxonomy): domain Bacteria; phylum Bacteroidota; class Bacteroidia; order Flavobacteriales; family Weeksellaceae; genus Chryseobacterium. The sequence continues at coordinate 2,981 of CAUQIC010000036.1, forward strand.
CGAATCTATTCCTGCATCTTTAAGATCGCTGGCAAAGGCAAAATTGGTTACCCCAAGTCTCATTGCTTCACGAGCTGCCACCTCTCCTACCGAAGTCATCAGATCAGGAGTAAATTTGTTACGGTCACCTAACCCGATCAACAGTAATTTTTTAGCAGACATTGACCCTGCAGGAGGGGTAATAAGGATCGTTTCAAGAGAATGTCCTTGAAATTGTCCTGTTTTCCTAATATTAGTTAATTCACCTTTCAAAGCTTCATCAAGGTGTACCAATCCGTTGACTTTTGCCGGAAGTGCTTGTGCGCTATGGATGTCGCCTTCTGTGTATTCAAACACACAGGCTACCTGAAGTTGTGCGTCAGCTGATGAGGGTCCTTGTACTAATCCTACCATGGAAATTCCGTCTACTGATCCCCAGTTTTTAGAGGTTCCTACTGCAGTTGTCTTTGCAGGGCTTGCGGTAGTTGTTTGTGCGAATGTGAGGGTTGAAAATGCTAATGCTGCAATTACTAATGATTGGCTTAGTGTATTTTTTAATGTGTTTTTCATAATGCTGTTATTTTAAGTGTTGTTTTTATTTTTGTTAATGCCTTTTGTTGGATAGCACAAGGACGCAAGATTTTTAAATGCTTTATGCTTTTAAGGCGCAAATCGCTATGTTCCAATAGTCTTTTAATTCGTGGCTAAATTTATATAAGCCTTTTTTGTTTTTTCAAAGGTAGTTTTTCGGATAAAAAGCTCTATTGATCTGAGATAATTTAAAATTATTTTTTGACCTATTATCCCTCATTACCCCATTGTTACATTGTTACATTGTTACATTGTTACATTAAAACTTAAACACAACTCTGGAATTGATAAAAAGTCCGTCTTTATGATTATCAATAACCTCGTTGATAAAAGCTCCTGTATTGAAATATTGAATTCCTGTGTTGAAGGTTAAGAATGTATTGATCTTATAATTAAAACTTCCCAGAAAAGCGGTTCCGATATATCTTTTTTTTGAGCCTGAAGACGGAAGGTTTAAGGTACCGCTGGGCCTGTATATTCCATCTTGAAGAGAATATCTCCAATTGAAAACGACATCTGCCTGAACTGTTATTTTATCATTTAAATCAATCGTTGCATAGGGATGAATATCAATTAAATTGACAGGTCCGATTTGAGGATTAAACCCAAAATATCCTCCTTTCGGATAGAGAGGATTAAATGTTCCCAATTTTCCGTCTCCTTTTTCCCGATCTCCTGAGATGTAGTCATTCCTGAAATTAATCGTTGGTCTACCTTTTATGTTTTCAAACATATATCCTACATCCGCAGAAGCAGTCCATGCACTGATGTTACCTTTATTAAAATTGCCGAACTGATAGGCTGCTTCAAAATTATAGATAAAGCCGCCTCCATATTTCCAAAACCTCCCGCCGAAAGTATGCCTGTTTTCATCAGAAAGACCGTCATCAAACCGTACATTCTTTCTGTGAATCCCTAAATAATAGAGTTCTAAGTTTCCACTTCGGGGAATAATCCATGTATTATAGCTTCCCCAGAGGTTGATCGATTTTGAAGATTTATTATCAAATGCTCCGGGATATACTTCACTGGCAGCCATCATAAAGGCATCAGATCTGAAATTTCCTCTTTTATACATGAATTTTAATCCGTCAAAATACAATCTTAAATTGGGTCCTTCCCGTACTGAAATTAATCTACCACTTCCATAATCCAACTCTTGCCTTCCCCCACGGACAGTCAGTTTTTCTTTTTCATTTTTGATAACATCCACATCAATGAAAAGGTTCTGAATATTAAAATGATCTTCATCAATAGGTCTGGGACCATTCTTTCTTCCATTTTCCCAGGCGCTCCTTAGCTGACCAAATATTCTTACCCTCGAACCTAAATGCAGATCTGCGTGCATTGTATACCTCTGAATCAGAAAAGGATTACTTCCAATTCCCAGTCTTCCCCAATCTTCATTATTAAAGTCTACAAATTCCAGTCTTGCTTCTCCACCCAATGAAAGATAATTTTTATTGTTTTCTGCAAACGGTATGTATTTTATGGTGTTATAGAAAGTCTTTGCAGAGTCTTTATAGGAGCTATAATCTTCATCAAACCTCATCAGTTTAAACTGTGCAGAAAACTGAATGGGGAGGAGTATCTGTAAAAACATTCCAATAATAATCAGTTTCCTCATGATGTTTTCTTTCTTATATAATAATCCACTGAATATTTGCCCGACCCCATCAATAATAAAAACAAGTAAGACAGACTGTACATGAAGGGAGTGTCTTTCACTAACAATGCATCATTCCAATGAAGAATAAAATATCCTGTAAGAGTTACCGCCAAAATAGGAAGTACAGCTATTCTTGTGAAAAATCCCAAAATCACAAACACCGGAAACACCAGATTGGCTGCATCTGCAAAGAGGCTGTTGAAAGCTTCAGGAAGATGTAACGGATTCGGAACCTGCTCTGCTTCTGAAACTCCAACGCCTATTTTTTTTAACCCATGAGCTACTATTAATTCTATGGAAAGTAATATTCTGAAAATTAATAGTGAAACGTGGGTTAATGTTCCTGCAGGATTTGTACCTGTAATGATGTAGATGAATTTTTTCATGACTTTATTCAATTTTTGCTGTCCCTCCTCTGGAGGATGAGAATATTTTGCCCTTCAATGATGAAGTACTGGGTATTATTTTTTTCTATTTTGTTTGATAGCCTCCATAATATTTTACAGGTGACCAGTCCGGGATAACAGGGAGTGATGCGGGAGCAGCCGTTTTATAACTATCGTCTCCGTAGACGATTTTTCCATCGACAATGGTTAGTTTTGAAGTAATATTTTTGATGTCTTCATCATTGACCATAAAATAATCTTTATCTAAAATGATAAGGTCTGCAAAATATCCTTTCTGAATTTTTCCTTTCTGATAGTCTTTAATCAGTTCATAGCCACCATAAGTAGATAGAGACAAGGCTGTCTTTCTATCCAGTGTATTTTCTTTGCTCATCACCTGAGTTCCTCCGATTGTTTTACCGGTAGTAATCCAATAGAGTGCAATCCATGGATTATAACTTGCGACTCTTGTTCCATCTGTCCCTAATCCTACAGGAATTCCCATTTCAAGCATCTTTTTTACGGGTGGTGAAGCCAGTGCCGGTTTTTTACCATATCGGTGAATAAAGCTTTCTCCCTGATAAGCCATTCTGTGCTGAACTGCAATACCACCTCCCATAGCTTTAATCCTTTTCATGTTTTCTTCTGTGATGGTTTCCGCATGGTCGATAAACCAAACTAAACCATTCAAAGGTGTTTCTTTATTCACTTCTTCAATAACATTTAAAAACCTTGTGATGCTTTCATTATAAGTAGCATGAATTCTGAAAGGCCATTTATTTTTTACCAGAAGGCTTACCACATTTTTCATATTCTTTTCCATTGTAGCAGGAAGTTCTGGTCTCGGGAAAAGAAAGTTTTCAAAATCTGCACCGTCTGATACGAGGTTTTCTCCCCCACCATTGACATGATAATCTATCTCATTGAAATCATTATGACCATGGTCATCAATATCTACCATGCCTACCCATTTTGTATAATCTGCAAGCTCTGATCCTTTCTTTTGAGCAAATAAATAGTAAGGCAGACGAACTGTTATTTTTCCTTGTTTATTTAATTGATCGGTCGTTCCATAATCATCAGGGAAATTTTGAAATCCCCCTCCTGCATCCATTACGGAAGTTACTCCTAATCTATTCAGTTCTGTCATATACTGAAGCGTAGAGTTTACCTTTTCCTCTTCTCTTAGTTCCGGTAATTTTGCCAATGTGGAATAAAGAATGAAGGCATTCGGTTCTGCAACTAATAATCCCGTTGGGTCTCCGTTATTGTCTTTTTCAATTAGCCCCTGCATTGGATTGGGAGTATCACCGTTGATATTAAGTTCTTTTAAACCGGCTTTATTTAGCCATGCTTTTCCATAGAGATACATAATGAAAGTAGGTACATTTCCTGTGGCTTCGTTAATTTCTGCCAGGGAGGGAAGTCGTTTTTCTTCAAACTGATGTTCATTCCAGCCACCAATCACTCTTACCCATTGTCCTTTTGGTGTTCTTTGGGCTTGCTCTTTCAGCATTTCCAAGGCTCTTTTTAAAGACTTTACTCCATCCCAGCGAAGTTCTGTATTATAAAACCTTCCTCCGCGGATCACATGCAAATGGCTGTCAAACAATCCCGGGATCACCCTGTTTCCTCTGGCATCAATCACCTTGGTTCTATTCCCTTTCAATTTAAAAATCTGAGTATTAGTTCCTGTCCGGAAAATTTTATGATCTTTTATCGCGACAGCCTGCACTTCAGGATTCTTAGCATCCATTGTCGTTACCTTTCCGTTGGTAATGATTATATCTGCTTTTTGAGCATATAAAAATCCTGTTGCTAAACTGGCAGAAAGTATAAGTATATTCAGTAGTTTCATTCTCGTGACATTTTAGTTTAAAGAAAAGCGACAGCTTTATCAGTCTGTCGCCAATGATTATTAATGTTTCAACATTTCCTGAGCATACTGAATTCCAATACCATAAGCTCCCCCATATTTTTTCATAAGATCATTAACCGGCTTGTAAGTTTCCTTTCTTGACCAGTCTCTCTGAAGTTCTAATACATATTGAACAGCAGTTATCGGGTGTGCTCCCGCCTGAACCATACGGGTTATAGACTGGTCATGAGCCTCTTTAGAAATATCTCCTGAAGCATCGGTTACCACATACACCTCATATCCTTCATCAATAGCGGATAATACAGGTCCCACGATACACACACTCGTCCATAATCCTGCGAAAACCAATTTCTTTTTGTTCTTTCCGGTAATGGCTTTATGAGCACCTGCGTCTTCCCATGTATTCATGGTTGTTCTGTCTACATAGCCGGTTGTAGCTTGAGGGTATACTTCTGAAATTTCAGGAAAAACAGGCCCTGCAAATGATTTTTCTGCAACTGTCGTAACTACTGTAGGGATGTTAAAGATTTTAGAGCCTCCTGCTACCAATGCGACATTATTCCTCAACTCTTCCATACTGATACTTTTTGTTGCAAAAGCCATCTGCCCTTCATGATCGATGAGTACCAGTGCATGATTGGTAGGGTTTAATAATGCTTTTCCCGGATTTTGAGCGGATGCTGTTAATGATAATAAACCTACTACTAAGGATAGGACTAATTTTTTCATATTATTTATTTAAATGTTGTTATTTTCTGTTAAATTGGAATTACATGGTCATTGGCACTTCCATCAGCAAAATTTCTGTGCCTTGTTTGGTTGTTTTAATGTTCAGATTTTTAATATCCCATACTCCAAATCCGTCTCTCTCTTCTAATACTTGCCCTTCGATTTCTACGCTTCCTTTAAGAATAAAAGCATACACCCCATTTCCTTTTTTCTTAATGGCATAAGAAGCTTCTGTATCTTTATCAAAAGTTCCCAGATGAAACCAGGCATCCTGATGAATCCATACTCCTTCGTCATTTGCATTTGGAGAAAGTATCTGTTGAAATGTATTACGCCCTTTCGTTTTGTCTAAAGTGATCTGATCATATCTTGGGCCTACATTTCTTTTATTGGGGTATACCCAGATTTGGAGGAATTTTACCAGCTGGTCGCTATTTTTATTAAATTCACTGTGCATAACTCCTGTTCCGGCACTCATCACCTGAATATCACCACTCCTGATGATTGCTGTATTTCCCATACTGTCTTTATGCTCAAGATCACCTTCCAAAGGAATACTGATGATTTCCATATTATCATGAGGATGGGTTCCAAAACCTCTTCCTCCCTCTACTTTATCATCGTTCAGAACTCTCAATACTCCAAAGTGCATTCTTTCGGGATTATAGTAATTGGCAAAACTAAAAGTGTGATTACTTAATAACCATCCATGATCTGCTTTCCCTCTTGAATCAGCTCTATGGATTACAGAATTTTCTTTAATCTTTGATTCTGTATTGGGTAGATGATTGTATCCGATCGGCTCTAATGGCTCAATCTCATCGATCTCGTTTTTCATGGTATTTGCCAGAGAAGCGGATGCAACAAACATCCCTGTTCCCAACAAACCTTTCTTTAAAAAATCTTTTCTGTCCATATCAAGTTATTATTTGTTTGATTTTGATATGACAAATGTAGAGAGACGAAAAACCCTGTACATTTAACTAGTTTAATAAAATGTCTTTATTGCAAAAAAAAATGCCGGATACTTTTGTAAACGGCATGAGGTATTTTTGACAGGTTGAAAAAAACACAACCTCGCAGGGAGTTTATCTTCAATAATTCTTTGGGAGTACTTGAAAAAAATATTCTTCTCGCAGATTGAGCAGATAACGCAGATTTTTTTAGTGTACGCATCTTTGTAAATCTGAAAAATCCGCAGAAAATTAAGTCACATAAGTTTTTAAAAATCAAATATTTTTTAGCACAGGGATGCTTCTTTGGTATTTAGGAGATGTTTTTTTGCCACGAATACACGAATAAGAAAGGCATTTGTGCATTAGTGGCTAATACAATTTTCCATTAGTCTCTTTGTAAATCTGTACAAATCCATGGTTACATTAAACCACAAAAGACACAAACGTTTTGGACACTTTAGTAATTTTAAGTGACAAACTTTGCGCATAATAAGGACACATAAGTCTTTAAAATCAAAGATTTTTGGGTGTAGAGATACTTAATAGTGTTTTTCTGCCACTAATTCACGAATAAGAAAGGCATTTGTGCATTAGTGGCTAATACAATTTTCCATTAGTCT